>NZ_BAAAMV010000012.1:0-376478 GCF_039529455.1 Nonomuraea bangladeshensis
TACGACCTGGCCTTCGACATCTCCCGGCAGCGGATGGCGACCTGGGCCGCCTGGGAGCAGGTCAGCCGCGACGCCGAGCACGCCGTTCCCGCCCCGGGGAGCGGCCGTTGACGCACCCGCCACGCCCCCGGCCGTACCGACACCAGGAGGACGCTCATATGCAGTCCGATGGCGTCGCGCACGTCGCGCCGGCGACCAGGGCCAGGGTGATGAAGCTGTGCCGCAGGCCGTTCGGGGTGAGGGTGCGGCACACCGGTGCGGGCAGCCCGGCGTCGGTGGCGATGCGGCGAGGCACGTCAGGCAAGTGGAGCTCGGCATGCCCAGCATGGTGAGCTCCGGCGTGAAGGCATTCGAACGTGTGGAGAGCGATCGATCAGCGTTGATCTCGCTGCCTGTCGAAAGTCACGACTGCGGCTTGACCTGATCAGGTGCGGATGTGAGGGCGGCGACGGTAAGCGTCAGGTGCTGGGTCAGCACCTCGGTGGCGGTGTCGGCGTCACGGGCCAGCGCCGCTTCCTCCAGGCGGCGGTGCTCCGCGGCGCCGTCGCGGTCGGGTGTGCGCTGCGCCGACCAGCGGCGGGCCAGCTCGCCGGCCGTCCATAGCCTGTCGAAGGTGTCCAGCAGCACGGGGTTGCCGCACCCGTCCAGCAGGGTCCGGTGGAAGACGCGGTGCGCCTCCGACCACGCGCTGGTGTAGTACTCGCCTTCCTCCGGCTCGTACGGCGGTGTGCGGGTCAGGCGGTGGTGGGCCGCGCGCACCCGTGCCTCCCAGTCGAGGTCGCCGCGCTCGATCGCCAGGCGCAGCATGACCGGCTCGATCGTACGGCGGGCCTCGGCGATCTGTTGCCACCGCCGGTCGGAGAAGTCGGGGACGGCGAAGCCGCGGTTGGGCAGCCGTACCGCGATGCCCTCGCCCACCAGCCGCACCAGGGCCTCGCGGACGACGGCCAGGCTGACCTGGTGCTGCTGGGCCAGCTGCTGCGGCTTGAGCGCCTCACCCGGGGCGTACTCGCCCCTCATGATCGCTTCCTGAAGCCGGGTGTGAACACGCTCGGAGAGCATCTGTTTCGTCGAGGGGTCGGCCGTCATGCCCTCAGGATAGACCATCTGCCAAATAATCGATTATTCGTGTTACAGTCGATGATGTGTGAACGGCGCCCCCCGATGGCGCTGCCCACGTCTGCCGACCCACCGGCCGACACCCTCACCACCTGTTCGAAGGACCAGACATGAACGACCCCTTCGCCCGCCTGCCCCAGGCGCCCTCCTTCACCCTCACCAGCACCACGCTGGCGGACGGCGCCCCCTGGCCCGCCGAACAGATGTCCGCAAGCCTCCCGGGAGGCAAGGACATCTCGCCACAGCTGTCGTGGAGCGGCGCCCCCGAGGGGACGAAGAGCTACGCCGTCACGGTGTACGACCCGGACGCGCCGACCGGCTCCGGGTTCTGGCACTGGGCCGTGGCCGACATCCCCGCCACCGTCACCGAGCTGCCCGAAGGCGCGGGCGACGACACCGGCTCCGGCCTCCCCGACGGCGCCTACCAACTGCCCAACGACGCCCGAGTGGCGCGTTACCTCGGCGCGGCCCCGCCGGCGGGGCACGGCCCGCACCGCTACTTCGTCGTGGTGCACGCCCTCGACACCGAGACCATCGGCGTCCCGGCCAGTGCCACGCCCGCCTACCTCGGCTTCACCATCACCGGCCACCTCCTCGGCCGCGCGGTCCTGACCGCCACCGCCGAGACCCCATGACCGTGACCCCGATCGAGCTCTCCGCATCCGGCATCCACCTGTCCCGGGGCGGCAGGATCCACGCCGGCGCCCGGCCGGCGGACGCCGGGCGCGATGGCTGGCACCTGAAGGCGTTCCACGCCAGGACCGGCTCCGACGTCCACGCCGACCACTGGCACGTGAACACCGAGTCCGACGAGATCGTGTCCTGCGTCATCGGCAAGATCCGCCTCTACCTGCGTCCAGAACGACCGGGACGGCAGGGGGAAGGAGAGGAGGAGATCAGACTGACGGCCGGCACCGCCGCCATCGTCCCGCGCGGGCGGTGGCACCGGATCCAGCTCGACATCCCCAGCACCGTCATGACCATCACGGCGTCATGTGGCGGCCGTTCGGAGAGCCGCGCCGACCCCCTCTGACAGCGCCTGCTCTCCGATGGCGCACCTTCTGGTGACCGACGCCCTCCAACGGCACCCGCTCCCGGCTCTGCTTACGCGGTCGAGCGGACAGCCTCGACGGAAACGGCCACCGCGCGATGCCCCGAGTACGACCAGTGCCCGGAGGTGTGCGGTGGCCGTCCCTGGCGGCTGGTGCTTGCCACCCTTGCGACGCACCCACAGCAGGTCGTAGCCCTCGGTGTGGCCGAGGTCTCCGATGTCGGCCTCGGTGATTGCGGCCAGCCACGCCCGGGCCAGGGCCCTGATCGCCGCCCTGCGCGACGGCGAGGGCCTGGTCGAGCCCGGCCCGACACGTGAGCAGCCCCTGCCGCTCGACACCTGGAACGGCGAATGCGATCCTCGGCGCAGACCCGTCGCTCCAGCACAGAAAGAGGAACACGTGCCGCGATCAGCTCAACGCCCATCGAAAGCCCGTCGTGCCGCAACGATCCTCCTCGCGACAGTCGTCGCGCTGGCGTCCACCACGCCCGCGCACGCGACCGCGACTCCCACGATCTCCCTGAGAGGCGTGACCGACTGGGACGGCGACGGCCACCAGGACATCCTCGCCATCGACAGCAGCACCGGCTACTTATGGCTCTATCCGGGCGAGAGCAGGCGCGGCTACAGCTTCCAGCCGCGGGTGAGGATCGGCAACGGCTGGAACGATTTCTACGTCCGCGGCATGACCGACTGGGACGGCGACGGCCACCAGGACATCCTCGCCATCCAGCGCAGCACCGGCCTGCTGTGGCTCTACCCGGGCGAGAGCAAGCGCGGCTACAGCAGTCAGCAACCGGTGGTGATCGGCAACGGATGGGACGGGTACCACATCCGTGGCCTGGCGGACTGGGACGGCGACGGCCACCAGGACATCCTGGCGCAGTACCAAGGCGGCGGGCTGCGGCTCTACCCCGGCGAGAGCAAGCGCGGCTACAGCAGTCAGCCAATGGTGGGAGTCGTCATGGCCGGCGTCCTCCGCTACATCCGATGGGTGGCCGACTGGGACGGCGACGGTCACCAGGACGTCATCGGCAACGGCACCGGAAACGATCTGCTGATCCTCTACCCCGGTGAAAGCATCCGGGGTTTCAGCAGCCAACCCCGCATCCAGATCGGCAACGGCTGGCAGCGGTATCTCGTCGCGAGCGTCGCCGACTGGGACGCCGACGGCCACCAGGACATCCTCGCCATCAACTACGACACCTGGGACCTGTGGCTCTACCCCGGCGAGAGCAGACGCGGCTACAGCAGCCAGCAACCGGTGAAGATCGGCAACGGCTGGATCGGCTGACCCTGGGCCACGCCACCCCGACCGCGCGGTCGGACCGACGACCCCACCTGCCCGCCCTCTGCCGTGTGATCAGCGCGCCACGCTTGCCGGGGGCGACAAGCTCTGGCTGAGCGCAGCCCTCGTCATCGGACCTGGAGGAGGCTCTGGTCCCTTACGAGGGCGCGCTCGTCATCGTCACCCACGACCGGCGCGTGCGGGTTAGGCTCACCGGCTCCCACCTGGAGCTCAGGGCGGGCCGGGCGGAGCGGCCCGGTCGTCGGCCTCGCCCAGCTGCTGTTCCAGCCGCTCCAGGCCGCCCCTGATGAGCCGCCCGTAGTCGTCGTCGCCGAGCCTGCCGATCTCGGCCCGGGCCTGCCGCAGGTGCTCGCGGGCGCGGTCGAGATCGCCCAGCTTGCGGTAGCACTCGGTGAGGTTGAGGTGCAGCGACGGGTACAGGCCGGCCACCGAGAGCGCGACCCCGGCCCCCGCCAGGCGCTCGTCCGTGACCTGACCGACGGCGGCGAGCGCCCGCAGGTCCCACACGAGCTCCTCGTGCACGTCGTCCTGCACGTCGGCCATGGCGTGGGCGAGGACGCAGATGTGCAGCGGGTCGCCCTCCTCGCCGCCGATGTCCTCCCAGATCTCGGCGAACAGGTCACGAGCGGCTTCGCGCTGACCTTGGTGGTGATGTAACTCCACCCCTTGGCCGATCCGGAGGATCGTCGGGTCGGTGATCATCGGCAGCCCCTTCGGCGGCGCGGAAAGTGGCGCGGGAACAGGGGGCCAGACTACGGGTCCCAGGAGGCACTGGCGAAACACGGTGTGATGTACGACACTCTCTTCCTAGAACCCTGTTTTAGAACAGCGTTCTGCGTTCCCGTGCCGCCGTACCACCCCACACGGGAGCACCTAGCGCGGAGGAGAAAGACATGGTGAAGGCCGTCGCCCGCGAACGTCGCCGACTCGGGTCCCCGCCACCGGGCGGCATCAGCGCGACCGATCCCAATCCCTTCGGATGGGGACCGTTCGTGGTGCTGTTCATCGTGGGAATGGTCGACCGTATCGAAGCCAACCTGATGTCCGGCGTGCTGCCCCTCATCCAGGAGGAATGGGGTTTCAGCGACACCGCCGCCGGATCGATCCCGACCGCCGCCGCCCTGGCCGCCGCGCTCGTCGCGCTGCCGGCCGGCTACCTCGCCGACCGGCACAGCCGTACGAAGATCATCGCGGTGGTGGTCCTCGTCTGGGCCCTGGCCACCCTGGGCTCCGGCCTGGCCGCCGGCTTCGCCTTCTTCTACTTCACGCGGGTGCTGCTCGCCGCCGCCGAGAACATCGACAACCCCGCCGTCGGCAGCCTGCTCGCCGACTACTACCCCGCCGCGACCCGCATGCAGGTGTACGGCTGGACGCGGATGACCACGTACCTGGGCGGCGTCGGCACGCTGCTCGGCGGCGTCATCGGCCAGGCGTTCGGCTGGCGGGCCGCGTTCCTGCTGATGGCGATACCCGGAGCCCTGACCGCCCTCCTCGTGTGGCGGCTGCGCGAGCCGCAGCGCGGCGAGATGGACCGGATCATGGCCACCGCCGGCGCCTCCTCCGCGCCCGCACCCGCGCCCGGCGCCCTGGAGCCGCCGCAGGCCGGGCCGCCCGAGGCCGACCCCGCCCCCACCCCCGGCGCGACCGTGAAGCGGCCCTTCTGGCCCCAGGTCCGTCAGGTCCTGGCCATCCGCACCCTGGTCCTCGTCTCCCTCGGGGTGATGATCCTGACCCTCGGCCTCGGCGGCGTCTACTTCTGGCTGCCCTCCCTCATGGTCCGCGGGTTCGGCATGGAGGTCGGCGCCGCCGGCAGCCTCAGCGGCGGCATCACCATCGTGGGCGTCCTGGCCGGGACCGTGATCGGCACCCGCCTCGGCAAGCGGCTGCACGGCCGGGTCCCCGGCGGCCGGCTGCTCGTCGGCGGCACCGGCATCACCGCCGGCTCGATCGTCCTCGGCGTCGCCCTGATCACGGACTCGTCCGCGGCCCTGGTGATCCTCCTCCTGCTGGCCGTCACGATCTCCTCCACCGCGATCCCCACCTGCACGGCGTGCATCGCCGACGTCGTGGCCGCCTCGTCGCGGGGCGTCGGCTTCGCCGTCCTGCAGGTCCTGCTGACGATCGGCGCCGCCTTCGGCCCGCTCATCGTGGGCATCGCCTCGGACGCGACCGGCTCACTCCTCGCCGCCATGTACGCGCTGATCGTGCCCATGATCCTCGGCGGGCTCGTGGTGCTGGCCTCCCGCCGCTCGTACGAACGCGAGGCCGCCCGCGTCCTGGAGGACGCCAGGAACTCCTGAACCAGGGACTCAAGGGCTGATCAGCCCTGTCCGGTAGGCGATGACGACCAGCTGGGCGCGGTCGCGCGCGCCCAGCTTCGCCATCGCCCGGCTGACATGGGTGCGCGCGGTGGCCGGGCTGAGGAACAGCTCGGCCCCGATCTCCTGGTTGCTCAGACCCTGCCCCACCAGGGCCAGCACCTCGCGCTCGCGCTCGGTCAGCACCGCGAGCCGGTCCTCCGCGGCCCGCGCGGCCGTACGGCGCGCGGTGAACTGGCCGATGAGCCGCCGGGTGATCCGCGGCGCGAGCAGCGCGTCCCCGGCGGCGATCACCCGGATGGCGTGCAGGAGCTCGGCCGGTCCCGCGTCCTTCAGCAGGAAGCCGCTGGCGCCGGCCTGGAGGGCGTCGAAGACGTACTCGTCGGTGTCGTAGGTGGTGAGGATGAGGACGCGGACCCGCTCCAGCCCGCGCGTCCGCGCGATCTGGGCGGTGGCCTGGATCCCGTCCACCCTGGGCATGCGGATGTCCATGAGGACGACGTCGGGGCGGGTGGCGCGGGCCCGTTCGACGGCCTCGGCGCCGTCGGTCGCCTCCCCCACCACCGTGATGCCGTCCTCCAGGTCGAGCAGGACCTTGAACCCCGATCGCACGAGACCCTCGTCGTCGGCGAGCAGCACCCTGATCGACGCGCCGTCCGGCGGCGGGCCGGCCGCGGTCACAGGCTCGGCCCGGTCGGAGCGAGAGGCAGCCGTGCCCTGACCTCGAACCCGCCGTCCGGGGTCGGCCCCGCGTCGAGCTCCCCGCCGAGCAGCTGACAGCGCTCGCGCATGCCGACGATCCCGCGGCCGGGCCCGACCGGCCCCCTGGGACGCTGCTCCGATGCGGCCCGGCGGCCCTCGTCGGTCACGCGGATCTCCAAATCCTCGATCCCCGGCCTGAGCGCCACCGTCACCCGGGTCGGCCCGACGTGGCGTACCACGTTCGTGATCGACTCCTGGACGATCCGGTAGGCCGCGCCTCCCACCGCGCTGGGCAACGGCGCGCCGGGCGCGCTCTCCTCGACCTCGACGTCGAGCCCGGCTTCCCGCGCCTTGGCGGTCAGCTCGCCGATCTGCCCCAGCCCGGGGTACGGCACCCGCTCGCCGTCGTCGTCGTCCCTGAGCACCCCGAGGATCGCCCGCATCTCCCGCAGCGCGCGGGAGCTGGTCTGCTCGATGGCGCGCAGCGCCTCGCGGGCCACCTCGGGCCGCTTGTCGAGCACGTGCGCGGTGACGCCGGACTGGACGTTGATGATCGCTATGGCGTGCGCGACGGTGTCGTGGACCTCGCGGGCGATCCGCAGCCGCTCGGCGTCCACGCGCGCCCGCGCCTCCTCCTCGCGGGTGCGTTCGGCCAGCTCGGCGCGCTTCTGGGCCTCGGCCGCGATGACGTGCCTGGTCCGTACGGACTCGCCGAGCGCCGCGCTCATGACCGACGCGCCGATCCTGAAGTACACCCAGCCGATGGCCGCGCCCGGCTCGACGTCGGCCGCGGCGACCAGCCAGCAGACGGCGAGCACCGAGATGCCCACGCCGGCGGTCACCAGCGACCTGCGTCCGTCGCCGTAGGCGGCGACCGTGTAGAGGGCGACGAAGAGCCCGAGCCAGCCGGGCCCGTCGGGGAAGTCGAGGGTGTAGTACGCCAGGCTGGCGAACGCGGTGACGAGGAACACCGGCACCGGCCACCGGCGGCGCACGGCGACGGCCAGGCCGCTCACGATCAGCAGGACATAGCCGAGGTTGCCCAGGTCGGTGAGGGGACGCTGGACCACCTCGCCGGCATTGCGCACCATCGTGCCCTGAACCTGCATCACGGTGACGAAGAGCGCGAGCAACGCCTCCTGCGCCGGCATCGGCAGGCGCAACGACGCCACGCGGTGTTTCATGCCGCGATCCTACGGTTCCTCCACGTCGAGCGCCCTCCGCCCGGACGCGCGGCCGCCTACGACGACGGGCGTAGCGAGGGACGAGCCGGCTACGCGGAACTACGTAGCCGGCGCCGACCGCAGGCGGAGGCCGGGGGCGCCGCGACGACGCGACGATCGAGGCCGTCACCCCCGTCGAAAGGAATCCCGATGTCCGTCCCTCATCTGCTGGCGACCACGAACGTTCTGGCCCAGCCCGTCGACGCCTACGCCATGACCACCGGGCGCCTCTGGTCCATGGTGGGCATAGCGCTGGGGCTGGCCGGCGTCGTCGTCGGCGCCCTGGCGCTGGCCCGCCGCTCAAGCCGCCCCGTCACCAGGAGAAGGGGGGCGATCGTGGCCCTGGCGGCGGGGCTGGCCGCCACGGTCGTCGGCGCGCTGGTCGTGGCCGCCGCCGAGGGCGGCCCCGGCACCGGCTACGGCATCGTCGGCGGCTGGGTGTGCCTGGTGGTCGGGCCGGTCGCCATGATCCTCGGCGGGCTGGTGATGGCCCGCTCCCGCCGCACCTCAGCCGAATACATCAAGCAGGTTTGATGTATTGTGCGGAGCATGGAGCTGTCCGGCCGGGCCGTACCGCCGCCGTTCGTGCGGCTGGCCGCCCATGAGGTGCGCTGGCGGCTGCTGAGCGAGCTGGCGCACGGCGACCTGCGCGTGCGCGAGCTCGTCGCCCTCGTCGGCGAACCGCAGAACCTGGTCTCCTACCACCTGCGGCTGCTGCGCTCGGCCGGGCTGGTCACCGCCCGCCGCAGCAGCTTCGACGGCCGCGACAGCTACTACCACCTGGACCTGGAGCGCTGCGCGGACGCGCTGGCCGCAGCGGGCGCCGCCCTGCATCCCGCGCTGCGGCCGTCCCCCGCCGGGATCGCCGAGACCGCCGGCGCGGCCGGCGCGGCCGGCGCGGCCGGCGCTTCGGCGGGGGCGCCCTCCGTGCTGTTCCTGTGCACCGGCAACAGCGCCCGCTCACCCGTCGCCGAGGCCCTGCTGCGCCACCGCACCGGCGGCCGCGCCGAGGTGACCAGCGCCGGCAGCCACCCAAAGGACCGCCTGCACCCCCACGCCGTACGCGTGCTGCGCCGCCGGTACGACATCGACATCGCCGACCGGCGCCCCCGGAGCCTGGACACGCTGACCGGCCGCCGCTTCGACTACGTGATCAGCCTGTGCGACAAGGTCCGCGAGGTCTGCCCCGACTTCGACGGCCACCCGCGACGCCTGCACTGGAGCATCCCCGACCCGGCCGCCGACCAGGACGGCTACCCCGCCTTCGACCGCACCGCCGCCGAGATCGACACCCGCGTCCGGCACCTGCAACCCGTCCTCTTCCCCGCCCCACGCCAGGAGGTCCGGCCATGACCGCAGCCGACCAGGTCGCCAGCGTCCGCTACATCGTCGACGACGTCCGCGCGGCCGTCGACTTCTACACCGCCCACCTCGGCTTCACCGTCAACTTCGACGCCGCGCCCGCCTTCGCCGACGTGGTACGCGGACCGCTGCGGCTGCTGCTGTCCGGCCCTGCCAGCTCCGGCGCCCGCGCCACCCCCGCCCAGGACGCCGGCGCCGGCCGCAACCGCATCCACCTCGTCGTGGACGACCTGGACGCCGAGGTCGCCCGGCTGCGCGAGGCGGGCCTGCCGTTCCGCAGCGACGTGGTCACCGGCCCCGGCGGCCGCCAGATCCTGCTCGCCGACCCCGCCGGCAACCTGGTCGAGCTGTTCCAGCCCGCCTCCTGAGCCTGTCAGAACGGCGACAGTATCGTGGGTCCGGGAAAACGGGAGGTCACCGTGGCGGGCACGTCCGCCGGTAAGGACCGGTTGGAGCGGCGCCTCGGCCTGACCGACGCCGTCGTCATCGGGCTGGGCTCCATGATCGGCGCCGGGGTCTTCGCCGCGTTCGCTCCGGCGGCGCGGGCGGCCGGCTCGGGGCTGCTGGTCGGGCTGGCGCTGGCCGCGCTGGTCGCCTACTGCAACGCCACCTCCTCGGCCCGGCTGGCCGCCCGCTATCCCACCTCCGGCGGCACCTACGTCTACGGGCGCGAGCGCCTCGGGGACTTCTGGGGCTACCTGGCCGGATGGGGTTTCGTGGTCGGCAAGACCGCCTCGTGCGCGGCGATGGCGCTGACCGTGGGCGCCTACCTGTGGCCCGAGCAGGCGCACGCGGTCGCGGTGGCCGCCGTGGTGACGCTCACCGCGGTCAACTACGCGGGGATGCGCAAGACCGTCTGGCTGACCAGGGGGATCGTCGTCGTGGTGGTGGCCGTGCTGGCCGCCGTCGTGCTGGCCTGCCTGACCTCCGGCGCCGCGGACGCCGCCCGCCTCGACGTGACCTCGGACGCCGGCGTCGGCGGGGTCCTGGAGGCGGCGGGCCTGCTGTTCTTCGCCTTCGCCGGCTACGCCCGCATCGCCACGCTGGGCGAGGAGGTGCGTGACCCGGCCCGGACCATCCCCCGGGCCGTTCCGCTCGCGCTCGGCCTGACCCTCGTCGTCTACGTGGGAGTCGCGGTGGCGGTCCTGTCCGTGCTGGGCGGCACCGGCCTGGGCGTGGCGACCGCCCCGCTGGCCGAGGCCGTCCGCGCGGCCGGGCTGCCCGCCCTCGCGCCGGTGGTCGGCGCGGGCGCCGCGGTGGCCGCGACCGGTTCGCTGCTGGCGCTGATCCTGGGCGTGTCGCGTACCACGCTGGCCATGGCCCGCGACCGGCACCTGCCGCACGTGCTGGCCGCCGTCCACCCCCGCTTCAAGGTCCCGCACCGCGCCGAGCTGGTCGTCGGCGCGGTCGTCGCGGTCCTGGCCGCCACGGCGGACCTGCGCGGCGCGATCGGCTTCTCCTCCTTCGGCGTGCTGGTCTACTACGCCGTCGCCAACGCGAGCGCGTGGACCCTCACCCGCGCCGAGGGCCGCCCGGCGCGGCCGATCCCCGCGGCCGGCCTGGCCGGCTGCCTGGTCCTGGCCTTCGCGCTGCCGCTCTCCTCGGTGATCGCCGGGGCCGCGGTGCTGGCCGCCGGCGCGGCCGCGTACGGCCTGCGCCGGGCGATCACCGCGCGCTCGGCGTGAAGCGACCTCGCCCGGCCAGGGGGAAGCATTACCTCCGTCGCCGGGTCGGATCACCGGCGACCGGGCAGGCATCTGAGGCGAAGCGGACAGGCTGGGGATCGGGGACACATGATGAGCGACGAAGCACGGGACGACCGCGCGGCACCGGACATGCGCCGCCGCAACGTGCTCGGCCTGCCCGTCGCCCTGACCTGCGGCGCGGTGGTGCCGGCCGCGTGCGCCACCTCCACCCCCGCCACCCTCGGGAAACAGGCCGGACAAGAGGTGCCGGTCACGCCGCCGGAAGACCTCATGCGCGAGCACGGCGTGCTCAAACGCGTCCTGCTGATCTACCGCGAGGGCATCCGGCGGATCGGCGCGGGCGAGCCGGTGCCGATCCGGCCCCTGCACGCCGGGGCCGGCATCATCCGTACGTTCATCGAGGAGTACCACGAGGAGCTCGAAGAGCGCTACGTCTTCCCGCGCCTGGTCAAGGCGGGCAAGCTGACCGACACCGTCCCCGTCCTGGTCCGGCAGCACCAGCGCGGCCGCGTGCTGACCGGCCGCATCCTGGACGTCACCGCCAGAGCCGTCCCCCAGCGGGCCCGTCGCGACCTCGCCGCCGACCTGGCGGCCTTCGTCCGCATGTACGAGCCCCACGAGGCCCGCGAGGACACCGTGGTCTTCCCCGCCATGCGCGAGGTCATCCCGCCCAAGGAGTTCAGCGAGCTGGCCGAGACCTTCGAGGACGAGGAGCACCGCCGCTTCGGCCCGGCCGGCTTCACCGGCGTCGTCGGACAGGTCGCCGACATCGAGAAGACGCTCGGCATCTACGACCTGAACCAGTTCACCCCCCGCCGGTGACCCAGACGGGACGGCCCTGCCGCGCGGCCTAAACTGCCGGTCATGGCACCGAGACGCAGGCGCGACCCTGCGGAGTCACGCGCCGAGCTGCTGGCGGCGGCGGCCGAGCTGATCAGGCAGCGGGGCCCGGACAACGTGAGCCTGCGGCAGATCGCCGAGGCCGCCGGGGTCGCCCACGGGCTTGTGTCCCACTATTTCGGCAGCTATGCCGCCCTGGTCAGGGAGGTGCTGCGCGTCGAGAACGACCGCATCGAGGCGCGGGTGCGCGAGCGCATCCGCGCCGAGGGCGGCGTGCCGCTGGCGGCGGACATCATGGACGTGGTCTTCGACACCCTGGCGGACGAGCGCTACCTGCGCCTGTTCGTCTGGGCGGAGATGCACGCCGACTACCGGGGCGCCACACGGCCGGCGCTGGTGGAGCTGGTCGACACGATGGAGGCCGGGATCAGGGACGCGCTCGGGGGCCGGCCCGTGCCGGGCAGGGCGCGGATCGAGGCGGTGGTGCTGATCGGGCTCTCGGCCGCGTACGGCTTCGCCATCGGCGGCCGGTCGTGGCTGGCGGGCCTGGGTCACGACCCCGACGACCCGGCGCACGCGGCGGAGTTCCGCGTCCAGCTCGCGCGGATGATGGGCGCCCACATGGTGGAGGAGTCCGGGGCGGAGGAGTCCGGCTGACTTGTTCTCCAGTTGGAGAATAAGATGGTCCTGCCCGCTGATTCCGCAGACAGGACCGAGAGCATGGCCGAGCACGTCACCCCCTTCCCCGACCGCCAGACCCGCCCCTCCGACGAGGAGCGTGAGCGGGCGGCCCGGCGGCTCCAGGACGCCGCCGCCGCGGGCCGGATCGAGCTGGCCGAGCTGGACCAGCGGCTGAGCGAGATCTACGGGGCCCGGACCCGTGGCGAGCTCGCGCACGCGGGCCGCGGCCTGCCCGAGCCGACGCGCGCCGACTCGCTGGTGGTGGCGGAGGAGCCCGGCTCCCGTTTCGCCTTCAGCGTGTTCGGCTGGTTCAGCCGCAAGGGCCGCTGGGTCGCGCCGCGCGCGTTCACGTCGTTCTCGATGTTCGGCGGCGGCGAGATCGACCTGCGCGACGCCCGCTTCGCGAGCCAGGAGATCCGGGTGCGCGCCTTCGCCCTGTGGGGGTACACGGAGGTGATCGTGCCCGACGACGTGGAGGTCGAGGTCAAGGGGTTCGGGCTGTTCGGCGCGTTCGACAGGAGCGCGGTCCGCGCCAGGCGGGGGGCGCCGAGGGTCGTCATCAGCGGCCTCGCGCTGTTCGGCGGCGTCGGCACGAAGACCAAGCCGGCGCCGGGACCGTCCCACGACTGAGGCGGCAGTGGCGGGCCCGCGCCGTCCATGTCACACTCACTGTTATAGAACTCTGTCGAGAGTTCTATAACGACGGGAGTATGGCATGCGAAACGTGCTGCCCTGGCGCGAGCCGGCCACGCCGGCCGGGACGATGGGCGAGCCCCTGACGCGGGGCCGGTTCGGCGAGTACGGCGGACGGTACGCCCCGGAATCCCTCGTGGAGGCCTGCCGCGAGGTGGACGAGGCGTTCCGGGAGGCGTGGGCCGATCCGGGGTTCCGCGGCGCCCTGGCGCGGCTGCTCGCCGTGCACGCCGGGCGGCCGACCCCGCTCACGCCGGCCCGCCGGCTGTCGGAGGCGCTGGGCGTGGAGCTCTACCTCAAGCGCGAAGACCTCACCCACACCGGATCCCACAAGATCAACAACGTGCTGGGCCAGGCCCTGCTGGCCACCCGGATGGGACGGCGCAGGCTGATCGCCGAGACCGGCGCGGGCCAGCACGGCGTGGCCACCGCGACCGCCGCCGCGCTGCTCGGGCTGGAGGCCACGGTCTTCATGGGCGAGCGCGACATCGAGCGGCAGGCGCTGAACGTCTTCCGCATGCGCATGCTCGGCGCCGAGGTCGTCCCGGTGACCACGGGCAGCCGCACGCTCAAGGACGCCACCAGCGAGGCCATGCGGCACTGGGTGGGCGCGACCGCCGACTCCCACTACTGCATCGGCTCGGTCGTCGGGCCGGATCCGTACCCGTGGCTGGTCAGGGAGTTCCAGCGGGTCATCGGCGACGAGGCCCGCGCGCAGTGCGCCGCCGAGCTGCGGACCGGCGTGCCGGACCACGTGGTCGCGTGCGTCGGCGGCGGCTCCAACGCGGCCGGCACGTTCGCCGGGTTCGCCGACACCCCGGCACGGCTGGTCGGCGTCGAGGCCGAGGGCGGAGCGGGGGCGGCCCGCGGCCGGCTCGGCGTCCTGCACGGCTCCCGCTCGCTGTTCCTGCAGGACGACGACGGGCAGATCGTCGAGGCGCACTCCGTGGCCGCCGGGCTCGACTACCCGGGCGTCGGCCCGGAGCACGCCCACCTGCGCGACCTCGGCCGGGCCCGCTACGTGACGGTGACCGACGACGAGGCTATCGCCGCGGCCGTACGGCTGGCGCGCACCGAGGGCATCGTCCCCGCGCTCGAATCGGCCCACGCCCTCGCCTGGGTGATCCGCGCGGCCGGCGACGGAGAGCTGGCCGCGGGGTCAACGGTGCTCATGACGTTGTCCGGCCGGGGCGACAAGGACGTCTCGACGCTGAAGGAGCTGCTGTGACGAACTCCGCCCTGACCGCCGGCGCGGTCGAACGCCACCTGCGCGCCCGCCGGGACGCCGGCCGCGGCCTGCTCATGCCGTACGTCACCGCCGGGATCACGCCCGGCTGGACCGGCTACCTGCGGGCGTTCGCCGCCGCAGGGGCGGACGCGATCGAGGTCGGCCTGCCCTTCTCCGACCCCACGCTGGACGGCGTCACCATCCAGCAGGCCAGCCAGGCGGCGCTCGACCGGGGGGCGAGCACCCGCCGGATCCTCGCCGACCTGTCCGGGCTGCCGGATCTGGGTGTGCCGCTCGTCGTCAGCACCTACTACAACCTGGTGCTGCACGACGGGCCCCGTGCCTTCTGCGAGGCGCTGCGACGGGCCGGGGTGAGCGGCCTGATCGTGCCCGACCTGCCGGTGCACGAGGCCGACGAGCTGACGGACGTCGCCGCCGCCACCGGGATCGAGCCGGCCCTGCTGGCCTCGCCGTCCACGCCGCGGGAGCGGCTGGCGGAGATCGCCCGCCACAGCCGCGGATTCGTGTACGCGGTGTCGGTGATGGGCACCACCGGCGAGCGGACCGCGCTCGCCGCCTCGGCGGCGGAGCTCACCGGACGGATCAGGCACGTCACCGACCTGCCGGTCTTGCTAGGATTCGGCATCTCCACCCCGGACCAGGCACGCGAGGCCCGCCGGCACGCCGACGGCGTCGTGGTCGGCGCCGCGGTCATGCGACGGGTGCTCGACGGGGCCGGACCGGACGACCTGCAGTCCTTCCTCATGACCCTGCGGCAAGCCCTCGACCAGGAGTGTGACCGACCACGATGACCCCCGACGCCGGGCACGAGGCGAGATACCGCGCCATCGCCGCCGACCTCGCCACGAAGATCCGGTCGGGACATTACGCCCCAGGGGAGGCGCTGCCGCCGCAACGGGAGCTGAGCGCCTCCTACGGGGTGACCCTCATGACCCTGCGCCACGCGCTGCGCGAGCTCAGCGACGAACGGCTGATCGTCCAGCGGCCCGGCAAGGGCACCTTCGTCGCCCCGCCCCACCTGGCCTACCAGCTCGACTCGCTCCGCAGCCTGGCCGACGACCTGCGCGGGCAGGGCCATGACGTGCGCACCGAGGTGATCGGGCGGGCCGTGCGCAGGGCCCCCGCCGGGATCGCCGCCGAGCTGCGGCTGCGTCCGGGCGACAGCGCCCTGCGGCTGGAGCGGGTCCGCGAGTTCGCCGGGCGGCCCGCCGTGCACCAGGTGTCCTGGGTCCGCCGGCCGGTGGCCGACGCGATCCGCGACCGCGACTTCACGGCCGTCTCCCTCTACACGGCGCTCGCCGACGCGGGGGTGGCGGTCGCCCGGGCGTCGGAGGTGGTCCGGCCGGGGCTGCTCGACGCGGCCGCCGCCCGGCACCTGCACGAGGCACCGGGCGGCCCGGTGCTCGTCAGCACGCGGATCACGTACGCGCTCGACGCCACGCCCGTGGTGTCCGACCACGCCACCATCCTCGGCAGCATGATGGAGATCCGCACCGAGCGCGCCGCGACCGGCCTGTCCCTCACCTGGGGCGCCACGAGCTGAGCGCCCGGCGTCAGACGCAGCCGCGCGCCTTCACGGAGAAGGCCGGGACGGTCAGGCTCGCGCTGCTGGAATGCGGCGTGACGTGGACCGTCGCGCCTTCGGAGCGGAGTTCGTACGCGCCGGGCCCACGGCAGGCGTAGTAGTCGGTGTAGGCGCTGGTGTTGCCGGAGCGGGCGATGTGGACCCTGTTGCTGCGCGGCTCGGTCCAGGCGTTGACGCCGTCCTTCAGCAGCGACAGCTTCGAGCTCATCGAGCAGTCGGAGTTGGACCACAGGACCACGCCGTGCCGGCACTCCAGGGTGACGGTGTCGGTCGGCTCCAGGGTGCGCTCGCCGAAGACGTGGGTCTTCCACGCCTCGGTGAGGCAGATGGTGACCCTGGCGGAGTAGTCGCCGGAGGCGACCTCCTTACTGGCGCAGCCGCGGGGAGGGCTCTGCGAGGCGGCGAAGGCGGCCGGCGGGGCAACAGTGAGGGCTGCGGCGGCGGTGAGCAGCACGGTCAGGCCGTGAATCGGGTTCGCCATGAGGCCGAGATTACTCAAAGCAATCATGAATGACAGAGAGTAATCTTGCTCAGGGCATACCACGTATGCATACTGAGTATTCATGTCGATCAGACACGGGCTGCTCGCTCTGCTCAGCACGGGACCCCGCCACGGCTACCAGTTGCGGGTCGAGTTCGAGGCGTCCACAGGGGCGACCTGGCCGCTCAACATCGGCCAGGTCTACACGACGCTGTCCCGGCTGGAGCGTGACGGCCTGGTCGAGCCGGGCGAGTCGGACGAGCAGGGCCGGGTCGCCTACACGATCACCGCGGCCGGCCGGGAGGAGCTGGCGCGGTGGTTCGGCACCCCGGTCGTCCAGTCCGACCGGCCGCGCGACGAGCTGGTCATCAAACTGGCCATGGCCGTCGCCGCCGGCCGGGCGGACGTCGCCGAGGTCATCCACAAGCAGCGGACGGCGACCATGCGCGCCCTCCAGCAGCTGACCGCGGCCAAGCGCGCGGCCACGGACGGCGCCGCCCAGCGGCTCGTGATCGACTCCATGATCTTCCAGGCCGAGGCCGAGCAACGGTGGCTGGACCACTGCGAGGCCGTTCTGAAGGAGGAGAGATGACGTACGTACGGCTGGCCGGGGTGACCAGGGTCCACGGCCAGGGAGCCACGGCCGTGCACGCGCTCAAAGGCGTGAGCCTGGAGGTGGACGTGGGCGAGCTGGTCGCGGTCATGGGCCCGTCCGGGTCCGGCAAGTCGACCCTGCTCAACCTCGCGGGCGGGCTCGACCGGCCCACCTCCGGGACGGTGCACGTCGGCGAGCGGGATCTGGCGGCCGTACGCGATCTGGCGGCGCTGCGGCGGCGCAGCGTCGGCTACGTCTTCCAGGACCTCAACCTGATCACGTCGCTGACCGCGGCCGAGAACGTGATGCTGCCGCGCGAGCTCGACGGCGTGCGCTCGGGCCGGGCCAGGCAGGAGGCCCTGGCCGTGCTGGCGGAGATCGACAGCGCGGACCTGGCCGACCGCTTCCCCGAGGAGCTGTCCGGCGGGCAGCGCCAGCGGGTCGCGATCGCCCGCGCCCTCGTCGGCGAGCGGCGCCTGCTGCTGGCCGACGAGCCGACCGGCGCGCTCGACACGCGCACCGGCGACGAGATCCTGCGGATATTACGCGCCCGCTCCGACGCGGGCGCGGCGGTCCTGCTGGTCACCCACGAGCCGCGCTACGCCGCCTGGGCCGACCGGGTGGTGTTCCTGCGCGACGGGATGATCGCCGACACCACGGACACGCCCGTGGCGAGCGCCCGATGAGCGCCCTGCCGGCCGCGTTGCGCATCTCCCGCAGGAGCGCGTGGCGCTCGCGGGGGCGCAGCGCGCTCATCATGGTGATGATCGGCCTGCCGGTGCTGGTGATCACGGCGCTGTTCACCCTCGTCGAGACCATGAACGTCTCCGCTCGTGAGGGGCTGACGGCCGAGTTCGGCGCGGCCGACGCCCGCGTCCTGCAGGCGCCCCCTGGCGGGAACCTCCGCCAGAGCCCGAGAGGGACGAGCTGGAGCTCGGGCGACGGCAGAGCGTCCGCCGCCCGGCGCAGCCCGTCCGAGGTGGCGGCCCTGCTCGGGCCCGGCACCCGGCTGATCCCCTTCACCACCGGCGTGTTCCGGCGGGGGGCCGAGCGGATCGACGCGCTGCGGATCGACCTGCGCGACCCCCTCACCAAGGGGATGCTGACGCTGACCGAGGGCAGACTGCCCGGGGCCGGGGAGGTCGTCGCGACCCCCGCGTCCGGCCTGCGGCCCGGCGACGTCCTGCGGCCGCCCGGCGCGGCCCCGCTGACCGTGGTGGGCGTGGTGGAGCACCCGCACGAGCCCTCGCTCCGGCAGGTCGTGGGCCCTGACATCGCGCCCGTGGAGGTGCAGCGGTTCTGGTCGCCGCGCGAGCACGGCTCCGGCTGGCTGGCCGACACTCCGAAACCGGTGACCTGGGACGACGTCCCCGCGCTGAACGCGGCCGACCTGTACGTCACCTCCCCCGCCATGACCTTGGACGCGCGCGCTCCGGTCCGTCCCAGCCCCATGAACGCCGCGGGAACGGCCGGGCTCGGCGTCATGGTGATCATGTTGGTGCTGGAGACCGTGCTGCTGGCCGGTCCGGCCTTCGCGGTCGGGCTGAGGCGACGGCGGCGGGAGCTCGCCGAGATCGCGGCGCAGGGCGGCTCCGCCGCCCACCTGCGGACGATCGTGCTGGCCGACGGGCTGGTCCTCGGCGGTGCGGCCACAGTCGCGGCGACGGCGCTCGGCGTCGGGGCCGGCGCGCTCGGCGCCCCGCTCGTGGCGCGCTGGACGGAAGGGACGGTCGGTCCGGTGGACGTGCCGTGGCCGGCGGTGCTGGCCGTGGCCGCGCTGGGCCTGATCTCCGGGATCACGGCGGCGCTGGTGCCCGCCGTCCAGGCGGCCCGGCAGGACACCGCGAGCGTGCTGGCCTCCCGCCCGCCCGCCGCCGCCGACGGGCCGGGACGGCCGCTGGCCGGGGTCGTGCTGGTGCTGGCCGGGCTGGGGGCGACCTTCGTGGCGCGCCGCCAGCCGGACCCGGTGTGGGTGTGGGCCGCCGCGGTGCTGATCATGATCGGGCTGCTGGTGCTGACCCCCTGGCTGGTCCGCTTCACCGGACGGGCGGCCACGCGGCTGCGGCTCCCGCTGCGGGTGGCCGTCCGCGACGCGGTCCGCCACCGCTCCCGTACGACGAGCGCCGTGGCGGCCGTCATGGCGGTCACGGCCACGGCCGTCGCCATGGGCATCGGCGTGCAGAGCGAGTACATGGACCGGCGCAACGCCTACACCTCGGCGCGCCCGACCGGCACGCTCGCGATCTGGGGCGGCACCATGAGCGACGCCACCTGGGGCAGGCTGCGCGCCGAGGCGGCCCGGCTGCTGCCCGGAGTGCCGCTGGCCTCCGGCTACCAGGCGCTGGACCCCCAGGGCCGCCGCTACGCGCTGCGCTACACCGTGAAGTGGAACGGCATCCGTACCCGTCGCACGGTGGCCATCGGTGACCGGACTCTGCTCCGGCTCCTTCAGGGGCGGGACGACCCGCGGGCGGCCGAGGCGCTGGCGAGCGGCAAGGCCGTGGTGTTCGACCCGGCCGCGGTGCGCGACGGCAAGCTGGCGCTGCGGGCCGCCTCCACGTCCGGCCCCCCGCGCAGGCTCGACGTGCCGGCGGTGGTCGCCGTGCCGGCCGACGAGCACCAGGGCGGCGCCCTGCTGCCGCGCGCCCTCGTCGAGCAGGCGGGGTTCACCACGGCCGAACGCCAGCTCTACGCGATGTACCGGCCGCCGGCCGACTCCACGCTGGGAGGCGATCTCGCCAAGGTGACCGGCCGGGTCACGGTCGCCTCCGAGGAGGGCTACCGCAACCTGCCCGATCCCGGCCTGCTGGGCTGGCTCGTGGGCGCCGTCGTGCTCGCCGCCGGCGGCACGCTGGCCGCCACCGGTCTGGCGGCGGCCGACATGCGGCCCGAGCGGGCGACGATGCTGGCCATCGGCGCGCCACCGGCGACGTTGCGGCTGGTGGTGGCCGGTCAGGCGCTCTACGTCTCCGGGCTCGGCGCCCTGATGGGGCTGGCCGCGGGGACGGTGACGGGCGTGGCGCTGAGCCGGCCGATGACGACGCACGGAGCCGGCGATCCCGCCACGATCGCCGTGCCGTGGCCGTTCGTGATCGCCGTGGTGGCCGGGCCGCCCGTCCTGGCGACGGCCGCGGCGCTGATCACCAGGACCAGGCTGCCCCTAACCCGCCGGCTCCAGTGACCCGGCGCCGCCCCCGGGCAGGAGCGCGCGCAGGCCGGCCGTGTCGATGACGTGGGCCAGCCGCGGGAAGACCCCGGTCATCAGGGCCCGGTGGACGTCCGGGTCCGGGTCGGCGACGGCGTCGGAGAGGACGTAGAGGCGGTAGTCGCGGTCGGCGGCGTCGGTGACGGTGGACAGCACGACGCCGCTGGTGGTGACGCCCGCGACGACGAGGGTGGTGATCCCGCGCTCCCGCAGCCGCCGGTCCAGGTCGGTCGTGGACAGGGCGCCGACGCGGGTCTTGCGCACGACGATGTCGCCGGGCTCGGGAGCGAGCCGGTGGTGTACGGCCGTGGCGGGATCGGCATGGTGCAGGAGGCGCTGCCGGCCGAGGAAGGCGAAGGTCTCGTTGGCCGGCGGGATCGCCGCCCAGTCGGCCTCGGTGAAGCCGACGCGTACGTACGCGATGGCCGCGCCGTGCGCGCGCAGCTCGGCGACGGCGCCGGCCACCCGCGCCAGCGGCTCGGCCGGGTCGGGGAGCGCGGCCAGGGTCGCCTCCTGGTAGTCCAGGACGAGCAGGGCGGTCGTGCGGGGGTCCAGCGGCGGGACGGTCATCGTCTTCTCCTTCTCGGATGGGGTCAGGCCAGGTGGGAGGCCGGGTCGGGCGAGGGCGCGGCGGCGCGCCGGGGAAGCAGCAGCGGGGTCGCCAGCAGCAGCACGCCGGCCAGGGCGATGGCCGGACGCGGGCCGAGCAGGCCGCCCAGCACCCCCCAGACGGCGGTCAGGAGCGCGGTCGAGGCCCGGGTCGTCACCGTCCAGGCCGACAGCGTGCGGGTGACCCGGCCGGACGGGGTGCGTTCGAGACGGCAGGTGGCCTGGACGGGGTTGAAGACCCCGCAGCAGAAGATGAGCCCCAGCTCGACGGCCATGACCAGGACCAGTCCCCCGGTGCCCGGCCCCACGAAGGCGAGGCCGGCGGGCCAGAGCGCGCGCAGCACACCGGACGCGACCAGCACCCGGTGCTGCCCGAACCGGGCGACGAGCGGCCGGGCCAGCCGCGCGCCGAACAGCCCGCCGATCGCGGGCACGGCGAAGGCGAGGCCGTACTGCCACGGCGCGAACCCGAGCTCGCCGAGCATCAGGACGGCGAGCAGCGCGTCGATGGCCATCACCAGGCCGTTGAACAGGGCGGTGTTGAAGAACAGCGGCCGCAGCGTGGCGTCGGCGAGGATGTGCCGCCAGCCGTCGAGCAGGTCCCCGGCCCGCAGGCGCGCGGCCGGCCGCGGCTCGGGGCTCGGCTCACGGCCGCCGATCGCGCGGATGCCGAGCGCCGACAGCAGGTAGCTGACCGCGTCGGCCAGCACCGTCGCCACCGGGCCGAGCAGCCCGATCGCCGCGCCGCCGAGCGGCGGCCCGACGATCGTGGTCGTCCAGGACGTGGACTCGAAGCGGGCGTTGGCGACGAGCAGGTCCCCGGCCGGCAGCAGCGTCTTCAGGTACGCGCCGGACGCGGCGCGGAAGGTGATGTCGGCCGCCGCGGACACGACCGAGACCAGCAGGAGCTGGGCGAAGGTGAGGACGCCGAGCGCGTACGCGGCCGGGATCGTGAGCAACGCCGCGAACCGCGCCAGGTCCATCCCGATCAGCACCGGCCGTTTGTGCCGGAACTCCACCCACGGGCCGAGCGGCACCGCCACGGCCGCGCCCACGGCCGCCCCGGCGGCGGACAGCGCGGCGACCTCCGCCGGCCCCGCGTGCAGCACCTGGACGGCGATCAGCGGGAACGCGCCGAAGGCCAGCCAGGTGCCGAGGGCGCTGGTCCCGTACGCTGCCCAGAGCCACCCGAAGTCCCGCCCCAGCCGATGCCCGCTCCGCATGCTCCACGCTCCTCGTCTCCACAACCGATCCGTGATCGAGGAGCATCAAAGCGTGCGACGGAGCAGGGGATCAAACAACCCGGATCGGCTCAGCCACAACCGGCGGTTGTACCGCTAGGGTGTCGGCGTGGATCTCGACACCGTACGGACCTTCGTCGCCGCCGCCGACGCGGGCCAGTTCCAGGAGGCCGCCGCCGAGCTGGCGATCACCCAGCAGGCCGTCTCCAAGCGCGTCGCCGCGCTGGAACGCGACCTCGGCGTCCGGCTGTTCACCCGGACGCCGCGCGGCGCCGTGCTCACCATCGACGGGCAGGCGTTCCTGCCCCACGCCCGCGAGCTGCTGCGGGTCGCCGAGCGCGCGGCAGGGTCGGTGCGGACCGGCAGCCGGCCGCTGCGCGTCGACGTGATCACCTCGCGCAGCGCGCAGTCGGGCCTGATGCGCGCCTTCCACCAGGCCCACCCCGAGATCGAGCTCGGCGTGGTGATGCTGCACGACATCGACGCGGCCGTCGCCGCCCTCCGGTCCGGCACGATCGACGCGTCCTTCCGCGCCGTGAACGCGCCCGGCCGGCCGCTCCCGGAGGACCTCGTGTCCGTACGGGTGCTCGACGAGCCGCTCGAACTCCTCACCGGGCCCGAGCACGCGCTGGCCTCCGCCCGCTCGGTGCCTCCGGCCCGGCTCGCCGGGCACCGGATCTGGATGCCCGGCCTCGCTCCCGGCACCGAGTGGGCCGCCTACTACGACGACCTGGTCGCCGCGTTCGGCCTCACCATCGAGGCGACCGGCCCCAACTTCGGCTCCGACGTGCTGCTCGACACGATCGCCGACACCCCGGCGCTGGCCACGTTCATGGGCGGGCACACCCGGCTCGTCTGGCCCGCCGGTCACGGGCTGCGCCGCATCCCGGTGACCGATCCCGTGCCGGTCTACCCGCACTCGCTCCTGTGGCACCGCGACAACCCCCACCCCGCGCTGGCCACCCTCCGCGACCATCTCGCCGCCGCGGTGAACCACGGCGCGGCCGGGACCTGGGTGCCTGAGTGGGCGGCCGATCAGTCGAGGACCTCCACGTAGCCGTCGGTGCCGTTGAGCCGGATCCGCTGCCCGTCCCTGATGAGCCCGGTGGCCCGTTCGACGCCGACGACGGCCGGCAGACCGTACTCTCGGGCGATCACCGCCCCGTGCGTCATGGGGCCGCCCACCTCCGTCACCAGCCCGGCGGCGGCCACGAACAACGGGGTCCAGCTCGGGTCGGTGTAGGCGGTGACCAGGATGTCGCCCGCCTCCAGGTCGGCCCGCGCCATGTCCGTGACGACCCTGGCCCGGCCCTCGACGGTCCCGGCCGAGGCGGGCAGGCCGGGCAGCGCGCCGGGCGGGACGTCGTCCCGCCGGTAGCGGCCGGTGACGACCTCGCCTTCCGAGGTGAAGACCCGGGGCGGGGTGAGCGTCTCGTACGACCGGAACGCCGCCCGCCGCTCCGCGACGAGCCCGGCGTCCGCCTCGCCGGTGCGCACGACCTCCCGCAACTCCTCGAAGCGCAGGAAGAACACGTCGTCCCGCTCGCGCAGCACACCGGACGAGACGAGCCGGTCGGCCTCGCGCAGCAACGCCTGCTTGTACGCGAAGTAGCGGCTGATCATGCCGTACTTGGGGTATTCGCGGTAGCCGGTGAAGGCGCGGACGCGGTCGATCATCCGCTTGGTCTCCTCCGCCTTGCGCTCCCCGTCGGGCAGGTCGCGCAGCCGCGTCAGCACGTCCTGCTCCTTGCGCCGCGACTCCTGCAGTCCCTGCTCGAAGTGCCGCCGGCCGGCGCCCGGTTCGAAGTTCCTGACGTTGCCGAGGATGGTGGGCACGAGCATGGCGGGGTTCTCGCTCCAGCGCGTCCGGGTGATGTCGATCTCGCCCGCGCAGCGCATGCCGTACTCGTCGAGGAAGCCCAGGATGGCGTCGCGCGCCTCGCGCCCGCCGGGCAGCCCGGCCAGCTCGTCCAGGAAGTCCGGGCCCTCGCGGCCTTCGTCGGCGACGCGGCGCAGGTGCGCCACGACCTCGGCGTGCGGCCGGACGGCGTCGGCGACGTCGAGGAGCGCCAGCCCCATCTCGGAGGTGACGTTGTGCGGGACCGACTGGGTGAGCACGTCGGCGGCGTTCTTCTCCCCCAGCCACGTCTCCAGGTGGTCGTTGAGCCACCAGGACGCCTCCATGCCCGCCATGATCGCCTGGTAGCTGCGCGGGCTGAACAGGCCGCGCCGCAGCTCGGCGAGGTCGGCCAGGACGAAGTCCAGCAGCTCGGGCCCGGACAGCGTCGCGATCGCGCGCCGCAGGGTGGCGAGGTGCTCCTGGTCGGCCTCGATCAGCTCGGCGACGACGGCCGGATCGGGCTCGGCCGGTGCGGGCGGGACCGGCGGCGCGGCGGCGGCCGGGTCGTCAGGCCGCGAGGGGATGAAGTCGCCGCGGTCGATGACGGTCCGCAGGGCGTCCCGCATCCACGGGTCGTCCTTGCCCAAGGTCGCGAACAGCCCCTCCCGGCCCCGGGGCGTCGCCAGCTGGGCGGCCACGTCGACGAACAGCCGCCCGCCGGCCTCGTACATCGGCCGTGGCGTCGTGAGCTGCCACACCGACAGCCCCAGCGGCTTCATCGCGTCGGTCATCATCTGCTGATGACCGACGGAGACGTAGACGTGGTTCTCCTCGTCGCCGGCCTCCGGGACGGGGAACAGCGTGGTGATCGGCCGGCTCTGGACGACGTGGACGTCGTCGCCGGTCAGGCACCACTCGATGTCCTGGGGGCGGCCGAAGTGCGCCTCGATCCGCCGGCCCAGCCGGGCCAGGGCCACGACCTGGGCGTCCGTCAGGATCGGCCGCGTCTCGGCGGCGAGCGCCGTGGCGCGGACCTGGTCGTCGCGCACCGCGTAGACGTCGCCGGTGACCCGGCCGGAGACGAGCGCCTCGCCGAGCCCCTGGACGGCCTGCACCGTGGCGACCTTCCGGTTGGAGGTCACGGGATCCGCCGTGAACAGCACCCCGGCCGCGTCCGGGTGCACCATCCGCTGGACGACCACGGCCATCAGCACCTTGCGGTCGTCGAAGCCGTTGCGCCGCCGGTAGGTGACCGCCCGCTCGGTGAACAGCGACGCCCAGCACCGCCGGACCTGCCGGACGATCTCCGCCAGGCCCACGACGTCGAGGAAGGAGTCCTGCTGCCCGGCGAAGGACGCGCCCGGCAGGTCCTCGGCCGTGGCGCTGGAGCGCACCGCGTACGCGGCCTGCGCCCCGAGCCCGTCGAGCGCGTCGCCGATCGCCGCCACGAGGTCCTCCGGCACGGCGACGTCCTCGATGACGCCGCGGATCTCGGCGCTCAGGACGCGGATCGCCTCGCGGTCGTCCGGATCCACGCGGGACAGCCGGTCGAGCCGGTCGCCGAACGACGGCGCGGCGGCCACCACCCGGCGGAAGGCGTCCGTCGTGACGCAGAAGCCGTCCGGCACGCGGACGCCGTCGATCCGCGAGAGCTCGCCGAGGCCCACCCCCTTGCCGCCGACGTCCGCGAGGTTGGTCGAGTCGATCTGCGCGAAACCCAGCACGTAGCCCACTTCGTTCGCTCCATCGTTCGTCGGGTCGGTACGCAACGGGCAAGTATGGAGCACTTTTTGGCTTCTCATGAGGGGTGGTGATCTGCTATAGAGTGAAAGTGGAACGAGCCGCGCGGATGTCACGCGCCGGGCCTGATCAGGCCGCTCTCGTAGGCCAGGATGACCAGTTGGACCCTGTCGCGCACGTCCAGCTTGGCGATGGCCCTGGTGATGTGGGTCTTGGCGGTCAGCGGGCTGATGGAGAGGCGCTCGGCGATCTCGTGGTTGGAGAGTCCGAGCGCCACGAGCCTGACCGTCTCCAGTTCCCGTGAGGTGAGGGCGGCCAGCCGTTGCCCGGCGCCGGGCGTGAGGTCCTGCCGGTGGGCGAACTGCTCGATGACGCGCCGGGTCACGCCCGGCGACAGGAGCGCGTCCCCGCCGGCGACGGCGGCGACCGCCCGGCGGAGCTCGGCGGGTTCGACCTCTTTGGTGAGGAAGCCGCTGGCTCCGGCCCGCAGGGCGGCGAAGACGTGTTCGTCGGTGTCGAACGTGGTCAGGATGATGACGCGACACCCCGGAGCGGCCGGGCCGGTGACGATGCGGCGGGTGGCGGCGATCCCGTCGGTGCCCGGCATGCGGATGTCCATGAGCACGACGTCGGGGCGGGTGCTCGCGGCCAGCCGTACGGCTTCGTCGCCGTCCTGGGCTTCGCCGACGACCGTGATGTCCCGGGAGCGGGCCAGCAGGCTGCGGAAGCCGGCCCGTACGAGTGCCTGGTCGTCGGCGAGGAGCACCTTGATCGTCATGCCGTCGAGCCTGCCACAGGGATGTCGGCCCGCACGGCGAAGCCGCCGCCGGGGAGGGGCCCCGCGGTGAGCGTGCCCCCGAGCGCGCTCACCCGCTCGCGCATGCCGGCCAGACCGTGACCTTCGGCCACGTCGGCGCCGCCCGGAACGCTGCGGCCGTCGTCGGTGATCTCGACGGTGATCGAGCGGGGCTGGTAGCCGATCGTCACCCCGGCCCTGCGCGCCCCCGCGTGCTTGAGCGTGTTGGCGAGGGACTCCTGTACGACGCGGTGGACGGCGATGGCGGTGATGGCGGGGACGGCCGCGCGCTCGCCGTGCTCGTCCAGGGTCACCTCGAGACCGGCGGCGCGGGCGTCGGCGACGAGGGTGTCCAAGGAGGCCAGATCCGCCTGGGGCGCGGTGCCGCCGGCATCGTCACGCAGGATCGTGACGAGGGAGCGCAGGTCGGCCATCGCCCGGTTCCTGACGTCCTTGGCCACGCGCAGCGCGGCGGCGGCCGCTGCCGGGTCGTCCTCCAGGGCGTCGGCGGCGACGTTGAGCTGCACGCCGACGACGGCCAGCGTGTGGGCGATGACGTCGTGCACCTCGTGCGAGACGCGCAGCCGTTCCTCGGCCGCGTGCGCGCGGCTGTCGGTCTCGCGCAGCCGCCCGCGCCAGCGGGTCGCGGCGGCGTAGGTGACGCCCGCGCCGATGAGGATCGCCAGGAGCAGTCCTTCCCCCGCCACGTGGACCACGTAATGGGTCACGTTGATGTCCAAGATCCGGCGGGCGTCGACCGCCGAGTAGACCAGCTGGGCCAGCCCGATGACGGGCACCCAGCGCACCCGTGACGTGGTGGCCGCGGTGAAGTAGGCGACCGCGGCCGGCCAGATCCAGCCGGCGGGCGACCAGTGCACGGCGAGGTGATAGACGAAGATCCCGCCGATCGACAGCAGCAGCACGGTCATCGGCCAGCGGCGTCTGACCAGCAGGAGCCCGCCGAGGAACAGCCCGAGGGGAATCGGGCCGTGCCAGGGGCTGCGCACCCCGGTGGCGAGCGCCACGGCGACGAAGAAGACCAGGGTGAGGACGGCGAGCGTGATGTCGACGATCCAGGCGAGGTGCCGGACGGGCGCGGGTTCACGTCGGGGGGACGACTCGGCCATGCGGAGGCTCTTTCTCGGCGAAGGGTGACGGGTCCGGATCAGACGTGGGTGACCAGGAGGGTCACGCCCGCCTCGCCGCCGCAGTCGACGAAAACGGGACCGACGCCGTTGCCGATCGTGGACGCGAGGGTCGCCTTGGCCACGAACCCCTTCGGATCGTCCTCGACGATGCGGACGTTCCGCAGCACCGGGTGCTTCCTGTCGAGCCCGGCGAGCACGGCCTTGAGCCCTTCGCCGCCGCCGCAGTGACCGGTGATCGTCACCTCCTGGCCGCGCCGGGTGGTGGGGTTCGGGCTGACCCGCACCACCGCCCTGGCGCCCTTCGGCGGCTTCGGCGCGGCCGTCGCAGCGGCGACCTGGCCGGCGGTGCCGGCCTGGGCGCCGGCCGATCCCAGCAGGCCGGCTGTCAGGCTCAGCCCGGCGACCACGGTCAGCACTCTCTTGCTCATGGCGGCTCCTTCAGTCCTCATCCGGTTGTGACGACGAGAAACGTTAGGCCGGACGCATCGGGAGCGCGTCGTCCGATGACCGTCACTTGACCCTGCACCGTTCGCTGTACGCCTTGCACCGAAGGGTGTAGGCATCAGCAAGGCGGAACGTCCGGGGCTGGGAGGCTCCGGACGTTCCGCCTCGGAAGGGGCGTCGTCAGCTCTGGGGCGGGGTGACGGTGAGCAGGGGGCAGCGCGGGTTCAGGTCGATCCTGGCCAGGTGCCGGCCGCTCAGCGCCCAGGCCTTCCAGGAGCCGGGCTCGAAGTGGAGCTGCGGGTTGGTGTACCAGTCGTCTCCCAGCCCGGTGGCCAGGTGGGTGGCCGTGTCGCTCAGCTCGTAGGCGTTGCCTCCGCCGAAGAACGTGCTGACGAACACCCGGCCGCGGTGGACGGTCAGCTCGCCGTAGCCGGACAGGGTTCCCTGGTGCTTGACCGTCTTCGTGGCGAGGTCGAGGGCGATCCAGGCGCCGGAGTTGCGCTTGTAGACGCCGTAGAGGAGCCCGTCGTGCACCTTGATGTCCTGGAAGGTGCGGTAGCCGGCGACCGGGTCCGTCTGCCACAGCACGGTACGGGTCCGCAGGTCGAAGGCCGCGACCGACGCCGTGGTGTGCACCGGCGGGGTGCCGCCGCCGCCGAGCACGTCGCCGCCGAGGTACACGACGCCCTTGCGCTCGTCCAGCGACAGGCTCATCAGGCTCTGGCCGGGGATGACGCCCTTGTAGACGTCGATGTGGCCGGTGCGGGGATCGACGATCGACAGGGCGCCGTCCAGCTCGGCGCCCAGCGGGGCGGAGGCGACCAGCAGCTTGTCGCGTACGGCGTCGTACTCGATGTCCCAGGGGCGCTGCTGGCCGTGTCCCAGGTAGCCGAGGCTGCGGACCTCGTCGGTGCGCAGGTCGATGGAGATGATGTTCCCGCTGGGGTAGACGGCGGCGTAGATCTTGTCGCCGCGGCGCACGAGGTCCTTGGGCTCTCCGGGGACGCGGAAGCGGCGCTGCTTGCCGGTGCGCAGGTCGCGGACGTCCATGAAGAAGTGGCCGCCCACGTACAGGGCGCGGTTGGGCACCAGCAGCATGCTCTGCGGGCGTTCCGCGCCCGCCGGCAGGCCGGCCTCGATCAGGTCGGTGAAGGCCGAGCGCCCGGTGTCCAGGTCGAGCGACCACATGCCGCCGCTGCCCGAGAACCCGACGAGGGCGCCGTCGCCGGTCAGCGCGAGCCGCCGGGTCTCGTCGTCCTGGGAGGGCGGGTCGGCGATCCTGGTGGGGGCGCTGTCGCCGGTGCGGTAGCGGTAGACGGCGCCGTCGGGGCGGGAGGTGCCGTAGACGGTCCCG
This sequence comes from Nonomuraea bangladeshensis, assembly GCF_039529455.1. NCBI lineage: Bacteria > Bacillati > Actinomycetota > Actinomycetes > Streptosporangiales > Streptosporangiaceae > Nonomuraea > Nonomuraea bangladeshensis. Next base: position 29,292 of record NZ_BAAAMV010000012.1, read on the forward strand.
TCCGGGGCCACGGTGAGCGCGTCGAGGCTGCTGATCGAGCCGAGGGGGACGTTCCTGGCGTCGGTGCCGTCCTTGCGCACGTCGATGAGGGTCTGGCCGCTCACCGCGAGGATCCGGTCGCCGTGCTCGACGACCACCGAGATGCCGGTCGTCCCCTGGGCCAGCTCCTTGACGGCGCCGGTCGCCCGGTTGATCGCCATGAGCTTGCCCTTGTCGAGCAGGCCCGCGTAGACGTTGTCGGCGTCGGCGGCGAGCGCCCTGACGTAGCGCTCGCCGGTGGCCAGCACGCCGAAGTCGCGTACGGCGCCGGTGGCGGGGTTGTACTCCCTGACCCGGCCGTCGGGGTAGGTGCCGACGTAGATCGTGCCGTCGGGGGCGGCGGCCAGCGACCAGATGTAGCCGCCGTTCTTGCCGAACGAGGCCAGGTGCGCCACCTCGCCGGTGGACGGGTCGAACCGGTACAGGTCGGGCACGGGGTAGGTGCCGACGTAGACCTTGCCGCCGGCCACGGCGGTGGCCCAGCCGCCCTCCGGCTCCCCGGCGGCCGGGGCGTCGGGCAGGCGCACGCTCCTGACGACCGTGCGGGTGTTCAGGTCGAGCTCGGCCAGGACGGGCGGCTTCTGGCCGCGGGTGACGACGTAGGCCTTGTCCTGGTGGACGGTGGCGCCCACGATGGCGCCGGTCATGGACGCGGGGCCGAAGGTCTCCACCCGTGGCGCGTCGCACGTGGACGGTTGCGCCGGGGCGGCCGCCTGGGCCGGGGACACGGGTAGGAGCAGGCCGGCGGCCAGGACGGCCAGGGCGGCGGGGATGGCGAGGGGTCTGCGCGGCACGGCCGCACCTCCACAAGAGCGTGTTGCCCAATTTTGGCCCAGACCGTAATGTGCTGAGCCTGAGAAGTCAATGGAGGCGGTTGTGACGGCTTTCGACGCGAGCAAGCTGATCGGGGACCTTGAGGTGAGCCTCGACGTGGACGTCCTGGTCGGCGCCTATCCCGACCGCGACGGCCCGCCGGGCACGCCCGCCGCCGTGCTCGACAGGCTGGCCGCGCACCGCATCCGGGCGGGCGCGGTCGCGTCCCTGCGGGCCGCGCTGTTCGACGTGCGCTCGGGCAACGACGAGGTCCTGGCACTGGACGGCCCGGTGGCCCCCATCGGGGCCGTGGATCTGCGCGACCCCGTCGGCGCCGTACGCGAGATGGACCGGCTGGCCGAGGCCGGGGTCAGGGGCGTCAGGCTCTTCCCCGACGAGCAGGGCGTGGAGGCGGGCTTCCCCTCGGTGCGCCACGTGGCCAGAAAGGCGGCGCAGCTCGGCCTCGTCGTGCTGACCGGGGGCGACGTGCGGCGCTTCTGGCAGCCGTTCGCCGGCCTGGACGCCACCGTGGTCTTCCTGGACACGCACTTCTACCACCTGGGCGACTTCCTCGTCCTCGCCGCCGACGAGCCCGGTTTCCACACCTCGACGCGCCTGCTGAACTCGCCCGACGCGCTGGAGAGCGTGCCGCCCGACCGGCTCCTTTTCGGCTCGCGCACCCCGCACTACGAGCCGGTCGTCCCCCTGCTGCGCCTGGCGACCAGCGGGCTGAAGCCGGAGGAGATCGCCGCCGTCGCGGGCGGCAACGCGAGGAGGCTGCTCGGATGATCATCGATGTGCACGCCCACTGGGGCCCCTGGTTCTTCACCATGGACGTGGCCGCCGCCAACGTCAGCGCCATGGACCGGTACGGCATCGACCTGTCGATCGTCTCGGCCACCGAAGCGGTGATCTACGACGCGCCCGCGGGCAACCGGGCGCTGGCCGCCTGGCTGGAGACCCAGGACCGCCACCTCGGGTACGTCACCGTCAACCCCCGCAGACTCGCCGACGCCGAGCGGGACCTGCGCGCGTACCTGCCCACCGGCAGGTTCGTGGGCGTCAAGATCCACACCGACTACACCCGGTCCCCCGCCTCCTCGCCCCAGACGCGCGAGGCGCTGGCCATGGTCGCCGAGGCCGGGGTGCCCGCGCTCGTCCACACGTGGGGCGCCACGGTGCTGGACCTGGCCGAGGTCTGCCGGGACACGCCGGGCCTGCGGGTCATCGCCGGGCACATGGGCGCCGACGGCCACGCGTTCGCCGTCGAGGCGGCCGCCGGCTGCGACCGCCTCTACCTCGAACCGTGCTACTCCCACGCCCCCGCCGGCCGGGTCGCGCAGGTCGCGGCGGCGGTGGACCCCGAGCGGCTGCTCTTCGGCACCGACTCGACCCTCATCGATCCGGCCTCGGCGTTCGGCGCGGTGGCGGCGGCGGGCCTGGACGAGGAGACGGCCGAGCTGGTCGCGTGGCGGAACGCCGTACGGCTCTTCAGGCTGGACATTACGGCCCGGCCCGTTATAGCGTGCGGCGACCCCTCACAAGGAGTGACCAGCGCATGATCCCTCGCCGCCGTTTCCTCCAAGCCGCAGCCGCCTCCGCCGCCGTCTCGGCGGGCGCGGCCGTCCTGCCCGCCTCCCCCGCGACGGCCGCCGCCCGCGAGAAGCCGGGCACGATCACCGACCTGGGCCCGGCCAGCGTGGCCAGTCCCCTGGGCAACGCCGAGTTCGTCGGCGACGTGCTCTACCTGGGCTCACGCGGCCTCGCGCCGAACGTCGTGGGCGCCTGGGACCTGGGGCAGGACAAGGTCACGGCGCACTTCGACATCCCCACCGGCGTGGGCATCTGGGCGATGTGCAAGGTCGGCACCGACGTCTACGTCGCCACCCACACCCGTTCCGACCTCTACAGGATCGACACGCTGACCGGCACCACGACGCTGCTGGAGCGCTACTCCGACGACTACATCTGGACCATGGCCGCCTCCCCCGACGGCAAGGTCTACATGGGCACCTCGCAGCCCGGCCGCGTCCTCGAGTACGACCCCGCCACCGGCGCCAGCCGCGACCTCGGCCAGCCCGCCCCCGGCGAGCCTTACGTCCGCAGCATCCAGGCCGACGCCACCCACGTGTACGCCGGCGTCGGCACCAACGCCCACCTCGTCGCGATCGACCGGGCGACCGGCGAGACCCGCGACCTGCTGCCCGCCGAGGTCGCCGACCGCGACTGGGTGTCGAGCATGTCGATCAGCGACACGCACATCGCGGGCGGCATGAACTCGCTGGCCGAGCTGCTCGTGCTGGAGAAGGCGGACCCGGCCGCGTACAAGGTCGTCAAGGCCACCGCACCGGGCGAGAAGTACATCGTCTCGGTGCTGATCCACGACGGCTACGTCTACTTCGCCGGCCGCCCGTCCGGGACCTTCTACCGCTACCACCTGGAGAGCGGCGCGTACGAGGTGCTGGGCGTGCCCTTCCCCGAGGCGGCGACCGTCCGCATCCTGGAGCACGGCGGGCGCATCTACGGCGTCCAGGACCCCGGCGTCTTCGTCTACGACCCGGCCACGGGCGCGATCGACTACGTCAGCCACGTGCAGAAGGGCTTCAAGGCCGCGCCCGAGGAGCCGATGTCGGTGCACAGCGACGGCAGGCGCGTCTACGTCGGCGGCAAGGGCGGCTGCGACATCCACGACCTGGCCACCCGCCAGGTCACCCGGCTTACCATCGCCGGCGAGCCCAAGACCATCATGACCGTCAAGGACACCACCTACCTCGGCGTCTACACCCAGGCCGCCCTCTACTCCCACCGCGCCGGCGACGCCGAGGCCAAGCTGCTCTTCCGCACCGGCCAGAGCCAGGACCGGCCCAAGGACCTGGTCCACGACCAGCTCACCGGGCTGATCGTGATGTCCACCCAGCCGGAGCCGGGGCACCAGAACGGCGCGCTCGACGTGTACGACCCGCGCACCGGCCGGCTCGACACCTACCGGCCGGTGGTCGAGCGCCAGACCGTGTTCTCGCTGACCGCCCTGCTCGGCACCGTCTACCTGGGCACCAGCATCCAGGAGGGGCTGGGCGCGCCGCCGGTGACGTCCACGGCCAGGCTGGCGGCGTTCGACCTGCGTACCCGGCGGGTGAAGTGGGAGATCGAGCCGGTGGCCGGCGCGAAGGCCGTCACGAGCCTCAAGAACACCCCGCTCGCCCTGTACGGGATCACCGACACGGGCGTGCTGTTCGAGTACGACCTGCTCCGCCGCAAGGTCACCCGCACGCTGAAGGTGTGCGACCGGGGCGGCGACCTGGTGCTCGCCGGCCGGTACGCCTACACCAGCGACGAGGACGCCGTCTACCGGATCGACCTGGCGCGCCTCACCTCGGAGAAGCTCGTGACGGGCCTGGCAAGCGACTGGTTCGGCGGCGGCTCCAGGATCAACATCGACCCGTCACGCAAGGCGCTCTACGCGCTCAAGGGACGCAACCTCATCCGCGTCGCGATCTGACGGCCACGCGGCGGCCGCGAGCACCCGGGCGCGCTCGCCGTCCGGGAGCCCCGGCCCGTACGGGTCGTGGGCGTGGCTCCCGGGGATGAGCCCCTCGGCCGCGGCCAGCCACGCCATGCGCTGGACGTAGCCCTCCATCGGAGCCGTGAACGTGGCCGCCGCCAGCCGGTCCAGCCGCGCGGACGCCTGCTCGAAACCGCGCAGGTCCGCGCCCTCGAACGCGCGCAGCACGGCCGCCGTCGTCCCCACCGACGCGGCCGCGACGCCCACCAGCGCCGCCTCCGCGCCCCACAGCAGCGACGGACCGAACATGCGGTCCTCGCCGGTGATCGCCAGCCGGCCGGCCTCGCGGGTGAGCGCGATCGTCTCCTGGCAGCCCATCGCGTCCGACAGCAGCGCCGTCTTCAGTCCGGCCACGCCGGGCAGGTCCAGGATGCGGCGCAGCGTGGCGGGCGGGCACGGGTTCGTGTAGAGGTCGAAGGCGATCATCGGCAGCCCGGCCGCCGACCACACCGCCTCGTGCAGCGCCACCCGGTCCCCCGGCTCCGGGAACACCAGCACCCCGTCGGCGCCCAGCTCGGCCGCCATCCGCGCGTCCGCGACCGCCCCGCCCTCAGAAGAGCCGACGCCGACGATCACGGGGACGCCCGCCCGGCGGGCGCGTACGATCAGGCCGGCCCGCACCTCCGCGGACAGGAAGGGCCCGCGGCCGGTGTGGGCGAGCACGGCCAGGGCGCCGGCGCCCGAGGCGACCAGCCGCAGGAAGTACTCCTCCGCGATGTCGAGGTCCACCTCCCCCGCCGGGGTCATCGGCGTCAGCGCCGCGGCGGCCAGGCTCCCGCGCAGGCGGTCGCGCAACCCGGCGGCCCGCGCGTCGATCGGCATGCTCATGCTCGCTCCCTCACGTATCAGGGCGACCAGAGTAGGCCGTTCATCCGCGCGAGGGGGAGCCGGTCACTTCAGGCCGGTCATCGCGATGCTGTTGACCAGGTAGCGCTGCAGCAGGAAGAAGACCACCAGGCACGGCACCGCCGAGACGGCGGCGGAGGACATCAGCATCGACCACTGCAGCTCCTCCGTCTTCAGCACCGTCAGCCCGACGGTCAGCGTCCGCGTGGCGTCGCTCTGCGAGATCACCAGCGGCCACAGGAAGTCGTTCCAGTGCCACAGGAAGACGAACACGCCGAGGGTGGCCAGGATCGGCTTGGTCAGCGGCACCACGATCGTCCAGTAGACGCGCAGCTCCGAGGCCCCGTCGACCTTGGCGGCGTCGAACAGCTCGTCGGGCAGGCCCAGGATGAACTGCCGCATCAGGAAGACCGCCTGGGAGTTGGCCAGCGTCGGCACGATCAGCCCCCAGAAGGTGTCGACGCCGTCGAGGTCGGAGACGAGCACGTACAGCGGGATGAGCGTGGCCTGGAACGGCACCATCATGGTGGCGAGGAACGTCCACAGGATGGTGTCGCGGCCGGGGAAGCGCTTCTTGGCGAACGCGTAGCCGGCCATCGACGCGGTGAGCAGGATGACCGCCACCGACACGCCCGAGTAGACCAGCGAGTTGAGCGTCCACTCGGCGAACCCGGACGCGCTCAGCACCTGCGTGATGTTGTCGAAGGTGAGCGAGTCCGGCCACTGCGCCGGCACGGTCGGCTTCCCCCGGGGCGACAGCGCCACGATGATCATCGCGGCGAACGGGCCGAGCGTCAGCAGCGACATGAGCGCGAGCAGCGTGTAGAGCGGCCACCGCCGTCCGTGGCGGCGGCGAGGGCGCTCGACGGCCGGCCGGTTCTGGACGGCGGGGCGCGTGGCCGTCAACGTCATGCGTTCTCCTTGCCGACGAACCGGCGCTGGATCAGCGAGACGACCAGCACGATGGCGAAGAGCACCATCCCCCAGGTCGCCGCGTAGCCGAACTCCCAGAACCTGAAGCCGCGTTCGAAGATGCCGTAGATGAGGGTGTAGCTGGCCTTGGCGGGCCCGCCGCCGGTCATCACGTAGATCGTGTCGAAGACCTGGAACGAGGCGATGGTCTCGATCATCAGGACGAAGAAGATCGCCGGCTTGAGCAGGGGCAGGGTGATGCCGCGGAAACGCTGCCAGGGGCCGGCGCCGTCGACCTTGGCCGCCTCCAGATAGGAGCCGGGGATGGCCTTCAGCCCCGCCAGCAGGATCAGCATGGAGTAGCCGAAGCCCTTCCAGCAGGAGACGAGAGCCAGGGCGGGCAGCACCAGCTCCATGCGTTCCATGAAGGCGACGGGCCCGAGGTCGAGCTTGGCCAGCACGCCGTTGAGCAGGCCGTCGAACTCGTAGATCCACCGCCAGATGATGCCGGCGAAGACGAAGCTGGTCACGTACGGCAGGAAGAGGATGCCGCGGAACAGCCCGCGCATGAAGATGATGCTGTTGAGCAGCAGGGCGCTGCCGAGCGAGACGGCCATGACGAGCGGCACGTAGATCACGGTGTAGACCAGCGTGGCCCGCAGGCTCGACCAGAAGTTCGGGTCGTTCACGAGCCGCGCGTAGTTGTCGGCGCCGACGAAGCTCCAGTCGCCGCCGATGCTCCAGTTCGTCAGGCTCATGCCCGCCGCCCCGAGCGTCGGGAAGATCTTGAAGATCAGGAACAGCACGAGCATCGGGAGCACGAACAGCAGCCCCGTCATCGGGTCACGCAGGCGCCCTCGTCGGTCCCGTCTTGCCTGGAGGGGCCCGCCGGAGCGGGCCCGGGTCGCCTCAGCCACCGCTGGCCAGCAGTTCGTCGGCCTCCTTGGCGGCGGCGTCGAGGGCCGTCTTGGCGTCCTCCTTGCCGATCAGCGCCGCCTGGATGTGGGCCGCGACCATCGCCATGACCTGGCGGGCCTTGGGGTGGGTGTCGCCGGGGAAGGCGTACTGCAGCGACTTGGCGAACTCCTTGGAGATCTCCGACTGGCCGGGGATCGTCACGTCGGTGCGCGCGGAGAAGAAGCCGGACTCCTTGGCCAGCTCGCCGGCGACCTCCGGGGAGGAGATGTAGGCGGCGAGCTTCCTGGCCGCGTCCTTGTTCTCGGAGTGCTTGGCGAGGACCAGGCCGCCGGGGATGCCGAACGCCACCCGCTTGGTCCCCTCCAGCGGCAGGCCGACGCCGACGTTCTCCGCGCCGATGGCGGCGCCGAGCTGTACGGCGTTGAGCGCCGTGGCCGCGTGGTACATGGCGGTCTTGCCACCGGCGAGCGCGCCGCCCTCGATGTCGTTGCCCTTGCTGGCGGTGTTCTGCGGCAGGCCGCCGAGCGCCTTGAGGTCGAGCAGGAACTGCAGGCTCGCGACGCCCTGCTCGTTGTTGACGGTCACGCTCTTGCCGTCGGGGGAGAACACCGAGCCGCCGTTGGCCCACAGGATCGGGTAGAAGCTCTGGTTGAGCGAGATCTCCGGCTTGCCCGGGTAGTCGAGGACGGCGACCTTGTTGGCGGCCAGCTTGGGGGCGGCCTCCTTCAGCTCCTCCAGCGTCTCCGGCACCTTCGTGACGCCCGCGTCGGCGAAGAGCTTCTTGTTGTAGATGGGGGCGGTGATCGTCTGGTAGATGGGCACGCCGTAGAGCTTGCCGTTCACGCTGAGGGCGGTGAGGGCGTTGGGCAGATAGCCGCTCTTGTTCGCCGCGACCACGTCGTCCACGGGCTCCAGCGTGCCCTGCCCGGCGAACTGCGGGATCTGGTCCGGGCCGAGCAGGGTGAGGTCGAAGCCCTTCCTGGAGGCCAGGGCCGTGGTGACCTTCTCCTGGCGGCTGTCCCAGGGCTGCTGGTCGATCGTCACGTCGATCGAGGGGTTCTTGGCCTCGAAGTCCTTCTCGACCTTGTCCCAGAACGCCTTGTTCTTGGCCTGGTCCGAGATCACGGGGTACATCCAGAGCGTCACCGTGCTCTTGTCCGAGCCCGAGCCACCGGATCCGCACGCGCCGGTCACGACGGTGAGGGCGACCGCTATGCCTGCTGCCGCTAGCTTTCTCATCGGCGGCTTCCTTTCCTGAATACCGGTCCTGACCGAAACCTAGTGATGGGGGGATGGCCCGGTCAATGCCTGATACATGAACGTAACTAGGCCCGGGCGGAGTAGTCCGCCACGGCCTCCGCGATGACCTTGACGTGCTCGGACGTGTAGTGCTCGTTCCATTCGACGGTGAGCAGCGTGGCCGCGACCAGCCGTTCGGCCTCCGGGCATGGGGCGGGACGGTAGTCCCGCAAGGGGTAGCGCGAGGAGCCGTAGATCGGCCCGTCCCACAGCGGGGCGTGGTTGAGCGGTTCGCGCAGATAGCCGGCCCGCGCGGGGACCCCGGCCGCGCTCAGGTGCGCGGCCAGCCCGGCCGCGCCGCCGCCGGGCAGGACGATCGGGAACAGCCACCACGCGTGCCCGTCCGGCCGCGGCAGCCCGAGGCCCAGGTCGAGCGCGCGCAGGGCCGCGATCAGCTCGGCGGCCGTGCGGCGTCTGGACTCGACGACCCCGGGCAGCTTCGCGAGCTGGGCGCGGGCGACCGCCGCCTGCAGCTCGGTCATCCGGTAATTGAGGCCGAGGCTCTCGTGCGAACGGCCCGCGGCGCGGTCCCATCCCTTGTCCGCGAACAGCCGCATCCGTCTGGCCAGCTCGTCGTCGTCGGTGAGCGTCAGGCCGCCGTCGCCGCAGGTGATGTGCTTCCACTGCTGCAGGCTCAGCGTGCCGACGTGGCCCGCGGTCCCGGCGTACCGGCCGCCGGGCAGCTCGGTCAGCCATGCCTGCGCGCAGTCCTCGATGAGCGTCAGCCCGTGCCGGTCGGCCAGCCGGCGCAGCTCGCCGACCCGGGCGGGCGCGCCGAACAGGTGAACCACCATGATGGCGCGGGTACGCGGCCCGATGAGCGCGGCCACCGCGTCGGGATCGAGGTTGCCGTCGGACGGATCCACGTCGGCGAAGACAGGAACCGCGTTCTGCGCCAAGATAGGGGCCACTGTCCCGAAGTCCGTGATCGGCGTCGTGATGATCTCGTCACCGGGATCCGGCGCCGCCGCCACGACCGACAGGTGGAGGGCCGCGGTGCCGGAGGAGCACGCGATCGCGTGGCGGGAGCCGTACAGCTCCGCGACCTCGCGTTCGAGCGCTCGCGCCTCCCTCCCCCAGACGGAGTTGAGCATGCCGGAGCGGATCACCCGCTCCAGCGCCGCGAGCTCCTCGTCGCCGAGGGTGCGGCCCGCGGGTTCGGCCATGTTGGGAAAGTGCAGGGTCACCGGATAGCCTTTCGGTCTAGACCGTAAAACGGAAGGAGACGCGGGTGGGTTTCGTCATCGGAGTCGTCGGCCCGCACGACCTGGTCGACGACGTCGCGGCCACCTGCGAGGAGCAGCCCGGCGTGAGCACGCTCCGGCTCGACTACGACCACGAGTCGCAGGCGCCGGCCATCGTCGAGGCCCAGGCGAGCTCGGTCGAGGGCTGGCTGTTCACCGGCATCGTCCCGTACATGCTGGCCCGCAGCGCCGACGTGCTCACCCGCCCCGCCGTGTTCGTCGACTACTCCGGCGCGACGCTGCTGAGCGCCCTCGTACGGCTCCAGCACGAGGGCCGCGACATCACCCGCCTGTCCATCGACACCATCGCGCCCGCCGACGTCACCGCCACGTTCGTCGAGGCCGGCCTGCCCACCGGTGGCCTGCGCACGCTCGGCTACCGGCCGGAGACCACCTCCAAGAAGATCATCGCCTTCCACCGCCGCTCCCCCGACCATCCCGTGATCACCTGCCTCAGCTCGGTGCACGAGGCGTTGCGCGGCGACATGCAGGTGCTGCGGCTGGCGCCGTCGGAGCACTCGGTGCGCACGGCGCTGCGCCAGCTCCTGCTCACCGCCGAGGGCCAGGCCCAGGAGGACGCGCAGATCGCGCTCGGCCTGGTCGAGGTGGACGGCGAGGAGGGCCTGCTGCGCGAGGCCGGGGCGCTGGCCGGCACGCTGGCCGGGTTCCGCGGGGGCACGCACCTGCTGGTGACCACCCGCGGCCCGCTCCACGACGCCACGGGCGGCTTCACGGGCCTGCCCATGCTGGCGCGGCTGGCCGCTCACAGCAGCGTGGCGCGGGTCGGCTTCGGCCTCGGGCGCAGCGCCGCCGAAGCCGAGAGCCTGGCCCGCCGCGCCCTGGCCAGGGCCAGGCGCATCGGGAACGTGGCCGCCGTGCTGTCCCTGCGCGCCGACACCGACATCGTGCTGGAATCGGTGATCAGCGCGCCCTCAGGCGAGCAGAACCTGGCGCTGATCGCCCGCCGCGTGGGGCTGTCGGTGCCGACACTGGAGAAGCTGCTGCAGGCCCGCGACGCGGCCGGCGGGGAGGCGCTGACCACCCGCGAGATCGCCGAGCGGCTCGGCGTCCAGCAGCGCACCGCCCGGCGCATGCTGCACCGGCTGGAGCTGGCCGGACTGGCCGAGCGCACCGGCAACCTGACCAGCGGGTCCAGCGGCCGTCCCCTCACGCTCTACCGCCTCACCCTGTAGCCGCTCAGGCCAGCCATCGGTCCAGCCCTTGGGCCACGAAGTCGTCGTCGCGCAGCCAGGGGTAGGCGGCCCAGATCCGGTCGATCTCGGCGAGCTGCCCGGGCGACAGGTCCTCCTCCGGGTCCAGGCACCAGCGGCCCGCCAGCAGCCCTTGGCGGCGCAGCACCTCGTGGATGCCGGGGATGCAGCCGTGGAAGCCGTTCGCCGAGTCGAAGATGGCCGCGTTGGCGTCGGTGAGGTGGCCGTCGAGGCCGAGCAGCCGGCGCACCGCGGCGTCGTCGCCCGAGCGCGCCAGCTTGGCCTCCTCCAGCAGCTCCACCGCCCGCCGCACCCACACGGCCCACTGGCCGAGCAGTCCGCCGACGAACTCCACCTCCACCTGCCGCCCGTCCACGACCACCCGGTGCGAGGTGATGAGGTCGGCCAGGATGTGGTCGTCGTTGCCCGTGTAGAGCGCCACCTCGCCGGCCCGGCCGGCCCGTACGACGCCGTGCAGCACGTCCAGCGTGCGGTAGCGGTCGAAGGGCGCGACCTTGACGCCCACCACGGACTCGATGCTCGCCAGCCGCGTCCAGAAGTCGCGCGACAGGGGCCGCCCGCCCACCGCGGGCTGCAGGTAGAAGCCGATCACGGGCAGCACCTCCCCCACGGCCCTGGCCCGCGCGATCAGCCCGTCCTCGTCGAGCTCCCGGTGCGGGCTGAGCAGCACCATGTGATAGCCGAGTGAGCGGGCCAGCTCCGCCTCCGCCACCGCCTGGCGGGTCGGGCCGGTCGCGCCGGCCACCAGCACGACCTCGCGGCCGGCCTCCCTGGCGGTGGTCGCGGCCAGTTCGAGCACGGGCGCGAACAGGCCGCCGCCGTGCAGGGCGAACTGCGTGGTGTGCACGCCCACCGCCAGCCCGCCGGCGCCGGCCTCGACGTAGTAGCGCGTCAGCGCGCGCTGGCGGCGCTCGTCGAGCCTCCTGTCCGCCGTCAGGGCCAGCGGGTGCGCCGGGATCACCAGACCGCGCCTGAACAGGTCGCGTACGGACGTCTGCGCCTCTGAAACCGTGCCGAGCACGTGAGGTCCCCCTTTGTGGTTGCCGTGTGAAGTGAGCACGCGCTTTCAGAAACGCCCGTCGCGGCGGTCGAACTTGGTGGGCTTGCCCAGCAGCGGCCCGCCGTCGGTGACCCAGCGCGCGGTGTGCTCGATCAGCTCGGCGGGGGTCAGCTCGGGGTAGCCGAACAGGCGGTGGCAGCGCGAGGCGTTGGACAGCAGCGCCGTCGGCGCGGGCTCGCCGGTGAACACCGGCTCCTGGCCCAGGGCCTCGCCGAGGGCCAGCGCCGCCTGCCGCACCGAGATCAGCTCGGGGCCCGTGACGTTGAGCACGTACGGCGGTACGTCGGCGAGCAGCAGCGAGCGCAGCGTCACCTCGTTGGCGTAGCCCTGCCAGACCACGTTCACCTGGCCCGTCGTCAGGTCCACGGGCTGTCCGGCGAGCACCTTCTGCGCGAGGTCGACCAGCACGCCGTAGCGCAGCTCGACCGCGTAGTTGAGGCGCAGCAGCGACATCGGGGTGCTGTTGCGCTCGGCGAAGTGGGTCAGCACGCGCTCCCTGCCGAGGCAGCTCATCGCGTAGTCGCCGACGGGGCCGACGGGCGAGTCCTCGGTGCTGCCGCCCTCGGCGACGGGGACGAGCGGATAGACGTTCCCCGTGGACAAGGCGGCGATCCTGCTCCCCGCGAACCGGTCGGCGACGCGTCCCGGCAGGTAGGTGTTGGTGAACCAGGCGGCGTGCTCGCGGCCGCTCGTGCCGAACTTGGCGCCCACCAGGAACACCACGTTGGGCGCGTCCGGCAGCTCGCCCAGCGCGGCCTCGTCGGCGACGTCGGCGGCGATCACCGTGGCGCCCTCGTCCCGCAGCGCGGCCGCCAGGCCGGGCTCGGAGAACCGGGACACCGCGATGATCCGCCTGTCGCCGCCGGTGGCGTTCAGCGCCAGGCGTACGAGGCTCGGGCCGAGCTTGCCGCCGGCCCCCAGGATCATGATGTCGCCGTCCAGCTTGCCCAGATCGTCGACGAGCCCCTGGCTCGGCCGTGCCAGCCGCTCCTCCAGCTCCGCTGTCGTCCGCACGCGGTCTCCTCCGAAGTTCGATTTACGGCCCAGACCGTAACTGGGCGAAGTGTCGGCTGTCAACGGGGAGGCGGCGCTCCTCGGGTGGTCAGCAGGCTTCGCGCGCGCGGATCAGCACATCGAGGATGGCCCTGGTCTCGCTCCACGGCACCGGGCTGGGCGCCCCGCCCACCATCGCGAGGAACGCCTCGATCGTCGCCTCGTACCCGAGGTTGCGGACCGGGTCGTCCCCGCTCTCGATCACGATCGTCTCGGTGCCGTCGCGCTTGTGCAGGGTGACGCTGTAGGACTCCGACTCCGACACGCCGAGGATCTCGACGGTGGCGGTGACGCCGTCGTCCCAGCGCAGCGCCATCACGCCGGTGTCCTCGGAGCGGAGCGTCGTGTAGTGCCGCTTCGCCCCCGCCGCTCCGGCGAGCCGTACGTCGGGGCCGAGCAGCGCCACCAGCAGCTCCACGCCGTGGATGCCCATGGTGACCATGGTGCCGCCGCCCTCGCCCGGCGTGTCCTGCCAGGCGTTGTAGCCGGTGGCCCACAGGCCGACGTCGTGCCGTACGGTGGCCCGCACCGCCAGCACCTCGTCGCGATCCACCCGCGTGCCCGCGAAGGCCGGGGCGAAGCGCAGCACCGAGCTCGACAGGACCCGGTCATGGATCGGCAGCCGGTCGAGCGCGTCGAGCTGGGCCCGGTCGGCGGCGGCGGGCTTGTTCACGAAGCAGGGCAGCCCGGTCTCCAGCACCTGGGCCAGCGCCCGGGGAACCTGCGGGTTGGGCACGGTCAGCACCACCCCGTCGAGCCGGCCCGCCAGCGCCTCCTCCAGGCTGCCCGCCACCTTCGCCCGCGGGTGCTCGGCGCTGAAACGGGCGAGCCGCTCCGGGTCGGGCTCCCACACCACGAGCTCGGCGTGACGGGACAGGGTGCGGGCATCGGTGTAGGGGTGACTGGTGGCGAGCCCGGCGAGTGCGATGCGCACGGTCTGTCCCTCCATATCGGATAAAGGCGGCGGATTACCGGCCTCGGGGTTACGGCGGCGGCAAGCCTAGCCCTCATGACAGCTCCGTCATTGACGGACCCGGCTTGCCAAGTTACGGTCAGGACCGTTATCACGCCTGCACGAGCCCCTGGAGGTGGCGCTGTGCACGTCCCCCCGCATGTTCCCTCGACCCGGTCCCATCGGCGGCGCGCCGCCCCCAGGCAAGGCACGGGCGCGTGAGGCGCGTCCTGCGCGCGACGGCCCCGGCCGCGCTGCTGGCGGCGCTGCTCGCGGCGCCGCCCACGCCGGCCTCCGCGGCCGACCTGCGGCTCGTCAACGACGGCTTCGACAACGGGCTGACCGGGTGGAGCGGCTCGCACAGCCCGGGCGGCGTCGATCCCGTGCTCTGGGACGGGCGGACCACCGCCCGGGTCACCGACGCCGACCCCGCGGCCGCCTACGGTAGGGAGAGCATGCCCGGCCTGCCCGCCGCCGCAGGCACGCGCTACACCCTGAACGCCCAGGTCTGGGCCGAGACCGGCACGGCACAGCTGTATCTGCGCTTCAGGGACGCCTCCGGCCGGCTCCTGTCCGGCGGCGCGAACGCCTCGGCGACGGGGCGGCGGTGGAACCGCGTGACGACCTCGGGCGTCGCGCCCGCCGGCACGGCCACCGTCTCGGCCCTCATCTACTCGGGCGTGGCCGACGTGGGCACCGCCTACTGGGACGAGGTGCTGATCACCAAGAACGTGAGCGACCTCGGCGTGCAGATCGAGAGCAGCGTGCCCAACGCCACCACCTTCGCCGGCGGCAGCGCCTACGCCCTCTTCACCGGCACCGCCGACGTCAACCCGCAGCTCGCCGTGATCGACCTGGCCACCGGGACCACGACCAGGAAGCTCACCATCCCCGACAGCGCGGCCACGCCCACCGTCGGCGGCTGGGCGGCGACCACCGCCACCGACGGCAGCGTCTACCTCGGCACCTACCCGAACTCCAAGCTCTACCGGTACGTCCCCGGCCAGTCCACGATCAGCGACCTCGGACGGGCGGAGGGCGGCTACTCCTTCATCTGGGACCTGGAGGCGGGCGCGGACGGCAAGGTGTACGGCGGCACGCACAACGACGGCCGCTACTTCAAGTACGACAACGGCGCCTTCACCACGATCGGCAGCGTGCCCGTCGTGGCCGGCGCGCAGAACGTGCGCAGCATCGCCCACGACCCGGCCGCCAACGCCACCTACCTGGGCACCGGCACGAACGCCGCGCTGATCAGGTTCGACAACGTCACGGGCCGCAAGGACAGCCTGCTGCCCGCGGCCTACGCGCACGACTCCATGGTGGGCGGGCTGACCTGGACCGGGGGCAGGCTGTTCGCCTGGATCGACCGCACGCTGCTCGTCCTGCGCGTGGTCCGCGCGGCCGACGGCTCGTACGCAGCCGAGACCGACGCCACCATCAGGGACGTGGACCTGCAGCACTCGCCGGCCCGCGACGGGAAGGTCTGGTTCGTCAAGGAGGGGCTGCTGCACTCCTACGACGTGGCCACCAGGTCCGTGCAGGCCACCTCGGTCCGTCCCGGCCTCGACGTCACCGGCTACACCTGGTCCGGCGGCACCCTGATCGGGCTCGGCGGGGCCACGGACGGCACCAGGATCTTCAGGTACGACCCGGCGACCGGCGAAGGGAGCACCAGACCCGTCTCCGGCACCCCCGTGCTGCCGGCCGCGATCAACACCCTCGCCACGGGACCCGACGGCCGCGTCTACACCGGCGGCTACCTGACCGGCGGCTTCGGCGTTCACGACCCGCTGCGCGGCGACGGCGACGACGACCGGCCCGACACGCCGACGCGCAACGGGCTCAGCCAGACCGACAGCATGCTGACGCACGACGGCCGGCTCTACATCGGCGCCTACCCGTCGGCCAAGCTGTACGCCTACGAACCCGGCGGCACCTGGCCGCCCGCGCTGCTGCACACCGGCGGCGAGGCGGGCGACAAGGCCGACGACTGCGAGCCGGGCAAGGGGCCGCCGCCGCAGGACCGGCCGTACGCGCTGGCCGGCGGCCCGGACGGCGCCGTCTACATGGGCACGGTGCCGAAGTACGGCAAGCGCAGCGGAGCCCTCACCGTCTGGAAGGAGGGCACGGCCGCGCGGACCCTCTGCGTGGCGCAGGACCAGGCCGTCGTCGCGCTGGCCTACGCGGGCGGCAAGGTGTTCGGCGGCACGTCCACGCGCGGCGCGCTGGGCGTGGACCCGGTCTACGCGCCGGGGGCCTCGGCCACGCTCTTCTCCTACGACCCCGCCACCGGCGCCGTACGCCTGCACCCCCTCCCGCTGACGACGCCGAAGGCCGTCACGGCCCTCAGGGAGGTGGACGGCGAGCTGTGGGGCCTGGCGGGCGGCACGCTGTTCACGCTCGATCCCGCCCGGCCCGGGACGATCACCACGAAACGGCTCTTCCCCGACCCCGACTACGCCGCCCATCCCAGCCTGGCCTGGCGCGACGGCGTGCTGCTGACCGTGCCCCAGGATCCGGGCCACGTGTACGGCACCCTCGGCGACCAGATCTTCAGGATCGACAGGTCGACGAAGGCGGTGACCGTCCTGCTGACGGCCGACGGCATGGAAGGACTGACCGCCGACGACTACGGCAACCTCTACTACAGGATCAACGAGCGGCTGTACCGGCTCGCCCGCTGACCCGCGCCGGCGTTCGGCGCGGGGCGGGCTGTCGGACCGGCACGCCGATCCCCGCGCCGCCGCCTCGCGGGTCCGGCCTTCAGCTCACCTCGACTCCCACGCCGGTTCCGTGCTCGGCGCCTTCACCTGGGCGACCTCCGCGAGGTCGTCGAATTCGGGCAGACCGTCGGCGGGAGCGCGGACGACACCGACCTGATCCGGCCTGGGCGGCGCGATGTTCCTGGACGGGCCCCAGCTCACGATGTCCGTCGTCGCGCCTCCCTGGGTGTAGTACTTCTCCTTCTCCTGCGTGGAGAAGCCCGATCCGAATTTGAAGGGCAGCCCTTTCGCGTCGAAATAGAGCGTCCAGCCCACTTCCTTGTTCGCGTAACTCGCGTCCGGCGGTCTCCCCGCGACCTGCCGGAAAGTGGGCGAGAGGTCGTACAGTTCGGCGAACGTGAGGCTGCCGCGGTAGAACCCGGTCCGCTTGAGGTCCGCGGTCTTGCCGGCCGGGTTCGGCAGATTGAATTTCTTCTCATCGGCGCCGGCGATCAGCGCTTTCAGCGTCCCGAGCTCGAAGATGTTGATGAGGTGGTCGCCGAAGGCCGTCGCGCCCGCTCCCCGGTCGCCGCGCCGGGCCCAGGTCTTTCCCTGCGGCAGGTCCGCGGTCCACAGCCGTCCGGTGCTGTAGAAGCGGCCCTTGGCGTTGATCCAGCGGTGCGGCCGGGTCTGCGCGAGCAGGCTCCGGGAGACCGGGTCGCCTTCGGCCGCGCGCTCCTTGGGGAGCGAAAGCAGGTGACGGTTGAAATCCACCCGGCGCGTGATGCTCGCCGCGACGACCCCGCCTCTGCCGAGAACCAGCGTCCCTTCCTGCATCGGGTTGTAGCGGAACACCCGGGCCGTGTGGTTGGTGTATTTGTTGCGGTTGTTGATTTCGACGGAGCCGTACTGCGTGAACTTCACGCTCGCGCCCCTGGCGAGCTGTTCGCGTACCGCGCGTACGACATCGGGAACGGCGGCCTCCGCCGCGGACGGAACCACGAGCAGGGCCGCCGGGCCGACGATCATGGCGGATAAGAGGGCTGGCAAGCGGCGCATCGAAAGGGCCTCCGAGACCTGGCACAGCAACCGGATGATCTACAGCAGCCCGGAGCGTACCAGTTGCCTGCTCATTCGGCTTGCCGCGAATTACTGACGGCGCAGGTACGTCTCGATGCGGTCGAGCGCACCCGCCCAGACCTCCCGCACGAAGAAGTCGCGCATCTCGGCCGCCGGGAACCCGGACTGCACCACGGTGAGGAGCGTCCCGCCGTCGTGCTCCTCGAAGGTGACCTCGACCGTGGTCGTCATGGTCATGCCGTCCGGACTGGCGCCGACGGATTCGGTGACCAGGCGGTGCGGACGGTCGATGACCAGGAAGGTCTGCGTCTCGCGGAACAGGGTCTCGGGGTCCGGCCCCCACACCGCGGTCTGCCGGCCTCCGACCCGCAGGTCCACGTCGATTTCCACGAAGCCGGGCGTCTCGTCGAGGATGCTGAACCAGATCTTCTGCTTCTCGGCGTCGGTGTAGGCGTCGAAGACCTCTTCCGGGGTCGCGGGCAGGACACGGCTCACGCGCAGCTGAGCGGTCTCGATGTTCTGCGTCATCGGTCGTCTTCCTTCCGGAGGGTGAAGTAGGCGTCGAGGCCGTCGAGCCGGCGTTCCCAGAGCCGCTGGTAGAACCTGATCCAGGACATGGCGTCCTCCAGTCGTTCGGCGCCCAGGCGACAGCGCCGTGATCGCCCGACCTTCTCCGTGGTGACCAGCCCGGCGTTCTCCAGGACCTGCACGTGCTTCTTCATGCCGGTGAGCGACATGTCGAACGGCTCGGCCAGCTCACCGATCGTGGCCGGCCCCTGGCCGAGCCGGACGAGGATCTGTCGTCGCGTCGCATCCGCCAGGGCAGCGAACGTCCGGTCAAGGACCTCTTGCTGAACCATATGGTTCAGTATACGACGCTGAACCAAAAGGTTCAATAAGTTCGTGGTCAGCCCTTCCGGCCCGCCAGGACGTCCATGTAGTGCTGGTTGGCCATGACGCCGAGGATGTTGCCGAACGGGTCGCGCACCGACGCGGTGACGAACCCGGGGCCGCGCTCGGTCGGCTTGTCGAACGGGGTGGCCCCCAGCTCCAGCAGCCGCTTCCAGGCCGCCTCCAGGTCGTCGACGGCCCAGTAGGCGATCGCTCCGGCGCTCTCGGCGCTCCAGCCGTCCGGGGCGAAGCGCGCGTCGACGATGCCGAGCTCGTGCTGGTAGTCGCCGACGCGGAACTCCACGTAGGCCGGGTCGCCCTGCTCGGGCCGCTGGAAGTAGGCCTGCACACCAAGGAGTTCGGCGTACCAGTCACGGGCGGCCACGAGGTCGTGGGCGTAGAAGCTGATGGTGGTGAGTCCGCGGAGCATGTCCCTCTGCCTTCCGTCCGGTGGCTTGTGAGAACGATGCTTCCAGGCAAAGTGCTCACCCAATGAGCGCTTTCGATTCACGCTCCCACGTGGATGTGGGCCGCCCACAGCGACGGGGCCCGGGGATGCCGCGCTCGACGCTCCCGTACGGCGTGGTGCAGCGCGAACGCGGACCGCGCCGGGTCGATCGACCCCGCCCCCGTGGCCAGCCCCCGGTAGAAGGCGTCGGCGAGGTCGACGGCGAACTCGTCCTGGATCTCCCACAGGGTGCCG
Source organism: Nonomuraea bangladeshensis (assembly GCF_039529455.1). Lineage (NCBI taxonomy): Bacteria > Bacillati > Actinomycetota > Actinomycetes > Streptosporangiales > Streptosporangiaceae > Nonomuraea > Nonomuraea bangladeshensis. The sequence goes on from NZ_BAAAMV010000012.1 coordinate 48,601, forward strand.
ACGACGTGCCGGAACCCGGCCAGCTGGAACCCGCTCGCCAGGTGGATCGCCTCGTCGGCCAGATGGGCGGAGGGACCGGTCGCGGTCACACACGCGGACAAATAGGCCAGTTCGGCGTGATCGAGGCGTACCGCGTTCAGCGCGGCCACGGTGAGCGGGGCGGTGGCGTGGTCCTGCAGGACGAGCATGCTGCGGGAGAGGTCCGTCGGGTGGATCGCCCCGTGACAGGCGAAGTGGGCGATCGAGCTGGTGGCCAGGTGGGAGAGCACGGTCTCACGGGTGGGCTCGCGAGGCCCGCCCGGCGTCAGGACGACGGCATGGGGCAGGTGCCCGGCCACGGCGGCCACCTCGGCGGCGGCGTGCTCCAGGTCCGGCCCGCCGGGGGTGGTGGGCATCGCCACGACCAGGGCGCCGTCGCGCCCCTCGCCGGGCGGGAGCGGGCGGCGGGCGTGGCGCAGGGCGCGGACGGTTGGGATGGAGGAGGAGACGACCCGGTGGAGCACCGCGTCGGTCTCGGAGCCGGGTACGCCGGCGGCGTGCAGGGGAAGCAGCGACAGGACGCCGCCGGACGCCCACCAGATCCTGGGCCATGCGCCGCCGGCGGCGACGGGGCCGAGCCCCAGGGCGTCGAGGACCGGACGGGCCGCGACCCGCCACAACCATGCGAGGACCTCGTTCATGGCGGCCTGAGCCGCGGCCCGCTCCGCCAGGGTCGTCCCCGTCTGCGTGAGGTGGAGCGCGCCGTAGAACTCCGTGACCTTGTCGAGCGTCGCCGTGACGTCCAGGCCCGGCAGCGGCAGCGCCCGGACGCCGTCGGAGGTCAGCAGCAGCGCGTCGCCCCGGGTGCGGCTGACGGTGAACGCCACGATCGGGCCCTGGGCCGTCTCCGCCAGCAGCTCCCCCACCGTCGGCGGCTCCAGGAAGGTCGCGAAGCCGTCGAGTGCCCGGATGGCCGCCACCGTCTCCGCCAGCTCCTGCGCGACGCGGTGCGGATCGGCGGCCGACGGCGACCGGGGCCGGGAGAGGCGGTCGTTGAGTTCGAGGTAGCGGCCGGCGAGCCCGGGATCGCGCTCGTGCAGCGCGCCCAGGTCGGCGCGGACGTCCAGCGCCTGGCTCAGCAGCACGGCCCGGCCGGTCTCCAGCAGCCGCAGGGCCTGCGCCGGGCCGGACTCGGGCCGGGTCAGCGCCAGGGCGACGGCCTGCGCCGTCAGCGTCCTGAACTCCTTGAGCAGGTCCTGCTGCCCGTCCCGGCCGAGCTGGCGGGCAGCCAGGTGCGGGAGCAGCCGTACGGCGGCCTCCAGCAGATCCGCGGCCCGGCCCGGCGCCGACTCCGCGACCAGGGACGAGGCCGCCTCGTAGGCCCGGATCCGCAGGACGAGGGGGGCCGAGGTGTTCTCGGCCGCGCGTACGAAGGCCGACACCGCCTCGGCACGCAGGGGCTCACCGCCCTCCCGGTCGAAGCGCGCCCGCAGGACCTGCCCGAGCGCGAGGTGGACGGACGCCTGGTCGGGATGGCCGTCCGGCTGGCAGGTGACGGCCTCGCGCAGCAGGTCCTCCGCCTCGACGAGCAGGGCGTGCTCCGGAGCGCGTCGCTGCCGCAGCAACAGCGCGCTGCCCAGGTTGACCAGGTGGCGTCCCCGGTCCCGGTGGCCGGGAGGCGCGGCGGCCACGGCGGTGCGCAACGCCTCGATCGCCTGGCCGAGGTCGTCATCGGCGGCGCCGGGGTCGTCGTCGGCCGTGGTGCGCAGTTCGACGCGTCTCATCAGCGCGCCACCGAGGTTGGCGTGGAGCAGGCCCCGGCGCACGTCCTCCCGGCCGCTCGTGGACGCGGCCTGCCGGTGCAGCTCGACGGCCTCGTCCAGGTCGTCCTCCCGCGCGGTCCGCTCGAACCTGGTGACCAGCACGAGCCCGAGGTTGGACTTGAACATGGGCAGGTCGTTCCCGGACGACGAGTTCTGGGCGAGGTCCAGAGCGTGCCGGTGCACGGAGACGGACTCGTCGAGATCGGCGAGGTCCCCCGTCTGCTGGTAGCGGGCGCGCAGCGCGTTGGCGTAGCCCGAGTGCCGGTGCGCGGGGTGCGAGCCGGGAACCCGCAGGGCCCGCCGGTGGGCGTCGAGGCAGGCGTTGAGGTCGGCGGGGTCGCCGTGTTCCTCGAAGCGGGTCTGGAGGATGTCGGCCCACTGGGCCAGCCGTTCGGCGTCGGCGTGGTCGGACGGCGCGAACTCCGGCCCCGGATCGCCGAGCCGTACGGCGGCCGCCAGGTCCTCCGGCTGCCCCGAGCGTTTGAACCTGTGGTGGAGGGCCATCGCGAGCAAGCCCCGCCGGCGGTCGTCCGGGTCGGCCGCCGACGCCCTGGCGTACACCTCGATCAGCTGGTCGAGGGCGCGGGCGTCGCCGAAGTGCTCGTACCGGGAGGCCAGCAGGCCGCCGAGCTGCGTCACGCAGGGATCCCACCAGTCGTCGCCGGGCGACCCGGCGGAGAAGGCGAGCCCGAGCGCGGCGACCGCCGCATTCAGGTCCTCGCGGCGGCCCGATCGGCGGTTCCGGATCAGGAGGAGCTGGGCGTGGTCGAAGAGGTGCCGCGGGTCGCTCCGGTCGTGTGCGGCGCCCGCCCGCAGGGCTCGTTCCGAGGCCTGGAGCGCGGCTTCGAGGTCGGCGTCGTCGCCTGCTCGCAGGAACCGTTCGAGCAGCGCCGAGGAGAGCAGCGGCTGGTAGAGGATCTGCTCCTGGCCGTCGGCGGGCACCGCGGCCGTGATGCGCCGCCACAGCCGGATGACCGCGGACAGTCGCTGGGGGTCGGCCCCGTCAAAGGCATCGCGCAGGAGGTCCACGGCGGGGACGGCCGCCGCTACGGCGATGGCCGGCAGCATCGGCTCGGGCAGCGCGTCGATCTCGAGGAGGAAGCAGGGCACGAGCAGCTCGACCGCGCGGCGGAACTCGCCGGGATCCCCGGTGCCCCGGTGGCGGAGCCAGTGCCACCAGCCCAGGACGACCCGGACCTCGGGCAGGTCGTCGGCCGCCAGGGAGTCGGCCAGGGCCTGGGCCTGCCGCAGCGCTTCGGGGTCGGCGACCGCGGACAGGTCGCCGGTGGCGCTCATCTCCAGCACCCGGGCGGCGACAAGGGACAGGAGGTCCTGGCGCACCACCCGAACGTACGCCGTGCCCGGGCGATCCGCCCTGCCTTCCGCCGGCCCGGATCAGTCCGCGAGCGGCGAGTCGGGATCCCACCGTGACTTGCGCGTCGTCGTGGTGACCGCCTCGCCCTCCGTGACGGTCAGCGGGCCGTCGTCGCGAACGGCGTGGCCGAGACGGGTCGCGAGCTCCCTGCCGTACAGGTCGACGGCCGACTCGACGAGGTCGGCGAAGCCGGCGACGCTCGCCCGCGCCTTGCTCCAGGCGGTGACCCCCGTCGCCGCGGCGATCAGGGCGGCGGGCCACCACCAGGCGGTCAGCAGAAGATAGAGCAGCGCCCACCCCATCAGCCGGGCCGAGGCGTCGTACGCCTGGCGCGCGGCGAGGATCTCCGTACGGGCCGTGTCGGGCAGCAGCAGCCACAGCCGGGGCCAGGCCGCGTCGAGGTCCAGCCCGTAGCTCGTCTCGACGCGCACCCGGCACGCGTGCAGCCGGTCACCGATCCAGGTCGGCCGCTCGGCCTGCACCAGGCTGACGCGGTCGGCCCTGGCGATCGCGGCGCCGACCTGCCGCGCCGTCGCCGCGGGGTCGTCGGCCTCGCTCTTGGCCCGTCGCGACCTGCGGCGGCGAGCGTCCGCCAGCCAGCTCGCCGGCGGCCGGTGGCCGGGCAGGTTCCACAGGCGGGACAGAAGCCGGCCGAGGCCCGCCGCGACCAGCCCGGCCGCCACCGACCCGGCGAGGACGGCGGCGACGGTGAGCACCCCGCCGCCGACCGAGCGCAGGACGGGCTCCGCGGCCCACTCTTCGACGCGCGCGCGGAGCCGGGCGAGGTCCAGGGCGTCCGCCCAGCCCAGGGTGTGGGCCGCGGCCGCGGTCGCCAGGAACAGCAGGCCCGGCAGGGCCAGGAGCGCCGCCCACCGCTCGGCCAGCTTCTTGCCGAGCTCGCCGAGGAAACCGTTCACCGCGGCAGGGGCCCGGGCTTCAGCGGCTCCCCCGACGCGCCGCACGACGGGGCCGGTTGTCCCGGCCTGACCCGGCCGCGTCCGGCGCACAGCCCGCGGGGGCACTCCCAGAAGCGGGCGCCGCCCGTCCCCTGGGCTCCCGGCAGCGGCTGGAAGGCGCGGTTGCCGGAGGGGAAGAGCCCCTGGCCGGTGGCGGACAGGACGGCCCGGTCCAGCGCGTCGAGATCCGCCTCCAGCTCCTGGTCGACCCGGCCCGCCCGGATCGCGGAGCGGGCCCGGAGGTAGGCCGCGAGCGCGTTCTCCTCCCGGGCGAGCCCTTCCAGGGTGTCGTCGCCGAGCTCCCGGCAGAAGCTCGCGATCTTGACCTCGACGCCGACGGCCACGCGGCCCTCCTCAGCTCCAGGGAGTCTATGGCAGCGGTCGATTTGCAGTGTCCAGGGTATGACGTCAGCAACCGCTGTCCCTGTCAGGCGGAAACTTCAGAGCCGGAGTTGAGCCATGGTGGAACGACGCATGTCGGTCGCGACGCACTGGGGGAGTTACATCGCCGTGGTCGATTCCGGCCGGCTGGTGCGCATCGAACCGAGGCACGACGACCCCGTGCCATCACCGATCGGCCCCGGGATGGTGACAGCGGCCGACGACAGCGCTCGCGTGTTACGCCCCGCGGTGCGCAAGGGCTGGCTGAACGGCGAGCCGCGCGCCCACGACACGGCCAGAGGCACCGACGCCTTCGTGGAGGTGAGCTGGGACGACGCGATCACGCTGGTGAGCGACGAACTCCGTCGAGTTCGATCACAGTACGGAGACAGCGCGGTGTTCGGCGGGTCCTACGGCTGGGCGAGCGCGGGCAGGTTTCACCACGCGCAGGGTCAGCTCCACCGGTTCCTGGCGCTGGGAGGGGGATACACCGACTCTCGCAACACCTACAGCACCGCGGCCTTGGAGGTCATCCTCCCTCATGTGATCGGCGGCCATCCGTGGAGCTACCAGTCCCGGATGCCGATGTGGGGTGAGATAGCCGAGAACTGTGAGCTCGTGGTGGCGTTCGGAGGGCTCGCGCTCAAGAACAGCCAGATCAATCCCGGTGGCCTGGCCAGGCACCAGACGCAGGACCTGCAACGCCGGTGTCGTGAGGCTGGGGTGCGGTTCGTGAACATCAGCCCCATCCGCAGCGATACCGCCCGCTTCCTCGACGCTGAATGGTTGCCCGTCATCCCCAACACCGACACCGCCGCGATGCTCGGCATCGCACACACGATGCTGGTCAACGGGTGGCACGACGAGGACTTCCTTCGCCGATGCTGCGTCGGGTTCGATCGCTTCGCCTCCTATCTGGTCGGCGAGCTCGATGGCATTCCCAAGGACGCTGCCTGGGCAGCGGAGATCACGGGCATCGGCCGCGACGCGATCATCGACCTCGCCGGCCGCCTCACCACCCGGCGTTCTCTCATCATGGTCAACTACGCGGTGCAACGGGCAGACCATGGTGAACAGCCGATCTGGATGTCTGTCGTACTGGCCGCCATGGCCGGCTCGATGGGCCGGCCCGGCTGCGGCTGGGGCGCAGGGTACGCGACGATGGACGCAACAGGCGTTGCCCCGGATCGCGCCTTCGTGGGGACGATACCCGACGTTTCCAACCCTGTTCCGGATTTCATCCCCGTGGCCAGGATCGCCGACGCCCTGCTGCATCCGGGCAAGACCATCGACTACGACGGCCGGCGCCTCACGTTGCCCGAGCTCCGCCTGATCTACTGGTGCGGAGGGAACCCGTTCCACCACCACCAAGATCTTCATCGGTTGGCGCGCGCCTGGCAGACCCCTGACACGGTGGTGGTGCACGAGGCCTGGTGGAACACCACGGCCAAGTTCGCGGACATCGTGCTGCCCGTCGCCACCGGCCTGGAGCGCGACGACTTCGCCGCCGGATTCTCCGACCCCCACCTCGTCGCGATGCCGAAGGTCCGCGAGCCGGCGGGCGAGTCGCGCACCGATCACCACATCTTCGCCGCCCTGGCCGCCAGGCTCGGGTACGAGCGGGAGTTCACGGAGTCGCGCTCCGAGATCGAGTGGGTCCGACACCTTTACGAGCAGACCAGGGCCAAGCTCGGCGGCGATGCCGCCCTGCCGAGCTTCGACGACTTCTGGCGCAGCTCCACCGCTGAGCTGCCGGCGGTGACCGGACCGTTCCCCGGCAGTTTCGAGGATCTCCGCTCAGATCCGCAGCGTTTCCCCCTGCTGACGCCGTCGGGCCGGATCGAGATCTTCTCCGAGGAGATCGACTCGTTCGGCTACGACGACTGCGCCGGGCATCCGAAGTGGTTCGAACCGGCGGAGTGGCTTCGCGCAGAACTGTCGGACCGATTCCCGCTGCACCTGATCTCGAATCAGCCGGCCTCACGCTTGCACAGTCAGTACGACAACGGTGGCCGCAGTCTCAGCTCGAAGATCGATGGTCGTGAGCCCGTGACCATGAACCCGCTGGACGCCGCCTCGCGCGGCATCGAGAGCGGCATGATCGTGCGCGTCTACAACGATCGAGGCAGCTGTCTGGCGGGCGCGGTCCTGTCGGACGACGTCATGCCGGGCGTCGTGCAACTGTCCACGGGGGCGTGGTGGGATCCGGTCCAGCCAGGCCTTAACGGAACGTTGGACCGCCACGGTAATCCGAACGTTCTCACCGCGGATCGGCCGTGCTCGCGCCTGTCCCAAGGACCGAGTGCTCTCAGTGCACTGGTCGACGTCGAGCGCTACGACAGCCCCCTTCCCGAGGTGCTCGCCTTCTCACCCCCGAGCTTCGAGCATGGAGACCGGAGGAGGTCGTCAGCGGGGGCGTAGGCGTGCCGCCGGATCGTGTCCGGCGGTGACACGGGCGGAGGTCTCCTCGCCCAGGCGAACGTAGCGGACTGACGCTCTTTGCCGAGTCGTCCTTCTGCCGCCGGTACTCATGCCTCACCACCACGCCATATCACCGTGTGTGTCTCATACATTACTTTCGGCTATTCGGCCTGGCGGAAGGAGCCACACCATGTCTGAATCATGCGCAGCTCACGCGGACATGACCACTCTTCGAGATCGCAAGTACCGCCAGTGGTTCGAAGGCGCCGACGTCGACGGCGACGGGGTCATCACCCGGCAGGACGTCCTGCTGATGGCCGAGCGCTACATCGCCGCTCGTGCCGCCGCGCAGTCCCCGACCGCCCATCGCCTCACCCAGGAGCTGGAGGCGTTCTGGACTCAGGTGATCGCCCCGATGGACCAGGACGGCGACGGGAAGATCGACCTGCGAGAGATGACCGAAGGGTTCCGGCGGGCCCTGACCGACCCAGGCCTGTACCCGCAGCAGATCCAGCTGGTGGCCGACTGCTATTTCGACCTCATCGATCTCGATGGCAACGACAGGATCGGCCAAGAGGAGTTCCAGCAGATCTTCGGCCTGGCCGGCAACATCTCCTTCGAGCACTGTGCCGAGGTTTTCGCAGCCCTGGACCTGAACGGTTCAGGCACGCTGGATCGCGCCGAGTTCCACCAGGCGCTCGCGGAGTATTTCTACGGCGACGACCCGGAGGCCCCCGCCAACCACCTGTTCGGCAGAGTCGCGGACTGACGGCCCGGCGCTGTTCGCGCCGGCGCAGGCTTCTTGTCCCTCAGCCGGCGATCGAGGCGTTGGCCTCGGTGACGAACTTCTGGGCGGCCGCGTCCGGCGTCATCCGGCCGAACAGCACCTCGTGCGTGTACCGCCGGAGGATGTCCTCCATGGCGCTGGCGAGCTTCGGCGGCGCGGCGGGCGGGTCCGTGAGCTCGCCCGCGATCTCCTTCAGGAACGCCACGGTCCTCTTGTCCACCTCGGGCAGTTTGTCGGTGACCGCCGCCAGCACCTTGGCGTTGGCCGGCAACCCGCGGTCGCTGAGGACGATCCCGCCCGCGTCCGGATCGTTGACCATGAAGTCGATGAACGCGGCCGCCGCCGCCCGGTGCGGGGACTTCGCCGAGGCCGTGTAGAACATCGCGGGCTGCAGGAACATGCCGCCCGACGCGGCGTCGCCCGCCTTCGGCATGCGCAGCAGGCCGACCTGCTTGCCGCCCGCCGCCTTGCTGATCGCGCCGAGCTCGTTGCTCCACCACATGCCCATCGCGCCGTTGCCGGTGGCGAACAGCGAACGGTCCACGTTCTGGGCGGCCAGCTCCACGGTCTTGGCGACGCCGGGAGAGCCCTTGGTGGCGACCAGCCTGCGTTGCAGGGCCCACCACGCCTTCAACGTCCTGGGCGAGACGCCGATCCGGCTGCCGTCGTAGAAGCGCTCGCCGCGCTGGGCGGCGAAGATCTGCAGGAAGGCGGGGTTGAACGCCTGCTGCGCGCCGTAGATCCGGCCGCCGGTGCCGGCGGTGATCGCCGCCGCCAGGGTCGCGTACTCGTCCCACGTCCATTTCGTGTCGTCCGGCAGTTTCTGCCCCGCCTTGCGGAACGCCTCCGGGTCCACGACGAGGGACCAGGCGTTGACGCCGGTGGGGATGGCGTACCGCTTGCCGCCGATGGTGCCGGTGGCCAGCACCTTCGCGTCGATGTCGGCGGTGTCGACGCTGTCGGACAGGTCGGCCAGCGTGCCGCGCTCGACGTACTCGCGCAGGCCGCGGATCTCCAGCGTGATGACGTCCGGCGCCTGGTCGGCGGCGACCTTGGTGGCCAACGTCTCGTAGTAGTCCCCGAAACCGGAGAACTCGCCCACGACGTCGATGTCCGGGTGCTTCTCCTCGAACTTCCTGATCGCCTCTTCCGTCATCTTGTGCCGCGCCTCGCTGCCCCAGTAGAAGAACCGCAGTTCGGTTCTGCCGCCGTCGCCGCCGCACGCCACGGTGGTCGACAGCACGACGGTGGCCAGCGCCGTCGCCATCAGCGCTTTCTTGCCAGAGCCCACGGGTTCGCCTCCTGGGGGGACGGAGGACCTCTTCCGGTCCGGTGGTCGCACAGCACGAAGATCGACATCGTGATGAAGGTCGGAGCTTACAACGATGCGGAGCGCGGTACGACCGATCCTGACGGGGGTGCTACGCTACCGTCCGTTCGGTGTTGGATCAGTGTGGAAGGGAGGTGAGGTTCGATGACCGCGGTGAAGACCGCTGCCCCGCGCAGCGCCCGGACCGACCTCACGTCCCGGGCCCCGGTCTGACCCACTTTCTCCCCCTGCCCTGAGCCGGGCGGGGTGATGTCCGCGTCTCGTCGGGGCCCCTTCTCCGCAAGGGTCTCACGTTGCCACATACCTACACGGATCCATCCGGCCTGTCCCGGTACGGGTGGACCGGCGCACTCGAGCGAACCTTCACCGACCACTACGAAGCGGGTCTCGTCCCGGCCCGGATCTCCCGGGTCGACCGCGGCCTGTGCACGGCGATCACCGCGTCGGGCCCGACGCGGGCCACGTTCGCCGCGCCGCACCCGCCCGACCCGCTCCTGACCCCCTGCACCGGCGACTGGGCCGCGCTGCGCCCCGGCGCCGAGCCGCACCTGGTGGCGCTGCTGCCGCGGAGCAGCGCGATCGTACGCTCGTCGGCCTCCAGGTCCTCCCACGGACAGGTCCTCGCCGCCAACGTCGACACGGTCGTCATCGCCCTGTCCCTGGCCACGCCCCTGGACGCGGCCAAACTGGAGCGGCTGCTCGCCTTGGCCTGGGAGAGCGGGGCGCAGCCGGTGGTCGCCCTGACCAAGGCGGACCTGGCCGACGACGCCGAGGCCGTCCGCGGCGAGGCCGAGGCGCTGGCGCCCGGCGCCGACGTCCTCGTCACCAGCGTCGCGACCGGTCACAACATCGACGCGCTGGCCGCGCTGCTGCGCGGCACCACCGTGCTGCTCGGCCCCTCGGGCGCGGGCAAGTCCAGCCTCGGCAACACGCTGCTCGGCGAGGAGCTGCTGGCCACCGGCACGGTACGCGAGCAGGACGGCAAGGGCCGCCACACCACCGTCCGCCGCGAGCTGCTCCCCCTGCCCGGCGGCGGAGTCCTCATCGACACGCCCGGTCTGCGCGGGATCAGCCTGCACGACGCCGCCGACGGCCTGGAGCAGGTCTTCGCCGAGATCGAGGACCTCGCCGAGCAGTGCCGCTTCGGCGACTGCGGCCACGACAGCGAGCCGGGATGCGCGGTCCAGGCCGCCATCGTGGCGGGCGAACTGCCCGAACGCCGTCTGCACAGCTACCGGAAGCTGCAACGGGAGGCCGCCTGGGCCGCCTCACGTACCGATGCCCGGCTGCGCGACGAGCGCGTCAGCCAGAAGAAGGCCATCACCAGTCACCTGCGCGCCACCTACAGGTTCCGGGACCAGCAGCAATGACCAGCCATGCCCTGCATGCGCAGAAGAACGAGGAGACGAACCCGACCATGACCTCTTCCTTCACCACCCGTCCCGAGAGCGCCGGCGACGTCGCCGCCATCCGCGCCGTCAACCTCGCCGCCTTCCCCAGCCCGCACGAGGCCGACCTCGTCGAGGCGCTGCGGGCCGACCCCCAGGCGTGGCTGCCCGGCCTGTCCTGGCTGGCCGAGACCCCCGGCGGCGACCTCGCCGGGTACGCGCTGCTCACCCGCTGCCACGTCGGCGACACGCCCGCCCTCGCCCTGGGCCCGTGCGCCGTCAGGCCCGAACACCAGCGGCGGGGCGCGGGTTCGGCCGCCATCCGCGCCGCCCTGCGCGCCGCCGCCGAGCAGGGCGAGAACCTGGTGGTGGTGCTCGGCCACGCCGAGTACTACCCGCGTTTCGGCTTCACCCCGGCCTCCGGGTACGGCATCCGCCCGCCCTTCGAGGTCGAGGACAAATACATGATGGCGCTCGCCCTCGATCCGGCGCGGCCGGTCCCGAGCGGCGTCATCAGGTACGCGGCGGCGTTCGGCGTCTGACCCGCCGCTCCAATTACCCCGGCGGGCGGCACCCGGCGTGGCCGGGGCGCGGGCACGCGTGCCGGCTGATCAGCGGGGCGATCGATCGTCCCGCGGGGAGCGTACGGCGTTCTCCTGGGTGGCGGCCCAGCTGGCGAGCAGGCGCAACGCGTCGTGCGCGGGAGTGCCGGGGGCGGCCGTGTAGACGGTCAGGTTGAGACCGGGGTCGGCGTGCAGGTCCATGGACTCGTAGTCCAGGATCAGCTCGCCGACCGCCGGGTGGTGGAAGGTCTTGGTGCCGGTGTGGTGCAGGCGGACGTCGTGCTGGGCCCATCGGCCGCGGAAGTCGTCGCTGCGCGTGCACAGCTCGCCGACCAGGTCGGTGAGGTCCTTGTTGTAGGGGTCGCGGCCGGCCTCGGTGCGCAGGAGGGCGACGATGGTGTCGGCGGCGGTGTCCCACTGCGGGAAGAAGTCCCGGCCGGCGGGGTCGAGGAACTGGAAGCGCGCGATGTTGGGCGGGCCGGTCCGCCGGCTCTGGAAGACTGGCCAGTACATGGCGCGGCCGAGCAGGTTGGCGGCCACGATGTCCATGCGGCCGTTGCGGATGATGGCCGGCGCGTCGCTCATGGCGTCCAGCATGCGTTGCAGTCCCGTACGGACCTTCTGCACGGGCCGGCGGGACCGGGACCGGGGCCGGGCGCTCGCGGCGCGAGCCAGGTCGAACAGGTGGGCGCGCTCGGCGGCGTCGAGCTGGAGCGCCCGCGCGACGGCGTTCAGCACCTCTTCCGACACGCCGCTGATGTGGCCCTTCTCCAGCCGGGTGTACCAGTCGGTGCTGACCCCGGCCAGGACCGCGACTTCCTCACGCCGCAGGCCGGGCACCCGGCGGCGGGTCCCGGGCGCCAGCCCGGCCTGCTGCGGGGTGATCTTGGCGCGGCGGGTGGCGAGGAAGTCGCGGATCTCGTCTCGGTTGTCCACCTCTCCCATCGTAGGCAGCGGCCGGAGCGTGAAGGGGGTCGAGGTTGTCCCCCCGATAAGGTGTCCGGCCATGGGCGTCTTGGTGGACTATTTCGTGGCGGACTCCGACGAATCGGCCGAGCTGGCCATGGCCGGCGGGCCGGGCCAGGTGCAGCTGCCGTTCGTCGACTGCAAGGGCTGGATCGCCGAGCTCGGCGACCTGGTGGCCGAGCTGAGCGGGCACGATGTCAGCGAGTTCGGCGACAGCGCGGTCGTGGCCGACGACGAGGAGGGGGCGGGCGTGGACCGGGTGACGCCGGAGACGGTCGCCGCGCTCGCCGCCGTGGAGGACGCGCGGCTGCGTGAGTACGCCGAGGACGAGCTGCTCGACGACCACGAGATCGAACGCGTCACCGCCCTGCGGGATCTGGCCCGCGAGGCGGTGCGGCTCAGCCACGAAATGTATCGCTGGATGTGTGTCTGAACGCGGCGAACAGCTCCTCCCGGAGGGCGGGCGGCAGCTTGCGGCCCATGCGCGCCGGGCTCACCAGAGCCTGATCGTCGTTCCACGCGTACGCCGAGTCCGCGAGGAACTCCAGCGCGGAACGGGCCTCCTGGCGGTGCTCGTCGTCCGGCCAGCCGTCCACCAGCGGCAGCACCGCACTCACCCGCTCGGCGATCCGGTCGAGGAGCGCGTACCCGAGGAGGCCGGGGAAACGCTGGGCCCGCAGGTCGATGTGGCGGAAGGAGACGCCGTCGAGTTCGGCGGCGGTGAAGTCGTTGCCGGTGAAGGCGTTGCGGTCTCTGCCGAGCGCGGCCCGGTCGTGGTCGTGCGGGCGGCCCCAGAAGTTCATCTCGCGTACGCGGCCGATGAAGGCGCAGTCGACGAATTCGGCCTCCCCGTGTTCGTCTGCAGCCGCAGCCGGGACCGGTCGAAGGTGCATCTCTCGAACCGGACGTTGCCGAACGCGGTGAGATCCGGGAACCGGGTGCGGCGGAACGCACAGTCACGGAAGACGGTCTGCGGCCACGTCGCGCCGTCCCGCTCCTTTCCATGAGCAGCGGCGTAGGTGCCGCCCATCACCAACTGCTCGAAGGCGGTGCCCGAGAAGTCGCAGCCGTCGAACGCGCTGCCGAAGGCGATGAAGAACCGGAATCGCGTCCCCGTGAAGTCCACGTTCACCAGCCGCGCCCCGTCGAAGGTCACATCGGTCACCCCGGCGGGCAGCGGGAACCGCTGGTCACGGAGCTCCCCGCGAACGATCCTCGCCTCTTCTCGCCTGCCCGGAAGTAGGGAATCCATGGCGCGGAGTCTCGCATCCGATGCCGACAGAAATCGGGGTGAAACGATCCGGACGGTCCGGACAGGTACAGGGTGTCGGGACCCCGGACGAGAGAAGGCAGCGTGACTCCCCCTGACCGCAAGCGGCGTTTCGAGGTGATCTACGTTGCCAACTATGCCGACATCCTCGCCTATGTCGCGCGGCGTACCGGCTCGCCGGAGGACGCCGCCGACGCGCTCGCCGAGACGTTCACCACGGCCTGGCGCCGCCTCGACGACGTCCCCGAGGGGCGGGACGCGCGGCTGTGGCTGTTCGGCGTGGCCCGCCGGGTGCTGGCCAACGGCCGCCGAGCCGAGTCGCGCCGCGGTGAGCTGGTGGAACGGCTCGGCAGGGAGCTGGCCGCATGGGCGGAGCCGGGCCGGTCGGGCAGCGTGCTCCCCGGCGTGCGGGAGGCGTTCGCGCGGCTGAGCCCCGACGATCGCGAGATCCTCTCGCTGGTCGGCTGGGAGGGGCTGGGCTCGGACGAGGTCGCCATGGTGCTGGGGTGCTCGCGCGGCGCCGCCCGGCTGCGGCTGCACCGGGCCCGTAAACGCCTGGCGAGGGAGTTGCGCGCGGCGGGCATCGACGTCGCCGCCATCGGGCTGCGTGCCCTGGAGCTGGCGAAGGGAGCGATCTGATGCACGGCCTCGACCGCCTGGTGGCGAGCCTCGCCCCCGACGCCGGCCCCGGCATGACGCCGATCGCCAGGGAGCTGCTGGAGGAGATCACGGCGAGCCCGGTCACCGCGCACTCGGTCGCCGCGCCCGGCGCCACCGCGAGCACGGCCCCCGCCCAGGGCCGTGCGCCCCGCCGCCGCCGGGCGTGGCTGACCGTGCCGGCGCTGGCCGCGCTGGCGACCCTGCTGTCCTTCGGCGTCGCCCAGGCGCCCGCCTCCGCGGCGCTCGACATCCGGCTCGTGGACGGCGCCTACGTGATCACGGTCAAGGACCTGATGGCCGAGCCCGAGGTGTACCAGCGTGAGCTGAAGGCCCGGGGCCTGGACATCACGCTCGAAGTGGTGGCGACCTCCGCGAGCCAGGTCGGGCAGATCTTCGTGCTGCACGACCTGGACCGGCTGCGGGCCGGCCAGGCGGTCTCCGCCGAGGGCCCGATCACCACCATCGACGCCCCCGGGTCCTGCGCACGACCCCACGGCTGCCCGATCGGCGTCAAGGTGCCGGCCGACTTCGACAAGAAGGCCCAGATCACGCTCGGCAGGCCGGCCAGGCCCGGCGAGAAGTACCGCATGCCGCCCGGCGTCGCCAGGCCCGGCGAGCCCCTGCACTGCGTGCCCTACGTCAACAAGTCCGTGGCCGAGGTCGGGGCGCTGCTGCGCGAGCGCGGCGTGACCCCGACGTACGTCGCCAACTGGCAGCGGGCGCAGCCCTCGGCCCCCGCCGACTGGTACGTGCACGACGGCGTCATGAGCGCCGACGGCGAGGCGCTCCTGCTGGTCGCCCCCGAGCCGCGCGCCGTGGACCAGCACGCGCCGAAGCCCCGCTGCTGAGCGACCCCCGCAAGCCTCGCGGACGGGGCTCCTCCTACCGGCGCGGCGGCCGGAAACGCCGCGCCGGCTCCTTTCACCGCCACGCGTGCCGCTGCCGCGTGCGCGGACCTCCCCGCGTTCCCCGCCGATCGGATCTCTCGTGCTCGTCGACGCTCCTCCTGCCGTGCTGCCCTCGCGGCGCGGCCTCCTCGCCGGTCACCGCGCCTTCGCCGTGCTGCTGGCCCTGGCGGCCGCGCTGCGCGTGGTCACGATGCTCGGCTACCGCCCGGCCACCCTCTACTGGTACGACTCCTACACCTACCTCGACACCGCCGCGCACCTCGCCCCGTCGGCGGCCTTTCACCCGATCGGCTACCCGCTGCTGCTGCGGGCGCTGCTGCCGTTCCACAGCGTCGAGCTGGTCGCGGCCGTGCAGCACGCGCTCGGCCTGGTCATCGCCGTGCTGGTGTACGCCGTGCTGCGGCGCAGGTCGGCGCCCGGCTGGGCGGCGGCGGCGGCGACCGTGCCGCCGCTGTTCGACGCCTCGTTCCTGCGGCTGGAGCACGCCGTCCTGTCCGACACCCTGTTCATCTTCCTCGTCGTGGCGGGGCTGGCCGTGCTGATGTGGTCGCCGCACCTGTCCGTGCGGGCGGCGACCGGGGCGGGGCTGCTGTTCGCGCTGGCCGCGCTCACGCGCACGATCGCGCTCCCGCTGCTCCTGCTCGTGGTGCTGGTGCTGGCCGTACAGCGTGGGGGGTGGCGCCGCCTGGCCGCGCTGGCCCTGGCCGGGACGCTGCCCCTGGCCGCGTACGCCGCCTGGTACGCCCAGCACCACGGCCGGTTCGCGCTCAGCGGCGCGGACGGCGTGGCGCTGTGGGCGCGTACGATGACCTTCGCCGACTGCGCCCGCGTCCAGCCGCCGCCCGCCGAGGCCCGGCTGTGCCCCAACGGCACGAAGGTGGACGCCGCCTCCGAGTACGTGTGGGCCCCGGGGTCCTCGCTCAACCTGCTGCCCGGCGACCGTTTCGGCTACAACGACCTGGCCCGTTCGTTCGCGCTGCGCGCGATCGCCGCCCAGCCGCTCGACTACCTGGGCGAGGTCGCGCGGGACACCGCCATCGCCTTCTCCTGGACCCCGATCGCTCATCCCGCCCGTACGACGCCCGCCTTCGGCTTCACCCAAGGCCGGTGGCCGCTGCCGGACCAGCCGCTGGCGGGCAAGGTCCAGCGGGAGTACGACCCGGACCTGCGCGGCGCGGAGTCGGTGTCGCCGTACGCGGACCTCCTCGTCGCCTACCAGTACGCCGCCTACCTGCGGGGCCCGCTGCTGGGCGCGATCCTGCTGCTCGGCGGGGTGGCCGCGGTGCGGCGGCCCGGCGTGGCGCTGCTGCCGTGGACGGTCGCGGCGGGCCTGCTGATCGGCCCGGTCGCCGTCCTGGACTTCGACCACCGCTACGTCCTGCCCGTGGTCCCGGTCGCCTGCCTGGCGGCCGCCCTGGCGTTCAGCCCCCGGAACGGGCCGGGGGCGCGGTGGAGTCGCGGACGATGAGCTGCGCGCCCACCCGGTACGCCCGCCCGTTGCGGGCCTCCTGGACGCCGTCGCGCGCGCCGTCGGCGTGCTTCATCTGGTGCAGTAAGAGGTTCATGGCCAGCTCGCCCAGCTCGGCGGCGCCGTTGTCGACCACGGTGATGGCGGGCGACCAGTAGCGCAGCCAGGAGATGTCCTCGTAGCAGACCAGCGACAGGTCGCCGGGCACGGAGACGCCGGTGCTGGCCAGCGTGGGCAGGATGCCGAACACCGCCTCGTGGTTGGCCGCGAACAGCGCGGTCATCCGGGGGGTGCGCCGCAGCAGCCGGGTGACGGCCTCGGTGCCGAAGCCGGGGGCGAAGGGGCCGCGTTCGACCAGGGACTCGTCCACGGCGAGACCGCGTTCGCGCAGGGCCTGCTCGTAGCCGGCGAAACGCTCGCGGCCCGAGTCGGCGGTGAGCTCGCCGCCGATGAAGCCGATGCGTTCGTGGCCGAGGTCGAGCAGGTGGGAGGTGGCCGCGTGGGCGCCCTCGCGGTCGGCGGCCAGCACGGACGGCGCGGCGCTGTCGGCCGGGCGGCGTATCACGTTGACCACGCCGGTGCCCTCGGCGAGCAGGGCGTTGGTGGTGGCGCCGTTCTTGCCGGTGCCGATCACGATGAGGCCGTCCACGCCGTGTGAGGCGAGGGTGCGCAGGAACTCCTTCTCCCGCGCGGGATCGGCGTCGGTGATGCCGAGCATGACCTGGTAGCCCTCGTCGGCGGCGCGGCGCTGGACCACCTCGGCGATCGTGTGGAAGGAGGCGTTGATGAGGTTGTTGAGCACCAGGCCCACCAGGTGGGACTGCCGCGAGCGCAGGGCGCCGGCCAGCCGGTTGGGCTGGTAGTTGAGCCGGGCCGCGGCCTGCTCGACGGCCGCGCGGGTCTCCGCGGAGATCAGCGGGGATCCGCTGAGGGCGCGCGAGGCGGTGCTGCGGGACACCCCGGCCTCCGCGGCGACCTCCTTCAGTCCGATGCGCATCGTCTCCCCTGTCTGGTGTGGATCTTTGGGATCGATCCCATTATGCACGTGGATCCTGCCAGAAGATCGTCAATGCGTCGATGTAACGACGATATTTCGCCGAGTAAAAACCCAAATTGCCCCTTGACCGGAATCAGCGCGTTGCTACAACCTTGTGCAATCGATCCCAAACCAACCCCGCGAGGTCGAGAACCGCATGGACCGCGACGACGTCACCTGGCACGGCTACTGGCCGGCCGCCCCCACACCCTTCACCGCCGACGGGCTCCTCGACGAGGAGTCCTGGCGCGCGCTCCTGCGTCTGTACGCCGCGCAGGGAGTGCACGGGGTCCTGGTCAACGGCAGCACCGGCGAGTGGTTCAGCCAGAGCACCGGCGAGCGCCGCCGGGTCGTCGAGATCGCGGTGGACGAGGTCGCCGGCCGCTTCCCCGTGATCGCCGGCGTCACCGCCTACACCCCGGACGAGGCGATCGCCCTGGCCCGCCACGCCGCCGAGGCCGGCGCCGACGGGCTGCTCGCCACGCCCCCGCCGTACGTCCACCCGGGGCCGGACGAGATCGTGCACTTCTACGACCGCCTCAGCTCGGCCACCGCCCTGCCGTTCATGGTCTACAACTGGCCGCGCGGCGTCGCCGTGGACATCTCCGCCCATCCGGGGCTGGCCGCGCGGCTGGCGGACCTGGACAACGTCGTCGCCATCAAGGACAGCACCGGCGACTGGCTGCGCATGCTCGGCACGGTCGAGGCGGTCAGCGACCGGGTCCGGGTGTTCGGCAGCTTCCTGCACCGGCGCGGCCTGGCCGTGCTCATGGAACTCGGCGGCGACGGCAACATCGACGGCGGCGGCATGGGCGCCCCGTTCTCCGTCCCCTACTACGAGGCGGTCGCCGCCCGCGACGCCGCCGCCGCCCGCGCCTGGGCCGACCGCTACACGGCGCTGTCCTCGCGGCTGATCAACCCCGACTACAGCGGCGTGTTCGGCTCGCCCATCGCCCAGCTCAAGGCCGCCATGCGGCTGCTCGGCCAGCCGGGCGGCCACGTACGGCCGCCGCTGCTGCCGATCGAGGACGAGACGCGGCTGCGGGCGATCGACGCCGTGCTCACCGAGTCGGGCCTGAAGGCCGCGCTCGGAGCCCGGGGATGAGCGCGAAGGCGCCGGCCACCCCGAGCACCGTCACGATCGAGGTCAACGGCCGGCCCGTGAACGCCGTCAAGGGCGTCAGCCTGGCCGCCGCGCTCGTCGGCGACCGCATCTGGGCCTTTCGCCGCAACCCGGTCAGCGACGAGCCGCGCGGCCCGTTCTGCGGCATGGGGATCTGCCTGGAGTGCGAGGTGACCGTGGACGGGCGTCCCGGCGTGCGGGCCTGCCTGACCCCGGTGCGTCCCGGCATGCGCGTCGAGACGGCCGGCGCGGAGGAGCTGGCATGAGCCGCCACGAGGAGCGGGACGTCGTGATCGTCGGCGGCGGCCCCGCCGGGCTCGCCGCGGCCCGCCGGCTGGCGGCCGCCGGGCTGAGCGTGACCGTCCTGGACGAGCAGCCCGAGCTGGGCGGCCAGTACTTCCGCCGGCCGGCCCCCGAGGTCGCCCGTGTCTGGGGCGAGCACCGTCCCGAGGGCCGCCGCCTGGTCGAGGCCGTACGCGCGGCGGGCGTCGAGTGCCGCACCGGCCACCTGGTCTGGGGCGTCGACGACGACGGCCGCACGCTGCTGGTCTCCGACCCCGCCGAGCACCCGGTGCGCCTGCGCGGCCGGTACGTGATCGTCGCCACCGGCGCCTACGAGCGCCCCTTCCCCTTCCCCGGCTGGCAGCTGCCCGGCGTGACCACGCCCGGTTTCGCCCAGCACCTGGCCGCCGCCGACCACACGCCGATCGGCGAGCGCGTGCTGCTGGCCGGCTCTGGACCGTTCCTTCTTCCCGTCGCCTGCTCGCTGCTGGCCCTCGGCGTGACCGTCGCCGGGATCGCCGAGGCCGGCCACCCCTACCGGCCCGGCCTGCGGGCGCTCGGCGCCGTACGCCACCCCGCGCGGCTGCGCGAGCTGGCCGGGTACGCCGCCCGCCTGGCCCGCGCCCGCGTGCCGCTCTGGCAGGACACCGTGGTCGTGCGCGCCGACGGCGGCGACCGGGTCACGTCCGTGACGCTGGCCGCCACGGCCGCTCCCACGCGGGCGGTGCGCACGGTCGCCGTGGACGCGCTCTGCGTCGGCTACGGCTTCCGCCCGCAGTCCGACCTGGCCAGGATGCTGGGCTGCGCCGTGCGTACGGACCCGGCGACCGGCGACGCGACTCCGGTCCTCACCGCCTCCGGCCGCGCCACCCGCGACGACGTGTACGTCATCGGCGAGGCGGCGGGCATCGGCGGCGCGCCCACCGCAGCGGCCCGGGGCCTCGCGGCCGCCCTCGACATCCTCGCCCGCGAGGGACACGACGTCCCCGCCGCCGAACTCCACGGCCTGGCCAGGACCGGCCGCCGCCTGGAACGTTTCAAGAAGCTGACCGACGCGCTCTACCCGGCTCCTGCCGAGCTGGCGAGGCTGCTGCCGGGCGCGCTGCCGGACACCGCCACGCTGTGCCGCTGCGAGGCCGTCCCCGCGGGCGAGGTCCGCAGAGTCGCCGGGACCACGGCCGGCGACGTGAACGCCACCAAGGCGTGGACCCGCGCGGGCATGGGCCCCTGCCAGGGCCGCGAGTGCGGCTTCGCCGTCTCGGCCGTGGCCAGGACGTCCCCGGACGTCTTCCCGTCCCGCCTCCCGGTCCGCCCCGTCCCGGTGACGACCCTCCTGGAGATGGCCGCATCCGAGCCGGCCGGATCTGACCAGGCCCGATCTGACCAGGCCCGATCCGAGCTGGCCCGGCCTGGGCCGGCCCGATCTGAGTCGGCCCGCACAGAGATGGCCCGGCCTGAGCCGGCCGGCGAAGGGGAGGCCGCATGACGACCGCCGACGTGGTGATCATCGGCGCCGGCGTGCTCGGCGCGGCGGCCGCCAGCCGGCTCGCCCGCGACGGCCACCGGGTCGTGGTGCTGGAACGCGGCGCCCCCGGCCGCGAGGGCTCGGGCACCACCGCGGGCAACCTGCACGTGCAGGCGGTCCACACCCGCCGCCCCGGCCAGGCCGTCCCCCTCGACAGCGCCCGCTTCACGCCCCTGCAACGCGCCGCGAGCGACCTGTGGCAGGACGTGGAGGACGACCTGGACGCCTCGGTCGAGCTGCGCCGCAGCGGCGGCTTCACCGTCGCCGAGACCCCCGCCCAGGTCCGCGAGCTGCACGACAAGCAGGCCTGGGAGAACGCGGCGGGCATCACCACCGAGATCCTCGACGGCGACGCGGCCCGCGCGGCGCTGCCCCAGCTCGGGCCGAGCGTCGCCGCCGCCACCTGGTGCCCGCTCGACGGCTACGCCAACCCGCTGAAGGTCACCCCGGCCTACCTGGACGACGCGGTGCGGCACGGCGCCGAGGTGGTGCCGTTCGCGCCGGTCACCGGCGTCGCCCGCGACGGCGGCGGCTGGCGGGTGACGGCCGGCCCGCGGCAGGTCGCGGCGCCGGTCGTGATCGACGTGGCCGGGCCGTGGCTGCACCGGATCGCCGCGCTCGCGGGGATCACGCTCGACCTGGCCCCGGTGGCGATCCAGATGCACGCCACCGTCCGCTCCCCCGCCGGGCTGCCGCACCTGGTCCAGCACATCGGTGAGGGCCTGTCGGTCAAACAGGTCAGCGCGGGCAACCTGCTGGTCGGCGGCGGCTGGCCGGCCCGCCGGCTCAACCTCGACGGCCGCAGCGACGCCGGCGTGGACAGCATGGTGGGCAACATGGCGCTGGCCGTGCGGATCCTGCCGTTCGTGCGGGGGCTGCGCCTGCTGCGGGCGTGGGCGGGGCCGCTCGCCGCCACCCCCGACGAGATGCCGGTGATCGGCGAGGTGCCGGGCAGCCCGGGGTTCCTCGTCGCGGGCGGCACGTACGCGTTCACCTTCGCCCCCCTGTGGGCGGAGACCCTGCGCCGCCTCGTGGCCGGCGCCGAGCCGCCCGTGGACATCTCCGACCTGGGACCGGAGCGGCTCATGCAAGACCTCCCCGAGAAGAAGAGATGAGGAGACAGGTGACAGCGACAGACGGGCGAGCGCCCGCGAACGAGCCGGTGTGGCTGTCCGGCGGGCATGTCGTGGACGTGCGGTCGGGCAAGGTCCGGCGGGACACCAACGTCGTCGTGCGGGGCGGGCGGATCGACCGCCTCACCGCCGACGCGCCGCCTCCCGGGGCGCGCACCGTGCGGCTGGACGGACGCTACCTGCTGCCCGGGCTGATCTCGGTGCACACGCACCTGTCGGTGGTCTACCCGTTCTCGGCCACCGACGAGGCGGAGGACTCCGGCATCACGGCGCTGCGCGCCCTGTCCCGGGCCCGTGACGCGCTGTACGCGGGCGTCACCACCATCCGCTCCGTGCACGAGCAGAACCGCGCCGACCTCCTCGTCCGCACCGCCGCCGGCCAGGGATGGGTGGAGGCGCCGCGGATCGTGGGCGCCGGCCGCGCCATCTCCACGACCGGCGGCCACGGCCACGGCAGCGCCTGCGTCTACGCCGACGGCTACGACTCCTTCCTGCGGGCCGCCCGCGCCGAGCTGGCCGCCGGCGCCGACCTCATCAAGATCTTCATCACCGGCGGCATCGCCCACCAGGGCGAGTCGTTCACCGGCGCGCAGATGACGATCGACGAGATGCGCGCCGTGGTCCGCGCCGCCGAGGAGCACAACACGTACGTCACCGCCCACGCCGGCGCCGGCTCGGCCATCCGCGAGGCGCTCAGCGCGGGCGTGCGCGGCTACGAGCACGCCTACGAGCTCGACGCCGACACCGCCCGCCAGATGGCCGCCCAGCGGGTGTACCTGACGCCGACGCTGTGCGTGACCCGCTGCCCCGAGTGGATGGCCGAGCACTCCTTCACCCCCTGGCAGATCGAGCGGGCCCTGGAGGTCGGCCCCGGCCACCTGGCCAGCATCCGCACCGCCATCGCGGCCGGCGTCGCCGACCCCGACGACCCGGACAAGCCCGGCATCACGTTCCTGGCCGGCACCGACTACCCGCCCGGCGAGCCCATCGAGGACACCGTCGTCGCGGTCCGGGAGATGGAGTTCCTGGCCGAGGCCGGGCTCAGCACCGAGCAGGCGCTGCGCTCCGGCACCCTCGAAGCGGCCCGGCTCGTCGGCCTGCGGGGGCAGGCCGGCGCCGTCGAGGAGGGCCACCTCGCCGACCTGATCGTCACCGAGCGCGACCCGCTGAGCGACCTGTCCGCGCTGCGCCGGATCTCCTTCGTCATGCAGGCCGGGCGGATCGTCCGCGACGACCTGCCCGCCGTTCCCGCCGTTCCCGACATCCACCCCACGGAGGGCGCCCAGTGAGCCAGGACCCCGGCCGCACCCGCTTCGCCGTCGACATCGGCGGCACGTTCGTCGACGCGATCTCCTACGACGACACCACCGGCGAGCTGCGGCTGCACAAGGCCTCCACCACCCCCGACGCCCCCGCGCGCGGCGTGCTCGACGCCGTCGGCGGGCTCGCCGGCCGGCTGGACGACGTGGAGGCGTTCGTCCACGGCACCACGCTCGGCCTCAACGCGATCCTGCAGCGGCGCGGCGCCGACGTCGGGATCATCACCAACGAGGGCTTCCGCGACCTGCTGGAGATCGCCCGCGCCAACGTGCCCGCCCAGCACATGTACGACTTCTCCTACGCCCCGCCGCCGCCCCTCGTCCCCCGCCGCCACCGCACCGGCGTGCCGGGCCGCATCGACGCCCAGGGCACCGTGATCGAGCCGCTGGACGAGGACGCGGTCCGCGAGGCCGGGCGGCTGCTGGTGGAGGAGCACGGCCTGCGCTCGCTGGCCGTCTGCTTCCTGCACTCCTACGCCAACCCCGAGCACGAGCGGCTGGCCGCCCGCATCCTGCGCGAAACCTACCCCGAGGTGTCGGTCTCGACCTCGACCGACATCACCCGCGAGTACCGCGAGTACGAGCGCACCAGCACCGTCACCCTCGACGCCTACATCCGGCCGGTGCTCAACGACTACATCGCCACCCTGGAGTCGCGGCTGAACGACGCCGGGCTGACCCACCCGCTGCACATCATGCGCTCGGGCGGCGGCGCGATGACCTCCGAGCTGGCCCGCCAGGCGCCCCTGATGACGGTGCTGTCCGGCCCTGCGGGCGGCGTCGTCGGCGCCTCCTTCCTGGCCCGCGAGCAGAGCCTGGCCAAGGTCATCACGTTCGACGTGGGCGGCACCAGCCTCGACTGCTGCGTGATCGAGGACGGCGAGCCCGGCGAGGTGCACGAGGCCGGCATCGACGGCTTCCCGCTGCTCATCCCGATCTTCGACATCCGCACCGTCGGCGCCGGCGGCGGCTCGATCGCCTGGATCGACGAGGGCCTGCTGAAGGTCGGCCCGCACAGCGCCGGCGCGGTGCCGGGACCGGTCGCCTACCGGGCGGGCGGCACCGAGCCGACCGTGACCGACGTGGCGCTCGTCCTCGGCTACCTCGACCCGTCGGGGTTCCTGGACGGCGACATGACGATCGACGCCGACGCCGCCCGCGACGCCGTAGCGGCCAAGCTCGCCGAACCGCTCGGCGTGGACGTCACCAGGGCCGCGGCCAGCGTCTTCCAGGTGCTGCTGGCCCGCACGGTGGGCGCGCTGCGCGAGATCACCGTGGAGCGGGCGCTGGACCCGCGCGAGTTCGCGCTGCTGGCCTTCGGCGGGGCCGGGCCGCTGCTCGCGCCGATGCTGGCCCGCGAGATGGGCATCGCGACCACGATCGTGCCGCAGGTGCCGGCCGCGTTCTCGGCCTTCGGCATGCTGATGTCGGACCTGGAGTACGAGTTCGCCACCACCGTCCTGCGCCCGCTGACCGACGAGACGCTGGCCGGGCTGGAGGAGGCGTTCGCCGAGCTGGAGGGCCAGGGCGAGGAGGTGCTGTCCGCGCAGGGCGTCAAGCCCGAGGACCGCACCCTGATCCGCCGCCTGGACGTGCGCTACCACGGCCAGGAGCACAGCCTCGGCATCGACCTGGTGCCCGGCGACACCGCGGCCGCCGTGCTGGCCCGTTTCAGCGCGCAGCACGAGGCCCGCTACGGCCACGCGATGCCGGAGCCGGGCCAGATCCTGACGCTGCGGGTGCGCGCGGTCGGCCGGCTGTCCAAGCCGGGCCTGCGCGAGCTGCCGCCGGCGGGCAGCGCCGTCCCGGAACCGATCGGCGAGCGACCGGCGTTCGACGTCGCCTCGGGCGAGACGGTCGCCTTCCCGGTGTACGCGCGGGCCACCCTGGGCGCCGGCCACGAGGTGAGCGGGCCGGCCATCGTGGAGGAAGGCACCTCCACCACGGTCATCTTCGGAGACCAGCAGCTCACCGTCGACCGATACGGGCAACTGGTGATCACGGGAGGCCAGGCATGAGCACGGGCGAGCGGCTGGACGGCGCCACCGTCGAGGTGATCAGGAACTACCTGGTCTCGGTGGGCGAGCAGATGCGCCGCACCCTGGTGCGGGCGGCGTTCAACCCGGTCATCTACGAGGTGCTCGACTTCGGCATCTCCATCTACAACGCCGACCTCGACCTGACCGCCGAGGCGGCCGGCATCACGTCCTTCCTGGGCGCCAACGACTACGCCATCGTCAAGGGCGTGGAGTACGTCGGCCGCGACAACCTCGCGCCCGGCGACGTCTACCTGCTGAACTACCCGTACTGGAGCGGCGCCCACTCCTACGACGCGATGCTGTTCGCGCCGGTGTTCCGCGACGGCCACGACGGCCCTGCGGCCTACCTGGCGGTCCGCGCGCACTGGATGGACCTGGGCGCCAAGGCCCCCGGCTACGTCCTGGACTCGACCGACATGCACCAGGAAGGCCTCATCTTCCCGGGCACGAAGATCGTCAGCCGGGGCGAGGTCGTACGGGACATCATCGAGCTGATCCGCTTCAACTCGCGCCTGCCCGACCTGACCATCGGCGACTTCCACGCCCAGCTCGCGGCGCTGCGCACCGGCGAGAACCGGCTGGCCCAGGTGTGGGAGAAGTTCGGCGGCGACACCGTGGACCAGGCCATCAGGCAGATCATCGAGCACGGCGAGCGGGTCGCCCGCAAGGCCGTGGCCGCCCTGCCCGACGGCACGTGGACGGCCGCGGACTACTGCGACGACGACGGCATCACCGACGACCTCATCCGCATGGAGGTCAAGGTCACCATCGACGGCGACCGCATGGAGGTCGACTTCAACGGCTCCGACGGGGCCGTGCTCGGCCCGGTCAACCTGCCGATCGGCGCGACCGAGAGCCTGGCCAAGGCCACGTTCAAGGAGCTGACGACGGCGCGCGAGCCGTCCAACGCCGGCCACTACCGGGCGCTGACCGTCAAGGCCGACCCGGGCAACTTCTTCAACGCCCAGTACCCGGTGGCGACGTTCACGCAGTGGAGCGGCATCGTCGCCTTCGAGCTGCTGCACAAGGCGCTGGCGCAGGTGCTCGACGACATCCCGGCGTCCTCGGGCGGCGACGAGCCGGGCTTCATGGCGCTCGGCCACGACCCGCGTACCGGGTCGGACTTCGTCATCAGCAACAACGAGGGCATCGGCTGGGGCGCGCACAAGGACCACGACGGCGCCAACGCCCAGCAGCACCCGTCGCAGAGCGTCGTGC
Organism: Nonomuraea bangladeshensis; assembly: GCF_039529455.1. Lineage (NCBI taxonomy): Bacteria > Bacillati > Actinomycetota > Actinomycetes > Streptosporangiales > Streptosporangiaceae > Nonomuraea > Nonomuraea bangladeshensis. The sequence continues at coordinate 74,551 of NZ_BAAAMV010000012.1, forward strand.
GCAACACCCCGATCGAGGTCCTGGAGCACAAGTCGACCGTCTTCCACGAGCGGCTCGAACTCATCCCCGACTCCGGCGGGGCCGGCCGGCACCGCGGCGGCGTCGGCGTGCTGCGGCAGGTCCGCTACCTCGCCGACGGCGAGGTGCTGTCGATGAAGAAGAAGAGCAAGACCCGCCCCTGGGCGCTGGACGGCGGCCAGGAGCCCGAGCCGAGCGAGATGGTGCTCTGGCCGGGCACCGACCGGGCCAAGCGGGTCGGCATGTACCGGGCGACGATGCGGGCGGGGGACCGCTTCGTCAACCGCACCGCGGGCGGCGGCGGCTACGGCGACCCGCTCGACCGCGACCCGGCCGCCGTGGTCGCCGACGTGCTCGACGGCTACGTCAGCGCGCAGGCGGCGGAGCGGATCTACGGCGTCGTCGTGGACCCCTCCGGCGGCTGGGAGCCCACGCCCGCCAGGGCGTCACGATCGGCCGCCTCGGGTTCCTGACCGCCCGGGCCCACCGCCGGACCCATCGCCGGGCCCACCGTCCGGGCACGGCTGACCGCCGCGACGGCGTACTCATGAAGGGTAGAAGATCCATGTCCCACCCCATCCCCCCGACGGCGGGCCGGTCCCGCCGGGTCCGTCCCTTGCGCCTGGTCGCGGCAGCCGTGGCCGCCTCCCTCGCCCTCGCGGCGTGCGGAGGCGGCGGCTCCGCCGCCGGCGGCGGCGCGGACGCCCGCAAGCAGACGCTGATCATCGCCGAGAACGAGCCGCCGGCGACCTTCGACCCCGTCCAGGCGGACAACTCCACCGTGGACGAGGTGGCCGTGCCCGCCTACGACACGCTGCTGCGCTACGAGGGCAGCGAGCTCGCGCCGTCGGTCGCCACCGCGTGGAAGTTCAACGACGACGGCACCGCGCTCGACGTCACCCTCCGCGACGACGTGACCTTCCACGACGGCGCCAAGCTGACCGCCGCCGACGTGAAGTACACCCTGGACCGCATCGCCCGGCTCGGCATCGGCGTCGCCTCCCTGGTCAAGGCCTACGACTCCACCGAGGTCACCGACGACACCCACGCCACGATCAGGCTCAAGCAGCCGTACGCGCCGTTCGCCTCCGCCCTCACCCGCGTCTACCTGCTCAACTCCAAGCTCGTCACCGCCAACGCCGGCGGCGACGACGGCCAGAAGTGGCTCGCCTCCAACGACGCCGGGTCGGGGCCGTACAAGCTGACCGGCTACACCGCCAACCAGGAGGCCCGCTTCACCCGCCACGACGGCTACTGGGGCGGCTTCACCAACCAGGCCAAGGACGTGGTGTTCCGCTACCTGCCGCAGGCCGCCACCCAGAAGACGGCGCTGACCTCGGGCGACATCGACATCGCCATGGACATCGCGCCCACCGACTGGGCGGGCATGGAAAGCTCCGGGTTCACCGTCGACAAGGCCGACACCAACGTGCAGCTGTACGTGTTCGCCAAGATGAAGGACTCGCCGCTGTCGAACCCGAAGCTGCGTGAGGCCCTCAGCCACGCCTACGACTACGACCAGCACATCAGCGCCATCCTCAAGGGCGCCGGCAAGAAAGCCGTCGGCGTGCTGCCGAGCGGCATGACCTGCTTCGACTCCTCCGCCCCGCAGCCGGCCCGCGACGTGGCCAAGGCCAAGCAGATCCTCGCCGACGCCGGGCTGAGCGACGTCAAGCTCACCATGACGTACCTGAAGGCCACCGCCGAGATGGAGCAGGCCGCCACGCTGCTGCAGTCCAACCTGGCCGAGATCGGCGTCACCCTCAACCTCGAAGCGATCACCTACCCGCAGTACGTGGACCGCATGAAGACCAACGAGACCACGCCCGACCTCGGCATGATCTACGGCTTCCCGGCCTACCCGGACCCGGACGCGGTCCTGTACGTGCAGTTCCACTCCACCTTCATCAACAACGGCCAGAACAGCGGCGGCTACGACAACCCCGAGGTCGACAAGCTCGTCGAGCAGGGCCAGCGCGCCACCGACGAGAGCGAGCGGTGCGCCGCCTACGGCAAGGCCCAGCAGCTCATCGCCGCCGACCACTACGCCATCAACATGGCCAACTCGCAGTACGTGACGGTCCTGCGCAAGGGCCTGACCGGCTACACCTACCAGCCCGCCCACCACCAGACCGTGGACGTCTACAAGGTCCAGGTCGGCTGACCCACCGGCACGAGGAGGGACTCCGCATGGCCCGTCTGCTGCTCCGGCGGCTCGTCACGAGCGTCGTCGTGCTGCTCGGCCTCGCCGTCGTCACGTTCCTGATGACCCAGGTGCTGCCCGGCGACCCCGCCCGCGCGGCCGCCGGGCGCAACGCGACGGCCGAGCAGGTCGCTGCCGTCGCCGCCCGCCTGGGCCTGGACCGGCCGCTGTGGGACCAGTTCCTGGCCTACATGGGGCGGCTGCTGCAGGGGGATCTCGGGACGTCGGTGTTCACCCAGCGGCCGGTGCTGGAGGATGTCGCGGCCATGCTGCCCTCCTCGGTGGAGCTGGTCCTCGCCGCCATGGTGATCAACATCGTGGTGGCGGTGCCCCTGGGCGCCTACGCCGCCTGGCGCAGCGGCCGGGCGGCGGACGCTGCCGCCCGGCTGATCACCCTGCTGGGCGCGGCCATGCCGGTCTTCTGGCTCGGCCTGATGCTCCAGCTCGTCTTCGCCGCCCAGCTCAGGGCGCTGCCCCTCACCGGGCAGCTGTCCTTCGGCCGGCAGGTGCCCGCGATCACCGGCATGACGTCGGTGGACGCGCTGCTCGGCGGCGACCTGGCGGCCTTCGCCGACGCCGCCGCGCACCTGGTGCTGCCGGCGATCACGCTCGCCGCGTCGTTCGTGGCGGTGGTGGCGAGGACGGTGCGCTCCTCGATGCTCACCGCGCTCAGCTCCGACTACGTCCAGCTCGCCCGCGCCACCGGCGCCTCGGAGCTGCGCGTGGTGGTGCTGCACGGGCTGCGCAACGCGCTGGTGCCGGCCAGCACCATCCTCGGCATGCAGCTCGGCTGGATGCTCGGCTCCACCGTCCTGGTCGAGTCCGTCTTCGGCAGGACCGGCATCGGCGCCTACGCGGTGACCGCGGTCCTGCAGAACGACCTGTACGCCGTGATCGGCACCGTACTCGTGATCGGAGTGGTCTTCGTGCTGGCGAACATCGCCGTCGACCTCGTCCAGCTCTGGCTCAACCCGCGGCTGCGCCACACCGGCGGCCGCGCCCGCCGTCCGGCCGCCACCGCCGAGGCGGCCAGGACGGAGGTGCCCGCATGAGCGCAGCCACGACCGGGGCCACAGCCGCCGTGGCGGCCCGGATCCGGCACCGGGTGCCGTTCGTGGAGGGCGCCGCCCTGGCGGTGGTCGTCGTCGTGGTCGCGATGGCGGCCGTCGGGCCGCTCCTCGCGCCGCACGACCCGTACGCGGTGAACCTGACCGACGCGCTGCTTCCGCCCTCGGCCGAGCACTGGTTCGGCACCGACGCCAACGGCCGGGACGTGCTGAGCCGCGTCCTTTTCGGCGCCCGCGTCACCCTGCCCGCCACGCTGGTCGTCATCGCCGCCTCCACCGTGATCGGCGTCCTGATCGGCACCGTGGCCGCGCTCGGCGGCAAGGTCGTCGACGAGGTGCTGATGCGCATCACCGACATCGGCCTGTCGCTGCCGGCGATCATCCTGGCCCTCGGCCTGTCGGCCGCGCTCGGGCCCGGCCTGTCCTCCGCCGTCATCGCCCTGTCGGTGACCTGGTGGCCCGGCTACGCCCGCCTGGCCCGCACGCTGGTGCGCGAGGTCAAGGACGCCGAGTACGTCGACGCGGCCCGCGTCCTGGGCGTCCCTCAGGGCCGGCTGATCTTCCGCCACATCCTGCTCAACGCGCTCAACACCCTCTACGTGCAGACGACCGTGGACGTCGGCGCGGTCATGCTGGTGATCTCCGGCCTGTCCTTCATCGGCGTCGGCGCCCAGGTGCCCTCCGCCGAGTGGGGCGCGATGATCGCCGGCGAGGCCAACAACCTCACCAACGCCTGGTGGGCCGTGGCCTTCCCGGGCCTGGCCCTGCTGCTGACCGCCCTGGCCTTCAACCTGGTGGGCGACTGGCTGCGGGTGCGCAACGACCCGACGATCCGCCGGGAGGCACGATGAGCACCGGACCCCTGAGCGCCGGACCCCTGAGCGCCGGACCCCTGCTGCGCGTCCGCGACCTGCGGATCTCCTACCCGTCGCCGGCCGGTCCCGCGCAGGTCGTCCACGGCGTGGACCTCGACCTCGCCCCCGGCGAGCGGGTCGCCCTGGTCGGCGAGTCCGGGTCCGGCAAGTCCGTCACGGCGCGCGCCGTGCTCCGCCTCGACCCCGACGCGCGCCTGTCCGGCCGCATCGAGCTGGAGGGCGTCGACCTGCTGACGCTGCCGCCGCGCAGGATGCGCGAGATCCGCGGCGGCCGCGTCGGCCTCGTCTTCCAGGACCCGCTGGCCTCGCTCAACCCGGTCATGACGATCGGCCGCCAGGTCATGCAGCCGCTCGTCATCCGCGGCGTGCCCAGGAAGGTCGCCCGCCGCCGCGCCGTCGACCTGCTGGAACGGCTGGGCGTGCGCGACGCCGAGCACCGCGCCGACGACTACCCGCACCAGTTCTCCGGCGGCATGCGGCAGCGCGTGGTGATCGCCATCGCGGTCATCGCCGAGCCCGCGCTGCTCATCGCCGACGAGCCCACCACGGCGCTCGACGTACGCGTCCAGGCCCGGGTGCTGGAGCTGCTGCGCGAACTGGCCGACGAGCGCGGCATGTCCATCCTGCTCATCACCCACGACCTGGGCATCGTCGCCGGGTTCGCCCAGCGGGCGGTCGTGATGCGCCACGGCCGGCCGGTCGAGACCGGCACCGTCGAGCAGATCTACGCCGCGCCCCGCGACCCGTACACCAAGGCGCTGCTGGCCGCCGTCCCCCGCATCGGCGGCGACGTCACCCGGCCGCTCGCCGTCATCGGCGCCCCCGGCCACGAGGAGGAGGGATCGTGAGCGAGCCGCTGCTCCAGGTCCGCGACCTGGTCAAGACCTTCGGTGGGCGGCGCGTCCTGGACGGCGTCTCCTTCGACGTGGCGCCGGGCGAGGTGCTCGGCCTGGTCGGCGAGTCCGGTTCCGGCAAGTCCACCACCGCGCGCTGCATCACCCGCCTCACCCGCCCCGACAGCGGGCAGATCCTGCTCGGCGGCCGCGACGTGCTGGCCGCCGGGCGGCGCGAGCTGCGGGCGCTGCGCGCCGACATGCAGATGGTCTTCCAGGACCCGTACTCGTCGCTGAATCCGCGCATGACCGTGGCCGAGCTCATCGGCGAGCCGCTGCTCGTGCACGGGCTGGAGCCGGACCGGCGGCGCCGCCGCGCGCGGGCCGCCGAGCTGCTGGAGACGGTCGGCATGTCGGCCGAGCACCTGGACCGCCATCCGCGCTCGTTCTCCGGCGGGCAGCGCCAGCGCATCTCCATCGCCCGCGCGCTCGCCGTGGAGCCGCGGCTGCTCATCTGCGACGAGCCGGTCTCCTCACTCGACGTCTCGGTCCAGGCCCAGGTGCTGAACCTGCTGCGCGACCTGCGCGAACGGCTGGGTCTGTCGATCCTGTTCATCGCCCACGACCTCGCGGTCGTCTACTACCTGTGCGACCGGGTGGCCGTCATGCTCGACGGCGGGCTCGCCGAGATCGGCACCCGCGAGCAGATCTACGGCGACGCCGCGCACCCCTACACCCGCTCGCTGCTCGACGCCGTGCCCGTCCCCGACCCGGCGCTCGCCCGGCAGCGTCCCTCCGGCCTCTGAGAAGGAGCACCCATGGAGAATCTGCGCATGTTCGTCAACGGCCAGGCCATGTCAGGCGGCAGCCTGAACACCGCGCTGGCCGGCGCGCGCTTCCTCGGCCCGGCGACGACCGCGCCCCTCTACCGGTTCTACTCCGTACGCGAGGAGTTCCCCGGCCTCCACCCCGTCGGCGCGGGCGGCCACGCGGTGCCCGGCGAGCTGTACGAGGTCACCTACGAGATCCTGCGCGAGCACCTGCTGCCGGGCGAACCGCCCGAGCTGGAGCTGGGCGTGATCGAGCTGGCCGACGGCAGCGGCTCGCTGTCGATGCGGATGCGCGCCGAGGCGCTGGGCGCGCCGGGCGTCACCGACATCAGCGAGGCCGGCGGCTGGCGGGCGCACCTGGCCGGAGCGGGCCGATGAGCGGGTCCTCGCACGAGCCGGTGGTGATCCGCGGCGGCACGGTCGCCGAGGCCGCCTGGAGCGCCCCGGCGGACGTGTTCATCGCCGGCGGCAAGGTCACGGCGCTGGCCGAGCCCGGCACGCCCGCCCCGCCCGGCACGGCCGAGATCGACGCCGCCGGCATGCTGGTGCTGCCCGGCGGCGTCGACCCGCACTGCCACGTCGGCTTCACCTCCGGCGACTTCACCTCGCTCGACGACTACCGCCAGTGCACGACGGCCGCGGTCTTCGGCGGCACCACCACCATCGTGGACTTCGCCATCCCGCGCCCCGGCCAGTCACCCGCCGACGCCGCCCACGCCCAGCGCGCCAAGGCGGCCGGCGGCCTGTGCGACAGCGCCCTGCACGCCTGCGTCGTCGCATGGGACGACACGGTGCCCGAGCAGCTGCGCTCGCTGGTCGCCGACGGCATGCCGACGGTGAAGATGTTCACCACCTACCGCGGCGAGACGATGGCCGACGAGGACACCATCCTGAAGACCATGTCGACGCTGCGCGACCTGGGCGGCATGGTGGTGATCCACTGCGAGGCCAACCACATCATCGAGGACACCCAGGCGCGCTGCTCCCACGACGGCAGGATCGGCGCCGAGCACATGGCGGCCACCCGTCCCGAGCTGGCCGAGACCGCGTCGGTCGCCGAGGTGCTGGCCATCGCCGAGTCGCTGAAGGCGCCGGTCTACTTCGTCCACCAGTCCACGCCCGAGGCCGTCGAGCTGGTCGCCGCGGCCCGCCGGCGCGGCCTGGCCGCCTGGACCGAGTCCGTCGCCCACCACCTGGTGCTGGACGACGGCCTGTACGCCGGGCCCGACCCCGAGCGGTTCGTGTGCTGCCCGCCGCTGCGCCCGCGCCCCGTCGTCGACGGGCTGGCCCGCCACCTGGCCACCGGCGAGATCAGCACGATCGGCAGCGACCACTGCTGCTACGACGTGGCGCAGAAGCAGTCGCGCCGCGCCGACGTGCGCGCCATGCCGAACGGCCTGCCGGGCGTCGAGACCCGGCTGCCGGTGATCTTCTCGGAGTTCGTGGCGGGCGGCGCCCTGCCCGCCACCCGGTTCGTGGAGCTGACCGCCGCCAATCCGGCGCGCGCCAACGGCCTGTATCCGCGCAAGGGCACCCTCATGCCGGGCGCCGACGCCGACGTCGCCGTCTGGGACCCGGCCGCCCGCTGGACGATCACCTCGGGCGCGCTCCACATGGCGACGGACTACACGCCCTACGAGGGCAGGGCGGTGACGGGACGGCCGCGTACGGTGCTGGTCGGCGGCCGGGTCGTGGTCCACGACGGCGTGCTCACCGACCCCGAGCCGCGCGGCCGGCACCTGCGCGCCCGCCCGATCACTCCTCGTGGGCGATGTGCATGAGCTGCCGCCACAGCAGGACCACGAACACCGCCGACCCGGCGAAGGCGAACCAGAAGGGCGCCGCGACGCCGAACCGGGTGGCGAGCATGCCGCCGATCAGCGAGCCGACCACGAGACCGGCGTAGGTGGAGACGGTGTTGACGCTGCCCACCCGGCCCTGCAGCTCGTGCGGGACCGCGCGCTGGCGCACGGTGACCGAGGTGGTGCCCCAGATGAAGGCGTGGGCGCCGAAGGCCAGGAAGATGGCTCCGGCGACCCACGGCGAATGGGTCAGGGCCAGGCCCAGATGGGTGAACGTCTCGATGATGAGCCCGATCCGCATCAGCGCGCCGAGGCTGAGCCTGCGGGTGACGGCCCCGTAGACGCTGGTGCCGAGCAGGCCGCCGATCCCGCCGATGGTGGTCATCAGCCCGAAGCCGAGCGCGCCGAGGCCGAGCTGCTCCTGGGTGTAGAGGACGAGGACCGACCAGGCCGCGCCGAACGTGAAGTTGAAGATCAGGATGGTGAGCGCCAGCGTGCGGACCGCCGCGTGCCTCACGGTCCAGCCGAAGCCCTCCACCAGCTCACGCCAGGCGTTCGGCCTGCGGCCCGCGGCCGGCAGCTCGCGCGGCGGCAGCCTCACCCGCGAGACCAGCACGATCCCCGCCGCCACCAGAAGCAGCTGCCCGGCGAACGGCCAGGCCAGGCCCAGCCCGAACAGCGCCGCGCCGACCGGCGGCCCGGCGAGCTGGTTGAGCGTGATGAACCCGGTGCCCAGGCGGGCGTTGGCGACGACGAGGTCGTCCCGGTCGACCAGCATCGGGGTCAGCGTGGCGGTCGCGTTGTCGGCGAAGACCTCGGCGACCGAGCGCAGCGTGAGCGCGATCAGCGCCGTCGCCACGGTCAGGGCGCCGGTCATCATGAGCACGACGAGCGCCGCCAGCACCACGGCCCGTGCCGCGTTGGCGACCAGCACGATCACGCGCCGGTCGTGGCGGTCCGACAGCACGCCCGCGTACAGGCTGAACACCAGCGGCGGCGCCCACGCCACCAGGGCCGACAGCGAGATCATCAGCGGGTCGCGGGTCAGCGTCGCGATCAGCAGGGGGCCCGCCGCGGCGGCGACACCGTCCCCGAGATTCGTCAGCCAGCTCGAGGCCAGCAACCATCGAAATCCTGTCCCGAGCCGCGCGGGCAGGACTCGCTCCACCACTGTGATCACGAGCGCAAAACCATACGATCGCGGAGCATTCCCCGGCAACGGGTTTTCGCCGCTCAGCGCGATCATCTGCCCTGCGGCAACGGCGATAAAGTACGCCGGTGGACAACCTGGAAAGCCTCGTCATCACCCGCAGGTTACGCGTGCCCCTGGACGCCGGCCCCGGCGGCGCCTCCGGCGGCGCCTCCGACGGCGCCTCCGACGGCGGCCGGCCGGGCCGGGGCGAGGTGGCCGCCCGCCAGCTCGACGCCGCGCTGCTGACCGCCGGCTTCGCCTGCTCGCCGGCGCTGCTGGAGCGGCTGTCGGGGCTGAGCGTGGAGCACGTGATCGACCTCGGCCTGCGGATCCTGGCCGCCGTCCGCGAGCTGGCCGGCGACCACGTCCGCCACAACGCCTACTTCATCGACTTCCCGCGCAACGTCCCCGGCACGGCCGAGTTCTGGACCAGCCTGATGTGGCGTTCGCTGCTCGGCCCGGACGCCTCCGACCAGGCGGTCACGCCGCGGACGCTGAACCTGCTCACCCTGCCCGACTACGGCAGCTACCCGCACGCCTACGCCGACCTGCTGGCCGCGCACGCCGAGCTGATCCCGCTGGCCGGCGACCGCGTCACCGTGCTGGACCTGGGCGGCGACCTGCGTTCGGAGGCGCGTGAGCTGTACCTGTCGCTCGCCGGCTCGCGGGTGCCGCTGCCGGCCGAGGACCTGGCGGCGCTGCGCGAGCTGGCCGTGTACTGCGCCGAGCACCTGCCCGAGCCGGCCGCCGGCGAGGCCCCGGAGCACATCCCCGTGCGGGAGAACCGCGCCGTCGTCAACGCGGCGCGCCTGGCCGCCGGCCTGCCGCTGCTCGTGGACACCGTGACCGACGTGCTCCGCCTGGCCTGCGGCGCCTCCGGCGGCGACGTCACGCTCGCCACCGCCACCCGGTTCCGCTCCTTCCGCCGCGCCGAGCGCCGCGCCCTGCTCAAGGCCCTGGACGCCGTCGCCACGGACGCCGCCCTCGGCGACGTGCCCCGCCTGCGCGAGCCGTGGAAACGGCTCGGCGAACGCCTGCACCCGCACGAGTACCCGCACCTGCCGCGCGCGGCGCACGTCTTCGACGTCGCCCGCGGCGAGCGCCCAGCGCGCGGGCTCGGCGGCCGCGTGGAGACGGCGCTGGCCGCCGGGCGCACCGACGAGGCGGTCGAGCTGCTGGAACGTTCCCCAGGCGCGCTGCTGCGCCGGCTGGACCACCTGCTGCGCACCGGCACCGACCCGGAGCGGGTGCTGGCGGCGGCCGCCCAGGCGGCGCGGGCCGCGTCCGGCCGGGTGCTGCTGTCGCTGCGCGAGCACCTGCACAACCGGCTCGCCCCGGCCGCCGGGCGCGTCTTCGTCAACCGGCACGGCCGCGCCTGGACGAGCGCCGACACCCGCCCCCCGCTCTCCGCCGGCGTGCTGGCGCAGGCGGCCGGCCTCCTGGACGAGGAGATCACGCGGCGGCTGCCCGACCTCGGCACGCTCGTCGTCGAGCCCGCCATGCTCGACGTCGCGCTGCCGCTGTCGGGCAAGGCGGCCGCCCCCGGCCTCGGCATGCTGCCGCGCGGCTCGACGGCGCCGGTCGAGGGGGAGCTGCTGCGCTTCTTCGTCCACTGGCGCCAGACCGCGCGCCGCACCGACTACGACCTGTCGGCGCTCATGCTGGACGACGCCTACGGCGACCCCGAGTACATCTCGTGGACGAACTACACCAACGACTTCGCCACCTACTCCGGCGACCTGACCACGGCCGCCCAGGGCGCGAGCGAGTTCATCGACGTCGTCCTCGCCCGCGCGACCCGCCCGGTCGTCATCCCCCAGGTCAACGTCTACGACGGTGAGCCCTTCGACCAGGCGGCGGAGGCGTTCTTCGGGTTCATGACCAGGGACCTCGTGCAGCAGGGCCTGCCGTTCGAGCCGCGTACGGTGCGGATGAAGTCCGACCTGCGCGGCGCGGGCAGCGTCGCGCTGCCGCTGGTCTTCCTGCGCGGCGGCGACGGCCGCTGGCGGGCCAAGTGGCTGCACCTCTACCTGAAGGGCAGCCCCGCCTTCAACCAGGTCGAGGGCAACCGGCTGAGCACGGCCCTGCTGGTGCGCTCGATCGTCGAACGCGAGTACCTCACGGTCCGCCACCTGGCCGCCCTGCTGGCCCGCAGGGGCGGGACCGGCGACCACACCACCTACCTCGGGCTGCAGGCCCCCGCCGACGCGCCGGAGGGGGCGCGGGTCTACACGCCGGCGACGCTGCACGAGCTGATCCCCGCCTGATAGGGTGCGGATCGCGAGGCCATGGGTGGGCTTCCTTCTTCTTTCTTCGTAAAGAATCTCCAGCCTTCCCGCTTTCCTCGCCCTTCGCTTCGGTCCTGGACGCGGGCGCCTAGCGCGCCGCGTCCAGGACCGGTTTCACGTCGATGACCGGCGTGCCGTCCACGGCCTCCAGCCCGGCCACCCGCACCCGGAGCCCGTCCACCGCGAGCACCCGCACCCGGTGCAGCCCGATCGGGTTGGGCCGGTCGGCGGAGCGGGTGCTGAAGACCCCCGTCAGCGGGTTGCGCGGGTCGTCGCGCGGGCGCACGGCCGTCACGGTCCGGTCGGCGAGGTGCAGCCAGGTCAGGACGAACACCTCGTCACCGGCCGCGAGATCGCCGATCCCCTCCGCCATCGCCGGGTCGAACGCCAGCCAGGCTTCGGGTGCGCCCTCATGGCCCTGCTTCGGCGCGCTCGCGCGATCCGCCAGGGGCGACTCGACCGCGCCGATCACCCGGATCTCGTACGTCATGATCTCTCCCTACCGCAGCCCGCCCCCGGGGCGCCACCCCCGAAAGTATTCGTTGACAAGAATATTCTTTGTGGTGAATACTTCTCGGCATGGACGCGATCCTCACCGCACTGGCCGACCCGGCCCGCCTGCGGCTCGTGGAGCTGCTGGCCGAGCGGCCCCGGCCCGTCGGGGTGCTCGCCCAGCTCGCCGGAGCCCGCCAGCCCCAGACGACCAAGCACCTGCAAAACCTCGAACGCGCCGGCCTCGTCACCTCCCAGCGCTCCGGCCAGCGCCGCGTCTACGCGCTGCGGGCCGGGCCGCTGCGGGAGCTGGCGGCCGCGCTCACCCGGCTCGCCGACACCGCCGACCGGGCCGGCGGCTCCCGCGAGACCTACGACCGCTACGGACTCACCCTCCAGGCCGAACGGCTCGCCGCCCGGGAGCCGGGGTGGGCCGACGGCCGCTCCTTCACCTTCCACCGGTCCCTGACGGGGAGCCCGGAGGAGGTCTGGCGGCACCTGACCGAGGCCGGCCTGCTCGCCCGCTGGTGGACGCCGCAGGACCTGCGCGTCTCCGAGCTCGTCTTCGAGGCGCGCCAGGGCGGCCGGATCGTCCACGAGTACCGCGACGCCGAGGACGCCGACGGCTCCGACCTGGTCGTCGGGCGGGCGCGGGGCGTGGTCGACGACGTACGGCCCGGCGAGCACCTGGCCTACCGGCTCTCCCCCGAGCTCCCCGACGGCACCCCCGCCTTCACCGCCCACCTCGACCTCGCCCTCCGGCCCGCCGCCGCCGGCACCGACCTCGACGTCCGCTTCCGCATCACCGACAGCGCGGTCGAGTCCGCGGACTTCGTCGCGGGCATCGAGATCGGCTTCGGCCAGAGCCTCGACAAGCTCGCCGCGATCCTCACCGACCTCCCCACCACCAGGAGCACGACATGAACCAGCCGACCGGCCGCAAAGTGACCGCGAACCTGAGCCTCACCCTCGACGGGCGTTACCACGGCCCCGGCGGGCCGGGCGACTTCGCCGCCTTCGCCCCCTACGTCACCAGCGCGGTCGCGCGCGACCACATGAACCGCATCTGGGAGAACGCGACCACGGCGCTGCTCGGCCGGGTCAACGCCGAGGGGTTCATGGGCTACTGGCCCTCGGTCGCCGACGACGGCGACGCCGACCCGCGCGACCGCGGATACGCCCAGTGGCTGGTCGGCACCGAGAAGGTGGTCCTGTCCACCACCCTGACCGAGGCCCCGTGGGAACGCACCCGCGTGGTGAACGCCCCCGCCGCCGACGTCGTCACCGAGCTGAAGGCCGCCGGCGGCGGCGACATCCTCGTCAACAGCAGCGCCAGCGTCATCAAGCCGCTCCTGGCGGCCGACCTGCTCGACCGGCTCCACCTCCTCATCACCCCCGAGATCGCCGGGGGCGGGCAGCGGCTGTTCGACGACGGCCTGCCGGCCTCGAAGTGGCGGCTCACCCACCAGCGCGGCGGCGATCTGGGCGAGCTCGCCCTGGTCTACGACCGCGTCCGCTAGAAGAAGCCCGCTGATATGGCGTGATCACCGGCCGATTGCGACATCTCGGCATGATTACTGTCAGTAGTGGGAATGCCGCTATCCGTATCACTAAGAGGCTACTAGCCCCACTTATGCCTACTTGCGGGGAACTGGAGGCACACACGATGCGGACCGGCGGCACCCTACTCCTCAGCGCCTGCACCGCGGTGCTGCTCCTGACCGCGGCATGCGCCCCCGGCGAGCCCGGCGCCCCGGCGCGGCAGCCGCAAGGCGCCCCGGCCAGGCTGCTCATCACGCCCGCCGACGGCACGCGGAAGGTGGCCCCGGACGCCGGCATCACCGTCAAGGTCGCCGACGGCCAGATCACCGCAGTGGCCGTCACCGACGCCGACGGGCGCCAGATCAGCGGCAGCGCCGGCGCCGACGGCACCTGGCGGCCCCAGTGGCCGCTCAAACCCTCCACCACGTACACCGTGCGGGCACGCGCCGTCGGCACCGACGGCCGGCAGGTCACCGAGCGGGCCACGTTCACCACCCTCAAACCGGCGCGGGTGATCGACGGCGGCATGTCGCCGATGGACGGCGAGCGCGTCGGCGTCGGGATGCCCATCCAGCTCACCCTGTCGAAACCGGTGCCGGCACGGGAGGACCGCGCGGCGGTCGAGCGCGCGCTGACGGTGGAGATGTCCAAACCCGTCGAGGGCTCCTGGAGCTGGGTGAGCGACCGGGAGGTGCAGTACCGGCCGCGCACGTACTGGCCCTCCGGCCAGGAGGTCACCGTGGTCGCGCACCTGGCCGGGCTGCGCGTCGGCCGCGGCACCTGGGGCGTCAAGGACCGGCGGGTGACCTTCACCGTCGGCGCCGAGCACATCACCAAGATCCGCAACGGCACCCACCGCGCCGTCGTCCGCAACAACGGCAAGGTCGTCAGGACCATCCCCATCAGCCTCGGCAAACCCGGCTTCGAAAGCTGGTCCGGCACCATGATCGCCCAGGAGAAGGCCCCCGACATCATCATGGACTCCGCCACCATCGGCCTGCCCGGCCTCTACCGGACTCGCACCAAATGGAACATCCGCATGACCTACAGCGGCATGTTCTTCCACGCCGCCCCCTGGTCGGTCGGCGACCAGGGCCACCGCAACGTCAGCCACGGCTGCGTCAACGCCAGCACCTCCCACGCCCGCTGGTTCTACAACTTCACCCAGCGCGGCGACATCATCAAAATCGTCGGGACCAAGCACAAACTCCAGTTCGGCAACGGGCCGACCCCGTGGGCCAAGTCCTGGGAGGAATGGCGAGCAGGCAGCGCCCTGTACACGCCCGACACCCCGGCCACGCCCGCCAAACCGGCCGAGACGCCCCGTCCCAACGACGCCTGACCCGTCACACCCGCGCACCGCCCCCGTCGGCTCTTATAGTCACAATCAGCGGCCCACCGGGACCGAACCGCACAGATCGGTCCCGGTGCCAGACGACCGCCCACGCTGACGGGGGCTTCCATGACCGCATCGGTCTACCTGCTGGTTCTCGGCGACCACCTGCCCGACCCGCGCACCGGCGTCTCACCACCCGAGCGGGAACGCCTGCGCGCCGTGATCGAACAGGCCGTCGCCGCCGAACAGGCCGGATTCACCGGCATCGCCATCGGCGAGCACCACTTCACCCGCTACATCGTCTCCGCGCCGCAACTCCTGCTCGCCGCGATCGCCGCCCGCACCACCACCCTGCGCCTGTCCACCGGCGTCACCCTGCTCGCCCACCACGACCCCGTACGCGTCGCCGAAGAGCTCGCCACCCTCGACGCGCTGTCGGACGGACGAGCCGAGCTCATCGCGGCCCGCGGCGTCTCCAGGGAGACCGACGCCGCCTTCGGCATCACCCCCGCCGAGTTACGGCCACGCTTCCACGAGAACCTCCGGCTGCTGCTCACCCTGCTGCGCGAAGAAAACGTCACCTGGCACGGCACCTACCGCGGCCCGCTGGAGAACGTCACCACCGCCCCACGACCCGTACAGCGGCCCCACCCCACGGTCTGGATCGGCAGCGGATCGCACGCCTCGGCGGACCTCGCCGCCACCCTGGGACTGCCGCTCATGCTGCCCAGCACCCTGCGCGACCCCGCCGTCCACCTCGACCTCGTCACCCACTACCGGCGCCGCGCCCCCGGCCGCGTCGGACTGCCCAGTCACGTGTTCGTCGCCGAACACGACGCCCGGGAACGCTGGCGGCCCCACCTACGGGCCTACGCCTCCTTCGCCGGCCGCTGGCGCGGCGACGGCGCCGCGATCGACCTCGACAAGCTCATGGCCGGAGCGGCGATCTGCGGCGACCCCAGCGAGGTCGCCGACCGCCTCAACGCCCAGCAGAAACTGCTCGGCCTCGACACACACCTGCTGCTGATCGACATCGGCGGGCTCCCCCAGGACGAAGTGCTCGGCGCGATCCGCCTGTTCGGCGAAAAAGTCCTCCCCCAGCTCACCACCTGACACGGCGCCAACTCCGAGCCGGCTGTCACTTCCCGATCCGCCACAAGCGATAAAAACTCGCACGGCAATTGAACCGCGACCCCGCCCCCTGCGTACCTGGCGACATGCTGCACCGTGTACGGTCCATCGCGGCGTCCTGCCTCATCCTCATCGGCGTGAGCCTGGCCGTGTCCACCTTCCTCACCCCCGACCCGGCCCTCACCACCACCGCCCACGCCGCGACCGCCCACCGGCACGCGACACAGCCACCCCCTCCCGACGACCAACCCCTCCCCGCCGCCGACCTCGAACAACTCCAGCGAGCCGTCGCCTGCACCGACCCCAAACTCCAGGTCGACGCCACCGAACTACGCGAAGTCAGCTGCCACACCCCCGCGGGCCGCTACACCCTCCTGACCTTCGCCACCCAGGCCGGCGCCCGCGCCTGGCTCGACGAAGCCCAACCGTACGGCGGGACCTACCTCGTCGGCGACCGATGGACCGTCGTCGCCGCCCCCGACCTCCTGACCGACCTCCGCGCCCGGCTCGGCGGCCGACTCGAAGGACACCACAAGCCGTCCCCATAGGGGTCGAGGCAAAGCCCCGTCAGTGCTTGACTGAAGGCGGCCCCGACACCCGGAGACCCGCATGGACGTGTTCGAACCGGCCAAACTCGGCCCGCTCACCCTGCGCAACCGCATCATCAAGGCCGCCACCTTCGAAGGCATGACCAGAAACGCCCTGGTCAGCGACGACCTCATCGCCTTCCACCGCGCCCACGCCGCCGGCGGCGCCGCCATGACCACCGTCGCCTACTGCGCCGTCGCCCCCGAAGGCCGCACCGAACGCCGCCAGATCTGGATGCGCCCCGACGCCCTGCCCGGCCTGCGCCGCCTCACCGACGCCGTACACGCCGAAGGCGCCGCCGCCTCCGCCCAGATCGGCCACGCCGGCCCCGTCGCCAACAGCAAATCCAACCGCCTGCCCGCCCTCGCCCCGTCCGCGGCGTTCAACCCGCAGGCCATCGCCATGACCAGACGCGCCACCACCGCCGACATCGAACGCATCACCGCCGCCCACGCCACCGCCGCCCGGCTCGCCGCCGAAGCCGGCTTCGACGCCGTCGAGATCCACCTCGGCCACAACTACTTCGCCAGCGCCTTCCTCTCCCCCAGACTCAACAAGCGCGACGACGAGTACGGCGGCCCGCTGGCCAACCGCGCCAAAGTCGCCCTCGGAGCCGCCCGCGCCGTCCGCGACGCCGTCGGCGACCGCATCGCCATCCTCGCCAAACTCAACATGGACGACGGCGTACGCGGCGGCCTCGGCATCGACGAAAGCCTCCAGGTCGCCCAATGGCTCGAACGCGACGGCAGCCTCGACGCCCTCGAACTCACCGCAGGCAGCTCCCTGCTCAACCCCATGTACCTCTTCCGCGGCGACGCCCCCATCCACGAGTTCGCCGCCACCTTCAAACAACCCGCCCGCCTCGCCATCAAACTCGCCGGCGAACGCTTCATCCGCGCCTACCCCTACCAGGAGGCCTACCTGCTCGACTCCGCCCGCCACTTCCGCGCCGCACTCAAAACACCCCTGATCCTCCTGGGCGGCATCAGCCAGCGCGCCACCATGAACCTGGCCATGGCCGAGGGCTTCCCGTTCGTCGCCATGGCCCGCGCCCTGCTGCGCGAACCCGACCTCGTCAACCGCCTCCGAACCGACCCCGCGACCCGCTCCCTGTGCGTCCACTGCAACAAGTGCATGCCCACGATCTACACCGGCACCCGCTGCGTCCTGACCTGACCCCATCGCTTCGCGACCGCCACTGACCCGTCACCACCCCAGACCCGCCAGAAAACCGATCAGCGCGGCATTGACCTCCGCAGGCCGCTCCAACGGCGGCAGATGCCCCGTCCCCGGCAGATCGAGCCGCCCCGCACCCCTGATCCCCTCCGCCAGCAACCCCGACACCGCCTGAATCCCCGGCACATCCTCCAACCCGTTGATCACCAGAGCGGGACAGCCGACCTCACCCAGCCGGTCCTTCGCCGACAGATGCCGCTCCGGCACCGGCGGACAACTCCAGGAACGCTCGAACACCCGGCGCATCATCGCCAGCGCCAGCTCCCACACCCGCGGATCCAGATCATCCGCCCCCCGATCCGGCCCCGCGACCTGCCACAGCGCATGCGCCCGGGCGAAGGCGTCCAGATCCTCAGGAAGCACCTTCTCCGCCGTGCCGTCCCAGTAACGAGCCAGCCGATCAGCAGGAACCGTGCTGTGCACCCGCTCCCGCGCCTGCGCCACCATCTCCTCCGGCCACACATGACCCGACAACCCCGAAGCGATCAGCACCAGCCCCGCCACCCGGCCCGGCGCCACCAACGCCGCCTCCACCGCGTAGGAACCGCCCATCGAGTCACCCACCAGCACCGCCCGCTCCACGCCGAGCCCGTCCATCACCCGCAGCAGATCCTCGTGATGAACGACCCCACCCACCGGATCAGCCGACTCGCCGTACCCCCGCCAGTCATAACTGATCACCCGATGACCAGCGGACAACACCTCACGCTGATGCCTCCACATGCGCCGGTCAGCGATGCCCGCGTGAATCAGCACCAGCGCCGGCCCCTCACCGGCCTCCTCGCACGCCAGACCATCGATCATCACCATGTCCCACAGCGTAGGAGCGCAACCCGCACCCCCACGGAAAGGTTTGCAACCGGCGTACCCGCCACCCGCGACCAGGACACCGAGGTCCTGTCGACATGGATGAGCAGGCCGTGACAGGACCCGCCGAATCCAAGTCGCGACCTCCACGGGTACGCCCCGGCGGCGGCCAGAGCCAGGCTCTCGGCAGGGCCGGCGACCCGCAACCCACCTGAACCACCGCGACCATCACCATCTCGTAAGAAGTGACCCAGCCCAGCACATCTACGGTGGTCGCCATGAGCACCCTGCGAAGCGCCGCCGCCGCGATGACCACGCTCACCCTGCTGACCGCCGCATGCGGCACCACGCCCCCCGACCAGCCGGAACACCAGGCCACCGACACCTCAGCATCCGCGCCGGCCGCACCCACCGGCAGCAACGAGGAGACACGCAAGGCCACGGCACCCGCCGCACTCCGCTTCACCACCCGGACACTCGACGGCAAAACCTTCCAAGGGGAAAGCCTCGCGGGCAAACCCATCGCCTTCTGGTTCTGGGCCCCATGGTGCCCCAAATGCCTCTCCGACGCCCCCGCCGTCAAAGCGGCGGCCACCCAGCACAAAGACGTCACATTCATCGGAATCGCCGGCCTGGACACCGAAGCCGCGATGAAAGAGTTCGTCCAGCGCACAGGCACCAGCGACCTCGTCCACCTGTCCGACGCCAAAGGCGCCGTATGGACGAAACTCGGAGTCACCGAACAGTCCACCTTCGTATTCATGAAACCGGACGGCACACTCGAAAAAGCATCCGGACCACTCGGCCAGAACGGACTGGAGAAGCACCTCCGCACACTGACCGCCCAGTAGCCGCCATGACCTCCCCCACCCAGACACCACTCGCCCTGGCACTCACCGCCGGCATGGTGGCCGCCTTCAACCCATGCGGCTTCGCCATGCTCCCGGCCTACCTCACCCTCCTGATCAACGACCAAGAAACCCGCCCCATCCGCCGCGCCCTCATCCTGGCCACCGCGATGACCGCCGGATTCGTCACCGTCTTCGGCCTGTTCGGACTGGTCGTGACCATACTGGCGGTATCAGTGGGCAGCCACCTGCCATGGGCGACCCTGGCCATCGGCGCGATTCTGGCCGGACTGGGCCTATGGCTGCTCTCCGGCCGCGAACTCGTGCTCCGCCTCCCAGGGCTCGCCACCGGCCGCCCCACCACCGCACCCCTGTCGCTCTACGGCTACGGCCTGTCGTACGCCCTCGCCTCCCTGTCATGCACAGCCGGACCGTTCCTCGCCGTCACCTCCGCCGCACTGTCCGGACAAGGCATAGGCGGCGGAGCCGCGGCCTTCACCGCCTACGCGCTCGGCATGGGCCTGATCATCGCCATCCTGTCGCTGACGGTCGCACTCGCCCGCGCCACCCTCGTGACCCGGCTGCGACGACTGCTCCCCTACGTCTCCAGAGCCAGCGGCGCCCTACTCACCCTCGCAGGCCTGTACGTCCTCTACTACGGCTGGTACGAACTACGCGTCTTCGCAGGCCAGAACACCGACGACCCGATCGTGAACGCGGCGACCGCAGCACAGACCACCATCGCCGGCTGGATAGCCGAACTCGGCCCAGGACCGCTCGCCCTCGCACTCGGCCTCCTGCTCGCCCTGACGACCCTGATCCTGCGCACGACACGCCGCCGCGACCCAGCCCCCTGAACGACTGGACTCTCCCACACCGGGAGACCCCATGCTGAGGGCTCCGACCCGGGCAACCACCCCGCCCGGCCACCCCACGAAGCCCCAGGAGGCACCCCATGACACCGCAACTGGTCCACCACGGCCCCACCACCTGCCTCAACGTCACCGGCATGGGCGAACCCGGCGGCACCGAACACCTCTCCGCCATCAGCGCCCTGCACGCCGTGGCCGCCGCCATGGGCGGCCCCGCCGGCCCCCTCGAAGGCCGCTGGTGGGTGGAGGACACCACCCTGCCGCCCCTGGACGTGCCCCGCGACCAGTGGCGGTGGCACCTGCTGCTGCCGCTGCCCGGCGTACCCGAGCCGGGGACGGTCGAGACGGCCCGCGAGCAGGCCCGCGCGTCCGGCGCCGCCGTCGACCGCGTCCAGGTGGTCGTCTTCACCGAGGGCGAGTGCGTGGAGCTGCTCCACGAGGGCCCCTACAGCGAGGAGAAGGTGTCGCTCGACGTGATGGACGCCTTCATGGCCGAGCACGGCCTGGTGCGCAACGGCCTGCACCACGAGATCTACCTGACCGACTTCACCGACCCCGAGCCCAAGACCCTGCTCAGGCAGCCAGTGACACGACGGTGAAGCCGCTTTTTGTCATTGAAGGTGTACGGGCGAAGCCCGTTCCATTGTTGATCTTGAGGGTTTTGTGCAGCCCCGACGCCTTTACAATGTAGATTCATAACTGCCGGTCACGGACGGGGCCGTCCAGTCGGCGAGCAGGCGCAGGGCCTCCTCGGTCGGGGACCCCGGCTCCACGTTGTACACGCACAACGTCTGGTCGGGGTCCCCCGGAGGCTGCAGGGACTCGTACGAGAAGTGCAGCTCACCGACCAGCGGGTGGTGGTAGCGCTTGGAGCCGTGCGTGCGCCGCAGCACCCGATGGTCGTTCCACCACGTGCTGAACTCCGGGCAGCGCAACGTCAACTCCCCCACCAGGTCGGCGAGCCGGCGGTCACCGGGGTAACGGCCGGCTTCGAGCCGCAGCATGGCCACGGTCTCGGCGGCGATCTGCTCCCAGTCCCCCGTGCGCTCCCTGGCGGCGGGATCCAGCAGGTAGTAACGGGCGAGATTACGCTGCGGAACGGGCAGGGCGTCGAAGTCCGTCAGGACGGTCCGGGCCAGGCGGTTGGCGGCCAGGATGTCCGTACGCCGCCCGACGACGAACGCGGGCACGTGGTCGAGCGTCCGCAACATCAGGTGGAGCCCCGGCCGGACGCGCTGCGGGCTGACCGGCGCCCGCCGGGCGGGCCGGGCGAGCAGGTCGGTGAGGTGCTCGCGCTCGGCGAGGTCGAGTTCGAGCGCCCGCGCGAGCGCCTCGACGACCTCGGGCGACGGGTTGCCGGCGCGGCCCTGTTCGAGGCGCGTGTAGTACTCGGTGCTGACCCCGGCCAGCCGGGCGACCTCGTCGCGGCGCAACCCGGGCACCCGGCGGGCACGCCCGTCGGCGGGCAGCCCCGTACGGTCGGGAGTGATCCTGGCACGCCGGGAACGCAGGAAGTCGGCGAGCTCGCGGCTACGGTCCATGCCTTCCATTGTGGCCGGACGGGACCCGGCGGCCCGCGGCGAGGGTGGCCCTGTCAGTACCAGCCTTTTGAGAACCTGCCTGGTCAGGGCGTGTCCGGACCCCCTGTCGAGGGGTCGCGGGGTGATGTGCTGAAGGGGCGGAACTCCGCAACGGAACCCGGAAAGGACCACCTCATGACCACGCACACTTCCGCCCGTCCCCTCGCGGGCCGCGTCGCGGTCGTCACCGGAGCCTCCAGCGGCATCGGCGAGGCCACCGCCGAGCACCTGGCCGAGCTCGGCGCGCACGTCGTCGTCCTGGCCCGGCGCGCGGAGCGCCTGGACGCCCTGGTCGCCCGCGTCACCCAGGCCGGCGGCCGAGCCCTGGCCCTCGCCGCCGACGTCACCGACGAGGCGGCGGTGCGCGCCGCCGCCGACCGCGTCGCCGACGAGCTCGGCGGCGCCGACCTGCTGTTCAACAACGCGGGCGTCATGCTGCCCGCGCCCGTCGAGGAGCTGGCGACCGACCAGTGGCGGCACCAGATCGACCTCAACATCACGGGACTGATGAACGTCATCGGGGCGTTCGTCCCGCAACTGGTCAAGGCGGCCGCGGAACGCGGCGTGGCCGACCTGGTCAACACCTCGTCGATCGCGGCGCAGAACATCTTCCCGAACTTCGCCGTGTACTCGGCGACCAAGGCGTACGTCACCCACCTGTCCCGGCACCTGCGCACCGAGCTCGGGCCGAAGAACGTGCGGGTGTCGGCGATCGAGCCCGGCATCGTCGGCACCGAGCTGCAGGACCACGTCACCGACGAAGGGGCGCTGGCCTGGCTGGAGGGGTCGAAGCAGGCGATGGAGTGGCTGACGCCGCAGGACGTCGCGCGTACGATCGGGTTCCTCGCGAGCCTGCCGCCCCGGGCGAACCTCCAGCAGGTCACCATCATGCCGACCGGTCAGGCGAGCTGACGCGGCGGCGAGGGCAGGGGCCGGCCGGGTTGAGCACCAGGGAAGAGACCCGGCAGGCCCCTGCGGGCGGGCGTTGACACCTCCCACCCTCGCTCGTCACGCAGAGTGACGTCAAGGCAGGTTTCTGTCACCTCCGCCGTCACGATCGGTCACCGGACGCGGGCCAGGAACACGTACTCGCGGCCCGGCCGGTCCGGGGCGTCGCGGACCTCCTCCACGACGTACCCGTGGGCGTCCAGGTCCTGTTCGACCTCCTCCCGCTCCCGGAACCGCAGCGTGGCCTCCGACGTCAGCACCGCGCCGTCGGCGGCGAACACCCACGTCCCACGGAAGGTGACCAGCGGTCCGCTGACGTCGAGCAGGTCGAACCACTGCTCGACCCGGCCCACGCCCTCGACGTCGGTCACCCGGTACGACTCCGCGCGGTTCCACGCCAGCCACGCCCGGCGGGCCGGCACCCGCGTCTCGAACACCAGCCGCCCGCCCGGCCGCAACGCCCGGCGCGCACCGTCGAGGGTGGCGGCCCAGTCGTCCGGCTCGACGATGGCCTGGGCGACGTTCGCGGTCATCGTGGCCAGGTCCGCGGCCATCGGCGGCAGCGCGCGGGCGTCGCCGTGGATCCAGCGCACCCGCTCGGCGCCCGGCTTGGCGCGGGCGACGGCCAGCGACGCCGCCGCCGGATCGACGCCGGTCACCTCCAGGCCGCGCGCGGCCAGCATCAGCGCGAACGTCCCGGTGCCGCAGCCGACGTCCAGCACACTGCGAGCGCCCAGCTCGGCCGCGATCGCCGCGTAGACGTCGAGGTCGGAGCGGTCGGGGTCGAGCGGGTCGTACACGGCGGCCAGCCGCGGGTCCTCGAACTCCTCGTTCATGCCGCGACCCTAGGCACGGAGCCGGACGGACGCCACCGGTTAAACGTCCGGTCAGGCGGCGGGACAGAATGGGCGCATGACACGTGCGGTGTACGTCGCGGCGGGCGAGGCGGAGAGCAACAAGGGCACGGTCGCCCTCGGCATGGTCGAGCTGCTGTCCCGGCAGGTGGGGGCGGTGGGCGTGTTCCGGCCGGTGGTGCGGGCCGGCCGCGAGGACAACCTCATCAACACCGTCCGCAGCCGCTTCCAGCTCGGCCTCCCCTACGACGCCTGCGCCGGCGTCACCTACGACGACGTGCACGCCGACGCCGACCGCGCCGCCGGCGACATCGTGGCCCGCTACCGCGAGCTGGCCGGGCGCTGCGAGGCCGTGGTGGTCGTCGGCACCGACTACACCGACGTGGGCGCGCCGACCGAGTTCGAGTTCAACGCCCGGCTGGCCGCCGACCTGGGCACGCCCGTGCTCAACGTGGTCAGCGCGAGGAACCGTACGGCCGCCGAGGTGGCCGCCGCCGTGGAGCTGTCGACGCGGCAGCTCGTCCACCACCACGCCCACGAGCTCGCCGTCGTCGTCACGCGCGCCTCGGAGCCGGCGGGGCTGCGGGCCGCGCTGGAGCATCCGACGCCCGTGTTCGTGCTGCCGGAGGCCCCGTCCCTGCGCGCCCCCACCGTCGCCGACCTGCTGCAGGCGTGCGACGGCGCGTTCTTCCTCGGTGACCGCGAAGGGCTCGGCCGCGAGGCGAGCGGGCTCACGGTGGGCGCGATGTCGCTGCCCAACATCCTCGACCGCTACACCGAGGGCACCGCGCTGATCATCCCGTCCGACCGGGCCGCCGCGCTGCTGCCCGGCCTGATCGCCGCCCACACCTCGCCGGGCTTCCCCTCGCTGTCCGCGGTGATCATGACGGGGGGCACGGAGCTGCCCGCGCCGGTCGAGCGGCTGCTGCGCGGCATGGTCATCCCCCTGCCGGTGATCGCGACCGACCGCGACACCTTCGACACCGCGACCCGCCTGTCGGCCGTGGAGGGCCGCTTCACGCCCGCCGCCGAGGGGAAGATCGACACGGCGCTGCGGCTGTTCGCCGAGCACGTCGACGGCCAGGTGCTGCTGGACCGGCTGGCCATCGCCAGGACCGACGTCGTCACGCCGCTCATGTTCGAGTACGAGCTGCTGGACCGGGCGCGGGCCCGCCGCCGCCGCATCGTGCTGCCCGAGGGCGAGGAGCCGCGCATCCTGCGCGCCGCCGAGGTGCTGCTGCGCCGCGGCGTGGCCGAGCTGACCCTGCTCGGCGACCGCGAGCGCATCGCGGCGCAGGCCGCCCAGCTCGGACTGGACCTGGACGGGGCGACCGTGATCAGCCCGTTCGACCCCGAGCTGCGCGAGCGCTTCGCCCGCGAGTACGCCGCGCTCCGCGCCCACAAGGGCGTCACCGTCGAGCTGGCCCGCGACACCGTCACCGACGTGTCCTACTTCGGCACGCTCATGGTGCACCTCGGCCTGGCCGACGGCATGGTGTCGGGGGCCGCGCACACCACCGCGCACACCATCCGGCCGGCGTTCGAGCTGCTGCGCCTCGGGCTGGTCTCCAGCGTGTTCTTCATGTGCCTGGCCGACCGGGTGCTGGTGTACGGCGACTGCGCGGTCAACCCCGACCCTGACGCGGCCCAGCTCGCCGACATCGCGATCGCCTCGGCCCGTACGGCCGCGCAGTTCGGCGTGGAGCCGCGGATCGCGATGCTGTCGTACTCGACGGGCGCCTCGGGCGCGGGCGCGGACGTCGACAAGGTGCGGGAGGCGACCGAGCTGGTCCGCAGGAGCCGCCCCGACCTGCCGGTGGAGGGCCCCATCCAGTACGACGCCGCCGTCGATCCCGCCGTCGCCCACGCCAAGATGCCCGGCAGCGAGGTGGCCGGCCGCGCCACCGTCTTCGTGGTGCCCGACCTCAACACCGGCAACAACCTCTACAAGGCGGTGCAGCGCAGCGCCGGCGCGGTCGCGGTGGGCCCGGTGCTGCAGAACCTCCGCAAACCGGTCAACGACCTGTCCAGAGGCGCGACGGTCGCCGACATCGTCACCACCGTCGCCATCACCGCCGCGCAGGTGCGCGACGACGTCCCGGCCGCGCCCGTGACGAGCGGCGCGGACGTGGCCCTCTCCCCCGGCGCCCGCCGGTGAACGCCGTGCGTGCCGCCACGGACGCCGACATGCCCGCCGTGCGGCGCATCGCCCGCCGGTTCGGGCTGCTGACCGGCTGGCCGCAGGGGGCCGACTTCCTGGACGCCGAGCGCGCGTTCGGCGCCCTCCTGATCGCGCGCACTCCCGCCGAGGACGCCGCCGGGTTCGGCGGGACGCTACGCCGGGCGGATCTCACCCACCTCGGCGACCTGTTCGTGCTGCCCGACCGGCAGTCCGGCGGCGTCGGCCGGGCCCTGCTGGCCGAGTTGCTGGCCGGCGACGGGCCGAAGGTCACCTTCGCCAGCTCCGACCCCCGCGCCCTGGCCCTCTACGTCCGGCACGGGTTGCGTCCCTGGACCCCGCTGCTCTACCTGACCGGGCCCGCCGCGCCGCTGCCCGCGCCGCCCGTCCGCGCGGCCCTGCCGGCGGAGGTCGCCGACGCCGACGCCCGCGCCTCCGGGGGCGCCCGCCCCGGCACCCTCTCCTGGTACGCGGCCCAGCCCAACGTCACCCTGCACGTCACCGACGGTGACGGCTACGCCTTCGCGCGCCGCTCGGGCGACGACACCCTGATCGGCCCGGCGGGCGGCGACACCTCAGGCGACTGCGCGGACGCGGTGCTCGGCGCCCTGGCCGCCACCGGCGCGCGGACCGGGCGGATCGCCGTCCCCGGCCCGCATCCCCTCGTGCCGCTGCTGCTGGGCGCGGGCTGGCACATCGCCGACCACGACACCTTCATGGCCGACGAGGCCGCGCTCGCCCGGCTGCGCCCCGACAGGTACGTCCCCCACCCCGACCTAGGCTGAGCCGTCGCCGGACGCCTTCGCCGCCGGCCAGGGGAAGGCGTCGCGGTGCGGGCCGTGGTCGGGGTCGAACTCGTGCCGGATGCGGGCGCAGTCCTCCAGCAGCGCTCCCTGCAGCGTCCGCAGCCGGTCGTCGCGCGTCCGGCCGAACATCGACTGCGACACGTGCTGCTGCCGCTCGCCCTCGCGCAGGGCGGCGCGCAGCTCCCGCAGGTCCTCCTCGCGTCCGCGGCCGAGCTGCAGCCGCCCGAACGTGCCGAACAGCCGTGACAGCGCGTCCAGCTCCTCGGCCAGGGGGCGGGGAACCTCGGCCGCCTCCTGCGCCGGCAGCCCGCGCACGCCCGACACGAGGTCCGCCAGCCCCCTGGCCACGCCTCTCAACTGGTGGCAGGCGTGGTCCAGGCAGGTCGCGGCCTCGGCCACCTGCCGCAGCCTGCGGTCGTAGCGGCGGCGGCGCAGCGACAGGCGTACCGACTCCTCGGCCTGGTCGCTCGCCTCCTCGGCCTGCTCCAGGCGCCGCGACAGGTCCCTGGCCCGCTCCAGCCAGTCGTCGGCCGCGTCCTTGCCCCAGTCGGAGCGCAGGCCGTCGGCCATGTCCTGGGCCAGCTCCGACAGCTCGCCGGACAGGTCGCCGAGCTCGCGCATCGCGTTGTCGACGAAGCGCGGCGGCAGGATCAGCAGGTTCGCGGCGATGCCGATGGCCGCGCCGAGCAGCACGTCGCCGAGCCGGGCGAAGCCGTAGGTCTTGCCCAGCGCGAGCACCAGCAGCGCCGTGATCGGGATCTGCACGTTGCGTTCCGGCAGGTTGAGCAGGCGGGTCAGCACGAGGCCCGCCAGCACGAGCACGCCCAGGGTGAGGGCGTTGACGCCCATCAGCCAGATCAGCGCCGAGGCCGCCGCCATGCCGACGAAGACCGCGCCGACCTGCTGCACGCCGCGTACCACGGTGTCGTACGCGGTGGCGGAGATCGTCAGCAGCACGCCGATGGGCACGAGCACCGGCAGATCGACCTTCAGCACGTACGCGGCCAGCCACCAGCCGAACATGCACGCGACCGTCACCTTGATCGTCTGGATGAGCTCCTCGCGCTCCAGCTGCAGCCAGCGCCCGAGTCCCTGCCGGTGGATGCTGGCGAGCGCCGCCGCCCCGCTCCGGATGATGCGCCCGAGCGGGGAGCCGCCGTCGTCGCGCCCCCGTCCCGGTTCGGTGTCCATGTCTGTCCCCTGCCCCACAAGGACGCCTGATAGAGACCGGTCTGTCTGGGTAGCGGCAAACGGAGTCACCAGACACGGGAGTCGCGCATGAGGACGTTAGTCGGAGCCGAGCGGATGGCGGTCACCGAGGGCTGGGCGCCCGGGGACCGGCTGCACCTGTTCAACGTCGGGCCGCGCCACGCCGGCGTCGAGCTGACCTTCTGCGCGGAGGGCCGGCCGCCGCTCGGACCGTACCGCACGGTCGTGCCCGCCCAGCGGCACCAGGCGCTGTCGCTGGAGGAGCTGGCCGGGCCCGCCGTCCTGTCCCCCGCGATCTCCTACGCGGTCGTGATCGTCGCCGACGTGGACGTGCTGGTCGACCTGACCCGCGACACCCACGAGGCGAGCCGGCGCACGGCGGCGTGAGCCGGCGTTTGACGCAAACTTGCCGATCGGCCGGGCGTTGCCGCGCGCTCCGGCCGGCGGCGAGCGGCTACTGTCCCTGGATCATGGGAAAGGGTAATCGCATCAGACGTCAGCGCAGGCGGCTCGACCAGCACGAGCCGTCGCGAACACCGCCGCGGACGGGCGCGGAGGACGTGACGTCCTCGTCCGAGGAGTTCCTGACACGCCTGGACGCGTACCTGTCGGAACAGCCCGGCGCGCACGACTGCGGCGAGGGCGGTGCGCCCGCCGCGGCGACGATGCCGGAGGTGCTGGCCGCGCTCGCCGACGGGCGGGAGCTGCGCACGCGCGACCTGGCGGCGGCCGTGCTCGCCGGGCGCGGCTGCGCGTGCGCCGTTCGTACGGAGTTCAGCCAGGCGCTGCTGGACCTGCTCAAGGGCGACGGGCGGGTGCAGGGCACGTTGCGGCGGCCGTCGTACTGGTGGCGGGCGGCGTGAGGTAGCAGGTCACGGCGACGGGACCGGGGCGAGGCGTGGGAGCACGTACTCGCCCACCCGGTAGGCCTCCTCCAGATGCGGCCAGCCCGACAGCACGAACTCCGACACCCCCGCCTCGGCGTACTCCCCCAGCAGCGCGGCGACCTCGGCGTAGGAGCCGACCAGCGCCGTGCCCGCCCCCTCACGGACCAGCCCCACCCCGGCCCACAGCCCGGGATGGATCTCCAGGTCGCGGGTGGAGCCCGCGTGCAGGTCCACCATCCGGCGCTGCCCGACGGAGTCGTAGCGGGCGAAGCGGCGCTGGGCCGCCTCGACGCGGGCCGGGTCCATGCCGGCGAGCAGCCGGTCGGCCACCGTCCACGCCTCGGCGGCGGTGTCACGGGCGATGACGTGCACGCGCAGCCCGTAGCGGAGCTCGCGGCCGAGCGGCCCGGCCAGCGCCCGCAGCCGGGCGACCCGCTCGGCGACGGCGTACGGGGGCTCGCCCCACATGAGCACGACGTCGGCGTGCCGGGCGGCGACCTGCTCGGCCGCCGGCGAGGCGCCGCCGAAGTAGAGCGTGGGGGCCGGGTCGAGCGGCCGGGCCAGCCCGCCGCGCTCGACCTGGTAGTGCTCGCCGTGGTGGTCGAAGGGCGTGCCCGCCCAGGAGCGGCGCAGCACGTGCAGGAACTCGCCGGTCCTCGCGTACCGGGCGTCGTGGTCGAGGAAGTCGCCGTAGGCGCGCTGCTCGACGGGGTCGCCGCCGGTGACGACGTTGAGCAGCAGCCGCCCGCCGGAGATCTCCTGGAACGACTGCGCCTGCTGGGCGAGCAGCGTCGGCAGCGCGTACCCGGTGCGGAAGGCGACGAGCAGCTTCAGCCGTTCGGTGTGCTGGGCGAGCGCGGCGCAGACGATCCACGGGTCGGGGCAGCCCGCGCCGACGGGGGTGAGCGCGGCCTCGAACCCGGCCTGCTCGGCGGCCCGGCCCACCTGCGTGAGGTACGCGAGGCTCGCCGCGCGGTCGGCGGGGCGGAAGGCGTCGGTCGTGGTGATGGCCGAGCGGACGTCGTGGCCGTCGCCGGTCGTCGGCAGGAACCAGTGGAAACGGAGCATCGGACTACCTCGCCTGTTTCATGTCGTCGCCGTCATCATCGGCCGCGGCCCGGCGCACGGCCAGCGCCACGCTCTCGCGCACCGCCGGGAAGTCCGGGTGGGTGTGCGGGTCGGGCGCGTGGGGAAGGGCCGAGCGCTGGTCGAGCAGGACGCGGCCGGGCCGCCTGCTCATCACGATCAGGCGGGTGCCCAGGTAGACGGCCTCGTCCACGCTGTGCGTGACGAACAGCACGGTCGTGCCCGTGGCCTGCCAGAGCCGGCGCAGCTCCTCCTGGAGGCGTTCCCTGGTGAGCGCGTCCAGCGCGGCGAACGGCTCGTCCATGAGCAGGATCGCCGGGCCGGGGGCCAGCGCGCGGGCGATGGCGGCCCGCTGCTGCATGCCGCCCGACAGCTCGTACGGCCGCCGCTCCGCCACGTCGCCGAGCCCGACGAGCTCCAGCAGCCCGGCCGCCCGCGCCCGCCGCTCCGGCCCCGGCACGCCCGCCGTCCGCAGCCCGAACTCGACGTTGCGCCGCACGTTCAGCCAGGGGAACAGGCGCGGCTGCTGGAACACCACGCCCCGGTCGGGGCCAGGGCCGGTCACCGGCGTGCCGCCCACCTCGATCCGCCCGGCGGTCGGGGCCGCGAACCCGGCGACCAGCCGCAGCAGCGTGCTCTTGCCGCAGCCGGACGGCCCGACGACGGCCACGAACTCGCCCGCGTCGAACCCGGCCGTGATGTCGCGCAGCGCCTCGACGGGCTGGGCGCGCGACCAGCGGGAGCGCGGGCGGTAGGTGAGCGAGACGCCGTCGAGCCGCACGCCGGCCGCGGTACGCGACCCGCCGGTCAGCTCATCCGCTGAACGCATCGCGCAGGTCCTTTGTGGCCAGGCCCTTCTGGAAGACCGTGAGCTCGGGCACCGCCGGCAGCTTGTTCTGCGCCTTGAGGAACGTGGCCGCGTCGCGCAGGTTCTCGGCGAGCTTGCCCGGCGCGTCCGGCGTGCCGAGGTAGTCGGGCCCGGCCTGCTCCTTGCCGTCGAGCAGGACCAGCTCGTCGAGCTGCGCGGCGGCCTCGTCCGGGGCGAGGTTGAGCTGGCGGCCGACCGCGGCGGCCGCGGCCTGCTTGTCGGAGCGCACCAGTTTGACGGCCCGGTCCTGCTGGCGCAGCCAGGTCCGCAGGGTCTCGGGGTAGGAGGTCGCGAACTGGGTGCGCACCACGGCGAGGTCGGCGGTCAGCTTGCCTTCCGCGGCCAGCTCCTTGCTGGTCACCAGCGTCTTCCCGGTCTTGCGGAGCTCGCCGAGCACCGGCGTCCAGACGTAGGCGGCGTCGATGTCGCCGCGCGTCCAGGCGGCCTGGATGTCCGGCGGCTCCAGGTCGACGACGGTGACGTCGGACTCGGCGAGCCCGCCCCGCTGGAGCGCGGCGAGCAGGCTGTAGTGGGCGGTCGAGGCGAACGGGGTGGCGATCTTCTTGCCCTTCAGCCCGTCGACGGAGGTCGCCTCGCGGGCGACCAGCGCCTCGTTCTCGCCGATGACGTCGAAGATCCACGGCACCTGGTACGGGATGTTCAGCGGCGCGGACAGCCCGCGGGTGACCGGGCTGCTGCCGGCCAGGCCGATGTCGATGCTCCCCGCCACCATCGCGGTGTTGACGTCGCCGCCGGAGTCGAACTTGATCCAGGTCACCTTGGTGCCCGGCAGCTCGTTCTCCAGCCAGCGCTGGTCCTTGACGATGAGGTCGCCGTTCGGGATGAGCTGGTAGCCGATGCGCAGCTCCTTGGGGCTGCCGTCGGCGTTGGCGGCGGCGTCGGCGGCAGGGCTCGCGCCGGTGCCGGTCGAGCAGGCGGCCAGGCAGAGGGCGAGCGCCAGGGCGGGGACGAGGCGGAGTTTCATGGGCTGGTGCCTCCGGGGGTTTCAGGCCTTGCCGCGCCAGGGCACGAGCAGGCGCTCGGTGGATTGCAGGAGCGTGTCGATGAGCAGCCCGGAGGCGCCGATGACGAGCAGGCCGAGCACGACGACGTCGGTCTGGTTGTAGCGCTGCGCGTCGCGGATCATGCCGCCGATGCCGGGGACGCCGTTGACGGTCTCGGCGGCCACGACCGTGGTGTAGGCGACCCCGACGGCCACCCGGACGCCGGTGATCACCTCGGGGAGCGCGCTGGGGAGCACCACCCGGTACGGGAGCTGCCAGCGGCGGGCGCCGAGCGAGCGGGCCGCGTACAGGTAGTCGGCGTGCACGCCGCGTACGGCGTCGGCGGTGGCCACGGCCACGGGCGGCAGCGCGGCCACGAACAGCAGCGCGACCTTCGGCGGCTCGTCGATGCCGAGCCAGATGATGAGCAGGCTGAAGTAGGCCAGCGGCGGCAGCGTCCGCACGAACGTGATGAGCGGGTTGAGCAGCGCCCGCACCGTGGGCACGAGCCCGACGACCAGGCCGAGCGCGACGCCGCCCGCGATGCCGTAGAGGCTGCCGAGCGCGATCCTGCGCAGGCTGGTCAGCAGATGCTCCGAGAGCAGGTAGCCGCCGTAGCCGCGCTGCCCGTCGTGGGTGGAGGAGGTGAGCAGGAACTGCTGCCACACCGAGCCGGGCGACGGCACGAACACCTCCGGCCAGAGGTGGGCGGCCGCGACCGCCCACCAGATCGCCCCGAGCAGGATCACGCTCGCGACCCGGAGCCCGACGCCACGGAACACCGGCCCAACCCCTATTCCCTATAAGCGACTGGTTTAGTGGGGAATACGGTAGAGGATCCGGCCCGTGCCGCGCAAGCTGCGGCTTCACCGCCTTCAGGACACGGCGAAGCCCGAGAACAGCGCCAGGGCGAGCGCCAGCGCGACCACCACGTTGACCACGGTCGCCGCCGCGAACACCACGACCGGCCGCCAGCCCGCCTCCCGCAGCGAGGCGACCCGGAACTCCAGGCCGATGCTCACGAAGGCGAGGATGAGGAACCAGGTGCGCAGGTCGTTCGCCACCCCGATCACCTCCTTGCCGTGGGCGGCGGTGACCGCGGTGAGGTACCACGTGGCCAGCACGGAGGCGGCCACGAAGCCGAGCACGAACTTCGGGAAGCGCCGCCACAGCTCCCCCGCGCCGGGCCGGGGCGCGTCCGGCCGCCGCTCCACGCGGAAGGCGAACCAGGCCGTCAGCGCCACCACGACGACGCCGATGAGCGCGTTCTGGGTGACCTTGACGATGGTGGCGATGGCCAGCGCGTCCTCACCGGCGAGCGCGCCCGCGGCGGTCACCGCGGCCGTGGTGTCGATGTTGCCGCCGATCCACGCGCCCGCGACCTCCGGGCTCAGCCCGAGCAGGGTGGCCAGCGCGGGCAGGACGAAGATCGACGGCAGCGCGAAGGCGATCACCAGGCTGGCGCTGTAGGCGAGCTGCTCACGCTTGGCCTGCACGGCACCGGCCGCGGCGATGGCGGCGCTGACTCCGCAGATCGACACGGCGGACGACAGCAGCGCCCGCAGCCGGTCGTCCAGCCCCAGCCTGCCGCCCAGCCACCAGGTGAACAGGAACACCGTGCTGATCAGCACCAGGGCCTGCACGATCGCCGGCCCGGCCGCGGTCACGATCACCTTGAGGTTGATCGACGCGCCGAGCAGCACGAGCCCGGTCTTGATGAAGAACTCGGTGCGGAACCCGCCCGACAGCCGCTCCCGCAGCCCGGCCGCGGTGAGCACCGCGTTGCCGAGCAGGCCGAGGACGATGGCGTACACGGGGAACTCGACGGCCTTGGCCAGGCCCGAGCCGGCGAACCAGGACGGGACGTTCTGCTCCAGGAAGCGGGTGGCGGCCCCGAGCAGCAGGACGGCGAGCACGCCGAGCGCGCTCCACTGCCACGTGCGGGTCGTGACGGCGGTCCCGGCGGTCATCACGGCACCAGGCCGGGCGGGATGACGCCGGCGAGGACGAGGACGAGCAGCGCCAGGCCGAGGAGGGTCGCCGCCCAGTCCTCGTTGAACGCGCTACGGCTCTCAGGAGGTTCTTCTCGGGTGCTCATGGGGGTGCCCCTCTCCGGCGGTCGGCCGATTTCAGGACACCACGGAGTACTAAACCCGTCAAGACCTACTGATTTAGTAGGTTAACCAGGAGATCTCAGGCCGCGACCGTCTCGTCCTCCAGCGAGGTCGCGCCCTGCTCCCAGCGGCCCAGCACGTGCTCCGCCCACAGCCGCTCGACGGCCAGGGCGCACGCCGCGCCGTACAGGATGTCGCCGGTCAGCGACGGCTCCTGCGTCGCCAGGCCCGTGCACAGGTCGTGCGCGGCGATCTGCTCGTGCACGGCGTCGGCCTGGACGTGCTCGTCGTAGAAGCGGGTGGCCTCGGCGTCCCCGCCGAGCCTGCGCAGGGCCGTGGCGTAGCGGCGGTTGGGCAGCGACGAGGTCATCTCCATGGCGGCGAGGTGCCCGGCCAGCGCGCCGCGCAGCCGGCGGTGCAGCCCGAACAGCGACATGACGTTGGAGACGGCCAGCGTGACGCCCGGCACCCGGCCCAGGTAGGCGCCGTAGGAGGCGTCCAGGCCCAGGGCGGTCATCGTGGTGCGGAACAGCTCGGCGTGCATGCGCTCGGCCCTGCCGCCGCCGTACTCGTCGGACTGGACCTCGACCAGCGCGGCCTTGGGCCGGCCGTGCAGGCGCGGGATGCCCCAGGTGTGCGGGTCGGCCTCCTTCAGGTGGTAGATCGAGCGGTGGACGACGAACTCGCGGAACCGGTCGAGGTCGGCCTCGCGCTGGAGGTACGCCGCCAGGCCCGGCCCCTGCTGCTCGTCGTGGGCGACCAGTTCCTTGAGCGCGCGGCGTACCTGCTGGGGCGGCACCGGCTCGGGACGTGGCACGGCGTCCGCGAGCGCGTCCTCCAGGCGGCGTTCGAGCTCGCGCCGGAAGCCCAGGAGCGACGGCTGCCACTCCCAGCGGTCGTCCACCCCGGCGAAGCCTCGGTAGTGCAGCTCGTAGCAGGCGAACAGGGCGAGCTGCAGGTCGCCGTCCGCCAGGGCCGTGGCGCAGGGGCCGGGGGTCGCCGGCGGCGGGTCCAGGTCGGCGGGCGGCCCGGCGAGGCGTTCGAAGAGCTCGGCGGTGAGGGGGCCGCGGGCGGCGGGCAGGTGCATCCGGCTCCGCTGCCCGGGGCCCTCACGTCCAAACCGGGCGCGCCGGGCAGCGCGGCGGTCGCGGGCCGGGCGCGGCGGGCCCGCGATGATGGGAGGGAAGATCACGATGACAGGAGCCACACATGCAGATCGGTGTCGTCTTCCCGCAGTCCGAGATCGGCGCGGACCCGGGCGCCGTACGCGCCTACGGCCGGCGCGTCGAGGAGCTGGGCTTTCGCCACGTGCTCGCCTACGACCACGTCGTGGGCGCCGACCCGGCCGTGCACCAGGGCTGGAGCGGCCCCTATGACGTGCACACGACCTTCCACGAGCCGATGGTGATGTTCGGCTACCTGGCCGCGCTGACGTCGCTGGAGCTGGTCACCGGCATCATCATCCTGCCGCAGCGGCAGGCGGTGCTGGCCGCCAAGCAGGCCGCCGAGGTCGACCTGCTGACCGGCGGACGCTTCCGCATGGGCGTGGGGCTGGGCTGGAACCACGTCGAGTACGAAGCGCTCGGCGCGGACTTCGGCACCCGCGGCAAGCGGATCGAGGAGCAGGTCGCGCTGATGCGCAGGCTCTGGTGCGAGCAGACGGTCACCTTCGAGGGCGAGCACCACCGGGTGAGCGCCGCCGGGCTCGCGCCGCTGCCGGTGCAGCGGCCGATCCCCGTCTGGTTCGGCGCGCAGTCGCCCCCGGCCTACCGGCGGGCCGGGCGGCTGGCCGACGGCTGGTTCCCCCAGATGTCCCCGGGGCCGGAGCTCGACCAGGCCAAGGCCATGGTCGAGGAGGCCGCCACGCAGGCCGGCCGCGACCCGTCCGGGCTCGGCATGGAGGGCCGGGCGGGGTGGACGGGCGACGCCGAGGCGCTGGTCGACCTCGCCGGGCGTTGGCGGGAGGCGGGCGCGACGCACCTCTCGATCAACACGATGGGGGCGGGCCTCGGCCCGGTCGAGGGACACCTGGAAGCCCTGGAGGAGGCCGCCGCCGCGCTCGGGCTGGGACGCGGCTGAGAGCACACCCGCACGTTACCTTCGCCGCCCGTCATGGGGATTTCGTGACCGGGGAATTACGCAGGTCAGGGGGGTGTTGTACGGTCCAGTGAGCGTGGCCGCGACCTCAGCCTCAGAGCGAGTGACCACCGGGCCGCGCTCGCCCGCGTCCGCCTCGCGGACGCCATGTTCGATCCCACTCCCACCGCGGGCGTCCGATGCCCGCGGCCGCTGAATCCGCCACTGGCGGAACCGGGGACCCGTTCTCGACCGGGGTGAATCGGCACGTCCATGTGCCGTAGGGCAGCTTCCGCACGCCCGAACCCGTCAGCTAACCCGGTAAGCGGCATGGAAGCGCAAAGGAGCAAACCCCTCATGGCCATCAGCCGTTTCATCCGTGCCCCGAAGCTGAACGCCGCCAAGCTGGCGCTGAGCGGCGCCCTCGCCGTCTCCGCCCTGGGCGCCACCGCCGCCGTGACCGCGGCCGCCGACAGCGCCCCCGCGCAGCCCGCGGCCGCCGCCGCCGCCGCCCAGCAGGGCGTCAGCAACCGCGACGCGCGCGTCAACGTCACCGCCCAGCAGGTCCTCGACCTCGCCCGCGCCCAGGTCGGCACGTCCGAGAACGCCGACGGCGGCGGCACCAAGTTCCAGCAGTGGTACGCCGACTCGGCCCGCGCCGGCGAGACCGTCCAGCGCGACGGCGGCAACAGGAACGCCTACCTGAACGCCCCCTGGTGCTCGATGTTCGTCTCCTGGGTCGGCGAGCAGACCGGCGCCCGCACCCAGGTCGGCTGGGACGCCTACACCGTCGCCCACGCCAAGTGGTTCGCCGCCAACGACCGCTGGGGCACCGAGGCCAAGCCCGGCGCCGTGGTGTTCTTCTCCTGGAGCGGCAGCAAGAGCCTGAGCGCCATCAACCACGTCGGTTTCGTCGTCAAGGACAACGGCGACGGCACGATCTCCACGATCGAGGGCAACACCGGCAACGGCAAGGTCGAGGAGCGGGTCCGCCCGACCTCCCAGGTCGTCGGCTACGGCTACCCGAACTACGCCGCCTGACCCGCTCACTCCTCCGGAGGCCAGTTCCTGAGCACCGCGTCGAGGGCGTCGAGAGTCCGCGCCCAGGACACGTCCACCTCGCGCGGGGTGCGGGCGAAGCCGCCCTGCGTCTCCAGGCTGACGAAACCGTGGAAGGTGCTGTGCAGCATGCGCACGGCGTCGGTCTGGGCGGGCTCGGGCAGGTCGTAGCCGCGCAGGATGGCCCGGGTCATCTCGGCGTGCCGGCGGGCGGCGCTGGCGTAGGCGGTCTCGTCGTCGAGCTCGATCTGCCCGGCGGCGTACCGGCCGGGGTGCTCCTTGGCGTAGCCGCGGTAGGCGTCGGCGAAGGCCACCAGCGCGTCCTTGCCGGCGCGGCCGGCGAGGGCGGCGGCGGCCCGCTCGGCGAGCTCGGCGAGGGCGAGGACCGCCACCCGCACCCGGAGCTCCTGGGCGTCCCTGACGTGGGAGTAGAGCGCGGCGGGCTTGACGCCGAACCGGCGGGCGAGCGCCGAGACCGTCAGGTTGTGGAAGCCGAGCTCGTCGGCCAGCTCCGCCGCCGCCCGGGTCAGGCGTTCCGCGGTCAGTCCCGCTCGTGCCACGCGCCCTCCATCACTTAAAGCCTTTAAGCATTTGCATAATAGCATTAAGGAAACTAGCCTCGCCGCTCATGAGACCTCTCACCGAGCGCGAGATCCGCGCGTCCCTCATCAACTGCTCGAAGGGTGAGGCCAAGCGCGCCGGCGTGCCGAAGGACCTGCCCGACCAGCCCTGGGACGACCTCGACTTCCTGGGCTGGCGGGATCCGGGCGCGCCGGAACGCGCGTACCTGGTGGCCGAGCGCGACGGCGCCCTCGTCGGGGTGGCGCTCCGCGTGACCTCGGGCGCGGCCCGCGGCTTCACCGCGCGCAGCATGTGCTCGCTCTGCCTGACCACGCACACCAACGGCGGCGTCGCGCTCATGAGCGCCCGCCGCACCGGCGAGGCGGGCCGCCAGGGCAACTCCGTCGGCCAGTACATGTGCGCCGACCTCGCCTGCTCCCTCTACCTGCGCGGCACGAAGGAGGCCGCGGGCGGCGGCGTCATCGACGAGTCCCTCACCCTGGAGGACAAGCTCGCCCGCACCCGGACGAACCTGTACGCCTTCCTGGACAAGGTGGCCGCGAGAGCCGCATGAGCCGGTCAGACCGCGGGACCGCGCGTGCGGAAGGAGGCGCGGTAGGACTGCGGGGTGACGCCGACGACCCGCTTGAACCGATCGCGGAACGCCGTCGCCGAGGTGAACCCGGCCTGCGCCGCGACCCGCTCGACGCCGTGGTCCGTGGTCTCCAGCAGGAGCTGGGCCCGCCGCACCCGGGCGCGCAGCAGCCACTGCAGCGGCGTGGTTCCGGTCTGCTCGCGGAAGCGGCGGCCGAAGGTGCGCTCGCTCATCCCGGCCCGCGCGGCCATGCCGGCCGGCGTCAGCTCGCCGGCGAGGTTGTCCTCGATCCAGGACAGCACCGGCTCCAGCAGTGAGCCGCGCGGCGCCGGCGGCCGGGCGTGCGTGACGAACTGCGCCTGCCCGCCCTCGCGTTCCAGCGGCGTCACCGCCAGGCGGGCCGCGTCGGCGGCGACCGCCGAGCCGAGGTCGCGCCGGATCAGGTGCAGGCACAGGTCGAGCCCCGCGGCGGCGCCCGCGGAGGTGAGGATCTGGCCGTTGTCCACGTAGAGGACGTCCGGCCGCACGTCCACCAGCGGGTACGCCTCCGCCAGCCGCTCCGCCGCGGCCCAGTGCGTGGTGGCGCTGAGCCCGTCGAGCAGCCCGGCGGCGGCCAGGGTGAACGCCCCCACGCAGATGGAGGCGATCCTGACGCCGCCCGCGGCCGCGGCGCGCAACGCCTCCAGCGCGGCCGGGTCGGGCGGGGCGGCCCCCTCGGAGCAGCCGGGCACGACGATCGTGTCCGCCTCGCGCAGCGCCTCCAGGCCGTGCGGGGCGACGATGGTGAAGGCGTCACTCGCGACCTGCGGCGTCACCGCGCAGACCAGCACGCGGTACGCCCGCCGCCCGTCCACCCGGACCCGCCCGAACACCTCGACCGGCGTCGCCAGGTCGGCCGCCACCACCTGGTCCAGCGCCAGAACCGCCACCGTGTGCATGCGGGACACCGTAGGCGGTGGCGGGAACCCGTGGGAAATTGGCGTTCCAGCCACTGGGGCCGGGCGGCGGGCCGGCCCTAGCGTTCCCCCGTGTCCAACCTCATGTCCGTCCTCATGCCGATCCTCATCGGGATCGTCTGCGTCTGCCTGCTCTCCCTGATCCCCGACCCGCACCGCCGCCGGGCCAACGCCGTGCTGGTCGCCGGCGCGGGCGCCGCGTACCTGAGCGGCGGCGGGCTCGGGTACGCCGAGTTCGTCCTGCCGGTCGTCATGACCTACGTCGCCTTCCGCGGCCTCGACAGCTGGACGTGGATCGGCGCCGGCTGGCTGCTCCACACGGCCTGGGACGTCCTCCACCACCTGAACGCCAGCCCCATCCTCGCCTTCGCCGGCGACTCCTCCTTCGGCTGCGCCGTCTGCGACCCGGTCATCGCGCTGTGGTGCCTCGCGGGCGGCCCGCCGGTGCTCGCCCGGCTACGCGACCGGCTGCGCCGGACCGCCCCCGCCGCTTAGGCGCGCCCCGAACGACCGGAGGGCGGCGCGGAAACGCTCCGGCTCCTCGACGGTGAAGGGGACGTCCAGGAAGGCGAGGCGGAGCAGCAGCCACTGCCAGGTGTCGAGCGCCAGCACGGCCCTGGTCCGCCGCTCCCCCAGGGCCTCCAGGTCGGCGTCCTCGTAGGCGAACGCGTCGGCGACGTCGGCCAATGACGCCTCGACGGTGAGGACGACCCGCTCGCGGTCCTTGCCGAGCCCCTGGCGCAGGTAGTCGAGCGCGGTCTCGGCGGGCAGGGGGCGGGGCTCGTACGTGCTGGTCGAGGTGCGCAGGCCGGTGACGCGGTCGAGGCGGAAGACCCGCCAGTCGTCCTTGGCGGTGTCGCGGGCCAGCAGGTACCAGCGCAGGTTGTGGTGCACGTGCCGGTAGGGCTCGGCCCGCCGGGAGGTTACCGCGCCGTCCCTGCCGGTGTAGTCGAAGGTGACGACGAGCCGGCGCTGGATCGCCTCGGCCAGCTCGGCCAGGACGTCGGCGCTGACGCTCGGGGCCCGCGCGGTGCTGGTCTCCAGGCTCGCCCTGAGCTGGGCGGCCCGGTGCCGCAGCCGCTTCGGCAGGAACTGGTCGACCTTGCCGTAGGCGCGGGTGGCGGCCTCGTCCACGCTGCCCTCGGCGGCGCGGCCGGTCGCGGCGAGGGTGGCGAGGCCGAGGAGGGTGGCGATCGCCTCGTCGTCGTCGAGCACCAGCGGCGGCAGCGCGCTGCCCGCCACCAGCCGGTAGTGGCCGCCGGGGCCGGGGCGCGTCCGCACCGGGTAACCGTAGGCGCGCAGGCGGTCGACGTCGCGGCGCAGGGTGCGAGGGCTGACCCCGAGCCGGGCCACGAGCTCGTCGGCGGTGAACGCCCGGCCGGTCTGCAACGTGGCGAGCAGGGCGAGGATGCGCTGGGTGACGTCCGCCATGCCTCCAGTCTCTCCCGGGACGCGGCCAGGAAGTGGCCACATCTGTTCGTAGCGTCGTACGCATGCCGAAGTTCATCCGCATCCGGGGCGCCCGGACCAACAACCTCAAGAACCTGGACGTGGACCTCCAGCGCGGCCGGCTGACCGTGTTCGCCGGGGTGTCGGGGTCGGGCAAGTCGTCGCTGGTGTTCGACACGATCGCCGCCGAGGCGGGGCACCAGCTCAACGAGACGTTCCCGCCGTTCACCCGCAACCGGCTGCCCCGGTGGACCCGTCCCGAGACCGACGAGATCGCCGGGCTCTCCCCCGTCGTGCTGATCGACCAGCGTCGGATCGGCGGGAACGCCCGTTCCACGGTCGGCACGATCACCGACGCCTGGACGTACCTGCGGCTGCTGTTCTCCCGGGCCGGCACGCCGTACGTGGGCGAGTCCAACCGGTTCTCCTTCAACGACCCCGCCGGGATGTGCCCGTCCTGCTCCGGGCTCGGCGAGATCGTCGTGAGCGCCGTCGAACGGTTCCTGGACCTGGACAAGTCGCTCGCCGACGGGGCGATCCTGCTGCCGGGGTTCGGCAACGGCGGCTACTGGTACAGCCAGTACGCCGACATCGGCGCCTTCGACCCCGCCACCCCGCTGCGCGACTGGACGCCCGACGAGCGCGCGGCGCTGCTGTACGGCGGCGAGCACGCCGCCCGGCTCGGCGTCCGGCCGCCGAAGGACTACGAGGGCGTGGTCGAGCGCTTCGAACGCATCTACCTGCACACCTCCGACGACCTGTCCGACCGCAAGCGGGAGACCATCGAGCGCTTCACCCGGTCGCAGACCTGCCCCGACTGCCACGGCGACCGCCTCAACGAGGCCGCCCGCACCGCGACCGTCCTCGGCCGCACGATCGGCGAGATGGCCCGCATGGAGATCACCGAGCTCGCCGCCCTGGTGGAAGAGGTGAGCGACCCCGCCGTCGCGCCGGTCGTGGCGGCGCTCGGCGACAAGCTGCGCGCCATGATCACCATCGGGCTCGGCTACCTGCACCTCGGCCGCGCCACCCCCACGCTGTCCGGCGGGGAGTCGCAGCGCGTCAAGACCGTCAAGCACCTGGGCAGCAGCCTGGTCGAGATGCTGTACGTCTTCGACGAGCCCACCGTCGGGCTGCACCCGCACGACATCGCCTCCATGACCGCCCTGCTGCAGCGGCTGCGCGACAAGGGCAACACCGTCCTGGTCGTCGAGCATGACCCCGCCGTCATGGCGATCGCCGACGAGATCGTCGAGATCGGCCCGGACGCGGGCGCCGGCGGCGGGCGGCTGGTGTTCCAGGGCTCCTTCGACGGGCTCCGGTCGGCCGGCACCGCCACCTCGGCGGCCCTCGCGGCCCGTACGCCGCTCAACACCGCGCCGCGCCCGCCCAAGGGCGTCATCACGGTGACCGGCGCCACCCGCAACAACCTCCAGAACCTGACCGTGGACGTCCCGGCCCAGGTGCTCACCGTGCTGACCGGGGTCGCCGGCTCGGGCAAGTCCAGCCTCGCCGCCGAACTGGTCGCCCAGCACGACGCGATCGTCCTCGACCAGCGGCCGGTCAGCGTCAACCGCCGCTCCACCCCCGTCACCTACACCGGGATCGCCGGGGCCGTACGCAAACTGTTCGCCCGGCACAGCGGCCTGCCCGCCGGGATGTTCAGCGCGAACTCGGCCGGCGCCTGCCCCGACTGCAAGGGCCTCGGCGTGATCTACACGGACCTCGCCTTCATGGACGGCCAGGAGAACGTCTGCGAGACCTGCCACGGCCGGCGCTTCACCGACGAGGTGCTCCGGCACCGGGTGAACGGCCTGTCCATCGCCGACCTCGACGACCTGACCATCGCCGACGCCCTCGACCGGCTGCCCGACCGGCACATCCGCGACGGGCTGCGCCACCTCGACCGGGCCGGCCTCGGCTACCTGCGCCTCGGCCAGCCGCTCACCACGCTGTCCGGGGGCGAGTGCCAGCGGGTGAAGATGGCGCGGGAGCTGCGCGAGGCCACCGAACCGGCGCTCTACGTCCTGGACGAGCCCACCACGGGCCTGCACCTGCGCGATATCGCCGCCCTGCTCGGCGTCCTCGACCAGCTCGTGGAGCAGGGGCACACGGTGGTCGTCATCGAGCACAACCTGGACGTCATCCGGCACGCCGACTGGATCATCGACCTCGGCCCCGGCCCGGGCCGGCACGGAGGCCGCATCCTCTACCAGGGCCCGGTCACCGGCCTCAAGGGCACGGCCACCGCCGCCGCCCTCCACGCGGACTGACAGATCCTCCGGCAGGGCTACCTTCCGCGCGCGGTTTCGGGTCGAATGGGTGGTGTGACCTCGTGGCGAGCGCGGCTTCGGCGGGCTCTGGCCGGGCCGGCCGGTGTGGCCGCCGAGCTGGCCCCGCCCGTCGCGGCTCTGCTCACCGCGGCCCTTCTCGGCCTGGCCCTGCTCGCCGGCGTCGGACTCGTGGGGGCCGCGCTCGCCTGGGCGGGCGGCCCCGGCTGGTGGCGGCCCGTCCTGGAACGGCTGCCGGCTCACCTGGTGCCGCCGTACGCGCCGGAGGACCTTCCGCCGCTGGCGATGGCCGTCCTCGCGGTGGCCTGCTTCCTGTTCGGGGCCGGGTGCCGGCTGCGCCGCCGCGCCGCGCCGGAGTCCGTCGACACGCTGCTGCGGCGGGTCAGCGCCTGGGGGGTCGTTCTCGGGCTGCTGCTGGCCTCGGGCAGCCTGGTCTACGCCGACGCCCGGTCCATCGAGGCCGCGCCGGCGCGGCGCGGCGCCGACGGCTACGCGGAGGCCGTACGGCGGCTCGGCTCAGGGGAGGCCGAGGTCCGGCTGGCCGCGATCCACACGCTGCGGCGCCTGGCACGGGAGTCGGAGCGGGACCGCGTGACGACCGCCGACGTCATGGCCGCGTACGTGCGCGAGCACGGCTCGGCGGCGCCGCCGGGGCAGGTCGGGCGGCCGGCCGCCGACGTGCAGACGGCCCTGACCGTGCTCGGCAGCGTCCACGACGTCCCGGACGCCGGGCGCGACTGGGTGTGCGGCTGCGACCTGGCGCGCGTCAGGGCGCCGGGCGCGGAGCTGAGCGGCCTCAACCTGGGCGTCGCCGTCCTGACCTCGGCGGACCTGCGCGGGGCCAGGCTGAGCGGGGCGAACCTGGACCACGCCGACCTGACCCGCGCCGACCTGCGGGGAGCGCTGCTGGACGGGGCGGACCTGCCGTACGCGGTCCTGTTCATGGCGGACCTCGGCGGCGCGGACCTGCACGGCGCCGATCTGCACGGTGCCGATCTGTTCCAGACGGACCTGGGCAACTCCTCCCTGCGCCGGGCAGACCTGCGCGGGGTGGACCTGTTCGAGGCGGACCTGCGCGGGGCCGACCTACGCGGCGCGGACCTGACCGGGGCGAGCCTCAACGGCGCGGACCTGCGCGGAGCCGACCTGCGTACGGCGATCCTGCGCGACGCGGACCTGAAGGGCGCGGACCTGACGAACGCGAAGCTGAGCGGTGCGGACCTGAGCGGTGCGAAGACCGGCGGCAGGACGAAGCCGTCCCAAGGAAGTCAGGTCGTGCCGGTGGGCACCCAGTAGCGGCGCTTCCGCTCGGTCACGTCGATCAGCCGCCCGCCGTTGGCCTCGATGACCCGCCGGGAGGCGACGTTCGACAGGTCGCACATCACCAGCGCCTCGCCGATGCCCAGCGCCCGCGCGATCGGCAGCGCCGCGCGAGCATCGCCGTCGCGTGCCCCCTCCGGCGGGCGCTGGGCCGTACGTCGTAGCCGATGTGGCCGCCGAGCTCCGTCAGCGCGGGCGTCAGCCGGTGGCGGATGGCGAGCCGGCCCAGGAAGCGGTCGCCGTCCACCCACCACAGCGTGGTCATCGGCACGAACCCGGGCCGCACCCCGGCCTGGGTGCGCTCGGCGAGCACGCGGGCGACGTACGCCTCGAAGGCGTCCGGCTCAGCCGGCGCCGGCGTGTCCACGTCCGACACGAACCACGACAGCGGGTAGTCGGTGTCGGCCCGGAACTCGGCCAGCGCGGCCAGGAACGAGGTGCGGAACGTGGCGGCCGGGTGTACGAAGCGGGGCATGGCGTCATCATGCCCGGAGGGGACGGCCGACGTCGTGGAGGTGGCGCAGGGCCTGGCTCCAGGAGGCGATCAGGCCGCATTCGGCGTACTCGACGCCCAGCTCGCGGCAGTACTCGCGGACGATGGGCCGGGCCAGGCGCAGGTTCGGGGACGGCATGCCGGGGAACAGGTGGTGCTCGATCTGGTGGTTCAGGCCGCCGAGCGCGATGTCCAGGAGACGGCCGCCGGTGACGTTCCTGGAGGTCAGGACCTGGCGGCGGAGGAAGTCCAGCTCGTCCTGCGCGGTCAGCACCGGCATGCCCTTGTGGTTGGGGGCGAACGTGCACCCCAGGTAGACGCCGTAGCACGCCTGGTGGACGAGCAGGAACACCAGCGCCTTGGCGGGCGGCAGGACCAGGAACAGCGCGCCCACGTAGGCCACGACGTGCGCGACCAGCAGTAGCCCTTCGGCCGGGCGGTTCTTCAGCGTCGGCCGGCGCAGCGCGCGGAAGCTCGACACCTTCAGGTTGAACCCTTCGAGGGTGAGCAGCGGGAAGAACAGCCACGCCTGCCACCGCCCGACGAACCGGGCCAGCCCGCGCGCCGTCTCGGCCTGCCCGCGTGACCAGATGA
This sequence comes from Nonomuraea bangladeshensis, assembly GCF_039529455.1. Lineage (NCBI taxonomy): Bacteria > Bacillati > Actinomycetota > Actinomycetes > Streptosporangiales > Streptosporangiaceae > Nonomuraea > Nonomuraea bangladeshensis. The sequence continues at coordinate 119,440 of NZ_BAAAMV010000012.1, forward strand.
GCACGTCGGGCGCGACGTCGGGGTCGTGGTCCTCGTGGTTGGGGTTGGCGTGGTGGCGGGTGTGCTTGTCCATCCACCAGCCGTAGCTCAGCCCGACGGCCAGGTTGCCGACCAGCAGCCCCGCGATCCTGCTGGTCCGCCGCAAGCGCGAGATCTGCCCGTGCGCGAGGTCGTGGGCCAGCAGCGTGACCTGGGCGAAGGCCACGGCCAGCAGCACCGCCACCGGGAGCTGCCACCAGGTGTCGCCCACGACGGCGAACACCGCCCAGCTGCCCGCGAACAGCGCGGCGACCAGCCCTATCCGGACGGCGTAGTAACCGGGCCGCCGCTCCAGTAAGCCGGCCTCGGCTATGCGGCGCGACAGCCGGGCGAAGTCGCTGCCCCGTTGCGGTCGGTCGAGGTCTACAACACTCACATCTGCCTCCGATGCCGGCGAAATCGTCCCAATGATGATCGCTTGCCAGCATCGCGAGAACCAGAGGGTACGCGGACCCCCGCTGTCACCCCTTCCTCAGGTAGGGCCAGCCCTACCGCCGTCCCTGGGAGGATTCGCCGGGCGGCGTGCGGAAAGAGCGAAGGTGGACGCGGGCCTGGAGGGCACATGGACGAGTTCGTGCCGGAGCTGATGGAGTGCGAGACCACGGTGGCGGGCTACCGCCGGGCGGCCTCCCTGGCCAACGCGCTGCTGGGGCGCGGCTGGGCGGTGCTGGCCGAGGTAACGCCCACCGGCCCCGACCGGCGCGGGGAGCGGGACCGGTGGCACGTCAAGGTGATCGCGGCGCCGGGCGCGGCCGGCAGCGTGGCACGGTGCCTCGATGAGGCCGGCCCCGGCGGTGAGGTCACCGTGCGCGCGCTCGCCCGCGGTCTCGACGACTTCCTCGGCGAGCTGCTCGGCGGGCCGGGCGGGGACTAATCGTCGTCGCGCATCCTGCCGGTGGCGATGAACTCGACGGCGACCCGGTAGAAGCTCGCGATCGACTCGCCGCCCTCCAGGCCGTCACGGAGCTGCTTGCGGACCTTCGTGAAGGGGAAGGCCGTGCTGCCGTCGGGCAGGGCCACGCCCCACCCGCCGTCGTCCCGCCAGTGCCAGTGCCCGCCCGCGCCCGCCGCGACGCACGCGCCCAGGTAGGACCCGAGCACGTCAACCAGGCCCTCCGCCTGGTCCGGGTCGAAGCCGGGCTGGGCCCGCCGGCGCTCGATGAAGCCTTCCACCCACCGGACGGACTCCTCGTCGAGGCCGAAGTCGATGCCGCTGATCGGGCCGAGCTGCTCGATCGCGAGGTCGACGTTCCGCTGGATCGTCCGGAGCTCCTCATCGTCCATGCGTGGATGGTGGCAGCGCCCGGCGCGTGCGTTCAAACGATTAACGGACTCAGCTCGCGTACCTGTCCGTCACGGTCTTGGGGCTCGGCGCCTTGATCGAGACCTTGCCGCCCCAGCCGGTGTAGCGGGTCTCGACGTTGATGATGCTGCCCTCGAAGTCGGAGTAGAGACGGTCCACGCCCTTGGCGCGGAACGAGCTGTACAGCCTGGTCGGCAGCCCGGACGGGGCCAGCGTCAGCGTGTACGAGATCGGCGTCGCGGCGGCCCAGGCGCTCAGGCCGGAGCCGGCGAACCACGGGGAGACCTTGGTCAGCGCGGCGAACGTGATCGTGCCGGTGACCTTGCTCCCCTCCCTCTTGCCCTTCTTCAGCAGCGCCGACAGCGTCGTCGGCTCGGCGGGGTTGAGCACCTGCAGGTAGACGCCGGGCATCGCGCCGCCGCCCTTGACGCCGAGCCAGCTCTTGCCCTTGGGCAGGAGCTCGGCGAGTAAGCCGCCCTTGTAGTACGTCCTCCCGCCGGTGGAGATCACCCGCTCCTCGGTGTCGTCCCAGGCGGTGATGGTGAGGTCGTAGTTCAGCCCCTTCCTGGCGAACTGCAGCACGCCCTTGTTCTCGTACGCGTGGAGCGTGTCGGTGCCGTCGGACCACTCGGCCGTCTCGGTGAACCGCACGCCGTGGCCGGGGACCAGCTTGGCCTTCAGCGCCCGTACGGGGTCCTTGGGCGCCGCCTGCGCGGGTGCGGCGGTCACCAGGAACACGCCGCACACCGCTAACGCGGTGATCGTTTTCTTCATCATGACGGACGATCATGCCACGGCGGCGCCGCCGGGGTCAGTAGCCGGGGAACACCCGGCGGAGCAGGTCGAGGTCGGCGGCGCCCGTCGTGGTCACGCCGTCCGGGGTGTGCCGCGGCGCGAGGCGGCCGGAGATCAGGCGCAGCCAGGACTCGGCGGGCAGGGCGAGGGTGCCGTCCGGCTGCTCGGGAACGTCGAAGTCGACGCCGATCGGCGGCCTCAGCCGCAGCACGAAGACGGACTCAGGGGCGGTGGTGGTGACCTGGAGGTCCAGGGTGCGGCCGTCGAGCCGGTCGACCTTGCCGATCCAGGCGAACAGGTCGGGCCCCTGGTGCAGCAGGGCGGCCGTCGCGTCGGGGGCGAGCGTGGCGTGCTCGTCGAAGGCGACGCGGACGTCCCAGGAGTGCAGGGCGAGCTCGTTGAGCCGCATCCGGCTCAGGGTGGCGACGTCGACCGGGGCGGGCATGAAGCCCAGGTCGACGCGAAGCTCGTCGCGGGTGGAGGCGTCCAGGGACTCGTAGAGCGCGGTCAGGGCCTCATTGGCCTGGAGGAAGCCGCGGGCGCGCTCCCGTCGCGTCATGGCGTCCCATCTGTCCCAGACGCTCTGGTTGAAGTCGTGGCCGGGGCCGGGAGCGCCGTCGAGCGCGGCCCGCAGGACGGTCAGCGCGATCTCGGCGCCGCTGCCCAGGTGGCTGACGACCTGGGAGATGTCCCATTCCGCGGCGGCCGAGGGCCTGGCCAGGTCCTCGTCGGTGAGTCCGGACACCAGCCCGGACAGCTCGTCGTGTCCGGTCCGCAGTGCGGCGATGGCCGTGTCGGCGCTGCTCATCGCGTCTCCCAGGCGTTGAGGCGGGCAGGTGCTCCCGCCTGAGGCGGGCAGGTGCTCCCGCTCAAACTACCGCCCGCGCCGGGCTTGATCATCAGCGGCCCGGCGGCCTACAGGTTGCGCAGGACCGACACCACGACGCCCAGCACCACGGCCTCGTCGCCGTCGATGTCGGCGTAGGCCGGGTTGCGCGCCTCGAGCAGGACGTGGCCGCCGCGGCGGCGGAACACCTTGACGGTGGCCTCCCCGTCGATCATGGCGGCGACGATCTGGCCGGAGTGCGCCTCGGGCTGCCGGCGCACCACGACGAGGTCGCCGTCGCAGATCGCGGCGTCGATCATCGAGTCGCCGCGCACCCGCAGCGCGAACACGGTGCCCCGGCCCGTCAGGTCGCGCGGCAGGGTGAGCAGGTCGTCCACGTGCTGCTCGGCGAGGATGGGCGTGCCCGCGGCGATGTCGCCCACCACGGGCACGCTCACCAGCTCGCTCGCCGTCTCCGGCGCGGGCTCGCGCAGGAACAGGCGTACGTCGATCGGCCGGGTCATCGTGCCGGCCCGGCGGAGGAACCCCTTCTCCTCCAGGCTCCTCAGATGCTTCGAGACCGACGACGGCGAGCGCAGCCCGGCCGCCCGGCCGAGCTCGCGGGTGCTCGGCGGATAGCCGTGCCGGACCACGTGGTCGCGGATCGCCGCCAGGATCCGCTGCTGGCGCGGCGGCAGGGCCGAGGCGTTCAGGTGCTCGAACGCGTCGAGATCGTCGTAGGCGGTCACCTGCGACATCGTAGCCGGGCGCCGCCCGCCGGGCTCAATCGCGCTTGCTGATGCGGATCATGTTGCCCGCGGGGTCGCGGAAGGCGCAGTCGCGCACCCCGTACGGCTGGTCGGTCGGCTCCTGCATCACCTCGGCGCCGGTGGCCTGCAGCTTGTCGAAGACGGCGTCGACGTCGTCGGCGGCCAGCAGGATGCCGCCGTAGGTCCCCTTGGCCATCATCTCGGTGATGACGCGCTGCTCCTCCTCGGTGACACCGGGGTCGGCGCCGGGCGGGTAGAGCACGATGGAGGTCTCGGGCTGCCCGGGCGGGCCGACGGTGATCCAGCGCATGCCGCCGTGGCCGACGTCCTTGCGGATCTCGAAGCCGAGGGTGTCGCGGTAGAAGGCGAGGGCGGCCTCGGGATCGTCGTGCGGCAGGAAGCTCGCGTTGATGGTGATGTCCATGTCCGTCACGCTAACGGCGGCCCCGCGGCCGGTGCTTCTCGATTCCTGACCGGCCTGGTGACCTGTTTGGCCACGCACGACGGCATGCCCTCCGTCGCCTCCGCCGCCTGCCGCCGGTAGGTGCTCGGCGGCACGCCGACGAGCTCGGCGAAGCGGGTGCTGAAGGTGCCGAGCGAGGAGCAGCCGACCTCGAAGCAGACCTCGGTGACGGTGAGGTCGCCGCGGCGCAGCAGCGCCATCGCGCGCTCGATGCGCCGGGTCATCAGGTACGAGTAGGGGGACTCCCCGTAGGCGCGCCGGAACTCGCGGCTGAGGTGCCCTGACGACATGTTCACGCCGCGGGCGAGCGCCTCGACGTCGAGCGGCTGGGCGTACTCGCGGTCGATGCGGTCGCGGACGCGGCGCAGCAGCGCGAGCAGGCGCAGCCGCTGCTGCTGCGCGGCGTCCTCGGGCCCTGATTGGTTCGGTCGCACGATGCCATCTTCCCGAGCCGGTCTCCGGCTCGTCCACCTGGCCCCCGGCGGCCAGGGCAGTGATCAGGCGCCGACGTACGCCGCCAGGTGCTCGCCGGTGAGCGTCGAGCGGGCGGCGACGAGGTCGGCCGGGGTGCCCTCGAAGACGATCCGGCCGCCGTCGTGGCCGGCGCCGGGGCCGAGGTCGATGATCCAGTCGGCGTGCGCCATCACCGCCTGGTGGTGCTCGATGACGATGACCGACTTGCCGCTGTCGACGAGCCGGTCGAGCAGGCCGAGCAGGTGCTCGACGTCGGCGAGGTGCAGGCCCGTGGTGGGCTCGTCGAGGACGTAGACGCCGCCCTTCTCCCCCATGTGGGTGGCCAGCTTGAGCCGCTGCCGCTCGCCGCCGGACAGCGTGGTGAGCGGCTGGCCGAGGCTGAGGTAGCCGAGCCCGACGTCGGCGAGCCTGCGCAGGATGGCGTGCGCGGCCGGGATACGGGTCTCGCCCGCCGCGAAGAACTCCTCGGCCTCGCTCACCGGCATGGCCAGCACCTCGCTGATGTCCCGGCCGCCGAGGCGGTGCTCCAGCACCGCGGCCTGGAAGCGCCTGCCTTCGCACTCCTCGCAGGTGGTGCTGACGCCGGCCATCATCCCGAGGTCGGTGTAGACGACGCCGGCGCCGTTGCAGGCGGGGCAGGCGCCCTCGGAGTTGGCGCTGAACAGCGCCGGCTTCACGCCGTTGGCCTTCGCGAACGCCTTGCGGATCGGTTCGAGCAGCCCGGTGTAGGTGGCCGGGTTGCTCCGCCGCGAGCCGCGGATCGGCGTCTGGTCGACGGCCACCACGCCGTCCCTGCGCGCGACCGAGCCGTGGATGAGCGAGCTCTTGCCCGATCCGGCGACGCCGGTCACCACGACCAGCACGCCGAGCGGGATGTCGACGTTCACGTCCCGCAGGTTGTGCAGGCGGGCGCCGCGCACCTCCAGCGCTCCCGACGGCTCGCGCACCGACGCCTTGAGCGCGGCCCGGTCGTCCAGGTGCCGGCCGGTCAGCGTGCCGGCGGCGCGCAGCCCGTCCACGCCGCCCTCGTACACGACCTCGCCGCCGCCGGTGCCCGCGCCGGGGCCGAGGTCGACGACGTGGTCGGCGATGGCGATCATCTCGGGCTTGTGCTCGACGACCAGGACGGTGTTGCCCTTGTCGCGCAGCCGCCGCAGCAGCGTGTTCATGCGCTCGATGTCGTGCGGGTGCAGGCCGATCGACGGCTCGTCGAAGACGTACGTGACGTCGGTGAGCGACGAGCCCAGATGCCTGATCATCTTGACCCGCTGCGCCTCGCCGCCGGACAGCGTGCCGGAGGGACGGTCCAGGCTGAGGTAGCCGAGCCCGATCTCCACGAACGAGTCCAGCGTGTGCCGCAGCGCGGCCAGCAGCGGCGCGACGGACGGCTCGTCCAGCCCGCTCACCCATTCGGCCAGGTCGCTGATCTGCATGGCGCAGAGGTCGGCGATGTTCACGCCGTGGATCTTCGAGGAGCGCGCGGCCTCGCTCAGGCGGCTGCCGTCGCACTCGGGGCAGGTCGTGAAGGTGACCGCCCGGTCCACGAACGCCCGGATGTGCGGCTGCATCGCCTCGCGGTCCTTGGACAGGAACGACTTCTGGATCTTCGGGATCAGACCTTCGAGCGTGAGGTTGACGCCCTCGACCTTCACCTTGGTCGGCTCGCGGTAGAGGAAGTCCCGCAGCTCCTTCTCGGTGAACTCGCGGATCGGCTTGTTCGGGTCGAACAGCCCCGACTCGGCGTAGACCCGGACGGTGAAGAAGCTGTCGGACTTCCAGCCGGGGATGGTGAACGCGCCCTCGGCGAGCGACTTGGAGTCGTCGTAGAGCTGGGTGAGGTCGATGTCGGAGACCGTGCCCCGGCCTTCGCAGCGCGGGCACATGCCGCCCGTGAGGGTGAAGTTCTGCTTCACGGTCTTGCCGCCGCCGCGTTCGACGGTGATCGCGCCGCTGGCCCGTACGGACGGGACGTTGAAGGAGAACGCCTGCGGCGAGCCGACGTGCGGCTTCCCGAGCCGGCTGAACAGGATGCGCAGCATCGCGTTGGCGTCGGTGGCCGTGCCGACCGTGGAGCGCGGGTCGGCGCCCATGCGCTGCTGGTCGACGATGATGGCCGTGGTCAGCCCGTCGAGCACGTCGACCTCGGGTCGGGCCAGCGTCGGCATGAAGCCCTGCACGAAGGCGCTGTAGGTCTCGTTGATCAGCCGCTGCGACTCGGCCGCGATCGTGTCGAACACCAGGGAGCTCTTGCCCGAGCCCGACACGCCGGTGAACACCGTCAGCCGGCGTTTGGGGATCGCGACGCTCACGTCCTTGAGGTTGTTCTCGCGGGCGCCGTGCACCCGGATCAGGTCGTGGCCGTCGGCGAGGTGCGACGCGGCTTCCGTACGGGTGTCCATGCTCATCGTGTCTCCGTTGGGTCGTCGCCCGGCTCGGGTCAGTGCACCTTACCTACCTCGGCGCTGCCCCGGGGCGCCCGGTCACGGTAGCCGGAGGGCGAGGGCGGCCGCTTCTCGATTCCTGACCCGTGGGGCGGACGGTGTGGCGCAGGTCACTGTCACACGCCCGGGGTGGGCGGCATCTCGTGTTCGCCCAATGAGCGATGTGGAGGAATCATCATGAACGCAGCACTGGACACCCTGCGCCGCGACTTCGGCGGCGACGTGATCGGCCCGGACGACGCCGGTTACGCCGCCGCCGCCCGATCGTTGCTGGTGCCGGGCAGTCCCGCCCTCGTCCTGCGGCCCAAGACCGTCGCCGACGTACGGGCGGGCGTGCGCCACGCCGCCGGCACGGGGCTGCCGCTGTCGGTGCGCGGCGGCGGGCACGGCTTCGCCGGCTTCGCCACGAACGACGGCGGCGTGGTACTCGACCTGGCCCATCTGGCGCAGGTCGAGCTCGTGGACGAGCGGCGTCACCTCGTACGGATCGGCGGCGGCGCCACCTGGGGCCAGGTCGCCGACGCGCTCGCCCCGCACGGCCTGGCGATCTCCTCGGGCGACACCAGGAGCGTCGGCGTCGGCGGGCTGACGCTGAGCGGCGGCATCGGCTGGAAGGTCCGCAAGCACGGCCTGGCCCTGGACAGCCTGGTCGCCGCCGAGGTGGTCACGGCCGCCGGGGAGGTCGTGCGGGCGAGCGCCGAGGAGAATCCCGAGCTGTTCTGGGCGCTTCGCGGCGGCGGCGGCAACTTCGGGGTCGTGACCGCGTTCGTGTTCGCGGCCCACCCGACGACGGACGTCTTCCACGGCACGATCGCCTTCCCTGCGGCGGAGGCGGCCACGGTGCTCCAGGGGTGGGCTGAGCACCTGCGTACCGCGCCCGAGGAGCTGACCTCCGTCGCCGACTTCGCCAACCCCTTCGCGGGCGGCCCGCAGGCGCCGGTGCAGGTCCACGTCGCCTTCGACGGGGACGACGCGCGGCTCGCGGCGCGGGCGATCGACCCGCTCCGCCGGCTCGGCACGGTGACCGGCGACGGCGTCACGCTGAAGCCGTACGCGGAGACGCTCGTGGAGGGTCTGGTGCCGCCGCCCGGCATCCGGCTGGTGACGCGCAGCGGGTTCGCCGGGGCGGCGGCGGTGCCCGGGGTGCTGCGCGTGCTCGTGGCGGCGGGGGCGGCGGAGGGGGCGCCGCTCATCTCCGTACGCGCGGTCGGCGGCGCGGTGGCCCGGGTGCCGGCCGACGCCACCGCGTACGCGCACCGCGACGCCGCGCTGATGGTCGTGACCACGAGCGCGGGCCCCGAGCCGGTGCTCGCGGCGGGCCGACCGTCGTTCGACGCCCTCTGGCGCGACCTCGCGCCGCACGTGGACGGCGCCTACGCCAACTTCCTGGCCTCGGCCGGCGAGGAGGACGTCGCAGCGGTCTACCCGGCGGCGACGTACGAGCGGCTCGCCGCCGTCAAGCGCCGCCACGACCCGGAGAACCTGTTCGCCCGCAACCACAACGTCCGCCCCCGCTGACGTCCGGCTACACCCGGCGCAGCCCCGCGATGAGCAGCTCGACCAGGGGGCGGGCGTCGTAGCGTGAGTCGTTCTCCGCGCCGATGCACAGGTTGCCGACGCCGCGCATGAGCTGCAGGGCGGCGACGTCCGAGCGGATCTCGCCGGCCGCGGCCGCGGCGTCGAGCAGCCGCCCGCACACCGGCACGAGCCGGTCGAGGAAGTACGCGTGCAGCGCCTCGAACCCGGCCTCGTCGGAGCGCAGCACGGCGGCCAGGCCGTGCTTGGTGACCAGGAAGTCGATGAACAGGTTGATCCACCTGCCCAGGGCGGCGTAGGGGGTCGGCCCGGCCGCCAGCAGGGCCGGGCCGGCCTCGGCCAGGGCCTCGATCTGGTGCCGGTAGACGGCGATGATGAGGTCGGCCCGGGTCGGGAAGTGGCGGTAGATCGTGGCCGTGCCGACGCCCGCCTCGGCCGCGATGTCCCGGATGGGCGCCTCGACGCCCGAGGTGACGAAGACCGCCGCGGCGGCGTCGAGCAGGGTCTTCTCGTTGCGCCGGGCGTCGGCCCGCTTACGCGTGCCGCCCTGCGCGGCCTGCGCGGCCTGCCCGCCCTGCGCGCCCTGCGCGGCCTGCCCGCCCTGCGCGGCCTGCGCGCTCTTTTCGCTGTCGCTCACCGCGCCGCTCCTTCCGCCGGCGCCGCCGCCCGGCTTGCTAAACGGGACACTGTCCCGTATGTTCTAAACGGGACACAGTCCCACTTGTTCTCTCTCCCATGATGCCAGAGCGCGCGCCCGCATCCTCCCTCCGCGAACCCCCGGCCACCCGGCCGGAAGGAGCACACCCATGCCCTACGACTCCCCGCCCAGCTTCGGGATCATGACCGCGCCGATGCAGGTCGGCTACCACGACGTCCTGCGGGTCTGGCGCGAGGCGGACACGATCCCGGCGATCGGGCACGCCTGGCTGTTCGACCATCTCCTGCCGATCGCGGGCGACCTGACCGGCCCCGTCCACGAGGGCTGGACCCTGCTCGCCGCCCTCGCCGCGCAGACCCGGCGGTTGCGGCTCGGCCTGATGGTGACCAGCAATCGGTTCCGGCCGCCCGCGCTGCTCGCCAAGATCGCCACGACCGTCGACATCGTCTCCGGCGGACGCCTCGACTTCGGCATCGGCGTCGGCTCGCGCCCCGACCATCCCCTGGCCCGGCGCGAGTACGAGGCCCACGGCCTGCCCTTCCACGACACCGCCCAGGCCGTCGGCAGCCTGGCCGAGGCGTGCACGGTGATCCGGCGGCTGTGGACCGAGGACGAGCCGTTCGACTTCGACGGCGTACACCACCAGCTGAAGGGCGCGTTCGGCAACCCCAAGCCGGTGCAGCGCCCCCACCCGCCCATCCTGGTCGGCGGGCGCTCGGCGGCGACGCTGCGCGTGGCCGCCGAGCACGCCGACCTGTGGAACATCCCCGGCGGCGGCGACATCGCCGACCTCGCGGGCCGCTCGGCCCTGCTGGACCGCTACTGCGCCGAGATCGGCCGCGACCCGGCCGCGATCACCCGCTCGATCCACCTGCCGGTCTCCTACGACCGTCCCGGCCCTACAAGGGACGCGATCGGCGCGGCGGTCGAGGCCGGCTTCCGGCACGTCGTGCTCGGACTGCCCGCCCCCTACCCCGACGGCGTCGCCCGATGGGTCGCCGACGAGCTCATCCCCACCCACTGACCGACTGACGCGAAGGAAGACCGCTCTCATGAGCACGACGGACACGACGACCATCGCCGCCCGGGTCGTCTCGGTGAAACCGGTGGTGCTGCCCGCCCCCGGCCGTGGCGAGGACCTGCGGGTGCGGGTTTCCGCCCCCGCGACCGGAAGGGATCTGCCGGTCGTCGTCCTCTCACACGGCTTCGGCTGGTCGATGGACGGCTACGGGCCGCTGGCCGACCACTGGGCGGCGCACGGGTTCGTGGTCGTCCAGCCCACCCATCTCGACTCGCGGACGCTCGCCCTGCCGCCCGACGATCCCCGTACCCCGCTCATCTGGCGGTGGCGGGTGACGGACCTGACGCACGTACTGGACCGGCTGGACGCCGTCGAGGCCGCCGTTCCCGGCCTCGACGGGCGCCTCGACCGCGACCGGATCGCCGTGGCCGGGCACTCCTGGGGCGGGCAGACGGCGAGCATGCTGCTCGGCGCGCGCGTCCTCGACGCCGCGGGCCGGCCCGGAGAGGATCTGCCCGACCCGCGGGTCAGGGCGGGCGTGCTGCTCGCCACGCCGGGATCGGGCGGGGCCGACCTGACGCCGTTCGCGGCCGAGCACTTCCCCTTCATGAACCCGGACTTCACCCGGATGACCACGCCGGCGCTCGTGGTCGCGGGCGACCAGGACCGGTCGGCGCTGTCGGTACGGGGCCCGGACTGGTTCACCGACCCGTACCGGCTGAGCCCCGGAGGCAAGAGCCTGCTCACCCTGTTCGGGGCGGAGCATTCGCTCGGCGGGATCGTCGGCCCCGGCGCCGCCGAGACCACGGACGAGAGCCCGGCCCGCGTCGCCCTGATCCAGCGGCTCACCACCGCCTACCTCCGCACCGCCCTCGACCCGGGCGACCCCGCCTGGCCCAGCGCGTGCGCGGCCCTGGCGGCGGAGCCGGGCCCGCTCGGGCGGATCGAGACGAGCTGACCGGCTCAGCCCGCCAAGCGCGGCAGGTCCTGCCGCGACTGGTCGGCCAGCATGCGGGCGACGTCGGACACCAGCCCCCGCCGCTCGTACGCGGCCCGCTGCCGCGCCGCGCCCGAGCCGTGCCGGTGCAGCACGTCCAGCCCCTCGTCCATGAGGGGCAGGTCGCCGAGGGCGCGCAACGCGGGCCCGATGTGGTCGATCAGCGTGTCCACCAGCCGCCAGACGGGCAGCGTGCGGCCGGTGAGCTGGTCGACGTTCTCCCCCTCCAGCCCGTCGCGGGCGGCCCGCCAGCTCGCGGCGGCGAGCAGGGTGTGGTCCACGTTCGGTGCGGGCCGGCCCGCCCGTACGTCGCCGAGCGCCGTGGCGGCCAGCGCCCTGACCAGCCCCGTGAGGAGCACCACCTCGGCCACGGTCTGGCAGGTGTCGGCCACCCTGACCTCGATCGCCGGCCGGTCGGAGGAGAGCCTGGCCTGCCACTCGGGGACCACTCCGGTGGCGTGCAGCCCTTCGACCAGCCAGTCGTGGTGCTCGGCGGACCGGAACCAGGGCGGCGGACCGGCGGCGGGATGACGGCTCCTGGCCATCGCGCGCCCGCTCGCGCAGCCGGTGTCCGTGTCGCCGCCGATCGGCGAGTTCACGGTCAGCGCCTGCAGCACGGGCAGCCAGGGCCGCAGATGGTCGACCACCTGGACGGCCTCCTCCCGGTCGTCAACGCCGAGCCACACGTGACAGCCGGCGTCGCCCGGCAGGTCGCCCGACAACGCCGTGCCCGTGGCCGCCACCCCGGCGCCCGCGCCGTCGGCGGCGGCCACCACGACGGCGCGCAGCCGCAGCAACTCCTCCCGCAGGCCCGCCAGCTCGGTGTGCGCGCCGCTGCGGGTCTCGATCTGGAATCCGGTCCGCGCCGTCACCTGGTCCCGTACGGTGCCGCCGACGCGCTCGCGCACGTCGCCGGCGACCGGCGTCACCTTAGCGGTGGCCGGGTCCAGAAGAATGAACCCCTCCTCGACTCCCATGGTCACATCCGTTTCAGCCATGGGACCCCCTCTTCCCCGTACGTGCGCGGCCTTGCGGATCAGTCTCGTGCGGCCGGGCGCGGCGTGCGCGGGAGCGGGAGCGCGGCGACGACCGGCACGACGAAAAAAAGCACCGGCACCGGCAGACGCTCTGAGGAGGAGACCGAGGACGGGAAAGGGGAGAATCCGCTCCTTTCCACTTTCAACCTATAGCGCACCCGGGGGCTTGCGGCAAGACCCCGGTCGTGCAGGACAATCGGCGGCCGAGGCCGAGAACCTGCGAAAACGCCGGAGCGCACTACGTGAATCACCCATCGACCATCAGCGTGTTCGACCTGCCGGAAAGGCTGTCGGCCAAGGCCGACCCGGCGCTGATCGGCCGCGACGAGCAGCACTTCGCGGCCGTTGCCGGGGCCCTGGAGCAGACGGTCGCCGAGTTGTCGGACCGTCTCGACGCCATGCGCAGGGCCCCGGGCGGCGCGGGCCGGGCGGCGCTGGACCGGGACCTGGAGGTCCACCGGCTGAGCGCCCGCCTGCGTACGCTGCGCCGCTTCGGGCTCGACCTGTGTCTCGGCCGCATGGTCGGGGCGGACGGGGCCGAACCTGTCTATGTCGGGCGGCTGGGCCTGACCGACAGGGAAGGCCGGCGACTGCTGCTGGACTGGCGGTCCCCTGCGGCCGAGCCGTTCTTCGGCGCCACCCACGCCAACCCGATGGGCCTGGCCAGCCGCCGCCGCTACCGCTGGACCCGTGGCCGGATCAGCGACTACTGGGACGAGGTGTTCACCGCGGACGGGCTCGACGGGCACGCCGCGCTGGACGACCAGTCGGCCTTCATCGCCGGCCTGGGCGGCAGCCGCTCGCCGCGGATGCGGGACGTGCTCGCCACCATCCAGGCCGACCAGGACGCCGTCATCCGGGCCAGCTCGCGCGGCGCGCTGGTCGTGGACGGCGGTCCGGGCACCGGCAAGACCGTCGTCGCCCTGCACCGCTCGGCGTACCTGCTCTACGCCGACCCGCGGCTCGGCCACAACCGGGGCGGCGTGCTGTTCGTCGGGCCGCACCAGCCGTACCTCGCGTACGTCGCCGACGTGCTGCCCAGTCTCGGCGAGGAGGGCGTGCAGACCTGCACCCTGCGCGACCTCGTGCCCGAGGGCGCGACGGCGGCGGCCGAGAGCGACCCCGAGGTGGCCCGGCTGAAGGCGTCCGCGGACCTGGTGAAGGCGATCGAGCCGGCCGTCAGGTTCTACGAGAACCCGCCCGCGAAGGGCATGACGGTCACCACCGAGTGGTCCGACGTCCGGCTCGGTCCCGACGACTGGGCCGAGGCGTTCGCGGCGCCGGAGCCCGGCACCCCGCACAACGAGGCGCGCGACCGCATCTGGGAGGAACTGGTCGAGATCATCGTCGGCAAGCACGACGACGAGGACGTCCCCGCCGACCTGGTCCGCAGGTCGCTGCTGCGCGACCGGGAGCTGCTGACGGCCTTCAACCGCGCCTGGCCGGTGATCGAGCCGGCCGACCTCGTCGGCGACCTGTGGTCGGTGCCCGCGTACCTGCGGCTGTGCGCTCCCTGGCTCGCCAAGGAGGAGATCAGGCGGTTGCAGCGTGCCGACCCGCAGGCGTGGACCGTGTCGGACCTGCCGCTGCTGGACGCGGCCCGGCAGCGGCTCGGCGACCCGGAGTCGTCCCGGCGCAGGCGCAGGCAGGAGGCCGCCGCCGCGGCGGAGCGCGAGCGCATGGCCGGCGTGGTCGACAACCTGCTCCAGGCCGACGACGACGGCGAGGCGGCGGTGACGATGCTGCACGGCGCGGACCTCCGGGAGGCCCTGGTGGACGAGGGCGCGCTGCCCGCCGCCGAACCCGACCGGCTGGCCGGCCCGTTCGCGCACATCGTGGTGGACGAGGCCCAGGAGCTGACCGACGCGGAGTGGCAGATGCTGCTGCTGCGCTGCCCGTCGCGGAGCTTCACCGTGGTCGGGGACCGCGCCCAGGCCAGGCACGGGTTCACCGAGTCGTGGCGGGAGCGGCTGGAACGGGTCGGGCTGGACCGGATCACCCTCGCCTCGCTCACCGTCAACTACCGGACGCCGGAGGAGATCATGGCGGAGGCCGAGCCGGTCATCCGGGCCGCGCTCCCCGACGCCAACGTGCCGACGTCCATCCGCGCCGGCGGCGTGCCCGTGCGGCACGGGTCGGTGGCGGAGCTGGACACGATCGTGGACGGGTGGCTCACCGAGCACCCCGAGGGGGTCGCCTGCGTGATCGGCGACCCGGCGTTCGAGGCGCGGCCCCGGGTCCGGTCGCTGACGCCGCAGCTCGCGAAGGGGCTGGAGTTCGACCTGGTGGTCCTCGTCGATCCTGAGCGGTTCGGCGAGGGCGTCGAAGGGGCGGTGGACCGCTACGTCGCGATGACCCGCGCGACCCAGCGGCTCGCCGTCCTCACCAGCTCCTGATCCGGCGTCACCACGGCACTGTGACAGGGGTCACAGTGCCGTGGTGTCACAACGGGGCCGCGGGCGGTGTCACATGCGTGGCACTTTCGACGGCGAGCGGGCAGGAGCGACCATGAGCACAGGCGGCGAGCACCGGCTGGACGCGGCGACCGAGGCGTTCGTCACGCACCGGAACCTGCTGTTCACCGTCGCCTACGAGCTGCTCGGCTCGGCGGCCGACGCCGAGGACGTCCTGCAGGAGACCTGGATGCGGTGGGCGGGCGTGGACCTCAGCACCGTACGGGACCGGCGCGCCTACCTGGTGCGGATCGCCACCAGGCAGGCGCTCGGCCGGCTGCGCACGCTCGGCCGGCGCAGGGAGTCCTACGTCGGACCCTGGCTGCCCGAGCCGCTGCTGACCTCGCCGGACGTGGCCGAGGACGTCGAGCTGGCCGACAGCGTCTCGACCGCGATGCTGCTGGTGCTGGAGACGCTGCAGCCGGCCGAGCGGGCGGTGTTCGTGCTGCGCGAGGTGTTCGCCGTGGACTACGACGAGATCGCCGAGACCGTCGGCAAGACCCCGGCCGCGGTCCGGCAGATCGCGCACCGGGCGCGGGCCCACGTCGCCGCGCGGCGGCCGCGCGGCAGCGCCTCCCCCGCCGAGATCAGGAACGCGCTGGCGGCCTTCCAGGGGGCGGTCGAGACCGGCGACCTGCGAGGGCTGCTCGACATCCTCGCCCCGGACGTGGTCATGCTCGGCGACGGCGGCGGGGTCGCCAAGGCCGCGCTGACCCCCTTGGTCGGGCCCGACCAGGTGGCGGCGCTGGTGGCCAGGCTGCGCACGCCCGGCGCGCCGGCCGTGCTGGAGCAGGCGCAGATCAACGGCCATCCGGCGCTGATCTTCCGGATCGACGGCGCGATCAGCACCGTTCTCACGGTACGGATCGACGACGGCCTCATCACCGGCCTCTACGCCGTGCGCAACCCCGAGAAGCTGTCGCACGTCGAGCGGGAGACCCCGGTCAGCCGATGAGGGCTCAGGCCAGGGTGGCGCCGCCGTCGACGGTGATGACCTGGCCGGTGACGTAGGTGTTCGCCATGAGGAACAGGGCGGAGGCGGCGGCCTCCTCCGCGGTGCCGACGCGGCCCAGCGGCATGCCCGCCCCGGCGGCGGCGACTCCCTCGTCGGAGTCCATGCCCGGGATCGAGCGCAGGAGCGGGGTGTCGATCATGCCGAAGCGTACGGCGTTCACGCGCTGACGGGCCGGGGCGAGCTCCACGGCGAGGGCTCTGGTCAGGGTCTCCACGGCGCCGGCGACCGACAGCGGCGCGCTCATCCCGGGCCTGGGGCGGACGACGAGCGTTCCCGAGCTGAACGTGAGCGAGCCTCCGGCGGGCAGGTGGGCCGCGGCCGCGCGGGCGGCGGCGAACACGGGCCAGAGGCGGGTGTCGAGGAGCGCGCCGAGGCCGTCGCGCGACACCCCGCTCACGGGGCCCGCGCCGGCCATGCCGCCCGCGGTGACGAGGACGTGGTCGGTGCGCCCGGCCCGGTCGAAGGCCTCGTCGAGGGTGCGCTCGTCGCCGCCGTCGCCGGCGACGGCCACCACGGCGTCGTCGGGGTCCTCGTCCCGGCCCGCCTCGCGTACCCGGGCGACGGCGGCCTTCAGCCGGCCGGGGTCGCGTCCGACCAGGACGACGCGCGCGCCGACGGAACGCAGCAGGACGCCGGCCGCGAGGCCGATGCCCGAGCTCGCGCCGATGAGGACGGCGGTGGCGCCGGCGAGGCCGGTGGGCAGCGGGGAGCGTACGGGGGCGGGTGCGGTGGTGCCAGTGGACATGGGATGCCTTCCTGGATGGCGAGAAATAAACCATCTGGTTGTTTTATTTCCGGTCCCGATCCTGCCGCTTGCGAGGGAGTGAGTCAACCCGATGGTTTAATTCGTCCATGGCCTATGACGCGGAGGACACCAAGCGGCGCATCTTCGCGGCCGCCACCGCCGAGTTCGCCGAGCACGGGCTGGCGGGGGCCAGGGTCGACCGGATCGCCGCCGCCGCCAAGGCCAACAAGCAGGCCATCTACCTCTACTACGGCGGCAAGGAGAAGCTCTTCGCCGCCGTCCTGCGGGCGAAGCTGGAGGAGGTCCACGTCGCGATCTCCATCGACCCCGACGCGGTGGCCGACTCCGTCGGGCAGATCTTCGACTGGCACCAGCAACATCCCGAGCTGATCCGGCTGCTGCTGTGGGAGGCGCTGGAGACGCGTGACGGCGGGCTCGGCGCGAGCGAGACGGAGCGGCGCGTCGCGTTCCGGGAGAAGGTGTGCGGCCTCGCCGACAGCGTGGCCCCTCACCTGCCCGAGCAGGAACGCGTACGGGCCGCGCAGGACCTGCTCTTCACCATCATGGGGCTCATCTCCTGGAACTTCGCGGTGCCCGGGATGTGCCGGATGATGCTGGGCGAGGAGAGCGACCAGGCGGCGCTGGCCCGCCGCCGCGAAGCGGTGATCGCCGCCGCTCGCCGGCTCGCCACCGCCCCCGTCGCTCCTTGACTGGCGGGCCGCCAGGGTTGGGCGCTCTGGCGTAGCACTTGAGCATATACTTGTAATAAGACATGTTTATGCAGAAAGGCATACGCCATGGATCGTCCCATCGGCTACTGGCTCAAGCACCTCGACCGGCTCATCGAGGCCGAGGCCGAACGGGTCCTCGACGAGGAGCGCCTCACGCGCCGGCACTGGCAGGTGCTGAACGTGCTCCGCCAGGCCCCGCAGACCGCGAGCGGCCTCCGGGAGACACTGCGCCCCTTCTGGCAGCCCGGCGCGATCACGCCGGAGGACGTCACCGGCGAGCTGACCCGGCGCGGCTGGCTCACCGAGGACGCCGAGGGCCGCCACGCCCTCACACCGGAGGGCCTGACCGGGCACGCCGCCGTCCAGGAGAAGGTGCACGGCATCCGCTCGGCGTTCCTCACGGGACTCACCGAGGAGGAGTACGCCGGCACCGTACGCACGCTCCAGCGGATGGCCGCCAACCTGGAGGGCCGGGGCGGCGTCACAGCAGGCGGCGCTGGACCACGTCGGCGATGACGGCCCGTACGACCTTCTCGACAGCCTCCGGATCCGGCGCGGCGCCGTCACGGTCGGCGAAGAGCAGGTGCCCCGCGCCGACGAGGGAGAGCGCGAGCGCGTCCACCTCGGCGTCGGCGGCGATCCGCCCCATGGCGCGCTCCTCGCCGAGGTAGCCGCCGATCATGGCGGCGGCCTCGGCGAGGACCGGGACACCGGCCTCCGGGCGGTCCTGGCGCAGCCGGGCGCGCAGCTCGTCGCGGAAGATGACGAGGCCGACGATCGACACCGCGACCGGGTCGAACAGCTGGATCAGCGCGGCAGTGAGGTTGCCGGCGACGGTGCCGCGCCCGGCGGCCGCGCGCAGGGCGGCGGCCTCGGCGGCGAGCCGGCGCACGCGCTCGCGCACCAGGTCGGCGAGGAAGGCGTCGAAGTCGGCGAAGTGCCGGTGCAGGACGCCCTTGGCGACGCCGGCCTCGTCGGTGACGGCCCGGCTGGTCAGCCCGGTCGCGCCGTCCCTGAGCAGGACCCGCTCCGCGGCGTCGAACAACTGCTGCCGCACATCGCGGAGCGCCACTCCCGTCGGCATCGCCCGTTCTCCCTCTCGCACGCTCGACAAGTGGGCGAGCGCCCACTATGGTGGGCGCATGCCCACTTTAACTCAGGGAACCCCGCAGGAGCCTCATGAGGCCCGGCAGACGGCCGAATCGTTCGGAGTGGACGCCGAACGCTACGACCGCGCCCGCCCCGCCTACCCGGACGCCCTGATCCAGCGGATCATAGCCGCGAGCCCCGGCCCCGACCTCCTCGACGTCGGCTGCGGCACCGGCATCGAGGCCCGGCAGTTCCTCGCGGCCGGCCGCACGGTGCTCGGCGTCGAACCGGACGCGCGGATGGCCGCGTTCGCCCGCGGCACCGGCGTCGAGGTCGAGGTGGCGACGTTCGAGGACTGGGACGCCGCCGGGCGGACGTTCGACGCGGTCGTGGCCGGCCAGTCCTGGCACTGGGTGGACCCGGTCGCGGGCCCGGCCAAGGCCGCGCGGGTGCTGCGCCCCGGCGGCCTGCTCGCCGCGTTCGCCCACGTGTACGACGCGCCGCCGCCGATCGCGGAGGCGCTCGCCGGCGCGCTGCGCCGCGTGCTGCCCGGCGCACCGGCCGTCGCCGGCCCGCCGAAGGCCGCCCAGGACGTCTACCGGCAGATGTTCGAGAGGTTCGCCGACGGCATCCGGCAGGCGGGCGCGTTCGGCGAGCCCGAGCTGTGGCGGTTCGACGGGGAACGCCACTACACCCGCGCCGAATGGCTCGACCTGCTGCCCACCACCGGCGGTCTCACCCGGCTCCGGCCGGACGACCTGGCCCGGGTGCTGGAGGACGTCGGAGCCGCCGTGGACGCGGTCGGCGGCGGCTTCACCACGGCCTTCACCACGCTGGCCGTCGCCGCGACACTCTGGTCCTGAGCGGCGACCTGCGCGTTTCCTGTGCGCATTCTGGCAGCTCTGACCTGCGAAGACGTGATGCGCACGGATCGCCGGGCCGGGTTCTCTCCCAGGTAGGCGTCCTAGGGTGAGGCCCATCCATCCGGCCTGACGATCAAGGAGCATTCGCGCGCATGTCCGTCTCTTCTCTCGAAACCACCGTCGGCGACGACGTGCGACGGGTGCGCGGCAACGACTACCGGGTCCTCCAGCCGCCCGAGGACTTCGTGCCCGAGCTGCGGGTGAGCGTGATCATCCCGGCGTACGGCGCGCAGCACAAGCTGGATCTGGTGCTGCGGGGGCTGGCGCGGCAGACGTACCCGGCGGAGCTGACGGAGATCATCGTCGTGGACAACGGCAGCTCGCCGCCGCTGCGCCTGCCCGGGGACTCGGCCGCCCGCCTCATCCGCTGCGACCGGCCGGGCCGGGCCGCCGCCCGCAACGCCGGCCTCGCCGAGGCCACCGGCGACGTCATCCACTGGCTCGACTCCGACGTGGTGCTCACGCCGGGCGCGATCGAGGCGCACATGCGCTGGCACCACGCCGCCCCCTACCTCTCGGTCACCGGGTACATCCGCTTCACCTCCGCCCCACTGCCCGACACGCTGCCGGAGGACCTGGAGGCGGCGTTCGAGCCGGCCCTGCCGCACGCCTGGCTGGTCGGGCTGGTCGAGCGCACCGACGGCCTCACCGCCAACCCGGTGCGGCCGTTCAGCCTGCACGTCGGCGGGGCCACGTCGGTCAGCGCCCGTCTGATCGAGGCGGCCGGCCCCATGGACGAGGACCTGGTCCTCGGCCAGGACACCGAGATGGGCTACCGGCTGGCGCAGGCGGGGGCGGTGTTCGTGCCCGAGCCGCGGGCCCGCGCCTACCACCTCGGCCCGACCATGCGGATGCGCGAGCAGCAGCGCGTCGACCGGGTCAGCCACGCCTTCGTCGCCGACCGCATCCCCGCCTACCAGTGGCTGCGTACGCATCCGGCGCGACGGTGGAAGGTGCCGTACGTGACCGCGGTCCTGGACGGCACGGCCGGCTACGAGGCCGTCCGCACCGCCGTGGACGCCCTGCTCGCCTCCACGGTCGCGGACCTGTCGGTGGTGCTGGTCGGCCCCTGGGACAGGCTCGACCGCGACCGCCGCGCCCCGCTCAAGGACCCCGACCTGGATCTGGTCCTGGTGCACGGCCACTACGAGCACGAACCCCGGGTACGCCTGGCGACCGCCGCCGAGGTGGACCCGTCGGTCCCGTTCGTGCTGCGCCTGCCCGCCGGTTGGGCGCCGGGCGAGGACGGCGTGGCCAAGCTGCTCGACCTGGCCCGCGCCGAAGGGCTCGGCCTGGTCCAGGTGCTGCTGCGGGAGTCACCCGAGGGCGTGGTCGCGGCCCGGCTGGAACGGGTGTCCGCCTTCGCCCGCGCCCGGCTCGTGGTCCGGCCCGGCGAGGACCTGGACGACGCCGTGGCGGACGTCTCCGGCGTGCGGTGGGTGACGGGCGAGGCGTACGGGTTCACCGAGGGGCCGGTCGAGCCGCTGGGGCGACGGGCGGCGTACCAGGCCAGGGTGCGGGCCGAGGCGGAGGCGGCGCGGCTGGCCGGCGAGGCCGAACGGCTGCGCGGCCAGGTCGCCAAGTGGCGTGACGAGGCGGCGCGCTGGCGCAGGAGCACGGTGGAACTGCGCCGTGAGGTGGGCGCGCTGCGCCGCGAGGTGCACGCGGCGCAGCGCGACCGCCGGCTCGACCAGCAGCGCGGCATGCGCGCCGTCCTGTCCAGGAGGATGCGCCGCGCGCTGGGCCGCAGGTCGCGCGGCTGACTCCCGCTGGAGCGGTCGCCGGCCGCGCGGCTGATCTCAGCAGTCGCCGGCCGCGCGGGCGTAGTCGGCCATTCCTCCGGCGAATTCGTAGAGGATGACCGGTTCGTCGCCCACCACCCAGACGTCATGCCCAGGTGAGCAGACGAAGATGTCGCCCGGTCCCGCCTCTGCCTCCGCGCCGTCGTCCATGTGCCACCGCATCCGGCCCTGGACGACGAACCCTTGGTGACGGACCTGGCAGGAGCTGGTCCCCACGATCTGCTTGACCGACTCCGACCAGCGCCAGCCGGGCTCGAACGTGGCCACGGCGAAGCTCAGCCCGGACAGACTGCACAATTCCAGATGTCCCTTCGGGAAGTCGCGGCGCTCGTCGGGCTTCTCGATGCTCTTGACCTCGATCATGATGCCTCCTTCCGTCCCTTCCAGTCTTTCATCGGCAAACTCCCGTACGGGGAAGGACCTGGGCAAATAGCGGTCACATGCGGGCCTCGCGCCGCAGCAGCGCCGCCAGCGTCTCCGGGTCGGCCCCGGCGACGCCCTTGGCCGCGAACCAGGTGGCCATGTTGCGCGCGTCGCGGTCCAGGAACGACGGCCCGGCCGGATGCGCGACCACGTCCACGATCTGGGGCAGGTCGATGATGACCAGCCTGCCGTCGCGGACCAGCACGTTGTACGGGGACAGGTCGCCGTGCGCCAGCCCCTCCCCCGCCAGCGTCACCATCGCCTCGACGAGCTGCTTCCACAGGTCGTCGAGGCCCTCGGAGACCTGGGCCAGGCGCGGCGCCGCGTAGCCGTCGGGCGTCCCGACGAACTCCTGCAGGATCTCCGTGCCGAGGATCTGCACCGGGTACGGCACCGGCACCCCCAGCTCCCACAGCCGGCACAACGCCCCGAACTCCGCCACCGCCCACTGCGTCGCGATCATCTGCTTGCCGAACGCGGTGCGGTTGGCCATGGCGCGGTTCGTCCGGCTCTCGCGGGTCGTGCGGCCCTCCAGATAGCCGGAGTCGCGGTGGAACAGGCGGTGCTCGGCCGACCGGTAGCGCTTGGCCGCCAGCAGGCAGACCCGGTCGGTGCCCGGCACGCCCCGCGAGATCAGGTGGACGTCGGCCTCCTTGCCGGTCTTCAGGATGCCGTGCTCGGTGTCGACGGCGGCCAGCTCGGTGACCAGCCAGCCGGGGTACGGGCGCGGCCCCTTCTCCGTGGGCGTGCTCTGGTCCCAGGTGGACCAGCGATCACCCTCGGGAGGGCCGTCGTCGGACGCCGTCTCGGGCGTGCTCTCCAGCCAGGCGATGTCGTCGGCGTCGAGGGCGTGCTTGCCACGGCGGCGGTGTTGCGAGTGCTTCGGCACGGTGGGAATGCTCCAGATGTGAGGCCCACCGGGGTGCCGATCGAGTCAGGTCAGCGGCGGACGCCCGGCGGGAAGGTGTGGGGACGCGGAAAACGGCACGCGAACAGTCGTCGTCACGGTCTCACCCTCCCTTCGACAGGCGATCAGCTTCGCCCGCAGTATTCCGCAGCCGCCGCTTCTCCGGCAACGCATTTAACGAGCACCGGCGACCGGTTCCTCCTCGCCCTCGTGAACCCGGCCGCGAGCGGCCGGACCGCCGTGGCGGAGCTGGTCGTGCAGGCGGGCGCAGGCGCGGGCGAACCGGCTCCTGCCGCCCGCCGTCGCGTACGCCGACACCTCCGGGATCGGGCCGCGTGCCCCCGCCCAGGCCGCGACGTCCGCCGCCAGGGTCACGGCCTCGGTGTGCTCGACCCGCGCCCGTTCGCCGGGGGCGGGCAGCAGCGCGGGCAGCAGGCGGGTGAGCAGCCGCCAGACGGCTTCGTACGCGCCCTGCCGCGCGGCGTCGGCGAGCACGACCACGATCGGCCGCTGCTGGTAGTGCGGTGTGCGTCGGAGCAGCAGCGCCACCTGCGCGCCCACCTCCTCGGCCGGCAGGTCGCCCCTGGCGGCCATGCGCACCAGCAGGGCCGCCGCCTCTGGCTCCGCCCTGGCGACCTGGCAGGCGAGGACCAGCGCCATCGCCTCCCCTGCGGGCCCGTCCGCGTCGGCGAGGTTCCGCACCCACCGCGCGGCCACCCCGGGATGGAGGATGTCGGGCAGGTAGTCGGCGGCGACGATCTCGCGGTGCGAGGGCAGGAGCGACGGCCACCAGCTGAGAAGGCCGCGGGACCGGAACCAGCTCCAGCGGGTCCGGGTGGTCAGCAGCTCGTCGAGCGCTTCGTGGCCGGTCGGCTCGGCGCGCAGCACCGGCCGCAGCCGGATCTGGTAGGGCCGCTCGGCCGGCTCGTGCTCGTCGAACAAACGGTCGGTGGCGCCGTCGAGGTAGGACCACCGTACGTGCGTCTCCGGGTCGCGCAGCCCGCCCTCGGCCAGCCAGCGCGCGGCGGTCGCGGCGGCCGGCGAGCCGATCCGCGCGGCCTGCCCGGCCGCCTCGGGGTGGCGGCCGCGGGGCAGCCGCAGCAGCGCCTGCGCCAGGTCGGCGGGCAGCGGCGCGGCGCCCACGGCGGCGCACTCCGCCAGCCGCTCCACCAGGACGGCGGGGTCCAGGTGGCCGGTGGTCAGGGTGGGGGTGGCCAGCAGCACGGGCGGCAGCGTGCCGGCCCGCAGCGCGCGGTGGATCTCGTCGAGCCGGCGCAGCAGGAACAGGTGGGGCGGCGCGACCTCGTCCGCCGGGGGCAGGCTCGGCTGACTCCTGGCCCCCAGCCCAGCCGACGGCCCGCTCATCGGCCCGGCCATCGACCCGCCCAGCGCTCCGGTCAGCGGCCCGCCCAGCGGTCCGGCCAGCGGTTCGAGGATCCATCCAACCGCCGGTCCGCCCCTCGATCCGTCCATTCGTCCGGCCGACGGGTGGAGGCCGAGCAGCCGCACGGCGCCGCTCCACGCCGCTTCCAGCAGCTCCCCGATGGTCTGCTCCAGCCCGCCGGCGGCCTGCTCCGGCGCGCCGACGGCCCGCTCCGGCCTGGCGAAGACGGACGCCGGCTCCGGGTCGGCGGAGGCGGACGTCGGCTCCGGACCGGCGGAGGCGGACGCCGGCTCCGGCTCCGGGTCCGGCTCCGGGTCCGGCTCCGGGTCCGGCTCCGGGTCCGTCACCTGCGCGGCCAGGGCGCCGATCCAGTCGCTGACTTCGACCCAGGACTCCTGGGAATGCACCTGCGGGTGGCCGCCGCCGAACTGCCCGGCCAGCGTGCGCCGCAGCCCCTCCCGATCGGTGGCGGCCCGCCGGACGAACGCCGCCAGCCACCGCTCCCCGTCCACCCACGTGTGCACGCTCTCCCACACGTCCAGCGTCGGCTCGGGGAACGGCTCGGGCGCGGCGGGCGCGGGCAGCGGCGGCGGCGTGAACGCCTCGGGCTGCTCCTCCCGCGCCGCCTCGCCGCCGAACCGGCCGGCCACCCGCACCCCCAGCGCCTCGGGAAGCAGCGGCACCGCCTCGGCGAGAACCTGGCCGGCCGGGGCGAGGGCGGCGGCACGCTTGAGCGCGATCCTGGCGGCCCGTCCCTGAACCTCGTAGGAGGCGTGCCCGAACGCCGTGGCCAGGGCGGCGGCCAGCTCGGCTGCGTACGGATGCCCGGTCGCGCCGTCGGTCTCCCCCTCGACGAGGCGCAGGCCGCCCAGGGCGAGCTTGGACTCCGCGCGGAAGGTGAGCGCGCCGGCCGCCTCGGCCGTGTCGGCCGGCTCCAGCGAGCCACCGCGGCGGAGCTGGCCGAGGGCCAGCTCGGCGACCGGGCCGGGCGCGACGGGCAGCAGCCGCAGGTAGTCGCGGGTGCGGGCGGCGGCCTCCTGCGGCGTAGGGTCGAGCATTTCGTGCAGCCGGACGAAAAAGCGCAGGCTGATGCTGTCGCCGCCGCGCAGGAAGCGGCGCAGGCAGCCGTCCAGCAGCTCCACCCGCGACACCCGGCCGGCCGCGAGCAGCCGCCCGATCAGGGACAGCCAGGGGGTGGGGGCGGGGTGAGGCGCTCCTCGCGCAGCTCGCGGCCCACGCCCTCGGCCTCGAAGATCCGCGGCAGCAGCGGGCCGAGCAGCGGGTCGTCGTCGGCCGGGCGGGTGCGCAGCCAGGCGGTCACGAGCGGGTCGTGCTCGGGCGGCGTGGCTCCGGTGGCCCGTAGCACGGCCAGCGCCAGCGGGACGCCGCGGTCGTCCGGCGTGCGGATCTTCCTCACGAGACGGGCGGCCACGTCGGCCTGCCAGCCGGCCGGGCGCGTGGCGAGCACCCGGGCCAGCTCATCCAGCCTCGGCCACGGGTCGGCGAACTCGCGCCGGGTCAGCCAGGCGGCCGTCGCGGCGGGGCCGGACAGCACGCCGGCTCCCACGATCCGCAGCAGCTCCCCGTAGCCGCCGAAGCCGCGCAGCTCGTCGCGCAGGTCGGGCAGGTGCCGGGCGGTCTCGGCCCGCTCGGCGTCGGACAGGGCGATCACGAGGTCGGCCAGGCCGCGCGCGTCGCGGGCGACGGCGCGCTCGCGAATCCGCGCGCAAGAAGGGGGGCACGTCATGGCAGCACCCTAGAGATGATCTCCGACAATCCGCGTCCGCGCCGTCAGCAGGTCGTGGGGCAGAACGTGACCTCGGGGTAGCGCGCGGACGGCTGGTCCAGGAGGGGCTGCCGCTCGCCCTTCAGGTGCCGGTCGAGGAAGGCCGCCACGTAGGTGCGGGTGAGCTCGGCGGCGCGCGCCGCGGGCAGGACGCCGGAGGCGGGCGTGACGCCGAGAGCGCTGGACAGCACCGGGCCGTCGGTGAAGGACTGGTGCTCCGCGCCCGCCAGCACGAGCCAGCGTTTCCACCCGGTCAGCAGCTTCCAGTCGCGTTCCCACGAGGTGTCGCGGCCGCCCGGGACGTGCTGCGGCGAGCCCAGGAACAGGAACGGCCGGGAGAGCCCGCCCTTGGGGATGCGGGCGTAGGTGGTGCCGTCCATGTCGATCCCGGCGCGTACGCGGGAGTCCTTCACCATGGTCGCCAGGGCGCCGGCCCCGCCGATCGACTGCCCGACCATGGCGATCCGGGACCGGTCGATCCGGTCGGCGCCATCCCATTTCGCCGGCAACTGGTCGAGCACGAAGGAGACGTCGGCCGCCCGTACCGCGACCAGCCCCGCGCCGAAGCCCGGGTCGCTGTCGCTGTCGCAGGCGAGGCATTCCGCGACCCGCCCGCCGGGGAGGGTGGTGGCGTGGCTCTCGTAGGTGTGGTCGATGCCGGCCACGACGTACCCGCGGCTGGCCAGGTCCTCGGCCAGGGAGGTGAGCGTGCTCATCGGCTTGGTGAAGCCCGGGGAGAGCACCACGAGCGGCCGTTTCCCGCCCGTGGGTGCGGCGTCCGCGACGGCGTTGGTGGGCGTCATGCTGAGCGTGTCGTCCGGCACGCCCGCGACGCCCAGCCCGCGCAGGGTGAGCTCCGACTCCTTCGGCGTCATGTACGCCGCCCGCCGCCCGTCCCGCTGCTCGGTCGGGTACCACAGCGTGACCTTGAGCTCCCTGGCGTCGGCGTCGAGGTTCCAGGGGTCGGGGCGGGAGGCGTCCTTCAGGTACAGGGCGGTGGTGCCGACCCGGTGGGCGCCGGTGGGGGCGGGCAGGGTGGCGGGGCCGGCCGGCGTGGCCGACGGGACGGCGGACCGGGGCGGCGTGGGCGCGGAGCAGGCGGACGCGGCCAGGACGACCAGTCCCGCGGCGGCTGCGAGGATCTGTCTCATCGGGAGGTCCGTTCACTCGTGCAGCAGGGTCAGGGCCTTGGCGAGCGCGGGGTCGCGCCCGGCGGCCGCGTCCTGCGGGGTCAGGGGCACGTGGTGGTCGGGCGGCACGCCGATCCGGTCGATCACCTCGCGGTCCGGGCCCAGGTGGTGCCTGGCGGGGAAGCTCAGGAGGGTGTTGTTCGCCAGCAGGTACGGCTCCGCCGGCCCCGAGATCACCCCGGCCGTCCTGGTGCCGACCAGCCGGCCGAGGCGCAGGTCCTTGACCGCGGAGCTGAAGTGCTCGCACGCCGAGGCGCAGCCGCGGTCGGTGAGCACCACCAGCGGCAGACCGAGCAGTTCGACGGTGTCGTCGGTCCGCGTGGTCGCGCACGTGGCGTCCGCGGTGCACTGGTAGGCGGTGACCTTGCCGTGGCCGAACGCGCTCACCAGCCGGGTCGCCTCCGCGGGGCTGCCGCCGCCGTTGCCGCGTACGTCCAGCACGACGCCGGACAGGGTCCGGCCGGCGCGCAATCGGGCGACGGCCCTGAAGACGCGGTCGGCGGAGTCGGGGGCGAAGCCGCGCAGCCGTACGTAGGCGATGTCGTCGTCGAGCAGCTTCGACCGCACCACTTGCAGGGCGGCCAGGTCCTGCTGGTAGAGGCCGGGTTCGAGCGTCACGCTCCAGCGGCGGCCGGTGCTCTGCCGCAGGAGCCGCAGCCGGACCGGGCGCGCCTCCGGGTACGCCGGGTAGAGGGCGGCGACCGCGGGCGTGGCCTTGCCGTCGATGAAGGGCGCCGAGCCGTCGACCGATTCGATGATGTCGCCCGGGCGCAGCCCGGCCGCCCGCGCCGCCCCGCCCTGCACGGCGGTGACGAACAGCGGGGGCAGGGCGACGCCGGGGTTGCCGTCCGCCTGCGGGCCGTTGACGTTCGCCAGGAGACCGAGGCCGTAGCCGTCGCCGTCGTAGGCGTCGGGCGGCCGTTCGACGTCGTGCGTCCAGCGGGCGTGGTTGTCGCCGAGGGCGGCCACCATGGCTTCGAGGGTGACGACGGCCAGCCTGTCGCGCAGGCCGGGCACCTGGTCGGTGACCCTGCGGTAGGCGGCCTCGAAGGCGGTCCAGTCGCTCTCGCGGTCGCCGGTCAGCGCCGGCATGCCCGCCTCGGGCAGGTCGCGGCCGTCACGGTTGAGCTCCTGGGTCAGGGCGGCGAACCCGGCGCTCAGCAGCGAGCGGGCGTCCAGCGTGGGGCCGCCGTAGTAGTTGCCGAGGATGCAGTAGTAGGCCTGCTCGATGACGTCGATCGTGGTGGCCGTCTCCGGGGCGGGGGCGCTCCGGGGTGCCGCGCAGACCGTGCCGGCCGTGCTCACCTGGGCGCGCGGCGGCGCCGGCGCCGTGCAGGCCGCCGTCGCCGCGAGGGCGAGCGCGGCGGCCGTGATCCTGACGGCGGTCATGACAGGCGCCTGCGGATCCACCAGAAGCAGAGCCACGACAGGCCGAGGGTGAGCAGGGCGTAGATCCCGGTCTCGATCCATTGGAAGGGCCAGAACCGCTCAAGGGGCTGGTAGGTGGCCTGCTGCCGGTAGCCGAGCCGGTTGATCTCGGCGATGCAGCCGTCCCCGCCGGCCGCCGACGGCGCGCAGGGGCCCGACGTGGTGGAGATCTTGGCGGCGCCTTCGCCGCCGGCGCCGACCGTACGCCCGGACGCGTCGACCAGGTCGGCGGACAGGACCCAGGCGCCCGTGTGGCCGGGGACGGCCGACTTCAGCTGGATCCGCACTTCTCCGCCCTGGTCCCGGCTGATGCCGAGGTTGTCCACGTTCGTCGGGCCGAGCTCGAAGGTCGAGGTGACCGGGGGCATCAGGTGGGGCCGGACCAGCAGCGGCATGGCGAGCTGGAGCGCGGCGAAGACGGCCAGGGTGACGGCCATGGCGGGCAGCGTGCGGCGTACCAGCATGCCGGCGGTCACGCCGAGGACGAAGGTGAAGGCCGCGTACCCCATCGGGGCGATGCCGCGCGCGCCGAACACCAGCGGAGCCATCAGGGCCAGGTTCTCGGCGGCCGACTTGTCCAGCGGGTCGGACCACCAGGTCACCATGAGGCCGCACAGGCCGGCGAGGGTCACGGCGGTCAGGCCCATGAGCCCGAGCTTGACCGCCAGCCAGCGGCTGCGGGTGATGCCCTGGTTCCACACCATCAGGTGCGTGCCCGCCTCCAGCTCGCGGGTGATCAGCGGCGCTCCCCAGAAGAGCCCGGCGAGGGCGGGCAGGAGCAGCACGACGAGGGTCAGGGCCACGAACGCGGTCTCGTGCCCGCCGAAGAAACGGTCGTAGAAGCGGTCGCAGGTGCCGTCCTGGGCGCAGGCGGCGATCCCGGTCGAGTAGTCGGAGGCCAGGCCGGGGCCGGTCAGGGCCAGGACGACGGCGAGCAGGACGAGCAGGGCGGCCGTCGTCGCGGCCGAACCGCGGAACTGGCGCCAGGTCAGCCAGATCATCGCCGCACCTCCAGGGCGACCCGCCGGTCCACGGTGGTCTTGTCCATGTACGCGAGGACGAGGTCCTCCAGGCCGAGCCGGGTGACCGTCCAGGAGGGGTCGTGGATGGGGCCGTCGGTGCGGACCACGTACGTGCTCTGCCTGGCGGTGTGACGCGCGCTGACCACGTGCTGGTCGGCAGGCAACCGGTCGGGGTCGCGGCGCGCGCCGGTGAGCCGGTAGTGGGTCGCCAGCAACCGGTCGACCTCCCCGGCGACCTGGACGCGGGAGTCGACGAGCACGATGAGGAAGTCGCACACCCGTTCCAGGTCGGAGACCAGGTGGGAGGAGAGCAGCACGCTGAACTCGTGCTCGGCCGTGGCCTCCATCAGCCCCTGCAGGAACTCGCGGCGGGCCAGCGGGTCGAGCGAGGCGACCGGCTCGTCCAGGATCAGCAGCTCGGGCCGTTTGGCCAGGCCCAGGGTGAGGGCGAGCTGGGCGCGCTGGCCGCCCGACAGTCTGCCCGCCCGCTGGGCGGGGTCGAGGCCGAGCCCCGTGATCCGGTCGCGGGCCAGGGCGGCGTCCCAGCGGAGGTTGAGCCGCTCGCCTAATCGCAGGTGGTCGGCGACGCTCAGCCCGGCGTAGACGGGGGTGTCCTGGGCGACGAACCCGACCCTGGCGAGCTGTGGCGGGCCGCCGGCGGGACGGCCGCCCAGCACGGTGATCGTGCCCGCCGTCGGCTCCAGCTGGCCGCTGGCCAGCTTCAGCAGGGTCGTCTTGCCGGCCCCGTTGGGACCCACCAGTCCCACGACGCGGCCCGCCGGGAGGTCGAGGGTGCACTCGCGCAGCGCCCAGCGTCTGCCGTATCTCCTGCCCAGTCCGTGGGCCTCCAGGACGGCGTTCACGCTATGTCCTCCTGTGCGGTGGTCCGAAAGGTGGTCATGAAGAGGGCCTCGATGCTCTCGTCGTCGAGGCCGGCGCGGCGGGCCTTGTCCAGCCAGCGCCGCAGCTCCTGCCGCAGCGGGCCGTGCGCGGCCAGCGAGGCGTCGGCGAGGGTCGCCGTCACGAACGTCCCCACCCCCGGCCGGGCCGCCACCAGGCCCTCGTGCTCGAGTTCCCGGTAGGCCTTCAGGACGGTGTTCGCGTTGATGGCCAGGTGCGCCACGACCTCCTTGACGGTCGGCATCTGGTCGCCCTCGCGCAGCACGCCCAGGCGCAGCGCGTGCCGTACTTGCTGGACCAGCTGCAGGTACGGCGAGACACCCGACCTGGCGTCCAAGTGGAACTCGATCACCGGCTTCTCCATTTATCTAGCCTGCTAGTACTTTAGGATCCCAGATGTTAAGGGATCATAAGGAACGCTGTACAGGCTTGATGCCGGTCAGGAAAGGCGCTAGGCGACGCCGCTGAGGTCGCGGGACTTCTCCGGCAGGTCGGGCACCTGCTGCGCGGAGGCGTAGGCGGCGTCGCGGACGTCGTTGAGCCAGCTCGCCGGGGGCAGCCCCGCGATCGGGTGGCGGATCGGGTTGAAGCGCGTCGGATATTCCGCGTCCTCAAGGGCCGGCGCGGACAGGCGCACCTGCCCGAACGGCCGCCACGGCCCCGACGGGGCGGCGGCGAGGAGCGCCACGGTGAGCGGGCCGTGCTCGACGACCTGGGCGAGCGCGTCGAGCGTGGCGGGCAGCCGTACCGGTGTGTGCAGCAACGCGCCCAGCAGCACCCGCCGCTCCCCCGCCTGGTACGGGAACAGGGAGCCGTAGAGCCCCGTCCACCGGGTCGCGGGCCGCAGCAGCCGCCTGCCGAGCGCGGTGCGCCCGGTGGTGGCCAGCAGCAGGTCGGCGGTGGTGTCGTCCTGCTCCCAGCGGAGTGCGAGGCCGAGGATGTCGGGAAGCGGCGGCGGCACGCCGACCGAGCGGGACAGCCGGGCGATGCCCGGAAGGTCCATCCGCCGGTCGAGGAAGGGCACCCCCCACGGCTCCGGCGTCCCGTGCAGGCGCAGGTGGGCGTCGAGGACGAGGCCGGACGTGTGGAGCGGCCTCCCGTGCCGGAGGCGGGCCGCCGTGCCGAAGGCCGCGGCCAGTCCTGACCTCGTGAGTGAGGTCCACGGCTGTCGCATGGGCTGCTCCTTGGCGTCGGTACGCGCAACTGCCTCCACGGGACGGCAGCTACCCCGTGGGCGTCACGCAATCCCCTCGGCGGTCCGCGGCGCTATGGTGTGGTTGATCCGGAAGAGGTGGTCCGGGTCGTAGGCCGCCTTCAGCGCGGCCAGCCGCCGGTAGGTCTCCTCGGTGTAGGCACGTCCGACCCGGGCGGGGTCGGAGTCGTGGTCGAACTGGAACCCCGGGAGCTGGGCGCCGGTGTCCCATCGCCGCAGCCGGCGCAGCACCGCGTCGGCGGTCCTGCGTACCTCGTCGGCCCGCTCGGGCGGGGCGGGCATCCGCAGCCACAGGTGGAAGGCCGCGCCCTGGGTACTGACCGCGTGCGGCCGGGCGGGCGGCCGGTCGAGTGCCCCGCCCAGGTGGCGCAGCTCGATGCCGGGGAACGGCCCGCCGGGCGCCGCCGGGTCGATGAACGACACCAGCTCCGCCACGGCCTCCTCGTCCAGCTCGTACGTCAGAGCGCTGCGCAGGTGCGCCATGACCGGGTTCCTGGGGTCCTGGTAGATGCCGGTGATCTCCGGGTACGGCATCGCGCGGCAGGTGTCCTCGTCGGGCCCGAGCGCGCGCAGCGGCTCCACCAGCCGCTCTGCCCGCTCCTCGTCCCCCGTGCATACCACCCGCACCAGGACGAGCGAACGGCCGCGGAACTCCGCGGGCACCTGCGGCGCGTCGGGGAAGCGCATCAGCGTCACCGAGGACGACATCTCCTCCGGCTGCTCCTTGGCCCACGCCAGGTAGGAGCGGAGCACGTGGGCGGCCCGCCCGGCGTCCTCGACCGGGTAGCGGAGCCCGCCGCCGTAGACGGTGCGCAGCGGCAGCAGCTCGATCTCGGCGGCGACCACGACGCCGAAGTTGCTCTTGCCGCCGCGTACCGCCCAGAACAGGTCGGGTTCGCGCGCCGGCGAGACGGTGCGGAGCCGGCCGTCGGCGGTGACGACGTCGAGCGAGCGGACGTGGCCGGCGGCGAAGCCGTACGTGCGGCAGGCCAGCGGGAGCCCGCCGCCGGTCAGGTATCCCATCACGCCGACCTGCTCGGAGGAGCCGCAGAGCGGCACCAGGCCGTGCTCGGCCGTCGCGGCGAGCACCTCGCCCCAGCGCAGGCCGGCGCCGATCCGCGCGGTTCCCGCGTCCGGGTCCACCGACAGCTCGCGCAGCCGCCCGGTGGCGATGAAGACGGCGCCGTCCGCGGGGACGGACACGCCGTGGCCGGTCGACTGGACGGCGACCGGGCGTCCGGTGTCGGCGGCGAACCGTACGGCGGCGGCCACGTCGCCCGCGTCGGCGGCCTCCACGACCACCGCGGGCCGGTGCTCGACCGTCAGCAGCCAGCCCGAACAGGTCTCCTCGAAGCCCTCGTCGCCCGGATAGAGCGTGCGGCCACGGACGCGCGCGCCCAGGTTCACGCACCCGGGGTCGCGGCGTTCGGCGGTGTCGGTCATGTCGTTGATCCCTCGTCAATCTGTTGGTAGGTCCAACATTGGTTGGACCAACGATCGCAGATAATCGTGGGTCTGTCCAACGATTGCTAGATTGGCGCCCGTGAACATCCCCGAGGAAGCGCCGCCACGGCGGCTGCGCGGCCTGCCGAGCAGGCTGGCGAACCAGGCGGCGCTGACGGCCAACCGGATCGTGGACCGGGCGCTCGCCCAGGCCGGCGTGCGGCGCTACCACTACGCGCTGCTCGCCACGCTGGAGGAGTACGGCCCGGCCAGTCAGGCCGGTCTCGTCCGCCGTACCGGCATCGACCGCAGCGACATGGTCGCGGTCGTCAACGACCTCGCCGGACGGGACTGCCTCGAGCGCGCGCCCGACCCCGAGGACCGGCGGCGCAACATCATCACCATCACCCCGGCCGGCCGCGGGCAGCTCGTCGAGCTCGACCGGCTGATCGCCGCCGCCCAGGAGGAGTTCCTCGCCCCGCTGCCCCCGGCCGACCGCGAGCACCTGATCGACCTGCTCACCCGCCTGGTCGAGCCGGGCGACGCCCGGCGGCAAGAAATCGGCAGCGTACGGTGATCGGTGCACCCTGCCCGGAGTGGCGCCCGCTCCCGCGAGGTACGAGCTGGTTCTGACACCGGCGAGTCATCGGAGGAAACGGTGCGGAGGACCTTGCCTGCCGCGGTGGCGGCGTTCGCGGCCGCGCTGGCGCTGACGGGCGGCTGCGGCGACGGCGGGTCCGGGGCGGGCGGCGCGGGAGAGGCCGGACCTGGCGCCCCGCTGCGGGCCCGGCCGGTCATCACCCCCGACGAGGAGCTCGTCCCCGAGGAGGACAGCGGCGATCTGCCAGAAGCGACCGTCCAGGTAGGGCTCGACTGCCAGCGGATGGGTCAGAGCCGTGACTTCGCGGGCACGGCGGAGCGGATGGGCCGCGCGGCGTCCTCCGGCGACAGCTCACCCGAGACGAAGGCGATCGCCAAGGTCTGCGGGGCGGCGGCCAAGGCGAACCAGGGACTGATGGGCGAGGCGTACCACGACGCCCTTCAGGCGGAGCAGCAGAGCTCCGACCTGCACCCCCAGATGCTCCGGCCTGGCCTGCGGATGCTCAACCACACACTCCTGGTGGCCGCCACCGCCGAGGGCGACCGCGCCACCGCCCTGCGGGCCCGCGCCGCCCTCGAACGCCTCGGCGGGCTGCCGCCGGAATTCCTCAGGGACGCGTGCTCGGTGGCCGCCGATCCCGCCACCCTCCCGGACTGTGCGACGCTGCCGCCCACCGGCACGCGGTCGTCGTCCTCGTCGCCGTCCTCCGCCCCCTCGTCGTCGTCCTCGAACGGGCCCGAGCCCGGCACGGGAGGTCCCTCCGCGCCGTCCCCCGAGGAACCCGTCCAGCCTCCCGGCGACGGCGGCCCCACGCAGCCGGACACCGACCACGGCCCGGCGCCGGACGAGTCGTGACCGGAGCGCCGCCCGAAGACGCCTCCGAAGGTGACGACACCGGGCCGGCCCAGGACCTCAGCCGCGTCTGGAGCGTCCTCGCCCACGTCGTGACGCCCACCACTTTCGTCGCGGCCGTCATGATGTACGTCGGGGCCGTCCGCGCCAACACCATGTACGCCGGTCTCGGCATCGAGCAGAGCTTGCTGGGCCTGTCGTTCCAGGAATACGTGCTGCGCAGCGTCGCGCCGGCGACAGAGCCGCTGATCCTGCTCCTGGTGCTGGCTCTGATCGCGCCCACGGCGCACCGGTGGCTGGTCCGGTCGGCGGACAGACACCGTACGGCGACGACGCGGGTGATCACGGTCATGGCCGTGCTCGGGGTCGTGAGCGTCGCGGTGGGGATCGTGGCCCTGGCCGGCTGGTGGAGAACGCGGTTCTACGTCGTGCCCTTCTGCCTGGGGCTGGGCGTGTTCGCCCTCGTCTACGGCGACTCCCTGCGCCGGCGGATCCGTCCGCGGCCGGCGAGCTCCCCCGCCGACCAGCTCGTCCGCCGCACGGCCTGCGCGGCGCTCCTGCTGGTCCTGCTGCTGTGGGCGGTCACCCTGTACGCGCAGCGGCGTGGCGCCGAGGCCGCCCTGCAGTACCGGGTGGACTCCGCGGGGATGCCCAGCACGGTGGTGTACGCGGCCAGGCGGCTGCACCTGGAGGGCCCGGGGATCAAGGAGACGGCGCTGCCGGACCCCGAGGCCATGTACCGCTACCGCTACACCGGCCTGCGCCTGCTGATCCACTCCAACCAGCGGTATTTCCTCCTGCCCGCCTGCTGGGCGAGCGATCCGTGGGCGCGCGCGATAGCCCTGCCCGCCGACGGGTCGCTGCGCCTGGAGTTCTCCGTACGCAGGACGCGGCCGGAATGCCCGCCCTGAGCGGCGGGGGTCACTCGTCCAGGACGCAGGAGCGCTCCATCAGCTCCGTCATAGCCTGCCGGAAGTCGCGGCGGCGTCGTTCGCTCCAGCCCTCGGTCAGCCGGTCGAAGACCTGCTCCTGCCAGTCGTGGGCGTGATCCAGCAGGGCCAGGCCGGACGGGGTGAGCGCGGCCCTGCGCTGGCGGCCGTCGGCGTCCGAGGCCTCCATGGTCAGGTAGCCGGCCTCTCTCGCGCTTCTGACCAGCCGCGACGCGCCGCTCTGGTCGATGCCGATCTCGTGGGCGACCGCGTTGACCGTGGCCGGGACCCCGCGCCCGGTCAGCGCGTGGACGGCCTCGGCGACGAGCACGAGCCGCCCCTGCTCGGCCACCTCGGGATCGCCGGTCTGGGGCCTGCGTGACCAGTACCGTACGAACGCGAACAGAACCTGCCCCGGCCCCGGGTCGCTCATTCGGTGGCCGCCATCTCGCGGCAGATGTAGGCCAGCTCCAGCGCCTGCCGGAGGTCCGGCAGCCGCAGCGCGGCCGTCACCTTCCCCTCCGCCACCCGGAACACCGTCGCCACGCGGGTCGCGGTCCCGCTGCCCGGCCAGGTGGCGTCCTCCTCCACGACCATGAGCCGCTCGCTGACGGGATGCCACGACCTCGGGCGCAGGGTGATGCCCGAACGCTCCACCCATTCCGCGAACTGTCCCGGCGTGATCGGCCCGGCGCCCTTCGGCCCCAGGACGACGATGGGGTCGCCGACCACTTGCGCGGAACGCCGCAGGTCGGCGTCGTTCACGCTCGCGTGCCACTCGTTGATGGTCGCCTCGAGTACCGATTCCATCCTTGAACTCTATGCGAAACGCATACATCTCGGGAAGCCCCGGAACGCCTGCCGGCAACTGGCTTCACTGCTGAGCGACGATTTCACCCCAATCCGGGAGTCTTCACCTTCGAATACCCTTATCGACTCCACGCAAGGACAGTTGTGACCAACCACGAGAAGCCGTCCGGCACGCCGAATCCGCAGCCGAATGCCAGGAACAGCCGCGCGGCCGGCCTCTGGCCCCTGGTGCACGTCGAGCGTGCCGCCCTGGCCGCCGACCTCGCGGAGTTGACCGACGAGCAGTGGGCCACGCCGTCGCTGTGCGCCGGGCTGACCGTGCGCGAGGTGCTGGCGCACCTCATCGCGGGGGCGAGCCTCAACAGTGTGCGATGGATGGCGGGCGTGATCCGCTACCGGTTCGACTTCGACAAGCAGGTCGCCATGCGGCTGGCCGAACAGTTGGGCGCGAACGCCGCCGAGACGCACGACAGGTTCCGGCGCGTCATCACGAGCACCACCAAACCGCCTCTCCCGGTCGTGGCGATGCTGGGCGAAACGATCGTGCACGCCGAGGACATCCGGCGGCCGCTGGGCATCCGCCACGACTACCCCATCGAAACCCTCACCCGCACAGCCGAGTACTACCAGGGCTCCGACCTCGTCCTCCCCGCCAAGAAACGCATCGCCGGCCTGCGGCTCGTCGCCGACGACGGCCCTTTCACCACCGGCTCCGGGCCGCTGGTGTCGGGCAGCACGCTGGCCCTCATCATGACGATGACCGGGCGCACGGCGTACTGCGACGAACTCACGGGCGACGGCGTCGAGATCCTCCGCGATCGACACGACCTGACCTGACCCAGGGCCGACCCCCACCGCCGGCCCAGACCGTCGCCCTCCTCCGTCGACAGCGACCCCACCGACGAGGTCGCTCTCGACGGCGACCCCGTCAACCAGCCGACCGATGCGACGACCGCCTCGCCCTTCCTCGGCCTCTCACCGAGCCACCCGCGAACACCTCACCTTGACTCACTCCCCAGCGAGTCCGGCGACATCAAGGGAGAAGCCTCAGGCAGACAAGCCGCTCCTGGAGCCGTCCGCCAACGCGCGAGCGGCATCTGCCGCCCACCAACGCCAGCTCCCACCCCTCCAGATCCAGATCACCCGGCCCAGGCAGGCCCCGGCAGCCCGCCACAGCACCTTGTGAGGCGAGCCGACCTTCGGCGTGACAAGCGGCCCGGCTCCGCGATCGCCTCGTCGCGGCCTCCCGGTACGCCGTCGCCGCGAAGAAGAAGCGGGGCGAGCTACTCGTCCCGCTGAACCGCAGGCCGGTGCACCATCAGCTCGCCTCGCCCAGCGCCCCACCCAGCCTTCCGCGCCGCTTCGGGTCGGTGCAGCCCTCGCCAGTGAGCACCGTCTCGCACGCTCGCAGCCGCGCTATGAACACCGGCAAGCCGTTGGCTGTCTGCTACAGGAGACTTAGCAGTCACAGTCGGACACAACCTGTAAGACGACGAGCGACAACAGCCACCACCCCCCACAACACGGACCTGCCGATCGCGCCTGCGGACCTTACCGACACCCAGGCCGGGTAGACCGACGCCGGGTAGACCGACATGGGCAACAGCGGCCTGTTCAACCGTGTCGTGGCCTCTTGAGCTTGAGCTGGAGCTGGAGCGACGCCCTTCGCTCGGGCCGGAACCCGATGTCACCACACCTTGGCCGACACATCGCCACACCTCCACAGACCCACCCGCGCACCGAGAAGCCCCTCTGGGCGGCCAGTAAGAAACGCTGCTCAAACAGCCGAGCCCCGTCGGCACCAGCCACCCAAGCTTGAACGGAGCCGCACCAGCACGACGTCACCCCGTCCCGTCCCGTCATGCCGCCCCATCCTCCCAATTTTTGAATTTAAATTTCTGGAAAATAAAAATGCTAGGGTCTGCGTGTGGCTTCGGAGACAGCTGTCGTGACACCTTGCAAGCACTGCGGAGCACCGATCGAGCAGCGTCGAGGCCGGGGACGCCCCAAGTCCTACTGTCCGGAGAAGAACTGCCAGGCGGCGGCCAAGCGGGACCGGGAGCTGCGCCGGGCGACTCCCGGCCTGGAGGGCGCCCTGGCCAGGGCCGAGCAGCTGTACGACCGGATGGAGAGCGGCCTGGCGGCGGCGATCGAGCCCCTGGCGCGGGCGTTGGCCGAGGAGCTCAGCCCCGCCGGCGTGGAGGCGAAACTCAGCGCGGTGCAGGCCGAGGCACACGCACGGGTGGCGATCGCACGTACAGAACGGGAGCAGGCGTTCGAGCAGGTACGGCTGGCGAGGGAGGCGACCGAGCACGCCCGTCGGCAGACGGCCGAGATGCGCGTCCGCCTTGAGGAGGCGGAGAGCGAGAAGGAGACCGCGCTCAACGACGCCGAACGGGCCAGGGAGCAGGCGCTCGCCGCGCTGCGCGAGGCGGCCAGCACCGAACGGCAGGCGCTGCAGACCGCAGAGGAGGCGGGGCGGCGGGCAAAGCTCGCCGAGCGGCGGGCCGAGGAGGCGGCACGGCAGGCCGAGCTGGCCGAGCGGCGGGCCGAGGAGGCGCGCGCGGAGGTGACCCGCGCCCAAGAGGAGGCGAGAGCCGAGATCGAGCGCGTCCGCAAGGAAGCCGGACGCGACCGGGCGGACAAGGAACAGGCGCGCAAGGAAGCGAAAGCCGCCCTCCAGAAGCAGGAGCGGGCCGAGCGCGAGCTGATCGCGGCCCGCGCACGAGAGGAAGCCGCAGCACAGGAACGGGAAAGAGCCCTGGAACGGGCCCTGATGGCCGAGCGGGCGGCCACCGAGGCGGGCCGGGACCTTGCCTCCGTCCAGGCGGCCAAGGCAGCGGCGGCCGAGGAGAAGGCGCGGGCGGAAGCCGTCGCCAAGGAGCTCGACCGTACGCGGATCGAGTTGCGCATGGAACGGGCGCGGATCGAGGAGCTGCGGGCGGAGCTGGAGGCGGCTCGGGTGGAAGCGGCGCAACTGCGCGAGCGGGCCGTCGCCGCCGAACTCCGAGCAGAACGGTGAGGCCGAACGATGCTGACACTTGACCAGATCCGCGCGTTCGTGGCGGTCGCCGAGGAGTTGCACTTCGGCCGCGCCGCCGAACGCCTCCGCATGACGCAGCCGCCGCTGAGCCGCCACATCCAGAAGCTCGAACGCGCGATCGGCGTGACCCTCCTCGAACGCGACAACCGGCGGGTGATCCTCACCGAGGCCGGGCGCGGCTTCCTGGAGGACGCCCGTCAGATGCTCACGCTGGTCGATACCGCCGGCGACCGCGCCCGCCGAATCGCCGGCGGCGCCAGCGGCACGCTGCGGCTCGGCTTCACCGCCGTCTCGGCGATCAGCGTGCTGGGCCGACTCCTGCGCCTGCTCGCCGAGCGTCTGCCGGAGGTCGACGTCATCCTGCACGAGCAGGTGACCGCCAGGCAGATGGACGGCATCCTGCGCGGCGAACTCGACCTGGGCCTGGCCCGCCCACCCTTCGACCTGCCCCGCCCATCGTCCAGCGTCAGGCCATCCCGCCCACTCATCGACCCGTCCCACCCAGCCTCCGGCCCTGGCTCGGCCCGCCTACCCTTGGACCCGTCCCGCCCATCGTCCGGTGTTGGCCCGTTCCGCCCGCCCGTCGACCCGTCCCACCCAACCCCTGGCCTTGGCCCGTTCCGCCCGCCCGTCGACCCGTCCCACACAGCCTTCGGCCTTGACTCAGCCCGCCCATTCATGGACCCGCCCCATCCAGCCTCCGGCGTTGGCCCGTTCCGCCCGCCGGTCGACCCGTCCCACCCAACTCCCGGCCTTGGCTCGACCTGCCCGCCCGCCGACCCATCTCACCCAACCCCCCACCTTGGCTCGGCCTGCCCGCCTCTCGACCCACCCCACCCAACGTCCCGCCTGGACTTGGCCCAGCCACCGTCCGATCCAGCCCGCCCATTGCCCGGCCCGACCGTGACCGACTCCTCCTCCCCACTGGATCTGGCCCGTCCCCCCATGAATCCGGTTCGCCCGATGTCTGACCTGGCGTCGGCCCGCCCACCGGCCGACGTGAATCGTGCCCGGTCGACGTACGACCTGGCCGGAATCGACTCGCGAGTGATCTTCCGCGAACCGCTGTGCGCGGCGGTGCCCACCGGCCACGCGCTGGCCGCGCTCGACCGGCCGCTCGCGCCCGAAGACTTCGCCGGCCTCCCCATGGTCAGCTATCACCCCGTACGGTCGCGCTACTTCCACGAGCTCACCGTCCGTTTCCTGTCCACGGTGCGGCCCAGGGACGAGCAGCAGGTGCACCAGATCCTCACCGCGGTGCTGCTTGTGGCCGCGGGGCGGGGCGTGACACTCGTGCCCGCAAGCGCACGCTCCCTCGGCATCGAGGGCGTGGTGTTCAGGGACCTCGTCCACGGCGGCGGCAGCCCCATTTCCGCAAGCCGGAGCGGCAATCCGATGACCGGGGACGAAGGCGACGAGCTCACGGTCGAGAACGACAGCGGCGGGCACCCGGTGGAACTCCATGCCATCTGGAACCGCGGATCGGCCAATCCGGCTCTGTGGCGCGTGCTCGACCTGCTGGACGACGTCGAGGGCCAGGACTGAACGTGGGCGGGGCGCGTCCATCCCCGATACTCAGCGTGCATGCCCGGATCGTATGGGTGAACGGCCTGCTCGCGCATCGGACCCAGGTCGTACAACCGTGGTCTGCCTGAGCCGCGAAAAGAACAGACGACGGTCCGATGCGGCGCGGCGGCCCGTCACGGCACTCTCGAACGCGTGATCCAGTCGAACCTTCTCCGGCTACGCCGTGCCCTGCTGTCCCTGTCCGTCGCCGCATCGGTGGCGGCGCCGGTGATCGGCACGGCGCACCCAGCGGCGGTGCCCGCGCCCGTCCCCGCGAGCGCGACCCCTCTGTCAGAGCTGACCGCACAGGCCCTGGCAGACAGATACGCCACCAGCCGGAGCGACGTCCTGGCCGCCGCCGACGCGGCCACTCGTCATGGGGACCTGCGGCGGGCCGCGGCGCTGCGAGTCATGGCCGATCCCGGCCGCAGGTTCCTGTCCTTTGACGGCCGTGACGGCGGGCGCGTCGTGGAGGTCTTCGGCGACCTGGCGACGGCGGAGCACGTCGCCGTCCTGGTTCCCGGCGCCGACACCAATCTCGACAAGTACGGGCTGCTGCGCGGCGGCGCGCTCCGCCTGCACCAAGCGCTCGGCGAGGGGCACGCCGTCGTCGCCTGGCTCGGTTATCGGACGCCCGCGACGATCAGTCTGGACACGCTCACGTCCGACCTGGCGGACAAGGGTGCCGCCGAACTGCACGGCTTCGTCCGACGGCTGACGGATACCAAGGGCGGCGGCAGCTTGTCACTGCTGTGCCACTCGTACGGCGGAGTGGTGTGCGCACGCGCCGCACCTGGACTGGACGTCGCCCGCATCATCCTGACCGGCAGCCCAGGCGTCGGCGCGGACAACGTCCGCGAGCTGCGGACCTCTGCGGCGGTCTGGGCGGGGCGCACCAGCAACGACTGGATCAGCCTGGTGCCGCACACCCGTCTGCACCTCCCCTTCGTCACCCTCGGCCTGGGCACCGACCCGGTCTCCCCTGATTTCGGTGCGCACGTCTTCGCGACGGGCGATGGCGGCCACAGCGACTACCTGACGGACGGCTCCCTGTCCCTGCACAACATCATGCGGATCATCACAGGCCGGGATCCCCTCCAGGCCGACCCCGGCCGCTCCCGACCAGACACCGCAGCCGTTCGAACAGACCAGAGACCGCCCCTCACAACACCAGAGCCACTCCTGAGAGCACCGGACGAAGCCGCGGCACGACCAGCGGACGCGGCCACGAAACTGCTCGCCAGCAGCACGAGGAATCAGGGACCGAGCACGGAATCGAACGCCCATGTCACGCCGCAGGCGCGTTCGGACGCGGGACAGGGCGCCAGGCAGGGCGCGGGACAGGACCTGGGCGGAAACGCGCGCCTGTCACCGATGGGGCACGGGGGCGGGCACGTATCCCTGTCGCCGAGCGAAGGCGGGCACACACGGATGCCGCCGAGCGGAGGCGGGCACACACGGATGCCGCCGAGCGGGGGCGAGCACGCGCGGATGCCGCTGGAGGTGGCCGGGCGTGCGTGATCTCGTGCGGAAGGTCGAGGAGACGACGCCGGCCGGGCGTGACCGCAGCGTGGATGCCCTGCGCGCCCTGGCCATCGGCGGTGTGGTGCTCGGTCACTGGCTGGTGAGCGCGCTGGTCGTCGAGAGCGGCAGCGTTCGGGTCGCCAGCCCGCTGCGTGACATGCCGTACCTCGCCCCGGTGTCGTGGGTCCTGCAGACCATGGCGCTCTTCTTCCTGGTGGGCGGCCAGGTGACCGCCAGGAGCCACGCCTCCGCGCACGCTCGCGGTGTCGGCTACGGGCGGTGGCTGCGGGTGCGTGCGGCACGGCTGCTGCGGCCGGTCGCGGCCGTGGCGGTGGTGTGGACCCTGGTGGCCTTGGTGATGCTCGCCTCGGGTGCCGACTTCAAGAGTGTGCAGGCGCTGGCCAAGCTGGTGTGGTCCCCGCTGTGGTTCCTGCTGGTGTACGCGGGGCTGACGGCGTTGACGTCGCTGGTCGTCCGGTTGCATCCGGCGTGGCCGCTCGCCGTGGTCGCTCTCGTCGATCTGGTGCGGTTCGGGTGGGGCGGGCCTGAGTGGGTGGGATGGGTGAACCTGGCGGCGGGGTGGCTGGTGCCGTACTGCTTGGGGGCGGCCTGGGCCCGTGACCGGCTGAACGAGCGGACGACCGGATGGGCGTTACTGGCCGGCGGCGCGGCCGTCGCGGCCGTGCTGATCGTGTGGGCCGGTTACCCGGCTTCCATGGTGGGCGTGCCGGGTGCCCCGATCTCGAACCAGTCCCCGCCCACGCTCGCGGCGGTCGCATTCGGGCTGGCCCAGTGCGGAGCCGCGCTCCTCCTTCGCGATCCGCTGCGGCGACTGCTGGCGCGGCCCACCGTGTGGGCGTTCGTGGCACTGGCGAACCTGTCCGCGATGACGATCTTTCTCTGGCACCAGACGGCGATGATCGCGGTCACCACACTCGGGCTGCTCGCCGGCCGCCCTCTGCACGGCCTGCACACCGTGCCCGGCGAACCGTCCTGGGTGCTGGCCAGGCTGGCCTGGTTACCGGTGTTCGCGCTGGCGTTGTGCGTCTGCTGGGGCGCGTTCCACGCCTACGAACGGTCCCGGCCACCTGAGCCTCGGATCCGGGCGGAGGAAGCCCAAGCCCGGTCGTAAGAGCCGAAGAACGGCAAGCCGGGCACCGTTCCGAAGGACAGGAGAGGCTCAGGCGGGTGAGGAGACGGTCCATGGCCGCAGAGGCATGGGGGCGGATCATGCGATTTGCGGCACAAGAAAGAACTGTGTGGTCAGCGG
This sequence comes from Nonomuraea bangladeshensis, assembly GCF_039529455.1. Lineage (NCBI taxonomy): Bacteria > Bacillati > Actinomycetota > Actinomycetes > Streptosporangiales > Streptosporangiaceae > Nonomuraea > Nonomuraea bangladeshensis. The sequence continues at coordinate 162,849 of NZ_BAAAMV010000012.1, forward strand.
CGGCCCCGGAAGGTCCGGCGCAGGTCGTCCACCCACTCCCCCGGAATCTCCCAGGGGATGAAGTGGCCGCCGTGATCGTGGACGGTGAGGTTGACGTGGTTGTACCAGGCGGCCCGGCCGCTGTCGAGGAAGTGCTGGACGCGCTGGTCGGTGGTGACGCCGGGCGGGTTCTCGTAGCCGACGAACGTGATGCCGGTCGGCGCCTCCACGGGCGGCCACCGTTCGTGGGACGGGGTCCACGGGTAACGGTTGTTGTTGGCGTACGTGCGGATGGATGTGCCGATCGAGTTCGTGACCCAGTAGATCATGGCGTGGGTGAGGAGGTCGTCCTTGGTGAAGACGGTCTCGATGTCACCGCCGTTGTCGCTCCACTTGATCCAGCGTTCGAGAATCCAGGCGAGCAGCCCGGCGGGCGAGTCCGACAGCCCGTACGCCAACGTGCTCGGGGCCAGCACGTGCGCGGCCAGGTGCACGGCGAAGCGCCTGTCCAGCGCCACGACCTGGGCATGGACGTCGGCCGGCAGCCCTTCGGGGATGGGCCGGCCACCGCTGAGGTCCCAGGCCCGGTCGCCGTTGAACATCGTCAGCATCTGGCCCGAGCCGATGTGGATGCCGTACAGCTCGGCGGCGTACTTGTGGCCGAGCTGCCCGCACACCAGCGCGCCGACGTCGCAGCCGGCGGCGGCGTAACGGTCGTGGCCGAGGACGTCGGTCATGAGGGTGTGCCAGACGTCGGCGACCTTCCAGAAGTTCATGTCCGGGCGGCCGGGCAGCGGTCCGGAGAATCCGAACCCTGGGAAGGAGGGCACGATCACGTCGAACGCCTCGGCCGGGTCGCCGCCATGGGCGCCCGGGTCGGCGAGCGGGTCCACGACCTTGGACCAGTGCCAGAACGTCCAGGGCCAGCCGTGGGTCAGGATCAGCGGCGTCGGGCTGGGGCCCACGCCCGGGCGGCGCATGAAGTGCACGGGCACGCCGTCGACGTTTACCTTGTAGTGCTCAAAGGCGTTGATCGCCGCCTCGGCCTTGCGCCAGTCGTAGCCCGTACGCCAGTAGTCGACGAGTTCACGCAGGTAGTCGGCGTTGACGCCGTAGTACCAATCCTCGTTGCCGACGTCGGCGGGCCAGCGGGTGAGCTCCAAGCGGCGGCGCAGGTCGTCCAGGACGTCGTCGGGCACGTGGATCGGCGTCGGTTCCAGGGGGAACGAGCGGTTCCCCTGCGCGGTGGGCTCTGTGGTGGGCATGGTCATTTCCTCCTGTCCGGGGCGTCGGCTTCGCCGGCGAGCCGCCGGTTCACCTCGCTCATGCGGGCCAAGGCGGGCAAGGCGGCCGCGATCGTCGCCCGCTCGGCGGGGGTGAGCTCGCCGGTGAGCTCGGCGAGATGCGCCCTGCGGTCGGCGCGCCGCCCGTGCACGATCGCGGCGCCCGCCGGTGTGACGTCGACGAGCACGGCGCGGCGGTCCGACGGGTCCGGCCGCCGCTCCACCAGGCCGTCGCGTTCCAGTTTGGCGACCATCTGGGTGATGGCGGACTGGGTGACCTGCTCACTCGCGGCCAGCTCGGTGAGACGTTTGGGGCCCTGTCCGGCCAGTGTGTGGAGCACTGACAGCGTGGTGAAGCTCAGCCGCTGCACGGCGGGCAGGCGGATGAACATCCGGGTGAACTCCTCCAGCACGGAGGTCAGGTGGGCGACATCGAGCTCGCCGGGCTGCGGTTTGGGCGGCACCGGAGGAGTATATAAGGAACTTAATTAAGTTGCTGTTGTTTTTGTTTCTGTGATGGCGCAGATGCACGGCACATGGGTGGCGCAGGCTTGGCAAGCGGCTCAGCACCGCTTCGAGGCAAGTGCCCGCCGCCGCCCTGGTACAGAGGCGCGGTACGGGCCAGGGGGCTGGCGTGTGGTGTTGTCCTGGGTGGGGGGTGGTGTCGCCGCCAACCGGCTTGCCTAGGCGTCGAGGCAGGTGGGCGGTGCCGTCGTGCCTTCTCGTCTCGGCTGACGCGGTGTGGCGGCGGCGCTGTCAGCTTGGTGTGCCGATGAACTGGTGGTCGGTGCGGATGCGGCCGTCGTCGTTCAGGGCCAGGAGGTCCAGGCCGCCGCCGACGGTCTCGCCGGTGCTGGTCGACACCATCGACCAGCGCACGGCGATCAGGTCAGGCAGCAGTGCGAACGGCTCACCGTCTGCCTTGAAGACATGCTCCCCCGGTGCGACGAACATCTCGTAGGCCCGCCGGACCCTGGCGTCCAGGCCGTCGTGACCGCGCGCCTCCAGCGGCGGCACCGGGAATGCCAGGCTCGCCGCCTCCTCTCGGATCGCCTGCGGTGGATCGACCAGCACCTGGACGCCGTCGGGCGCCCACAGCTCCCGGATGAGGGCGGCACGCCGGTCCGGGTCGGGTTCGTTCCACTGGGCGACGTAGCGGCCGGCCCATTCCTTGATCTCGATGGGGTTGCTCATGACCGGCAGTCTGTGCCGGGCGAGTGCGGTGGCGCGATTCCCCGCAGGGAATCGCGCGATGGACGCCGTCCAGTATGAATGGGTTCATGACAGTGTTGGCCGAGCCCAACCACTTCGCCCGCGAGCTTCGGCGATGGCGTGCGCGTCGCCGTCTCAGCCAGCTCGATCTGGCCATCAGGGCCGACACGACGCAGCGGCATCTGAGCTTTCTGGAGCAGGGGCGTTCTCGGCCGGGGCGGGCCATGGTGGTGCGGCTGGCCGAGTCACTGAGCCTGTCGCTGCGGGAGCGGAACGGGCTCCTGCTGGCCGCCGGGTACGCGCCGGTGTACGCGGAGTCGTCGCTGGACGCGCCAGAGCTGGGCCCGGTGCGCGAGGCGCTGGACCGTATTCTCGATGGTCATCTGCCCTGTCCCGCGGTCGTCGTGCGGCCGCACGGGCTGCTGGTCGCCGCCAACGTGGCCTTCGGGGTGTTGTGTGAGGGCGCGGCCCCTGAGCTGCTGAAGCCTCCGGTCAACGTACTTCGTCTGGCGTTGCATCCTGACGGCATGGCGGGCCGGGTGGTGAACCTGGCCGAGTGGGGCCGCCACGTCACGGGCAGCCTGCGTGACCAGCTCGACCGCAGCCCCGATCCGGAGTTGGAGGAGTTCATCGTCGAGCTGGACGGTTATCTGCCTGGGCTGGGGGCGCCCGGTGGGCATCTCGGCTTCGCCGTGCCGCTGCGGTTGCGCGTGCCGGAGGGTGAGCTGCGGCTGATGACGACGCTGACTTCGTTCGCGACGGCTGTGGATGTGACGTTGGCGGAGCTGCGCCTGGAGGCGTTTCTGCCTGTTGACGAGAACTCGGCGCGCATCCTGCGGGAGCGCAGCATGGCCTACTGAGCGACACGGCACCGTCCACTGGGCGGCACGGCCTGCTCGGCGGCATAGCCCACTGATCGGGACGAACTCGTCGGCCCGCACGGTCTGTTGGCTCGCGCGGTCCGTTGGCCGGTACGGCTTGTCAGTGGCGGCGGATCTGATGAGGGCTCGATCCCTCCTGCCAGAAGTCGATGACTAGTTCGTCGCCCTCGACGTGGGTCCAGACCACCTCGGTCAGCTCGATGCGGAACAGATGCGATCCCTCCTCCGAAACCTCCAGTGCCGCGAGCACGTCCGCTCCGGTGATCTCGATCGCGCGCCCCGCCAGCTTGACGTCGCCCTCCCAGGACGACGGGTCGTCGCCCTCGGGGGCGCGCGAGGTCACGTGGATGGCCATGCGTGGGTCGCGCCGCAGGTCGAGGACCTTGACGGCGCCGCCCATCGACCCGATCCACAGTTCGCCGTTCTTCAAGGTCGTCTCGGTGCCGCTGACCCGGGGCGAGCCGTCCTTGCGCAACGTGGCCAGCACCTTGTGCCGGTAAGCCTCCACCAGCCGGCGGGCGACCTTGCTCAGCTCAGGGGCCTGCTGCTCGAACTCCTGCCATGACGCCATGCCCGCCATCATGCCCGAAGCCTCCGACAGTATCGGGGCTCGTCGCGTCGCCCCATCAGCAGTCGCCGGCCGGCTCGTGCGTTGCGGGTGGTGCAGAGGGAAGTGGCCGGGGTTTGGAGGATCACGCGGCCGGGACGCCGGGCAACGCCCGCGTGAGCTCAGGAAGCGGGTCCGCTTCTGCACCCCGAGCAGCACGGCGAGTCCACCGGCACCGCAGAAGGTGACCTGGGACGGGTCCGTCCAGGACGAGACCGCAGGCGCCAGGGGTGAGGAGGCTGGTCAGCCGCTGACGCAGCCGGGCCGTCCTGGAGATGTCGGTCTCCCCTGCCAGGTCCACAAGGGTCGGTGCCGGATGGGTGCCCCTGCCGGGCGGGGCGGCGTCGATGACGGCCGTGGAAGGCTCCTCGCTGGCTTGGGGACGTGGGAAGCCTGCCTGCCGGAGAGCGGCTGGCCGTCGGCACGCGGCTCCCGGCCTGCGGGATCCGGCAGCCGTCGGCGCACGCGGCTCCCGGCCTGCGGGATCCGGCAGTCGTCGGTGCGCGCGGCTCCCGGACGGCTTCCCGGGCTGTTCGATCAGGAAGATCACGGGGGCAGGACGGTCGGGCGCGCAAGGAGGACGCTTGCGGCGCGACGGACGAACCCGTCCTCGGCTGCGTATGGACAGGGAGGCAGGCTCCGCAGGATGCGGGTGGCGGGAGGACGGAAGGTGTTTTGGGACAAGGCCGCCTGACTTGTTCAGGTCCATCGTGAACGGCGCCAGTAGTCATGGTTCGCCAGGCTGGGTGCCCACGTTCGAGAAGTTACGACGACGGCTGTGCGCGCGCGGCAGCGAGGAGGGTGAGGGCGGCGGCGCGGGCCTCGGCGCCCGGGCCGCGGGCGTCGCGGTGGGCGGCGACGACGGTGGCGCCTTCGACCAGCATGAGGAGCTGGCGGCCCAGCAGGCCGGGTTCGGCGGCTCCGGCGCGGTCCGCGATGCCGGTCAGCAGGGCGAGGTGGCGGCCCAGGTGGCGGGCGGTGATGGCGCGTACCTGCGGGACGTGGTGCTGGGCGGCGGCGTTGACCAGGGCGCAGCCGCGGAAGGCGGGCTCCTCGTACCAGTGCTGCAAGGCGTCGAACACGGCGGCGAGCTGGGCGGCCGGGTCGTCGCCCGCCGCCGCGACGGCAGACTCCACCCAGGCGATCACGCGGTCGCTGCGCGCCTCCAGCACCGCCTCCACCAGGCCGTCCTTGGTGCCGAAGTGGCGGTAGAGGGTCTCCTTGGACACGCCGAGCCTGGTGCACAGCTCGGCGACGCCGATGCCGTCGAGGCCGCGTTCGTACAGCAGGGCGGTGGCGGACTGGAGGATGGCGGCGCGGGTGCGGGCGGGGTCGATGGTCGAGCCCTTGGGGACCGGCATGACTTGGATCGTACCGGTCGGTGCGATGACTGCTACGATCGCCGGACCGTACCGATCAGTTCGATCTCCAGGAGCGACACGTGAGCGACATCGTCCTCGTCCCCGGCATGTGCCATGGCGGCTGGTGCTACGCCGACCTCGGCGACGAGCTGCGCCGGCGGGGCCACCGGGTCCTGCCGATCACCCTCACCGGCATCGGCGAGCGGGCCCACCTGCTCAGCGGCGGCGTCAACCTGGACACCCACATCGAGGACGTGGCCGCCCTGCTGGCCGCCGAGGACGTACGCGACGCGGTGCTGGCCGGGCACAGCTACGGCGGGATGGTCATCACCGGCGTCGCCGACCGGATGCCGGGGCGGGTGGCCTCGCTGGTCTACCTGGACGCCATGGTCCCCGGCGACGGCGACTCCTGCTGGGACCTGGCCTCGGAGAACGAGCGGCGCTGGTACCTGGACGTGACCGACGACGGCTTCGCCACGCGTCCCCTGCCGTTCTTCGACCCGCGCGCCACGCCGCACCCGCTGGCCTCGGTGCTCCAGCCGCTGCGCCTGACCGGCGGGCTGGAGCGGGTGCAGCGGCGGACGTACGTGTACGCGACCGGCTGGGACGGCCCGTCCCCGTTCACCACCACGTACGAACGGCTGCGCGAGGACCCCGCCTGGCGGGTGGTCGCCGTGGACGGCGGCCACAACCTGATGCGCGACGCCCCGCACGACCTGGTGCGGATCATCACGGAATCGGCCTGACGGCAGGTCTCAGCGGGCGAGCAGGTCGCGCAGGGCCTTGGCGACCTCGGCCGGGGCCTCCTCGGCCATGAAGTGCCCGCAGGTGACGGTCCGGTGGTCCAGATCGCCCGCCCAGGCCCCCCACAGGGCCGCCGCGTCGTAGCCGAGCGCCGCGCCCCAGTCCTGCTGGAGCACGGTGACCGGCATGGCCAGGCGCCTGCCGGCCGCCCGGTCGGCCCGGTCGTGCTCGGCGTCCACGCCGGCCGAGGCGCGGTAGTCGGCCACGATCGACGGGACGGCGGCCCGGCAGGCGTCGAGGTAGGCGGCCCGGACCGCGGGCGGGATCGACTCCGCGTCGCCGGTCCACAGATCGAGGAAGTGGCCGAAGAAGGCGTCCGCGCTCGCCGCGATCATCGTCTCGGGGAGGCCGGGCGGCTGCGCCATCAGGTACAGGTGGAAGCCGACGGCCGCCTCCGCTCCGCGCATCACCTCCCACATGTCGAGCGTGGGCAGGACGTCGAGGCAGGCCAGATGGGTGATCGCGGCCGGGTGGTCGAGCCCGGCGCGGAAGGCGACCAGGGCGCCGCGGTCGTGACCGGCCAGCGCGAAGCGCTCGTGCCCGAGCGCGCGGGCCAGCGCGACGACGTCGGCGGCCATGGTGCGCTTGCTGTAGGTGCCGGGCCCGGTCTCGGCGGGTTTGTCGCTGGCGCCGTACCCGCGCAGGTCGGGGCAGATCACCGTGTGGGCGGTGGCGAGGTCGGCGGCCACGTGCCGCCACATGAGGTGGGTCTGCGGGAAGCCGTGCAGCAGCACGACGGGGCTGCCGGAGCCGGCGACGGCGACGTTCAGCGCCACATCGCCGGCGACTGGGACGCGGTGGTAGGCGAAGCCTGGGATCCGCATGAGGTTTCCTTTCCTTCGGGGTCGGCTTCCAGCCTGCCGGGCGGCGATGAGCATCCGATGAGCGCGCTACGGTCGACAGGGTGGGGGTGCGCTTCGGGGTGCTGGGGCCGGCGACGGCCTGGGACGACGCCGGGAACACGATCGACGTCAAGGGGCCACGGCACCGGGCGGTGCTGGCCCGGCTGATCGTCGCCCGCCGCCGCGTCGTACCCGTGGACCTGCTGGTGGCCGACCTGTGGGAGGACGGCGACCCGCCGCGCGGCGCGGTGAGCGCGGTGCGGACGTTCGTGGCGGCGCTGCGCCGCGCCCTGGAGCCGGAGCGGCCGCCCCGCGCCGCGCCCCGGCTGCTGGTCACCGAGGGCCCCGGGTACGCGCTGCGCGCCGCGCCCGGCGCGGTGGACGCCTGGCGGTTCGAGCAGGCGGTGACCGACTCCGCCACGCTGCCGCCCCGGGAAGCGCTGGAGCGGCTGGAGGAGGCGCTGGGCTGGTGGCGGGGGCCGGCGTACGCCGAGTTCGCCGGGCAGGAGTGGGCGCGGGCCGAGCGGTCACGGCTGGCGGAGCTGCGGCTGCACGCCGTCGAACGGCGGGCCGAGGCGCGCCTCGCCGTACGCCCGGCCGCCGAGGCGGTGCCCGACCTGGACGCGCACGTGGCCGAGCACCCGTGGCGGGAGGACGGCTGGCGGCTGCTGGCGCTGGCGCTGTACCGGGCGGGGCGGCAGGGGGACGCGCTGGCGGTGCTGCGGCGGGCGCGGGCGCTGCTGGTGGAGGAGCTGGGCGTGGACCCGGGCCCGGCGCTGCGCAGGCTGGAGTCCGACATCCTGCACCAGGCGCCGCATCTCGATCCCGCCGCCTCCGGTACGGCGGACGCGGTGTGGGCGCGGGCGGCCGCCGCCTACGACCGCAGCGCGCCGCCCGGGGCGCGGGCGCGGCTGGAGTCGACCGTGAACCTCATGCGCGACCTGGCCGTCACCGGCGGCGCGGGGCTGGAGGCGGCCGGGCGGCACCGGGTGGCGGCCGTCGCGGCGGCCGAGGAACTGGGCGATGCCGAGCTGACGGCGCGGGTGATCGGGGCGTTCGACGTACCGGCGATCTGGACCCGGTCCGACGACCCGGCGCGGGCGGCGCAGGTGGTGGCGGCGGCCGAACGCACCCTCGCCGCGCTGCCCCCGGACGGGACGAGGGCGCGCGAGGCGACGCGGGCGCGGCTGCTGGCCGCCGTCGGGCTGGAGTCGCGGGGCGGGCACGGGCCGCGCGGCCCGGAGGCGGCGCGGCAGGCCGAGCGGCTGGCCCGCGAGCTGGACGATCCGGCGCTGCTGGCCTTCGCGCTCAACGCCGTCTTCATGCAGAGCTTCGAACGGGCCGGGCTGGCCGGGCTGCGGGACGCGATCGGCGCGGAGCTGGTCGCCCTGTCGGGGCGGCACGGGCTGGTCACCTTCGAGGTGCTCGGCCATCTCGTCCAGCTGCAGGCCCGCTGCGCCCTGGGCGACTTCCTGGCGGCCGACGAGCACGCGGCCGCGGCCGGGCGGCTGGCCGAACGGCATGAACGGCCACTGGTGGGGGTGTTCACCGGCTGGTACCGGGCGCTGCGCCTGGACGTGACGGGCGCGCTGCCCGGCACCGCGCCCCACTCGGGGCTCGATGGGGATGCGGCCGAGGTGGAAGGGGCCTATCGGGAGGCGGCCGGGCTGCTGGTGGGGGCTGGGATGCCGGGGCTGGAGCGGGGGCTTGCGGGGCTGGCGTTGCTGTGCGCGCGGGTGCGGCGTGGCCTGCCGCCCCCGGACGGGGACGCCGATTACGGCCCGTACGAGCCCTGGGTCCGCCCCCTGCTCCTGGCCGCCGCAGGACGGACGGACATGGCCGCGGCGGCGCTGGACGAGGTGCCGGACCCACCGCGCGACCTGCTGCTGGAGGCCGAGTGGTGCCTGGTGGCGCGGGCCGCGGTCGCCACAGGGCACCGGGAGGCGGCGCGGCGGGCTCGCGACGCGCTGGCACCGGCGGCCGGTGAGCTGGCGGGCGCGGGCAGCGGCCTGCTCACCTTGGGGCCGGTCTCCGATCATCTGGCCGCGCTCACGCGCGTATCCAGACAGGGCGAGCCTGGTTAATGTAGAAGATCTCCGGCGAAGGGACGCTGCGATGGCGGCCAGGACCGTGATCGTCACAGGGGCCAGCGACGGCATCGGCCGCGCGGCCGCCCGCATCCTGCACGAGCGCGGCGCGCGCGTCGTGCTCGTCGGGCGTTCGCCGGGCAAGACCGAGACGCTGGCCAAGGAACTGGACGCCGACTTCCACGTGGCCGACTTCGCCCGGCTGGCCGAGGTGCGGGCGCTGGCGGAGACGCTGCTGGAGCGCCACCCGGTCATCGACGTGCTGGCCAACAACGCCGGCGGCATCATGGGCTCGCGCCGCGTGACGGCCGACGGCCACGAGGCCACTTTCCAGGTCAACCATCTGGCGCCGTTCCTGCTCACCACGCTGCTCCTGCCGCGCCTGGCGGAGAGCCGCGCCACGGTGATCAACACCTCCAGCGAGTTCAACCGGGGCGCCCGCCTCGACCTCGACGACCTCGACGCCGTACGCCGCTACTCCGGCACCCGCGCCTACGCCAACTCCAAGCTGGCCAACATCCTGTTCACCCGCGAGCTGCAACGCCGCCACGGGGCCGACGGGGTCAGCGCGGTCTCCTTCCATCCCGGAGTGGTCGCGACGAACTTCGCCGACGGCACCGACAGCCTGGCCCGGCTGACCTACCGCTCGCCGCTCAAACGGCTGATGCTCACGCCCGAGCAGGGCGCCGACACCCTCGTCTGGCTGGCCACCACACCTCCCGGCGAGGGCTGGGAGCCCGGCGGCCACTACGTGAAACGCCGGCCCGCTCCCACCCACCGCCTGGCCGGCGACCCGGAGGCGGCGCGGCTGCTGTGGGAGCGCAGCCAGGCGATGCTCACCCTCTGAATGCTCACCACCTGACCGTGGGAATGCCGGCGGGGCCCCGCGGGTTACACGGCGCAAGAAGTTGAAATTTCAACCTGGAAGGTGTGTCATGCCCGCCGTCACCGCAGACACCCTGACGCTGCCACGCGTCACCACCCCCGACCCGGCCGCCACCCGGCCGCGCCCCGTGCGCTCGGTGACGACCGCGCCCACCGGCTACGAGGGCGAGGGCTTCCCCGTCAGGCGCGCCTTCGCCGGCCTGCCCCAGTCGCTGCTCGACCCCTTCATCCACATGGACCAGATGGGCGAGGTCGAGTACGCCCCCGGCGAGCCGAAAGGCACCCCCTGGCACCCGCACCGCGGCTTCGAGACCGTCACCTACATCATCGACGGCATCTTCGAGCACCAGGACTCCGCCGGCGGCGGCGGCACGATCACCGACGGCGACACCCAGTGGATGACCGCCGGCAGCGGCCTGCTCCACATCGAGAAGCCGCCGGAGCACCTGGTCGTGTCCGGCGGGCTGTTCCACGGCGTCCAGCTGTGGGTCAACCTGCCCCGCGCCCACAAGTTCCACGTCCCCCGCTACCAGGACATCCGCGGCCGGCAGTCGGCGCTGCTGGCCTCCGCCGACGGCGGCACGCTGCTGCGCGTCATCGCCGGAGAGCTGGACGGCCACCCCGGCCCCGGCGTCACCTTCACCCCGATCACGATGGTGCACGCCACCCTCAGCCCCGGCGCGCGGCTGGACCTGCCGTGGAACCCCGGCTTCAACGCCCTGGCGTACGTCCTCGCCGGACACGGCACCGCCGGCGCCGAGCGACGCCCGGTCACCAAGGGACAGCTGGCCGTCTTCGGCGCGGGCGACTCGCTCACCCTCGCCGCCGCCCCCGACCAGCCGCAGGCCGAGCCCAACCTGGAGGTGCTGCTGCTCGGCGGGCAGCCCATCCGCGAACCCGTCGTCCACTACGGGCCGTTCGTCATGAACACCCGTGCCGAGATCGTCCAGGCCATGGAGGACTACCAGGCCGGCCGCCTCGGCGTCGTCCCCGCCGCCCGACTCCCCCACACCGGTCCGGGAAAGGAGTGACCATGATCGCCGACACCTACGCGCGCGGGCGCATGTTCTTCCAGCTCAAGGACTACATCGAAGCCGCCCGCCACCTCGCCGGCGTCGTCGCCGAAGCGCCCGACGACGTTGCCGCCCGGCTGCTGCTGGCCCGCGCCTACTACCACTCCGCCCAGCTCGGGCGGGCCGAGGCCGAGCTGCGGCAGGTCATCGAGCGCGACCCGGCCGAGGCGTACGCGTACCTGCTGCTCGGCCGGACGCTCGAACGCCGCAGCCGCCCGCAGGAGGCGGAGCCGTACCTGCGGCTGCACGCCGCCATGACCGGCACCGCCGCCTGAACCACCACCCGGGCGCGGGGCACCGCCCCGCGCCCGGGACCCGGCCGCTCGTCAGCCGATCACGCCGCCGAGCCGCCCCTCCAGCATGAGCAGCAACTCCCCCAGCAGCCCGGCCAGCTCACGCTCCCGCCCCGGAGCCAGCCCCGCCAGCAACGCGTTCTCGTACGCCAGCTGCTCGGGCACCAGCTCCAGCACGAACGCCCGACCGCGCTCGGTGAGCGACAGATGCGCCACCCGGCGATCCCGCTCGTCCACCCGCCGGGCCACCAGCCCGATCTGCTCCAGCCGCCGCACCCGCTTGGTCACCGCCGCCCCCGAGGCGAACGTCTCCCGCGCCAGCCGCCCCGGCGTCAGCTCGCCGCCGACCCGCAGCAACGCGCACAGCAGGTCGTACTCGGCGCGGTTGACCCCCGCCCGGCCCAGCGGCGCGTCCGTCGCCTGCTGCAGCAAAGCCGTACACCGGTTGAGCCGGCCGATCACGGCGATCGCGTCGAGGTCGGCATCGGGAAGGACCTGCCGCCACTGACGCAGCGCCACCGCCACGGCGTCCTCCACCTGCCCGCCCTTCCTCTCGACCCCCGCCGGCTCGTCCCCGGCGACGGACTGATCGTACGCGCCCGCCGTCACGGATGCCGCACGGCGGTCAGCTCGGCCAGGCGGCGGTGCCCCGCCCGCTCGGCCGCCACGATCCGCTCCTCCGGCAACGCCGCCCCGCGCCACTCCCCCGCCGCCAGGTCGGCCGCCTCCCGCAGCCCCACCAGCGCCGCGCGCAGCCGGTCGGCCGCCGGACGAGGCTCGGCCACCAGCCGCTCCAGCCGTTCCAGACCGTCGTGGACCCGCCCGGCCGCCCGCCGGTCGCGCAGCACCACGCACGCCACCAGCCCGGCCACCGCGCCCAGGCAGGTGTCCAGCCACCGGTCGGCGACCAGCACCGGCACCGGCTGCGCCCCCGCGAACTGCGTCATCAGGATCGCCGTCGGCGTCACGAACACGCTCCCCAGCCAGTAGTTCCGCGTCATCGCCCGCTCCGTCACGAACTGCAGCGCCAGCACCGTCACCAGCAGCGCCACCGCCCCCAGCCGCGTCACCGGCGCCAGCAACGTGAACAGCGCCACCCCGAGCAGGTTGCCCACCACCCGCTGCACCGCCCGGCTCCACGACATGGCCGTGTTGGCCGCGAACACCGACGCCGCCGTCACCACCGCCCAGTACGGCCGCCCGACCCCGAACGCCATCGACGCCCACCCGGCCACCGCCGAGCCGGCGAACACCATCACCACGACCCGCCACCGGCCCGCGACGTCCCGCGCCAGCCGCCGCAGCCCACGCGCGGCGCGCTCCTCGGCGGCGATCCCGGCCAGCTCCGCCCGCTCGGCCGCCGCGGTGCCCCGGTCACCGGCCGGCGGCACGGGCACCGGCCGCCCCTTGCGCAGCTCACGCGCCCAGCCGCGCAGCGCCTCCGCCCCGACGCCGCCGCTCACGCCCGACTCCGCCCGCACCAGCAGCCGGCGCAGCTCCTCACGGCCCGCGCCCGCGCGCAACAGCGTCTGCCAGGCGGCGTTCACCGCCGCGGCGGCCGCGTGCCGCGCCTCGTGGAGGGCATCCGCCCCGTCCTGCCGGACGCGGAGCAGGCGCGCGGTCGCCTCCAGGGCGCGGGCCACCGCCACCCGCTCCGGCCCGTCCGGCCGGACCAGCCACGGCGCCATCCCCACCGCCCAGGCCACGGCCCCGCCCAGCACTCCGATCCCCAGGTGCAGCGGCACGTCGGCGAGCCGCTGCGGCACGAACGCCGCGCTCGCCGTCAGAAAGGTGAGCACCACGTTGCCCGGCGGGCCGATGCGGGTGGCGTCGCACACCGCCTTGTGCAGCCCGGCCAGCACCGCCGCCACCGCGACCCGTACGGCCACGGCGTCGGTGAGCGCGGCGGTCACCAGCGCGATCCCCGTGCCGGCCAGCAGCCCGGCCACGACCCACGCCAGCGCCCCGGCCCGCGCCCGGTAGGGCAGCGCGTGACCGTAGAGGGCGCACATGGCGCCGGTGGCGCCGTACAGGACCAGGTCCAGCCGCCCCGCCGCCACCAGCGGCCCCAGCACCACGAGCAGCGCGACGACCGAGCTGAACGCGGGCTTGTGCCAGACGTCGCCGAGCGGTCTCAGCCGCAACGCGGACAGGACGGGCAGGCGGACGGCGAAGGCAGAAGAACGCATCCGATAAGTTTAGCAAATGTTTCACTAGTAAAATAACGATGGCCGAAGCGGACAGGACGTGACCGCCATTCCCGGCACAATGACCCCATGCCGAAGACGTCCGCGCGCCTGCTCTCCCTGCTCACCCTGCTCCAGACCCGCCGCGACTGGCCGGGAGCGCTGCTCGCCGAACGCCTCGACGTCAGCCCCCGCACCGTCCGCCGCGACGTCGACCGCCTGCGCGAACTCGGCTACCCCATCACCGCCGCCAAAGGACCCGAGGGCGGCTACCGTCTCACTCCCGGCACCGACCTGCCCCCGCTCCTCTTCGACGACGACCAGGCCGTGGCCCTCGCCATCGCCCTCCACCACGCCACCGCCACCGGCGCCGACATCGCCGAAGGCGCCGCCCGCGCGCTCACCACCGTCCGGCAGGTCATGCCCGCCCGCCTGCGCCACCGCATCGACGCCCTCCACGTCACCGCCGTCGAACCCCCCACCGCCCGGCCACGCGCGCGCACCGACAGCGCCCTCCTCATGACCGTCAGCGCGGCCGTCCACGCCCGCGAGATCCTGCGCTTCGACTACGCCCCCAGCGGCGAGGACGACGGCCCGCCGCGCCGCGTCGAACCCCACCACCTCCTCACCTGGCGGGGGCGCTGGTACCTCCTCGCCTGGGACCTCGACCGCAACGACTGGCGCACCTTCCGCGCCGACCGCATCACCCCGAAGGTCCCGACCGGCCCCCGCTTCACCCCGCGCGAACCGCCCGCGGGCGACGTCGCCACCTTCATCGCCGCCCGCTTCCGCGGCTCCGACCCCGCGACCGGGACCGCGGACTGGCCCTGCCAGGGCGAGGTCATCCTCCACCTGCCCGCCGCCGACGTGGCCCCCTATCTCCACGACGGTATCGTCGAGGAGCTCGGGCCAGGCCGCTGCCGGCTCGTCCTCGGCTCCTGGTCGTGGCACGGCCTGGCCGCCGCGCTCGGCAGGTTCGACGCCGACATCGAGGTCGTCGGCCCGCCGGAGCTCAGGAACGCCTTCGAGCGCCTGGCCCGCCGCTACGCCAGGGCCGCCACGGGCTGACTCGTTGCTGTTGTTTTTCCGGGTACCGGTGGAGGGATCATCCAGCTCGACGCCTTTACAATGTAGATTCCGAGACCAGCCTCTGGAGCCGCCTCGCCTCCTGGACCAGTCGCGACGAGCCCTTGCGTGCCGCGATCGCCGCCACCTCCGGCAGGTCCGCGCGCACCCGCCCGATCCTCGCCGCCCGCGCCCCCGCCGCGAGCAGGTCCGCCAGCCCGGCACGCGGCCGTTCGCCCTCCTCGGGCAGCAGCCCGGGAAGCAGCCGCACCACCACCTCCCACACCACCTCGTGCGCGCCCGCCTGCGTCGCGTCGTCGAGCACGACGACCACCCGGTTCAGCTTGACGTACTCGCTCTTGACCAGCTTCGTGACCACCTCGGCCAGCTCGGCGGCCGGGACCTCGCCGCGCGCGGCCAGCGTGAGCAGCGCGTCGCCCGCCGCCGCCCGCCCGGCCGCCTGGGTCTGCCCCATGCCGCAGGCCAGCGCGTACGCCATGCCCGTGCCGAGCGGCCCGTCGCCGTGGACGAGATCCACCAGCACGCGCGCGTCGCTGTCGCTGGCATCGGTGCCTGCGGCCAGCGGGGATACCAGGTGGGCGGCCACCACGTCGCGGTGCGAGGGCATGACCAGCGGCCACCATTCCATCGTCCACGAGTGGGCCGCCCGGATCTCCAGCAGCCCCCGCACGCGCTCCGGCGCTCCGTCGGCGTTGATGGTGGTCGGCAGCCAGGACCAGGGATCCCGCCTGACCGTCACCTCGGGATCACCCAGGCGCTCCCCCCGCATCCAGGCGGCGCACGCCCGCCCCGCCTCGGACGTCAGTCGCCCGGCGCGGGCGACGTCGGCGGCGGCGATCTCACGGGGCAGGCGGAGCAGGGCCTGGGTCAGGTCGGCGGGCAGGGCCTCCACCCCTTCAGCCTCCAGGCGCTCCAGCCGGTCCAGCAGCACGCCGGGCGCCACGTGGCCGGTGACCGCCGTGGGAGTCGCCAGGACGACCGGGTAGCGGCCGCCGTCCGCGTAGTGACCGGTCAGCTCCGCGCACCGGCGCGCCGGCGGCTCGTCGAGCACGGCCAGGGACCTCGTCCACTGCCTGGGCCGCCAGGGCAGCGATCTGGTCACCGCCGGGGCGGCGAAGGCCAGGAACGTCCGCCGCAGCGCGTAGCCGACGCGCTCGTCGAGCTCGTCCGGCCAGCGACCGAAGAAGCTCGCGTCGAACGGCTCGGTCCAGGGACGCAGCGCCGCGCGCAGCCCCTCCGGGTCGCGTTCCGACCAGGTGGCGAGCCCGGCCAGCAGCACCTCGAACGTGTGCGGATCCTCGTCGGCGCGGAAGGCGTCGAGGCCGCGCGCCAGCTCCTCCGGCGACCCGTACGGCGCCGGCAGCCGCCGCCCGTCCCCCGCCGCCGCCAGCGGCACCGCCTCCAGCTCGTCGGCCTCGATGGCGCCGCCGTATCCGGCGGCGACCTTCTCCCGCAGCTCGGCGGGCAGGCCCGCGGCGGCGGCGCGGACCGCCTCCCGCTCCTCGGGATCGGCGTGCGGGGCCAGCCGCACCGCGAGCCGCACGGCCCGCTCCTGCAGCGCCAGGGTGTCCTGGGCGAACAGCACCGCCATCGCCCGCAGCACCGTGCCCGTCCGGCCGCCGTCGCGCGGCACCGCGTCGCCCGCCCACGCGATCGCGCCCCGCAGCAGCTTCTTCTCCGGCCGGAACACCAGCGCCTCCAGCGCCTCGGTGAACGACTCCTCGCTCAGCCGCCCGGCCTCCTCCAGCCGCCGGAGCTGCGCCAGCGCCAGGTCCGCCACCGCGACCGGCCCGGCGGGCAGCAGCGCCACGTAGTCCTCGGCGTGCCCGGTGATCTCGTCGAGATCGGGGTCGAGCCGGTCGTGCAGGCCCGCCAGCGGCGACAGCGCGGCCGGGCCGTCGCGCAGCAGCCGCCGGACCAGCCCGTCGAGCACGACCGTGCGCTCCAGCAGCCCGGCCTCGACCAGGCGGACGACGTTGTCGGCCACCTCCCACAGCGGCAGCGTGGCGAGTCCGTCGATCTCGAACAGACCCGGCCCGTACGCGGCGAGCAGTGGATCGCCCGCCGCCCGGTCCGCCTCCAGCGTGCGCAGCCAGCCGGTCTTGAAGGCGTCGGCGTCCTGCGGCGGCTCGACGCCCGTCTCGCGGACGAGCTCGGCCGCCACCCGCCACGGCCATCCGTCCGTGAGCCGCAACCGCCGGGCCAGGCGCACGGCCAGGTCGGCGCGCCAGTCGTCCGGCCGGGCGCGCAGCACCTCCAGCACGCGCGGGACGTTCCGCTCACTCAGGTCGCGGAAGTCGCGCCGCAGCAGCCACGACGCCACCGCCGACGCCCCGCCGACCGTGCCGGCGCCCGTCAGCAGCAGCGGCGACAGCTCCTGGCGGTGTTCCCACGGGGAGATCCCGGCCGCGCGTCGGTGGGCGAGGCGCCTGGCCGGCTCCTCGGCCACCGACCGGCGCTCGGCCGGGGTCAGCTCGCCGACGCGGCGCATCGTGCCATGCACGTCGCCGGCCTGTGCGAGCTTCAGCAGGTCGTCCCAGGCGCTCACGCGGGGACCTCCGATCCATGACGGCTGATCATGGTCGGGGACGTTAGCGGGAGCCTCCGACAGTTCCCCGCCGCCGGTGATCCGCCCGGCGGCCGCTCAGCCGCCGACCTGCTCCAGGAGCCTGAACCGGTCGACCTTGCCCGTCTGGTTGCGCGGCAGCGACTCCACGAAAACGACCTCGCGCGGCACCTTGTACGCGGCCAGCTCGGCCTTCACCGCCTTGCGCAGGTCGTCGGCCGACGGCGGCGCGTCCCGGTCGGGCACCACGTACGCGGCCAGCCGCTGCCCGTACTCCTCGTCCGGCACCCCCAGCACCGCCACGTCGGTCACGCCCGGCCGCCCGGCCAGCAGGTCCTCGACCTCCTGCGGGAACACGTTCTCGCCGCCGGAGACGATCATGTCGTCGTCGCGGCCGTCGATGAACAGCAGCCCGTCCGGGCCCCGGTGGCCGAGGTCGCCGGTGGGCAGCAGGCCGTCGGCGGCGCCGGTGAAGGTCAGCCCGCCGGACACCAGCACCCGGCCCACCTCGCCGGGCGGCTGCTCGGCGCCGTCCGGGCCCGCCACGTGGACGGTCGCGCCGCGCGGCGGCCGGCCCACGGTGCCGGGCGCGGCGCGCAGCTCGGCGGGCGTGGCCAGCGCCGCCCAGCCGGCCTCCGTGGAGCCGTACAGGTTGTAGAGGACCTCGCCGTAGGCGTCCATGAACCCGGCGGCCAGGCCGGGAGGGAGCGCCGAGCCGCCCGAGACCACCACCCGCAGATCCGGCAGGCGGCGCGGCGGGAGGGCCAGCAGCCGCCGCAGCATGACCGGCACGGCCACCAGCGCCGCGGCCCGCTCGACGGCCAGCGCGTCCAGCACGGCGCCGGCGTCGAACCCGCGCAGCAGCACGACCGGGCAGCCGAGCACCAGAGCCGCGCCGTACCAGAGCAGGCCCAGGCCGTGGAACAGCGGCGGCGCGATGAGCATCGGCTCGCCGCCGCGCAGCGGCACCGTGGTCAGCATCGACACGAACGGCTCGGTCAGCTCGGCCAGCGACAAACGGCGCGGAGCGCCCTTGGGCGTGCCCGTCGTGCCCGACGTCAGCAGCACCAGCCGCCCCGGCCGGCGTGGCGGCTCGGCGGCGGAGCCGGCCGCCAGGCCCGCGGCGGCGAGCGCGTCGAGGTCGCCCACGCGCGGCCCGTCGAACTCCACCGGCGGCAGGTCCGGCGCGGCGATCAGCACGTCCACGCCCTCCCGCGTCAGCACCTCGTGCAGCCGCGGCCCGGCGAGCCCGGTGTTGAGCAGCAGCAGATCCGCGCCCAGCCGCGACACCGCCGCGATCGCCAGCGGGAAGCCCCGGTCGTTGGGCCACATGACGGCGACCGTGCGCCCCGGCCCCACCGCGTGCCGCCGCCGCAGCTCGGCGGCCAGCCCGGCGGCCCGCGCGTCCAGCTCGCCGAACGTCAGCGAGCCCGCCTCGTCCACCACCGCGGTGCGGTCCGGCCAGCGCGCCGCCGCGATCGCCACCCCGGCCGCCGGGGTGACGCCGAAATGCCGGTACGCCTCCACCACGCGGGCCAGCGCGGCGGGCGGCACCGGCCCCAGCAGCCCGTTGCGGGTCAGCGTGATCGCCGCCTCCACCCCGAAACCGCCCAGCTCGACCAGCCTTGCGAACATCCGCGCACCGACGCCTTTCGCTCGAACGGGGATCGACGGAGAGCGTACGTGTACCCCGGCACGCCGGTCAGGAACCCGCCACCTCCAGCGCGATGCGGACGGTGGTGCCCCCGGGCCCGGTGAGGAAGACCACCTCGTCGGCCAGGCGGCGCATCAGCCAGATGCCGCGCCCGCCCGGTGCGGACGCGGCCGGCAGCGACTCGCGTTTCAGCACCTCGACCGGGATGCCGTCCCCGTCGTCGGCGACCTCGCAGACCAGCCTGCCGCCCCCCGGGCCGTCCTCGCGCCGCAGGCGCAGCCGGCCCCGCCCGCCGCCGTGCTCGACCGCGTTGACCAGGCACTCGTTGACCGCCGACAGGAAGTCGCCCAGCCGCTCCCCCGTCACTCCCTGAGCGCGGGCGCAGGCCAGGACCGCGCGGCGGGTGCGTACCAGGCAGCTCTCGTCGAAATCCACCTTCAGCAGGCCCATGTCCTCACTGTCGGCGACT
The DNA here is from genome assembly GCF_039529455.1 of Nonomuraea bangladeshensis. Classification (NCBI taxonomy): domain Bacteria; kingdom Bacillati; phylum Actinomycetota; class Actinomycetes; order Streptosporangiales; family Streptosporangiaceae; genus Nonomuraea; species Nonomuraea bangladeshensis. The sequence goes on from NZ_BAAAMV010000012.1 coordinate 182,117, forward strand.
TCCGGCGTTCCGAACAGTGCTCAAGGTCACAACGACCGGAGTGTGGCCTTTACAAAGTAGATCAGGAAGACAGGCCGAACCGCCCGGCGAACGCCGCCAGCTCCTCCCGCCGCTCCTCGGGGTCGGGCGAGGCCGGGCTGACGACGATCCGCGTCACCCCCTGAGCGGCCAGCGTCTCGACGTCGTCCTCCGTCATGTCGAGAGCTCCCCAGCGGGTGTACTCCAGCGCGCCGGGGTCCCGTCCCGCCTCGGCGGCCGTGGCCCTCACCAGGTCCCACTGCCCGGCCCGCTCCCGCGCGTCGAGCCGCCCGCCGGGGAACCAGCCGTCGCCGCGCAGCCCGGCCCGGCGCGCGGCGGCCCGGCTGGACCCGCCGACGTGCACCGGCAGGCCCGCGCCGCCCAGCGGCTTGGGGAAGCTGCACAGGTCGTCGAAGGCGTAGAACTCCCCCTGGTGACCGGCGCCCTCCTCGCCCCCCGCCCACAGCAGCCGCAGCACGTCGATGGCCTCGTCGGCGCGCCGGCCCCGGGTCGCGAAGTCCACCCCGACCGCCCGCGCCTCGCCCGGCAACGCGCCGACCCCGACGGTGAGCAGCCTCATCCGCCCGCCGGACAGCACGTCCACGGTGGCCAGCCGCTTGGCGAGCGGCACCGGATGGTGGTACGGGATCAGCAGCACGGCGGTGCCGAGCAGGATGCGCCGGGTCGCCCCGGCGACGAAGGCCAGGCAGTCGAGCGGGTCCAGGTACGGCAGCGCCGGCGGCAGCTCGAAGGGCCCGACCCGGGCGCCCGGGTACAGGACCACGTGCTCCGGCACGTACAGGGACTCGAACCCGCACTCCTCGGCCTGCCGGGCGAACGCCACGAGCTGTTCCGGGTCGGTGCCGAAATGGGCGGCGTTGTAGCTGATTCCGAATTTCACCGTCGCAGGCTAGAACCTTGACACCGGCGTCAGGGCAAGCCCGAAAGTTTCACGATCGCTTGCCGCCCGGGCGGGGTCGCGGTTTTAATACGCCGAGAACCCCGCCCCGCGCCCCGTGAAACGTTTTTGCCTTCTGGGAAAGCGCTTACCCGACGAGAGGACCCGTGATGCGGTTACGAAAGGCCGCCCTCGCCCTGGCGACGGCACTGGCCACGGCGGCGACCGGCGCCGCCGTGACGACCGGTGGCCCCGCCCAGGCCGCCCCGCCGACCAAGCAGATGGAGGACCTGGACCGCGGGCTGATCAGCGTACGCTCCGGCTCCGGCAACCTCGTCTCCTGGCGGCTGCTCGGCACCGACCCCGACGGCGTCTCCTTCAACCTCTACCGCGGCTCCACCAGGATCGTCTCCGGCCTGACCGCCTCCACCAACTACCTCGACAACGGCGCAGCCGCCGACGCCTCCTACACGGTCCGGGCCGTGGTCGGCGGGGCCGAGCAGGCCGCCTCCCCCGCCTCGCTGCGCTTCACCGGCGGCGCGTACCTCGACGTGCCCATCCAGCCCCCGTCCGGCGGCACCACCCCCGACGGCGTCTCCTACACCTACAGCGCCAACGACGCGAGCGTGGGCGACGTGGACGGCGACGGCCAGTACGAGATCATCCTGAAGTGGGACCCGTCCAACGCCAAGGACAACTCCCAGTCCGGCTACACCGGCAACGTCTTCGTGGACGCCTACCGGCTCAACGGCACCCGCCTGTGGCGCGTCGACCTCGGCCGCAACATCCGCGCCGGCGCGCACTACACGCAGTTCCAGGTCTACGACTACGATGGCGACGGCCGGGCCGAGGTCGCCATGAAGACCGCCGACGGCACCAGGGACGGCACCGGCGCCGTCATCGGCAACTCCGGCGCCGACCACCGCAACTCCAGCGGCTACGTGCTGTCCGGCCCCGAGTACCTGACCATGTTCAACGGCCTGACCGGGGCCGCCATGTCCACGGTGAACTACGACCCGCCGCGCGGCACCGTCTCCTCCTGGGGCGACAGCTACGGCAACCGGGTGGACCGGTTCCTGGCCGGGACGGCGTACCTGGACGGCGAGCGGCCGAGCCTGATCATGGCCCGCGGCTACTACACCCGCAGCGTCATCGCCGCCTGGGACTTCCGCAACGGCACGCTCACCAAGCGGTGGACGTTCGACAGCAACTCGGCCGGCTCGCAGTACGCCGGCCAGGGCAGCCACAGCCTGTCCGTCGGCGACGTGGACGCCGACGGCCGCGACGAGATCGTCTACGGCGCCATGGCCGTCAACGACAACGGCACCGGCATGTGGTCCACCCGCACCGGCCACGGCGACGCCCAGCACCTCGGCGACTTCGACCCGGCCCGCGCCGGCCTGGAGTACTTCAAGGTCAGCGAGGGCACCAGCCAGCCCGGCTCGCTCTACATCGACCCCCGGGGCGGCCAGGTCCTGTGGCAGACGGCGTCCGGCTCCGACAACGGGCGGGGCGTGGCCGGGGACATCTCGACCGTGCGGGTCGCCTCGGAGTTCTGGTCCGCCGCGGACGGGAACCTGCGCAGCGTCACCGGCAACACCGCAGGCCGCAAGCCGTCCTCGATCAACTTCCTCGTCTGGTGGGACGGCGACCCGGTGCGGGAGCTGCTCGACCAGACGCGCATCGACAAGTACGGCACGGACGGCGACACCCGCCTCCTGACCGCCTCGGGCGTCCACTCCAACAACGGCACCAAGGCGACGCCGTCGCTGTCGGCCGACCTGTTCGGCGACTGGCGTGAGGAGGTCGTCTGGCCCACCTCCGACAACCGGGCCCTGCGGATCTACTCCACCACGATCCCGACCGACCGCCGCCTCTACACGCTCATGCACGACCCCCTCTACCGGGTCTCGGTCGCCTGGCAGAACACCGCCTACAACCAGCCGCCGCACACGAGCTTCTTCCTCGGCGACCGCATGCCCACGCCGCCCCGCCCGGACATCTACGTCCGCTGACCGTCCTGCTGACGGTTGTGGTCCGGCCGCCCGGCGTGATTCCTCACGCCGCGGCGGCCGGATCACGTCCGGTGGCGATCAGTTCCAGTTCTTCCACTGCTTGCTGCCGGGCCACCAGTACTTGTCCTGACCGGCGGTCTGGCCGCTGCCGGTCTGGCTGGTGCCGTACTGGCCGCTGCCGGACAGGGTGTTGCCGGACTGGACGTTGTCGTACAGGTTGCCGTCGTACTTGTTGTACTCGTCGTACTCGTCGTACTCGGGCTTGACCTGCTCGACCGACTTGTACGGGTCGACCTTCTTGTAGTCGTCGTGCTTGAAGTCGTGCTTGAAGTCGTGCTTGAAGTCACGCCTGAAGTCGTGGCGCCGGTGCTGGCGACGCAGGTTGATGTTGTCGTTGATGTTGTCGACGATGACGTCGACCCGCGGGAGACGCATGCGCGGGCTGCGCAGCACCGGCTTCTCCCTCGTGACGTATCTCGTCTGCGTCACGTGCTTCACCGCCGGCTTCGGCGGGGCGCCCCCGGCCTCGACGGTGGGGACGATGGTGCTCGCGCAGGCCACACCGAGGCCCACGGGCAGGATCATGATGCTGGCGGCCGCACCGGTCAGAGCCAGTGCCGCGAAGCGCCCGCGGCGCGGCGCCCACGTTTGCCGAGTCTTCATATTCACGTGCTCTCGTTTCCGTTCATGGTGATGTCTACCGAAAATCCGGCACTCGCACTTCGGCGTGCGCTCAGACGCAAGCAGACGTACCCATGCGGATGTTCTCTTTTATCCCTCCAAACTCAAAGGACCCATCAAAACCCCCAGAACTCACCTGTAACAGGACGCGCCGTTCGTCTCGGTCTATTCGATGATCTCGTTGACCAGCCTGGACCAGAACGCCGTCAGTTCGCCGCCTCTGTAGCGGATGTGGCGGATGCGTTCATGGCCGCCGTCCCGGTCGGTGCGGTAGACGGCCACCTCGGTGTAGGGGATGCCGTCGTCGTCGAAGCCGGTGTAGAGGTGGGCCCAGTCCCCGGGCTGCGGCGTCCAGTCCGGGAACGCGAGCCGGGCGGCGTGGTCACGCAGCGCGCTCAGCCACTTGTCCTCCCCCGATGTGGCCATACTTCACCGTGCCAGGACAGGGGCAAAGAGTGGGGCAAATGGCACAAAACCGGCACTAGGCGCCGCGGCGGCGGGCGCGGTAGGCGGTGGCCTTGGCGCGGTTCTGGCAGGACAGGCCGCAGAAGCGGCGTGAGGCGTTCCTGGTGACGTCGAAGAAGACCAGCTCGCAGCCCTCGGCCTCGCAGCTGCGCAGCCGGACGCCCTGACCGACGCCGATGACCATGGCGAGGGCCGTGGCGGCGTTCGCGGCCCAGGCGTCGGCGAGGGTCGCGCCCGGGGCGTGGAAGGCCAGGACCGGCGGGTCGCCGTACAGGCTGGGGACCGCCCGGTGGCGGATCAGGACGCCGTTGAGCGCGGCCACCGCGTCCGGGGCGCCGCCGAGGATCGGGCGCAGCTCGGCGGCGATCGCGGCCAGGCGGGCGGCGTCCTCGTCGCCGAGACGTACCGGTCCGGCCGCGCCGGGCGACGGGCTCCAGCCCGCGCGGGCGAGCGCCGCCTCCAGGGCCGGCCCGGGATCGGACGGGGGCTCGACGTCGCGGCCGCGTACGCGGGTCACGGCCAGCCCGTTCACCAGCAGGACGGCCAGCTCCGCCCATCGCCCGACATAACTGTCTATTTGGGATTGACCAGTGATGCGCCACGCGTCTATCGTCACTGGCATAGCTTATCTAGACAGTGAGGAATTGGCATGGACGAGATGGCCCGGCTGGCCCGCCGCATGTGGCATCAGCTCGAACCCCTGCACGCCGTGCTGTACTTCTCCCCCGAGGCGTTCGAGGAGGCCGCCGCCCTCGGCTACGACGTCGAGTCACGCTGGCCGAGCTACTTCGCCTACCGCACCGCCCCGCTCGGCCGGGTCGGCACGCGGCTGGCCACGGCGGCCTGCTACAGCTTCAGCCCGGCGACGGTGGCCGAGCACGTGCCCGCCGTGTGGTCGGTCGCCGCACCTGAGCGGGTGCTGGAGGCGCGGCTGACGGCGGTCGACCGGACGTACCGGAGCCTGCTCGGCGACCTGCTCGCCGGGCCGGAGCTGCGGGAGGCCGCCGAGCTGGCCCGGCGGGCGGCCGAGGGCGCGGGCGTGGAGGGCCGGGCGCTCACCGCCGCGAACCTGGACCTGCCGTGGGCCGACGAGCCGCACCTGGTGCTGTGGCAGGCGGCGACCGTGCTGCGCGAGCACCGCGGCGACGGTCACCTGGCCGCGTTGCTGGCGGCGGAGCTGGACGGATGCGAGGCGCTGGTGTCGTTCGCGGCGATCGGGGCCGCGCCGGTGGAGACGTTCGCCGGGCGCGGCTGGAGCGCCGAGGAGTGGGACGCGGCCCGCGAGCGGCTGGCCGCCCGCGGCCTGGTGGACGCCGGCGGCCAGGCCACCGAACGCGGGCGCGCGCTGCGCGACCGGGTCGAGCGGATGACCGACGAGCTGGCCGCCGGGCCGTGGCGGCTGCTCGGGCAGGAGCGCGCCGACCGGCTCGCCCGGCTCGGCGGGCCGCTGCTGGGCCCGGTCTTCGAGGCGGGCCTGCTGCCGATGACCAGCACGCTCGGCATCGCCACCGTCAAGGCCCCGGACTGACGAGCGCGGCCCGGACCGATCGACGAGACTTGGTCCCGGCCCCCGACGAAAGGGGTGGGTGACGGCTTAACGGGGACAGACGAGGCTGAACGCGGACGAGGAGGGGCGGGATGGGCAGAGGCGCGATCGCGTTGGCGCTGGCGGCGCTGCTGGCCGCGTCGCCGGTCGCGGGCTGCTCCGCCGCGCCCCAGCCCGCCCCCGCGCGGCAGGCCCAGCGGAGCCCGGCGAGCCCGCAGCCCGATCAGAGCCCTTCCGTCCAGCCCCCGGAGGACCGGGGACGGGCGAGCGGGTGCTCGGCCGCGCCGCGACTCAAGGCGGGCCGCCACACGATGACGCACGACGGCCTGCGCCGGACCTTCCTGCTGGCCGTCCCCAAGGGCAAGGGCCCGCATCCCGTCCTGCTGGACCTGCACGGGCTCGGCTCCGACGCCGCGCAGGAGAGCTTCTACAGCCGCCTGGCCGTGGAGGGCCCGCGCCGCGGCTACGTCGTGGCCACCCCGCAGGCCGCCGACGGCCGCATGGGCTGGACACTGCCCGGCACCCCGGGGCCGGACGACGCCGGGTTCCTCGCCGCCCTGCTCGACCGGCTGGAGAGCGGCCTGTGCGTGGACCGGGGGCGGGCGTTCGCGGCCGGCATGTCGTACGGCGCCGCCATGTCCGCCGCCCTGATCTGCGCCCTGGACGGCCGTCTGGCGGGCGTCGGGGCGGTGGGCGGGCTCAGCGTCGCCCGGCCGTGCGACCGGCCGTTCCCCACGACGCTGCTCGCCTTCCACGGCACCGCCGACCGGGCGGTCCCCTACCGGGGCGGGCATCCGTTCCCCGACGCCACGGGCGCCCTGCGCGCCCTCGCCGACCTGGTGGTCCTCCCGCCGGTGGAGCGGGCGGCCGACGACTGGGCGCGGGCGTTCGGCTGCTCCGGCCGCGCGACCACCCGCCCCGCCACCGGCGTACGGCTGCGGACCTGGCGATCGTGCCCCGAGGGCGCCGCCGTGCGCCTCTACACCCTCGACGGCGGCGGGCACACCTGGCCGGGCTCCGCCGAGGTGCCCCGCCTCGGCGCCACCGCCCGCACCCTGGACGCCACGGCGCTCATCCTCGACGCGTTCGACCGGACCCCGGCCCGCTGATCGGCTACCCGGCGCAGCCGCCGCTCCAGCGACTACCCTTGTCGCTCATGACTCAGGTTGGACAGGCGACGGCCCGCGCCCTGCTGCGCCGGCTCGCCGTCGAGCAGGCCGAATGCAAAGTTCCCTCGCTGACGGCGGCGATCGTCCGCGACGGGCGGACGGCGTGGTTCGGCGGGCGCGGCCGGGTGGGCGACGGGCCGCCCACCGCCGCCACGCAGTACCGGCTCGGCTCGATCACCAAGTCGATGGTGGCCGTGGTGGTGATGCGGCTGCGCGACGAGGGCGCGCTTCAGCTCAACGACCGTCTGGACGCCCACCTGCCTGACGCGCCGCACGGCCATTTCACCATCGCCCAGTTGCTCTCGCACACCTCCGGGCTGACCGCCGAGCCGCCCACCGCCTGGTGGGAGCGCACCCCCGGCGTCCCCGTCGACGACCTGTTCAAGCGCCTGGGCCCGGGTGAGGCCAAGCACCGGCCCGGCCGCCGCTTCCACTACTCGAACGTCGGGTTCGCGCTGCTCGGCGAGCTGGTCGCGCGGCTGCGCGGCGGCACCTGGTGGGACGCCGTACGCGAGGAGGTGCTGACGCCGCTCGGCATGGACGGCACCACGCCCCGCCCCCGGGCCCCGCACGCCACCGGCTACGCCGTGCACCCGTGGGCCGACGTGGTGCTGCCCGAGCCCGAGCACGACGCCGACGCCATGGGCCCGGCGGGGCAGCTCTGGTCCACGCCGCACGACCTGGCGCGGTGGGCGGCGTTCCTGTGCGGCGACACGGGCGGGGTGCTGTGCCCCGGCACGCTCGCCGAGATGCGCGAGCCCATCGGCGTGGACGACGGCGACGCCTGGACCTCCGGGTTCGGGCTCGGCCTGCAGCTCGCCCGGTCCGGCGGGCGGCGCCTTTCCGGCCACTCCGGCTCGATGCCGGGCTTCCTCGCCACCGTGTGGGCCGACCCGGCCGAGGGCGTGGGGGTGCTGTTCATGGCCAACACCACCTCCGGGCTCAGCGGGCGGCTGCTCACGGACCTGCTCGACATCCTCGACGAGCACGAGCCGCGCCTGCCCGACGAGTGGCGTCCAGTCGAGGCCGACCCCGCCCTGCTGGCGCTGACGGGGCTGTGGCACTGGGGGCCGAAGCCGTACGCGCTGCGGCTGCTGCCCGAGCGGGGCCTGGCGCTGGAGCCGCTGAACGGGGGCGGGCGGGCGTCGCGGTTCGTGCCGCAGGACGACGGGACGTGGCTGGGGCTCGACGGCTACTACGCGGGCGAGACGTTGCGGGTCTCCCCCGACCATCTCGACCTCAACACGTTCATCTTCACGCGGGAGCCGTACGACCCGGCCGCGCCGGTCCCAGGCGGCGTCGCCGACTGGCACGCCTGACCGCTCCCCCGACGTCCGGGGCCGCGCGGCGGTGGCAGCATGGTCGTGTGCGCGTGGGGATCCTGGGGCCGATCGAGGTCGAGTCGGCCGCCGTCGGCGGCGCCCGGCTGCGCCTGCTGGTCGCCCGGCTGGCGCTGGCGGCCGGGCGGGCCGTCACGGCGGAGGAACTGGCCGGGTGCCTGTGGCCGGACGACCCGCCCGCCGACCCTGGCAACGCGCTGCAGTCGCTGGTCTCCCGCCTGCGGCGGGCGCTGCCCCGCGCCGGGGCGCTGGTGTCGGTGCCCGGCGGCTACCGGCTGGACGCCGGGACCGACGCCGAGGCGTTCGACCGGCTCACCGCCGAAGCCCGCCGCCAGGCCGATCCGGCCGTACGTGAGCGGCTGCTGACCGAGGCGCTGGCGCTGTGGCGGGGGCCGGCACTGGGCGAGCTGGCCGCGTCGCCGTTCGCGGCCGGGCACGCCGCACGGCTGGAGGAGGCGCGGCTGGCGGCCGTCGAGGACCGCGCGGAGGCACGCCTGGCCCTGCCCGCCACCCCCGAAGCCGACGTCGTGGGTGAGCTGGGGGAGCTGGCCGCTCGCCATCCCCTGCGGGAGCGGCTGCACGCGCTGCGGGTCCGGGCCCTGCACGCCGCCGGGCGGCGGTCCGAGGCCCTGGCCGCGTACGAGGAGTGCCGCCGCGCCCTGGCCGCCGAGCTCGGGACCGGGCCCGGGGCCGAGCTGCGCGAGGCCCACCTGGAGGTGCTGCGGGCCGAGCCGCCCCGCCCCCGGCGGACGAACCTGCGCGCCCCGCTGACCAGCTTCGTCGGCCGCGACGCCGAGCTCGCGCGGCTCCACGACCAGCTCCGCGCGGGGCGGCTGGTCACGCTGGTCGGGCCCGGCGGCGCGGGCAAGACCCGGCTGGCGACCACGGCAGCCGCCGCCCTGGTGGCCGAGCACACCGCGACGTGGCTGGTGGAGCTGGCCGCCGTCACCGACCCGGCCGACGTGCCGCGGGCCGTGCTGTCCGTGCTCGGCGACCAGGCGAGCCGCCATCCCGGCGTGAGCGGCACGGTCGAGTCCCTGGCCGAGGCGCTGTCGCCGGGCCGCGTCCTGCTGGTGCTGGACAACTGCGAGCACGTGGTCGAGGCCGCCGCCCGGCTGGCCGAGGAGCTGCTCGGCCGCTGCCCCCGCCTCCGGGTGCTGGCCACCAGCCGCGAGCCGCTGGGCATCCTGGGCGAGACCCTCAGTCCCGTGCCGCCGCTGCCGCCCGAGCCCGCCGTGCGGCTGCTCGCCGACCGCGCCGCGGCCATCGACCCCGCCCTCGTCCTCGACCCGGGCGTCGCCGCCGAGATCTGCCGCCGGCTGGACGGGCTGCCGCTCGCCATCGAGCTGGCCGCGGCCCGCCTGCGCGCCCTGACCCCGCGCGAGCTCGCCGACCGGCTCGGCGACCGGTTCCTGCTGCTGACCGGCGGCAGCCGTACCGCGCTGCCGCGGCACCGGACGCTGCGGGCCGTCGTCGCCTGGAGCTGGGACCTGCTCGACGACGACGAGCGGGTCCTCGCCGAACGGCTCGCCGTCTTCGCGGGCGGCTTCGACCTGGCCGCCGCCGAGGGCGCCGGCGGCAGCCTCGACGTGCTCGCCGCCCTGGTCGACAAGTCCCTCGTGCAGGCCGCAGGCGACGGCCGCTACCGCATGCTGGAGACGATCAGGGAGTACGGGCTGGAACGGCTGGCCGACGCCGGTCTCCTGGCCGAGGCCCGCGCCCGCCACGCCGCCCATTACCGCGACCTGGCCGAGCGGGCCGAGCCGCACCTGCGCGGCCCCGACCAGCTCGCCTGGATCGCGCGGCTGCTGGCCGACCACGACAACATCCTGACCGCGCTGCACCACGCGGCCGACACCGGCGACGCCGACACGGCGCTGCGGCTGGCGGCGGCGATGGGCACGTTCTGGGTCATCCGCGGCTTCAACGCCGATTCCGTCGGCTGGCTCGAACGCGCGCTCGCCCTGCCCGGCTCCGCCCCCCGGCAGGCCCGCCTCATCGCCTCCGCCGTCTGCCTGATCAACGGCGCGCTGGCCGGCGGGCACATCCGGGCGGAGTCCGCGCTGCGCGAGCTGCGCCGTACGGCCGAGGAGGCGGAGCCGGAGCCGGAGCATCCGGTGCTGGCGATGCTGCAGCCGGCGCTGGCGCTGTTCACCGACGACTCGGCGTTCGGCATGGAGGTGATCGGGCGGCGGCTGTCCCATCCTGACCCCTGGACGCGCGGCATGCTGTACGTCGCGCGGGCCGCGCTGAAGGAGAACGACGGCGACATGGCCGGCTCGCGGGAGGACCTGCTGTCGGCGTGCGCGCACCTGCGGGTGGCCGGCGAGCGGTGGGGCCTGTCGATGGCGCTGACCGTGCTGGCGGAGGCGCACGCGGTGTTCGGCGAGTTCGACGCGGCGCTGGCGGCCATGGCGGAGGCCATGACGCTGCTGCGCGAGCTCGATCCGGAGGCGGGCCTGCTGCACCAGCAGGGCTGGCGGGCACAGATCCGGGTGAGGCAGGGCGATGTCGAGCGGGCCCGCGCGGAGTTCCGCGCGATGCTGGAGCCGGACGGCGTCGAGCCGTCGGAGCACGATCTCGCCTTCGCCCACCTGGGGCTGGGTGACCTGGCCCGGATGGAGGGCGAGCTCGGGGCCGCGGGGCGGTCGTACGAGCGGGCGGCGGCGCTGCTGGAGGAGTCCGCCTCGGTCGCGCCGCAGCTGCGGGCGCTGGTCCTGATCGGGCAGGCCCATCTGGCGGTGGCGCGCGGCGCGTTGGAGGAGGCGGCCGGGCGCGTGGCCGAGGCGGTCGAGCTGACGTTGCTGGTGCGGGACATGCCGGTGCTGGCGCGGGCCGCGGTCGCCGTCGCCGAGCTGCGGGAGGCGCAGGGCGCGCCGGAGCGGGCGGCGACGCTGACCGGGGCGGCCGAACGGCTCCGGGGCGCGCCCGACGCGGCGCTTCCCGACGTGGCCCGCCTGACGTCCCGGCTGCGCGCCCGGCTGGGCGCGGCGCGCTACGCCGCCGCCCACGCCCGCGGCCGTGCCCTGCCCCCCGCCGAGGCCGTGTCGCTGGTCCGCGCGGCCACGGCGGACCCGCGCGACAGCGGCTGCACCGGCCCGTGAGGCGCGGCGCGCCGGCGGCGCGGCCGGTCAGGCGCCGGGCACCGGTGGGTGCGGCCGGTCAGGCGCCGGGCACCGGTGGGTGCGGCCGGTCAGGCGCGGCGGCGGTAGGCGGCGACGGCGAGCGGGGCGAGCACCGCCAGCATCACCACGCCCGACACCAGCGTCCACACCACGCCGGTGGCGACGGGCCCGCCCAGCATCAGCCCGCGTGCGGCCTCCATGGCGTGGTTGACCGGGTTGACCGAGACCCAGGCCCGCAGCCACCCCGGCAGCGTCTCCTTGGGAGTGACCATGCTGGTGCCGAACGTCAGCGGGAACAGCACGATGAACGCCGTCCCCTGCACCCCGCCCGGCTCCCGCATCAGCATCCCGACCAGCACGAACGCCCAGCTCACGCAGAACGCCAGGAACACCGTGAGCAGGCACGCCGCCAGCACGGGCACGATCCCCGTGTGCGCGCGGAAGCCCAGCGCGTAGCCGAAGCCGAGCAGCACCGCCTCCGCGAGCACGTACCGGATCAGGTCGCCCAGCACCGAGCCGATGAGCGGCGCCGAGCGGCCGATCGGCAAGCTGCGGAACCGGTCGAAGACCCCCTTCTTGATGTCGGTGTTGAGGTTGACGCCGGTCGCCATCCCGCCGAACAGCACGGTCTGCACCATGATCGCCGGAAGCAGGAACTGCAGGTACTCGCCGGTCGAGCCGGCGACCGCGCCGCCGAGCAGGAACACGTAGACGACGACGAACACGACCGGCTGCAGGGTGACGTCGATCAGTTGCTCGGGGGTGCGCAAGGTCTTGCGGACGCTCCGCCCGGCCAGGGCGAGGCTGTGCCGGGCGAGCCGGAACGGGCGCCGCCCCTCCTCGCCGTGGGCGGCGGCCCGCGAGGGGGCCGCGGTCTCGGTGGTGGTCATGCGGCGCTCTCCTGTCCGGTGCGGTGGCCCGTGAGGGTGAAGAAGACCTCGTCCAGGCTGGGGAGTCGGAGCGACAGCTCGGTGACGGCGAGCCCGGCCGCGTCCAGGCGGCGGACGATCTCGGTGAACGCGGCGGCGTCGTCCACCGGCACGGTCGTCACGTCGCGGCCGGCCGGCTCGGCGGGACGGCCGGCGACCGCCGCGGCGATGGCCGCCGCCTCGGCCAGGCGGGCCGGGTCGGCGGGGCGCACCAGCACGGTCTGGCCGCCGACGACGCGCTTGAGCTCGGCGGCGGTGCCGTGCGCGATCACCCGGCCGTGGTCGACGACCGAGATGGCGTCGGCCAGGGCGTCGGCCTCCTCCAGGTACTGGGTGGTGAGCAGGACGGTGACGCCGTCGGCGACGAGGCGGCGGACGATCGCCCACACGTCCTCGCGCTTGGCCGGGTCGAGGCCGGTGGTCGGCTCGTCCAGGAAGATCACCTCGGGCCGGCCGACGAGGCTGGCGGCCAGGTCGAGGCGGCGCCGCATGCCTCCCGAGTAGGTCGCGGCGCGCCGGTCGGCGGCCTCGGCCAGGCCGAAGTCCGCCAGCAGGCGGGCGGCGCGGGCCTTGGCCTCGCCGGAGCGCAGGTCGAGCAGGCGGCCGATGAGGACGAGGTTCTCCGTGCCGGTCAGGTCCTCGTCGACGGAGGCGTATTGGCCGGTCAGGCCGATGAGGCGGCGGACGCGGGCGGGGTGGCGCACGACGTCCACGCCGGCGACGGCCGCGCGGCCCGCGTCGGGGCGCAGGAGCGTGGCGAGGACGCGTACGGCGGTGGTCTTGCCGGCGCCGTTGGGGCCGAGGACCCCGAGGACGGTGCCGGGCGGGGCGGACAAGGAGATGCCGTTCAGGGCGGTGGTCTCGCCGAAGCGTTTGACCAGGCCCTCGGCTTCGAAGGCGTACATGGGGCCCATCGTGGGGGGCGGCCCTGCCGTTTCCCGCACAGAACGCTGTCAGCCCCCGCGCACCGCCTGACAGCCGCCTCAGCCGGTGAGCGCGCGGGCCAGGTCGGCGGCCGGGCCCGGCGGCAGCGTGCCGTGCAGGAGCTCGACGCGGTGGACGAGGCGCGGCGCGGACACCGGCACCCCCACCGCGCCCGCCACCGCACCGCCCAGGACAGTGGCGGACAGGGCGGAGGCGGGCAGCAGGGTCAGGCCGTGCCCGGCGGCCACGAGGGCGATCAGCGTGCGCACGTCGTCGCCCCGATGCTCCAACGCCACGGGGAAGCCGTCGCCGACGAGGGCGCGCAGCCGGGACAGCGGGCAGAGCGGCGTCCGCAGCCAGCGCGCGTCCGCCAGGTCGGCCAGTCGCAGCGCCGCCCGCCCGGCCAGGGGATGGCCGGCGGGCAGGGCCACGACCACGTCCTCCTCGCCGACGCCCGCGATCGTCATCGGCCCGGCGTCGGGCGGCCGCAGCGGGTCGCTGGGCGCGGCGAGGCCGTCGACCAGCCCGAGGTCCGCCTCCCCCTCGGCCACGAGCGCGGCGACCCGCTCGCGCCCGCACGTCACCACGGTCACCTCCAGCCGGGGCCGTGCGGCGCGGGCCCGCGCCAGCCGGTCGGCGAGGGCGTCGGTGAAGCCGAGCGGGGTGACGGCCAGGGCGATCCGGTCGCGGGGCGCGGCGGCGCTCCGCAGCACGTCGGCGCGGGCCGCGCGCAGCCGCAGCAGCAGCGGCTCGGCGTGCTCCAGCAGCCGCCTGCCGGCCGGGGTCGGCTCCACGGGACGCCGGCTCAGCAGCGGCAGGCCGAGGTCGGCCTCCAGCGCGGCGATCTGCTGGGAGATCGCCGACTGCGTGTAGCCCAGCTCGGCGGCGGCGGCCGAGAAGGAGCCGCGCCGGGCCACGGTCACGAACGTCGTCAGCAGATGAGGGTCCATCAGCACCCCTTATAGCAGGGGCAGGACCCATCGCCGGCGCTTCACCCGGCCGCAGTGGCCCTGAGCAGGTCCCGCAACAGGTCGAAGTCGACGTTCTCCGGCTTGCGGAACCGCAGGCAGCCCTTGCCCATGTCCTGTCCGGCCAGCCGCTCCTCGAACGCCTCGCGGACGTCGGCGCGCATGAGGTAGAAGGAGATGTACTGCTTCTGGCTGGCGAACGCGATCTCGCAGGAGCCGTCGCGCCCGTACGCCGGCATCCCGTACGCCATGACCTCGTCGAAGCCCGCCAGCTCCTCCCGGCACAACTGCCGCAGCCGGGTCAGCACCTCCCTGCGTTCCGCGGGGACCTCGGTCAGGTAGCCGTCGACGTCGCCGGCCTTGCTCTGCGCCATTTCGCCAGGCTATTCCATCAGCAACCCTTATGGCAGGTGCAGGAATCATCGTTGGCGCTTCACCGGTAGCGGCCGTCACGATGGTGGCATGAGAATCGCCCTCGTCGGGGACCGCTCCCCCAGCGTCCGCTCGCACACCCGCGTCCCCTGGGTCATGGAGGCGCTGCGCGAGCGCGACGGCATCGCCCTCGACCCCTACTGGATCCCCACCACGGACGTCGCCGCCGGGCTGGACGGCTTCGACGGCGTGTGGCTGCTGCCCGGCAGCCCGTACCGGGACGAGGCGGGCGCGGTCGAGGCCGTGCGCGTGGCCAGGGAGGGCGGCCTGCCGTTCCTCGGCACCTGCGCGGGCTTCCAGCACATGCTCCTGGAGTACGCACGCCACGTGTGCGGCCTGGACGTGGCGCACGCCGAGAACGACCCGGCCGGCCGCGACTTCCTGCTCACGCCGCTGGCCTGCTCGCTGGCCGGTCACGAGAGCCTGGTCCGGCTCACGCCCGGCACCCTCATCGCCCGGATCGTGGCCGCGCCGGAGACGCTGGAGTCCTACGTCTGCTCGTACGGGCTCAACGAGTCCTACCGGGACGCCCTGACCGCGGGCGGGCTGGTCTTCTCCGGCCACGCCGCCGACGACGGCACCGCCCGCGTCGCCGAGCTGCCCGGCCATCCGTTCCTCCTGGCCACGCTGTTCCAGCCGGAGCTGGCCGAGCGGGACGGCCGGCCGCATCCGGTGATCTCCGCGTTCGCCGCCGCCGTGGCCCGGCACGGCGCGGGGAGGCGGGCCGTCAGGCCGGTCGCCTGATGCTCTCGATGATCCTGGCGAAGCCCTCCTTCCCGTGACCGGCGTCGACCTGGCGCTGCACGAGCTTCTGGACCATGGCGACGACCTCGGTGCTGACGCCCTGCTCGGCGCTGGCGGCCACGAGGTGGCTGAGGTCGGAGAACTCCAGGCTCTGCTGCCCCGGGACGGTGTAGTCGCCGCCGTCGATCACCGCGGCGAACCCTTCGAAGCCGCCGGTCATGGCGGTCAGCCAGGGGGCGGCCATGGCGGCGAACTCCCTCGCCGTCACGCCGGCCGGGGCGACCATGGCGGCGCCGTGCATGAACCCGGCGAACATGACGTACATGCCGGAGAGGAGCGCGAGGTCGTACAGGGAGGCGAGGCCGGCGTCCGCGCCGAAGTAGGTGCTGCTCCCCCACAGGTCGAGCAGGTGCTTGTGCTCGTGGAAGGCGTCCGCCGACCCGCTGTAGAGGACCGACGACCCCGGCCGGCCGATCATCGGCGGCACGGCCATGATGCCGCCGTCGAGGTAGGCGACCCCGGCGCGCTCCGCCCAGACCGCCATCTCCCGCGACTGGGCCGGTGTCGTGGTGGTGACGTTGACCAGGGTCCGGCCGGCCAGCTCGCCCGCGAGCGGTTCGAGCACCTCGCGGACCGAGGCGTCGTCCAGCAGGCAGACGATCACCAGCCGGCCGGCCCGCACCGCGTCACCGGCCGTGGCGGCGGCCCGCGCGCCCTGCGCGACCAGGCGGTCCGCCTTGCCCGGCGACCGGTTCCACACCGTCACCGGATGCCCGGCCGCCACCAGGGCGGCCGCGAGCGCGCCGCCCATCTCTCCCAGGCCGAGAACGCTCACTTGAATGTCGTGGTTCGTCATGGCCCCATCCTGTCCACTACCGGTAGGGTTGACCAGTACGGACTATTTAGTCAGGTACTCACCAGAAAGTAAGTACGGCTGGGAGAGAGCGGATGGCGTCATCGGCACGACGGGGTCCCTACTTCTGCGGCATCGACGCGGCCATGGACGTGGTCGCCGGCAAGTGGAAGTCCCTCATCCTCTGGGAGCTGCACCACCACGGCACCCGCCGGTTCGCCGAGCTGCGCCGCGGCCTGCCGGGCGTCAGCGAGAAGATGCTGGTCCAGCATCTGCGCGAGATGGAGGAGGACGGCCTGGTGCACCGCGAGGTCTACCGCGAGGTGCCGCCGAAGGTCGAGTACTCCCTGACCGAGCACGGCGTCTCGCTCAACGCGGCGCTCGCCCCCCTCGGCGCCTGGGGCACCGAACGCATGGGGCGCATCGGCGCGGCGAAGGTCTCCGTGGACGCCTGAAGCCCCGAGGTCACCTCCGCCGCTCGGCCGCCGCCAGGGCGGCGAGCCCCCGCAGGCTGTGACGGAACACCGCCTTGGCCGCCGGCCGCACCAGCGGCCATCCGGCCCGCCCCAGCGCCCCGAACGGCACCAGCAGCTCCTCCGTCCAGATCACCCGGCTGCCGCTCCCGAGCGCCCGCACCCGGAACGCGCCCCGGCCGCGCACCAGCCGCCCGGTGTGCTCCATCACCACCAGCTCGGGCGGCTCCCACCGGGTGATCGTCATCGTGTCCATGAACCCGAGCGGCCCCACCCCGGTGTAGGCCTCGACGGCGTCAGGGGCCACCTGGCGGGTGCTGGTCAGGAACATCCACTCCCGCTGCCTGGCCCAGTCGGTGAGCAGCGCGAACACCTGCTCGGGCGGCGCCGCCACCTCGACGGCGGCGCCGACGTACACGGCTCTGCCCACGTCGCCTCCTGTCTCTCCTCGCTCCCCCCTACCCCGCGCGCCCGGTGCTAGAGTCCCGTCCGGGATGGACGACCTGAGCGAGCATCTGCAGCCGGTCCCCGGGCAGCGGCTGCGCTTCGGCCACGGCGCCGAGGGCATCGAACGGCTGGAGGCGAGACTCGTCGGCGCGGCGTTCGCCACCCACCGCCACGACACCTACGCCCTCGGCGTGACGCTGTCCGGCGTGCAGACCTTCCGCTACCGGGGCGAGCGGCGGCACTGCCTGCCGGGCGAGTGGCACGTCCTGCATCCCGACGAGCCGCACGACGGCGCGGCCGGCACCGACGAGGGGTTCGGCTACCGCATCCTGTACGTGGATCCGTTCCTGGTGCGGGAGGCGCTGGGCGGCGGGCCGCTGCCGTTCGTGGCCGACCCGATCGTCGCGTCGTCAGGGATGGACCCGTCGCTGCTGGCCTGCCTGCGCCGGATGGACGAGCCGCTGGGCGCGTTCGCCCGGCTGGAGGTCGCGGTGCTGGTGGCCGACGCGCTGCGCAGGCACGCCGGCGGCCCCGTACAGGACGGTCCCGGGCCACTGGCGGTGGCGGCGCTGGCGCGGGTGCGCGAGCTGATCGCGGCCGACCCGGCCGCGCGGCTGACGGTGGCGAAGCTGGAAGGTGTGTCGGGGCTCGACCGGTGGACGCTGGCCCGCCAGTTCCGCGCCGCCTTCGGCACCAGCCCGACCCGGTTCCGCACGATGCGCCGGCTCGACGTCGTACGGCGGGCGCTGCGGCACGGCACGCCGCTCGGCGAGGCGGCCCTGGAAGCGGGCTTCGCCGACCAGGCCCACATGACGCGCATGTTCAAGCGCGCCTACGGCCTCACCCCGGGCCGCTGGCTGGCCGCCCTGCGCCCCTAGCTGCGCTACAGGCCGCCGGCGACGTTCATGACGGCGCCGGTCACGTACGACGCCTCGTCCGACAGCAGCCACGCCACCGCCGCCGCGATCTCCTCCGGCCGCCCGGGACGCCCCAGCGGGACCCGCTCGGCCACCCGCCACGCCCGTCCGGACTCGCCCGCCCGCGCGTGGATCGAGGTGTCGATGGTGCCCGGCGACACGGCGTTGACCCGCACCTCGGGGGCGAGCTCCTTGGCCAGGCCGATCGTCATGGTCTCCACGGCGGCCTTGGTGGCGGCGTAGGCGACGTACTCGCCGGGCGATCCGGTGCGGGCCGCGACCGACGAGATCGTCACGATGGCCCTCCCGCCCGCCGGCCGTCCCCGCCACCGCCGGGCCGCCTCCCTGCACAGGCGCAGCGGCGCGACCAGGTTGACCTCGACCACGCGCCGCAGGTCGTCGTCCGTCAGCTCGGTGAACGGGCCGAGCCGTCCGGTGACGCCCGCGTTGTTCACCAGCCCGGTCACCTCGCCCATCGCCTCGCCCATCGTCTCGCCCATCGCCTCGGCCGCGGCGAACAGCGTCCCGGGGTCGTCCCTGACGTCGTGGCGCAGGCCCCGGACCCGCGGCCCGAGCCGCCGTTCCAGCTCCCGCGCCTCCTCGTCGGAGCCGGAGTGCGTGAACAGCACGCTCGCGCCGTCCGCGCTCAGCCGCTCCACGATGCTGCCGCCGATCCCCCGTGAGCCGCCGGTGACGATGATCACGCTGTCCGTCCTCTCTCCGTCCTGGCCTCGATCGCGCGGATCACGGCCACCATGTCGAGCCCGCCGTGCCCCAGCCGCAGCGTCTCGGCGAACAGCGCGTGGCAGACGTCCAGCAGCGGCGCGGCCACGCCGCGCTCCCGCGCCGCCTCGGCGATGAGCCGGTTGTTCTTCAGCACGTCCGCGACGGCCGCCTGGGCGGCGAAGTCGCCCTCGACCAGTTTGCGGGCCTTGACCCGCGAGACGTCGCTGGCCATCGGCCCGGCGCCGAGCACCCGCGCGAACGTCTCCATGTCCAGCCCGTGCCGGGCGGCGAAGTGGGCCGACTCGGCCAGCCCGCTCACCATCGTGATGAGGAACAGGTTCACCGCCAGCTTCATCAGCAGCGCCCCGGGGACCGGCCCGCACGGGACCGTCCCGGAGCACATCGGGGCCAGCAGCGGCCGTACCTCCTCCACGGCGCCCGCCTCGCCCGCCAGCATCGCCACGAGCCGGCCGGCCTCGGCGGGGCCGCGCGAGCCCGACACCGGGGCCTCCACGTACCGGCCGCCGGCCGCGAGCACGTCGCCGGCCAGCGCCGCCGAGTACGCGGGCGCGGTCGTCCCCATGTGCACCACGATCCGGCCGGACACGCGTGACTCGAAGCTCGGGGTGCCGCGGCCCAGCACGGCGTCCACGGCGGCCTCGTCGGCCAGCATGAGCAGCACCACCCGCGCCAGCCGGAACAGCTCGTCCGGGTCCGCCGCCACCCGCGCCCCGGCCGCCCGCGGCGCCTCGGCGCGGGACGGGGTCCGGTTCCACACCACGAGCGGCGTGCCGGCCCTGGCCAGATTGACCGCCATGGGCTGCCCCATGAGGCCCAGCCCGGCGAACCCCACCGTCATCCGCCCCACCTCCCTCTCCAGCGGCATCCGTTGTAGCGGAGGGACCGGGCGCGGGTCTTGAACGGTTGTGATCGGGCAGACCGGAATAGGAGCGGCGGACGGGCCGTTGTCGTGGACGCGGGCCCCGATCCGGTGGCCCGCCCGGACGAGACGCGCCGTACCCGGCCTGCAAAGACGACGCTCCCTGGGAAGGAGCCGTCATGGCCTGGTTGTTGATCATCGCCGCCGGTCTGTTCGAGGTCGTCATGGCCTACTCGCTCAAGCTCACCAACGGGTTCTCCGCGCTCTGGCCGAGCGTCGCCTTCGGCGTGTCCGCGGTGCTGTCGTTCGGGCTGCTCGCGATGGCGCTGAAGAACCTGGAGGTCGGCACCGCCTACGCGGTGTGGACCGGCATCGGCGCCGTCGGCACCGCCACGCTCGGCATGATCGCGCTCGGCGAGGACACGTCCCCGCTGAAGCTGATCTCGATCGGGCTCATCCTCCTCGGCGTCGTCGGCCTCAACCTGGCCGGCGCCGGCCACTGACGGAAAGATCCCCGCCCTCGGGCCAGGCGGCCCGAGGGCGGGGATCTGGCCGGGTCAGCGGCGCGCCGCCTTCTTCTCCTTGCGCCGCTCGGCCACCCGTACCCCGATGAACACCAGCACGGCGGCCACGACGATCCCGATCACCACGTTGGTGCCGACCCCCACGTACGTCTCCACGAGGTGCCACTGCTCCCCGAGCAGGTAGCCGGCGTAGACGAAGATGACGTTCCAGATCAGGCTGCCCCCGGTGGTGAGGAGCAGGAACATGGGCAGCGGCATGCGCTCCACCCCCGCCGGGATGGAGATGAGGCTGCGGAAGACGGGGATCATCCGCCCGAAGAAGACCGTCTTGCGGCCGTGCCGCTGGAAGAACGCCTCGGTCTTCTCGATGTCGGACGTCTTCAGCAGCGGCATCCGCTCCACGAGGCGGATCACGCGGTCGCGCCCGAGCATTGCGCCCACCCAGTACAGCGCCAGCGCCCCGACGACGGAGCCGATGGTGGTCCACACGATCACGTCCAGCAGGTCCAGCTCCCCCTGGCTGGCGGTGAAACCCGCCATGGGCAGGATCACCTCGCTGGGCAGGGGCGGGAAGAGGTTCTCCAACGCGATCGCGAGGCCCGCCCCTGGGGCCCCCAGCGTCTCCATCAGTCCGATGAGCCAGTCAGTCATGAGCCTCAAGGCTAGAGATGATCAGATAAGTTCGGAATGAGGCTGCTGCCCGACCCAACCGGGGGTAAACCTCACCCCTCCGGCCGCACCGCTGCCTCGGGCGCGTAGCGGGCGACGAGTTCGGCGCCGATCCTGGCCAGCTCGGCGCGCACCTCCTCCGGCTCGACGACCTCCGCCTGGGCGCCCCAGCCGGCGAGCTGCTCGGCGATCGACAGGGCCATCGGGGCGGCGACCCGTACCCGAGCCCGGCCGTCCGGCTCGTGCCCGAGCACCTCGCAGTGGCGTCCGAAGTGGTCGCGCAGGACCCCGGCGTGCCGCCCGGCGACGAGCACCACCGCCGTCACGAGGGAGCGGCGGCGCTCGACCTCGCCGACGACGCGCTCCCATTCCGCCGCGAGGTCGAAGCCGTCCGGCCGCTCGGCGGGCAGCTCGGTGGGCTCGGCGGCGGTGACGCGGTCCACCCGGTACGTCCGCCGGCCCGCCTCTGTGCCCGCCACGAGGTACCACAGGCCGTCTTTGTCCACCAGTCCGAGGGGATCGACCAGCCGCTCGGCCGGCTCGCCGCCCTTGCGGGCGTAGGTGAGGCGCACCTTGCGCCCGGCGACGACCGCGTCCTGCAGCGTCCGGACCAGGGCGGGCGGCTCCCGTCCCGCCTCACCCCAGCCGGCCGGGTCCGACACCACCGCCCGCGCGGCGGCCTCGGCGTCCGCGCGGAAGGTGGCCGGCAGCGCCCGTACGAGCTTGCGCAGGGCCGAGGTGAGCGCCGGCGCGGCGGGCGTGGCCGGGCCGAGGAGCAGGAACAGCGCCCGCGCCTCGGCGGCCGTCAGCCCGGTCAGGTCCGTACGCGCCCCGCCCACCAGCGACCAGCCGCCTCCGCGTCCCGGCTGCGGGTAGACGGGGATGCCCGCGGCCGACAGCGCCTCCAGGTCGCGGCGGGCGGTGGCGACGGAGATCTCCAGCTCCCCGGCCAGCTCCGAGGCGGTCAGGCGGCCGCGTCCCTGGAGCAGGAGGAGGGCGGCGACCAGGCGGTCTGCGCGCATGCGTTCATCCTGGCAGGAAAAGGACTCAAGGGATGAGCACTTTGGGCGCGATGATGGACCCATGGAGATCTTCGAGGACGCCGCCGCCTGGCGGGACTGGCTGGAGCGGCACGCCGGCAGCGCGAGCGAGGTGTGGGTCGTGCTCGCCAAGAAGGGCACCGTCGAGCCGACCCGGCTGACGTACGAGGAGGCGGTGGAGGAGGCCCTGTGCCACGGCTGGATCGACGGGCTGACCCGCTCGCGGGACGCGGCGACCTACCTGCAGCGCTACACCCCGCGCCGGCCGCGCAGCGCCTGGTCGCGGTCGAACGTGGACCGGGTGGCGCGGCTGACGGCGGCCGGCCGGATGCGCCCCGCCGGGCTCGCGGCCGTCGAACGGGCGCGGGCCGACGGCCGCTGGCCCGCCTGATCCCTGGTCAGGAGGTCACGTACACGACGTGGCCGGCGCTCGCCGGATCGTCCAGGAGGGAGAGCATGCAGTCGGCCGTGTCGGCGCGCACGGTGCTGTGGCCGCCCCTGACGCAGCGGTCCCAGGAGGTGCGGTAGCGGCCGGTCGGCGGGGCGTCGCGCAGCCGGCCGGGCCGGACGACGGTCCAGTCGAGGCCGGCGCGGCGCAGCAGCTCCTCCGAGGCCGCGAGGTCGGCGTAGGAGTGTCGGAACAGCGGTTGCACGATGAGCGGCTTGAGCACGTACCGGGTGAAGGGGCCG
Organism: Nonomuraea bangladeshensis; assembly: GCF_039529455.1. Taxonomy (NCBI): domain Bacteria; kingdom Bacillati; phylum Actinomycetota; class Actinomycetes; order Streptosporangiales; family Streptosporangiaceae; genus Nonomuraea; species Nonomuraea bangladeshensis. The sequence goes on from NZ_BAAAMV010000012.1 coordinate 204,590, forward strand.
TCGCCCGCGTCGGCCACCATTCCGGCCGCGCCGACGGTCAGCACGCGCCGCACGCCGGCGCGGCGCATGGCCTCGGTGATGGCGGCGACGCTGCCGGAGTGGACGGTGGTGGGGCCGCGTTCGCGGCTGCCCATGGCGCTGAGCACGGCGTCACGGCCCGCGACGCCGGGGGCGACGGCGACGGGGTCCATGACGTCGGCCTCGACGACCTCGACGCGGTCGCGAAGCCCGGCGGGCAGCCGGGCGGCGGCGCGTACGACGGCGGTGATCTCGTGGCCCCGGTCGAGGCCCTGACGGACCAGTTCGAGCCCGATGCCGCCGGTCGCTCCGAAGACTGCCAGCCTCATGGGCGTCCCCTTTCTCGGAGGGGTTAGTGAATGTTCACTCACCACCCTACCTCCGAGCCCCGCCGCCCACCCGGACGGTCCGATCTAGGCGCCGGGCTCCGGGGCGTAGAAGGAGGTGACGGCGGTGACGTGGGCGGCGGCCTGCCCGGCCGGGATGCCGGCCGCCTCCTCCGCCGCGCCCCACGCCCGGGCCGAGGCGGTGATGACCTGCCGGCCCTCCGGGGTCAGGTGGAAGGTGTCCTCACCTGCCTTCTCGCCGCCGGAGAGGTGCAGGGCCAGGCCGAGCAGCCCGAGGTCCCAGCCGACGCCGACCCCGCCGCAGCCGAACCCCTCCCACATCTCCGGCGGGACCTCGGCGACGTGCCGCAGCTCGAACACGGTGGCGCCGCCGTCGGACGTCAGCTCGACCGAGACCTCCGACAGGCCGGGGGCGTCGCCCATCGCCCAGCTCACCTTGAACCGCCGGGGCGGCACGCACTCCAGGATCTCGCCGCCGGCGTTGCCCTCGAACTGGTATCTGCCGCCGAGCCGCAGCTCGCCGCTCACCGGCAGGAACCAGCGCTTGAGCCGGTCGGCGTCGGTGCAGGCGTCCCACACGTCCTCGATCTCGGCCTCGTAGCGGCGGCGGATGACCAGCTCCTTGCGCTCGCCGTCGAACAACTCCCGGTGCGCCCGGGTGATCTCGTCAACCATGTTCATCAGGGGTCTCCTTCTTCTCGGTGGCCGGTCTGCGTTCGCGCCTGCCGCGGGCCAGCTCGGTGGCCAGGGCGTCGAGGCGCTGGTCCCAGAACCCGCGGAAGCGTTCCAGCCAGAGGTCGACCTCACGCAGCGGGCCGGCCTCGACGGCGTAGAGCCGCCGGGTGCCCGCGGCCCGCACGCTGGCGAACCCGTTGTCGCGCAGCACCCGCAGGTGCTGCGAGACGGCCGGCTGGGAGATGCCGAACTCTTGCTGGATGACGGCGGTGACCTCGCCGGAGCTTCGCTCACCGCCGGCGAGGAGCTCCAGGATCCGGCGCCGGACCGGATCGCCGAGGACGTCGAATGCGTGCACGACCCGAGTATTTCAGGTCCTGCTTATATAAGTCAAACTTGAGATAAGGTCAGTCGTCCAGGCCGCGGGCGCTCAGCGCCTCGCCCAGGGCGTCGGCGTGCCGCAGCGCGCCGACCACCAGCGGCACCGCGAAGGCCCGCAGGCTGCGCTCGACCCCGCGGGCCCGCTGCGCGTCGCGTACCCGGCCCGCCAGGTCCGCCAGCACCGGCACCGTCCTGATCGTCAGCGACAGCAGCAGCGACAGCCGGAACGGGTCCAGCCCGACCAGCCGCGCCGGGGCCATCAGCCGCTCCAGCACGGCCATCATGTCCGAGGTGCGCGTGGTGATCGTCACCAGCCCGGCCAGCGCCACGGCCACCACCACCCGCAGGGTCGTGACGGCCGCCCCTTCCAGACCGACGAACGCCCACTGCAGGGCGAACAGCGCCACCGCGAACCAGCGCACCGGCCGCACCTGCGCCCACGCCGCCGCCACGCCGACGCGGGACAGGGCGTACAGGGTCGCCGTGAGCGCCGCCGCGCCCCCCAGCGCGAGCGGCGAGCTCAGCAGCACCAGGGCCGTGCAGACGACGGCGAGCCCGGCCAGCTTGGCCCCGGCGGGCAGCCGGTGCAGCGGCGAGGCGCCGGGGACGTAGGCGCCGGTCCTGCCGTTCACGCCATGAGCTTCCGGTAGTGGCCGACGGCCTCCTCGGGCGCGCCGTCGGCGACCACGCGGCCCTCGTCGAGCACGAGCACGCGGTCGAAGCCGGCCAGCAGCGGCAGGTCGTGGGTGACCACCACGACCTGCTGCGGCAGCTCGCGCAGCAGGTCGGCCACCTGGCGCGAGTGGCGCAGGTCGAGCAGCGTGGTGGGCTCGTCCATGACGATCACCTGCGGCTCCAGGACCATCACCGAGCACAGCGCGAGGAGCTGCTTCTGCCCGCCGGACAGGTGATGGGCCGGATGGTCGGCGTGACCGGCCAGGCCGTAGCGGCCGAGGACCTCGGCGACCCGCCGGTCGGCCTCCTCGCGGGGCAGGCGGTGGCGGCGCAGCGAGAACGCGACGTCCTCGGCCACCGTCGGCATGACGATCTGGGCGTCGGGGTCGGTGAACAGGAAGCCGACCTCGCGCCTGATCCTCGCCGCGTGGCGGCGGGTGTCCAGGCCGAGCACGGTCACGGTGCCGGACGTGGGCAGCGCCAGGCCGTTGATCAGGCGCGCGAGCGTGCTCTTGCCGGAGCCGTTGGCCCCGACCACGCCGATCCGCCGCTCGCCGAGCGAGGCGGTGACGCCGCGCAGCACGTCCCGCTCGCCGAGCCGGACCCGCACGTCCGCGAACTCGATCACGTTCCCCCCACTTCACACCACCTCGAACAGGGCCGCCACGCCCATGCCGCCGCCGACGGCCGCCGCGGCCAGGCCCAGCGTGCCGGGCGGGGCTCCGCCGCGTACCAGCCGGGTGAACAGCCGGGTCACCACGACCGCGCCGGTCGCTCCCCAGGGGTGGCCGAGCGCGAGCGCGCCGCCGCCCGGGCAGACGCGGCCGGCGTCGGCGCCGAGCGGGTCGAGCCCGAGGGCGTCGGTGACGGCCAGCACCTGGGCGGCGAACGCCTCCACGAGCTCCACGGCCGCGACCTCTTCGATGCCGATCCCGGCACGCGCCAGCACGCGCCGTACGGCGGGGACCGGGCCCCAGCCGGGCAGCGCGGGATCGCAGCCGGTCACGGCCCCGGCGACCAGCCGCAGCCCGGGCCGGCCGGCGCGCAGCCGTTCCGGCACGACGGCGACGGCCGCCGCGCCGTCGCTGATCGGGGAGGAGTTGCCGGCCGTCACCGATCCCGCTGACGGGGGCGTGGTGAAAGCGGCCGGAAGACGGGCCAGGGACGCCACGCGCAGCGGGCGCGGGCGCTGGTCGTCGTGCCGGCCGCCGACCGGGACGATCTCCTCGGTGAACGCGCCCGAGTCGCGGGCGGCGAGCGCGGCCGCGTGGCTGCGGGCGGCGTAGGCGTCCTGGCGGGCGCGGGTGATGCCGCGCGCCGCGGCCAGCGCCTCGGCGGCGGGTCCCATGTCGGGGTCCGGGTGGCCGTCCGGCGCGAACGGCGCCCGCGCGTAGGGCTCGCTCTCCCCCCTGCGGGTACGCAGCGGCGCGGTCGAGGCGCTCTCGGCCCCGCCCGCGATCACCAGCTCCGCCTCCCCCGCCCGTACGGCCTGCGCCGCCACCAGGATCGCGGCCAGCCCGCTGCCGCACTGCCGGTCCACGGTGAGGCCGGGCACCTCGTTCCCCAGCCCGGCCGCCAGCGCCGCGACCCTGGCCACGTTGCCGCCGGGGCCCATGCAGTTGCCGAGCACGACGTCGTCCACGGGGGTCCCGTCGAGGCGGGCGTCGCGGGCCACGAAGGCGACGACCGGGGCGGCCAGCAGCTCGACGGCGAGGTCCTTGTAGGCGTGCCCGGCCGTGCCGATGGGCGTGCGGCGGGCCGCCACGACGACGGGCGCGGCGGGATCGGCCGCCCTGATGCCGGAGCCGGTCACGTCAGCCGCCTGATGCCGGGGTCGCCGCCGGCCAGGCGGGACGCGACCAGCGCGCGGGCCGGCTTGCCCGCGCCGGTGCGGGGCAGGCTGGGCACCGCGTACCAGCGGCGGGGCCGCTGCGCCGCGTCCAGCCCGCTCCGGGCCACCGCCTCCAGCAGCGCCCGGGGCGGCGGCGCGCCGCCGTCGCCCTCGACGACCGCGGTCACCACCGAGCCCAGGGACGGGTGCGGCGAGCCGATCACCACGATGTCGCCGACGCCGGGCACCTTGCGCAGCACCTCCTCGACGTCCTCGGGCACGACGGTGGCCCCGCCGGTCTGGATCGCGCCGTCGCCGCGCCCGCGCAGCCGCAGCGGCTCCCCCGGCCGGTAGGGGCGGGCGACGTCGCCGACGGTAATCCAGCCGTCGCCGTCGCGGCGGAGCGGCCCGCTCGCGCCGCCCAGGTAGCCTTCGGCCAGCCAGGGCGAGCGCGCCCACACCTCCCCCAGCCCGCCGGCGCCGGGCCGGACCTCGATCTCGGTCTCGGGGAACGGGCGCAGCCCCGCCCCGTCGGCGTCGGCGGCGACGAACGACAGCTCGCTCGCCCCGTAGTAGGCCACCACCCGGATGCCGGCCCGTTCGGCGGCCGTTCGTACGCCGGGGGCGAGCGCGGCCCCGCCCGCCACGGCGGCGCGTACCGATCCGGGGGCGGCCAGCACGGTGGGCAGCAGGTGCGGCACCAGGTGCACGACCGTGGCCAGGTCCAGGTGCGCGGCCAGGCTCTCGGGGCCGCGGCCCGTCGGCCGGCGGCCGGGGACGAGCGCGGTCGCGCCGATGGCGAGGGCGTGCACGGCGGCGAAGGCGTACAGGGAGGACCACAGCGGTCCCGGCACCAGCACCACGTCGTCGGCGCTCATCCCGGCCAGGTCCGCCAGGTGCGGGAACGACCCCGCCCAGGAGGCGCGGGTGCGCACGATCGCGCGGGGGCGGCCGGTGCTGCCGGAGGTGAAGCAGGCCCAGGCGAGGTCGCCGGGCGCGGGAGCGGGGACGATCGCGGGGCCGGGCGCGGCCGGCAGCGGCTCGTCGACCAGCAGGTCCGGGGGCGCGGCGGCGAGCATGCGCGCCCAGCGCGGCCGGTCCCAGGCCGGGTCGCCGACGAGCGGGGTGGCCCCGGCGAGGTCGGCCGCCAGCACGGCGGTCAGCAGCGCGACCGGGTCGGCGAGCCCGATCGCGACGAGCGAGCCGGGACGTACGCCCCGGCCGCGCAGCCGCCGCGCGGCGCCGTGGACGTCGCCGGCCAGCCCGGCGTAGGTGAGCTCGCGGCCCGGTCCGCGGAGCGCGACGGCGCCGGGGCGGGCGGCGGCGTGCCGCAGGACGTGTGCTGCTACCGGCATGAACCGCTCAACGCCCCCAGCCCGAGCGGAGCCGTTCGCGGTGCACGGCGGGCACCGCGTCCGGATAGGCCCGCTGGACGCCCCGCGCCACGACCGAGGCCAGCACCGCCTTGATGACGTCGCCAGGCAGGAAGGCGGCGCTGAGCGCCGCGGCGGCCGGCAGCGACGCGCCCGTGACCAGCGCCTGCACGGGGATGCCGAACAGGTAGATCACGCCGATGCCGCCGACCAGGCAGGCCACGACGAGCTGGAGCAGGCTCGGGCTGCGGCCGGCCCGCTCGGTGAGCCAGCCCGTCACGGCCGCGCCCGGCAGCCAGCCGATGAGGAACCCGGCGGAGGGCCCGATGAACGCGCCCAGCCCGCCGCGCCCGCCCGCCAGCAGCGGCAGCCCGGCCGCCACCAGCACCAGCAGGACGGCGACGGCCAGCGCGCCCCGCCACGCGCCGAGGATCACCCCGGCCAGCATCACGCCCAGGGTCTGGAGCGTGATCGGGACCAGGTTGCCGAAGACGTTGACCGAGCCCGGCAGCCCGAGCACGGCGATGAGCGCGGCGAACACCGCCACCCTCGCCAGGTCTCCGGTGGGGAACCGTCGCCACTTGCCTGCATTCTTCATGAAGTCGATCTCACACCAGAACGGCATGCTTCGGTCATGGAGGGTTCCCACAACAATCCGGCCGTTCATCTGCGATCGAACGATACCCTCCGGCAGCCGGTGGACAGGTTGAGGGGTCTTCACACTCTGGCGATGAGCACGGACCATGCCGCGTCAGCCGGAGCGCGAATCAGGACCTTGCTCACTGTCAGGTCGACCAACCGCCGCGCCGTCACGGACGGGCGAACCGGCGTCGGCGACGCGGCCGGCGCGGCGGAACAGCCGCAGATCGTCAGGACGGACAGCAGAAGTCCGAGGCATCTGCGCGTCGGCACAGTGATCACCGGAGGTCCTTGTAGAAGAAGCTGCAGGCGGCCGGCGTGCCGTCCGGGGAGGCGGCGTAGCCGGGGACGATGCCGTAGCGGGTCCAGCCGCCGGTGAGGTAGACGTGCTCGGCGGTGCTGCCGGTCTCGGTGTCGAGCATCAGCAGGTGGACGCCGGCGGCGAGCGCGGCCCGCTCGGCGGTGGCGAGCAGCGCGCGGGACAGGCCGCGGCCCCGGGCGTCGCGGTGGACCATGAGCTTGATGATCTCGCCACGGTAGCGGGAGTTGGGCTTGGTGGCCAGGGCGAGGCCGATCGTGCCGGCGACGCCGGAGTCGTCACGGGCGACCCAGACCCGCAGGGTGCCCGCGGCCACGGCCGGGGCCTGGGCCCGCCACCAGGTCGCGGCCTCCTCCAGGCTGAACGGCGACAGGAAGCCGACGGACGCGCCGTCGTCCACGGCGTCGGCGAGCAGAACGGCCAGATCCTTGAGCGCGGCGTCGAACTCCTCGGCCGGCAGCAGGTCGATGGCGTACATGCGCGAGGTCCTTCCAGCAGTGGGGGGTCAGGGCAGGACGACGATGATGACGTAGCGGGCCGGGCCGGGGCCCGGGCAGTGGAAACGGGAGGCGCCCCACAGCAGGAAGCGCAGGCAGTCGCCGGCGTCGAGGGCGTGCGTGCGGCCGTTCGCGGTGATCTCGACCGTGCCTTCCAGCACCCAGATGTGCTGCTCCAGGCCGGGGACGGGCGGCACGTCGTACGCGATGTCCGCGCCGGGCCGCAGCGTCCCCTCCACGACCTCGCCGCGCAGCCCCGGGTGCGGCGGCGAGACCGACCGGCGGGCGAAGCCGGACTCCTCGTCGCGCCACACCCGCTGCTCCGCCGCGCGCACCAGCAGCGGCGGCTCCGTCTCGACCTCGGCCAGCAGCCGCGACAGGGTCCGCTCGTAGACGGCGCAGAGCTTGTTGAGCAGGGCGGCGGTGGGGCTGATCTCCGCGCGTTCGAGCCTGGACAGGGTGGAACGGCTGACGCCGGCGCGGGCGGCCAGCTCGTCGAGCGACCAGCCGCGCTCGACGCGCAGCTCCGCCAGCCGGCCCGCGAGCCGGGCGTCCAGCTCCTCCGCGCTTCTCATATCCGGGATGTTATCCCACATCCGGGAGAAGCGGCGGAAGAGGACTACAGGGCGTTGAGCAGCGGGACGAGCTGCTCCTCCTCGTGGTCGAGATGCGCCTCCAGCTCCGCCGTCAGCCGCTCCACCTCGGCCAGCAGCGCGTCCGGGGCGACGTCGTCGGCCGCGAGCAGCGTACGCAGTTCCTCCAGCAGCCGCGCCACGACGGCGTGCTCGGCCCGCAGCCGCTCCAGCGCCGGCCCCAGCTCCGGATGGCGTCCCTCCAGCCCGGGGAACATGAAGTCGTCCTCGCGCGCGTGGTGCACGTGCAGCCCCTGGCAGAGGGTCAGGCAGTTGACCTTGAGCTGGGCGGCCACGCGCGGGCCCGAGGCGGCGACCTCGGCGCGGATGAGGGCCAGCTCCCGCCGGAAAGCGTCGTGCAGGCGCTTGAGCCCGTCGCCCATCGGGCCGGCGGGCGGGCCGGGATCGGCGGCGACGAGCGCGACCACCGGCAGGACGCGCCCGGACTTCGTCTCGTAGTCGGCCCAGCCCGGGCTCTGCTCGACGGCGCGGGCGAACAGCCGGTCGCGTTCCTCGCCCGTGAGCACGACCGCCTCGGCCTGGTAGGTGAACGTGCCGTCCTCGACGGTGACGCGAGGGTCGGCGCGCAGGTTGTGGTACCAGGCCGGGTGGCGGGGCGAGCCGCCCGCCGAGGCGATGACGAGGACGCGGTCGCCGTCGGGCAGGCACCCGACCGGTACGGTGTGCGGCGCGCCGCTACGGGCGCCGGTGGTGGTCAGCAGGAGCAGCCTGGCACCCTCGAAGGGGCCGCCGACCCGGCCGCCGTTGGCGCGGAACTCGTCGATGATCTGCTGGTTGAAGTCCATGGGCATGCGTGTTCGTCACTCCGTGCTCAGATGTGTGCGAAGTCGGCGGGCATGGGAGAACCCGCACGGCATGCCGTCAGAGCGAGCGGGACGGGCCGACTACACCGTCCGTGGCATGGGATGACGCGCGGGGATCCGGTGGTCAGGCACGACCGAACGTGTGAGTGTTCACGGCGTCATCCCCTTTGATCGGGCGCCTCCATGCCGCCGCCGTACACCCCGGCCGGCGTCACGCGACGCGACGGCCATTACACGCGCCTTCTGTGGATCTTGTCAAGCGCGGCCGGGAACGTTATCCGGGGCGTGCGGCGGGAAGGGAGATGCGATTCCGGGCGAATCCCACGGGAGGGACGGTCGTATGAGCATGCCGCCGTTAGGGACGCATGTCTGGTTCGGCGACGACGACAGCACGTTCTCCATGGACCTGCGCGTGACCGTCGTCGGCCGGACCCCGGCCGACCTGCGCGCCCGCGCGCTCGACGAGGCCCGCCTGTTCTACGGCGGGCGGGCCGAGCACACGGGCGTCACCGTTCTCAGCGCCGACGTGGAGAAGGCGGACGACGGCTACCGCGCGACCGTGGTGTTCCGCCAGGTGACCGGCTGAGCCGCGGCCCCCGTCACGGGGCGTCCGTCAGGCGGGTCTCGTAGGCCCAGGAGGCGATGCCCACGCGGTTGCGTACGCCGAGCTTCGCCTGGATGGCGGAGATGTGTCCCTTCACGGTGCTGAGGGAGATGAAGAGCTCGGCGGCGATCTCCGGGTTCGTACGCCCCCGCGCGACCGCACGGGCCACCTCCGCCTCGCGCTCCGACAGCGGCGACGCCGGACGCCGGTCGCCCGGCGCCTGACCGGCGGCCGTGACGTGGCGGAGCAGGCGCAGGGTGAGCGACGGGGAGATCAGGGCGTCTCCCGCGCTGGCCGCCCGTACCGCCTCCACCAGCAGGGCCGGTCCTGCGTCCTTGAGCACGAAGCCGACGGCCCCGCCGCGGAGCGCGCCGTGGACGTACTCGTCCAGGCCGAACGTCGTGACGACGACCACCCGCAGCGGGGAAGGGACGCCCGGCCCGGCGAGCGCGCGGGTCACCTCGATGCCGTTCGCGCCGGGCATCTGGACGTCGACCAGGCACACGTCCGGACGCAGCCGCCGGGCCAGCGCGATGGCCCGGTCGCCGTCCGCGGCCTCGGCGACGACGCGGATGTCGGGCTGGTCCTCCAGGATGACCCGCAGGCTGGCCCGGACGAGCGCCTGGTCGTCGGCGAGCAGGACGCTGATGCTCATGGCGGCTCCGATCCGGTGGGCGGGGGCAGCGGGAGGGCGGCGCGCACGGACCAGCCCGGCGCGCCGGGCCGCGGGCCGGCGTGCAGAGTGCCGCCGAGCGCCGTCACGCGTTCGCGCATGCCGAGCAGGCCGTAGCCCGTGGCGGCGCGCCGGCGGCGGGCGGGGGCGGGCGGGGCGTCGTCGGTGATCTCGACGGTGAGCGTGCCGGGCTCGCGGGCGACGGTGACGTGGACCGAGCGGGCGGCGCGGGCGTGGCGGGAGACGTTCGTCAGGGCTTCGCGGACGACGCGGTAGACGGTGCCGGCGATCTCCGGCGGCCAGGCGGCTTCGTCCTCGTCGTGCGCGGGCAGGCGCAGGTGGACGGGCGGGCCGTCGAAGCGGGCGGCGAGGCCGGCGAGGGTCTCCGGGGGCGGCGCGGGCGGGGCCGCGTCGCGGAGCAGGCCGACGAGGCGGCGCATGGCGGCCAGGGCGTCGGCGCCGGCGGTCTCGATGCCGGTCAGGGCGCCGCCGACGCGTTCCGGCCGGCGGCGGGCCAGCACCTGGGCGGCCTGCGACTGCAGGACGATGCCGGTGACGTGGTGCGCGACGACGTCGTGCAGCTCGCGGGCGAGCTGGAGGCGTTCGTGGCGGCGTACGGCCTCGGCCATGGCCGCGCGGCGGGCGGCCAGCGCACGCGCGCCGAGCCCGGCCGCCAGCCCGGCCAGCCACGCCCCGGCGTTCAGCGCGGTCACGGGCGGGAGCCCGGTGGCGGGCCGCAGGACGGTCACGGCGACCACGGCCGGCCCGCCCAGGGCGACGGCGCAGGCGGCGCGGGGCGCGAGGGTCCGTACGGCCGAGGCGGTGAGCACGGCCAGCGCCAGCGCCGCGGCGGGCCCCGGCTCGGCGGGCAGCCCGGCGAGGCGGGACACCAGCGCGGCCGACAGCGCCACGAGCTGTCCCGCGACCGCCGCGAGCACCCTCCCCCGGCGCCGCGCCAGCGCGATCGCGGACACGACCGCCCCCGCCACGCACCCGAACGGCACGTAGCCGGGCCCCCAGGAGGTCGCCACGCTGTACGCCCAGAACGCCTGCAGACCGGCGAGGATCACGCCGAGCCCGAGGTCCGCCACGGCGGCGCTCACAGCGAACGCTCGGTCGCCGGGCGTCCAATGCCGCGCGGCCGGCTGGTCCCGGTCAGTCACGCCGCTCAGGTTAGAAGCCGCGCCCTTCCCGCCGTACCGGCCGAAAGTATGACTCCCGCCGCCCGCGAACCCTGCTTCCGGCCCGTACCGCCGCTTCCGCGCGGTCCCGAGGATGTGGGGCCATGTCACAAGAACATCTGACGACACGGGACGCGCGCCCCAGGATCGTGGCGCTCGACGTGATCCGCGGTCTCGCGCTCTGCGGGATCCTGGTGGCCAACGTCCAGCCCATCGCGCACGCCGGCGACGCCCTGGCCGTGCGGACCGGCGGCGGCGACGCCGGTGACGCCTGGCTGGGGCTGCTGGTACACCAGCGGTTCTTCCCGATCTTCTCGTTGCTGTTCGGCGTGGGCTTCTCCCTGCTGCTGGAGTCCGCCGGGCGGCGGGTGGGACGGCCGCGGCTGCTCCTGCTGCGCCGGCTCCTGGCGCTGCTCGCGCTGGGCCTGGCTCACATGTTCCTGCTGTGGTACGGCGACATCCTGACCGTGTACGCGGTCACCGGCCTCGTGGTGCTGCTGCCCTCCTCCTGGTTGCCGCGCCGGGCGGTGGCCTGGCTGGCGGGCGTGGTCGTCGTGGCCGCGCTCGCGACGGGGGCGGGGACGTTCGGGCTGGTGCCGGGGCTGTTCCTGCTGGGCTCGGCGCTCACCAGGTACGGCGTGACCGCGCGGATCGAGGACTCCACCCGCGTGCCGGTCCTGCTGTGCCTGGCCTTCTCGGCCGCGGCGGCGCCGCTGGCCTGGCTGCAGAACGGCACGGGCGACCCGCGGGCGATGGGGGCCGCCGGGCTGCTGACCGCGGGCGCGTACGTCTGCGCCGTGCTCGTGCTGCTGCGCACCCCGCTGCGGGCGGTCCTGCGGGCCGTGTTCGCCCCGCTCGGGCGGATGGCGTTGACCAACTACCTGACGGCCACCGTGCTGGTCCTGCTGACCGCCCGCCTGGCAGGCGGCTCGCCGGACGGCTGGTCCACGGCGACGGTGCTGTCGATCGCGGGCGGCGTCCTCGTTTCGCAGTGGGTCTGGTCGACCTTGTGGCTGCGGTGGTTCCGTCAGGGGCCGCTGGAGTGGGCGTGGCGGTGGGCGACCTGGGCCCGCCGGCCGCCCTTCAGGCGAGGGAGTCGATCCAGCGCTCCAGCCGGCGCCCTTCCGCCCGCATGAGAGCGGGGTCGCGGAAGGTGTTGGTCAGCAGCGACACCCCCTGGTACGCGGCCAGCAGGGCGACCGCGAGCTCGCGCGCGTCGTCCCGCCCCATGGCGGCGAACTGCCGTTCCATCCAGTCGAGCAGCGCCCCCATGACGGCGGCGATGGCCCGGTCGAGGCCGTCGTCGCGTTTGTCCAGCTCGGAGGCGAGGGTGCCGGTGGGGCAGCCGAAGCGGGCGGTGAGCTCGCTCTGCCCGACCCAGCCGCCGACGAGGGCCTTGAGCCGGTCCCGGGGGTCGGGGAGCCCGTCGAGCCGGGCGGTCAGGGTCTCCAGCTCGCGGCCGTGGGTGTCGATGGCGGCCCCGATGAGCTGGTCCTTGGTCTTGAAGTAGTAGTAGACGTTGCCGACCGGGACGTCGGCCGCGCGGGCGATGTCGGCGAGCGTGGTCTTCTCGACGCCCTGCTCGTGCAGGACCCGGGCGGCGGCCGCGGCGAGCCGCTCGCGCTTGCCCGCCCTGATTGAGTCAGTCACCTCACTCACTATAGACAACCGCTCCGGCCGTCCGCTATGGTTTCGCTCCGATTCAGTCAGTCAGCTAACTAACTTCTGACGGAGGAAGCGATGATCGTGGTGACAGGGGCGACCGGCAACGTGGGCGGCGAGCTCGTACGGCTGCTGACGGCGGCGGGTGAGCAGGTGACGGCGGTGTCACGCAACGCCGGGACGTCCCTCGCCGGCGTCCGGCATCACCGGGGCGACCTGGGCGAGCCCGCCGGGCTGAAGGACGCCTTCACGGGCGCCCGCGCCCTGTTCCTGCTGGTCGCGGGCCAGGAGCCACGGGCGGTGCTGGACGCGGCGGCGGCCGGCGGGGTCCGGCGGGTGGTGCTGCTGTCGTCGCAGGGGGCGGGGACCAGGCCGCACGCCTACGCCCACGCGGCGGACTTCGAACACGCCGTACGGGAGTCCGGTCTCGCGTGGACGATCCTGCGGCCCGGCGGGTTCGCCTCCAACGCCCTGGCCTGGGCCGGGACCGTCCGGGCCCATCGGACGGTCGCCGCGCCCTTCGGCGACGTCGCGCTGCCCGCCGTCGATCCCGCCGACCTCGCCGAGGTGGCGGCCGTGACGCTGCGGGAGGACGGGCACGAGGGGCGCACGTACGAGCTGACCGGGCCCCGGGCGACCAGCCCGCGCGAACGCGCCGCGGCCATCGGGGCGGCGCTGGGGACGGAGGTGCGCTTCACCGAGCAGAGCCCGGAGGAGGCGCGGGCGGGGATGCTCACGTTCATGCCGGAGCCGGTCGTCGAGGCGACCCTCGCCATCCTCGGGAACCCGGTCGAGGCGGAACGGCGGGTCAGCCCGGACGTCGAGCGGGTGCTCGGGCGGGCGCCGCGCACGTTCGGCGACTGGGCCGCCCGCAACATCGCGGCCTTCCGCTGACCGCGACCTCATGACCCTTCACACCTGAACGGATCCGCTCATGCCCGTACTGAACGTCCTCGACTCCACCATGGCCTACCGCGAGCTGGGCTCCGGCGCGCCGACCGTCTTCCTGCACGGCAACCCCACCAGCTCCCACCTGTGGCGGCACGTCATGCCCGCCGCCGGGCCCGGCCGCCGCTTGGCCCCCGACCTCATCGGCATGGGCGAGTCCGGCAAGCCGCCCATCGACTACACCTTCGCCGACCACGCCCGCTACCTCGACGCCTGGTTCGACGCCCTGGAGCTCGACGACGTGCTGCTCGTGGGCCACGACTGGGGCGGCGCGCTGGCCTTCGACTGGGCCGCCCGCCATCCCGGACGGGTGCGCGGCATCGCTTTCACCGAGGCCGTGATCAAGCCCATGAGCTGGGAGGAGTTCCCGGAGGGCGGCCGGGAGCTGTTCCGGGCGATCAGGACCGAGGGCGTGGGCGAGTCCATGATCCTCGACGACAACGCCTTCCTGCGCGGCCTGCCCGCCACCATGGCCACTCCGCCGGCCGAGGAGGACCTGGAGGTCTACCTGCGGCCGTACCCGACGAGGGAGAGCCGGCTGCCGCTGCTGCGGTGGCCGCGCTCGATGCCGCTCGGCGGCGAGCCCGCGGACGTGGTGGCGAGGATGGAGGCGTTCGGGCGGTGGGCGGCCGGCAGCCCGGAGGTGCCGAAGCTGCTGATCGGCTTCCGGCCCGGCCCGGGCTCGATGTGGACGCCCGAGACGGTCAAGTGGTGCGTCGCCACCATGGCCTCGCTGGAGGTGCGCGAGCACGACGAGGTGGCCGGGCACCACACGCCGGAGGACCATCCGCTGGTCATCGCGGCGGACGTGGCGTCCTGGCCGCGGACCTCGACCCGCTGACGGCCGCCCGCCTCTACGATCGGAGGGCTCGCCCACCGGCTCAAGGAGAACGAACGATGGTCCAGGACGTCGCCGTCCACGCTCTGATCAGCGCCTTCGCGGGCGAGAACGTCGAGGCCAGGTTCACCGGCCCGACGACCGTCAGCCTGAGCGTGCCGGAGATCGGCGACGTCCCCGCCGACGTGACGACCTACACCGAGCACGCGGGCCTCCTGCCGCCGTCCGAGATCCCCGGGTTCGCCGCCGAGTTCGCCCGCGGCTTCGTGCAGGGGGTGCGCCGCCACCACAGCCGGGCCCAGGCCGTCGCCCAGGCGTCCGCGGTCGACATCGAACGGCTGCTGGCCGAGGACTCCCTGCGGATCCGCCTCTACACCGAGCAGGCGCTGGCCGACCCACCCGGCCTGCTCGCCGCCCTGACCACCCGCCCGCTCGCGCCGGGCCTGGTCGAGACGGTGGTCATGGACCTGCCCGACTCCATCGTGCCGCTCAACCGCTCCGACCTCGGCCACCGCACCGAGAACGAGGTGTTCGGCGCCGCGCTGCGCGCCTCCATCCACCGGGAGCCGCACTACGTCGAGACCCATCAGCTCTGGGGCGTGCCCATCATGCACATCGGGCAGACCCACCGCTACATCGGCGCCCACGCGCACGTGCTCGACCGGCATCTGCCGCACGTGGGGCTGGGGGCCCTGGTGTCGTTCCCCGTCCCGGAGTACGTGCTGGTGCACGCCATCGGCGACGTGCACCTGGTCGCGGCGATGGAGACGATGCAGACGCTCAGCCGTACGCATGTCGAGCAGGGCGAGCACCCGCTCACCCCGCAGGTCTACTGGTGGCGGCCCGGCCCGCACGAGGACCTGCCCGAGGAGCAGGCGCTCGGCAGCGGGCTCGTCCCCGACCTGCGTCCCGTCGAGATCGAGGTGGACCACGAGGAGAAGAGCGTCACGCCGCGCACCGCCGCGGCCGAGGAGCTGCTGACCCTCTGGACCCGCGACGTCTAGCCGGCGCGCGGTCCTTCACGCGCCGCGCACCGCCCGGTCGGCCTCCGCGACGAGGGCACTCTTGCGGTACGGCTGCCAGGCCGTCCGCAGCGCGCGCAGCTCGCCCCGGACGCGGGCGGAGGCCACCAGCCGGACGTCCTCGCTCAGCCCGAGCACGGTCACCGCGGCCCGCTCGACGTCCCCGGCGCGCAGGAACGCGTGCGCCGCGCGCAGCCCGATGAGGGTGCGGGTGCGCCGCTCGACCGGGCGGCGGGCGTCCATGGAGGCGGCGAAGTGGCGGGCCGCCCCCGCGTGGTCGCCGAGCCTGGTCAGGGTCAGCCCGATCTGGTGCTCCAGCGACTCGCGCCGGTAGTTGCCGGTCCACTCCGACTCGGGGCGGGAGTCGGCGCGTTCGAGCTGCGTCTCCGTACGATGCAGCAGGCTCAGCGCGTCGTGGCGGGTGCCGGCGGCGGCGTGCGCCTCGGCGCGCATGCCGGTGACCCAGGCCTGCGTACGCGGCGGGCCGTGGCCGCCGAGCGCGGAGGCGGCCGCCTCGGCCAGGGCCAGCGCCTCCTCGTCGTGGCCCAGCTCGGCGGCCTGCACGGCCATGCTCCGCAGGGCGGTCGCGCGTGACACCAGGTCGCCGGCCTCGTCGGCGAGCCGGACGGCGCTGATGTAGTAGCGCTGGGCCAGGGCGTTCGCGCCCGCGTCCATCGCCATGTACGCGGCCAGATAGCTCAGCTCGCCCGCCGCCCCGAACAGGTCGGGGCGGCGGCGGCCGGTCGTGCCGTGCAGCAGCGGCGTGACCTCCCGCGCGAGGTAGGCGGCCACGGCGGCGCGGGCGTGGCCGCCGCCGTACTGGTCGTCGAGGTCGGCGAAGCCGGCGGTCGCGGCGCGGATCCTGGTGACGTCGGCCGCGCCCGCCCTGGCCGGAGCCCGTCCGCCGGACGTGATCCGCGCGGCCACCCCGGCGGCGACCTTCGCGGCGGCCGGGACGCGCGTCCCCGCGGCCAGGCTCGAGAGCGCGGCCAGCGTGAACGTGCCCGCCGTGAGCACCGCGCGCCGGTTCAGCAGGTCGTCCTCCCCCAGCGTGGCCAGGCGGGCCACCGGATCGCCGTGCCAGGGGTCGTCGGGCGGCGCGGCGCCGGGGTCCGGCCAGCCGAGGTGCGCCGCGGCGAGGTCGGGACGGCCCAGCCGCCGCCGGAACGCCTCCAGCACCGCGACCACCCCCTCCGGGCGCGGGACGGTGCCGGTCAGCCAGTGCCCGACGGCCGAGCGGTCGTAGTGAAGGGGGTCGCCGTTCGCGGCGGCGGCCGCGTTGACGTGGCGGGCGAGCGCGGCGTGGGTCCAGGCGGCCTGCTCGATCAGCGCGGCCAGGGCCCGGTTGGCGACGGGGTGGGTGCGGCGGGGCGGCATCGCGGCTTCACATCGCTTCACATCCTGGTGCCCTCGACTCTGCGCTCCACGCAGAGCACCGTCAATAGTGCGGAACGTGACACAGCATTCCGAAGGACGATTTATGGCGGGGGCGGCGACATGTACGGAGAGCCGGAGAAACGATCGTCCCGTCACACCGGCGCGGTCGTCGACAGGGACCGCGACCCCGGCGTGGTGCGGGACAGACGTCCGGACGAAGACCCCTGGGCGGCGCGGTGGGACGCGGAGGCCGTGCGGGAGGAGGTCCTGGGCGGCCGGCCGCTGGTCGTCGTAGACCGGTGCACCAGCGCGCTGCGCACCGGCTACACCGGCCCGTCCGCCGTGGCGGCGCTGCGGCCCGCGCTCGCCATCGGCTGCTACGCGGCCTGGGACCCCGCCCTGGCGGACCTGGTCGTCGCCGCCGAGGACCGCACCCGCGTCCGCTCCGTGGCCGAGCGCCACGGCTGGCCGCGCCGAGTGCGCCACGAGGCCGCCAGGCACCTGCTCAAGCTGGACCGCCCGCCGGTCGTCGTCACCGGCGGCGCGGACGTCCGGCTGGACGAGCTGACCGGTCCCGGCAGCACGGCCGCCTCGATCGATCCCGGCGTACGGGTCACGCTGGAGTCCAAGCCGCTCCTCGACGACCTCCTGCGCGCCGCCGGGGTGCCGACCGTGTCGCGGGTCCGCAGCGTGCACGTGGACCGGCTGCCGTCGCCGGCCGAGCTGCGCCGCGCGGTCGGGACCGAGCGGGTGGTGGTGCAGGCGGGCGGGCCCGGCGGGAGCGGCACGGTGGTCGTGTCCGGGGAGGATGACATGGGCCGCGCGGCGCGGCTGCTCGGGCCGTACCGGGTGGCCGCGTACGTGGACGGCTGGCCGGTCGCGATCACCGTGCTCAGCGTCCCGGACGACAGGGGCGGCGTCCGGGTGTACGCCGACCGGCCCGCGCACCTGACGACCGGCGTTGCCGAGCGGTCCGCCGGCCCAGTGAGCGCCGCCGGGGCCGACTGGTCGCGGCCCTGGCCCGCGCCCGCCGCCGCGCTGCTCATCGAGTGCGCCGAACGGGTGGCGCTCTGGGCCTGGCGCAGGTACGGGGCCGCCGGGATGTTCGGCCTGGACGCGCTCCTCACGCCGGACGAGCGGATCTACCTGACCGCGCTGCGGTGGCGGCGGCAGCGGCGCGACGAGGTGGAGGCGGCCAACCAGCAGGCGGTGGGGCTGCCGCCGTTCGTGCTGGGGCAGCTCGCGGTGATGCTCGGCCGGCCGGTGGGCTGGCTCGGCGACGCGGCGGAGTTCAACCAGCTCACGCTGCTGCGCGCCACCCAGCCCGGCGGGCCGTTCGCGGTGCGGCTGCGCCTGGCGGAGGGCCCGCCCGCGCGGATGGCGGGCGGGCAGGGCTCCGGCGTCTACCGGCTCGACCGGGACGGGCGGGCGCGCTGGGTGCGGCGCGCCGCGCATGCGGCGCAGGCCGCTTGCGACGACGGCGAGTTTCTGCTGGCCGACCTGCCGGGGCCGGACGTCGCCTGCCATCCCGGGGCCGATCTGGGCACGCTGGAGGGGGTGACCGGGGGCGGGACGCGGCCCTTCCACGGGCCGGCGAGCGTGTCGCCGTTCACCCGGGCGATCCTGTCGGCCGTGAGCGACCTTCTCGTGCCCTGGTCGCGACCGTAGCGGCTCGGCCCTCATTGCCCCCTCGCGGCCCCTCAGGCCCCGACGGCCCCCTCACCCTCAGGGCCCCTCAGGGCCCCGACGGCTCCCTCACCCTCAAGGCCCCCAGGACTCCCCACGGCCCCTTAGGGCAGGGCGGCCAGCACCCGCTGCCGCAGCAGCGTGTACTGCTCGCGGCAGCGCCGTGGACCCTCCGGCGGCCGCTGCTGGACGGTGCCGCCGGAGACGACCTCGTCGGGGCCGAACTGCTCGGCCGTGAGGTCGGTCTCGGTGCCGTCGGGCAGCCGGTTCCAGTAGTGGTAGGAGGTTCTGGCCCCGTCGACGTGGACCTCGCCGAGGATGAGGTCGCCGCCGAGCAGGTCCTGCACCACCAGCGCCGTCGTCCCGCACTGGCCCCTCGCCGGGTTGTCCGGCCGCCACTCGTCGAGGCTCGCGGGATCGCAGGTGTCCGGCCCCCAGGCGGCGCGCAGCAGCGGCCTCAGCTCATCCACGTTCAGCATGCCGGAAGTGTCGCAGGCGGGTACGACAGTTTCCGTCGCTGCCGGGTGAGACGAAGGAGCAGAGCGATGCCGCGTACGTGGTTGACCGATCGGTTCGGGCTGGACGTGCCGCTGGTGGGGGCGCCGATGGCGGGAGTGAGCGACGGGAGGCTCGCGGCGGCCGTGTCCGCGGCGGGCGCGCTCGGCATGTTCGGGGTGCCGGCGAACGCGCCGGGCTCGTGGGTGGCCGAGCAGGCCGCCGTCGCCGCCGGGAGCGGGCGGCCGTACGGGGTCGGGCTGATGGCGTGGGCGCTGCCGGACAGTCCGGAGCAGCTCGACGCGGTGCTCGCCGCCCGTCCCGCGCTCGTCTCCGTCAGCTACGGCGACTTCGGCCCGTACGTGGAGCCGCTGCGCGGCGCGGGCATCACCGTCGCCGTCCAGGCGGGCACCACCGAGGAGGCGCTGGCCGCCGAGCGGGCCGGCGTGGACGTCGTCGTGGCGCGCGGCGGCGAGGGCGGCGGGCACGGGCGCGACGAGGTGGCGACGCTGCCGTTGCTGCAGAGCGTCCTGGACGCGGTGAACGTCCCGGTGCTCGCGGCCGGCGGCATCGCCACGGCGCGCGGCCTGGCCGCCGTACTCGCGGCGGGCGCCGAAGGCGGGTGGGCGGGGACGGCGTTCCTCGGCTGCGCCGAGACGACCCTCGCCGGGCCGGCGCGGGCGCGGGTGCTGGCCGCCGCCGAGACCGGCACCGCGTACGGGCGGGTCTTCGACGTGGCCCAGCGCCTGGCCTGGCCGCCCGAGTACGGAGGGCGGGCCCTGCGCAACGCCTTCTTCGACCGGTGGCACGGCAGGGAGGAGGAGCTGGGCGCGGACGAGGCGGCACGGGCCGAACTGGCGGCCGCACGGCGGGACGGCGACTACGACGCCGCGTACGTGTACGCGGGGCAGGCGGTCGGCCTGGTGCGACGCGAACGGCCGGCCGCCGAGGTGGTGGCCGGGTTCGCGGCGGTGGACGACCTACTGTCCCGCTTCGACCAACGCTGACGCCCGGGGTCGTGAGGTCTCCCGGCGTCACCCCGGGCCTGACGCCTTTCGGGTCCGGGGTCTGCCGGCCTTTCCGGGCTGAGGCGCCCGGGCCCGACGCCTCCCGGCCTTGTCCCGGGCCTGACGCCTTCGGCCCGGCGTCACAATCCTGGCGTCCTACGTCCTCAGTTCAGCTCAGCTCCAGGGCGATCTCCGCGCGCAGGTAGGCGTCGGCCCAGGTTTGGTCGGCCGCTTCGGCGGAGCCGGTGGTGCGGGCGGAGGCGAAGGCGGTGAGGGCCGCCGCGACGCGGTGCAGGCCGAGCGCCGTCAACCGGTGCGCGGCGGCGTCGAGCCGGGTGTCGTAGGTGGGCGGCAGGTGGGACAGGCCGTGGTGGGCGGCCTCGGCGAGCAGCGCGCGGGCGTGGGTCAGTGCGGCGGTCAGCGGCGGTTCTGGCTCCTCGTCCCATGTAGGCGTCAGCGTGCCGCCGGTGGCGGGCCGCAGGTCGGGGACGATCACGCGGTCGCCGGCCGCCAGCCCGATCGGCTCGATGACGATCCCGGCCCCTGCCCGGCCGCCCCCAGCCCTGCCGACGACGCCGCTGACGAAGCGCGGCTCCCCCTCCTCCCCGGCGAGTACGGCGGCCAGCGCGTCGAGCCGGCCGGGCGCGGCGGCGGCATGGGTGGCGCTGACCGTGGCGAGGTTGCCCGCCCGGTCCGCGACGACGGCATCGAGCCGTTGGTCGCCGGGCGCGTACGCGATGGACTCGACCCCCGCGATGGCGACGGCCCTGACGAGCTCGGCCTCGACGCGCGGCCGGACGGGGCGGAGCGGGAGGGCGTCGAGCTCGCGGCCGAGCACCGCGAGGTCCGTCACCTTCAGTGACGGCGGCAGGGCGTCCCAGTCGCCCCGCGACGCGCTCACCTCGGTCCTGGAGACGCGCCCGGTGGCCAGCCTGACCGTACGGCTGGCGCTGCGTACGGCGGACTCGGTGACCACGGTGCCGGCGGCCAGCCCGGCCAGCGTGGACGTTGCGATCCGCCGCCGGGCCAGCGCCGCCCCGTCGTCGTCGCCCTCCCACTGGCGGCGCAGGACCAGCACCATGGCGGCGTCGGCGTGGGCCAGGTAGATCTCGGCGATCCGCCGGTCGCCGAGAGCGCGGACCCGGCAACCGAGTGCCTCCAGCCGGGCCCGGCGCAGCGGGGTCTCAGCGGCCTCGGTGGTGCCGAGCACGCTGCTGCGCGGGGCGGCGTCCTGGCGGGTCGCCGCGCGGTGACGGGCGTGCAGCTCGGCAAGGTGCCCGGCGAGCAGTTCGGGACGGTAGTGGGCGGCGCGGTCGCGGTAGGCGGCCAGTTGCTCGGCGAGATCGCCGACGGCCAGCAGCGGCCAGCGCAGCCCGCCGGCCTCCAGGTGGCGTGAAACGTCGGCGACGGTCGCCTCCAAGCCCTGGCCGAGGTGCGCCGCGCCCTCGCGCAGGACGGTGCCGGCCAGTGTGAGGGCGCGTTCCAGCCCGGCTACCGCCCCGGCCACGGCCTGCCCGCCTACATCGACCCGGACGTCGGGAACGCCGGGGTGCAGTTCGTCGGCGACCCGGAACGCCCACACGGCCAGGGCGATGACGTCGTCACGGCTGCCCGCGACGGCGTCGGTGTGTACGAACCCGAGGTCGCCGGGAACCAGGAAGCGCACGGTCGCGGTGGGCAGCTCGACCTGCGGCACCGGCTCAGCGGGGGTCGCCCGCCGGATCCGGGCGGTGTAGCCGGCGCGCTCGGTGCGGCGGGCGGCGCTCATCAGCCGTGCACCGAGCCTGGCGGCAAGCTCGTCGTCGGTGACCTGTCCCGGCGACCAGGGCGCTGGTTCCTCCCCCGGCAGTACGGGCGTCCCGGACGGTTGCGCGGCCGGCGAGCCAAGCGCCGCAGAACCAGGCTCCGCTGAGCCAGGCGCCGCTGAGCCAGGCGCCGCTGAGCCAGGCGCCGCTGAGCCAGGCGCCGCTGAGCCAGGCGCCGCTGAGCCAGGCGCTGTGGAACCGAGCACCGCTGAGCCGAGCGCCGCACAATTAGGCGCCCCAGAACGCGGCGCCGCTGAGCCGAGGACCGCAGAACCAGGCTCCGCAGAGCCGAGCGCTGCGGAACCGGGGACCTCGGAACCGGGCGCAGCAGAACTCGGCGCCACAGACGCGGGCTTCGCGGGGCCGAGCGTCGCGGAACCGGGCTCCGTAGAACCAGAGGCGTCAGAACCCGGCACCGGGGAGGCAGGGGCGGTATGCAGGCTCTGGTAGGTGAGGATCACCGCGATCACGTGCCGGCAGACGCCGGTCGCGCCGCAGGTGCAGTGGCCCGCGTCGAGGCCCCCCGGCGGGAGGCTCGTGTCGGGGCCGCCGGGGAAGCCGCCGTGCACGGTGCCGTCGGCGTCGAGCCGCAGCTCCGGCGTGGCCTCCTTGGCCGCCCGTTTGACCAGGCCGCGGTTGGTGAGCGCGGCCAGGGAGTCGGTGGTGAGCGCGAGCAGGTCGGTCCTCATCGGCCCACGTGCTCCGCGACGAAGGACGCGAGCTCGCCGGGCGTCATGGCGCCCACGTGCGCGCCGGCGTTCGCCAGGCGTTGCCCGAGCTCCCGGTCGTAGGCGGGGTCGGCCTGCTCGTCGAGCGCGGCCAGGCACAGCACCTTGCTGCCCTGCTCGGCCAGACCGCGCACGACCCGTACGAGCCGGTACGGATCGCCGCCCTCGTAGAAGTCGGAGATGAGCACGACGATCGCCCGGCGCGGCTGCTCCACCAGGCCGGCCCCGTACGCCGCCGCGCGCGCGATGTCGGTGCCGCCGCCGAGCTGGACCTTCATCAGCAGCTCCACGGGATCGTCGACGTCGGAGGTGAGGTCCACCACCTCCGTGTCGAACGCGACGAGGTGGGTGCGCACGCCGGGCAGCCCCCACAGGCAGGCCGCGGTGACCGCCGAGTGGATGACCGACTCGACCATGGACCCGGACTGGTCGACGAGCAGGATCACCTGCCACGGCTGGAGGTGGCGGCGGGTGCGGGAGAAGAACAGCGGCGTCTCGATCACCAGCTTGCCGGTCTCCGGCTGGTAGCGCCCCAGGTTGCCGCGTACGGTCCGGACCACGTCGAAGTCGCGGGCCCGCCGCAGCCGCCCGGCCCGGCGCGCCCTGGCGCCGGTGAACGCGCTGCGGACCTCGGTCGCGAGCCGGTCCATGAGCTGCCCGACGACCTGCTCCACGATCCGCCTGGCCAGCCGCAGCACCTGCGGGTTCATCAGGTGCTTGGTGCGCAGCACGGCCTGGAGCAGCGCGGGGTTGGGCTCGATGCGGGCCAGCACGTCGGGGTCGGTGACGATGTCGTGGATCTCGTAGCGTTCGACGGCGTCGCGCTGCAGCCGCTCGACGGTCTCCTTGGGGAAGAGCCGGGCGATGTCGTCGAGCCAGCCGAACGTGGTCAGCGACGACGGCCCGGTGCCGCCCTGCCGGCGTACGCCGCGCCTGCGGAGGTCCTCGTCGCGCCCGTAGAGCCAGTCGAGTGCGGCGTCGCGGGCCGCGGCCTGCGGGCTGAGCGGCTGCCCGCCGAGGCAGGCGGCGCCCGGCTCGCCGAGCAGCAGCCGCCAGCGTTCGAGCGTGGGGTCGGTCATCGGGGGATCAGTCCTTCCCTGCGCAGTGCGGCGTCGACCCGCTCGTCCAGCGCCATGCCGGCGGCCACCAGCTCCGGGGCCGCGTCCAGTCTCATCAGGTCGTAAGGAGACGCGCCGCCGCCGCGCAGCGCGGTCAGCCGGGTGGCGATGAGGTGCCGCTCGCGGGGCGGGAAGAAGCCGAACGCCTGGCGCAGCGCGGGCAGCGCCACCAGGAAGTCGTCGTCGGCCAGCGCCGCGACCAGCTCGTCCAGCAGCTCCAGCACGCCGGCGGTGTGCAGGACCTCCTCGCGGGCGAGCGCGAACAGCCCGGCCAGCCAGTCGCCCGCCGTGGCGGGGACGAACGCGCCGCGTACCGCCCGTCCGGGGTCGCCGGCGGCGTGGCCGCGCAGCGACCAGGCCAGGCCCAGCGCCGCGCCCCGCAGGTCGGGCGGCGCGTCCCGGCAGGCGGCCACCCGGTCCGCGACGCCGAGCGCCGCCTCGGTGTCCAGGCCGAGCGGCGGGCCGGCGTGCCTGAGCGCGTCGCGGACGGCGGCCATGGCCTCGATCCGCCGCAGGTCGGCCGGCGCGGGCCCGCCGCGTACGCCTTCGGCCAGCCACAGCGCCCGCTCCGCCGTGGCCCGTACGACGGCGCCGAGGAGGTCGCTGCCGCTGGTGCCGAACAGCTCGCCGTGGCGCCACATGGCGAGGACGACGGCGAGGGTGCGGCCCAGCGCGCCCAGGTCGGCGGCCCGGCCGACGGCCCGCGCCAGGTCGTCCAGCACCTGCCCGGTCAGCTCGCCGACGCCGCACAGCGCCGCGTCGAGCAGGACGCCGGCCAGCTCGTCCAGGTCCGCGCCGGGGACGCGCCCGGCGAGTACGGCCGCCGCCGCCTCCTGCGGATCGACGCCGTACGCCCCGGCCTCGATGAGGGCGGGCAGGCGGTCCTCGGAGTCGGACAGCTCCCACCGCTCGGTCAGCTCCGTGCCGCCCGCCGGGCTCGGCCCCGAGATGCGCAGCACGCCGGGGATGCCCAGCACGCGCAGCCGGTGCAGCAGCCGGCTGCGCTCGCGGCCGGCCTCCTCGCCGAGGTCGAGGCGTTCCTCGCCGGGCTCGCCGAGGACGGCGAGGACCGCGTGGACCAGCGGCGGCAGCGGGGTGTCCTGGTGCAGCCGGCCGGTACGGTCGCCGCTGAGCGCGGCGATCATCTCGACGATGACCGGATGGGCGCCCGCCTGGAGCGGGCCGCGGCTCGCCCAGGGCAGCGGCGTCTCGATCGCCTCGCTGACGAGCGCGCCGGCCAGGCCGTCGAGCACGTCCACGCGGGCCGGGTGGCGGTGGCCGCGCATCAGCGCGAGCCCGTCGGCGGCGGCGCGGGCCGCGATCAGGTCGGCGGTCGAGACCGGCTGGCGACGGGCCCGCAGGCGGGCGACGACCGTCTCGGCGAGCAGCCGGCCGGCCCCGGCGGGGCCGTGCTCCCACAGGTGCTGGTAGTAGCCGGGCGACGGCATGCCCGCCTGGTAGCCGTCGAAGGCGTCGAGCCGCCGGAACGAGTACGGCACCAGGTAGCTGCGGGCCGTCGCGCCGTCGGGCGGCCGCGGCACCTCCGGCCAGCTCCGGTCCCCGTCCTCGGCGAGCCGGATCAGCGCCGGGCGGTGGAAGCCGCCGGTGACCACGACCACCGGCCGCCCGTCCGCGTGGGCGGCGGCTGCCCTGACCCAGTGGGCCATGTACGCCTCGCGGGCGGTGTCGTCCGGCCCCGCCTCGGTGTCGCCGCGCAGCAGGTCGAAGTAGACGGCCAGCCGCTCGGCCAGCCCGTCGGCCGGCTCGATCTCGAACAGGTGGTCCCACAGGGCGTCGGCGTCGTCCACGGCGAAGTCGCGGCACAACCGGGCGGTGACCTCGCCGTAGCGGGCCTCGGCGTCGGCGTACCGGTTGCGTACGCCGGCCAGCGCGGGATGCCAGGCGGGCAGGTCGATGAAGCGCAGCGCGGCGCCGGCGGCGCGGCCCGCGTTCAGCGCCGTCCACTCCGGGGAGTAGTCGCAGAACGGCGTCCACGAGCCGTGCCGGCGGCCGGGGTCGCGGTAGCCGGTGTGCACCGCGATCGGCGGCTCGTGGCCCAGCAGCAGCTCGTCCATCCGGTCGTTCATGTCCGCCGGGCCCTCGACCAGCACGTACGCGGGCCGTACGGCGGCGATGGTGTCGGCGGCCAGCCGGGCGCAGGCGGGGCTGTGGTGCCGCACGCCGAGGAACGTGACCGTCATCGTCAGCCCGGCAGGAGGTGACGGGCGTCGTACAGGGCCTTCCACTGGTCGCCGTGCCGCCGCCGCTCCAGGTAGCGCCGGAGTTTCGCGAGGTCCTCCTGGCTGTCCTTGGCGGCGGTGCCGGCCAGGCAGGCGACCAGGTCGGCGGCGGTGCCCGGCTCGCCCCGCAGGAACCAGCCGCGCAGCCCGACGGCGTGGGCGACCGAGACGGCCTCGGCGGTGCTCATCACACCGGACAGCCGGTCGGTGACGTCGCCGCGCGCGTTGTGGCCCTCGCGCAGCTCGCGGAAGGTGGTGACGAGCACCTCCAGCACGTCGCGGCGCGGCGGCGTGGTGACGCCCGAGCGGCGCAGCAGCGCGGTGGCCTCGGACTCCACCAGCTGCAGCTCGGTGTCGAAGTCGGCGATGGGGAAGACGGTCTCGAAGGTGAAGCGGCGCTTGAGCGCGGCGCTCATCTCGTTGACGCCGCGGTCGCGGGTGTTGGCGGTGGCGATGACGGTGAACCCCTCCTGGGCGAACACCATCGACTCGGGGCCGGTCAGCTCCGGTATGGCGAGCACCCGGTCCGACAGCGGCGACAGCAGGCAGTCCTGCACCTCCAGCGGGCAGCGGGTGATCTCCTCGAACCGCACCACCTTGCCCTCGGCCATGCCGCGCAGCAGCGGCGCGGCCACCAGCGACCGCGGGGACGGGCCCTCGGCGACCAGCAGCGCGTAGTTCCACGAGTATTTGATCTGGTCCTCGGTGGTGGCCGCGCCGCCCTGGACGGTGAGCGTGGAGGTGCCGCTCACGGCGGCGGCGAGCAGCTCCGACAGCAGCGACTTGGCGGTGCCCGGCTCCCCCACCAGCATCAGGCCGCGCTGGGTGGCGAGCGCGACCAGGGACCGGTCGATGAGCGAGGGGTCGCCCACGAACTTGCGGCTGACGCCCAGGGCGTCGTCGCCGAGGATGAAGCGCCGGGCGGCCCGCAGGCTGAGCGCCCAGCCGGGCGGCCGGTCGTCGGTGTCGTGCTCGCGCAGCCGGGCCAGCTCGTCGGCGTGGCGGACCTCGGCGGGGGGCCGCTGTGCGCGCTCGCTCATTTGGTGATCTCCTTCAGGTCGCGCAGGATCTCGGAGGCGGTGATCGGGTCGAGGCCGTCGAGGCTGACGTCCACGAGCGTCTGCGTCTCGTCCATGTCGATCCAGCCGATCGCGACGCCCGGGTCGAGGCTGACGGTGACGGTGCGGCCGCCGGGGACGTCCCGCTCGATCCAGCCCTGCCAGCCGGCGTCCTGGGGGTGGCCCCGCCGCCAGCCGCGCCGTTCCAGGCCGAGCACCGCGTGGGTGGGGATCTTGGCCGCGCGGATCTCGGCCAGCAGCGCCTCGTCGGCGGTGTAGGTCTCCCTGCCCAGTTGCGGGAACGGCTGCAGGATCTCGTAGTCGGCGAACACCTCCGCCCAGGCGGCCACCTCCTCCCCCAGCTCCAGCGGGTGCGCCACGCCGACGACGGCGTCGCCGGGCAGCGTCAGCGGGTCGTCTGCGGCGTCGGCGAAGGTGCGGTCCTCGGCCACGCGCAGGGCGCCGGCGAGCCGGCCGGAGGAGTCGTAGCGGCCCCACACGAGGCGGCGGACGATGTGCCAGAGCAGCGGATGCCCGACGAGCAGCCGTTCGAAGTCGGCGGCGCTCCAGCGGCGCCGGTCGGCCATGGCCCGCTCCAGGCGGCGGATGGTGTCGGCCGCGACGGCGCGCACGTCCTTCTTCAGCCCGGCGAAGCGCCGGTGGGCGGCGGGCGCGAGCTCGGGGTCGTCGTTGACGCCCGGTTTGGGGAGGTTCTTCAGCCGTTTGCCCGCGGCGTCGGTGACGTACGGCTTGAGCTGCTCGTCGAAGCCGACGACGAACCGCCTGCGGCCGTAGTCGAGGGTGAGGCTGCCGTCGGCGGACAGCCCGAAGGAGGGCACCAGCCGGTCGGCCAGCTCCTGCGGCGTGAGGCCGAGCTCGGCGGCGACCTCGTCCATCTTCTGGCGGGCCCGCTTCTTCAGCCCGCCGAACTTGACCTTCTCCGCGATGCCGTGCAGGTGCATCAGCGCGACCTCGGAGCCGATGCCGGCCAGCAGGTCCAGGCCCGCGACGGCGCGCGCGTGCCCGTTCTCGCCGGGCCAGGCCCTGATCAGCGGAGCCAGCCGGCGTACGGTCTCGTCGTCGCCGATCAGCGCCTGCGCGTCCATGATCCAGCTCTCCTTGGACGGGTGGCCGGCCGCCTGCCAGCGCTGGAACAGCGCCCAGCCGAAGTCCGCGAGGCTGCGGGCGTCGCACGCCTCCCGCACCGCGTCGAGACCGGCGTACGGCTCGCCGGGCCGGGAGATCGCCAGCATGGTGGTGACGTGGCGGGCCGCCTCGGCGGGCAGGGCGCCGGCGTCGCCGCGGAGCTGGATCGGGCTGAGGACCGCGACGTCCGTCCATTCGGGCAGGACGGGCGTCCTGGCGGGCAGCGCGTCGAGCGGGTCGGCCGCGAGCAGGTCGCCGATCGCGGCCTCGGCGGCGGGGCCGTAGCCGGCGGCGGCCCGGGTGACGGCGTCGTGATGGCCGGCCGTGACCAGGGCCGTGAGCGCCCGCTCGGCCTGCCGGCGGGCCGCGCCCGGCTTGCCGAGCGCGGCGGGGACGAGCGCCTTGGCGGCCGCGTCGGGGTGGCGGGACAGCCAGGCCAGCGCGGTGGCGCGGACGGACTTCAGCCGGGTCAGCCAGTCGGCCATGAGGAGGGCGATCTCCGGTGCGGCGAACGGGAGCAGCGACGGGCCGGCGCCGCTCGGGCTGTGCCGGGCGGTGTCCAGCAGCAGGGGCAGCGCCGCCAGCTCGAACCTGGCGGCCACCCCGGGCAGCCAGTCGGCCGTGCCCCAGTGCCAGTGGTCGCCAAGCCGCCAGGTGGAGATCAGCGGCGCGGCCAGCTCCTCGGGCCCGGCGATGAACAGCGTGACCACGTCGCTCCAGTCGTACCGCCCGCGGCCGTCGGCGATGTCCTTCCAGGTGCGGCCGTGGACCCGGCGCCAGTGGTCGGGCGGGGCGGCGAGCCAGGCGTCCCGCTCCCCCGGCCCCCACACCACGGAACGCTCGTCCCGGCAGGCCAGGCCGCTCACCACGACCGGCTTGCGCGTCGTGCGCGGACGGGTCCACGGCGGGCTGACCAGCACCTCGGGCAGGGCCTCCGGCGGCGCGACGGCGACGGCCGGGGCCGAGGCGATCTTGCCGATCCGCTGGGCGGCGGCCTCGCCCAGCGCCGGGACCACCTCGGGCACCAGGTCCCGGTGGGCGAGCACGTGGGCGCGCAGCAGCCCGTCCACGGCCTTGCCCTGGGCGGCGGCGAGCAGGCGCATCGCCCGGCGCGGGAAGCGGGCCGCCGCGTGCAGGAAGGCGGCCTGGGCGTGTCTGGCGTCGATGCGGTCGAGGATGGCCTGCATGGCCGCGTCGCCCGGCAGGTCGGCGAGCACGTCCAGCAGCCGGCGCTCGCTGTCGGCGTCGTAGTACTGGCCGAACCAGCCGATCAGCAGCGGCAGGGCGGCCGCCGGGCCCAGGCCGTCGACGAGCGTGGCGGGCGTGGTCAGGGAGTGCAGCACGTCGGAGCCGTGCACGTGGCCGGCGACGAGCGCGGCCTGCTCCGGCGTGCCGACCGCGGCGAGCATGCGGACGGAGAGCCGCGGGTTGACGCTGCTCACCTCGGCGCAGTCGGCCTCGACCCAGGCGGTCTCGGTGGGCGCCAGGAAGGAGGCGGCCACCCGGTGGTGCAGCCCGCCGTCACGGGATGCGGCCAGCGCCGCGACGGCCTCGGCGTACGTGGCGTCGGGCGCGGCCGCGAGGGCGGCGCGGACCCGCGCGGCGGCCTCGATCCGCTTCCAGGCGATCCAGTGGATGGGAGTGCTCGCGTCGTCCAGCCGCCGGACCAGCCAGCCGTGCTCGGTGGGCACCGGGTTCAGGCAGGCCTGCTCGGCCACGGCCGACGCCGCGAACGCCGGGCCCGGTCCCGCCAGCCAGGCGTCGGCGAGCAGCGGCTGCCAGGTCCGGTCCTCGTACGGCAGGGACGCGGACACCACCTCGGCCACCACCGCCGCGCCGAGAGGCGTGGCCGGGGACTCGCCCCCGATGCAGGCGAGGCCGGCCGCGCGCAGCTCGGGGTCGGGGCAGCGCGCCAGCGCGTCGAGGACCTGCTGACGGTGGCCGTCCAGTCTCGCGGCGAGCCGGTCGGGCGCGGTCGGGTCGAGCCGTCTCACCGCCACCTCGACGCCGCCCCGCCGGGGATGGAGCGCGCGCAGCCAGGCCGCCGGCCAGGTCAGCCGGTCCTCGTCGCCCTCGTGTGCGGTCATGCCGATACCTCCACGCCGTGCCGGTCTTCTTGATCGTCAGCGGTGAGTATGGCGGGACCGACCGACAAACCGGCGGCCGTCGTGGCGTCAGGGGGCGGCGGCTAGGATTCCCGCCAGGTAGGCGGCCAGTTCCGCCGGTCGCGACAGCATCACCATGTGGCCGCCGGGCATCTCGTCCGGGGTGACGCCGAGCCGTTCCCCGACGTGGCGGCGGACGAAGTCCGGGGTGAAGAGCCGGTCGTCGCGGCAGAGCAGGTATCGCGTCGGCACGTCCGGCCAGGCCGGCAGGGGCCAGGGCTCGGCGCACGCCCGGTCCATGTTCATGTGGGCGGCGAGCGCGCCGTCGTGGTCCAGCACCCGCCGGGCCAGGTCGCGGGGGACGTCGTGGAAGTAGAGCTCGTGCTCGTCGTCGATGTCGGACGGGGGCCGCCCGCTGCTTTCCCACCAGTCACCCGGCGGCTCGCCGGGAGCCGGGATCATGGCGGTCACCAGGACGAGCGCGGCGGCCGGCACGCGCGCGCAGACGAGCGGGCCGACGAAGCCGCCCCAGGAGTGGGCCACCACCACGAGCGGCCCGCGCCCGGCGACCGCCCGGACGACGGCGTCGGCATATTCCCAGAGTCCCGCTTCGGGGTCGGACGTCGGCAGGTCCACCGCGACCGTGTCGTGGCCGCGGTCGCGCAGCTCGGCCTCGACCAGATGCCAGTCATAGGCGCTTCCGCCGCCGCCGTGGATGAGCGCGTAAGTCGTCATGCCGGTGCAGACCGGCGGCGGCGCGGAAACTCATCGGACGGCCGCTACGGGGCGGTCTCGGCGGGCCGGCCGTAGGTGACGGAGCGGCGTACGGGTTCGGGCGCCGCGGCGCGCAGGGCGGCGTCGGGGCGGGCGCCGAGCGCGTCGTTCACCGTCGAGAACGCCAGCCGTAACGCGACGAACGCCGTCATCGCGAAGATCTGCCCGTCGCCGAACCCGGCCGCCCGCAGCTCCTCGACGTCCTCCGCGCGGGTGGCGTTGGGGTCGCGGGCCACCTTCCGCGCCCACGCGGCCATCGCGCGCTCGGGCTCCTCCAGCCCGGCGTCGTCGCCGCGCAGCAGCCCGCCCGCCGTCTCGGCCCCGGCGACCGCCGCCAGCCTGGTCCCCCAGGCCAGCGAGCAGTAGGAGTCACCGATCGTGGAGGCGCACGCGGTGACCAGCACGGCGCGCTGCCGCAGCGTCAGCCCGCCGGCCGCGGCGACCTCGCCGATCAGGCCGAACAGCTTCTCCTGCGCCTCCGGCTGGTGGGCCCACAGCCGGGACAGGTTCATCACGTATCCGTTGTCGGCCAGGTCCTCGTCGTAGAGCCGCTGGGCCGCCTCGCCGAGCTCGGGCTCGGGAAGGAAGTTGCTCATGCCACCGCCAGTGCGTGCCGCGTCGTGCCGGACACCCCGTCCCGCCCTTCAGCATGCCCGCTTCCCGGGCGCCGGCACAGGCCCACTATGCGCCGGCGTCTGCGCGCAGGGCGGCGGCGAAGCGGCGGCCCGGCTCGGGGTCGACGCCGAAGCGGGCGGCGTAACGCTCGTGCGTCTCCGCCCAGCCCTGGTGAGCCTCCTCCTCGGTGACGGCCCGGCCCGACAGGTACGGCTCCAGCCGCGACAGGTAGGCGTCCCACCCGCTGGCGGTCTGCGCCGCGAGACCCAGGTCGTCGATGACGTGCACGAAGACCAGGCGGCAGCCGTCGCCCTCGGCGGTCAGGTCGAAGCTGTACGGCTGGCCGGCGTACGTCCAGGCCAGGCGGCGCGGCGGATCGACCTCGGTCACCTCGACGGTCGCGCCGCCGGCGTCGAAGGTCTCGCCGACCGCCGGCGTCCAGTCGACGGCGGCGGGGAACCAGGCCCGCAGCTCGTCCGGCACGCTGACGGCCCGCCACACGCGCTCGACCGGGAAGGCGAGCACGCGCTCGAAGCGCAGCGCCGGGCGGCCGCCGATGGTCTCCAGGGTGCCGTCGGTCATGGGTTGTCCTCCAGGTGTCGTTCCAGGGCGTCGAGACGCTGGGACCAGAGCATCCGGTAGGGCTCCAGCCACTCCGCGACCTCGGCGAGGGGTTCGGGGCGCAGCGAGTAGACGCGCTGCTTGCCGTGCGTGCGCACGGCGACGAGCCCGGCCTCGCGGAGCACCTTGAGGTGCTTGGACACGCCGGGCTGGCTGAGGTCGAGGTGTTCCACCAGCTCACCGGCGGGCCGCTCACCGGTGCGGAGCAGGTCGAGAATCCGCCTGCGGTGCGGCTCCGCCAAGGCTGCGTAGGCGCTCATGCCCTACATATTGCCAGATGGTTATATGAACGGCAATCCGGCGGGGGCCGCAGCCCCCGCCGGTCCCGCTACAGGAGGATCTTCACGTCGTCGACGCCCGCCTCCACCAGGCTCGCGGTCGAGGCGTCGGCCGCCTCGACGAGCACCCGTACGCTCTGGCCCGCGAACGCGGACACGTCGACCGTCGCGACCGCCCAGGCGCCGTCACGGTCGCCGGCCGCGCCGAGCTGCTGGAACACGGTGCTGGTCGTGCTTCCGACCACCTTGACCCGCAGGTAGTCGGCGCTGGAGGAGTTGCTGCCGTGCGCGAGGTACCAGGAGAACGACAGCTTCGGCGCCCCGGCCGGCAACGTGATCGGCGGCGACTGGATCGAGGTCAGGCCCCCGTCCACGTCGTGGTCGCCGGCCGACGCTCCGGCCAGCCGGCCGGTGACCAGGTCGTTGACGCCGCTGACCGTGGTGCCGAGCTGCTTGGCGCCGCTGGAGGTGGTGGCCTCGGGGTCTCCCCGCTCCCACAGGCCGCTCGTGGCGGTGCCGGCCACGGTCGTCCAGCCCCGGTCGGTCTCGAAGTCGTCCGACCAGACCACGGTGGGGGGCACGGCGGTGGCGATGGTCCAGACCGCGTACGCGATCGCGTCGGCGTTGCGGTCGAGCGCGGTGTCGCTGATGTTGGCCGTCGTGTCGCAGGAGCGGTGGTAGCACGGGTCGAAGGCCTGCCCCGCCGTGCCGCCCCACAGCTGCGCCTGGGCGCTGCTCTTGACGCCCTCCGCGCCGGTGAAGGTGCCGCCGGCCGGGATGCCCTGGGAGATGAACGGGCCGTAGTCCGAGCGGCCGTCGAAGTCGGTGCCGCGCGTGGGCACGCCGATCGAGGTGAAGTAGTCCTGCAGCACCCGTTCGAGCTCGGCGGAGCCGGCCGGGCCGGGGCCGGAGCCGACCCCGTCGGAGTTGTCGCCGTCGTAGATGAAGTAGCCGGCGTTGGGCGAGCCGACCATGTCGAAGTTGAGGTACCCCTTGATCTTGGCGCGTTCGGTCGCGGCCAGGTTGGAGACGTAGTACTGCGAGCCGCGCAGTCCCAGCTCCTCGGCGCCCCACCAGGCGAAGCGCAGGTGCTTGGCGGGCTGGAGCGCCTGCCGGGAGACCTCCAGCGCGGTCTCCAGGATCGCGGCGCTGCCGGAGCCGTTGTCGTTGATGCCGGGACCCGCCGTCACGCTGTCGAGGTGGGCGCCGATCATGAGGACGTCGTTCGCGTTTCCGCCGGGCCAGTCGGCGATCACGTTGTAGCCGGTGGCGCCGTTGTAGGTGAACGACTGCAGGGTGGTGGTGAACCCGGCCGCGTCGAGGCGGCCTTTGACGTAGTTGGCCGAGGCGAGGTAGCCGGGCCGGCCGTGGGCGCGGTTGCCGCCGTTGGCGGTGGCGATGCTCTGTAACTGGGTCAGGTGCGCTTTGACGCCGGCCAGTGGGATGTCGGGCACGGCGAGCGCCGCCGAGGCCGGCGCGGGCGCGACGGTGAGAGCGCCGGCCAAGGCCAGGGTCACGGTGGTGAGTGCGGCGAGCAGACGTGATCTCATGCCATTCCTTTTGGGTCTGACGGGACGCGACAATTCCCCCGCGATGGTGCTGTAAGGAACGTAATGGCACACAGGAAAGTCGCCTAGACCCGATCTCGTCCCGGCCCGGCGGCCCGGGCCGGGACGGTCGTCAGCTCACCGGACGGGCGCCGGCGTCACCAGGCGCGGGTGCGGCCGAACCACACGTTGCGCGCCCGGAAGTAGGAGTTGCCGGAGGGGCCCGGCTGCCGGCTCCAGAGCGCGTCGCCCGGCTCGATCCCGGAGGCCCAGGACCCCATCTGCAGGTTGATGATCAGGTACTGCGGTACGCCGGCCCAGCCCACGCCCCGGTGGGTCGCCTGCCACACGCCGTCGAAGTAGTAGTCGAGCAGGACGTCGTCGCCGTCCTTCTCCATCCAGAGCCGGTACTTGTGCCAGGCGTCGGGGTTGTGGCCGCTGAGCCGCGTGCGCTCGGCGGGGTCGTTCTCGCCGGCGTCCTTGGTCCAGGTGTTGAACAGGTTCGTGGAGTCGCCGACGTACTCGAGGATGTCGCTCTCCGGGGGCCAGTCCGGCGCGATGCCGGTGGTCCAGAAGGCGGGCCAGATGCCCTGGCCGGTCTGCGTACGGAACTCGCCCTCGATGTCGTACTCGGGGAACTGGTCGTTGACGACGATCTGCTCCTTGGCGTGGACGGCGCCGGAGTGGTACCAGAGCGGCGCGTGCGGCGGGCTCGCGCTCTGCCCGTCAGGCTGGGCGAGCCGGGTGGCCGTGAGGGTGAGCACACCGCCGGAGAGCGAGACCTTGCTGCTGAGCATCCTGGCGGCGCCGTTGTGGACGTCGCCCCAGGGATAGCCGTGGTTCCATTCCTGGGCGAAGGCCGTGGCGCTGGCGAAGGAGGACTTCTCGACGAGGTTCTCCCACGTCGCCGCCGCACGGGCTTCGGCCGGGACGAGTGACGGACCTAACAGGGCGCTCGCGGCCGCCGCCGAACCCATGGTGATGAGCCTGCGCCGGTTGATCGATTCCTCGGGCATGTGGTCCTTTCTGCCGGTACGGACGAAGATCACTACACCACATCCGCGATAACATGACAGCAGGTGTCGGGTTTCGGGGGGAAGGTTGATGCTTTCGTACGACACCGACCCAAGGACCTCGATGCACGAGACACCAGAAGAGCTGAAGCAGCTCCAGTCCCTCCTCGACGCTTCGCTCTCCCGCTCCACCACGCACCTCCGCTCGATCGTCTCCGAGCGCACGCTCACCGCCGAGCAGCTCACCCAGGTCCTGACCGGCATGTGCACGCTCGCCCTGTCGACCGTGACGGCGAAGGGCGAGCCGCGGATCAGCGGCGCGGACGGGCACTTCCTGCACGGCAGGTGGCACTTCGGCACCTCGCGCGACGCCGCCAAGGCCCGCCACCTCGCCGCCCGTCCCGCGGCCAGCATCGCGCACCTGCGCGGGGAGGACCTGGGCGTGTTCACGCACGGCACCGTGGAGGTCCTCAACCCCCTGGAGGGCGAGCCCCACCCGGACTGGCCGGAGCTGCTCGCGTACTTCAAGGACTTCTACGGCGCCGACGCCTTCGACTGGGAGAAGGACGTGGTCTACTACCGGCTGCGCCCGCACTGGATGACGGTGTACGCCCCCGACTTCGCCAAGCTGACGGCGTCCTAGCGTCCGGCGTCGTTCACCAGGACGCGCGCCAGGACGAAGGTGACGAGCCCGGCGATGACCACCGACAGCAGGCCGACGCGCAGGCTGACGAGGTCGGCGACGAACCCGACGAGCAGCGGCGACAGCAGGAACCCGCCGCGCAGCAGCCAGCTCACGACGGTCAGGCCGGTGCCGGGGGGCAGGCCGGGCAGCTCGTCGGCGGTGTGCATGGCGGCGGGCACGAGGGTGGCCGTGCCGAGCCCGGCGAGGACGAACCCGGCCAGCGCCGACGGGACGGACGGCACGGCCAGCGCGGCGCCCATCCCGGCGGCGGCCAGGAGGCCGCCCAGACGGGTCACCGTCCGCTGGCCGAACCGGTCCACCACGCGGTCGCCGGACAGCCGGCCGATGGTCATGGCGGTCTGGAAGGCGACGACGGCGAGTCCGGCGGTGGCGGCGTCGGCGTGCAGGCCGGTCAGGTAGAGGGCGCCCCAGGACGCGCCGGCGTCCTCGACGAGCGCGCCGCACGCGGCCAGCAGGCCGAGCGCGGCGAGCATCCACACGGCGGGCCGCGCGAACGACCGCCGCCCGGCCGCAGCCACCGGATCGCCGTCGGCGGCGGCGGCCGGGCGACCGTGGGCGGTGGCCGGGTGGCCGTCGTCGGCGGGCGGGTGGCCGTCGTCGGCGGGCGGGTGGCCGTCGTCGGCGGGCGGGTGGCCGTCGCCGGCGGGCGGGGCGGCGGCGCGCTCGGCGTCCTCCCCGCCAGGCAGCAGGAACCGGTGGGCGACGACGGCGACGACGCTGATCAGCGCGGCCGAGATCCCGAGATGCACCGCCAGGGGCAGGCGGAGCCCGGCGGCGGCCGAGCCCATCAGGCCGCCGAGCACCGCGCCGATGCTCCACACCCCGTGCAGCGAGTTGAGTATGGAACGCTGGTAGAGCCGCTGCACCCGCAGGCCGTGCGCGTTCTGCGCGACGTCCACGACCGCGTCGAGCGCGCCCACGACGAACAGCACGCCGCCGAAGACGATCCAGTTCGGCGCGAACGGGATCGCCAGGATCGCGAGCGTGGTGACGACGGTCCCGAACACCGCCACGCGGGCCGAGCCGAACCTGCGCACGAACACCCCGGCGAGCAGCCCGGCCAGCAGCGCGCCGATCGGGAAGCCGGCCACCGCGCCGCCGAAGACCGCGTTGCTCACGCCGAGGTCGGCCTTGATCTGCGGGTAGCGCGGGACGACGTTGAAGAACACGGCGCCGTTGGTGAGGAACAGCGCCGCGACGGCGGCACGGGCCTGGCGCGCCTGGCGACCGGGCGCGGAGGGAGGGGCGGCAGCGGGCATCGGCTCTCCGATCACGGTGACGGGGGCGGGCGGGCGGCGGTCCGGCGCGGGAACCAGCACGGATTCAGCACCCGGATTCAGCACCCGGAATCAGCAGGGTGAGCGGCGGGTCCGCTCGGGCTTCTTCAGGGTCGGAGACGCGTCCACGGGTCGTCCGTGGGGGCGTGGGACCGATTTCCCTCAGGCATCATGTGTACGAGCGTACTGATCCGTGCTCGATCGTCCCTTCCGGACCCGGCGATCACTGCGGGAGTGTGCGTCAGACGGCCGAGGATGATAGGCAAGCCCTCGGACCGGAGGCCGCGGAGGAAAGGGAGTGCTCCCATGGAAGCGCCCGACGGCGACGAGCGGCTGTGCCGGACGGCAGCGGACTGGCGGCCTCACGAGCTGCGTGAGCTTCGCCAGGCCGGCACCTACCTGGTGGACGACCGCGGCCGGATCATCGAGGTCAGCGCCCAGGCGCAGCGCCTGCTCGGACGTACGGCCGACGAGCTGCTCGGCAGGGACGCCCACGACCTGCTGCATCGCGGCCGGCACGGCGAGAGCCTGCCCCGCAGCCGGTGCACGATGCGGCAGCCCCTTCTCGCCGGGGGCAGCGGCCAGGGGGAGCTGGAGTGGTTCGAGCGCGGGGACGGCACGCTGCTGCCGGTCTCCTGGCTGCTCACTCCGTGCGAGGTCGGCGCGGGACGCACCGGCTCGCTGGTCATCTTCTACCGGACCGAGACGGCCGTCCCCGCCCCGCCGGGGCCGGAGGGCGCGTCGGCCTCGATGTCGGAGCTCGACCGGCTGGCCCTGCTCGCGGAGACGACCACGACCCTCACCTCCAGCCTGGAGGTGGAGGAGACGCTGCGCCAGCTCGTCCGGCTCACGGTGCCGCTGCTGGCCGACTGGGCGGTGGTCGACCTGCTCACCGAGGACCACGGCGTGTCGCGTGCCGTGGTGGCGCACCACGAGAACGGCGTCGTGATCCACCGGGAGGACCTCCAGGGGCCGATGCCGCCGGTGCCGGAGGAGTCGCCGATGCCGCTGTCGCGGGCGCTGCGCGGCGTCACCGCGACGCTGGTCGGCCCCGAGACCTACCAAGGGACGCCCGACTCGCGCATCGCGGTCGCGCAGCGCAAGCTGTTCCGTGCCACCGGCATGCACTCGGCGTGCATCGCGCCCATCCGCGGGGTGCGCGAGGTGGTGGGGGCGCTGACCCTCGGGCGGGCCGACCAGCCGGGCGCCTTCACCACGGCCGACCTGCTGCTGGTGGAGGACATCGCCCGCCGCGCCGGGCTGGCCCTGGACAACGCCCGCCTGTACGAGCGACAGCGCCGGGTGGCCGAGACCATGCAGCGCCACCTGCTGCCGCAGCTGCCGGTCGTGCCCGGCGTGCAGATGACCGCCCGCTACGTGCCCGCGCCTCATGCCTCGCAGGTCGGCGGCGACTGGTACGACGCCTTCCACCTGCCGGGCGGCGGCACCGCGCTGGTGATCGGCGACGTGGTCGGCCACGACCTCGACGCGGCCGCCGGCATGGCGCAGATCTGCAACATGCTGCGCGCCTACGCCGGAGCCCAGCGGGAGCTGCCCAGCACGGTCCTGGACCGGCTGGACCGGGCGGTGATGCGGATGGCTCAGGTCACGATGGCCACGGTCATCCTCGCTCATCTGGAGCACACCGATGACGGGCGCTGGCTGGTGCGCTGGGCCAACGCCGGCCATCCCCCGCCGCTCCTCGTCGAGGACGACGGGCGGACCCGTCTGCTGGAGGCGGGGCACGGTCCGCTGCTCGGCACCGGGTTGCGGCCCACGCGCGCCGACGCCGAGATCGAGCTGCCGCCGGGCTCGGCCCTGCTGTTCTACACCGACGGGCTGGTCGAGTCCCGTACGCACAGCCTCGACGAGGGCTTCGGCCGGCTGCGCGGGCGGGCCGCCGACCTGGCCCGCCAGCCGCTGGACGCCCTCTGCGACCTGCTGCTGGAGGGCGTGCGGCCGAAGGACAACGACGACGACGTGGCCATGCTGGCGCTGCGCGTCCCCTGATCGGGGGCTACGCGACGACCGAGGTCAGCTCGGCGACGTCGTCCTCGCTGAGCTGGAGGCCCGCGGCGGCGACGTTCTGCTCCAGGTGCTCGACGGACGACGTGCCGGGGATGGGCAGCATGACGGGCGAGCGGCGGAGCAGCCACGCGAGCGCGAGCTGCGACGGCGTCGCCGACAGCCGGGCGGCGAGGTCCGCGAGCGGCCCGCCCGGCTTCGCCAGGCTGCCCGTGGCCAGCGGGAACCAGGGGATGAAGGCGATCTGGTGGCGTTCGCAGTGGTCGAGCACGTCCTCGGCGGAGCGGTTGGCCAGGTTGTACAGGTTCTGGACCGAGGCGATCGGGGCGACGGCCTGAGCCTGCTCGATCTGCTGGACGCTGACCTCCGACAGGCCGATGTGCGCGATCTTCCCTTCGTCCTTGAGCGCTTTCAGCTCGCCGACCTGGTCCTCGATCGGCACGTCGGGGTCGACGCGGTGCAGCTGGAACAGCGCGATCCGGTCCACGCCGAGGACGCGCAGGCTCATCTCGCACTGCTGGCGCAGGTAGGCCGGCCTGCCGACGGGTGTCCACTGGTCCGGGCCCTGCCGGGTGAGCCCGGCCTTGGTCGCGATGACGATGTCCTCGTCGTACGGGGCGAGGGCGCGGCGCAGCAGCGGCTCGGCGACCAGCGGGCCGTAGGAGTCGGCGGTGTCGAAGAGGGTCACGCCGAGCTCCGCCGCCCGGCGCAGGACCCGTACGGCGTTGTCCTCGTCGTCCGGCGGCCCCCACACGCCGCGGCCGGTGAGCTGCATCGTGCCGTAGCCGAGGCGATTGACGCCGAGGACGCCGTCGATCTCGAAGCGCCCGGAGGCGTCGGCCGTCACAGTGGTCATTCGCGGGATCCTCTCCTCCGGCAAGGCCGCGTGCCGGGATCACCGACCCCGTCACGCCACGGGCTCCGCTGCCCCGCCCGGCGCCACGCAAGCGGACTTGAGGTTCTTTTGACCCGATGCCCTGCCTGCTGGAGGGCGGTCGCGTCGTGGTCGTCACGGGTACCGCCGCTAGAGAGGGTTCGGCCCTCCGCCGCCGGGCAGGTGCGCAGGCGTCGGCGCCGGCACGCGGAGGGGAAGAGCCATGAGCGAGCCCGATCACGGCATCGCCGATCTGAACGGCGACCAGGCGGCCGTCTTCCAGGCCGTCTCCTATTTGGAGAGCGGCCCCACCGGGCCGGGCGACCTGGAGCAGATCGCCCGGCGGTCGGGGCTCGACCGGGAACGCGCCTCGCGCGCCCTGGACGAGCTCATGGGCCCGCTCGGCCTGGTCACCGCCGTCGAGGACCCGAACAGCGCCTCGGGGCACGCGGTCTACCGCGTCCAGTCCCTGGGCTGACGGCGCCGGTCAGGACGGCTCCGAGTCGCCGGTGCGGGCGTTGAGCCGGTTGAGGGCGAGAGCCAGCGTGGTGCCGTACACCAGGTGTCCCGCGATCATGACCGCCCGGCGGCCGGGGCGGTCCCTGCCGGCCGGCGGCAGGATGCCGAGCCGCGGGATCCAGCCCTGGTAGCTGGAGAACCAGATCGCCAGCGCGTAGCCGGCGCCGAGCGGCGCGGGGGTGTGCCGTCCCCGGGTCAGCAGCCCGTACAGGGAGCCGGCGGTGATGCCGAAACCGAAGTGGGCGAGCGCCCCCGCGACCCCCTCCCCCGGCTTGACCCGATGCCGGTGACCGGGCAGCATCGCCCGGACGATGCGTTTGGGCGGCTGGTCCGGCATGAGCCCCATGCGGCTCCCGGCGAGCATGACCAGACTCATCGTGGCGGTGGCGGCCGTCCCGCCCAGAGCGCCTTTCATCACGTTGCGCAGCATGCAGAGCGGTTGCCCGCCAGATCACGCCGGTAACGCCCCCGGCCCGACCTTCCGCCGCCGCGGTCAGTCCGTTGCGCTGCGGGCCACCCCGGGGACAGGTCACCGTTCACCGCGAGTTGGTAATGCCCCGCGTGGCGGCCGGGTGCAGGGGTAGGCACGCTGCGTGACCGAGAGAGGACGATCATGACAGCACAGCAGACCGCGCCGGAGAAGATGGCCGAGGCGGACGTCATCGAGTTGCTGCAGGCGCAGCACGGCATGATCAGGAACTTGTTCGACGAGGTCGAGCAGGCGTCCGCGGACCGGCGGGCGGAGGCGTTCACCCGGCTCGTGCGGCTGCTGGCCGTGCACGAGACGGCCGAGGAGGAGATCGTCCACCCGCGCGCGCGGCACGCGTTCGAGGGCGGCGACGGCATCGTGGACGACCGCCTGGCCGAGGAGCACGAGGCCAAGGAGCTGCTGCAGCGCATGGACCGGGCAGGGGCGGACGCGCCCGACTTCATGAAGAACCTGCTCATGCTGCGCGCCGCGGTGGAGGCGCACGCGCGCGCCGAGGAGCGCTACGAGTTCACCAAGCTGTACGCCCACACCACCAAGGCCGAGCGGCGCGTGATGGCCGCGGGCGTGAAGGCGGCCGAGGCCATGGCCCCCACGCACCCGCACCCCGGTGTGGAGTCGGCGAAGAAGAACATCCTCATGGGCACTCCGGCCGCCATGATGGACCGGGTCCGCGACGTCATCCGCCAGGCGATGGGGAAGAACCCCTGATCCGGCGGTGACCACCGGGCGGCGCGGTTCCACCGCGCCCGGCACTACCCGGCGAACCGGACACCGACCACGGCCGCCCGCCGCGCCCTCGTGGCTAAACTGCGGTCATGACCGCAGAGTCGACCCCCCTCACCCTCGCGCAGCTCGCCGAGCTGGCGGGGGTCTCGACCGCCACGGTCTCCAAGGTCGTCAACGGCCGCGCCGAGGTCTCGCCGGAGACGCGGGCCGCCGTCGAGGCCCTGATCCGGCGGCACGGCTACCGCAGGCAGCGCCGGCGGCCCGCGCCGGCCGCCGTGGTCGAGGTGGTCTTCCACGCGCTGGAGGGCGACTACCCGGTCGAGATCATCAAGGGCGTCGAGGAGGTGGCGCGCGAGCACCAGCTCACGGTGTCGGTGTCGCAGCTGCACCGCTCCGACCCCGCGGAGCAGGACTGGCTGGAGGGCGTGCTACGCCGCCGCACGACCGGGGTCGGCGTGATCGCGGTGTTCTCCAGCCTCGACGAGACGCAGCGGGAGCGGCTCGCCCGGCGCGAGATCCCCCTCGTCCTGCTGGACCCGGCCGACGACCCCGGCAGGGGGATCCCGTCGGTGAGCGCGGGCAACTGGAACGGCGGGCTGGCGGCCACCCGCCACCTGCTGGAGCTGGGGCACCGCAGGATCGGCGTCATCACGGGCCCCGGCTACGCGCTGCCCGGCCGGGCCCGGCTGGACGGCTACCGCACGGCCCTGGACATGGCGGGCGTGCCCGCCGACCCCGATCTCGTCGCCTGCGGCAGCTTCCTCATCGAGGGCGGCCTCGCGGCGGCGCAGCGGCTGCTGCGGCTGCCCGATCCGCCGACGGCCATCTTCGCCACGAACGACGGCCAGGCGATCGGCGTCTACCACGCGGCCCACCGGCTCGGCCTGCGCATCCCCGACGACCTGAGCGTGGTCGGCTTCGACGACCTGCCGTCAGTGCGCTGGACCCTTCCGCCGCTCACCACGATCCGCCAGCCGCTCACGGCCATGGCCGCGGCGGCCACCACCATGCTGCTGGCGCTCGCGCACGGCGAGCCGCTGCCGCAGAGCCGGATCGAGCTCGCCACCGAGCTGGTCGTCCGCGAGAGCACCGCCGCTCCTCGCAGGTGACGCCCGCGGGCGGGCCCTGAGCGGGCCTGGGGCGGTCTTGACGAGCCGGATACCCGGCCGCCCGTAGGCTGGCCCTATGACGTGCAGCCGGACCAGCCATGGTGCGGCCGGGTGACAGCGGTTCGATCCCGGGCGCGGCGATCGCGTCGTCCCGCCTGGACGACCTGCTGATCGAGGCCGTGTTCAGCGTCGGGGCCCACCTGGGCGCCGTCTACGTCCTGGATCCCGGCGACGGGCTGCTGAACATGGAGGCCTCGGTCGGGGTGCCGGTCGCCACGGCCAAGGCGTGGGCGCGGCTGCGGACGAGCGACCCCGCGCCCGTCGCGCTCGCCGTACGCGAGCGGCGGCTGCTCTGGCTCGGCGACCGGGTGGCCCTGGCGCGTGCCTTCCCCGCGGCGGCGCTGGCGCTGCCCTACCACTTCGGCCTCGCCGCCGTCCCGCTGTGCGCCGACGGGGCCGCCTGGGGCGCTCTGATCCTGGGCTGGCCGACCGGCGGCGAGAGCGAGCTCCCCCGGCGCCTGCGCGACGCGATCGACGACGTCGGCGCGCGGATGGGTCACCTGCTCCAGCAGGCGCACGCGCGTGGCCAGCCGGTCGCCCCGCATCCGCAGCCCCGGGTGCTGGACCCGGTCCGGGCGCACCCACCCGGCCCGTACGCCGGGCTGACCGCGATCAGCTGCCTCAGCAGCCTGCCGGAGGGCTACTGCCATCTGGACGGGCACGGCCAGGTGACGCTCGTGACGGCGGCGGCGGCCGAGCTGCTCGCCTGCCGGCCGTCGGAGATGCTCGGCAGGCGCTTCTGCAAGGCGCTGCCCTGGCTGGACGACCCCGTCCACGAGGACGGCTACCGCTCGGCGATCATCAGCCACCGGCCCACGGCGTTCACCGCCCGCAGGCCCGACGGGCGGCTGCTGTCGTTCCACTGTTATCCCAGCCTGCCCGGCGTCACGCTGCGGATCACGCCCGCCGACGACCACGGGCCCGTCGCCGAGGACGCCGGCGACCGGGCCGGCGTGACCGGCCTGCACGACCTCCTGCAGCTCGCCACCGCCCTCGCCAGGGCGACCACCGCGCAGGACGTGGTCGCCCTGGTGGCCGACCGGGTCCTGCCGGCCTGCGAGGCGCAGGCGATGGCCATCCTCACCTGGGACAGCGGCCGGATGCGGGTGGTGGCCGCGCGCGGCTACGGCCCGGAGGACCTGGAGTCGTTCAACGGGCGCCCGGTCGGCCTCGTGGCGCAGGGCGACGAGGCGGCCCCGGCGTTCTACGGCAGCGAGGACGAGCTCCGCGCGGCCCATCCCGAGGCGGGGCCCACCGGCGGCATGAACGCCTGGACGATGCTGCCCCTCGTGGCGCTGGGCCGCTCGATCGGCATGTGCCTGCTGGCGTGGGACCGCCCGCACGAGTTCGGTGCGGAGGAACGGGCCATGCTGAGCGCGATCGGCGGGCTGGTCACCCAGGCGTTCGAGCGGGCCTGGCTGTACGACCACAAGCACCAGCTCGCCCAGTCCCTCCAGTCGAGCCTGCTGCCGAAGGACCTGCCCGCGTTCCCCGGCCTGGAGGTGGCCGCCCGCTACGTCCCGCTGACGCCGGGCATGGACATCGGCGGCGACTTCTACGACCTGATCCGGCTCGACGACTGCCTGGCCGGGGCGGTCATCGGCGACGTCCAGG
Source organism: Nonomuraea bangladeshensis (assembly GCF_039529455.1). Taxonomy (NCBI): domain Bacteria; kingdom Bacillati; phylum Actinomycetota; class Actinomycetes; order Streptosporangiales; family Streptosporangiaceae; genus Nonomuraea; species Nonomuraea bangladeshensis. The sequence continues at coordinate 248,742 of NZ_BAAAMV010000012.1, forward strand.
GCCACGACATGACCGCCGCCGCGCTGATGGGCCAGGCCCGCACCGCCATCCGCGCCCACGCCGCGGCCGGCACGAGCCCGGGAGAGGTGCTCGCGCGCACCAACCGGCTGCTCACCGCGCAGACCCCCGAACGTTTCACGAGCTGCCTGTACGTCGCCTTCGACCTGCGCCGCCGCGTCGCCCTCCTGGCCAGCGCCGGGCACCTGCCACCGGTGCTCGGCCTGCCCTGCGGCTCCGCCGAGATCATCGACCCCGCCTCCGGCCTGCTGCTCGGCATCGACCCGGACGCCGAGTACGCCACCACGACCGTGAACGTGCCGCCCGGGGCCACCCTCGCCCTCTACACCGACGGCCTGGTGGAGGTGCCCGGCGGCGACCTGAACGACGGCATCGCCGCCCTGGCCGCCCGGTTCGCGCCCACCCCCGGCCACTCGCTGGACGACCTGGCGGACGACCTCATCGCGGCGGCCGGCGAGGAGGAGCGGCGTACGGACGACAGCGCCCTGCTGCTCCTGCGCAGCGCCGCGCCCTCCTGACGGGGTGTGAGCGGGGCCGGTCGCGGGGAGACCTGCCCGGATGGGAATGGTCGGCATGGGGGCGGCCGGCGCCGCGGAATGGTTCGCCGGGCAGGGCTGGATCCAGCTGGGTGAGCTGGCCCTGGCCCTGCTGCTGTCCGCGCTGATCGGGCTGGAGCGTGAATCCCGGCAGAAGAGCGCCGGGCTGCGTACGCACACGCTGGTCGGCTTCGCCTCGGCGCTCATCGTGATCGTGTCCAAGCACGGCTTCTCCGACGTCCTCGGCGAGCACGTCACGCTGGACCCTTCACGGGTGGCCGCCCAGATCGTGTCCGGGATCGGCTTCATCGGCGGCGGCCTGATCTTCGTCCGGCGTGACGCGGTGCGGGGTCTCACCACGGCCGCGGTGGTCTGGCTGACCTGCGCGGTGGGCATGGCCGCCGGCTCCGGCCTGTGGCTGCTGGCCGTCGTGGTGACCGCCGGTCACTTCCTCGTGGCGTTCGGCTTCCCGCCGCTGGAGGCCCGGCTGGCGCGCTCGCGCTACAGCCAGGCGCGGCTGCGCGTGACGTACCTGGACCGCCGGGGGGCGCTGCGGCAGGTGCTGTCCCTGTGCACGGAGCGGGGGTTCGTCATCGCGGAGCTGAGCATGGAACGCCACCGCGAGGGCCATGACCCGCACGTCATCTCGATCTGGCTGGTCGTGCAGGGCTCGGGCGCGATCGGCCCGCTCATCGCGGAGCTGGCGGAGGTCGAGGGCGTCCTCGCGGTGTCGAGCGCCGAGATCGAGGGGACGGTCGTCTGACCCCTCCGTCCTGAGAGGTCAGACGACCGGTCCGGCTACCCCAGGACGGGGTAGTTCGCGCGCAGCACGCCGTGCGGGTCGCGGGCGCGCTTGATCTCCCTCAGCCGGTCGAGCGCCGCCGCGGGGAAGGCCTGCTCGGCCCGCTCGCCGACGCCCAGCATCGTGTACGGCTTGCGCCCGCTGACCACCCCGCCCAGCTCCTCGGCGAGCGCGGCCTGCCGGGCGCCGACGGCCGCCGCCTGCGCGGGCTCGGCCGCCGGCCCGAACATGTAGACCAGGTACGGCTCCGTGACCGGCCCGCTCGGCCCCGCGCCGGGACGTTCCACGGCCAGCGCGCCGCCGAGGTGCCTCACCTGCAGCCCGAACATCGGCTCGACCGGCTCCTCCGCCAGCACCTTGGCGGTCACCTCGTCCACGGCGGTGAGCAGCTCGGTGCGCCCGCGGCCGGGCGAGGGGTCGGTGGGGTCGCCGGCGATGTCGCCCAGGTCGGCCACCGCGACCTGACCCCGGTCGTCCACGGCCAGGTCGCCGATCCGGCCGAGGCGGGCAAGCAGCGCCCGGCCCTCGGCCTCGTCGCCGAGGAAGGCGACGTCGATCCCGACCATGGGCGGGGCCTGCGGGAGCCGTACCCGGCCGAACCAGGCGGTCAGCTCGTCCGGCGCTTCGGCGGTGAGCTCCAGGAAGGCGTCGAACACCTCGCGGGCGCGGTGGCCCTGCCACATCATGCGGCCGCCGTACAGGGCGGGCGCCGGATACAGGTCGAACTCGACGGCCGTGACCAGCGCGAAGTCGCCGCCGCCGCCGCGCAGCGCCCAGAACAGGTCGGGGTCGGAGTCCGCGGTGACCCTGGCCTGCTCGCCGTCGGCGGTGACCACGTCGAAGGCGCGCACGCTGTCGGCGGCGAAACCGTGCCGGCGGCCGAACCAGCTCAGGCCGCCGCCGAGGGTGTAGCCGGTCACGCTGACCACGGGGCTGCTCCCGGCCAGGCCGGTGAGGCCGTGCGGGCCGGCCGCCGCCAGCACCTTGCCCCATTTCGCGCCCGCGCCGACGCGGGCGGTGCGCGCCTCCGGATCCACGCCGACCTCGTCCAGCGCGCCGGTGCGCAGCAGGATCACGCCGTCGGCGGCGCCGGAGGCGCCGTGTCCGCTCGGCTGGGCGGCCACGGCGATCCCCTGGCGGCGCGCGTACGCGACGGTCGCGGCCACGTCGGCGGCCCCCGCCGCCTCGACCACGGCGGCCACCCGCTGCTCCACCGACAGGTTCCACGGCCGGGACGCCTGCTCGAACCCGTCGTCACCGGGCAGCAGCACCCGGCCCTCGGCGACCGTGCGCAACTCGGTGTGCGTCATTTCCCATCACTCCTTCAGCTCGCCCCCGTGCGGAGGACACCCTTTTGACGATCAGCGACGCGCGGGCGTGACCATCGGGAGGGTGACATGCGTCACAGTGCATTGCTGGGAACGGTCCGGAAATCGACGTTCCGTCATCCGCCGAAAACACATCGCGTCATTTCCACGCAAAGCAATTCCGGGATGACGCCATGTCACTTACGAAGCGAAATACGGGCGCTCGTCTTTCGGCCGCGTCTGGAAGGATCGAAGGAAGCGAAGGGAGGCTTTTGTGATGGCATTGGCGAATGTCGGCTTACGACGCTTGCTCGTGGACACGGGCGAGCCCCGGGACTGGGTGAGCCCACGGACGGACCTCGTCACGGCGCTGCTGGGCGTGTGGTTCGGCATCGGCCTGATGATCGACGCCTGGGCGCACACCAATCTCGCGGGCGAGCTGGAGACGTTCTTCACCCCCTGGCACGCCGTTTTCTATTCGGGATTCGCGGCGGTGTCCGGCTGGATGGTGTGGCAGGCGTGGCGCAACGTACGCGCGGGCCGGCAGGGCCTCGCCGCCGTGCCGCGCGGATATCTGGCGGGACTCGTGGCGATTCCGGCATTCGCCGCGTTCGGCTTCGCCGACATGATGTGGCACACGCTGCTCGGCATCGAGACGACCGTGGACATCCTGTTCAGCCCGTCGCACCTGGGGCTGATCACGACGATGCTGCTCATCATCACCACGCCACTCCGCTCCGCCTGGAACGCCCCCGACGTGGGCGCGCGCCCGTCGCTCGGGCGGCTGCTGCCCGCGCTGGTGGGGCTCGCGTTCGCGACCACGCTGGTGTCGCTGTTCCTGTCGTACGGTGACGCCATGCAGTGGCGGCCGGCCCGCATCGTCGAGGCGTTCTCCATCATGGACGACGGCGGGGCCGAGCGGCTGGCCACGGCGATGGTCATCAGCAACGTCATCCTGCTGGCCCCGGTGCTGCTGCTCCTGCGCCGCTGGGAGCTGCCCTTCGGCGCGATGACCCTCATGTACGCGGTGGCGACCCTGATGTCGGGCGCGCAGACCGAGTTCGGGAACGCGCCGGTCCTGCTGGCCGTGGTGGGCGGGGGCCTGGTGGGCGACCTGCTGATCCGGTGGCTGCGGCCGTCGGCGGCGCGGCGCCGGGAGTACTGGACGTTCGCGGGGCTGTCGGGCTTCGCCACGTGGGCGCTGTACATCGGGGCGGCCTCGGCGGCGGGCGGCGGCCTCCCGGCCGTGCCCGAGCTGTGGACCGGCGCGCCGATCGTGGCCGGGCTGATCGGGCTGGTGCTCGGCGTGCTGTTCCTGCCGAACGCGACCGTGCCCGCCCCAGCCGGCGGGGCCGGGGCCGGTACGGGCGGCGGGGGCGCGGTCGGCACGGGCGGCGGCGTCGAGAAGGCATGAGGCTCGCCCGGCTGCTCGCGTTCGCCGCGCTCCTGGCGGCCCTGTTGTCGACGGGAGCGTCCCCGGCCGCGGCGCACAACGTCTCGGCCGGGGCGGACCTGCGCATCGCGCAGACGATCGCGGGCACGGAGCTCACGGTCGTGGTCAAGGGCACCACGCGGGTGCCCGGCCCGCTGCGGATCGGGATCATCGCCTACCAGCCGGTCACCGGCCTGCCGGTCGCCCTGGAGGTGCGGTCGGCCGAGGACGGGCGGACGGTGACGGGCGAGGCGGTGGCGGCGGCCGACCCGCGTTACGCGGAGCTGCGGGTGGAGCGGACCGGGCCGCACGTGCTCACGTTGCGCGCGGGCGGCGAGAGCGCCGTGGTGCCGTTCCGGGTCCTGGTGGAGCGGGGGTCGGGGGCGGAGCTCCTGATCTACGGCGGGTTCTTCGTGGCCGGGGTGCTGCTGGTGGGCGGGCTGCTCACCGGGGCCCTGGCCCGGCCGGGGCCGGCGATGGCGGTGGCGGCCGGGGCCGCGGCGGGGGTGACGGTGGCGGCGATGGTCATCGTGTTCGAGCCGATGGTGCCGCCGGGGCCGCCCGACGGGGCCGCGCCGCCGGTCACCGCCCTGGCCGGCGGGGGGCGGCCGTACGTGCAGGAACGGGTGGCGACGGAGCCGGCGCGGCCGGTCGCGGGAGAGGAGTTCACGTTGCGGGTGGATCTGGTGGACGGCTCCACCGGGCGGCCCGTGGACGACCTGACCGCCCACCACGAGGCGCTCGCCCATCTGGTCGTCACCAGTGAGGACGGGAGCTACTTCCGCCACGTCCATCCGCTGCGTACCGGTCCGGGGCGGCTGGAGGTCCGGCTGCGCGCCGACCGGCCGGGCCGCTACCTCGCGCACGCCGAGCTGGAACGCGAGGACTCCGGCGGCCAGCTCCTGGCGGCGAGCTTCGACGTGCACCGCTCAGGCGCGCAGTCAACCGCCGACGACGGCACGGGCAGCGACGCGAACGCCGGCAAGAGCGACGGCACTGGCGGCGGCGCGGGCAGCGATGCGAGCGACAGCACGGGCGGCGACGTGGGCGGTGGCGCGGGGACGGGCGGGGCGGTGCCGGTGGTGACGCCCGCTGTTCCGGTCGCCGGGCGGCCGGCGACCATCGAGATGGACGCGACCGGGCCGGTGCGGCCGTGGCTGGGCATGGCCGGGCACCTGATCGTGCGCGACCGCGACGGCGCCTTCCTCGGTCACGTGCACGAGATGGGCTCGCCGGGCTCCCGGCGCCTGCGCTTCACCTTCAGCTTCCCGGCCGAGGGAAGCTACCTGGCCTGGGTCCAGTACGCGCTGGCCGACCGCATCGTGACCGTGCCGTTCACAGTAGAGGTGAGCGCGCAGGAGAACGCGCGATGAGGCGGCGGGCCCTGATCGCCGCCGCCCTCGTCGCGGCCGCCGTGGTGATCTTCGTCGTGGGCCGGGGCACGGCGGCCGAGCCGCTGCGCGCGTCGGTCGCCGGCGCGCACTACGCCGCCACCGTCGTCATCGAGAGGCCCACGACCGGCCCGATCACCGTCGAGGTCGGGGTGACCTCCGGCGACGCCTACACGGTGGCGGTCTCGGCGGTCATGACCGGCATGGGCCATGCCACGTCGGAGCTGTCCGCCCGCGCGACGGCGCCGGGCCGTTTCGTCGCCGAGGGCGAGCTGTTCCTGATGAGCGGCGCCTGGGAGGTGTCGCTGCGGGTGAACGGCGCGGCGGGCGAGGAGACGCTGGTCGTCAACGCGCTCGTCACCGGCTGAGCCCTCCGGCTCAGTCCAGCCGGACGACGACCTTGCCCCGCACGCCGCCCGCCTCCAGGGCCCGGTGCGCCTCCGCGATGTCCGCCAGCGGGTACACGGTGTCCACGACCGGCCTGATCGCGCCGGACTCGACGTAGCGGGCGAGGTCGGCGAGGAGCCGGTGGTCCTGGGTCCCGCTGAAGACGCGCACCCGCCGCCGGCCGTGCACGACGGAGAGGACGACGTACGCCAGCGACGCGGCGGTCCGGTCGAGGTCGAAGGCGATCGCCACCATCCGGCCGCGCGGCGTCAGGAGACGGCGGTAGGCGGGGTGCTCGGTGCCCACGGTGTCCAGGACGACGTCGAAGGGCGCCAGGTCGGCCGGGCCGGTGGTGCGGTAGTCGTGGGCCTCGTGCGCGCCGAGCTCGCGTACGAGGTCGAGGTTGCGCGCCCCGGCCAGGGCGGTGACGTGGGCGCCGAGCGCCCGGCCGAGCTGCACCGCGACGACGCCCACGCCGCCGCTGCCGCCGCGTACGAGCAGGCGCTCGCCCGGCTGGAGGCGCGCCTTGTCGCGCAGGGCGGTGATCGCCGTGGTCCCCACGACAAGGGCCGCGGCCTCGGCCGGGTCGAGGCCGGCCGGGGCCGGGGACAGGTGGCGGGGGCGGATGGCGACGTACTCGGCGGCGGTGCCGAACGTCCGTCCCGGCCCGCCCCAGACCAGGTCGCCCACCTTGGGCCCGCGTACGCCGGGGGTGACGGCGACGACCTCCCCGGCGAGGTCGAGGCCGACGCGCTTCGGGAAGCCACGGCCCATCAGCCCGGTCACCGCCCGCAGCCGACCCGCCCGCCCGTACAGCTCGCCGCCGTTGACGCTGACGGCGCGCACACGCACCAGCACCTCGCCCGGGGCCGGGACCGGCCTCGGGAGCTCGCCCACGTAGAGCACGTCCGGGGGCCCGTACCGGTCGAAGAGGGCCGCGCGCATCTCACTCGCTGTGTCCATGAACGGGACGCTAGCCAACTAAACGGATAGCGCTGTCCATTTACGTTAAGGTGAGAAGCATGCCTGGTCATCCCTCTCAGTTGCGGGCGGACGCGCGGGACAACCGGCAGCGCATCCTCGACGCGGCCAGGGAGGCGTTCGCCGCGCGCGGGCTCGGCGTGCCGATGGCGGCCGTCGCGCGGCGGGCCGGGGTCGGCATGGCGACGCTCTACCGGCGCTTCCCCTCGCGGGAGTCGCTGATCACGGAGGTGTTCGCCGACGAGCTGACCGCGTGCGCGTCCTTGGTGGAGGAGGCGCTGGCCGACCCCGACCCCTGGCGCGGGTTCTGCGCGGCGATCGAGAAGGTCTGCGCGATGCAGGTCGTCGACCGGGGCTTCACCGAGGCGTTCCTGACGGCGTTCCCCGAGGCGGCCGACTACGAGCGCGAGCGCACGCGGGTCGAGGAGCACTTCGGCGAGGTCGTACGGCGGGCCAAGGCGGCCGGTCGGCTGCGCGCCGACTTCGCGATGGCCGACCTGATGCTGCTGCTCAAGGCCAACTGCGCGATCGCCACCGGGCCCGAGGAGGAGGCCGCGGCGGCGTCGCGGCGGCTGGTGGCCTACCTGCTGCAGTCGTTCCGCGCCGAGCACGCCGTGCCGCTGCCGCCGGCGCCGCCGCTCACCCTCGACAAGCTGATCGCCCGTTAGCCGCGTTCTCGGATCACGCAGCCGTCCTTGCCGAGGGCGAGGGATCCGGCCGCGCTCTCCGCCATCCGCCGATAGTCGGGGCATTGGGTGAAGTCGTCGGCGGTGCACCGCATGAGGTGCTCGATCAGCGCCTTGGATGCCGCGATCTCCTGGAGCCGGCGTTCCAGTTCGGCGTGGTGCCGCTGGAGGAGGGCCTGGCACTCGGCCCGACCAGCGACGGCGAGGACATCCCTGATCTGCTCCAGGCTCATGCCCGCCGCCTTGGCGCGAATGATCGTCAGGACGCGCACGACGTGGTCCCGGGTGTAGCGGCGGCGGCCGTTGACCCTGGTGGCAGGGGTCAGCAGGCCCATGGCCTCCCAGTGGCGCAGGACGTGCGGGGCGAGGCCGAACCGCTCCGCGAGCTCTCCGATCTGCATCCACTCGCTTGACTTCATGTTCACATTAACTTGCAGACTTGCCTCCACGTCAAGCGATCGCACACCGGCCGCCCGACCGTCATGCGGCGATGTGCTCCGGGCGGACGCCCAGGCCGATGAAGCGGCCCATCAGGTGGCGCAGCGGCGGCAGCGTCCGGAACGCCGTGAAGATCGCAGGCACGTGCCGGGTGGTGTCGTCGCCCAGGTCCTTGGGATAGAGGTCGCGCAGGATGCCGAGCTGGAAGGCCTGGGTGATCCTCGCGGCGCGCTCTCTGCGTGACTGCACCCGGGCCAGGTCGGCGTCCTGCGGCGTGCCGCCCCGGGCGAGGAGCGGGCCCAGCAGGTTGGCGGCGGCCACGGCGTCCTGGACCGCCAGGTTGATGCCCACGCCGCCGGCGGGCGACATGGCGTGGGCGGCGTCGCCGATGCACAGCAGACCCGGCCGGTGCCAGCGGGGTAGCCGGTCCACCCGTACGCTCAGCTGGTGCACCGCCTCCCAGTCGCGGATCTCCTCCACGCGGTCGCGCAGGGCCGGGGCCAGGTGCGCCACCCGGTCTCGGAACGCCGGCAGCCCGGCGGTCCTGAGCTCGTCGAAGGCGGCGGCCGGGATCGCGTAGGCGAGCTGCCAGAAGTCGCCGCGGTCGATGGAGATCAGTGCCCCCTTGCCGCCCTGGAAGAAGGGCACCTGGTCCTGCGGGCGGCGGGGCAGGCGGAACCACAGCACGTCCATGGGAGGCGAGGAGGCGACGGGGGTGAGGCCGGCGCGGGCCCGTACGGTGGAGTGGCGGCCGTCGGCGCCGATCACCAGGTCGGCCCGCACCTCGACGGGACCGTCGGCGGTGTCGGCCAGGACGCCGGTCACCCTCCCCCGGTCGGTGAGCAGTTCCGTGACCCGGGCGCGGCGCAGGAGGCGGAAGGAGGGGTAGGCCGTGGCCTTGCCGGCCAGGAAGTCCAGCACGTCCCACTGCGGCATGAACGCGATGTAGGGGCAGCGCACGTTCAACCGGCTGAAGTCGGCGAAGGTGACGTCCCGGCCGCCCATGTTGACCGCCACCTGCGGCATCTTGGCGTGCGGGAGGTCCAGGAACTCCTCGATCCAGCCCAGCTCGACGATCAGTTGCAGGGTGGAGGGGTGGACGGTGTCGCCGCGGAAGTCGCGCAGGAAGTCCGCGTGTTTCTCCAGGACGACCACCTCGACGCCCTGACGGGCCAGCAGCAGCCCGGCCATCATGCCCGCGGGACCGCCGCCGACGACACAGCATTGTGCGCGCATCTCATCCTTCTTCCGGGAACAGCAGCCCGACCAGGGCCGCGATGTCGATGGGGGTGCCCAGCCGCCGGTTGACGGCGACGGTGGCGAACAGCGTCCTGGCGGCCGTGACCGTGTCGTGCGGGCGCAGCTCGCCGGCGTCGATGCGGGCGAGCAGGAAGTCGCCGATGAGCCGCTGGCCCTCGCCCACCAGCGCCGCGAGCGGCGCGCGGGCCTGGACGGTGCTGAAGAACACCGCCATCAGCTCGGCGTTGTCGGCCAGCAGCCGGTCGAACGCCTCCAGCAGCTCGGTCAGCACCACGACGGCGGGACGGGTGTCGTGATCTTCCACGCGCAGCTCCCGCAGGCGCGGCAGGAAGCCCCGCTCCGACAGCAGCGTCTCCACCATCGCCTCCTTGCTGTCGAAGTAGCGGTACAGCAGGCCCGGGGTGACGTCGGCGGCCTGAGCCACGTCCTTGACCGTGGCCCCGTCCACGCCCTTCTCCGCGAACACGCGCAAGGCCGCGTCCAGCAGTTGCTCCCGGCGCCATACCGCCTGCTCGCTTCGTGACCTGGCCATGCCCTCACCTCGTTGAGTAAACGTTCATTCAATGTAGCACGCGCGGCGGGCGCCGGGCCCGCCGGAGAAGGCTTGAAGATCAGATGGTGGTGCGGAGGAACTCGCGGGCGCCGCGCAGCCTGGTGCGCAGCCGTCGCTTGGTCGCCGTGCAGTCGAGGCGTACGTCGGCGGGGCCGGCCACGCCCGACCCGGCGCGCAGGCCGGCCGGCAGCCGGGCCGGGTCGAGCCCGTCGCGGCGGGCGATCAGGCGGCCGAGTTCGTGGCGGCTCACCGCGTCGGGGCCGGCCACGTGGTGGACGCCGGCTTGCCCGGACGCGGCCAGCTCCAGCAGGGCCGCGGCGAGGTCGCTCACGTGCACGGGGCAGCGTACGTCGTCGGTGAACAGCACCCCGGCCGCCCGGCCCGAGGCCAGCGCGTGCACCCGGGCCTCCTGGGGCGAGCCGCCGTCGCCGATGATGAGGGAGGTGCGGACGACCGCCGCCGCCGGGTCGATGGCGGTTACGGCCACCTCGGCCGCCGCCTTGGCCGCGCCGTACGGGGAGATCGGGTCGGGCTCGGCGTCCTCGGCGTAGGTGACCGCCCTGCCCGAGAAGACGGCGTCGCTCGACACGTGGACCAGGCGGGCCCCCTGCGCGGCGCAGGCGAGCGCCACGTGGGCGGCGCCGGTCGCCGTCGTGGCCCAGTCGTCCTGCCGGTAGGCGGCGTTGACGACGACGTCGGGGCGCAGCGCCGCGAGCACGGCGGCCACGGCGTCCCGGTCGCGGACGTCGAGCGGCCGCCACTCGGCCTCCGCCGCCCGCCCGGGACGGCTGAAGCAGGTGGCGGCCACCCGGTGACCGGCCGCCCCGGCCTGCCGCACGAGCTCGCCCCCGAGGAACCCGCCACCGCCGACGATGGTGACCCTCACGCGCGCCCCCCTGGATCAGCCGGTGACCTCGATCCCGGCTCTCGCCAGTCGCCTCGTACGCGCACGCCGGCAGACTACTGCGACGATGATCCCCTTTCGGTAGATTCGGACTGATCAATGTGTTCGTCACCCGGAGGAGTCCCGTGACCGTTCCTCAGCTGACCGACGTGCATCCGGCGTGGCTGCCGCCGGAGGCGTTCCGGGCGATCGGCTCGCGCCAGGTTCTCGTGCTGGGCGAGGGCGCGCTGGTGGAGACGGTCCGCGAGGAGGTCGCGGCGGCCACGGCCCGCCACGGCGGCGGGCGGGCCGGCGCGGGGCCGGCCGGCTGCGTGCTCGCGCTGAGCGGCGCGGACGGCCTGCCGGAGCCGGCGCGGGCGGTCGCCGCCGAGGCCGGGCCCACCGGCGCGGAAGGGTACGCCCTGGCCCGCCGCGACGGCGTCACCGTCGTCGTCGCAGACGCCCCCGCCGGGCTGCTGTACGGGCTGTTCCACCTGGTACGCCTGGGCGAGACGGCCTTCGCGCCCGGGGACCGGCCGGTCGAGCGGCACGCGCCCGCCACGGCCCGGCGCATGCTCGACCACTGGGACAACATCGCCGTGCACCCCGTGATGGGCCAGGTCGAGCGCGGCTACGCGGGCGGCTCGCTGTTCTGGCGCGACGGGGAGCTGCGCGAGGACCTGACGCGGGTGCGCGCCTACGCCCGGCTGCTGGCCGCCGCCGGGATCAACGCCGTCGCGATCAACAACGTGAACGTGCACGCCACCGAGGCCCGCCTGCTGACCGACCGCCTCGGCGAGGTGGCCGCCATCGCCGCCGAGCTGCGCCCGTACGGGATCCGCGCGCACGTGTCGGTCGGCTTCGCCTCCCCCGTCGTCCTCGGCGGCCTGCCCACCGCCGATCCGCTGGACGAGGAGGTGCGCCGGTGGTGGGCGGCCGCCGCCGATCGGGTGTACGCGGCGGTGCCGGACTTCGGCGGGTTCGTGGTCAAGGCCGACTCCGAGGGGCAGCCGGGGCCGTTCGCGTACGGGCGCAGCCACGCCGACGGAGCGGCCGTCCTCGCCGCCGCGCTGGCCCCGCACGGCGGGGTGGTGCACTGGCGGGCGTTCGTCTACGACCACCGCCAGGACTGGCGCGACCGCTCCACCGACCGCGCCCGCGCCGCCTGCGACCACTTCGCCCCGCTCGACGGGCGGTTCGCGGACAACGTGATCCTCCAGGTCAAGCACGGCCCCATGGACTTCCAGCCGCGTGAGCCGGTCTCGCCGGTGATCGCCGCCATGCCGGCCACGAAGCTGGCGGTGGAGCTCCAGGTGACGCAGGAGTACACCGGCCAGCAGCGGCACGTGTGCTACCTGGCGCCGATGTGGAGCGAGCTGCTGGCCTTCCGCCCGTGGGGCGAGGAGGGCCGCGCCGTCGCGGACGTGGCCGTGCACGGGGGCGGGCTGGTCGCCGTCTCCAACGCGGGCGACGACCCCTACTGGACCGGCCATCCCCTGGCCCAGGCCAACCTGTACGCCTTCGGCCGGCTCGCCTGGGACCCCCGCCTGGACCCGGCCGCCATCCTCGACGAGTGGGCGGACCTGACCTTCCCGGGGAGCGCGGATGAGCTGCGCGGCACGCTGCACGCGATCATGGACGGGTCGTGGCGGACGTACGAGCGCTACACGGCCCCGCTGGGCGTCGGCTTCATGGTCCGCCCCGGCCACCACTACGGCCCGGACGTGGACGGCTACGAGTACACCCCGTGGGGCACCTACCACTTCGCCGACCGCGACGGCGTCGGCGTGGACCGCACCCGGGCCACGGGCACCGGCTTCACCGGCCAGTACCCGCGGCCGTGGGCCGACGTGTACGAGTCCCTGGAGCATTGCCCGGACGAGCTGCTGCTCTTCTTCCACCACGTCCCGTACGGGCATGTGCTGCGCGGCGGCTCGACGGTGATCCAGCACATCTACGACACGCACTTCGCCGGGGTCGAGGAGGTCTCAGCGATGCGGGCGCACTGGGACAAGCTGGACGGCTCGGGGCTGGTGGACCCGGCGTACCACGCCCGCGTCACGGAGCTGCTGGCCGAGCAGCAGCGCTCCGCCGAGGAGTGGCGCGACCAGGTCAACACCTACTTCTTCCGCAAGTCGGGCGTCCCGGACGCGCGCGGCCGCCGCATCCACTGAGGTTCAGGCGGTGAAGCGCTCCTCGACCTCGGCGGTCACCGGCCGGCTGTTCCTGAGCAGCGCGGCCGCGAACGCCGAGGCCAGCAGCGCCGTCAGCAGCTCGGTGCCGATCATGGTGACGCCGGCGGCCACGACCAGTAGGGACGTGTTCGCCAGCGCCGCCTTCGGATGGCGCAGCAGGAAGTAGGAGGCCAGGCGGGCCACGTCCACCGCGCGGAAGGCGAACAGCGAGGTGATCACCAGCGCGTTGCCGGCCCAGAGCAGGCCGCCGAGCGCGACGAGCACCAGCAGCCCGGCCCACCAGCCGGGCACCCCGGCCGCGCCGAAGTTGGCCAGGGTGGTGCCGACGACCGCCACGCCGGCCAGCCAGGGCGCCCAGATCTTCAGCGCCCCGGCGGCGTTGGCCCGGTAGCCGCGCCAGAACGCCGCCGCCGGGCGCAGGTCGGCGAGGTCCCGGCTGCGCCGGCGTAGCGCGTACAGGGCGGCCGACAGCGCGGGGCCCAGCGGCAGCGCGCACAGCGCCGCCAGCGGCACGTTGCTCGCGTCGCCGCCGAGCAGGGTCAGCGCGGCCAGGCCCGGCGCGGCGGCGAGCAGGAACATGGCCTCGACGACCATCAGGGTGTAGATGAGCGCGGCGGCGCGGGAGAGCGGCCCCTCTCCGAAGCGCGATCCGGCCGCCGCTCCCCCCGTCCGGGTGTTCATGGCGCTCAGCCGTGCTCCTTCTTGAAACGCTCGTAGGCGGTGTTGACCAGGTTCACGTAGGAGGTCATGTTCTTGCCCTCCAGCTCCTTGACGTAGGCGTCCCACTCGCCGAGGTCGCGCTCGCCGAGGATGAACTTGAGCGTCTGCTGGGTGACGTAGTCCTTCAGCGGGGTCTCCCAGAGCGTCGCCTGCTCGCGCTCCTCCTCGTTGAACGGGTGCGGCGGCTCGATCGGCCATGCCTTGCGGGCGTTCATCACCTTCTGGAACTCCAGCTCCTCCGGGGAGAAGGTGGAGTTGAGCAGCGCGGTGGTGCCGCCGTAGGCGAACACGCCGTTGGAGAAGCCGAAGTCCTTCTGCAGGTGCTTGGGCGCGCCGGGGTTGAGCCCGACGAAGTCGACGTCCTTGGCCAGCTGGTACGCCCCGGACCCGTCCTTGGTGTACGTGACGCCCTCGACGCCCCACTTGGCGAACTCCTGGCCCTGGTCGGAGTACCAGAGCCAGTCGATGAACTGCATCATGGCGACGAAGTTCTTGTTCTCCAGCGCCTTCTTGGAGATCATGACGCCGTTCTCCAGGCGGGTGCCGATCTTGTACTCGCCGACCGGGCCCATCGGCACCGGGATCTTGGCGATCTCGGCGTCGGGGACGAGCTTGGTCAGCGTCGGCCGGTAGTCGTTGATGATCGTCTGGGCGTTGGTGCTGATGACGAACGACTTGCCGGAGTTGAACTTCTGCTTGGCCTGCTCGTCCTGCTGGGTGAAGCTCTCCGGGTCGAGCAGCTTCTCCTTCACCAGCTTGGCGAGATACTCGATCATTTGCTTGTACTGCGGCATCGCGCCGGTGTAGACGAACTTGCCGCTCGCGGTGTCGAAGGTCGCGTGCTGGTACTCCCAGCCGCCCTTGGTGCCGTACGCCTGGGCGACGAGCTTGAGCAGGTTGCCGCCCGGCGTCGGCACGCCCCAGCGGTCGGTCATCGGGTAGAGGTCGGGATACTCCGCCTTCATCGCCTTCAGCACCGTGTAGAGGTCGTCCCAGGTCTTGGGGACCTCCAGCTTCAGCTTCTCCAGGATGTCGGTCCTGACGGCCAGCGTGTAGTCGACCCAGACCTCCTCGTGCAGGCCCGGCAGCAGGTAGATGCGGCCGTCGGCCTGGCGCAGGGTGTCCAGGTCGGGGCCCATGTTCCACTTGGCGATCTTGTCCTTGAGGTTGGGCATGAGATCGAAGTAGTCGCTGACCGGCAGGATCGCGCCCGAGGCGACGAACGCCTCCTCCTGCGGGTGGTAGGTCTTCGGGATGACGAGCGGGGCCTGGCCGGAGCCCACGAGCAGGCCGCGCTTCTTCTCGTAGTCGCTGAGCGGCACCTCCACCGGCTTCAGCGTCACGTTCGTGCGCTTGGTGAGCTCCTGCCAGAGCAGCCAGTCGTTCTTGTTCGGATAGAACGAGTGGTTGTTGTAGAGCACGTCGAACGAGATCGGCTCGGTCGCCTTGAACTGCTGGTTGACGCCGTAGTTGGCCATCGCGGCGGCCCGGTTGCCCGACACGTCGGCGGCCTTCTTCGGAGTCTCGTCCTCGCCGCAGCCGGCGAGCACGAGCGTGAACGCGCCCAGTCCGATGATCGCCTGACGCCGTGAGATGTCGCGCATGGGGGGAGCTTCCTTTGGTGAGGGACGGTACGGAGGAATCAGCCCTTGACGGCGCCGAGCATGACGCCGGAGACGAAGTACCTCTGGACGAAGGGGTAGACCGCCAGGATCGGCAGCACGGTGAGCATGATCGTCACGGCCTGGATGTTGGCCGCGGCGGCCGACGCCTCGGCGATCCCCGCGCCCGCGGCCTCCGCGCCGGTCGCGCCGGCGATGAGGTTGCGCAGGTAGATGGTCACCGGGAACAGGTCGCCGTCGTTGAGGTAGAGGAACGCCGTGAACCAGGAGTTCCAGAACGAGACCGCGTAGAACAGCACCATGGTCGCGATGACCGCCTTGGACAGCGGCAGCACGATCCGCCACAGGACGCCGTAGGTGTTGAGCCCGTCGATGGCGGCGGCCTCCTCCAGGTCCCGTGGCAGGCCCTCGAAGAACGTCTTCATGACCAGGAGGTTGAAGACGCTGATGGCGTTCGGCAGGACGACGGACCAGATCGTGTCGGTCAGGCCGAGGCTGTTGACCAGCACGTAGTTCGGGATCAGGCCGCCGGAGAAGATCATGGTGAAGACCGCCACCCAGATGAGGAAGGTGCGGCCCTTCAGGTGCTTCTTCGACAGCACGTACGCGTAGCAGGTCGTGAGGAACATCGCGATCGCGGTCGCCACGACCGTGTAGACCACCGTGTTGCGGTAGTTCGTCCAGAACATCGGGTCCGACACGACCAGCTTGTACGTCTCGATGTTGAACCCGCGCGGGATCAGGTTGACCTGGCCCCCCACGATGTAGCGCTCCTCGCTGAACGAGCGCGCCACGATGTTGACGAACGGGTACAGCGTCACGATCACCACGCCGGTCAGGATGACGGCGTTGATCCCCTGGAAGACGCGGTAGCCGCGGGTGCGGTCCAAGGTCACCACAGGCTCGTCCCTACTGCTCGGCGGGAGATCAGGTTCGCCGACACGATCAGCACCACGCCGACCAGCGCCTCGAACAGGCCGATCGCGGCGGCGTAGCTGAGGTTGCTGGACTCCACGCCCATCCGGTACAGGAACGTGGTGATGACGTCGGCGGTCGGGTACGTCAGCGGGTTGTACAGCAGCAGCACCTTCTCGAAGCCGATGGTCATGAAGGTGCCGATGTTGAGGATCAGCAGCGTGACGGCCGTGGGCCGGATGCCGGGCAGGGTGACGTGCCAGATCTGCCGCCACCGCCCGGCGCCGTCCATGCGCGCGGCCTCGTAGAGCTGCTCGTCGATGGTGGTCAGCGCGGCCAGGTAGAGGATGGTCCCCCAGCCGACCGTCTGCCAGACCTCGGAGGAGACGAAGATCGTACGGAACCACTCCGGCTTCTGGATGAACGCGGTCGGCTCGCCGCCGAGGGCCTTGACGAGCTGGTTCACCGGCCCGTCGATGGCCACGAGCTGCATGACCAGGCCGGCCACGATCACCACCGACAGGAAGTGCGGCAGGTACGACACCGACTGCAGGAACCGCTTGATCTTGGCGTTGCGCACCTCGTTGAGCAGCAGCGCCAGCACGATCGGCAGCGGGAAGCAGAACAGCAGGGTGAGCGCGCCGAGGACGAGGGTGTTGGTGAAGACGTTCCAGAACGAGGGGTCGGCGAGGAACATCTTCACGTAGCGCAGGCCCACCCAGGTCTCGCCGAACAGGCTGCCGCCGGGCTCGTACTTGCGGAAGGCGATGATGTTGCCGAGCATCGGCACGTAGCGGAAGAGCACGAAGAACGCCAGGGGCAGCACCGCCAGCGTGTAGAGCTGCCAGTCGCGGCCGAGCGCGCGCCGCCAGGAGCCCGTCCGGGCCCGGCCTTCCCGACGGTTGGGAAGCGTTTTCCCAGTGGGGTCGGGAAAACCGGTCTCAGCCTTCTGGACCAGCACCGAAGTCGGGCCGGTGTCGTCGAATGGTTCCTGACCCCTCATGCCATCCTTCCGGCCGTCATGTCGCCAACCGAAACTTTCGCGAAGATCCGTTAATATTGCGGCAACTTAGGGGCCCGCTTGACGCGTGTCAAGAGGGTGGAAGGCTGCTATGTTGCTGCGCGAGTTGTTGACGTTCACGCGGGTCAGCGCGCCAATAGGGATCACCGATGACAGCAATTTGCCGGAAAGTTTCCGGAAACAACGACCGGTGTGCTCCGTGACAAATTGCCGTCCGGGTCAGATGGCGGCCGGGCGGGCCGGCGGACCGGACGGCGATCGGCCCGCGCCGGAGGACGTCACGGGCGGGCCGGGTGAACGGTTCAGCGGGCCGGGAAAACGGACGGGCACCGTCCGTTGACGCGGCGGGGCCCGGACCTTACGTTGGGGAGGCGTTCACGGGTGTCCCCCACCGCTCCCGGCTCCCGCAGTGAGGTGCGTGCATGGCCCTTGACGAGGCGACGACCCAGTTCCTGCTGCAGATGGGCGACACCGGGGTCAAGCCGCTGCACGAGATGACGCCGGACGAGGCGCGCACGACGTTCGCCGCGCTCCGCGATCTCTACGGCCCCGGGCCGGAGATGGTGCGCGTCGAGGAGGCGGTCATCGACGGCGAGGACGGCGGCTCGTTCGGCGCGCGGGTCCTGGTCCCGTCGGAGACGCCGCGCGGCGTGCTCCTCTACTACCATGGCGGCGGCTGGGTGATCGGCGGCATCGACGAGTTCGACACCCTGGGCCGGCAGCTCGCCGCCCGCACGGGCTGCACGGTGGTGCTGGTGGACTACCGGCTGGCCCCCGAGCACCGCTACCCCACCGCCGCCCGCGACGCCTACGCGGCCCTGACCTGGGCCGCGGCCACGTTCCCCGGCCGGCCGATCGTGGTGGCCGGGGACAGCGCGGGCGGCAACCTGGCCGCGGTGACCGCCCGGCGCGCCCGCGACGAGGGCGGGCCGGAGATCCTGCTGCAGGTGCTGGTCTATCCGGTGACGGACTGCGACCTGGACAACGGCTCCTACACCGACCCGGCGAACCAGCTCATGCTGAGCCGCGACTCGATGGTGTGGTTCTGGGACCACTACGCGCCCGACCCCGCCGACCGCGCCGACCCGGACGCCTCGCCGCTGCGCGCCGCCGACCTGTCCGGGCTGCCGCCCGCGGTCGTCCTGACCGCCGAGCACGACGTGCTGCGCGACGAGGGCGAGGCGTACGCCGAGCGGCTGCGGGCCGCCGGAGTGCCGGTGGAGTCCCGGCGCTTCGACGGCCAGATGCACGCCTTCTTCACCCTGGTCAACGTGCTGCCCGGCAGCGCGGCGGCGGTGACCATGGTGAGCGAGGCGGTGAACCGCCGCCTGACGTGACGGACGCTCAGCCGCAGTGCTCGAAGGGGCTGTCGTAGCTGGACGAGCCGGCCTTGCCGCCCCACTTGACGCACTTGTTCTCGGCCGCGGCGCGAACGGGACCGGCGTAGTAGGCGAAGTTGCCGCTGTCGGTCACCCGGGCCTTGCCCTGGACCTCCAGATAGGCGCTGGTCGCGGTCGCGGTGCCCAGCGAGGTCTTCTTCAGCGTGGCCACGCAGTTGTAGCCGTTGCCGGAGTTGTACAGCAGGTACGCGGTGCCCGCCGTGCCCAGCGCGGCCGAGTCGATCACCTTGTAGCCGGAGCCGCAGACCTCTTCGGGGGTGTGCGGGTTGGTGGGCGTGGTGCTGCCGGTCACGTACTTCATGTACGTCGACCAGTTCCAGTTCGAGCCGGGGTCGGTGTGGTCGGCGCCGGGGACCTCGTTGTGGCCGACGATGTGGGAGCGGTCCTTGGGGATGCCGTAGCGGTCGGCGATGTTCCTGGTCAGGGCCGCCGAGGCGCGGTACATCGCGTCGGTGAACCAGGAGGCGTCGCTGACGTAGCCCTCGTGCTCGATGCCGACCGAGCGGCGGTTGTAGTCGCCGGCGTGGAAGGCGCGGTCCTTCTCGCGCACCATCTGGGTGATGGCGCCGTTGGAGGACTTGACGACGTAGTGGGCCGAGACCTTGGCGCTGGGGTTCTGGAACCAGGAGATGGTGCCGGCGTAGGAGCCCTGCGTGACGTGGATGACGATGCGGTCGATCGCGTCGCTCGACGGGCGGCTGGAGACGGCGTAGTTGGCGCTGTTCGCGGCGGCCCAGGTCGCGCCGGGGTAGTCGACGGCCGCGGCCAGGGTGTTGGGCGCGTCGAGGTCCTCGGCCTTGGCGTACGGGCCGCGCTGCGGCTGCACCGCGCGGGCCGGCACGGTGACCGTCTCGCCGGCGGGCGTCGTGGCGCGCACGCCGGCGGCCAGCAGGTCGTAGACGGTGTCGGCGTACAGGCGGGCGACGTCGGCCGAGGCGGCGCCGCCGTACTTGGCGACCGCCTGGTACCACTGGGCCGGGTCCTTGCGGGCGGCGGCGCTCAGCCCGAGGTCGTCGGCGTACGCGCGGAGCACGGCGGCGCCGCCCGCGATGTTGGCCGCGTCGTCCTTCTTCAGCGTGGCGGCCGGCTTGCCCGTCAGGGTGGCCGCGCGCTCCAGCGAGCGGTTGGCGGGGTTGCTGACCAGGTGCATCACGCCGTAGCCGCCGCTGGCGCTGGGCGCGCCGTCGTGCCCGTCCAGGTGGGTCTCTGCGTAGGCGAGGGCCACCAGCAGGTCGCGGGGCACCTCGTACGTGGCCGCGGCGCCGGCGAACGCGGCGGCCAGCGCGCCCGCCGTGACCGTGCGGGCGGCGGGGGCTGCGTGCGCCGTGACGGGCGGCGCGGTGAGCGGGATCAGCGCGCCGGCCAGGAGCACGGCGGCGCGGCGGCGGAGTCGGGACTGCACGGAGTTCTCCTCAACGGGGTTCGGGGGGAAGGAGCGGCCGCCGCGGGTGTGGAGGGGGGCGGCGGCCGCTCCGGCCGGGGGCCGGCCACGGGATCGCTCCCGGGATCAGCCGCAGTGCTCGAAGGGGCTGTCGTAGCTGGACGAGCCGGCCTTGCCGCCCCACTTGACGCACTTGTTCTCGGCCGCGGCGCGGACCGGACCGGCGTAGTAGGCGAAGTTGCCGCTGTCGGTCACCCGCGCCTTGCCCTGGACCTCCAGATAGGCGCTGGTCGCGGTCGCGGTGCCCAGCGAGGTCTTCTTCAGCGTGGCCACACAGTTGTAGCCGTTGCCGGAGTTGTACAGCAGGTACGCGGTGCCCGCCGTGCCCAGCGCGGCCGAGTCGATCACCTTGTAGCCGGAGCCGCAGACCTCCTCGGGCGTGTGCGGGTTGGTGCTGCCGGAGCAGGAGTTCTTGGAGGTCAGGGTCTGGGTCGGGTAGCCGAAGGTGGTCCCGCCGAAGACGGCCTTGCGGATGTTGCCGGGGTAGCCGTCGCCCTCGCGGACCTCGTAGTGGAGGTGGGGGCTGATGTTGTTGCCCGGCTTGCTGGTGTTGCCCACCGTGCCGATCTTCTGGCCCTGCTTCACCTGGGCGCCGGCGCTGACCGAGCGCACGTTCAGGTGGGCGTAGTACGACGTCCAGCCGCCGCCGTGGTCGATCTTGACCAGGTTGCCGTAGCCGTTGACGGAGCCCTGGTGGGCCGAGATCACGACGGTGCCGGCCGCGGCGGCCACGACGGTGTCGCCGAGGTCGGCGTCCGCGGTGCTGCCGCGGTTGAAGTCGATCTCGTAGGACTGGTGGGCGCTGCTGTTGCTGGAGTTGCCGGTCCACGACTGGCCGCAGGGGAACGGGAGCTGGAAGCTCGGCGCGGCCAGGGTGGACACCTCCGGGACCTTCACCTGGTTCGGCGGGTCGTTCGGGTCCGATGCCGAGGTCGGCGCGGCCGAGGCGGTCTGGCCGCCGATGAGCCCGGCAAGCAGGACAAAGCCCACCGTAAGTACCCGCGTGGATCTCATACGGATCCTTTCTGGATCAGCTGGTGCTGCGCTTTCTGCTGGCGACCAAGATTGCGGGTACGGCATACAGAGAACCTCCAAAATCGGTATAAAGACCGAACCGGCATGAACGACGACCCGACGTACAGGCGCTCCGGCGCCACCGGAGGAGCAGGTGCGTTCGTAGTGGTTGACCAGCCGAACTTCGGCGTCCTGGGGCCCCTGCTGGTCCGCAGGGCGGGCCAGGCGCTGCGCGTCGCCGGCCGCAAGCCCCGGCTGCTGCTGGCCTCGCTGCTGCTGGAGGCCAACCAGATCGTCGGCTCGGACGCGCTCATCGAGGTGCTGTGGCCGGCGCGGGCGCCGTCGTCGGCGGTGGCGAACCTGCGGACGTACGTCAGCGCCCTGCGCGGCCCCGTCTCCGCCGCCGGCGGCCGGATCGTCACCCACCCCTCCGGGTACGCGGTGGAGCTGGCGGCCGGGCAGCTCGACATGCTGCTGTTCGAGGAGCTCGTGGAGCGGGCGCGGGCCGCCGGCCGCACCGGGGAGGCGGCCCGGCACCTGCGCGACGCGCTGGCGCTGTGGCGCGGCACGCCGCTGTCCGACCTGCCCGCCAGCCCGGTGTGGGACGGGCGGCTGCGCGCCCTGGTGCAGGCCAGGCTGGCCGCCGCCGAGGAGTTGGCGGAGGTGAAACTGGCCCGCGAGGAGTACGCGGCGGCCGTGGACGACCTGCGGGGGCTCATCGGCGAGCACCCGTACCGGGAGGATCTGTGGCAGCGGCTCATCGTCGCGCTGCACCGGGGCGGGCGGCGGGCGGAGGCGCTGCACGCCTACACCGAGATCCGGCGGCAGCTCGTGGACGACCTCGGCATAGAGCCGGGACCGGACCTGCGCGACGCCCACGCGGCCGTGCTCGCCGACGAGGAGCCGGGCCGGCTCGGCTACCAGCCGCCCGTGCCGCACCAGCTCCCCGCCGACGTACCGGACTTCACCGGCCGCGCCACCGACGTGACCACCCTGACCCGCCTCCTGTCGGAACCGGCTCCCCTGCCGCCGTCCGGGCCGCCGGTGGTCGTCGTGGTGACCGGGCCGCCCGGGATCGGGAAGACGGCGCTGGCCGTGCACTGCGCGCACGCCGTCCGCGACGCCTACCCCGAGGGCCAGCTCCACCTGTCGCTGGGCGGCACGGCCGAGGCCCCGGCCGCCCCCGCCGACCTGCTGGCCGAGGCCCTGCGCTCGCTGGGCGTGGCTGAGAGCGCGCTGCCGGCCTCCGCGCACGAGCGCGCCACGCTCTACCGCTCCCTCCTCGCCGGCCGCCCCGTGCTGGTCCTCCTGGACGACGCCGCCGACGCGGCCCAGGTACGCCCCCTGTTACCCGGCAGCGGCTGCGCCGTCCTGGTGACCAGCCGCCGCCGCATCACCGAGCTGCCCGGCGCCGTCCTGCTGGAGCTGGACGCGCTCACCCCCGCCGAGGGCGGCGAGCTGCTGGCCAGGATCGCCGGGGCGCACCGGGTGGCGGCGGAGCCGGAGGCGGCCCGGACCATCGTGGCCGCCTGCGCCGGTCTGCCGCTGGCGCTCCGCGTCGCCGGGGCGCGGCTGGCCGCCCGTCCCGGCTGGTCGCTGCAGGAGCTGCGCCGGCGGCTCGACGACGAGAGCACCCGGCTGGACGAGCTGCGCGCCGGCGACCTGGAGGTACGCGCCTCCGTCGAGCTCAGCTACCGCCGCCTGCCCGGCGAGGCCGCCCTGACCCTGCGCGCGCTCGGCCTGCTCGGGCCGGGGACCGTACCCGGCTGGGTGGCCGACGCCGTGCTCGACCGGCACCGCAGCGACGCCGTCGTGGACGCGCTCGTGGACGTCAGCCTGCTCCGCCTGGTCGGCACCGATCCCCTGGGCCAGCCCCGGTACCGGCTGCCCGACCTGGTGCGCTGCACCGCGCGCGAGCGCGCCGACGGCGACGCCGAGCGCCAGGCCCTGGCGCGGGTGCTGGGCGGCTGGACGAGCGCCGCCGAGCACGCCGCGGCCCGCCTGCCGACCACGCTGTTCAGCGTCCCGGCCGGCGCCGCGCCCCGCTGGCGCCCGGCCGACGAGCTGCTGGGCCGCCTCACCGCCGACCCGCTCACCTGGTTCGACGCCGAACGGGAGGCGCTGGTCGAGGCCGTACGGCTGGCCGCGAGCCACGGCCCCGCGCAGGCGGCGTGGGGGCTGGCCGCGGCCCTCGTCCCCTACTTCGACCTGCACTGCCGGCTGGAGGAGTGGCGGCTCACCCACCAGGTCGCCCTGGACAGCGCCGCCGCCGCGGGCGACCGGCGCGGCGAGGCCGCCATGCTGCGCGGCCTCGCCCAGGTCAGCATCTACCAGGACCGCTACGCCGAGGCGGCCGGCATGCTGCGCCGCGCCCGGGTGATCTTCCGTGAGCTGGGGGACGCGCGCGGCGAGGCGATCTCGATCTGCGGGCTGGGCGCCGCCGACGAGTTCTCCGGCCGGCACCGTCGGGCGCTCGGCTGGTTCCGGCACGCGCTGGCCATGTTCCTGGCCGAGGGCGACGCGGACGGGGAGGCGTACGCGCGGCAGGCGATCGGCCGCGTCCACCTGTCGCTGCAGGACCTCGGGCAGGCGTCCCGCTGGCTCGGCGAGGCGCTGCGATTGGCCGGCGAGCTGGGCGACGACCACCGCGAGGGCTGCGTGTCCATGCAGTTCGGCCGTCTGCACACGCTCGCCGCCGAGCCCGACGAGGCGATGCGGTTCCAGGGGCGGGCGCTGGACATCTTCGAGACGCTGGGCGACCGGCACTGCGGCGCGTACGCGCTGCGCAGCCTCGGCGGGCTGCACGCGGCGCGCGGCGACCGCTCGCACGGCTCGGCCGAGCTGCAACGCTCGCTGGAGATCTTCCAGCAGCTCGGCGACCGCAGCGGCGAGGCGGACGCCTTCCAGGCGCTCGGCGAGCTGTACCGGGCGGCCGGGCGGCCCATGCTGGCCGCCCACTACCTGCACCGCGCCGTGGACCTGCGCAGCCAGCTCCGCGCGGGCGCCCCGGCAGCGGGCTGACAGAGATCCGGCAGCAACGTTCGACACCGTGGGGCGTATGACGGATGACACGAACGTGCTCATCGCCGGCGCCGGGCCCACGGGGCTCACGCTCGCGGTGGAGCTGGCCAGACGCGGCATCGAGCACCGCCTGGTGGAGCGGGCGCCGGAGCCCTCGGCCGGGTCGAAGGGCAAAGGGCTGCAGCCGCGCACGCTGGAGATCCTCGACGACCTCGGGGTGATCGGGCGGGTGCTGGCGACGGCGGCGCCGTACCCGCCGCTGCGGGTCAGGGTCGGCAGGGTGCCGCTGTACCAGGGCCGCATGCACCGGCGGGCGGCGGCGAGCGAGGCGGTGCCGTACCCGACCGTGCTGATGCACCCGCAGTGGCGCACCGAGGAGGTCCTGCGCGAGCGGCTGGCGGAGCTGGGCGGGAAGGTCGAGCACGGCGCGGAGCTGACCGGCTTCGAGCAGGACGCGGACGGCGTGACCGCCCGGCTGGGCACCGGCGCGACGGTCCGGGCCCGCTACCTCGTGGCGGCCGACGGCGGCCGCAGCCCGGTGCGCAAGGCGCTCGGCATCGGCTTCGGGGGCGAGACGCGGGAGGAGGAGCGCATGATGCTCGGCGACGTACGGGTGGACGGGCTCGACCGGGACCACATCCACGTCTGGCTCCGGCCCGGCCGGGGCATGCTGGCGCTCTACCCGATGGCGGGCGCCGGCACGTTCCAGCTCCTCGCGCCGCTCCGGCCGGGCGTGGCGCCCGACCTGACCCTGGCCGGGTTCCAGCGGGTCTTCGCCGAACGCTCGATGCAGCGCCGGGCGCGGGTCACCGAGCTGTCGTGGTCCTCGCTCCACCGGGTCAACATCCGGCTGGCCGACCGCTACCGGGCCGGGCGGGTGTTCCTCGCCGGGGACGCCGCGCACGTGCACTCCCCCGCGGGCGGGCAGGGGCTCAACACCGGCGTGCAGGACGCGTACAACCTGGGCTGGAAGCTCGCCCGCGCCCTCTCCGGCGCGCCGGCCGCGCTGCTGGACACCTACGAGGAGGAGCGCCGCCCGATCGCGGCCCGCGTGCTGGGGCTCAGCACCGGCCTGCACGACAGGAAGACGTTCCGGCGCGACGAGGAGACCTACCAGCTCCAGCTCGGCTACCGGGGCGGCACGCTGGCCCGCGCCGGCGGCGACCGGGTGCCCGACGGGCCGGTGCGGCTCGCCGACGGCCGCCGGGCGCGGATGTTCGACCTGCTGAGGGGGCCGCACTTCACCCTGCTGTCGCCGGACCCCGCGCCCGCCGTCCCCGGCGGGCCGAAGGTGCGGGCGTACGCGCCCGCCGAGCCGTACGGCGGCAGGCGGCACACCCTCATCAGGCCCGACGGGTACGTCGGGATCGCCACCGACTCCGCCGGAGAGCTCGCGGCCTACCTGGCCCTGGTCTAGCAGCGGGTCCCGACGGCCTCCAGGTAGTCGCCGGCCGCCAGCAGCGTCCCGTCGCCGGACCGGTTGAAGGCGACCGGCACCCCGGCCAGCTCGGCGGCGAAGCCGCGCCGGGTGTCCTCGTCGAGCGTGCCCGCCATCCGGTGGATCGGCCCGTAGTAGGCGATGAACCACTCGGCGAAGTGCTCGGGCGAGTGGAAGGCGAACTCGAACGTACGGGTGGTGAGCGCGGTCCACTCGACCTCGCCGCCGAACAGCTCGCGCAGCCGCTCCGGCGTCCCCCACAGCATGGGCGAGCGGACCTGCGGCGGGGGCGGGGCGTACTTGCCGATCGTCCGGAACATCTCGCCCACCAGCCCGTCGGGCGTCCAGGCGGCCAGCGCGACCGTGCCGCCGGGCCGGGTCACGCGCAGCAGCTCGGCGGCGGCCCGCTCCTGGTCGGGCGCGAACATCACGCCGACGGTGCTGAGCGAGACGTCGAAGGCGGCGTCGGGGAACGGCAGCGCCTCGGCGTCCCCTTCGGCGAACGCCACCTCCAGGCGCTCGGCCGCGGCCCGCCCGCGCCCCTGCTCCAGCAGGGCGGGCACGTAGTCGAGGCCGGTGGCCTCGGCGAAGCGCCTGGCCGCGGCGAGTGCGGCGTTGCCCTGGCCGCAGGCCACGTCGAGCACGCGCTGCCCGGCGCGCACACCGGCCGCCTCGACGAGGCGTTCGGCCATCGGCTGCAGGGTCACGCCGACGCGGGCGTAGTCGCCGGACTCCCAGGCCAGCCGCTGGCGTTCCTTCACTTCCGCCAGTCCGGCGGTCGGATGCGGTGTCGTCCCCATGAGGTCCCTCCCGGTGTGGTGCGAGCGTCCGGGGGGAGGGCGTTCCATCCCGTTCCATGCTAGGCGAGCCGGCCGCGCGGCCCCTCGTCACGCCCCCGGGCGCAGCGACTTGAAGGCGCGGACCTGCTCGGTGATGGCCCGCTCGGTCGGCAGCCGCTCCACCGACGAGGCCCCGAAGAACCCGGCCACCCCCTCGGTACGCGCCAGCACGTGCGCAGCGTCCTCCGGCTCGGCGATGGGCCCGCCGTGACAGAGCACCAGCACGTCGGGCCGGACCGCGACGGCGGCGTCCCGCATGGCCTGCACCCGCTCGGCGGCCTCGTCCAGGCTCAGCGCGGTGCCGGCGCCGATGCTGCCCTTGGTGGTCAGCCCGACGTGCGGCACCAGCACGTCGGCCCCGGCCTCGGTCATGGCCCGCGCCTGCTCCTCGTCGAAGACGTAGGGGGCGGTGAGCAGGTCACGCTCGCGGGCCAGCCGGATCAGCTCGACCTCCAGGTCGAAGCCCATGCCGGTCTCCTCCAGGTTCTGCCGGAAGGTGCCGTCGTACAGGCCGACGGTCGGGAAGTTCTGCACGCCGGCGAAGCCCATGGCCTTGAGCTGGTCGAGGAAGTACGGCATGACACGGAACGGGTCCGTGCCGCACACCCCGGCCAGCACCGGCGTGTCCCGGACGACCGGCAGCACCTCGGCGGCCATTTCCACGACGATCTGGTTCGCGTCGCCGTACGGCAGCAGCCCGGCCAGGGAGCCCCGCCCCGCCATGCGGTAGCGGCCGGAGTTGTAGATGATGATCAGATCCACGCCGCCGGCCTCGGCGCACTTGGCCGACAGGCCGGTGCCGGCGCCCGCGCCGATCACGGGCCGGCCGGCGGCGACCGTCGCGCGCAGCCTGGCAAGGACGTCCTGCCGGTTCAAGAGGCACCTCCGGTGATCAGCTCGTGCAGCCGGTCGGCCATGGCCCGGCCGAAGGCGGGGTCGTTGATGTGCATGTCCAGGTCCTCGACGGCGACGGCGGAGCCGCGCAGGCCCTCGACCAGGGCCTCGAAGCAGGCGGCGTCGGCCTCGGGGCGGGCGAACGCGCCGCCGGGCGCGTCCAGCGCGGAGACTCCCCGCCGGGGCAGGAACAGCGCGGCCGGGCCGCGCGCCCGGCGCAGCTTGGCGGCCACGCGGCGGCCGAGCTCGGCCATCTCCTCCGGCGTGGTGCGCATCAGCGTCACGGTCGGGTTGTGCGCGTACAGCAGGCGGCCGGTGAACTCGGAGGGCACGCTGTCCTGCGGCCCGAAGTTCACCATGTCGAGCGCGCCGGGCGCGACGACCTGCGGCACTCCGTGCCGCCCGGCGGCGGTGAGCCGGTCGGGACCCGCCGACAGCACGCCGCCCACCAGGTCGTCGGCCAGCTCGGTGGTGGTCAGGTCGAGCACCCCGGCCAGCATGCCGCTGCCGGCCAGGCCCTCCAGGGCCCGGCCGCCGGAGCCGGTGGCGTGGAAGACCAGCACCTCGTAGCCGAGCTCGGCGAGCCGGTCGCGGGCGGCGTCCACGGCCGGGGTGGTGACCCCGAACATCGACGCGCCGATCAGCGGCCGGTCCGGCAGCCCCGCGGTCTGCACGGCCTTGGCGAGCTGGTAGGCCCGCGCCATGCCCGCGGCGGCGGCCGCCGCGTTGCCGAGGATGGCGCGCGAGAGCCGGTTGATCCCGGCGATGTCGACCACGCTGTACATCATCGTGACGTCGCTGGCCCCGACGTAGGGCGAGACGTCCCCGGCCGCCATCGTGGAGACGATGAGCTTGGGCAGCCCGATCGGCAGGTCGCGGACGGCCCGCGCGGCGATCGAGGAGCCGCCGCTGCCGCCCAGCGCCAGCACGGCGTCCACCCGGCCGTCGCCGTGCAGCCCGTCGACGACGACGGCCGCGCCCTCCCCCATCGCGGCGACGGCCGCGCCCCGGTCGCCCGCCTCCCGCAGCGCCCGCAGGTCCGCGCCCGCCGCCTCGGCGACCCGCCCGGCGGGGACGTCGGCGAGCAGGGTGTCCCCGTGCTCACCCACGCCCACGTCGATCACGACGACGTCGCTGCCCAGCTCGACGAGCCGGTTGCGCAGCCACGCGTACTCCTCGCCCTTGGTGTCGAGCGTGCCGATCAGTACGACGGACGGCATGTTCTGGCCTCACCTCAGCGCTGGTCGATCCCGGGGGAACCGGACGGTCCCGCTGTGATGTGCCCCGTCATCCGCTTTCCACGCCGGACGGCTCCCGGCCCCGCCTCCTACGGGCGGCCGAGGCGCAGGGGGAGGCTGCGCGGGCCGCGTACCTGGCCGGCCGCCCACGTCACCCCGGCCGGGTCGGCGAGCCCGAACTCCGGCACCCGCTCCAGCCACACCTCCAGCGCCACCCGCAGCTCCATCCTGGCCAGATGGGAGCCCACGCAGCGGTGGATGCCGAGGCCGAAGGCCACGTGCCGGTTGACCTTGCGGTCGATGACGACCTCGTCCGCCTGCTCGAACTGCGCGGGGTCGCGGTTGGCCGCGGGGAACGACAGCAGCACCCAGTCGTCGGCCTTCATGTCCACGCCGTTCCAGTGCATGTCCTCCTTGACCAGCCGGGCCATCGTCACCGGCGCGTACACCCGCAGGAACTCCTCCATCGCGGTCGGCACCAGGCCGGGCTCGGCGACCAGCCGCTCGCGGTCGGCGGGCGTCTTCGCCAGGTGCCACAGGGACGCGCCGATGGCGCTCCAGGTCGTGTCGATGCCCGCGATGAGCAGCAGCGCCATCGTGCCGGCCACGTGGGACGGGTCGAGCTTGCGGCCGTACAGCTCGGCCTCGATGAGGTACGTCGTCAGGTCGTCGCGCGGGTGGTCGAGGTGGTCGCGGATCTGGGCGAGCAGGTAGTCGAACAGCTCGTCCATCCGCTCGATCCGCTCCTCCGGCGGCAGGTTGACGCCTTCGAGCGAGCTCTCGATGAACTCCCGGAACCGGGGCCCGTCCTCCTGCGGGAAGCCGAGCATGTCGGCGATGACGCGGACCGGGATGTGCTGGGCGTAGTCGCGGGCGGCGTCGACGACGTCGCGGCCCTCGAAGGCGTCGATGAGCTGGTGGCAGAAGGCCCGGGTGGGCCCCTCCATCCGGGAGACGGCCGTCTTGGTGAAGGCCGGCAGCAGCAGCTTGCGGGCGTCGTGGTGGAAGGGCGGGTCGGAGGAGATCGGCGGCGTGCCGCCCACCGGGGCCAGCTCCTTGGGCGGGCGGAAGTTGCTCATGATGATCGACCGGGACGAGAAGCGCTCGGTGTCGTAGGCGATGGCCGCGACGTCCTCGTAGCGGGTGGGCAGCCAGCCGCCGCCGAACCGGTCGGTGTGCGCGATGGGGCAGCGCTGACGCAGATCGTCCTGGATGGGGTACGGGTCCGCGGCCCACTCCGGCTCCATGTGGGAGAAGTCGGTCGCCCAGTCGGAGACGGGGCCGGTGATGACCTCGTTGCGGGTGCCGAGCGGCTCGTCCTCGTGGGGCTCACGGAAGCCTTGGGTGAAGCGGTCGTCAACGGTCATGCCACGCCTCCTAGAGGATCTCGATCGCCCGCTCGGGGCAGTTGGCCACCGCCAGGCGCGCCGTGCGCTCCTCGCCCTCCGGCACGGCGCCGTCGCCGACGACCTGGCCGTAGCCCTCGTCGTCCTCGGCGAACAGCGCGGGAGCCAGGTCGTAGCAGCGGCCGTGCCCCTGGCAGCGTTCCGGGTCGATCTTCACTTTCACTGCGGTGCTCCGCTCTCTGGTGGGGTCCCGCTCTCTGCCGGGGCGAACGCCCGGACGATGCGGGTGAGCAGCGCCGTCCACTCCTCGTCCTCGACGGCGTGCAGGTCGGGGGTGATCAGCGCGCTGCCCATGGCGAGGAGCAGGCAGAAGTGGGCCAGCGCGCCCGCCGGCAGCGCGGGGTCGAGCTCGCCGTCGTCCTGGGCGGCGCGGACCAGCCCGGCGAGCCATTCCGCGCGCTCGCCGACGTAGTCGCGCATCGGGCGGGCCATGTCCTCGTCGCGGCGGGCGGCGGTGAGGGCCTCCACGATGAGGTAACCGGGCGCGTCGCGGCGGCGCGGCAGGTTCCTGCCGAGGACGAGCAGCAGCTCGGTGGCCGTACGGTCGGGGTCGGCCGCGACCAGCCTGGCCAGCGTCTGCCGCCCGTGGGCGCGCAGCGCCGCCACGATCAGCTCGGCCTTGGAGCCGAAGTGGGCGTACATCGCCCCGTTGCTGACGCCCGCGGCGGCGGCGATGTCGGCGACCCGCGTGCCGTCGTAGCCGCGCTCGGCGAACACCTCCGCGGCGGCGAGCAGCAGCCTCTCCCGGGTTTCCGCGGCGCTGACGCCGGCGATGCGCCCCATGTGCGAATTAAAAGAGCGTTCATTTGTTGCGTCAAGAGGTAACCCCGAGAACGTCGATGACCCGTGACGTGCCGAGCCGGCCGGAACACGCTCACCCTCCGGGAACCCGGCGCTCGGTCGTCAGTGGGCGCCGGGTGGGCCGGGGAGTTCGGCGGTTCCCGCCTGTCCCTGCTCGTGACCGCTCGGTGCAGGGCTCGCGTCGCCGGCGAGCAGCGTCTCGGCGACGGCCGTACGGGCATAGAGCACGTATCTCCCCGTGCGGTGCGCGCTGGCCAGCCCGGCCCTGCGGAGAGCGGTGAGGTGCTGGCTCGCGCCCGGTTCCGACAGGTCGAGGCGGGCGGCCAGCTCCTTGGTCGAGGCGGGCTGGTCGAGTTCGGCCAGCAGCCGGGTGCGGGTCCGGCCGAGCACGGCGGCCAGCGCCTGTGGCGGATCGCTCTCGCGGCGCTCCCAAAGCGTCGCGACGCCGCGCGGGGGGTAGCGGATCGTGGGCTGCCAGGGCGGGGACGTGATGGAGAAGACACGCGGCCAGGTGAACACCGACGGCACGAGCAACAGTCCCAGGCCGCCCAGCGGGCGCACACCTTCACAGACGGTCTTGGGCAGGCGCAGCGTCTCCCCCTCCCACGTCACGGCGGGGTCGAGGTCGCTGAGCATGCGCCGCAGGCCGCCCTCGGCCAGCAATCTGGCGCGGTAGAGCACGTCGCCTTCGAGCAAGGCCCGTACGCGCGGCCAGTAGGGCGCGATGGCCGCCTCCCAGTAGCCGCGGATCTCCTCGGCCAGCCGTTCGAGGCCGCCCACGGGGTCGGCGTAGAGCTCTTGGAGTGCTCGGGTGCGCGGACCGTCCCAGGCGTCGAAACCCTCCTGGACCAGGGGTGCCATCGCCGCCATTCCGGCCAGCTCGACCTCCAGGTCGGGCACGGAGGTCGCGGGCGGCGGACAGACGAAGCCGACGATCGAGATCGTCGGCACCGGCACCAGGTCGGACAGCAACCGCCAGTCGACATCGGCGAGCCGCCGCCGCACCCGTTCGGCCCAGGGCTTGAGCACGGCATGCGCGGCCGGATTCTTCACCACCCGCACGCTGGCGACGACCTCCCACAGAGGAGAAACCGCGAAACGGACATTGGCCGCATCCCGTGCGGTGAACGTCAGCTCAAGGCCCATCCGATTCGTCCTCTGCTTAATCAATAGCGCCCGGACCGACGATTCCAGCATCTAGACGGCATGACAACCGCTGCCGAGCCTCCGCTCCTGCACGACCCCTCCTTCAGAAACCTCTACCTGGCGTCGGCGGTCAGCCAGTTCGGCAGCCAGGTCGGCTACGTGGCGATGCCCCTGCTCGCGGTGATCGCCCTCGACGCCGGGCCCGGCGAAGTGGGACTGCTCAGCGCCCTCACCACCATCACCGTGCTCGTGCTCGGCCTGCCCGCCGGAGCATGGATGGACCGGGTCAGGCGCCGCCCGGTGATGATCGCGACGGACCTGGTCCGCGCCGCGCTTCTGCTGTCGGTGACGGTCACGTGGTGGCTGGACGCCCTCACGATGACCCAGCTGTACGGCGTCGCCGTCGCGACGGGAGTCGGCACGCTCTTCTTCGACGTCGCCTCGCAGAGCACGGTCCCGCACCTGGTCGGCCGGGACCGGCTCACCGCCGCGAACTCGGTGCTCGTCGGCACGAACGCGGCGATGGACGTGGGCGGCAGAAGCTCCGCCGGGGTGCTGGTGGCTCTCGCGGGCGCGCCGGTGGCGATCCTGCTCGACGCGCTCACCTACCTGTGGTCGGCCGTGTGGCTGTGCCGGATCAGCAAGCCCGAGCCCGCGCCCGCCCCCGTGCCCGGCGAGCGACTCGGACGGCAGATCGGCGAGGGGGTGCGATTCCTCTTCGGCCACCGGGTCCTCACCGCCATCGCGGCCCAAGGCGGCATGACGAACCTCGCCTTCCCGCTCTGCTCGACGCTGCTGCCCGTGCTGCTCGTCGACGAGCTCGGGCATCCCGCCTGGGTGCTCGGGGCCTACCTTGCCGTCGGCGGGCTCGGTGTGCTGGCCGGCTCCTCGACGGCTCACCTGATCGGGCGACGGTTCGGCCACGGGCGGGCCGTGTGGATCGTCGGCCTGACCACCGCGCCGTTCGCACTGCTGGTGCCGTTCGTCGGCTGGAGCGTCTGGATCTCGGCGGCCGCGTGGGGCATCTTGTCCTTCCGGACAGGAGTGAACAACGTGCTGCTCGTCAGCTTCAGGCAGAAGGTCACACCCGACCCGATGCTCGGCCGGATGAACGCCACCATGCGCCTGATCCTCATGGGTGCGGTCGGCGTCGGCGGCCTGCTGGCGGGCCTTCTCGGCGAGGTCTGGTGCATCGGGACGGCGATGTGGGCAGGCGCGGCGCTCATGGCGCTCAGCTGGATACCGATCTGGCTCAGCCCGCTCCGCCACGAGGTCTGACGCAGGCCGGCGTTCCAGGCTCCGGTCTGGTGCTCGGACGCCGGGGCGCGGCTAGCTCCCGCCGTCGTCCGCCGGCCCGCACTCCACGTCAGCGGCGGGGAGCCGTCCCTCCAGCAGGTACGCGTCCACCGCCTCGTTCACGCAGCGCAGCCCGCTCCTGTAGGCGGTGTGCCCGTGGCCGCGCAGCGTGACCAGCACCGAGCCGGTCAACGTGGCTCTGAGCTCCCGCACCCCTTCGTAGGGGACGACGGGATCGCCGTCCACGCCGACCACCAAGATGGGCGGCACTTTCGCGGGTCCGTCGGACAGCCGGCTCGGCAGAGCCGCTCCCGGGACCGGGTCCCAGCCCTGGCAGTACAGCGCGCTCCACACGGTCAGGGCACCGGTGATGGGCGCGGTGCGGCGCGCGATCTCGGCCTGCCGCGCGACGTCCTCGGGATCGGGCCGGGCCGCGTCGTCGGCGCAGGAGATCGCGGCGTGGGCGTCACGGGAGAAGAACACGTCCCCGTTGAGGCTCGTGGCCGCGGCGTGGAGCGGCGAGCCGTCGCCTTTCAGTCCCTTGGCCAGCGCCGTGCGGAGTCCGGGCCAGTCGTCGCGCAGCAGCTGCTGGATGCCTTCGACGGCCGCGGCGTCGTCGAGCCTGTCGCCGGAGACGTCGAGGGGACGAGAGTCGAGCCCCGCCACGAACGCCCTGAGCGTTTCGAGCCCCGCGTCCACCTCGTGTCCCAGCGGGCAGTCCGGCCGTCCGGCGCAGTCCTCGACGAAGGCTCTGATCGACTCGTCGGAAACGGCGGTGCCGCTGTGAAGGGATGGCGTGTGGCTGGTGGCCGGAGCGTCCAGGACCATGCGCCCGACCTTGTCCGGGTACAGCTCGGCGTAAGCGGCGCCGAGGCCGCCGCCGTAGGACGAGCCGAGGAAGTTGAGCGTGGACTCGCCCAGCGCGGATCGCAGGATGTCCAGGTCGCGGGCGGTCGCCTTGGTCGTCACATGCGGCAGGTGGAAGCTCTCCTGCTCCCGGCACATGTCGGCGTACTCGTTCCTGGCCTTGACCAGGGCCGTGATCTCTTGCGGTGTCTCCGGCGTCCGGTCCACCCGCAGATAAGGGAGGGGCTCGCCGGAGGGGCGGCAGCTCAGCGGGCTGCTCTCGCCGACGCCGCGCGGGTCGAAGGCGACGATGTCGTAGCGGGCGCGCAGCCCGTTGAAGGGCTCCGGGTCCCAGAGAAACGACCTGACGCCTGAGATGCCGGGACCGCCGTAGTTGACCACGAGCGAGCCGAGCCGCTGCTCCGGATGGCGGGCGGGCAGCCGTGCGAGCGCCAGGTCGATCGTGTGCTCCTCGGGTGCGCCGTGGTCGAGCGGGACCTGGATGCGGGCGCACTGCACGTCGAGGCTGCCGGGGCAGCGCTCCCAGACGGGACGCTGGGCGCGCAGGGCCGCGTCCGACTGTGCGGTGAGCGCGCCGTAACCCCACCAGGCGCCGATGAGGATCGCGGCCACCGGGAGGGCGTGGAGGAGGCGACGGATCAAAGGTGGCTCCAGAGGGCCGCGACAGCTGTGCTGAATTATCAGGAGATCTAAGCACAGACGTGGCCTCGTTCGATCTTGGTGGAGATCGAACGGCCACCTGGCCGGCGAGCGCCGACCAGCCCCGAAGATCATCGAGGACAGCCCTGCCGGAAGGGCGGATGCCGCTTCAGATCTTGACCGGTGGCGCGTCCTTTGAGTTGATCAAGCTGTTCCGTTCCTCATCCATCTGTCACGAGCGGAGAACCACGTGCGCTTCTTGTCCCCGGGCAGTCGCGGGCTCGCCCGGCTCGCCTTCGGCGGCGTGCTGACCATGGCCTTCGGCTTCCTCGTCGCCCTGGCCTCCACGGCCACGGCCGAGGACTCGATGACCGACCTCGGCGTGACCGGCAGCAACGGTGATCTGGTCGTCGGAGGCGGCAAGGTCGCTGTCGCCGCGGGCGACCGCATCGTCATGGCGGACACCACCGGCAAGATCGAGGGCGTCGTCACCGGCCTTTCCGATGCGTTCAGCCTCGCCATGACGGCCGACGGCAGCCGCCTGTACGCGGCATCGCAAGGCTCGAACGAGGTGGCCGAGATCGACACTGCGACTCGGGAGATCACTCGACGTATCGACCTCTCCGACTTCCCGTGCCCGTCGACGTTGGCACTCACCGGTGAGCGGCTGTGGGTCGGCTACGGCGGCTGCGGCGGGGATAAGGGTGTTCTCGGCCTCGACCTGTCGGCGGCGGTGCCACAACCGTCGCCGTTCGGAAATCCCCTCCCGGTGGGCCCGCTCCTCGCCGCGGCGGGAGACACGCTGGTGGTCGGCGAAGGCGCAGGTAGTCCGACCGATCTGTTCGTCTACGACCTGAGCGGCGCTCATCCCGTCCTACGCGGCGAGATCGACGGGCACGCCCAGGACAACCATCGGCTGGCGGATGTCGCCGTCACTCCGGACGGCTCGCACGTGATCTCGGCCTTCGCGATCCCGTACTCGTTCGACGTCTGGGACGCTACTACTCTGACGAAGGTACGCGGCTACCAGGGGCCTTCCTTCGACGGCTATCCCATGGCCGTCGCCATCAGCTCCGACGGATCCTTCATCGCGGGAGCGCGGGACATCGGCACGGCGATGACGCTGTACGACGCGGCCTCGGGGGCGGTGATCCGCACCGAGGACACGCCTGTGGGCGAGGTGGTGCGGGGCAGCGTGGCGTTCTCGGGCCGGGACGTCTTCAGCCTGCTGAAGACGCCCACGGACCAGCTGATCCTGTGGCGGCTCCACGACGTGACACTGCCCCCGTCCACACTGACGCTGACTGCCGCGCCTGGCGGGACGGCGCGTGAACCGCTCACCCTGACAGGCCGGCTGGCATTCGCCGACGGAACGGCTCCGGGCGCGCGGCCACTCATCGTGACCCGCACCCTGCCTGACGGAACCAGCGCGGAACTGCCCCCCGCGACGTCCGCGGCGGACGGGACCTTCACCTTCACCGACACGCCACCCGTCGGCGGGCAGATCACCTACACCGTGCGCTGGGACGGCGGTTCAGGGCACCGGTGGAGCAAGGCCTCGGCCACCGCTGCGGTCAGGTACGGCACCACGCTGACGCTGTCCGGGCCGACGAGCGCGGTCGTCGGCAACGCGCTGATATTCAGCGGTGAGTTGCAGGCCGAGGGCACCACTCCGCCGCGCAAGGTTTGGATCACCATCCAGCGCACCCGCCATGCCGACGGCGACACCGTCCGGTGGCAGGAGGGGATCACCGCTTTCGGGTCGTACATGTTCGACGACACCCCGGACGTCGGTGAGTACACCTACACCGTGCGATGGGGAGGCGACAGCCGGACCGGAGCAGCAGAGGCCAGCCAGGCCGTCACCGTGCACGAGCCGGACGAGTGACCGGTGGCGTTGCCCGGACCACACAGACCGGGCGAGCCCGGCCGATCATCGTGATCGGCCGGGCTCGGCGGTGTGGTGCGGATCAGGCCAGGTCGAAGCGGTCGAGCTCCATGACCTTGGTCCAGGCCGCGACGAAGTCCGTGACGAACTTCTCGCGGGCGTCGTCGCTGGCGTAGACCTCGGCGAGGGCGCGCAGCTGCGAGTTGGAGCCGAAGATGAGGTCGACCGCCGTGGCGGTCCACTTCAGCTCGTCCGTGGCCGCGTCGCGGATCTCGTAGACGTTCTCCTCCGACTCCGACGCCTTCCACCGGGTGCCCGGGGAGAGCAGGTTGGCGAAGAAGTCGTTGGTGAGCACGCCGGGCCGGTCGGTGAGGACGCCGTGCTTGGCGCCGCCGTAGTTGGCCCCGAGGGAGCGCAGGCCGCCGACGAGGACGGTCATCTCCGGCGGGGTCAGGTCCAGCATGTACGCCCGGTCCACGAGCAGCACCTCGGGCTGGGTCTTCTCGCCGGCCCTCACGTAGTTGCGGAACCCGTCGGCCCGCGGCTCCATGACGCGGAAGGACTCGACGTCGGTCTGCTCCTGCGAGGCGTCGGTGCGGCCCGGGTGGAACGGCACCGTCACCGGCACGCCGGCCTCCTGGGCCGCCTTCTCGACCGCGGCCGAACCGCCCAGCACGATCAGGTCGGCCAGCGAGATCTTCGCGCCGCCGCCCTCGTTGAACTTGCGCTGGATGTCCTCGAGGACGGGCAGGACCGCGGCGAGCTGCTCGGGCTGGTTGACCTCCCAGTTGCGCTGCGGCTCAAGGCGGATCCTCGCGCCGTTGGCGCCGCCGCGCTTGTCGGTGGAGCGGAAGCTCGCGGCCGAGGCCCACGCGGTGGTGACGAGCTGCGCGGTGGTGAGACCGGAGGCCAGGATCTGCTCCTTGAGCGCGGCCACGTCGGCGTCGCTCACGAGCTCGTGGTCGACGGCCGGCACCGGGTCCTGCCACAGCTGGGGCTCCGGAACCCACGGCCCGAGGTAGCGGCTGACCGGGCCCATGTCACGGTGCAGCAGTTTGTACCAGGCCTTGGCGAAGGCGAGCTGGAACTCGTCCGGGTTGTTGAGGAAGCGGAGCGAGATCTCGCGGTAGATCGGGTCGACGCGCAGCGACAGGTCGGTCGTCAGCATCGTCGGCTTGTGCTTCTTCGCCGGGTCGAAGGGGTCGGGGATGATCTCCTCGGCGTCCTTGGCGACCCACTGCTTGGCGCCGCCGGGGCTCGTGGTGAGCTCCCACTCGTAGCCGAAGAGGATCTCGAAGAAGCGGTTGCTCCACTGGGTGGGCTTGTCGGTCCACGTCACCTCGAGGCCGCTGGTGATCGTGTCACCGGCCTTGCCGCTGCCGTGCGTGCTCAGCCAGCCGAGGCCCTGCGCCTCCAGCGGCGCGCCCTCCGGCTCCGGGCCCACGTGGTCGTCGGCGACGCCGGCGCCGTGGGTCTTGCCGAAGGTGTGGCCGCCGGCGATGAGGGCGACGGTCTCCTCGTCGTTCATCGCCATCCGGCCGAACGTCTCGCGGATGAAGTGCGCGGCCGCGGCCGGGTCGGCGTTGCCGCGCGGGCCCTCCGGGTTGACGTAGATGAGGCCCATCTCGGTGGCGCCGACCTCCGGCACCATCTCGCTCTCGGAGACGTAGCGCTCGTCGCCGAGCCAGGCGTCCTCGGGGCCCCAGAAGATCTCCTCGGGCTCCCAGACGTCCTTGCGGCCGAAGCCGAAGCCGAAGGTCTTGAAGCCCATCGACTCCAGGGCCACGTTGCCGGCGAGCACGAGCAGGTCGGCCCACGAGATCTTCTGGCCGTACTTCTTCTTGACCGGCCACAGCAGACGCCGGGCCTTGTCGAGGTTGGCGTTGTCGGGCCAGCTGTTGAGCGGGGCGAAGCGCTGCCCGCCGTCACCGGCGCCGCCGCGGCCGTCGTGGATGCGGTAGGTGCCCGCGGCGTGCCAGCTCATGCGGATCATCAGGCCGCCGTAGTGGCCGAAGTCGGCGGGCCACCAGTCCTGCGAGGTGGTGAGCACCTCGGTGATGTCGCGCTTGAGCGCCTCGACGTCGAGCTTCTCGAACTCCTTGGCGTAGTCGAAGCCCTGCCCGAGCGGGTTGCTCTTGGACGAGTGCGCGCGCAGCATCGAGAGGTCGAGCTGGTTGGGCCACCAGTCGCGGTTCGTGCGCGGACGGCCGTGCCTCTTGGCGCTCGGCGAGTCGATCGCCGGGTTCTCGCTCTCGCTGCCGTGCGAGGTCACCGAGTCGTGCGCGACCGGGCAGCCGGCCGCTTCCTTGCGGTCCACGCCCTGCGCGCTCGATGGCCTGTTGTCCTGCGTGTCGCTCATCTATTTCCTTCCGAACTGCCACATCACTGGGCACTGCGTTGGTTCGTACAGTCGGGGCAGGTGCCCCAGTAGACGACCTCCGCCTCGTCGATCACGAAGCCATGGTCGTCCGAGGCGGTGAGACAAGGGGCCTCGCCGACGGCGCAGTCGACGTCCGCGATCATGCCGCAGGAGCGGCACACGAGGTGGTGGTGGTTGTCCCCCACCCGCAACTCGTAGCGGGCGGCCGCGCCGGCGGGCTCGATGCGCCGCACCAGGCCGGCCGTGGTGAGCGCGCGCAGCACGTCGTAGACCGCCTGGTGGGAGACCCTGGGGAGCTCGGCCCGTACCAGGGAGATCACCGTGTCGGTGTCGACGTGAGCGTGGTCGCGCAGCGCCCCGAGCACTGCCAGCCGCGGCCGGGTCACGCGCAGCGAGGCCGCTCGGAGCTGTACCTCGAAGTCGGACGCCATGCCCACAACATATCCCCCTAAACTGGAACAGTTCAAGTTACGAGGGGAGCCACAGACCCGACCTTTACCGGCAGCGGAACGTCCGGAACGGCCTCTACGGTGGCCGCATGACTCACGACGACCCCTGGTGGGAGCCGCCGGTCGCGGGCACCGAGGCCGAGCAGCTCGTCGGCGCGCTCGACCGGCTGCGCGCCACCTTCCGGTGGAAGGCCGACGACCTCGACGCCGCCGGGCTGCGGGCCCGCGTCGGCGCCTCGTCCCTGACGCTGGGCGGCCTGCTCAAGCACCTCGCGTTCGTCGAGGACCACATGTCCGGCCCCCGGCTGAGCGGTGCGCCGCTGGGCCCGCCGTGGGACGCCGTGGACTGGGCGGCCGACCCCGGCTGGGACTTCACCTCGGCCGCCGCCGACCGTCCCGAGGACCTCTACGCGCTCTACGACGCCGCCGTCGAGCGCTCGCGGGCGCGGGTCGGCGAGGCGCTGGCCGCCGGCGGGCCCGGCCGGCTCGTCCACCTCGCCTGGCCGGACGGGCGCCGGCTCAGCCTGCGCCGGCTGCTCTGTGACGTGATCGAGGAGTACGGGCGCCACACCGGCCACGCCGACCTGCTGCGCGAGGCGGTGGACGGGGTGACCGGCGAGGACCCGCCGCCCGGCTGGCGCCCCGTGTCAGGGAGCGCCGTCCGGTAGTCGATCCAGTGGCCGACTCAGTGGTCGATTCAGTGGTCGATGAACGCGTACAGGGCGAGGTGGTCCGACTTGGTGCCGCTCACGGTATGGTCGACGGCCGACGGCCGCACCGTGCCCTTGACGAACAGGTAGTCGATCTTCCTGGAGCCCATGGTCGGCTTCGCGCCGTACCCGGTCATGCCGAAGCCGGACAGGGCGGTGCGGGCGATGCCGGTGCGGTTGGCGTCCACGCCGAGCACGCGGATCGCGGAGGCGTTCATGAGGCTCGTGGCGTCCGCGCCGACGTGGATTCCGGTGCCGCCGATGCCGGTGGAGCCGGCGCCGCCGCAGGCGTTCGCGCCGTTCTGCTCCGGCAGGTGCAGGGTGGCGGCGAAGACCGCCGTCCCCGTCTCCTTGATCGTGAAGCGGGCCGCGATGGCGCTGGTGCGCTTCCACTTGTGGGTGTAGGCGCTGCCGTCGTCGTTGCTCGGCGGCTTGTAGAGCGTGCAGCCGGCGCCGCCGGCGTACGCGGTGCCCGGCTTGAGCCAGCCCGCGCTCCAGTACTTCGACACGTCGCCGGCGGCGAGGCTCAGCGTGCGGGTGTTGTAGAGGATGCCGTTGGTCTGCTTCTTCTTCAGGTCGCCGAGCGACTGGACGCTGCACTTGTGGCTGCCGCCCCACGGCTCGGGGTCGTCCCAGGCCACGATCGCCTGGTACGTGCCCGCGGGGTAGCCGAACTTGGCGGAGAGCTGGTCGGCGTAGGCGGTGGCCTGGCCGGCGCCGCGTACCTGCTGGACGATCAGCAGGTCGGGCGGCCGGACGCCGCTGGTGCCGGTCCTGCCGTCGTCGTCCACCAGCATGGACGTGAGGTGGTCCGGGCCCGAGACGCGGGTGCAGGTGCCGTCGGGGTTGTTGCGCACCAGGTTCTCGATGTTGTCCTGGTAGACCCGCAGGACCCGGTCGGCCGCGGCGAGGGCGGGAGTGGTCGTGGTGAGCGCGAGGCCGGCCGCGAGGATCATCGCGCCGGTCCGCCGGAGGGGTAAGGCCATCCCCGCAATCTAGCGACGATCTTGCCGCGGGTGGGGCGGACATGACGCCGCCCCCGCCGGCACGGGGCGCGGGCGGCGTCGTCGTCGCAGGTCAGCGACCCTTGGACGGAATGCGGCGCGGCGGCGCGATCGGCCGCGCGGGCAGCTTCGGCAGCCGCCGGGGCGCCGGGAGGCCGGGCAGGGTCTTGTCGTTCTTGCTGGTCTTGCCTGAGCGGGCACGCATGAGGAAGCTCCTTCACCGGGATCGGGGACGCGGCTCACGCCGGTCGGGCAACACGCACGGCTGCCGCGTCTGGGCTGAACTGAGACGTCGGGTTGGTCGCCGCTGAGCGCGGATCACAGGTAAAGGCGCATGTCCCCAACCTTACGGGAGCGGCCGGAGGCCGGGCAACCGGATTTTTCGCCCGTTGACTTTGTCGCACCTTTTGTCTCACTATGATGAGACAAAGCTTGCGACAAAACGGGAGCGGGTCATGACGGACGAGCGAACAGGCGGGCAAGGGGTGCGCGTACGGCCCGGAGACGTGCGCCAGGCCGGGGACTGGCTGGCCCGGCACGGCCTCGGCGAGGCGCGGCCGACGCCGCTGCTCGCCGCCCGGCTGGCGGCGCGGCGCCGCGCGCGGCTGGCCGACCACCTCATGCTGGCCGTGCTGATCATCGCGGCGGCGCTGGCGCAGCTGAACCTCTTCCTGGCCGCGCCCGGCGGGCCGGGATCGGAGTCCTGGACGTGGTGGCCGCTGCTGATGCTGGCCGGGCTGGTCGCCGCGCTGCTGGTGACGCGGACCCTGCTGGAGGCATGGGTACGCCGGATCGACCGGGGAGCCGGTGCGGCGCTGGCCCGGCGGGCCACGCACCCGGTGCAGCCCGGCTGGCGGGTCCTGCTCGGCCGGCCGTACGCCCTCTGGGCCGCGGGCACGTACGCGGCGGCCCTGGCACTGACGGGAAGCGCGCTCACCCTCGACGGCGCCGGCGTCCGCCAGGCGGCGCTCGTCCTGCTCGTCGCCCTGGCCGGCGTTGGGGCGGTCGCCCTCCTCCAGGTGCGCGACCTGCTGGCGCGGCCGGTGGTGGCCGAGGACGAGCTGTCGCTGACCGCCGACGTGATCATGCGGATCGAGGACGCCCGCGAGAGCACGTCGCCGGGCACGGTGTGGTGCCTGCCGATGGTGCTGCTGTTCGGCATGGCGCCCGGCTGGTGGCGGGCCGCCTCGCTCAGCCTGGTGCTCCTGGGGCTGGCCGCCCTCGTCGTGATCCAGACCCGTACGCCGGACAGCGCGGCCATGGCCAGGCGGATCGTGAGCCTGGGATGATCGTCATCGACGCGGGCTCGCCGGTGCCGCCGTTCGAGCAGCTGCGGGCCCAGCTCGCCGGGCAGATCCACGACCGGACGCTGGCCGTGGGGGCGCGGCTGCCGACCATCCGGCGGCTCGCGGCCGACCTGGGGCTCGCCGTGAACACGGTCGGCCGGGCCTATCGGGAGCTGGAGGAGGCGGGGCTGATCGAGACCCGGGGGCGGGCCGGGTCGTTCGTGACGGCGGCCGGCGAGGAGACGCGGGAACGTGCCCGGCGGGCCGCCGCCGACTACGCCGCCACGGTCGCCGCGCTCGGGCTAGGCGCGGAGGAGGCGCTGCGCATCGCCGAGGCCGCCCTGCGCTCCCCCGCCCCGGCCGACAGCGCATAGTCAGGTCACGGATAATCCGCAGCGGGACGGTGTGGGTACGCTGAGGAACATGACCGCCATGGCACCCGCCCGCGCCGAGACCGACCTGTCCTTCCTGCTCGACCACACCAGCCACGCGCTGCGCTCGCGGATGGCGGCGGCGCTGGCCGAGATCGGCCTGACGCCGCGCATGCACTGCGTGCTGGTGCACGCGCTGGAGGCGGAACGCACCCAGATCCAGCTCGCCGAGCTGGGCGACATGGACAAGACCACGATGGTGGTGACGGTGGACGCGCTGGAGAAGGCCGGTTACGCCGAGCGCCGCCCGTCGAGCACCGACCGGCGGGCGCGCATCATCGCGGTCACCGAGAAGGGCGCGGCAATCGCCCGGCGCAGCCAGGAGGTCGTGGACGGCGTGCACCGCGACGCCCTGCAGACGCTGCCCGACGACGAGCGCGAGGTCCTGGTCCGCGCCCTGAACCGCCTGGTCACCGGCCATCTGGCCGCCCCCGTCGAAGGCCCGGTGCAGGCCCGCAGGGCACGGGAGCGCGCAAAATAGATCCGAAGAGGATCGTCTACAACGGAACTATCTGTTAAGGTCTCACCTGTCACGAGACGGGAGAGACCTGTGCGGAACATGCTCGACTCGCGTTGGACAGCCTTGGGAGTGCTGTCCGCGACGGGACTGATGACCATCCTCGACGGCAGCATCGTGACCGTGGCGATGCCGGCCATCCAGCACGACCTGGGCTTCTCGGCCGCCGGTCTGAGCTGGATGGTCAACGCCTACCTGATCCCCTTCGGAGGGCTCCTGCTGCTGGCGGGGAGGCTCGGCGACCTGATCGGGCGGCGGGCGATGTTCCTGGCCGGGAACGCGATCTTCACGGCCGCCTCCCTGCTGGCGGGCCTGGCCACCGGCCCCGGCGTGCTCATCGCCGCCCGCTTCCTCCAAGGCGTGGGCAGCGCGCTGGCCAGTGCCGTGGTGCTGGGCATCCTGGTGACGC
This sequence comes from Nonomuraea bangladeshensis, assembly GCF_039529455.1. NCBI lineage: Bacteria > Bacillati > Actinomycetota > Actinomycetes > Streptosporangiales > Streptosporangiaceae > Nonomuraea > Nonomuraea bangladeshensis. The sequence goes on from NZ_BAAAMV010000012.1 coordinate 292,403, forward strand.
TGTTCTCCGGGCCGGCCGAGCGCGGCAAGGCCATCGCGATCTTCAGCTTCACCGGCGCGGCCGGCGCGTCCATCGGGCAGGTCCTGGGCGGGGTGCTCACCGACGGCCTGAGCTGGCCGTGGATCTTCCTGGTCAACGTGCCGATCGGCGTGGTCACCCTGGCGCTCGCGCTGCGCGCCCTGCCCGCCGACCGGGGGGCCGGGCTGCGGGCCGGCGCGGACGTCCTCGGCGCCGCGCTGGTCACCTCCGGCCTGATGCTGGGCATCTACGCGGTGGTCAAGGTGGAGGAGCACGGCTGGCTGTCGGCCCACACGCTCGGCCTCGGCGCGCTCTCACTGGCCCTGCTCGGCGGGTTCGTCGCGCGGCAGGCCACGGCCCGCACGCCGCTCATGCCGCTGCGGATCCTGCGCTCGCGCAACGTCGTCGGGGCCAACCTCGCGCAGATGCTGGCCCTGTCCGGGATGTTCGCCTTCCAGGTCCTCGTCGCCCTCTACATGCAGCGCGTGCTCGGCTACGGGGCGCTGGAGACCGGCCTGGCGATGCTGCCGGCCGCGGTCGGCATCGGCTCGATCTCGCTGTTCGCCTCCGCCAGGCTCGCCGCCAGGTTCGGCGCCCGCGCCGTGCTGGTGACCGGGCTGGCCATGCTGGTGGCGGCCATGACGCTGCTGTCCCAGGTGCCGGCGGACGCCGCGTACGCGGTCCACCTGCTGCCTCCCATGCTGCTGATCTCGGGCGGCGGCCTGGTGCTGCCCGCCCTGGCCACGCTCGGCATGTCCGGGGCGCGGGAGAGCGACGCGGGGCTCGCCTCCGGGCTGTTCAACACCACCCAGCAGGTCGGCATGGCGGTCGGCGTCGCGCTGCTGTCCACGATGGCCGCCGGGCGCACCGGCGACCTGCTGGCCGCGGGGACGTCGCAGGCGGAGGCGCTGACCGGCGGGTACCGACTCGCGTTCGGCATCGCGGCCGGGCTGCTGGTCGCGGCCCTCGCGGTGGCGGTCACCGTCCTGCGCCGCCCCGCCCCGGCGGAGACGGCGGCGGAGCAGGGCGGTCAGCCGGCGGCGAGCGCGGCCGCGAAGTAGCCGAGCGAGGCGTCGACCTCGTCGAGGGCCGGGGTCCGGTTGAGGTGCCCGTGCGGCATGCCGCACGCCAGGTACGTGCTCACCGGCACCCCGGCCTCGCGCAGCTGGCGCTCCAGGAGCTCGCCCGAGGCGCGCAGGTCGTCGTACTCCGACAGCAGGATGCGGGTGGCGGGCAGGCCGTCGAGGCGGGCCGCCCCGGGCAGCGCGTCGGGCGGGACGTCGCTGATCCGGCCCACGTAGGCGCGGACCATCCGCTCGACGTCGGCGGGGTGGAAGCGCGTGAACGGCGGCAGCTCGCGCATCTCGGCGGCCACGTCGTCGTCGAGGGCCGGGTTCGGGTAGTGCGCGAACGGATAGGCGAGAAGCAGCAGGTCCGGGGCCTTTCCCCCGTCGGCTGCGCGGTCGCGGGCGCGCAGGGCGGTGGCCAGGACGAGCGCCGCGCCCGCGCTGGCCCCGCCCAGCGCGGCGGGCACCCCCGGTGCGGCCTCGCCGGTCAGCCACCGCCAGGCCGCGTCCACGTCGTCGATCGGCACGGGATGGCGCACGCCGTCCCTGGCCAGCCGGTAGCCGACCGAGACGACGAAGGCGCCGGTGCGCGCGGCCAGCTCGGCGCTGACCACGCGGGCCTCGGGCTTGTCCAGGTCGCCGAAGACGAACCCGCCCCCGTGCGCCCACAGCAGGGCCCTGCCCGGGGTGCCGGTGGTGCGGTAGGTGCGGACGGGGATCGGGCCGTGCGGCCCGTCGAGGGTGACGTCCTCGACGGTGACGCCGGCCGGCAGGGACCACTCGGCCGGGTCGCGGACGTACTCGGCGAACAGGCGCTGCGCCTCCGGGTCCGTGGCCAGGTCCTCGCGGGTCACGCCGCGCAGCGGCGCCAGCTTCCTGGCGAGCTCGGGGTGGAACGGCATGGCCACTCTTCTATCGCGCCCGCCGGGGCCGGGCGCGGGCGGGGTGACCCGGAGCGTCCCGAACAAGGGACTTTGGTCCCTACCGGCGGCGGGCCCGGCTGCAGGAAGGTTTCGGTGTGCCGTACCGATCGACCCAGCCAAGAACCGTCAGCCGCCCGCTGACCCGCCCGGAGGGCCTGCGCCTGCTCGGCAACGTGACCTTCGGCAGGCTCGTGTTCATCAGCCGCGCCCTGCCCGGCATCCGGCTGGTCAGCCACGTCATGGACGGCGAGGACGTGCTCGTCGGCCTGCCGGAGGACTGCCCGGTCGTCCCGCTGCTCTCCCAGGTCGCGCCGGTCGTGTACGAGGCGGACGTGCTGGACACGGCGACCCGCCACGGGTGGAGCATCGTGCTGACCGGCCGCGCCGGGCTGGTGGAGAGCGACGAGGAGATCGCCCGCGCCCTGCGCCTGCTGCGGCCGTGGCCGGGCGAGAAGATCGGGGTGGTCGTCCGGATCCATCCCGAGCTGGTCACCGGCACCCGCGTCGAGGCCGGTCCCTGACGGCTCTCCGGCAGACGCGGCGGGCCTAGGGTGTGCGCATGAACATCTGCGTCTTCCTCTCCGCCGCCGACCTCGCCGACACCTACACCCGTCCCGCCCGCGAGCTCGCCGAGCTGATCGGCAAGGGCGGGCACACCCTGGTGTGGGGCGGCTCGGACGCCGGGCTGATGAAGGTGGTCGCGGACGGGGTGCACGCCGCCGGCGGGCGGCTGATGGGCGTGTCGGTGCACTTCCTCGCGCACAAGGCGCGCCGCGGCGTGGACGACATGGTGATCGCCGCCGACCTGGCCGAACGCAAGCGGCTGCTGCTGGAGAAGGCCGACGCGGTGGTCATCATGGTGGGCGGCACCGGCACGCTGGACGAGGCGACCGAGATCCTGGAGCTGAAGAAGCACGGCCACACCGACAAGCCGGTCGTGCTGCTGAACACGGCCGGCTTCTACGACGGGCTGAAGCAGCAGTTCCAGCGCATGGAGGACGAGGGCTTCCTGCCGCGCCCGCTCACCGAGCTGATGTTCTTCGCCGAGGAGCCGGTCGGCGCGATGGCCTACCTGGAGGAGACCTTCGGGGTCCAGTGAGCGGGCCGCAGGGGTTCAGCCGAGGAGGGCCAGGTCCTCGGCGGACAGCCGCAGTGCTCCGGCGGCGACGTTCTCGGCCAGGTGGACGGGGTCGCCGGTGCCCGGGATGGCGAGGACGTGCGGGCCCTGCGCGAGCGTCCAGGCGAGCCTGACCTGCGCCGGCGTCGCCCCGCGCGCCCGGGCGACGGCCAGCACCCGTGCGTCCTCGGCCGCCTGGGCGCCCGCCTCACGGCCGGCGCCGGCGATGGCGAAGAACGGCACGTACGCGATGCCCTGCTCGCCGCACGCGCGCAGCAGCTCGCGCTCGGCGGCCGGGGCGCCGATGCCGAAGGCGTTCTGGACGCACGCGACGGGCGCTATGGCGCGGGCCTCGGCCAGGTGCGCGGCGGTGGCGTTGGAGAGCCCGAGATGCCGGACGAGCCCGGCCTCGCGCAGCTCGGCGAGGGCGCCGAAGTGCTCGGCGAGCGGCGCGTCCCTGTGGCTCGGCGGGACGCGCAGGTTCACCAGGTCGAGCCGGTCGCGGCCGAGCTGGCGCAGGTTCTCCTCGACCTGGCCGCGAAGCTGCTCAGGCCGGGCCCACCACCACTCGCCGGACGGGTCGCGGCCCGCCCACACCTTCGTGGCGATCACCAGGTTGTCCGGGTAGGGGGCGAGCGCCCGGCTGATCAGCTCGTTGGCCGACAGGAGGGGCGAGAAGTAGAAGGCGGCGGTGTCGATGTGGTCGACGCCGAGCTCGACCGCGCGGCGCAGCACGGCGATCGCGCGCTCGCGGAGGGCGGCCGCCGTCGGCCGGTCCTGCCGGGAGCCGAAGGCGGTGCGGCCGGTCAGGCGCATCGCGCCGAACCCGATCCTGTTGACCGGCAGCTCGCCGCCGAGCCGCCACGTTCCTGCGCTGTTCTGCTGAATGGACATGAAAAAAGCCTCCCCGGGCTGCGGAGACGGCTCCGGCCGGAAAGGCTCGACGTGTTCCTCCATTTTAGCAGGGTCCGTGGAACGGGGTGGAACGTGCTGGAACGCCCAGCGGGAGTAGGAAGACCGACCACTACTCGACGGGGGCACCACCATGCACAGGAACATCCGCATCGCCGCGGCGGTCTCGGCCGCGGCGGTGGTCGCCGTGACGGCGGCCACCGTCCCGGCTCAGGCGGCCGGGCCGCTCGTGCTGTTCCAGGACAGCGGCTTCGCCGGCACCTCCTGGTCGTTCACGGCCACCAACGGCGACATCTCGGGCTCGGGGGGCGACCGGGTGAGCTCCATCGTCAACCAGGACGTCAACGCCTGGGTCGTCTACCAGCACGACACCTACCGCGGCAGGTCGTACTGCGTCCTGCCGGGACAGAGCCTCTACGACCTGCACGAGCAGCAGTGGCAGTTCGGCGACGCCATCTCGTCCGTACGCCGCCGCCCGGACGGGACCTGCCACGACAACCCGATGTTCCTGTCCCCCTGACGGAGGTCAGGCGGCCAGCCGTTCGACGGCGAAGGCCGTGAGGAACCCCGCGGTGGTGATGAGGCCGGTCAGCAGGTGGGCGTTCTCGAACGCCTCGGGGATCATCGTGTCGGCGACCATCGCGAGGATGGCCCCGGCCGCCACGCCCATGATGACGGCGATGGTGGCCGGGGAGGCCGACTCCAGCGCGAGGTTGCCGAGCATCGCGGCCAGGCCGCTGGCCAGGGCGATGCCGCCCCAGATGCCGAAGACGTAGCCGGGGCCGCGGCCGGCCCGCTTCATGCCTGCGGCGCTGGACAGGCCCTCGGGGACGTTCGAGATGAAGACGGCGGCGACCACGGCGAGGCCGATGTCGCCGCCGCCGAGCAGCGACAGGCCGAGCACCACCGACTCGGGCACCCCGTCGAGCAGGGCGCCGACGGCGATCGCCGCGCCGCTGCCCTGGACGTCGGCCTCGCTCGGCTGCTGGGCGCCGGAACGTTTGCGGTGGCGGGCGCCGTGCCGGGCGAGCAGCGCGTTGGCGGCCACGTACGCGCAGGCCCCGCCGAGGAAGCCCGCCGCGGTCGGGACGAGCCCGCCGGTGCGCTCGGCCTCGTCCAGCAGCTCGAACGACAGCGCGGCGATGAGCACGCCGGCGCCGAAGGCCATGATCGTGGCGATCGCGCGCGGCGGGACGCGCCGGAACCAGGCGATCGCGGCCCCGATGAGCAGCGCGCCTCCGGCGAGCGCACCCCAGAGCCCCGCCTCCAGCCAGATGGGCATCACCGCACCTCCGTCACGCCGATCCCACGATCTTCGCATCCGCCCGGCTCCGGGCGTCCAGCGCCCCGGGGGGCTGGAGGCGGGACCGGCGGGCAGGGGTGTGGGACGAGGAAGACAGGCGAGGTGGGGACATGGGCGAGGCGGCGGCGGAGTGCGAGCGGGTGGCGCGGGAGGCGCTCGGGCTGGAGGAGCTGCGTCCGGGCCAGCTCGCCGCCATGACGGCGCTGGCGGAGGGCCGCGACACGCTCGCGGTGATGCCGACGGGCAGTGGCAAGTCGGCGATCTACCAGGTGCCGGCGCTGCTGCTGAAGGGCCCGACGCTGGTGGTGTCGCCGCTCATCGCGCTGCAGCGCGACCAGGTGGAGGCGCTGCGCGAGCACGACGAGGACGCGGCCAGCCTGGACGCCCGCACCTCGGCACGGGAGCGTACGGCCACGTTCGAGGCGCTGCGGGCGCGCGAGACGGAGTTCCTGTTCTGCGCGCCCGAGCAGCTCGCCCGGCCCGACGTGATCCACGAGCTGAAGGCCGCCGGCCCGTCGCTCATGGTGGTGGACGAGGCCCACTGCGTGTCGTCGTGGGGGCACGACTTCCGCCCCGACTACCTGCGGCTCGGGTCGGTGGCCGAGGCGCTGGGCCGGCCGGTGATCGCCGCGCTCACCGCGACCGCCGCCCCGCCGGTGCGGGCGGAGATCGTCGAACGGCTGGGCATGCGCGACCCGGTGGAGCTCGTGCAGGGCTTCGACCGGCCGAACATCTCGCTGGAGGTCCGCCGGATGCTGGCCGACCCGGCCCCGGAGATCGTCGCGGCGGTGGCGGAGCAGGAGCGGCCCGGGATCGTGTACACGACCACGCGCCGCCGCACCGGCGAGCTGAGCGACCTGCTGAACGAGGCGGGCGTGCGGGCGGCGGCCTACCACGCAGGGATGCGCCGCCGGGAGCGGGACGAGGTGCACGACCGGTTCATGGGCGGCGACCTGGAGGTGGTGGTCGCGACGAACGCGTTCGGGATGGGCATCGACAAGCCGGACGTGCGGTTCGTCTTCCACGCCGAGGCGCCGGGGTCGCCGGACTCGTACTACCAGGAGATCGGCCGGGCGGGACGCGACGGCGAGCCGGCCGCCGCGGTGCTGTTCTACCGTCCGGAGGACCTGGGGCTGCAGCGCTACTTCACCGGCGGCGTGCCGGACGCCGGGACGCTGGCCGAGGTGGCCGCGGCGGTCGTGGCGGCCGGGCCCGGCGCCGGGCGCAAGGAGCTGCGCGAGCGTACGGGCCTGTCCCCGCGCCGCCTGACGGGCCTGCTCGACCTGCTGGAACGGGTGGGCGCGGCCCGGCTCGGCACCCGGCGCGTGGACCCCGTGCCAGGCGCGCCCGAGCCGGCCGAGGCCGCGGCGCTGGCGCGGGAGCTGGCCGAGCGGCGGCGCGAGGTGGAGCGCACCCGCCTGGAGATGATGCGCCGCTACGCCGAGACCGAGGACTGCCGCCGCCGCTTCCTGCTCGGCTATTTCGGCGAGCACCTGCCGGAGCCGTGCGGCAACTGCGACAACTGCCGGGCGGGAACAGCCGCGCGGCCCCCCGCGCCCGGCGGCGGGCCGTTCCCGCTGCACGCGCGGGTGGAGCACCGTACGTGGGGTCCCGGCCAGGTGATCCAGCGCGGCGAGGACCGGCTGACGGTGCTGTTCGAGGAGGCGGGCTACCGCGAGCTCCAGCTCGACGCGGTCCTGGAGCAGGACCTGCTGACGCGGGCGGACGAGGGCCAGCCCTGATCCCGGCGGCGCAGGGTCAGACGCCGGGTCAGGGGACGAGCACGAGCCGGACGGGGTCGCCCTCCTTGCGGGCCAGCCGGTCCAGCGCGGCCGGGGCCTCGGCGAGCGGCAGCACGTCGCTGACGGACCGGCTCAGGTCCAGCCGCCCCCGCCCGGCCAGCCTGACCAGGCGCTGGACGTCCTGCGGCGCGGAGCCGTAGTGGCCGAGCACCGACTGGCGGAAGTAGGCGAGGCCGATGTCGTTCGGGATGGTGATGGGCTGCCCGGCGAGGCCCACGACGACGAGCCGGCCGGCCGGGCCGAGCACCGTCAGCGCCTGCTCGCGCACGGCCGGGACGCCGGCGAGGTCGAGGGCGACGTCCAGGCCGAGCCCGTCGGTCAGGTCCATGACGGTGTCGCGGAGCTTCGGGTCGGCCGGGTCGAGCACGGCGTCGGCGCCGAGCGCGAGCGCCCGTTCGCGGGCGGCGGGCAGCGGGTCGATCGCGATCACCGGGGCGGCGCCGACCAGGCGCAGGAGCTGCACGGCGTGCGCGCCGAGGCCGCCCGCGCCCCACACGGCGGCGGCGTCGCCCGGCCGGGTGGCGGCGGTCGTGGTCACGGCGGCCCATGGCGTGGAGACGGCGTCGGGGATGACGCACGCCTGCTCGAACGGCAGCCCGTCGGGGATCGGCACCACGGTCGTCGCGCTCGCCAGGGCGTACTCGGCGTAGCCGCCGTCGTAGTCGACGCCGCGGGTGAGCACGACGCCGCGCAGGTCCAGCTCCCCGGCCTGGAGCAGCACCCGCTGCCCGGTCGTCCAGGCGTCCACGCCCGCGCCGAGCGCGTCGATCACGCCGGCCACCTCGTGCCCGAGGGTGACCGTGTCGCCGGGGAGCCACGCGGGCCGCAGGGTGCCGTCCAGCAGGTGCACGTCGGACAGGCACACCCCGGCGGCGCGCACCGCGACGCGCACCTGCCCGGGGCCGGGCTCCGGGACCGGGACGCGCTCCATGCGCAGCTCGTTGGTGGGCACGTGCAGCCGGGCGGCGAGCATGTCGGTCACGGCGCTCCTTTTTCCCGCAGACTTCCCGCGGGCCCGCCCCCGGGTTTCGACCGGTGCGTCCCGCGGACTTCCATCGGACCCGGACGCGGCCGTGCGGCCGCTCCCTGGCGCGAGCATACGGCCCGCGCCCGCCGCTGCCGCACGGGGGCGGGTCACCAGCGGTTGCGTGCCTCCTCGGCCCAGCCGGTGAGCCCGTCGAGCGTCACCCAGGAGCCGTCGCCGGCCCTGATCCGGCCGCCGAAGTGGCCGAAGCACTGGTGCGTCTCGGAGCCGACGACGCCCAGCTCCGTACGCGAGATCTTCTCGTGGAACGGGGTGAACTCGACCTCGACGCCGTCGCCCGCGATGCGCCAGGGCTTGAGCCAGTCGGAGCGGTCGTAGACCCACTCCAGCTCCGCGCCGATCTTGTGCAGCCGGCCGTGGACGAACAGCGCGTTCTCGGTCGACCCGGTGCCGTCGGTCCACTTGCCGCCGAGCTGCACCGACAGCCCGGGGGCGTGGCCGGCGGCCCAGTTCCAGACCACGGAGTACGGCCACTTGCCGCGCCCGTGGTCGAGCACCGCGAACGCGCCCTCGCCCACCTCGTGCTCGGCGCCGCCCAGCACGAGCCGGCCGCGCACCGGCCGGCCGACGTCCTTGACGGTGTACTGGAAGCGCCGCGGCCCCCACGGGACCACGACGCCCAGCGACTCGTGGCCCTCGGGCAGCGGGATCTCCAGGTCCAGAGTCAGATCGGGCGCGTACGCCCGCAGCCGGGTGCCGCCCGGCTCCTGGTCGATCTCGACGCGGACGCCGCCGCCCGCGACCCGGACCGGGCCCGCCCCGCTGACCTGCGGGAACCGCGCGCCGCGGGCCAGCGGCACCACGGCGTCGTGGCTCACCTCCGCGCGGGAGGCGCGGTCGAGCACGTAGACGCCGTGGACGCCGGCGTAGTCGAGCGACGACGCCACCAGCCCGATGATGTGGGTCGGCGTCACGATCCCCCAGTATTCCCAGCGCTTGCGACGGCCCCACCCGCGCAGCTCGGCCTGGTGCAGGGGGCGTCGGGTCCAGCCGACGGCCGCCGGATTGAGGCGGCCGTCGGGCAGGCAGAGGTCCACGGGCTCGGTGATCTCCCGCTCATGGGTCAGCATGCGGGAAATGTACTATCAGGCCGGGAAGTCCTTCGGGTTCACGTGCTGGGTGCCGGCGTTGCCGCCCCGCACCGGGTGCAGGGTCAGCGTGTAGATCCGGGAGGCCGTGGCGGTCGTGTAGTAGCGCAGCCGGTCGTTGAAGCGCTGGTAGGTGGCGGCGCGGGTGAAGCGGTGCCGGGACTTGCTGTAGCGGTAGCCGGTGGTGAAGTAGAGCCGGTAGGTGCCGTCGCGCACGTCCTTGATGCTCGCCGTCGACTTGGCGCGGACGTAGATGCTGATGGCCTTGGTCTTGCCCCGGACCAGGATGACGACGCCGTCGGTGCGCAGACCGTTCTTGATCTTGAGTACGCCCCGGCCGCCGCTGATGCGGTCGAACAGGATGGCGCCGTTGCGCGGGCGGGCCGCGGCCGTCGTGGTGGTGCTCGCCGTGGTGGCGCTGGTCGTGGTGGTGCTCACCGTCGTGGCGCCGGACGGGGAGGCCGTGACCAGGGTGGCGGCCATGGCGAAGGCGGCGATGAGGCCGGTTCGCGGGGCGAGAAGCTTGTTCTTCACGCGAACGTCTCCTTAGGAGGGGGGACATGGTCGAACCACGCCCAACCCTAGAGAACCCAGACGCTCCGGCCCACCCGTTATCACGCTCGGGGCCGGAGTGGTCCTCCGGCCCCGGGCAGCGAGCTCCTAGCCCTCCAGCACCTCGCGCAGCTTCAGCGCGAAGCCGTCGGGGTCGCCCGGCATCCCGAAGGTGTCGTCGAGGAAGCCGCCGTGGTTGCTGGGGAAGGTGACGGGCTCGACGCCGATGCGCTCGGCGACCCCCAGGCCCCCGCGGCAGGCCATCTCCCCCTCCGACTCGGCGCCGACGGCGATGACGATGCGGGTCGAGGCGGCCCGCAGCGCCGCGAAGTCGTGCTCGTGGTGGGTGCAGCTGATGAGGTTCTGTCCGAGCAGGGCGTCGTCGCGGCTGCCGTCGTCCTCGGCCGGCAGCCCGAACATGGCCGGGTCGGGCGCGGGCTGGTCGGCGAAGTCGGCCGGGATCTCGCCCTTCAGCCCGACGATCGTGATGAACTGCGCCATCGCCGGGCCGAACCCGTCCCGCTCGTAGGTCCTGCCGATGCCCTTGATGGCGGCCAGCGCCTGCTCGCGGTCGGGCAGGACCTGGGCGGCGGGCGGCTCGTGCGCGACGAGCGTGCGCACCTGCTCAGGGTGCCGGGACACCAGCTCCAGCGCGTTGACCGCGCCGCCGCTGCTGCCGAAGAGGTCGACGGGCCCGCCGCCGAGCTCGTCGATGATCCGGTGCAGGTCGTCCGCGTGCTGCTCGGGGGTGGACTTCTCGCCGGGCTCGCCGGTCTTGCGGCTCTCGCCGACGCCGCGCGGGTCGTAGGTGACGATCGTGCGCTCCGGCAGCCGCTCGGCCAGCGCGGCGAACCCCGCGGCCCCCATGGGCGAGCCGACCAGCAGCAGCACGGGCTTGCCCGACTCCTCGACGGCTTCGCGCACCTCGTAGTGCAGGACCGCGCCGGGCACGTCAAGGGTGTGGGTCTTGAAGTCTCGCATCATTGCCTCCTATGAGAAACGCTCGCACTCTATGGACCCGCGCTGACAGAAAAACTCATCGGGGGGAGCAAGATTTTTCCAGTCCGGCGAGCGGCTCGTCCAGATATGCCTGGTGCAGCAGTTTCACGAACGCCCCGGGCTCGGGCAGGTCCGCATCGCCGACGCGGCGTACGGGGATGCCGGGCGTCCAGGAGTTCATGACCACGGCCCCGGACAGTCCGGGCAGATCGGCGACGGTGACCTCGCGGTCGGCCTGCGGGACGCCGCTCGCGGCGAGCCGGCGGCGCAGGATCGCCATCGTCACGCCCTCCAGCCGGCCGGCCACCGGCCACACCACGGCGGAGCCGTCCCAGAACGCGAGGTTCCAGATGGTGGCCTCGCTGAGGCGGCCCCGGCGGTCGACGAAGGCGGCGTCGTCGTAGCCGTCCGCCACGGCGCGGCGCTGGAAGTACGCCTTCGCCGTCTCGCCGGTCTGCTTGACGGCGGGGAGGAACCGTTCGTGCTCGGCCACCGCCAGCGCCAGCGGGCCCTCCGGCGGGGTCGCGGGCGGCCCGGTGCGGACCAGGATCCGCAGTCCCGAGCCCTGCTCGGCGGCGTACACGGTGGCCCGCAGCGACAGATCGGGCGGGCCGGCCGTGACGGCCGCCCGCAGGCAGGAGAGCACCCGCTCGTCGTCCAGGTCGCGGCCGAACAGCTCGGCGGAGGCCCGGCGCAGCCGGGCCAGGTGCAGGTCGAGACCGCGTACGCGGCCGCCGCGGACCTGCATGGCGGTGAAGTGGGCGTCGCCGGCGAAGGCGAGCGGGGCGAGGTCCTCGGCGGTCGCCGGGCGGCCGTCGAGGTGCGTGGCCCAGGGTGTCGGCATGGCAAGGAGTTCCTTCCTGGTCGTCCGTGATCCTCGCACAGCCCCGATGCCGTGACCGGATCCGTCCGCATCGGGGCCCGATCCTGCCTTACGGCGGGGCGGCGGCGCGGCCGAGACTGGGTGCGTGAACAGAGCGCTTCTCGTCATCGACGTGCAACAGTCCTTCCTGCGGCGGCCCCTGTGGCGGGCCGCGTACAACCCGGGGATCACCGGGCCGGTCTCCCGGCTGGTGGACGTGGCCCGCGCCGAGGGCGACCTGGTCGTCTGGGTGCTGCACAGCGAGCCCGGCACCGGCGACGCCTTCGACCCGGCGCTCGGGTACGTCCGGCTGATGGACGGCCTGACCCCGCTGCCCGGCGAGGAACGGATCACCAAGACCTCGCACAACTGCTTCACCACCACCAACCTGCAGCAGATCCTCACCCGGCACGGCGTCGGCGAGCTGGTCGTGTGCGGCATCCGCACCGAGCAGTGCTGCGAGACGACCGCCAGGATCGGCAACGACCTCGGCTTCGGCGTCTCCTTCGTCACGGACGCGACCGCGACGACGCCGATCCCGCACCGCGACGCGCCGCCCGGGGCGTCGGTGGAGGAGATCCTCGCCGACCCCCGCACGCTCGGCGTGGAGGCGATCGTCGAGCGCACCGAGTACGCGCTCGCCGGCCGCTTCGCCACGATCAGGACGGTCGCCGAGCTGACCGGGGCGCCGAGCCCGGTAGGCTGACCGGATCGTGACCCGCGTCGCCTTCGTCCTCGTGCCCGGGCTGCACCTGCTCGACCTCGCCGGCCCCGCCCAGGTCTTCTCCACGGCCGGCGACCTCGGCCTCGGCTACACGCTGAGTTACGTCGCCGAGCGCGCGTCCGTCCCCACCGCGCAGGGGCTCACGCTGACGGCGGGGACGACCTGGCCCGAGCCGGCCGCCGGCGACCTGCTCGTCGTGCCGGGCTGGCGGGCGAGCCCCACGCCGGCCGGATGGGGCGAGCTCGGCCCGGCCGCGCTGGACGCGCTGCGCGCCCACCACGCGGCCGGGGGCACGGTGGCCAGCGTGTGCGCGGGGGCCGACGCGCTGGGCCGCGCCGGGCTGCTCGACGGGCGGCGCTGCACCACCCACCACGAGCTGCAGGACGAGCTGGCCGCCTGCTACCCGAAGGCGACGGTCGTGCGCGACGTCCTCTACGTCGAGGACGGCAGGGTCATCACCTCGGCGGGCATCGCCAGCGGCATCGACCTCGCCCTGCACCTCGTCGCCACCCGCCACGGCCCCGGCGCGGCCGCCCGGGTGGCCCGCGAGATGGTGGTCTACGCCCGCCGTAACGGCGACGAGCGGCAGGCCAGCGCCATGCTCAGGCACCGCGCCCACCTCAGCGACGCCGTACACCGCGTCCAGGACCTCATCGACGCCCGCTTCACCGAGCCGCTCCCCCTGTCCGGCCTCGCCGCCGCCGCGGGATGCAGCCCGCGCACGGTCACTCGGCTGTTCACGCGGGCGACCGGCCTGACGCCGCTGGCCTACCAGCAGCTCCTGCGGCGTGAGCGGGCCGAGCACCTGATCGGCCAGGGCGCCACGGTAGAGGCGGCCGCCCGCGCGGTCGGCTTCCAGGACGCCCGCATGCTGCGCCGGCTGCGCGCCCAGCCACGCCCGTGGTAGGGCTTTCCCTACCATCCGTCGGGGGACGGCGGCAATGCCGGGCTCGACGGCCCGTCCCTAGAGTCGGTGACGTACGGTCCGTCGAGCCAGAATCGAGCGACATGACCATGAAGAGGACGACCTTGATCGCAGGCGTGCTGGGGCTGACCGCGACGGCGGCCGGATGCGGGATCGCGGGCCCCGCGTCCCAAGCCAGGTCCTCCTACGAGGTGCCCGGCGAGGTGACGGGACTGCGGGTCGAGGTCGACTCGGGCACCGTGGAGTTGTTGGGCTCGGACCGGAGCACCGTGCGGGTGACCGAGCGGCTTCACTGGCGCAAGAACAAGCCGGAGACCCGCCACGAGGTGCGGAGCGGCACGCTGGATCTCGCCTACGACTGCCCTGACACGTTCGGGTTGGGCGCGGTCGGCGTCGAGTGCGAGGTGAGCTACCGCGTGGAGGTGCCGAAGGGCGTGCGGGTGGAGGTCGGCTCCGACTCGGGGGACCTGACGCTGACGGGGCTGTCCGGCGAGGTGCGGGTGCGCTCCGACTCGGGGACGATCCAGGCCGACGGCCTGGCGGGCGGCCGGGTCACGGCGACGTCCGACTCGGGGGACATGACGCTCGAGTTCGCCGGGCAGCCGGACGCGGTGACGACCGAGACCGACTCCGGCCACACGGTGGTGCGCGTGCCCGCGGGGCCGTACCGGGTGGAGGCCAGGACCGACTCCGGCGACAAGCGGATCACCGCCGCCAACGACGCGTCGGCGCCGCGCTCGATCAAGGTCTCCAGCGACTCCGGCGACCTCGAGGTGCTCACCCGCTGAGCCAGGCCGGCCGGGACAGGGCCATGGTGACGGACGTCCACCACGTCTCCCCCACCTGGACGGAGCCGGCGTGGACCTCCTCCTCGCGGAAGCCGAGCCGCTCGTAGAGCCGCCTGGCGCCGTGGTTGTGCGCGTAGACGCCCAGGGTGACCCGCTCGACGTCCGGGTCGGCGAAGGCGGCGTCGAGTGCGGCGCGGACCAGGGCCTCGCCGTGGCCGCGCCCCCTGGACCCGGGGGCGACGAGGACCAGGCCGAGGCGGAGCGAACGGGGCGTGCCGTCGGGGCGGAGCATGACGTGGCCGACCGGCCGGCCGTCCGGCCCCGGCGCGACGAGGAGCCGGCGGGCGGGGTCGGCGGCGCGGAAGCCGAGCAGTTGCCCGCCGTCGAACGGCCAGGTGAAGCCGGCTTTCCCGGACCACAGGACGAGCGCGTCGCCGCTGTCGATCCAGGAGGCGATCACGGCGGCGTCGGCGTCCGTGAGCGGGCGCAGGGCGGTCATGGCGAAGATCATAGCCGTTTGGGCGGTTCGTGCCCGGGCAGGCCGTATCGCCAGACGGCAGGAGCATCGCCGACCCCCGGGGCGGTCCGGTGCCGTACGCACACGACCGTCCGCCGCCTGCCCGGAGCCGCCCGATGCCCTCCCGTCGTCCGACGCCTTTCCCTCGCCCGCCGGAGCTCGCCTACGTCCTGCCGCTGCGCTGGGACGACGACGACGGCCTCGACGAGCTGACCGCGTACCTGCGCCGCCTGTCCCGGCACGCCGCGATCGTCGTCGTGGACGGCAGCCCGCCCGCCCTGTTCGCCCGGCACGCCCGCCGCTGGCGCGGGCTCGCCGTCCACGTGCCGCCCGACCCCGGCCTGACCTGCGCCAACGGCAAGGTCGCCGGAGTGCTGACGGGCATGCGGCTGGCCCGCGCCGAGCACGTGGTGATCGCCGACGACGACGTACGCTACGACCCCGAAGGGCTCGCCGCCGTCCGCCGCCTGCTCGGCCACGCCGACCTGGTACGCCCCCAGAACTACTTCTCCCCGCTGCCCTGGCACGCCCGCTGGGACACCGCCCGCACCCTGCTCAACCGGGCCGTGGGCGCGGACTACCCGGGCACGTTCGGCGTGCGCCGCTCCTTCTTCGAGCGGATGGGCGGCTACGACGGCGACGTGCTGTTCGAGAACCTGGAGCTGATCCGCACCGTCCGCGCCCACGGCGGGGTCGAGCTGGCGCCACCCGGCCTGTACGTGCGCCGCCTGCCGCCCGCCGCGTCCCGTTTCTGGGGGCAGCGGGTCCGGCAGGCGTACGACGACCTGGCGCAGCCGGTGCGGCTGGCGCTGTTCCTGTCGGTGCTGCCCGCCTGCGCCGCCGCGCTCCTGCGGGGCAGGCCGGGGCTGCCCGCCGCCGGGGCCGCCGTCGCGGTCGCGCTGGCCGAGGCGGGACGGCGGCGCGCGGGCGGCCGGCGGATGTTCCCGTGGGAGGCGTCGCTGTTCGCCCCGGTGTGGATCCTGGAGCGGGGCACGTGCAGCTGGCTCGCCGTCGCCGCGGCGCTGCGCGGCGGGGTCCCGTACGCCGGGCGCAGGCTCAAGGTCGCCGCCCACTCGCCGCGATGGCTGCGCCGTCAGGCGGCGGGGGGCGGGTCCGGCGCGCTGGAGGCGCGGAAGCCGATCGCCTTGTGCGTGCCGTCGCAGAACGGCTTGGTCGACGAGCCCCCGCACCGGCACAGCGCCACCGTGGCCCGCCCCGGGTCGATCGGCTCCCCGTC
Source organism: Nonomuraea bangladeshensis (assembly GCF_039529455.1). Taxonomy (NCBI): domain Bacteria; kingdom Bacillati; phylum Actinomycetota; class Actinomycetes; order Streptosporangiales; family Streptosporangiaceae; genus Nonomuraea; species Nonomuraea bangladeshensis. The sequence continues at coordinate 308,282 of NZ_BAAAMV010000012.1, forward strand.
CTGAGTCACCAGCATGAACGCGCCCCGGACCAGCAGCGGACCGTCCTCGCACGGCGTCACGGTCACCACGTCGTCCTGTACCCCGTCGTCCTGCACGAGCGCCGACTGCCCCATGTGCACCAGCGGAAACGCGGGAACGCACCGGAGGCGGGCATTCTTGCATCAGGCAATGCTCTGCTACGGTGGCTTGCAGGTGAGCCGGGAAGTCTGGTCGGCGTCGTTTCGCCGTGCCCGCAGAGGAAGCTCACGATGACATCCGATTCCGCACACGGAGAGGGCACCTCGTCCCGGGTGCGCCCGTGGGTGTGCGGCACGGTCGTGGTCCTCGACCTGGTCGGTTCGTTCACCGGGCCGGACGTGCTCGTGCTGCGGCGGAGCCTGACGACGGCCCTGGCCCTGCGCGGCGTCCCGCTCGTCGTGCTCAACGCCCGCAGGGCGGGCGAGATCGACGCCGAGGCCCTGCTCATCATCGCCGCCGCCGGGCGGCACGCCCGCGAGGCCGGCGGCCGGCTGATCGTCGCCGCCCAGCCCGAACCGGCCCGGCCGCTCGGCGGTGTGGAGACGCGGGACACGCTGGAGGAGGCGCTCGCCGAGCTGGTGAGGACGAAGCCGTGACCCGGTCTCGGCGGGGCGGCGCGTGCGCGTTCGTCCTCGTTGCCCTTATTGCACTGTGCAAAGATGGACCAGGCCGCCGCGCACCGGTGCAGGCAGGCCGGCAAGACGGAGGAACGTCATGATGCACGCAGACGCGGATGAATCCGGTTTCTCCTGGATCGTCACTCAACAGGGCGGCGTCGCCGTGCTGAGCGCGGCAGGAGATCTGGACCTCGCCTCAGCCGACGAGTTCCAGCACGGGCTGTCGGAGGCGATCGCGCAGGCCGCGCCGCCGCTGGTCGTGGCCGACATGGCCGCGGTGGAGTTCTGCGACTCCTCGGGGCTCAACGCGCTGATCCGGGCCTCGAACGCGGTGGAGTCCGCGGGCGGGCGGCTGGTGCTCAGCGGGCTGCGTCCCCGGCTGTCGCGGCTCCTGCTCGTGACCGGGCTGGACAAGCACTTCCGCACGACCGAGGACGTCGCCGCCGCCGCGTCGCTGCTGACGAGCCCGGACGACGCCAGGACCCCCTGCGCCTGACGGCCCCACCCGTCCCGCGTCACATCGCCGCCGCCCGCCGTGGGCGCGGCACCGAGGCCGGGCCGGGAGGCGGCGTGCGGGGGCGGCCCCGGCCGCCGATGAGCGCCAGGAGGCCGCCCAGCGCGATGATCGCGCCGCTCGCCCAGAGCAGGCTCATGAACGGGTTGACCGCGACGCGCAGCACCGCCGTCCTGCCGTCCTCGCCGGCGTCCGTCACGGAGACGTACAGGTCGTGGAGGAGCACGCTGCGGACGGCCGGGCGGGCGACCGGCGGGCCGCCGCTCGCGGGGTAGGTGGTCAGCGACGGGCGCAGGACGTCCACGATCGTGCCCTCGCGGGCGGCGCTGACCACGGCGGTGACCGTCGTCGCGGCGGCGTGGGCGTCGCGTTCGACCGCTTCCAGCCGTACGGTGTAGCCGCCCGCCAGGACCGATCCGCCGGTCCACACCCGGGCCGTGGCCTCCTCGGCGTAGCCGGAGGAGGCGGCGACGGCGACGGCGGCCAGGGCGATCCCGGCGTGCGCCACGAGCCCGCCCGCGCGGCGCAGCCCCATCGGCTCGCCGCCGGTCCGGGCGAGCAGCCGCCCGGCGACCGCGGCCAGCACGAACGCCGCCAGCCCGAACGCGGCCAGCGCCATGACCGGCGGCGGCCCGGTGAACGCCAGTGCGGCCACGGTGCCGGCACCCACGCCCAGCGGCCAGGCCAGCCCACGCCCCACCCCTGCGGCGGCGCCCCCGAACCGCTCCCCCAGCGCCGTGCCGTCGCGCCACTCCCCCAGCGCCGTGCCGTCATGCCGCTCCCCCGCGGCCGTGCCGTCATGCCGCTCCCCCGCGGCCGTGCCGTCATGCCGCTCCCCCGCGGCGGTGCCGTCGCGCGGGTGGCGGACGCGGGCGGCGGCGCCCATCAGGGCGAGCAGGGCCAGCAGGCCGGGGACCAGGGTCCCTTCGTAGTACGGCGGTCCCGCCTCCGGCCGCTCGCCCCGCAGCAGCTCCACGGCCGGCGGGAGCAGGAGACCGAGCAGCACCGTCCCGGCCAGCACGGCGAGCAGCGTGCAGCCGAGCAGCAGCAGCGGATCCGGGCACGCGGGGTGGCGGGGCTCGCGCCGGGCGAGCAGCGCGCGGGCCCCCACGAGCGTCACCACCAGCACCCCCAGCAGGGCGGCCCCCGCGAGCGCGGTCACCGGCAGCACGGTCACCGGCAGCGCCGTCCCGGGCGGCGTGGCGTCGTTCGCGGCCAGGAACATCCCGAGCGGCACCAGCAGGAACGCGGCCAGCGCCAGCGGCGCCACCCAGGGCCGCATCGCGCGTGACGGGGCCGCGTGCAGCAGCGCGGTGGCCAGCAGCCACGGCATCAGGGCCCCGTTCTCGGCCGGGTCCCACTCCCAGGAGCCGCCCCACCCCAGCGCCCGGTACGACCACCACGCCCCGAGCACGATCCCGGCGGTCAGCGGCACCCAGGCGGCCAGCGTCCAGCGCCGGATCGTCCCGATCTCGGTCCGGCCGGTCACCAGGCAGGCCACGCCGTGGCCGAAGGGCACGGCGAGCGCGGCCGAGCCGAGGTGCAGCAGCGCGCCTGGGCCTGGCCCGTCGGCGGCGGCCGGGACGACGGGCCGCCCGGTGAGGGCGCTGACGGCGAAGAACACGGCGCACACCAGCATGACGGACGCCATCGCGACGGACCGGAGCCGGTCGCCAGGCCGGTGCCGCCGCCCCGCGACGGCGGCGACGCCGGTGAGGGCGAGCAGCCACAGCAGCAGCGACGCTTCGAGCGCCGACCACAGGCTCGTCACCGTGTCGGAGAGCGGCACTCGGTGCCCCTGGTGCCCGCTCGGCTCGTGCCCGATCAGCCCGGCCACCTGGAGCGCCACGGCCAGCGCCGCGCACCCGAGCGCGGCCCGCCCGGCCCGTACGGCGAGGGCCGCGGGACGGCCGCGATGCCAGGCGAGAGCGGAGACCAGCGAGGCCGCCAGCCCGCACCCCAGGGCGGCGGTGCCGAGCGCGGCGGTCACGTTCGCTCGATTCGGCTCGCGGGCACGGCTTCCTCCCGTGACGAGGTCGGCGGGGGAAGCAGTTCCATGATCGCGTCTCGGGCAAGCAGGGACAAGTTTCCCCAGGTCGCTGGCGTGGCGAGCCGCCCGGCCCCGGCATGCGGCCGGTCAGGCGGGGCAGGCTACCGGATGGGGAGAAGCACGCCGGGGGAACGGGGGCCTGATGGGCAACGCCGGGGACACGAAGGGGCGGGCCGCCCGCCGCGACGCGGACGCGCCGCCGGGCGGGCCGTGGCGGCTGCTCGGCAAGCTCATGGAGGGGTTCCTGCTGGGCGTGGTCGTCGTCAACCTCGTACGGCGCACGTTCGCCCGAGGAGAGCGCCGCCGCCCCGGCGGCGGGGTCAGCCGGCGATGATCCCGGCGTCGGAGAGCACGGCGAGGAACAGGCCGGTGCACAGCAGCGCGACCGGCCACACCTTCTGCGAGAGCGCCACCAGGATGCCGGCGAGCAGGGCGACGAGGGCGAGGATGCCGAGGGGGTCCATGGCGATGGTTCCTGCCCGGGAAACGCCTACTCACGCACGCCGTTCTCCTGCCGTTCCCGCGCGGCCAGCCGGGCGCGCTGCGGCTCCACCGTGTACGCGGGATCGTTCGCCGAGGCGACGCCCGCGTGGAAGACGCCGAACCGGGTGCAGGCGGAGCCGGCCAGCAGCGCGGCGCCCGCGACGACGGCGGCGGCCCGGCTGCGGCGGCCGGCGGTCGCGCCGAGCAGTGCCCCCGCCGCCGACAGCACCTCGCCGAGCCGGGCCAGGCGGCCCTTGCCCTGTTTGAGCGGCTCGGCGACCGGGCCGAGCCGGCGTTCCATGCGCAGGGCCGCGGCGGCCTCCAGCGCGGTGCCGAGCAGGGCCGTGCCGCGGGCCGGGCCCGCCTCGGCGAGCGGCGCGGCGAGCAGCCCGAGCCCGCCGGCCGCGGCCATGGCCGACCCGGCGAACAGCAGCGGCAGCTCGCGGTGCCCGTCGTGCCAGAGCGGGACGGCGGTGTCGGCGACCAGCACCGCCGTGTACGTGGCGACCGCCGCCCCGGTCAGCCCTGCCCCGGCGCTCGCGGCCCGGCCGAGGCGCGGGAACAGGCCGGTGACGGCGGTGACCGCGGCGAGCCCGGCCTGCGGGCCGTACGCGCTGAGGATCCAGGTGCCGACGCTCATCGGCGAGGTCACCTTGAACACCCGCAGCATGTTGACGAACCTGGCCGGCTTGCCGAGGTCGTGGATGAGGGCGTAGAAGGAGCCGCCGATCGCGCACAGGGCTCCCACCTTGCCGGCCCGCGCGAGCAGCGGCCGGCCGGTCAGCTCGGCCGCCTCCGCCAGGATCGAGGAGGCGCCCGCCAGGCCGCCCAGGAACAGGTAGCCGGCGATGTCGTAGTCGTGCCACGTCGGCTCGTTGAGCACCGGAAGCCCGTAGTAGGAACGGAAGTCGGCCTCAGGAACCATCGCCCGCTCGCCGCGCCGCCGATCACCCCGCCACCGGCCCTCACGCCTGTCGCGCCGCCCGTCGCCGCGCGGCTCGCGTCCGCCCGCCGAGCCCACGACGGCCTCGCGCTCGGGCCGCAGCGCGAGGTCGTCGTCCATGCGGACGTCGGTCTGGTCGCCCGGTCGGTCCTCGCTCACGTACGGCTCCCCCATGTGGCCGCGGCGATGCCGGCCAGCAGCACGGCCGCGGCGATGCCCGCCTGCCGCCACATCGACGGCAGGTCCCTCGTCGTCACCACCGGGTCCGGCGGCAGCCCGTACACCTCGGGCTCGTCCAGCAGCAGGAAGAACGCGCCCGTGCCGCCGACGCCGTCGTCCGGGTCGTGGCCGTACAGGCGGGCGGAGTCCACCCCCGCGGCGCGCACCTGCTCCAGCCGTCGCGCGGCGCGCTCGCGCAGCTCGTCCAGCTCGCCGAACTGGATGGAGTCGGTGGGGCAGCTCTTGGCGCAGGCCGGCTCCTGGCCGACGCCGAGCCGGTCGTAGCACAGCGTGCACTTGGCCGCGACGCCGGTGCTCTCCCGCTTGCCGATCACCCCGTACGGGCAGGCGGGCACGCAGTAGCCGCACCCGTTGCAGACGTCGTCCTGGACGACGACGGTGCCGAACTCGGTGCGGAACAGCGAGCCGGTGGGGCAGACGTCCAGGCAGGCCGCGTGGGTGCAGTGCTTGCACACGTCGGAGGCCATGAGCCAGCGGAAGTCCATCCCGCCGACGCCGGGCTCCTGGCGGCCGAGCGGCTCGGGCTGCTCGATGAACGCGACGTGCCGCCAGGTGTCGGCGCTCAGGCTCAAGGTGTTGTCGTAGGACATGCCGGTGAAGGTCATCCCGTCGTCCGGGACGTGGTTCCACTCCTTGCAGGCCACCTCGCACGCCTTGCAGCCGATGCAGACGCTGGTGTCGGTGAAGAAGCCCATCCGCTGCGGGTGGGTGGTGTAGCCGCTCGCGGTCGCCGGGTCGGCGCTCATCAGATCTCCATGCCGGTGTGCTCGGTGACGCCCGCCCGGAGCTGCTGGTCGCGGACGAGACAGGTCAGGCCGGGGCCGCGCGGGCGGCGGCCCGGCCGGATGTCGGCCGAGAACGCCTTGACCTCCTGGATGTGGGAGTTCGGGTCGAGGGTGATCGACGACAGCTCGTTGGCGGCGTCCCCCGTGACCACCCCGTTCGGCCCGAAGTGGAACGGCAGCCCGATCTGGTGCACGACCTTGCCGTCCAGGTGCAGGGCGGGCATCCTGCGGGTGACCAGCACCCGCGCCTCGATGGCGTTGCGGGCGGTGACGATCGTGGCCCAGTCGCCGTGCACGAGCCCGCGCTCGGCGGCCAGCTCGGGCGAGACCTCGCAGAACATCTCCGGCTGCAGCTCGGCCAGGTAGGGCACGGTGCGGCTCATCGCCCCCGAGGTGAAGTGCTCGGTCAGCCGGTAGGTGGTGACGACGTACGGGTAGAGCGCCGCGCCGGGGTCGTCGCCGCTGGGGTTGGCGCGGTTGTGCTCGTGCGGGAACAGCATGCGGGCCGGGTTGCGCTGCTGGTCCGGGTGGAGCGGGTTGCGCACCGGCGAGTCCTGCGGCTCGTAGTGGACGGGCAGCGGGCCGTCCACCACCCCGGACGGGGCGAACAGCCAGCCCTTGCCGTCGGCCTGCATGATGAACGGGTCGATGCCGGAGAGCGCGTCGTGGCCGGTGGCGTCCGGGGCCGGCCGGTAGTCCGGCGGCTTGGTGGCGTCGAAGTCGGGCACGTCGTAGCCGGTCCAGCGGCCCTGGGCGGCGTCCCACCAGACGAGCTTCTTGCGCTCGCTCCAGGGGCTGCCGTCGGGCCGGGCGGAGGCCCGGTTGTACATCAGCCGCCGGTTGTCCGGCCAGGCCCAGGCCCATTCGGCGGCGATCCAGTTCTGCTCCTCGGCGGGCTTGCGGCGGGCGGCCTGGTTGACGCCGTCCTTGTAGACGCCGCAGTAGATCCAGCAGCCGCACGAGGTGGAGCCGTCCGGCTTGAGCGCGGAGTAGCCGGGCAGCGGGTCGCCGTGCTCGTCCCAGCCGTTGATCTCGGCGAGCACGGCCTCGGCGACCGGCTCGCCATGGTCACCCTCGACCGGGTAGTCCCAGGTGAGGTCGAGCACCGGCGCGTCCATCGGGTCGGTGGAGCCGGCCAGTTTCTCCCGGATGATGCGGCCCAGGTGGTACATGAACCACAGCTCGCTGCGGGCGTCGCCGGCCGGTTCGACGGCCTGGTGATGCCACTGCAGCATGCGGTTGGTGTTGGTGAAACTGCCGCTCTTCTCGGTGTGGGTGGCGGCGGGCAGGAAGAACACCTCGGTGCCGATGTCCTCGGTGCGCAGCTCGCCGGTCTCGATCTCCGGGCCGTCCTTCCACCAGGTGGCCGACTCGATGAGGCTGAAGTCGCGCACCACCAGCCAGTCCAGGTTGGCCATGCCGAGGCGCTGCATCTTCGCGTTGGCCGAGCCGACGGCGGGGTTCTCGCCGAGCAGGAAGTAGCCCTTGCAGGAGCCTTCGAGCTGGGCCATCACGGTGTCGTACGTGCTGTGGCTGCCGGTGAGCCTGGGCAGCCAGTCGAAGCGGAAGTCGTTGTCCGCGCGGGCCGACGGCCCCCACCACGCCTTCAGCAGGCTGACCAGGTAGTTGGGCATGTCGGCCCAGTAGCCCTTGTGCGCGGCGTCGGCCATGAGGAAGGCGTTCAGCGTCTCGTGCCGGTGGGCGTGCGGCATCGGGATGTAGCCGGGCAGCAGGTTGAACAGGGTCGGGATGTCGCTGGAGCCCTGGATGCTGGCGTGCCCGCGCAGCGCCTGGATGCCGCCGCCGGGCCGGCCCATGTTGCCGAGCAGGAGCTGCAGGATGCAGGCGGTGCGGATGAACTGGGAGCCGTCGCTGTGCTGGGTCCAGCCGACCGCGTAGACGAACTCGGCGGTGCGCTCGGGCCCGGAGTTCTCCGTCAGGTGGCGGCACACCTGCTCGAACAGCTCCGGCGGGATGCCGCAGGCGCGCTCGACCAGCTCCGGCGTGTAGCGGGCGAAGTGGCGCTTCAGCACCTGGAAGACGCAGCGCGGGTCGGTCAGGGTCTCGTCGCGGCGCGGGGTGCCCTCCATCGAGTGGCCGATCGCGCCGTGCGTCTCGGAGCCGCCGGCCACGTGCTCGTCGTAGTCGGTGTCGTAGGCCTCGTCGCGCCGGCCGGAGGCGGCCACGGTGAGCATGCCGTCGTACTGCCAGGTCTCGCTGGAGTAGTGGCGGTGGGTCGCGTCGAAGCCGGAGAACAGGCCGTCGAGGTCCTCACTGTCGCGGTAGTCCTCGCGCAGGATGGTGGACGCGTTGGTGTAGGCGAGGACGAACTCGCGGAAGTACAGCTCGTTGCTCAGGACGTGATTGATGATCCCGCCGAGGAAGGCCACGTCGGAGCCGGCCCTGATGGGCACGTGCAGGTCGGCCAGCGCGCTGGTACGGGTGAAGCGCGGGTCCACGTGGATGATCACCGCGCCGCGCGCCTTGGCCTCCATCACCCACTGGAAGCCGACCGGGTGCGCCTCGGCGAAGTTCGAGCCCTGGATGATCACGCAGTCGGAGTGCTGGAGGTCCTGCATGAACGTGGTCGCGCCGCCGCGCCCGAACGACGTGCCGAGCCCGACCACGGTGGAGCTGTGGCACACGCGGGCCTGGTTCTCGATCTGCACCACGCCGAGCGAGGTGAGCAGCTTCTTGATGAGGTAGTTCTCCTCGTTGTCCAGCGTGGCGCCGCCCAGGCTGGCGATGCCCATCGTGCGGGCGGTGCGCTTGCCGGCCTTCTCCCACTCCCAGGTCGCCCGCCGGGTGCCGATGACCCGGTCGGCGATCATGTCCATGGCCTGGTCGAGGTCGATCTCCTGCCAGTCCGCGCCGCCCGGCGGCCGGTAGAGCGCCTGGTACAGGCGGCTCTCGCCGGTGGTGAGCTGGAGCGTGGCCGCGCCCTTGGGGCACAGCCGGCCCCGGCTGACCGGGGAGTCGGGATCGCCCTCGATGTGCACGACCCGCTCGTCCTTGACGTAGACGTTCTGCGCGCAGCCCACCGCGCAGTACGGGCACACCGACTTGACCACGCGGTCGGCCGTGGCCGTACGCGCCGTGAGGTGGTCGGTGCGCGCCGACCGCACCGCCACGCCCCGGCCGGTCCGGTCGGGGCCGGTGAGCTGCCGCAGGAGCGGCCAGGAGCCCAGCCCGCCAGGTAGCTTCCCAGGTAGCTTCATCGTCATCGGCCCGCTTCCGCGGCCCGCTCGCTCCGGGCCCTGCTGCGGACCCAGGCGTGCACGTCCTCCCGTGCGACGGGGTTGACCTCACGCGGGTTGACCAGGCGCTGGGTGCGGGAGCGCAGCATGCCGGGCCGCTGCCGCTGGGCGCGGGTGACGGTGCCGCCGCCGTCGGCCGGGATGCCGGTCGCGACGAGGTACACCTGCCCGGCGGGGACGTCCAGCCGCCGGGCGATCTCGCCGTAGCCGTGCCCCAGGCCCAGCAGCCGCAGCACCTGCTCCTTGCTCGGCATGTCACCGCCTCCGCCTCGTCCGTCTCGTCCGTGGGTCGCAGATCGTCCCGTTCCCGGTCGTAGATCGACGGAAAACCATCGACCCGCCCGTACGGGTGCATGTTCCGGCAAAGCGGCGGGGTATAGATGCCGCGTGACGGCGGAGACGGGCGTACGGGTCAGGCCGGTGGCGGGGCACATCGGCGCGGAGATCGACGGAGTGGACCTGGCGGAGGGGCCGGACGACGCGGCCGTCGCGGCGATCAGGCAGGCGCTGCACCGGTGGAAGGTGGTGTTCTTCCGCGGGCAGCGGCTCGACCACGCCGGGCACGTCGCCCTCGCCCGCCGCTTCGGCGAGCCGATCGTCCTGAGCCGGCGCGGCTCGGCGTCGCCCGAGGGGTTCCCCGAGGTCGAGACCACCGCCGACCGGCTGGAGCTGGCCGGCCGGTACGGCATGGAGCGCGAGGAGTGGCTGGAGCGGCGGCGGCACTCGCACCTGCGGGGCTGGCACTGCGACCACGGCGCGCGGATCGACCCGCCGGCCGCGACGATCCTGCGGGCCGAGAGCGTGCCCGCGTACGGGGGCGACACGACGTGGGCGAACCTGGCCGCCGCCTACGCCGGGCTCTCGGAGCCGGTGCGCCGCTTCGTGGACGGCCTGCGCGCCGAGCACCGCCTCGGCGTCGGCTACCAGCCGCGCGCCCGCGACGACGCCTACCTGCGGCACCTGCTCTCCCACCAGATCGCGACCCTGCACCCGCTGGTCCGGGTCCATCCGGAGACGGGGGAACGGGTGCTGTTCGTCAACGGCTACTACCTGGAGCGCGTCGCGGAGGTCTCCAGGCTGGAGAGCGGGCCGCTGCTGGAGCTGCTGCTGGGGCAGGCGACCCGCCCGGAGTACACCGTGCGCTTCCGGTGGGAGCCGGGCGACGTGGCGTTCTGGGACAACCGCGCCACCATGCACCTCGCGCCCGCCGACACCGGGCATCTCGCGCAGCCGCGCGTGATGCACCGGGTCATGCTGCACGGCGAGGTCCCGGTCGGCGTGGACGGCCGCCCCTCGGAGCCGATCGTCGGTCCCCCGCCGGGGACGTGGTGACCTCGGGCCCGGTCAGGACCGGCCGCGCCCGGTGAGGGCGTCGCGGATGCGGTCCACGAGCCCGGCGCCGGGCATCAGCAGGCGGTTGCCCGGCGGGGTGTCCGGTGCGGAGGGGTGGGGGCGGGTCGGGGCCGTCTTCTTGGCCCGCTCGACCTTCGCGCCCAGCTCTTCGAGCTGTTCCTGGTCGCAGGCCGCGCGCAGGCGGGGGAACAGCTCGTCCTCCTCCTCGCGGAGGTGGTGGCGGACCTCGGCCATGAGCCGGTCCAGCACCGGCCAGAACCGGTCGTCGCCGGGCTCCAGGTGCTCGAGGTCATTCATCGTCCGCTCGGCCGCGGCGTGCTCGGCGATCTCGTCGTCGGCCAGCTCGTCACCGCCGGGCACGTGCTCGCGCACGGCCGGGTAGAGGTACTGCTCCTCGGCGACGGAGTGGCGGACGAGCTCGATGACGACGTTCTCGGCCAGCAGCTTGGGCCGCTCGCCGATGGCGCCCCGCATGTCTTCGAGCTCGGAGAACATCTGCTCGACCTCGCGATGGTCGTGCGTCAGCACCTCGATGACGTCACGCTGCTCGGCCATGTCGGCTCCTTCTTCGTGTCCTGGGGCAGGGCTCTCCTCGTTCCCGCAAAATGTCCGGTTTATTTGGAATTATCCGAGGTAGTGGCCGCACGACGCCCGGCCGGCAGGGCGGGCGAAGACGCGACGTTCCGTGGGAGGTGAACATCATCCTCGTCGTGGCACTGGCCATCCCGATCCTGGCCCTGATCGGCCTGATGCTCATGCAGGTCCTGGAGGAGACGCTGCTGGACTCCTCCGCCCCGGCATCCGGCCCCCGTACCCCCGAAGGCGTCTCCCCCGGAACCGGCTCCCCGGCTCCCGCGGACCTCGAACGCCCCGGCTCCCCCGCGAGCACCCCGAGCACTCCGAGCACTGCTGGCACCGCGAGCACTCCGCACGCCCCGCGCCGGCGCCCGCGACACCGGGCGGCGCACCGGTTGCCGATCCCGCGCCCGCGCCGTCCCGAGCGGCGGGCCCTCCATCCCGTCCTCCCGCGCCCGTCGGCCTCGGTTCCGGCGGACTCGACTACCGCGGACTCGGACTCCGTGGATGCGGTCCCCGCGGTCCCGGTTCCGGTGGCCGCCGAGAGCGGCGCATGAGCGCAGCCCGGGGTCGCGCCGTCCGCGCGCCCCGGGCTCACGCCCGCCCCCGCCCCCGCCTTCAAGGCCGCGTCTAAGGCTTCGTCAGGCGGACCAGGAAGCCGTCGTGGTCGGTGTGGCTCAGGCCGTACTTGCCGGTGCTGCCGAACGTGAGATCGTTGCTGAAGATCACGTGCTGCACGTCACCGTCGCCCTTGCGGATGTGGCCGGCCGGCACACAGTTCTGGGCGTTCTCCGGGTCCGAGGTGTCGTACTCGAGGTTGAAGTCGCCGCCGACGACGGTCCGGCCCGAGATCCCCTCCGCCGACCTGATCGCCGGCACCGCGCTGAACATCAGCGCCCGGCACTGCGCCAGCGCGATCGGCTCGCTGGACGAGCTCAGGTGGGTGGCGCACGCCAGGTGGTCGCCGATCGCGTACGCGCAGGCGAACGTGCGCTTCTCGGTGCCGCCGTCCTGCGTGGTGTACTCGCCGGCCCAGCCGTTGACGCCCTGCCAGAGCGCGGCCGGGACCCGGCCGAGCACGGCGTTGCCGAAGCTGTCGCCGTTCGTGCAGGTGATCGGCGCGCCGGTCTGCTTGTTCAGCGCCGGGTAGAACAGCGAGTACGTCCAGTCGTCCGGCCACGCCTCGGCGAGCGACGGCTGCAGGTAGGCCGGCAGGTCGCCGGCGCAGATCTCGTTGAGCGTCACCAGGTCGGGCGCCAGGTAGTAGATCAGGTCGCCGCCCTCGTAGACGGCCTGACCCCCGGCATAGCAGCCCGCGTGCCCGCTGTTGCAGAGGTTGAGCTGGAGCTCGTGGAAACGGCGGGCGGCCAGTGTCCCCGCGCGCCCTTCCCGCGCGGCGCCGGCGGGAGCGACGGCGCGGGCCCGGCCGGCGCGGGCGCGGGCGGTCTGCGCGGCGGCCTCGGCGCCCATCGGCGCGACGGCGCTGACGGGCAGCGGCCGGACCGTGACGGGGGCGGGCGCGGCGGCCGCCGGGGGAGCCAGGGCCAGGACGAGCCCGCACACGGCGGCCACGGCGGCCGTCAGGCGGCGGGCGGAACGCGGGATCCTCACGGGGGGTCGCCTCCTTCCGACGCGATCGATGGTGTCCGGCGGGAGGGGCCGTGCGGTAGAGCCTTTACCTCTGGCCGCAAAAACGACAAATGCCACATTTCGGGTTGACGGTCCAGTGCGCCCGTGGTGTCGTACGAGGTGACAGGCGCAGTCAAGGCGTGAGGGACCGGATGGGGACGCTGAGGATCCATTTCACCGCCGGCGACCTGGCCCGCGTCACCCTCGCCGACCAGCCCGACCCCCTCTGGGAGGTCGTCTTCACCCGCTTCCGGCTCCGCGACCGGGTGCGCCCGCTGACCTTCCGTCCCTGGTTCTCGGCCCTGCACGCCGAGCCGGCCAGGACCGCCCGCATGCGGTCCGGCGCGCAACTGCTCGACGTGCTCGCGCCTGCCGGGCCGTACTTCCCCGACTTCCTCACCCCGTACGAGGCCGGCCGCGGCCTCGGCCACGGGCTGGAGGCGCTGCGCCGCACCCCCAGGCGGCGGCTGGCCACCGAGCTCGGCCGACTCGCCCGGCACCGGCCGCTGCCCGGCTGGGCCAGGCCGCTCGCCGAGGGCGACACCGGCGCGGTCGGCGGGCTCGCCGACGCCCTCCGCGACTACCACGCCGCCGCCGTCGCCCCGTTCCAGGAATCCATCGACGCCGCGTTCGCCGCCGACCGCGAAAGCCGGGCGAGGGACGTGCTCGGCGGCGGCGTCGAAGCGCTGCTCGCCGGGCTCGGGCCGCTGATGCGCTGGACGCCGCCCGTCCTCGAGGTCGACTACGTCGTGGACCAGGACCTGACGCTGGGCGGACGCGGGCTGCGCCTCGTGCCGTCGTACTTCTGCCAGCGCACGCCGCTGTCGATGGCCGACCCCGGGCTGCCGCCCGTGCTGATCTACCCGATCCAGCAGCGGCACCGGTGGCGGCCGGCCGCCCCGCGGACCGGCGCGGGCCTGAGCGCGCTCATGGGCGCCAGCCGCGCGGCCGCGCTGCAGGCGCTCGACCACGGCGCCACCACCACCCAGCTCGCCCGCATGCTGGGCGTCTCCCCCGCCACCGCCAGCCGGCACGCCACCGTCCTGCGCGAGGCCGGGCTGATCGAGACCCGCCGCGACGGCACCGCCGTCCTGCACACCCGCACCCCGCTGGGGACGGCCCTGCTGGATGGCGAGATCACCGCGAGCCCGCCACCGGACCTGGCGGCCGCCAGGCGAAGGTGATCACCCAGCGGCCGCCTTTACGTTGTAGATCAGCTCAGCGGTCGCTGGAGACGGCGCGGTAGTGCAGGTCCTGGACGTATGGCGTCGCGCTGATCGTGTACGGCGAGACGACCTTCGCCACCGTCGCCGAGTTCCGGGTGACGGTGGCCGAAGCGGTTCCCGGCTTGAGCGGGAACGTCCGGGCCGACACCCCGGCGGGCGCGTCGTAGGTCTGCGTCGTGCCGCCCACCGTGACCGACACCCTGGCCGCGGCCGTGAGCATGCTCAGCACCTCGACCGTGTCACGGGCCGCGGTGCTGCCGCTACGCAGCTTCATCAGCTTGGTCTGCGCGTACGCGGGCGCCGCCGCGACCGGCTGGACGCGGTGGGTGAGGTAGGCCACGTCATTCGTGATCTTCGGGCAGCCGAGCTTGTAGCAGGTCAGGTAGTAGGCGTTGATGTCCAGGTAGGTCCATCCGGCGTTCCTGGAGGGGGCGAACTGGGTGTTCTCGGAGTAGTCGTTCCAGGTGGTGAGCTGCACCCAGTCGGCCTTGCCGTCGATCGCGCCCTTCCACGTGGCCCGCAGGTTCTCGGTGTTGCCGGCCTCGTCGAAGACGCCCTGGTTGGGCCGCTCGTCCTGGACGGACACCGGCTGCATCCAGATCTTGCCCAGGCCGTGGGCGGTGGTGATGTTGGCGGTCAGGTTGGCGTTCGCCGCGGGGTTGCGGCCGCCCCAGTTGGAGAAGCCGTAGCTGATCGCGGCGAAGGCGTCGCGGTTCTTGCCGAAGTCGAGGAAGCAGGGCACCAGGGCGACCTTGATGCCGTGCGCGCTCTCCATGGTCTTCATCCAGTCGGCCCACCAGGCGGCGCTCCGCCCCTCGGCCTTGAACGGGGCCACGACGAGGCGGTCGTCGGCGAGCCGGAGGACCGACTTCGAGCCGGCCAGCTTGGCGATGGCCGCGGCGAGCGTGGCGGCGTCGACCGAGGCCAGGCCGTTCGTGTCCGGCATGAGCACGATCTTGAAGCCGGGGTCGACCGCCTCGGCGGCCTTGACGAGGTTCTGCACCCGCGTCCAGTGCGCGCTGGTCACCGACAGGATGTCCACGGTGAAGCCGTCCAGTCCTGCGGCGATGGCCTGCTTGACCTCGGTCTTGAGGTCTGCCAGCGCGTAGTCGCCGGTGAGGGGGGCGCGGCCGGCCGGCCGGTCGCGCAGCAGCCCGCCGTAGGCGGCGTGCTTGCCGCTCTCCCCTTCCGGTTTGAGGTAGTTGCGGGCGTAGTAATCGTTTTCCGGAGCGGCGTTGTCGAGCGAGACCGGGTAGGGCGTGAAGTAGTGCGCGAACACCTTCTTGCCCGAGGCCCGCAGCGCCGCCGCGCCCGGCAGCGTGAACGGCAGCGGCCCCGAGGTCTGCTCGTCCCCGGAGCCCGGTGTGTAGGTGACCGTCAGCTTCGGCCCGCGGTCACCGGTCTCGCGGGAGGACATGAGCACGGTCGTGGTGTCGGAGGTCCCGGTGAGCGCGAAGTCGTAGGTGCCGTCGCCGTCCACGGCGGAGGAGACGTCCAGCTTGGCCGTCGCCCCGGCCGTGAACCCGCTGTGCGAGCCGGCCACCTCGGAGCCCACGGTCGGGCGGGTGTTCCAGGTCGTGGCCGCCTCGGTCCACGAGCCGGTGACCTCGCGGGCGGAGACGGTGGTGGCGGTCGTCCTGGCCGAGA
The DNA here is from genome assembly GCF_039529455.1 of Nonomuraea bangladeshensis. Lineage (NCBI taxonomy): Bacteria > Bacillati > Actinomycetota > Actinomycetes > Streptosporangiales > Streptosporangiaceae > Nonomuraea > Nonomuraea bangladeshensis. The sequence goes on from NZ_BAAAMV010000012.1 coordinate 323,621, forward strand.
CGACGTCCAGGGTGACCTTGACGTCCTCGGCGTCCGCCGGGATGCCGGTGACCTTGAAGCGGGCCAGGGCCAGGCGCTGACCCGCGGTGGCGCTGCCGCAGCCGGAGCCGCACACGCTCAGCCAGGTGGCGGTGGCGAAGCTCTTGGCGGGCTCGGCCTGGCTGACGAAGACGTCCTCCGTCGCGGCGAAGGTCACGCTGACCGGCGCGGCCGCGGACGCCCGCGCCGGGGCGACGGCGACGGTCCCCAGCGTGACCAGGGCGGTCACCGCCGTGAGCAGCGTCCGATGTCGGTTGATCATTGAGCTCCTTTACGTGGCGGCGTCGTCACGGGCCAGGATGGAGCAAGATCGAACAACACTCGGTGGTTTTGCGCAAAAACCTCATTTTGGAACGTCACCATATTCCTTCGGCAACAATCCGGTTGCGGAGCGTGACCGTCCGTGTTCACCTGGCCGGGTGACACCGGATCGCCTGCTTCATGATCTGCGTACGATGACGGGCCGGGGCATCGCCGCCGGCGAGCTGGGGGCGGCGATCTCCGCGGCCATCCGGCCCTGGGTGGGCCACGACGCGCTGCGCCTGGTGGGCACCAGCCCGGCGACCGGGCTCGGGCAGGGGTCGTTCCGCTTCTGGCACCACTAGGAGGAGGAGCTGGGCAAAAACACCGTATCTACCGGTTCTGATGCTCCCATGCTCGACCGCAACCCCTAACCGTAGGATCACGGGGTGCAGCTTCGATACAACGTCCGCATCTACCCGTCCCCGGGTCAGCGTCAGGCGCTGGCCAAGGCGTTCGGGTGCGCGCGGACGGTGTACAACGACGCTCTGCGCGCCAGGGAGCAAGCCCACGCGGGCGGCCTGCCGTACGTCTCGGACGCCGAGTTGTCCAGGCGGGTCATCACGTGGGCGAAGAAGACGCCGGAGCGCGCCTGGCTGGGTGAGGTGTCGGTGGTGGTGCTGCAGCAGGCGCTGGCGGATCTGAACTCCGCCTACCGCAACTTCTTCTCCTCCCTCGCCGGGAAGCGCAAAGGGCCGAGGGTTGCCGCGCCCCGGTATCGGTCCAAGAGGGACCGGCGGCAGGCGGTCCGGTTCACCCGCAATGCCCGGTTCCAGGTCACAGCGGGCGGGAAGCTGCGCCTGCCGAAGATCGGGGACGTGGACGTGCGGTGGTCGCGGGATCTGCCGTCGGAGCCCTCCAGCGTGACGGTGGTCAAGGACGCGGCGGGACGGTACTTCGCCTCGTTCGTGGTCGAGGCGGGCGATGAGCCGTTGCCGGAGACGGCCGGCGAGGTCGGCATCGACCTGGGGCTGACGCATTTCGCGGTGCTGTCGGACGGCCGGAAGATCGGCAATCCCCGGTTTCTGCGGCGCGCCGAGCGCCGGTTGAAGAAGGCGCAGCGGGCCTTGTCGCGCAAGGCGAAGGGGTCGAGCAATCGCGAGAAGGCCGTTGTCAAGGTCGCCCGCGCGCATGCGAGGGTGGCCGATGCGCGCCGGGACTTCGCGCACAAGCTGTCCGCCCAGATCATCCGTGAGAACCAAACGGTGGTCGTGGAGGACCTGTGCGTGAAGGGCCTGGCCCGCACGAAGCTGGCCAAGAGCGTTCATGATGCGGGCTGGTCGCAGTTCGTCGGGATGCTCGCCTACAAGGCCGCCCGCCACGGCCGTCTCTTCGTGAGGATCGACCGCTGGTTCCCGTCATCGAAGATGTGCTCGGCCTGCGGGGCGGTCGCCGACTCCATGCCGCTCGACGTCCGGACGTGGACCTGCCCGTGCGGCGCGGTCCACGACCGGGACGTCAACGCGGCGATCAACATTCTGGCCGCCGGACGCGCGGTGATCATCGAGCTGGCCGCCGGACGGGCGGACAGGCCAAACGCCTGCGGAGGGACTGTAAGACCCGCCGCCTAGCGGAGGGCAGGACCCGGCGAAACAGGAAGCCGCAGAGGTGCCGCACACGCGGTACGGGCTGAGTCTCCGGCCTTCAGGCCGGGCAGCGCGTCAATACGAGCACATCAACTTTCTCCGGCAGCTCGTTCCTCGTCCCCAGCGGCTGGAACGACCGGATCTCCTCCGTCTGGAACATCGGCTGACCGGGGCCGTTCACCGCCCGAGGGCGCCTTTCGCGCTGCCGCGGACCGCGCCGGACAGCAGTTCGCCCAGCTCGCGGGGCAGGGGCAGCCGTTCCAGCTCCTCCAGCGGCACCGGCAGGGGCAGCCGCCAGTTAGGCCGCAGGCCGTCGGCGCCGGGGATGTTGGGGCGGTCGGGCGCGGCGAGGGCGTCGTCCAGGGTGGCCGTCAGCAGCAGCGACGGCGCCTGGGCCAGCCGCCGGTAGGCGGCCAGGACGGCGTCGGCGGCGCCGGCGTCCGGTTCGAGGCCGCCGTGGGCGGCGAGCGCGCCGCGCAGGGCGCGCGAGCCGTCCTCGTTGGGTTCGAGCCCGAGCCGGCGCTGCTCGGCCAGGTCGCCGCCGTCCCACAGGCCCGCGACCGTCGGCAGGTCGTGGGTGGTGACGGCGGCCATCGCCCGCTCCGGCCAGGAGGCGGGGTTGTCCCGCTCGAACCAGAGCAGGCGGTAGGACAGCAGGTCGCGCCCGGCGAGCGTCTCGCGCACGCCGGGCTCGACCGTCCCTAGGTCCTCGCCGACTACGGGCGCGCCGGCCCGGTGGCTCTCCAGGGCGACGATGTCGAGCAGGTCGCCGGCCGGGTAGCGGACGTACGCGCCCCGTCCTGCGCTCTCGCCCGCAGGGATCCACCACAGGCGGAACAGGCCCATCACGTGGTCGATGCGCAGCCCGCCGGAGGCGGCGATGGCGGCGCGGACGCTCTCGGCGAACGGCGCGTACCCGGCCCGGCGCAGCTTCCACGGCACGAACGGCGGCAGGCCCCAGTCCTGCCCGGCCGCGTTGAACTCGTCGGCGGGCGCGCCGACGCTGACGCCCTCGGCGAGCAGGTCCTGCCAGGACCAGGCGTCGGCGCCGTCCGGGTCCACGCCGACGGGGAGGTCCTGCATGATCGGCAGCTCGGCGGCGGCCGTGGCGAGCTGCCGCGAGACGAGCCACTGCAGCCAGGCGTGGAAGCGGAGCCGGTCCGCGTGGTCGCCGGCGAAGCGGGCCACGGCGGGGCCGTCCGGGCGGCGGTACTCGGCCGGCCAGGCCCGCCAGCTCGGCCCGTGCCGCTCGGCGAGGGCGCACCACGTGGCGAACTCCTCCAGCGCCCGGCCACGGCCGGCCCGCCACCGCTCGAAGTCGCCGCCGGGCGGCGCGGCGGCATAGACGCCTTCCAGCGCGGCGAGCTTGAGCCGCCAGGCGGCGTCGCGGTCGAGCTCGGGCCGGTCGTTGAGCGCGCGCCCGCGGGCCACGGTCTCCTCGTCCAGGACCGCCGCCGCGCCGGGCACGTCCTCGATCCGCAGGTAGAGCGGGCTGTGGAAGCGGCGGCTCGCCGGATAGTACGGGCTCGGCTGGACGGGGACGACCGGCGCGGTGGCGTGCAGCGGGTTGACCAGGAGGAACCCGGCGCCGTGCCCCGCCGCCCAGCCCGCGAGCCTGCGCAGGTCGGCGAGGTCGCCGACGCCCCAGCTCGTACGGGACCGCGCCGCGTAGAGCTGCACGGCCCACCCCCAGGCCCTGCGATCGGGCAGCCGGCAGCGGCCGGGGCTGACGATGAGCCGGTGCGCGGTGTCCTCGCCGGGGCGGCGCAGCGTGTGGTAGCCGTACGGCAGGTCGGGCGGGAGCGCGCCGTCGACGCGCAGCTCGGCGCCGTCCTCCAGGACGAGGTCGGCGGCCCCGACCTGGTCGCCGCGCCGCATCACCAGGGTCTCCGGCTCCGCAGGGCCGCCGCGCCCCCGCGCCCGGGTCCCCTGCTCCCCAGGACCGCCGGGCCCCCGCGCCAGAGTCCCCTGCTCCCCAGGACCGCCGCGGCCCCGGACCCCCGGGCCGTCGCCGCCGAGGTCGGGCGGGGCGCCGATGACGGCGCGCAGGGCGGCGACCGTCTCGGGCGGCACCCGCTGGTGGCGGCCGGCGGCGTCCTCGTACTCGTGGTCGATCCCCCACGCGTCGGTCATCGGCTCAGCCTCCCAGGATCGCGACGGTGTCGGGCGGCAGGGTCAGGCCGTCCCCGGAAAGCGTGATCCCGGGATCGGACGCGGCCAGCAGGCGGGCACGGCCCCGGGCGGGCACGACCCGCGTACCGTCCCCGAGGTTGGCGGCGACCAGGACCGGCCCGCGCTCGACGGACACCAGCCCGGCGGCCTCGTCGCAGTCGGCGCGGACCCGGTCGAGGCGGCCGTCGGTGAGCGCGGGCAGCCGCCGCCGCAGCGCGATCAGCTCGCGGTGCCAGGCGAGCAGCCCGGCGTGCGGCTCCTCGCCAGGCTCGTCCCAGTCCAGGCGGGAGCGGTCGAACGTGGCGGGGTCCTGCGGGTCGGGCACCTGTCCGGGCTCCCACCCGAAGGCCGCGAACTCCCTGCGCCGGCCCTCGCTGACCGCGCGGCCCAGCCCGGGGTCCTCGTGGTCGGTGAAGTACTGGAACGGGGTGCCCGCCCCCCACTCCTCGCCCTGGAACAGCATCGGCGTGAAGGGGGCGGTGAGCAGCAGCGCGGCGGCGACCCGCAGCCGTCCCTCGCTCATGAGCGCGCCGGACCGCTCGCCCCGCGCCCGGTTGCCGACCTGGTCGTGGTTCTGGGCGCACGCGACGAACCGGTGCCCGGACAGCCCCGCCGGTGACCTCCCGTGCACCCGGCCGCGGTGCGGCGACCACGTGCCGTCGTACACCCAAGCCTGGCGCAGGGCCTTGGCGAGCAGGCCGAGCGGGCCGAAGTCCGCGTAGTAGCCGTCGCGCTCGCCGGTCAGCGCCGCGTGCAGGGCGTGGTGCCACTCGTCGGCCCAGGCGGCGTCGAGGCCGTAGCCGCCGCTCTCGCGGGAGCGGACGAAGCGGGGGTCGTTGAGGTCGCTCTCGGCGATGAGGAACAGCGGGCGGCGCACGTGCGCGGCCAGCTCCGCGACCTCCTCGGCGAGCCGCTCCAGCACGTGCGCGGCGGAGTGGTCGGCGATCGCGTGCACGGCGTCGAGCCGCAGGCCGTCGCAGTGGTAGTCGCGCAGCCACATGAGGGCGTTGTCGATGACGAACGCGCGGACCTCGCCGCTGCCCGGCCCGTCGAAGTTGACCCCGTCGCCCCAGTTGGTGGTGTGGCGGCCGGTGAAGTACGGGCCGAACTCCGGCAGGTAGTTGCCGGAAGGGCCGAGATGGTTGTAGACGACGTCCACGACGACGCCGATCCCGTGCGCGTGGCAGGCGTCCACCAGGCGTCTCATGCCGTCGGGGCCGCCGTAGGCGTGGTGGGGGGCGTACAGCGAGACGCCGTCGTAGCCCCAGCCGCGGCGGCCGGAGAACTCGGCGACCGGCATCAGCTCGATCGCGTCCACGCCCAGCGCGGCCAGGTGCGGCAGGCGCTCGATCACGCCGTCGAAGGTGCCCTCGGGCGAGAAGGTGCCGACGTGCAGCTCGTACAGGACCGCGCCGGGCAGCGGGGTGCCCCGCCAGGCGGCGTCGGCCCAGGGGAAGGCGGCGTGGTCGACGATCCTGGAGGGCCCGTGCGGGCCGTGCGGCTGGTACGCCGAGCGCGGATCGGGCCGCGGCGGGCCGCCGTCCAGCGCGTACGCGTAGTCCGTGCCCGGCCCGGCCTCCTCCACCGTGCGCTCCCACCAGCCGCCGGCGGCAGGCCGCATGGGGAGCCGGCGCTCCCCGAGGACCAGCTCCACCCGTTCGCGCTCAGGCGCCCACACCCGGAACTCGTGCGCCAACCGTGCTCCCCCACTCGGCATCCATCCGCGGCGAACGCCTGGCGCCTCCGTCCCGGTGCGGGCGGAAGGCCGGGCGCGCCGGTTCCTACCCGCTCTCGCCTCCGGCAAGCCCTTCTCTCGATCTGTCGGTGGTGATCTCTAATGTTCGTGCCCATGACGACTGCTCAGCGGGCGCCCGAGCGCGCCTGCCCACCCCCCGACGAGATCTCCGCGAGCCCGAGCGGATGGGACGCCGTCCGGCAGGCCGTCGCCGCCGGTGACGCGGCGGCGACGGCCGACGTGGTGCTGCGGCTCGGCGCGGAGGAGCGCCGCGAGATCGCCGGCCGGCTGCGCGCGTACCTCGGCGAGGCGCGCAAGGCCGCCCACGCCCGGTTCGACGCGGCCCAGCAGCGGGCGCGGGAGGCGGAGGAGCAGGCCAGGCGGGAGTTCGTCAGTGAGCACGTGGACCGGGGCGTGACCGAGGAGGTCGCGCAGCGCTGGTGGTGGGAGAGTCCCGACCACTACCACCACCGGCACAGCGTCCCCTGGAGCCGGCGCAACGTCTGGATCGCGCCCCTCCGCGTCGTGGGAGCGGGCACGCTGGGCGGCACGGCCGCAGTCGCCGACTGGCTGCTCAGGCGCGACTTCGCCGAGTGGGGCGAGACGATGCCGATCGAGCCGCTGCTGCGGGTCGTCGCCGCCCGGCCCGCGGAGTGGCAGGCCGACCTCGCCACGCGCCTGGCCGCCCGGCTGCGGGGCACCCGCGCCCAGCTCGACAACGGCGCCGCCGGACTGGCGCTGGAGCTGCTGCGCCGCACCGGCGCCGAGCCGCCCGCGCACGAGCCGCTGGTCGTCGCCTGGGCGTCCATGGAGCCCCGCCTCGCCACCGACCCGCTCGCCCCGCACCTGATCCCCCGGCTGTTCGAGGCCGAGGGCGTGGGCCGGGCGCTGCGCGACGACCGGGCCGACGCCCCTGCCGGGCGGTCCTGGCTGCGCGCGCTCGCCAAAGCCTCGCCGGTCGGCCACGAGCAGCTCGTGGCGGGCTGCCTGAGCCGCTTCCTGCGCGGCGGCACCGCCGCCGACCTGCGCTTCTTCGTACGGCTGCACGACCTGCTCGATCCGGCCCCCGGCCAGGAACAGGTCCGCGACTACCTGCGGCTGCTGCCCGCCGCGCCCGGCCCGGTCGCCGAGCTGGCCCTGCGGATGCTGCGCGGGCCCGGCGTCACGCTGAGCGGCGAGGAGGTCGGCGAGGCGGTGACGGCGCTGCTGTTCCGGCTCGAGAGCAAGCTCGTACGGGCCGGGCTGACGCTGCTCGACCGGGCCGCCCGCGACACCTCCGGCGACCTCGACGACCTGGCGCCGGCGCTCGCCTCGGCGTTCCTGTGCGAGTCGTACGAGGTGCGGGAGCGCGCGGTCCGCTGGGCCGTCAAGCACGCGCGGCGCATGTCGGCCGTGGGCGCGGAGACCGTGCGGGAGGCGGCGGCCGTCCTGCCGCCCGACCTCGCGGCCCGGCTGACCCCCGGCTACGGCGCGGTCGAGACCGAGGCCGCGCCGGCCGATGTCTTCGAGCCGGGCGAACCGCCCGTGTTCGACGCGCCCGGCCGCCACCCGGTCCGCCCGGCGATGGAGACGCTGACCGGCACCTTCAACCGGCTGGATCACGAGTTCGCCTTCGACCGCTGGCTCGACGGCTTCGTCCGGCACCCGCACGCCAGGAGAGCGCCGGACGAAGTGACGGACCTAAGCCAGGCGAGCGAGTGGTTCAACCTAGAGCGGTGGACGGAGGCGCTGCTCCGCGCCGCCGCCGGGGAGGCCGTCGCGCCCGCCGCCGATGGGCGGCTGTCCGTCCCGGGGCCGGTCGCGCCGCTCTACGGGGCCCTGATGCGGCGTTGCGCCGAGGTCCACGCCGCGCTGGTGGAGGGGACGCTGCCGCCGTACCTGCTGGCCACGCCCACCTGCACCTCCGGTCACCTCGACCCGGCCGAGCTGGTCGCCAGGATCGAAGGCTACGAGCGCGAGGGCGTCCGGCACCTGCCCGACGACCTGGGGCAGGCGCTGCTGAGGCTGCCGCGCGCGGTGGACCCCGATGTGGTGGCTCGCGCCGGCCGGCTGACCTCGGAGGCGGGCGTCACGCTGGCGCGCTGGCTGGCCGACCGGCCCGAGCCCGTCACGAGCGTCGAGTGGCCCGCGAAGCCCGGTGAGCGCCCTCGGCCGCTCGTCCGGCACGAGCCGACCGGGATCGCGTTCGTGGACGCGCTGTTCTGCGACTCGCCGTCCCGCCGCTGGGTGAGCTACTACCAGTCGGCGTGGTGGCTCGTGCTGCCCTCCGACCGGGAGGTCCTGGCCATGCACCTCGTCCCCTACCTGTACGGCGACTGGCGGGGGCCGGGCGGCCTGCAGCCGGCGATCTCCCGGCTCTGCCACCAGGAGGGGCCCGTGGGCGAGGGCGTCGCGCTCCTGCTGGGCATCCTGCTGGGCGAGGAGGGCTGGGACGCCGAACGTTGCAGGGAGCCGCTGCTGCGCGCGGTCGCCACGGGTTCCCTCCCCGCCGTCGAGTGCGGCAGGCAACTGGGGCGGTGCCTGCGTCTGCTCGACCGCGTCAGGCCCACCGTGGTGGTGCGGGCACTCGACGAGTGCGCGCGGCGGGGCGCCCACCGGGAGGTCTGGCAGATCATGAGCGGCCTGCTGCCGGTCTACCTGCCGGGGCCGGGCGAGCGGGCCACCACCGCGCACACCCGGACGCTGGAGTTCGCCGCCGAGGTGGCCGGGTGGGCCGGGGCGCGTGGCGTGATCCCCGAGGTCGCGGACCTCGCCGCCCGCACCGGGTCGAGCGGGCTCGTCCGCGCGGCCCGCCGGCTGCACGGGCAGCTCGCGCAGGAGGACGCCGGCCCCGGCCGCTGACCGTCACCGTCCGCGCGGCCGTCAGCCGCCCTGGGTCCACACCGTCCGCCAGCGCGAGCACTTGCCGGTCGGCCGCGTGGCGGTGCCCCGGCAGACCTGGATCCTGATCTGCAGGACGCCGCCGACGTTCTTGCGGAACGTGCCGGTGCCCGGCGCGCAGTTGTAGATCCCGTGGGTGCGCCAGCGGCCGTTGCGGGCGCTCTGGTATTTGATCAGCGCCCACGAGCAGCCCTTGCCGTAATGGTCGTCGAGGTTGCCCGTCACCGCCAGGCCCGACTGGCCGACGACGACCTTGCCCCAGGCCGTGGCCATGCCGTCGGTGGAGTGGACGGCGCCCCACTTCCAGCTCGTGGGCGCGGCGGCGGCGGGCTGCGCGGACGCGGTCAGCGCGACGGCGGCGGCGACCGCGGCGGTGGTCAGGGCGCGGGTCAGCAGAGGTCTCTTCACGTGTACCAGAGGTACCGGGGCCGACTTGCGGACCGCTTGGAAGCGAGCGGCAGCGGGGCGGCACTGCTAGAACGCGAACCCGCCGGGGCGTCCGTTGCGGTCGGCGATCAGCCCGGCCAGGGTGGCGACGGCGATCTCCGGCGGGGTGCGGGAGCCGATGTTGAGCCCGACCGGTCGGTGGACGCGGGCCACCTCCTCCGGCGGCACGCCGAGGTCGGCCAGCGCCCGCACGTGCGGGCCGACGTGGCGGGGGCTGCCCATGATGCCGATCCAGCGGGCCGGCGACTTCAGCAGGTCGCGCAGGACGGGGCCGATCTCGTCGCGGTGGTGGTCGGTGAGCACGACGTCGGCGGTGGCGTCCACGTGCCCGCCGATCTCGCGTACGGCGGGGAACCCGTCGAGGCCGCGCGCGGGGTCGGGCTCCAGCAGGACCGGCCGGAAGCCCAGCTCGGCGCCGATGCGCAGCAGGCTCTCGGCCACCGGGGAGGCGAAGACGGCGACCAGGGTGCGACCGGTCTCGCCGCCGCTCTCCTGGGCGGGGGCGTCGCCGTGGGCGACCTCGCAGGCCGGGTCTTCGTCGTGGGTGTGGGTCATGTCGGCAGTCTGACATGTGACGGCGGGTCGCAGGGGGTGCCCTGACCGTCCGGCAACGATTCCATCACGGGGTGAATATCCGGCGGCGGCCGGGACAGTAGCCATGCCGGTTCTCCCCGATTCGGGCCCTGCGTAGAAGAGGCCGACATGACGCGCCCGCTCCCCCCGACCGGCCCCGGCGCCGATCACCCCACCCCCGCCGGCGCCGCCGCCGACAGACCCGCCGGCGCCCCAGGCGGCCCCGCCGATGCCTCAGGCGGCGCGGCCGGCGGTGACTCCTCCCGCCTGCCCGCGGACGAGGCGCGTGGTGAGCCCGCCGCCTCGCTGGCTCGGCGCGGCGAGGCCGAAGCCTACTTCGGCCGCCCCGGACGCGCCCTGACCCGCCATCCGTTCGTGTTCGGCTTCACCGCCGCGCTGGGCGTGCTGAGCGCGTGGCTGCTGGTGCAGGCGCTGGCCGCGTCGGCGTCGGTGCTCATCCTCATCACGGTCTCGCTGTTCCTCGCCATCGGGCTCAACCCCGCCGTGCGGTGGCTGGAGGAGCGCGGGCTGTCGCGGCAGTGGGCGATCGCGGCGGTCTTCACCGCCGTGATCGTCTTCTTCGTCGGCTTCGGCGTGGCCGTGGTGCCCCCGCTCGCCACGCAGACCGGCGACTTCGTCACGCAGCTCCCCACCTACATCGGAGAGCTGCAGAACCACCCGCAGATCCGCGCGCTCGACCAGCAGTACCAGTTGCTCGACCGGCTGCAGCAGTACCTGCTCAGCGGCGATCTCGGCCGGCAGGTCTTCGGCGGGCTGCTGGGCGCGGCGACGGTGGTGGTCAGCGCCGTGTTCTCGGCGCTGACGGTGCTCATCCTGACGTTGTACCTGCTGGCGTCGCTGCGCTCGATCACCTCCCTCGGCTACCGGCTGGTGCCCGCGAGCCGCCGCGAGCGCGTCCAGCTGCTGGGCGACGAGGTCATCAAACGGATCGGCGGGTACGTGGCGGGCAACCTGCTGATCTCGCTGATCGCGGGCGTCACGACGTTCGTCTTCCTGTCGATCGCCCGCGTGCCGTACGCGCTCGCGATCTCCCTCATCGTGGCGATCACCGACCTGATCCCCCTGGTCGGCGCCACGATCGGGGCGGCCGTCGGGACGCTCGTCGGATTGTTCGTGTCGGTGCCGACGGGCATCGCCTGCCTGATCTTCTTCATCGTCTACCAGCAGATCGAGAACTACCTGATCGCGCCCCGGATCATGATGTCGTCCGTGGACGTGCCCGCCGCGGTCACCATCATCGCGGCCCTGATCGGCGGGACGCTGCTCGGCGTCGTGGGCGCGCTGCTCGCCATCCCGATCGCGGCGGCGATCCAGCTCGTCCTGTACGAGGTGACGCTGCCGCGACAGGACCGGCACTGATCGGCAGGTGTAATCGGACAACTACTGTGGGTATTCGTGGTCTGTCAGCCACGTTTTCACCCATAGGAGAAGTCATGCGTCGTGTTCTGCTCGTTCTCGCCCTCGCCGTCGCCGCCGCCCTGGTGACGCTGTTCCTGCCGCCGGGGCGGCGCTGGCTGAAGCGCTGATCAGCCGAAGATCTGGGCGGCGCGCCGCTCGTACGCGCGGCGCCAGCTCAGCCGGTAGAGCACCCGCAGCAGGAAGGGCGCGGTCGCGAAGATGTGCGCCCGCTGCTCCTCACTGGCGGCGTCCAGCGTCCAGGCGGCGACCATCGGCAGGTCGCGCCCGTGGCTCTTGCTGACCGCCTTGCCCGCCTCCTCCCACCACTCCGGCGTGACGTGCGCCCGGATCAGCGGCACGACCTGGGACTCCTCCAGGTCGAGGTGCGCGTTCAGCAGCTCGTGCAGGCGGCGCAGGTCCGCCGCCTGCTCGGCGGCCGGGCGGCTCGGGCCGGTCAGGCGCTCGATCACCACGTCGATCTCCTGGTGGTCGGACTCCAGCCGGTCCAGCACCTCGACGGCCGCCGGCACCAGGCCGCGGAGCAGCGGCCAGATGTTCTCGTCCTCGTCGCTGTGGTGGTGGTGCAGCGCCCGCAGCTGCATCGCCGTGTGCTCGTCGATGAGCGCGCGGCGGGCCTCGTCGGTGTCGGGGCAGCGGTCGAGCGCGTCGGCCAGGCGGCCGAAGTCGCGGCGCAGCCCGCGGTGGAAGGCCAGGAACAGGGTGAGGTCCGGGCCGGCGTTCGTGGCAGGTGTCGTGTTCGTCGTCATGCGGCCACGATGCGACGGGGCACTGCAGGACGACTCAAGCGGCGCTTGCGGCGCGCTGCGCCCACCAGGTCAGGCCCGCCTGCTCGCAGCGGCGGACGGCCGCGCTCAGGTGGGCGCGGCGGGTGCCGGGGTCCTCGGCCAGCAGGCCGAGGTAGTAGCCGACCGGCCCGGCGGGGAAGGTGCCCGCGCCGATCGCCAGGCGGTCCTCGTACGGCAGCAGCCGCCGGTACATCTCCCGCGCCGCCTCCGCGTCCCCCGCCGCCTGCCAGGCGAGCCCGACCAGGCAGAGCGCGGGCAGCTCGCCGAAGTCGCGGGGCATCGGCGGGCGGCCCTCGCGCCGGGCCGCCTTCAGCGCCGCGCCGTCCCCTTTGGCCGCCGCCGTCAGGATGCGGACGGCCTGCCGGTGCGCGGGGAACGGCGAGAAGCGCTCGATCAGCTCCTCGTCCTCGACCGGCTCGCCGTGCAGCAGGTGCGTGGCGACGACCGCCGAGTCCAGCGCGGGCCGGGTGTGCCACAGGTTGAGCCGCTCCCCCGCCTCGGCGGCGGCGGTGTACGCCTCCTCCGCCCCGGCCCGGTCGCCTTCCATCAGGCGGCGGGCGCCGCGGTAGATGAGGTGCTGGAAGCGGGGCCAGGGCAGGTCCAGCCGTTCCACCAGCCGGTCGGCGCGGTGGGCGGCCTCGTCGGCGGCGCGCACGTCGTACAGCTCCAGGCGGGTGCGTTCCTGGATCAGCCATCCGAGCAGCTCGAAGCCGGGCAGGCCGAGGCGGGTCAGCTCGTCGCCGATCGCGTCGAGCTCGCGCAGCCGCTCGGGAAGCTGGATGCCGAGGTAGCGGGCGTTGAGCGTGACCGCCAGCAGGCGTTTGCCCGCGCCGGCGGCGACCAGGCGGCGGGCCATGGCGAGCGCCTCGGCGGTCGCGTCGTCGCACCGGGGGTCGGCCGAGCCGTCGTAGCGTTCCATACCGAGGCAGCCGAGCAGGCGGCAGCGCAGCTCGGAGTCGCCGGCGGGGAGCCGGTCGAGCACGTCCTCGACGCGTTCGACGATGTGGACCTCGGTGTCGCCGTAGGTGTAGAACTTCCACAGTCCGGGGGCGTCCAGGCTGGTGAGCGCCTGCGCGGTGAGGGTGTCGTCGCCGGTGGCGTCGGCGGCGAGCACGGCCTCGTTGCGCGTGGCCCGAGCCGAGAAGCCGTCGCCCGCGTCGAGCTGGGCGCGCACCAGGCCGAGCAGCAGCCGCACGTGCCGGGACGGGTCCGCGCCGGGGATCCGGCCGTGCGTGTCGGCGGCCCGCCGCCACCAGGTGACCGCGTCGTCGTAGGCGTGGCGGGACGCGGCCCGCCCGGCCGCCGCCACGCACAGCTCCACGGCCTCGGCCGTCGCGGCCGGCCCGGCGGCGAGGGCGTGCGCGGCCATCGTCGCGGGGTCGGCGGCGGGGCGGCTGGCGAGTCCGCGCAGCACGGCGAGGTGCAGCGCGGCGCGGCGGGCCGGGGGCAGGTCGGCGTAGCAGGTCTCCCTGATCAGGTCATGGGTGAACGTACGGTCGTCGGCGAGCAGCCGGGCGGCGCGAGCGGCGGCGACGGCCTCCTCGACCGGCACGGCGCCTGCCTCGGCCGGCGTCACCGCCGCGAGCGCCCCGGCGAGGAGGAGGTGGTCGGTGGCGTCGCCGGCGACGGCGGCGGCCTCCAGGACGGCGCGGTGCGGCGCGGGCAGGCGGCCGATGCGCTGGCGGAGCACGTCGGCGAGCCCCTCGGGCACGGTGGCGAGAGCGCGGGCGAGCCCTCCTCCGGCGGCCAGGTGCAGGGTCTCGCGGATGAACAGCGGATTGCCGCCGGTGCGTTGGGCCAGCGCCGCGGCCTGGCCGTGGTCGAGCCCGGACAGCTCGGCCACCGCGGCGGCGTCCAGCCCGGCCAGCGGCAGCCGCAGGGCGTGACTGCGGCTCACCATGGCGAGCGCGTCGTACATGGCGGGCGGCCCCTCGCCCGAGCGCACGGTGATCACCACGGCGACGCGGCCCCGCAGCAGGCGGGCCAGGTCGGCGAGCAGCCCGAGCGAGGCGGTGTCCGCCCATTGGAGGTCGTCGATGAGCAGGAGCAGGGGGCGTCCGGCCGCCGCGGCGGCGAAGTGGCGGGCCACCTCGCGGTGCAGCCGGAACCTGGCCTCCCCCGTCTCCCCCTCCGGGTCCCCTGGAGCGTCGCCAGCGTCGAGGAGCGCGGCGGGCGGCTCGGCTCCGCCCTGCTCCAGCAGTTCTCTGGCGATCTGCCGCCAGGGCCACAGGGGCGGAGCGCCCGACCTCTCGTGGCAGTGCCCCCAGGCGACGAGCCAGCCCCGGGCCTGCCGCCCGCGCGCGAACTCCTCAGCCAGCCACGTCTTGCCGATCCCCGGCTCGCCGGAGATCACCGCGATCCTGGTGCGCCCGGCCTCGACCTCGGCGGCCAGCTCCGCCAGCCGGTCGAGCGGCCCCGCCCGCCCCACCACCACCGGCCCCCCGCCGGTCACCTCCGCACCCGGTGACGCGCCGCCGGGCGCGGGATCAGGTAAGGCCGGGGTGGTCTCGCCGAGTGCCGGGTCCTGGGTCAGGATCATGGACTCCAGGCGGCGGAGGCCGGGCCCCGGGTCCAGCCCGAGCTCCTCGGCGAGGTGCCGCCGCGCGGTGCGCAGGGCCTCGAGCGCGTCGGCCTGCCGCCCGAGCCGGTACAAAACCCGTGCCAGCGCCTCCCACAGGCTCTCGCGCAGGGGGTGCGCGCGGGCCAGCTCCGCCAGCTCGGCGGCGGTCGCCGGCGAGGGCGCAAGCGCGGCCAGCCGCTGCTCGCGGGCCGCGAGATGGGCCTGGTGCAGGCGTTCGACCTCGGGCCGCAGCCAGGGGACGTCCGCGAACTCCTCGTACGGCGTCCCCCGCCACAACGCCAGCGCCGCGTCCTGGTCCCCCTCGGCCGACAGGCGGGCGAACTCGTCGGCGTCGAGCCGGTGCGGGCCGAGCGCGTACCCCGGCGGCCGGTTGACGAGCACGGCCGACGGGGTGCGGGGGGCGCGGCCGGGTTCGAGCAGGCGGCGCAGGTGGGAGACGTGGGTGTGGAGCGTTCCGACGGCGCGGCCCGGGGGCTCGCCGCCGTAGAGGGCGTCCAGCAGCGCGTCCACGGAGACGGTGGCGCCGCGCGCGAGGAGCAGGCGGGCCAGCAGCAGCCGGGGACGCGGCCCGCCGACGTCGACCGGGCGTCCGTCGACGCTCACGGAGAAGGGGCCGAGGACGTGGAACTCCACCGCCATGCGGAGATTGTGCCACGATCTTCGGTTCTGTCACCCGGCTCAGAGCGCCGGGAAGACCTCCGGCGCGGCTTCGCGCAGGTGCTCCTGGGTGCGTACGGCCGCGTCGAGCGCCTCCCGCAGCGGGCCCAGCAGGACGCCGTCGCGCTTGAGCAGCCGTCCTTCGACCATGACGTCCCGTACCAGGCCGGGGTGCCCGCCGAGCACGAGGCTCGCGGCGGGCTCGACGACCGGCGGGGTGGCGGCGCCGCCGGTGGCGACCACGATGAGGTCGGCCCGCTTGCCCGGGGTGATGCTGCCCGTACGGTCGCCGAGGCCGGCCGCGGCGGCGCCGCCGGCGGTCGCCATGGCGAGCAGGTCACGTGCGGACAGCGGTTCGGGGTGCCCGGACTGCCGGTGCTGGGCGAGGGCGGCCCGCATCTGCGCGAACAGGTCGCCCGACGTGGCGATCTCGGTGTCCACGCTGAGCCCGGTCACCATCCCGGCCGCCTTGAGCCGGCCGGTGGCGGGCGTGCCGAGGCCGGGCATGGTCAGCTCGATGAGCGGCGACACGGTGGCGGTGACGCCGAGGTCCGCGGCCAGTTTCAGCTCGTCGTCGCCGCAGCCGCAGGCGTGCACGATGGTGATCGTCTCGTCGAGCAGGCCGAGCGTGTCGAGCTGGGTGAGGCTGCCGGCGTTGCTGAGGTGCATCGTGGCGCGCAGGCCGAGCGCCCTGGCGAGCTCCAGGTCGCGCTTGACCGCGCTCGCCCGCGACATCTCGGGGCCGCGGGCGGCGAGCGCCATCGTCACCCGGGCCGAGTCTTCCGACAGCCCGGCGCGGACGCGGTGGACGTCGTCGGGCAGCACGGCGTCGCTGTCGCCCACCCAGCGCATCGGGTCGGTCTGCGGCCAGCCGTAGGCGAACACCGCCCTGATCCCGCTCTCGCGCAGCGCCGCGACGGCGGCGTCGGAGTGTTCGGGGGTGTTCTGGATGTGCGCCCAGTCGACGAGCGTGGTGATGCCCGCCTCGATCGCGCCGAGCGCGCCGAGCAGCGTGGCCGCGTGCACGTCGGCCGGGCGGAAGGCCGGGCCGAGGCGCAGGAAGGCGGCCCCGAGGTAGTCCATCAGGCTCCAGTCGAGCCCGAAGTGCCGGGTGGCGGACTGCCAGGTGTGGCGGTGGGCGTCCACGAGGCCGGGCAGGACCAGGGCGCCGCCGGCGTCGAGGACGTCGGCGGCGGGCGGCAGCTCGCGGCCGGCGGGCAGCACGTCCGCGATGCGGCCGTCGCGCACGGCCACGGTCGCCGGGCCGTCGGGGACCGCCGCGTCCATGGTGATGAGGTGGCCGCCGGTGATGATCAGGTCGTACGGGGACATCGCCTTGGACATCGCCTTGGACATCGTCTTGGACATCGTCTTCCTCCCGGGTCGGTGATGCCGTGTTCGTGGCACGACCCGATTTGTGCCATGACCCTCTTGTGGCGGACTCAAGCGGGCGCTTCAGTCGTCCGCAAGTGGCCGCTCGCCCGGCCGGGTCAGCGGGCGAGGCGGGTGCTGACGCCGGTGACGAGCCGGCCGAACAGCCAGGTGGCCAGCCGGTCGGGCAGCGCGACGGCGCCGCGCAGTGCGGCCTCGCTCTGGAACGCCGTACGCGGCCCGGCGGTCGCCACGCCCCGGGTGGCGGCCGTCGAGGCCAGGGCGGCCCGCCGTCTGCGGGCGCGCTCGTAGGCGGGCAGCGCCGCGGCGGCGTTCTCGCCGGTGACTCCGGTGAGGACGTGGGTCAGCGCCGCGACGTCCTCCAGCGCCTGGCCCGCGCCCTGGGCCAGGATGGGCGGCATGGCGTGCGCCGCGTCCCCGATGAGCACGCTCCGCCCGCGCTGCCAGGGCAGGGAGGCGCGGCGCCTGGTGTGCGGGAAGAGCTGGAGGTCCTTCTCCGACAGCGCCGCCAGCAGGGCGGGGACGGGCGCGCCGTAGCTCGCGTACCGTTCGCGCAGGGCGGCCAGCGCGCGTTCGGGGTCGGCCTCGTCGCCGGGCCGCCATCGCAGGTCGATGAGCCATTGGAGCATGCCGTCGCCCGCGGGGAGCAGGCCGACGAGGCCGAGGCGGCCGAGGAAGAGCAGGGAGCGGGAGCCGAGGTCGAAGGGGGCGGGGATCAGTCCCTGCCAGGAGGCCGCGCCGGTCGGGCGGGCGCCGGTCGCCGGGGCGGCGCCGAAGAGGGCGGCGCGGACCGGGCTGTTGGCGCCGTCGGCGCCGATGAGCAGGTCGGCGGCGTGCTGCGTGCCGTCCTCGGTCTCGGCGCGCACGGTCCGGCCGTCGTCGTGGAGCCGGGTGACGCGGGCGCCGAACCGTACGGTGTCCTCCGGCAGGCCCTCGGCGAGCCGGGCGATCAGGGTGCGGCGGGGGATGACCATCGTCGGGGCGCCGAGCTCGCGTTCCAGCCGGGCGGTGTCCACCGTCATCAGCGGCCGGCCGCGGGCGCTGCGCGCCTCCAGGGTGTCGAGCCGCCGGCCCAGCCCTTCCAGGGGGACGCCGAGGTCGCGCAGGACGGTGGTGCCGTTGCTCCACAGGATGATCGCGCAGCCGCCGTCCCGCGGCGCGGGCGCGCGTTCGAGGACGGTGACCTCGTGTCCCGCCGTCCGTAACCCCCTGGCCGCCGCCAGCCCGGCGATGCCGGCTCCCACGATGACGATGCGCATGACCCACCCCTCTACCGTTGGTAGTACTACCTCCAGTAGAGCAGAAGGGGTCCGCGGTCCATGATCCGGATGCGGCGCCGGCCGGGTCAGTGCAGGAGAGTCGCCACCGTCACGGCGGTCAGCACCGTCGCGAGAGGGATGGCGGGAAGGAGGGCGGGCGCGTACGCGAGCACCAGCGCTCCCCCGGCGCCCCCGACGGGGACCGCGGTCAGGACCGTCAGGTCGCGCAATCGGGCCCCCTGCGGGCGGCCGACCGTGATGAGCGCGGCGACGACGCCGGTGAGCGTCCCGGTCAGGTACGTCGTCGACACCGGATGGCCACCGCCGAGCCCGCGCATCGCCGCGCTCTGCAGGCCCATCGCCCCGGCCGCCAGGGCGAGCAGCCCGTGCAGCGGGACGGCGGCGGGCCGGGGACCGGCGGCCACCCAGCCGGCGGCGAACACGGCGAGCACGGCCAGCTCCGCCGCCAGCGCCGCGATCACCCCTCGCGGGCACCTCCACCCGGCCCCGGCCGCCGTCTCCCGCCTGCTCCGGAAGCGGCTCGTGATGCGGGTGCCGCCGAGGACGCCCGCCACGTAACCGCCGATGGCCGTGACCCCGGTCAGGAGCTGGGCGAAGGCGGCGGTGCCGATCGCGAACCCGCACACCACCAGGTTGCCGGTCATGACGCTGCTGAACACGCCGCCGAGCCGGGCGAACCCGGCCACGTCCAGCGCGCCGGTGCCGACGGTGAGCGTGACGGCGAGCACGGCCAGCCGCCCTCCGCCCTCGGCCGGCGGGACCGGCGCCGGCGGGCCGGCGGGCATCAGCCGGGCGCGGGCGCGCGGGTGCCGGGCGTCGTCCCCGCCCCGGTGAGCCTCATCCGCGCCTCCGCCCTCGTCCCGCTTCCGGAGCTCTACCCCGGCCGTCAGGACGGGCCGGCCCGGCGGGCGCGATCATTGCCGGGTCTTTGCGCGGGCGCCGGTCAGGAGGGCGGGCTGACGTAGTGGTGCAGGAGCGCGGGCTCGCCGGCCGCGTTCAGCCAGGTGGCGCGGCTGCTGCCGGTGCGCCGCCAGCCGGAGCGCTCGTAGCGGGCGATGGCCGCCTTCCCCTCGGAGGAGACCTCCAGCGTGACCGGCCGCCCGCCCGCGGCGGCGCGTACGGTGTCGAGGAGCAGCCCGGCGAGCCCCCGCCCCCGCGCGGCCGCGACGACGAACAGCCGGGTGACCTCCAGATCGGCGGTCAGCCCCACGTGCCCGAGCACCGCCGCGTCCTCGACGGCCACCCACGCCCGCTCCAGCCCGCGAGGCGTCAGCCAGCCGCCGGGGTCGTCCGGCCAGTCCACGGGGTAGCGGTCGACGACCTGCACCTCGGCGAGGGCCTTGACGCACGCCTCCAGGTCGCCGGGGGTTCTCGGGCGGATCAGCACACCGGCCAGCCTAGAGCGGCCGGCGTGGAGCGGCGGGCCGGGGTCAGCGGAACCGGCCCGCGATCTGGTCGAGCGCCTGGTCGATGAGGTCGCGGAAGTCGCGTTCGTCGTTGCCCGCGCACCACCACTGGGTGGCGACGCGCAGCGCGGCCAGGAACGCGGCGGTGATCACCTCCGGCCGTACGCCGTCGGGCAGGGCGCGGCCGGTGACCGCCTCGGTGAGCTCGTTCTCCAGCCGGACCCTGACGGTGAGCTGCCGGGCCAGCAGGGAGGGGTGGCGCATGGCGAGGCGGGTGCGGACTAGCAGGTCGCGGTCGCCGCCGCCGGCCTCGTGGTAGAGGACGTCCATGGCGGCGCGCAGTGCCTGCCAGGCGGTCAGCTCGGGCGGCTGGTCGCGTACGCGCCGCACGAGCGTGCCGAGGCGCTGCTCGTCGCCGTAGAGGAGGGCGTCCTCCTTGCCGGCGAAGTAGTTGCTGAACGTGCGGCGCGAGATGTTGGCCGCGTCGGCGATGGCCTCGACGGTGACGTGGTCGAGGCCGTGTTCGAGGGTGAGCCGGAGCGCTGCCTCGTGAACCGCCTGGCGGGTCTCGGCCTTCTTGCGCTCACGCAGCCCTGGCGTGCTGCTCATGATGGAAAGAAGTCTACCCGCCGGGAATATATGCCCAGTGCGCAAAGTTTCCCGATGTGCATGTAAGGTATCCGGGTCCCGCGATCCGGGATCATCCCTGACGTTCGTTCCCCCACAGGAGGTTGCGCGTGAGCGCACAGCCGGCAGCGCCGTCCGCGGCGGAGCCGATGACCCACAAGCAGGTCCTCGAAGCACTGAGCGGCCTGCTCCTCGTGCTGTTCGTCGCCATGATCAGCGGCACCGTCGTCTCGGTGGCGCTCCCGCAGATCATCGGCGCGCTGAACGGCAGCCAGTCGCAGTACACCTGGGTCGTCACCGCGTCCCTGCTGGCCTCGACCGCCTCGACCCCGATCTGGGGCAAGCTCGCGGACCTGTTCAACAAGAAGCTGCTGCTCCAGATCGCCATCGTGATCTTCATGGTGTCCTCGTTGGCCTGCGGTTTCGCCCAGAACACCGGGCAGCTCATCGCCTTCCGCGCGATCCAGGGCCTCGGCATGGGCGCGCTGCAGATCCTCGCCCAGGTCGTCATCGCCGCCATGATCAGCCCGAAGGAGCGCGGCCGTTACAACGGCTACCTCGGCGCGGTCATGGCCGTGGCCACCGTCGGCGGCCCGCTGCTCGGCGGCTTCATCGCCGACACCTCGTGGCTCGGCTGGCGCTGGTGCTTCTTCATCGCGGTGCCGTTCACCGTCGCCGCCTTCGCGCTGCTGGCCAAGACCCTGCACCTGCCCACCGTGCGCCGCACGGACGTGACCATCGACTACTGGGGCGCCGCGCTCATCGCGGCCGGCGTCAGCGTCCTGCTCATCTGGGTGACCTTCGTCGGCAACTCCTTCGAGTGGCTGTCCTGGCAGACGGCCGCCATGGTCGGCGGCGGCGTGGTGCTGCTCGCCCTGGCCACGTGGGTGGAGGCCAAGGTGCGCGAGCCGGTCGTGCCGCTGCACGTCGTCCGCCGCCGCGACCCGGCCCTCGCCATCCTGGCCAGCCTCGCGGTCGGCATGGCGATGTTCGGCGGCGCGGTCTTCCTCGGCCAGTACTTCCAGATCGGCCGCGGGTACGGCCCCACCGCCGCGGGCCTGCTGACCATCCCGATGATGGTCGGCGTGCTGTTCTCCTCGACGATCAGCGGCCGGATGGTGTCCAGGAGCGGGCAGACCAAGCCGTACATCCTGGTCGGGCTGGTCGTGCTGCTGGCGGGCTTCGTCGGGCTGTCGACCATCGACCACGAGACCTCGCTGGTGCTGGTGTCGCTCTACATGCTGGCCGTCGGCGTCGGCGTCGGCATGTCCATGCAGAACCTGGTGCTGGTCATCCAGAACACAGTCCCGCTGCGCGAGATCGGCGCGGCCAGCGGCGCGATCACGTTCTTCCGCTCGCTCGGCGGCACGGTCGGCGTGTCGGTGCTCGGCGCCATCCTGGCCAACCGGGTGGCGACCAGCATCGCCGAGGGCCTCGCCAAGGCGGGCATCCCGGTCACGGGAAGCCAGGCGGGCAGGAGCCTCAACATCGCCGACATGCCCGCGCCGATCGTGCCGATCGTCCGGGCCGCGTACGGCGACGCCACCGGCCACATCTTCCTCGTCTCGGCGGGCATCGCCGTGGTGGGCCTGATCGCCGCGGCGTTCCTGCGGCCCGCCAAGCTGCGCGACAGCCTGGACCTGCCCGAGCCGGCCGGTGAGGCCGCCGAGCAGAAGGTCGCCGGCAAGGCCTGACCCTCGCCATCAAGGCCGCGTCCCTTCAGGGGGCGCGGCCTTCTTCTTGTTCGGAAACTCTCCGAAAGTTTCAAGGGCTGCCGGACGCGTTCTCGCTGACCGCGAGAGCCGTGGACGTACCGGCGAGGTCGCCACGACCGTACGAGGCGTTGACATCCCTCTTGACGAATCCGATACTTTCGCCAGTCTGCCGATAATTTCGAGGTAGAGGAGATCCGATGAACGATGCCCCGACCCGTCACCGACCCCGCCGCGGCGGCCGGCTCCGGCTGCTCCTCGGCGGCGCCTCGGCCCTCGCGCTGATCCTGTCCGCGCTGGTCATGCCCGGCACCGCCGGCGCCGACACGACCGTCACCTCGAACCAGACGGGCACCGACAACGGCTACTTCTACTCGTTCTGGACCGACAGCCCCGGCACCGTCTCCATGAACCTCGGCTCCGGCGGCAACTACAGCACGTCCTGGAGGAACACCGGCAACTTCGTCGCCGGCAAGGGCTGGAGCACCGGCGGCCGCAGGACGGTCACCTACTCGGGCAGCTTCAACCCGTCGGGCAACGCCTACCTGACCCTCTACGGGTGGACCCGGAACCCGCTCATCGAGTACTACATCGTCGACAACTGGGGCACCTTCCGGCCCACCGGGACGTACATGGGCACCGTGACCAGCGACGGCGGCACATACGACATCTACCGGACCACCCGCTACAACGCCCCCTCCATCGAGGGCACCAGGACCTTCGACCAGTACTGGAGCGTCCGGCAGTCGAAGCGGACCGGCGGGACCATCACCGCCGGCAACCACTTCGACGCCTGGGCCGGCAAGGGCATGAACCTCGGCAGCCACGACTACCAGATCCTCGCGACGGAGGGCTACCAGAGCAGCGGCAGCTCCAACATCACGCTCGGCAGCTCCTCCGGGGGCGGAGGGGGCGGCGGCGGAGGGGGCGGCGGTGGCGGCGGCTGCTCCGCGACGCTCTCCGCCGGGCAGCAGTGGAGCGACCGCTACAACCTCAACGTCGCCGTCAGCGGATCGAGCAACTGGACCGTGACGATGAACGTCCCCTCCCCCGCCAAGGTCATCGCCACCTGGAACATCAGCGCCAGTTACCCGAGCGCCCAGACCCTCACCGCCCGGCCCAACGGCAGCGGCAACAACTGGGGGGTGACGATCCAGCACAACGGCAACTACACCTGGCCGACGGTCTCCTGCAGCGCGAGCTGACCAGCTGATCCGCCCCTCGCCGGACCGTGCCCATGACATTCGTCAGGGGACGGCCGGCGATGGGCTGTATAGGCTGCTTGGCGTGAAGGGCAGGCTGTGGAACTGTCTCTACCTCGTCGTCCTGGTCTGGCCGCTGCCCACGTTCCTGGCCTCCTCCCCCTCCCCCGGGCGGGTGGCGCTGGCGGCGGCCGGACTGGCCGCCTTCGTCGGGCTCTACCTGGGGGTCATGTGGTGCGTGGAGCGGTCGCGCCGCGCGGCGGGCCTGCTCGCCCTGGCCCTGCTGTACGCGGTCGCCGCCGCGATGACGCCGCTGCTGGGCGAGCTGTGGCTGTTGTCGATGTGGTTCTTCCTCATCGCGGCGGTGGCCGTGTCGTTGCCGGAGCGGGCGCTGCCGGTGGCGGCGGGGGCGACGATCCTGGCCGTCACGCTGGCCTTCCCGCTGCTGCTCGGCCTGTCGCTGGCCGAACGCTGGTGGTTCCCGCTGCAGGGCGTGATCTTCGCCGTCGCGATGCGCGCCTTCCTGCGGCTGGAGTCGGCGAACCGGGCGCTCAGCCAGGCCAACGCCGAGGTGGAGCGGCTGGCCGTGGACAACGAGCGGCTGCGCTTCGCCCGCGACATGCACGACCTCCTCGGTCACAGCCTCGCGGTGATGACGGTGAAGAGCCAGCTCGCGGCGCGGCTGGTCACCGCCGACCCGGAGCGGGCGCGGGCGGAGGCCGAGGAGGTGGAGGAGCTGTCCCGGCAGGCGCTGGCGGACGTGCGGGAGGCGATCACCGGCTACCGGGAGCTGTCGCTGGCGGATGAGCTGGACGGCGCACGGCGGGCGCTCGCCACCGCCGGGGTGCGGCTGGAGGTGGCCGCCGGGCCGCTGCCCGCCGACGTGGAGCCGGTGCTGGCCTGGGTGGTGCGGGAGGGGACGACCAACGTGGTACGGCACAGCGGTGCCCGCCACTGCCGCATCCGGCTGGGGGTGCGGGGCGGGGAGGCGTACGCGGAGGTGAGCGACGACGGCGGCGGATGCCGTACGGACGTCGCGGGCGCGGCGGGCAACGGGCTGCGGGGGCTGGCCGAGCGGGTCGAGGTGGCGGGCGGCGTCCTGGACGGCGGCCCCGCCGAGGGCGGCGGCTTCCGGCTGAGCGCCCGCCTGCCGCTGGCGGGCGCGGCCGCATGATCCGGGTGCTGCTGGCCGACGACCAGCACCTCGTACGCGCGGCGCTGGCGGCCCTGCTCGGCCTGGAGCCGGACCTGGAGGTGGTCGGCCAGGTGAGCCGCGGCGACGAGGTGGCCCCGGCCGTCACCGCGCTCCGCCCCGACGTGGTGCTGCTCGACATCGAGATGCCCGGCCGCGACGGCCTCACCGTCGCCGGGGAGCTGACGGACGTGCGGGTGATCATCCTGACCACGTTCGGCCGGCCGGGCTACCTGCGGCGGGCGATGGACGCCGGCGTCGCCGGGTACGTGGTCAAGGACGCGCGGGCCGGCGAGCTGGCCGACGCGGTGCGGCGGGTGCACGCGGGCGGCCGGGTGTTCGACCGCAAGCTGGCCGCCGCCAGCGTCTCCACGGGCGCGAACCCGCTGACCGGCCGGGAACGGGACGTCCTGCGGGCCGCGGCGGAGGGCGGCACCGTGGCCGACATCGCCCGCCGCCTCCACCTGTCGGACGGCACCGTGCGCAACTACCTGTCGTCGGCCATCGGCAAGCTCGGCGTCCGCAACCGCGCCGAGGCCGCCCGCGCCGCCGAGGCCAAGGGCTGGCTGTGACCCGCGCGCCCTGCTGACGAACGTCACTACCGGCCCCGCCGGGGCCTGGCGACGCTGGATTCATGGGAAAACGGCTTCTGCCCGCTCTCGGGCTTTTCGTGCTGTCCCCGCTGGCGGGCGAGTTCCTGCTGGGGAACCTGCCCGTCACCGCGCTGCCCGCGCTGATCGTCCTGGCCCCGCTGTACGGGGGCGGCGCCCTGCTCATCCGCGAGCTGGCCCGTCGGCGGGGTGCGGGCTGGCCGGGCATGGTGCTGCTCGCGGTCGCGTACGGGGTGGTGGAGGAGGGGCTGCTCACGCGGTCCCTGTTCGATCCGCACTTCGCCGGGATGGACCTGGCGTCGTACGCGTGGCTGCCGGGCGTGGGCGTGAGCGCCTGGTGGACGACGTTCGTGCTGGGCGGCGTGCACGCGGCGGGGAGCGTTCTCGCGCCGATCGCGGTCATGGAGGCCCTGGTGCCGTCCAGGGCGGAGGAGCCGTGGCTGGGCCGGCCCGGCCTGGTCGTGGCCGGGGTGCTGTACGCGCTGGGCGCGGCGGCGACCGCGCTGAACCCGGACGCCTACCGCGCGCCGGCGGGACAGCTCGCGGCGGCGGCCGTGACGGCGGCCCTGCTGACCGCCCTCGCCCTACGCCGCCACCGGCCCGCCGCCACGCGCACGGAACGGGCGCAGGCGCAGGAGCGGGCACGGGGACAGGTGCCGGGACGGGTGGTGAAGCGGGCGCCGGGGGCGGGGGCGGTGCTGGGGCTCACGCTCGTGGCGGGCCTCGCCTTCTGGCTGGCCGCGCTGACGATCGACGTCCTCCGCGCATGGCCGGCCGTGGCCGCGAACCTCGCCCTGTACGGGGCGGCGTACGCGCTCGTCGCCCGCTGGGCGCGCCGGACGGGTTGGGGGCCGGCCCAGCGGTTCGCGCTGGGGGCGGGCTGGATGCTCACCTACGCCTGGCACTCCTTCCCGCAGCCCCCGGCCCTGCCCGCCACCCCGGCGGTGGACCTGGCGGGGAACGTGGCCTTCGCCGCGGCGGCCGTCGTCCTGCTCGCCGTCGCCTGGTCCCGGGTCCGGTCGGCACGCGGGGCGGAGGAGACCGCCACGCTCTGACTCTCCGCAACGGGGTGTTTTGCCCGGTCCTGACCGTTGCTCTGGCACCGTGGAGTATGGCCATATTGGGGGAAGAACGCTGGCACACCGCCATCCGGGACCGCGCCGCGACGCTGGCTTTTCCGGAGTGGACACCGCGCGCGGAAGACTGGGCGCAGCTCCATACGGGTTTCATCGACGATGGGACGCCCTATACCGAGGTCTCGGTCTACCGGGACGACGACGGCCGGCAGCGCATCCATTACCGCCGCTACATCGCCGAAGAGCTGCAGCATTTCTGGACCCGGCTGATGAGCGAGTCCGGCGACTGACCCCGCCGGCGTCGTCCCGGACAACGCAAGGTGCCCTGCGGCCGGAGGCCGCAGGGCACCAGCACGTCAGGCGTCAGCCCTGGTCGCCCGGCACGTTGTTCTTCCAGTCCTCGGGCTTGGCGGCGCCGGGCTTCTTCTCGGCGCCGTTGCGGCCCGGCATCGCGCCCTTGGCCTTGCCCTTGTTCTTGTCCTTGTCGCCGCTCTTCGGCTTGCGCGCGTCCTGAGCCATCCGACTTCCCTTTCTGCGTGTCACGGAGAGAAGCGGTTCACTACTCCCCGTACACGCGGATGCCCTCAGGGGAGGTCCACGAACGACCGAGCGGCCAAGATGCGACAAAGCACGTTAAATAACGCCGCGCGGGCCGGAAGCCTGTGCGGCATGATGGCGATCGTGACGGACATCGATCCCGCGAGCGCGCGGGCCCTGGCCGAGAGCCTGCGGCAGGTCTACAGCGCCGTGGCCGAGAGCATCGGCGCCGACAACGCGGCCTCCCCCCTGATCACTCAGGTGACCGAGCACCTGGGCTGCCCCCTCAGCGACGTGGTGGTGGTCGAGGAGAGGTACCGCTTCTACGAGCACGCCGCGCTGCAGATCGCCACCGATCTCTACCTCGACCGCCACTCGCCGGGCGCCCGCTGGTTCGGCATCGTCGGCGGCGAGCGCCGCTGGGAGAGCATCATCAACATGCTGCTGGCCGCGATGCGTGACGGGAGCCGGCTGCTCGGCCGCCCCGACTACGGCACGGCCGCGGTCGGGCCCGAGGCCACGATCGAGGTCGTGCAGCTCGGCCTGGTCGCCACCGTCGCGCCGGACGGCACACCGGTGGTCCTCGCGCTGAGCGAGCGCGAGGACCACGAGCCGCACACCCTGCTCACCGTGCTCACGGCCGAGCGAGGCACCGCCACGGCGGTGCGCGAGGAGATCGACCGGCTCAAGCGGGAGCACGACCCGCTCCGCGGCCAGGTGCTCAGCTTCGGATTCAGCGAGCACCGGGACAACGAGCTGCTCACCTTCCTGCCCCGCCCCGAACTGGCCGCCGAGGAGGTGGTGCTGCCGGAGGGACGGCTGGAGGCCATCGAGGAGCACATCGTCGGCATCGCCGAGCTCGCCGACCGGCTGACCGCCGCCGGCCAGCACCTGCGCCGCGGCCTGCTGCTGTACGGGCCGCCGGGAACGGGCAAGACCCACACCACCCGCTACCTGATCGGGCGGTTGCACGAGCACACGGCGGTGCTCATCACCGGGCCCGCCATGCGGCGCATCGACTACGCGGTGGCGCTGGCCCGCACGCTGCAGCCGTCCCTCGTGGTCATCGAGGACGTCGACCTCATCGCCGAGGACCGCGGCCACCACGAGACCAGCCCGCTGCTGTTCTCCCTGCTGGACGCGATGGACGGCATCGGCGGCGACGCGGACGTGACGTTCGTGCTGACCACGAACCGGGTCGAGGCGCTGGAGCGGGCCCTGGTCCAGCGGCCGGGACGGGTGGACCTCGCGGTGGAGGTGCCGCGTCCGGACGCGGCGGCGCGGGAGCGGCTGGTCCGGCTCTACGCGCGTGACCAGCGGATCGACGCCGACACCGGGAAGGTGGTCGCCGCGACCGAGGGCGTGACGGCGTCGTTCGTGAAGGAGCTGATGCGGCGGGTGATCCTGATCGCGCTGCGCGCCGGCGCGCCCGCGCTCACCGACGAGCACTTCGACACGGCGCTGCGGGCGATGGCGGGCGACGACCAGTCACTCACCCGGGCCCTCCTCGGGTCGCAGGAGGGCTCACGGGACGGGGTGATCCCGGCCGACCCGAAGGACACCCGCACCCCGGCCCGCCTGTCACCGCCCGCCTGCTGACCTCCGCCGCTCACCCGCCGCCCACCGCCCCGCCCGGGCGGGCGGGCGGGCGGGGCCGGTCACTCGCCGACGGCCTTGGCCGGACCGGTGGCCTCGCCGGGCAGCAGGGTGGCCGCGGCGCCGGTGATGGCGAGCAGCCGGGCCGGCATGCCGTGCACGCCGGTCAGCACGAGGGAGCCGCCGCGCCGCCACGCCTCGCGCTGCACGCCGAGCAGCGCGCTCAGCCCCGCGCAGTCGCTGAAGCTCAGGCCGGCCGCGTCGATGACGATCCTGCGTACGCCGCGGCTCAGCAGCTCGTCGCAGGCGGCGCTCAGCCGCGGGCGGGTGAGGAGGTCGAGCTCGCCGTCGAGGCGCACCACGGCGTCCCCGTCGCGCTCCTCGACCAGGACCGTCAGCCAGTCGGGCGCGCGGCCGCCGGGCAGCGCGTGGCCGGATTCGTCGGTGGTCATCGGCATCGGGTGGCTCCTGTCACGACGGAAGAGAAGGCGCGCGGCGGTCGAGGTCTCCGTCCGGTCGCTCCTGGCCGGGCGGGTGGTCGTCGGTGAACAGGGACAACAGCCCTTCGATCTGATGGTCGGCGTCGGCGGGGTGGCGGAACGGACGGCTGGGGTCGACGCTGTAGCGGGTGCGTCTGCCCACGCGGGTGCGGGTGATGTAGCCGCCGCGTTCCAGATCGGTCACGATGTTCTGGGCGGCGCGCTCGGTGATGCCGATCGCGGCCGCGATGTCGCGCACCCGCGCGCCGGGATCGCGGGCGATCTCGGTGAGCACCCGGGCGTGGTTGGTCAGGAACGTCCAGGACCGGTCCGCCGGGGAGGAACGCACCTGCTCCATTGATCCTCCTGGTGGTCGCGGATGGGTGGTGTGCGCACGTCCTGGCGAAATACTATTACGGAAAAGTTTTTCGTGAAAGTGGGGGGCGCACCGCGCGCCGTTCAGTGAGCGGTTGGACCCGCGTAGTCCATGTAGAGGCGGAGCCGGGAGTGGCCGTCCGGGTGGTCGAGGTCGACCCGGTCGCAGACGCTGCGGATGATGAACAGGCCCATGCCGCTCGTGGGGTTGCGGGCCGGGAGCCGCCTCAGGTGCTCGGGGAGGAGGGTGCCGCCCTCGTCCAGGATCTCGACGACCATGCCCTTGTCGCCGGCGCGGGCGACGAGCCGGCCGCCCTCTCCGCCGTGGTCCAGCACGTTCGTGACGGCCTCGTTGACCGCCAGGACCAGCAGCTCCACCCGTCTGGCCGTCATGCCGGACGTCAGGGCGTGATCGCGGAGCACCGCCCGGACCGCGCCCAGGTCCGTGCCGGTGGGGAGGCTCAGTTCGAGCAGGTCGCTCAACGTGTCATGTCCCGTCTCGTCAACGTGCCGCGGCTCACGGGCGGATCCGTCCACTGTGAGACCGCCCGCCCGCCGGAGAGGCAGTCGGGGGCTCCTGATGCCGGCACGACGGTCATTCCGGACGTATCAGCCCGTTCGTGGCGTGGTCGAGGTCGTCGTAGGCGGGCAGCTGCTCCTCCAGCTGGGTGATCTCCAGCAGCGCCGCCATGCTCGGGTTCACCTCGATGAGCCGCAGGCCGCCGCTCCGCTCGCGCGCCCGCTCCTGCGCGATGACCAGCGCGCGCAGCCCGCTGGAGTCGCAGAAGGCCAGGCCGCCCAGGTCGCAGACGATGTGCGGGCACTCGTGCGGCGCGCCGCCGAGCAGCTCGTCGAACGCGCGCGACAGGTCGGGCTGGGTCTGCCTGTCGAGCTCACCGCTCAGGGTCAGCAACCAGTAGCCAGGCCGGCGCTCCACCTCGATCGCGAGTGCCGTCACCGCTTTCCCCTCAAGGTCCGTGATCCAGGCCGGACGTCTCGTCCGGGCCGTCGCGGAACCCCCGCGGCGGCTAGGCGGCAAGCCTACGCGGACGCGGACGGCCCGCGGTACGCCCCTCCTGGCGCCGCATCTCGGGGAATCGCCCACAATCGTCTTCACTGGTCGTCGACAATCTTGTTTCTTCCTGGTCCACACCTGATCGCGTCCGATTCCCGCGGTGGTCGCGGCGAGGGCGCCCAGATCCGGCGTCAGGCACGCTCCCGCAGCGGTTCACGGCATATGTCCCGCAGCATTGTCAGCCGCCCCTTCCCCCCGCCGCCACGCCGAAACCCGGGCGTTCAGGCGTGGATGAACGGCGGAATTCAGCCGGGGAGCAGGGCGGAGCTGAGGCCGAGAACGGCGGTGACGAGATTGTCGCCGAGCCGCCGCCAGGCCCGTTCCGCCTCGTCCGGCGTGGCTTCCCCTGCGGCCAGCTCGGTCTCCAGGTCGGCGCACATGTGGACGAGGAGCAGCCGGATCATGGCCGCGTGCCGCTCGGTGAGCTCGGCGTCCCGCCCGGCCCCGGCGACGGGGTGGAGGCGGTCGAGGCGCTGGAAGGAGGGCGTGCAGGTGTACGCCCTCCGCGCGTGCTCGCGCAGCCCCGGATCCACGACGGCCTGCGCGAGGAAGCGCCCGTACCAGGAGGGGGTGCCGAGCTCGACGTGATGCTCGATGCCGGGCTCGACGACGCAGGCGATCCACTCGCGCGGCGACGCCTCACCCCGCTCCTCCAGCACGGCCACCAGCCGGGACCGGTGCCGTTCGACCGCGGCCGCGTGCTGCTCCAGGATGGCGACGATCAGCTCGTCCCGGGAGCTGAAGTGGTACTGCACGGCGGAGTTGTTGCGCTGCCCGGCCGCCTCGCGGATCATCCGCATGGAGACGCCGGCGAAGCCGTGCTCGGCGTACAGGCGTTCGGCGGTCCGCATGAGCTTGTCCCGGGCGCGCAGCGAGCGCGGGGACGGCCGGGAGGACGGCGCGGGGACCGCCGTGCTGACGTTCATGACCGTCCTTAATGATGAATTCGGTGCAGTCTTTCCCCGATTATCACCACGGACGCGGCCGGCTCACCAGGTCACCCACACCTCCTGGAGCCCGCCGGCGATGCCGCCGGTGCGCAGCCGCAGGTCGGACGGGTGGTCGCGGAGCCCGAGGCCGGGCAGGCGCCGGGTGAGCAGGCCGAGCACGACCTGCAGCTCCACGCGGGCCAGCGGCTGGCCCAGGCAGTAGTGCGGGCCGGCGCCGAAGGTGAGGTGCTGGGCGACGTTGGGCCGCCTGGGGTCGAATCGGTCGGGGTCGGGGAACTTCGCCGGGTCGCGGTTGGCGGCCGTGGTGCTGGGGATCACCGTGCTGCCCGCGGGCACGAGGGTGCCGCTCAGCTCGACGTCCTCGGTGATGTACCGGGGCACGCCGCCGATGATCGACAGCGTGCTGTCCAGGCGCAGCACCTCCTCGACGGTGCCCGGGATCAGGTCGGGGTCGTCGACGACGGCCTCGTAGCGGGAGCGCTCGGACAGCAGCACGGCCGTCATGATCGCGATCATGTTGGAGGTGGTCTCGTGCCCGGCCAGCAGCAGCCCGCGCACGGTGGAGATCAGCTCGTCCTTGCCGAGCCGGCCGTCCTCGGCGTCGCTGATCTGGGTGAGCTCGCTCAGCAGGTCGTCGCCGGGATCGGCGCGGTTGCGGTCGACGAGGTCCGACACGTAGGCGTTGAACTCGCTGTAGGCCTGGTCGACCTCCTGCTGCGTGTAGGCGGTCAGCGTGAGCATCACCCGCGACCAGTGCGCGAACTTGTCCTGGTCCTCGGCCGGCGCGCCGACCAGGGCGCAGATGACGCGCACCGGCAGGGGCAGCGCGAGCCCGGTCGTCAGGTTGCCCGGGGAGCCCTTGGCGAGCATGGCGTCCAGCAGGTCCTCGGCCATGGCCTGGACGCGGGGCCGCCACACCTCCATCTTGCGCTGCGTGAACCAGCCGCTGAGCAGCCGCCGCCACCGCAGGTGGCCCTGCCCGTCGCGGATGGCGGAGCCGCCGGCCCGCTGCCGGCTGAACACGCCGCCGTCCTCGGTGGTGGCCAGCCGGGCCGCGCCCTCCCTGGCCAGGTCGCGGCTGAAGCGCGGGTCGGCCATCACGGAGCGGGCGTCGTCGTAGCGGGTGACGAGGGTGGCCACGTCGCCGCTCGGCAGGCGTACGTGCGCCACCGGGCAGCCTTCGCGCAGCTCGGCGAGCCGCGGCGGCGGCTCCAGCGCGGCAGGGCGGTCGAACGGGTATGCGGGGATCTCGTCAGCCATCGCTTTGGCCCTCCAGCCGGTGAGTCCGACCCTCCGAATATAAGATGATCATCTTATTCCGGCAACGTCCGCCCGCCGCCGCGTTGTTCCCGCCCGCTTCTGGGTACTGGCGAGGCTTCCGATCGAGAGGAGGCGGCGTGAGCCGAGGCGGTTCCCAGCAGGCGACCCTGGCGGCCCTGGCGGCCAACATCGGGATCGCGGTGATGAAGTTCGTGGCGTTCCTCTTCACGGGCTCGTCGTCGATGCTCGCCGAGGGCATCCACTCCGTCGCCGACTCCGGCAACCAGGGGCTGCTGCTGCTCGGCCGGTCGCGCTCGAAACGCGGGCCCACGCCGGCCCACCCGTTCGGGTACGGCCGCGAGCGGTACTTCTACGCCTTCCTCGTGTCGGTGGTGCTGTTCTTCGGCGGCGGCCTGTTCGCCCTGTACGAGGGCTACGAGAAGATCAGCGACCCGCACCCGCTGGAGAGCTGGCCGTGGGCGGTCGGGGTGCTGCTGGGCGCGATCGTCATGGAGGGCCTGTCGCTGCGCACCGCCGTCCGCAACGCCAACCGGTTGCGCAAGAACCGGTCCTGGACCCGCTACATCCGCGACGCCAAGGCCCCGGAGCTGCCGGTGGTGCTGCTGGAGGACGCCGCGGCCCTGACCGGCCTGGCCTTCGCCCTGATCGGCGTCACCCTCGCCCTGATCACCGGCAACACGGTCTGGGACGGGGTCGGCTCGGTCGCGATCGGCGTCCTGCTGATCATCGTGGCGGTGACGCTCGCCAGGGAGACCAAGAGCATGATCATCGGCGAGGCCGCCTCCCCCGAGATCCAGCGCTCCATCGAGGACGTGCTCAGGGACGACGACGTCATCGCCGGTTACACCCAGCTCCGCACCCTGCACCTGGGGCCGGAGGACCTGCTCGTGGCCGCCCGCGTCACCGTCGCGGGGCACCGGGAGTCGGACGCGGTCGCCGAGGCGCTCGGCGAGACCGAGCGGCGCATCCGCGACCGGGTGCCGATCGCCTCCGTGATCTACCTCTCCCCTGCCCCCGCCACCGAGCAGGAGCGGCGGCAGGGCGACCAGGATCAGGTGAAGCGGCGGTAGCTGACGGCGCGGCCGTCGTTGGCGACGGTCCCGATGCTGACGGTGGACCCGGCGTGCGGCGCGTGGATCATCTTGCCGTCGCCGATGTAGACGCCGACGTGCCCGGCGGGGTTGCCGAAGAAGACCAGGTCGCCGGGCTGCGGCGTGCTGACCGGCGTGCCGCTCGCCTGGTAGCCGGCGGCGGTGGTGTCGCCGATCTTGATGCCCGCCTGGTTGAGCACGTAGTAGACGAGGCCGCTGCAGTCGAAGGCCGACGGGCCGTTGGCGCCCCACACGTACGGCTTGCCCATGTGCAGTCTGGCGGCCTCCACGATGCGGGCGCCGGTGGCGGTGCCCTTCTCGAACGGCAGGGGCGTCGGCGGCGGGCCGTCCCCGGCGTAGCCGGCCCCGGGTCCGCCGCCAGGCCCGCCCCCGGTTCCGCCCATCGGGCCGGCCCCGCCTCCGTCGTTGCCCTGCAGGGTCGTCTTCGGCAGCGGAGCGGGCTCCCACTTCACCGTGTGGCCCGGTCCCGGCACGAACGTCTGGTCGCCGGACGCCTTGATCGCGGCGAACGTCGCCGCCCGGTCGCTCGGCGCCTTGGTCTCGGCGGTCGCCCAGTCGCCCAGGAGCTTCTTGACGTCCTTCATGGCCTGGGTCACGGCCGTCTCGGCGTCCTTGCCGTGCGGCCGGGCGTCGGAA
Source organism: Nonomuraea bangladeshensis (assembly GCF_039529455.1). Lineage (NCBI taxonomy): Bacteria > Bacillati > Actinomycetota > Actinomycetes > Streptosporangiales > Streptosporangiaceae > Nonomuraea > Nonomuraea bangladeshensis. The sequence continues at coordinate 357,355 of NZ_BAAAMV010000012.1, forward strand.
AGCGCCTTGGCGACCAGGGGCTTGACCGCGGCGTCGTCCTCCTTCTTGTCGGCCTTGGGGTGGGCCGTCCGCCAGGCGCGCACGTCGTCCAGCAGCGTGTTGCAGATCCCCTCGACCTTCGACTTGGCCGTCTCCAGCGCCTGGGCGGCGTTGTCGAGTGCGCCCGCGCTGTTGGTCAGGGCGTGGTGGAAGGCCGTGCCCGCGCGCTCGTAGCCGCTCATGTAGGCGACGAAGGCGTCCGCGGACCCGCCGTTCCACGCGTTGTCGACGGTGCGGACCGCGGCGCTGACCCGGCCGGCGTAGCCGTCGACCTTGCCGGCCGCGCCGCGCCACCGCTTGGCGATGCCGCGGATGGTCTCGGGGCTGCCGCTGACCTTGCGCAGCAGCTCGGCCAGCTCGGCGCCGTCCGGCAGCGCGGCGACCTGCTCGGCGACGCCCATCAGGAGTCCGCCCCGCTGGCCAGGTTGGCGTTGCGGACGTTCTGCCGCACCTTGTCCAGCGCCGCTTCGACGCCTTTGAGCTTGGAGCCGGCCTGGCCCAGCTCGCCGCCCGCCTCCTTCTCGATCGCGTCGACGGCGGAGGCCAGGCCGGAGGAGTCGGCCAGCTTGCCGAAGATCAGGGAGTCGGTGGCGCCGGCGGGATAGCCCCCGGCCAGCTCGGTCGCTTCCTTGCCCACCCGCAGCGCGACGGACGCACAGTCCTCCAACGCCTGGAAGTGGACTTCTAGCCCGCCCATCGCCAGCTCACCCCGTGTGTTCGCCGTGATCTCCGTCGGTGCGGGATCCATCTTGCACCAATCGCCCCTTCTGACGCATCCGTCCGGCCGGATCGGGCCCGCCTTCCCGATGTATCGGCACCGAGCGCACGTGAATGCTGGTAAGGGTTGAACCATGATCTTCTTCAGGCGGGCGGCCCAGGCCGCCGTGCTCGCGTCCCTGACCGTCCCGATCGTCCTCGTCGCCGCCGCGCCACCGGCCGCGGCCGAGGCGGGGTCGGCGGCACGGGCACGTCGCCTGCTGGATCAGCTCAAGGTCGCCCGCCCGCTGCCCATCCGCGGATACAGCCACCAGCGGTTCATGCCGCGCTGGGCGCACCACAAGGGCACCTGCGACGCGCGCGAGACGGTGTTGGCCCGCGACGGGCGGCGGGTGCGCAGGAACGCCGCCTGCCACCCGGTCAAGGGGGCCTGGTACAGCCCGTACGACGGCAAGTGGCTGAAGAGCGAGCGCCTGGTGGACGTGGACCACGTGGTGCCGCTCGCCTATGCCTGGCGTTCCGGGGCCAGCCGGTGGAGCCAGGCGAAGCGGCGGGCGTTCGCCAACGACCTGACCCGCCCGGAGCTCATCACGGTCAGCCACTCGGCGAACCTCGCCAAGGGCGGCCAGGGCCCGCAGAGCTGGCGGCCGCAGCGGCGCGCCTACTGGTGCAAGTACGCCACCTCGTGGATCACCGTGAAACACCACTACCGGCTGTTCGTCACGCGGAGGGAGCGGGTGGCACTGCTCAACATGCTGCGTACGTGCCGGTGACCTGCAGGTACGTCGCTCTTAACGGATTACGTGCACGCTTGTGGTCATACGAACCGTGTCGGGAGGACACGATGACCACCTCTGGGCCGGACGACTTCAGCGACGCGGAGGTGCTCGGCGGGGAGCCGCCCAGGCGCCGGTATCCCCGTTTTCTGGTGCTGTCCGGGGTCGCCGCGGTGGCCGGACCGACCGCGCGGGCACGGTCCGCGAGCAGGGCAAGGGCTGGGGCCGGGGTTGGGGCGGCAAGGGCCACGGCGGCGGGGACGGCGGCGCGGGCCACGGCAGGTGGCATCACGAACCCTCGACGTCCTCCCCCGCCCCGAGCCCGTCGGAGAGCCCCACCGCCTCCTGACCCTCCGGTCACCGGTCGCCGGCTGCCGCCTCGTTCAGGGGGACGCGTACCGGCTCGCCCGTGGACAGGGTGATCACGGCCTCGTCCGCCGTCACCCGTACCTCCGGCAGGGGCGGCTCGCCGGGGGCGGCGGTGAGGAGGATCAGGCTGACGTACACGGCCGTGCCGCCCGGGTGGGCCGGGCAGGTGACGTACGGGGTGGCCGAGCACGGGCCGAAGGCGTTGACGCCGTCGCCGGTGACGACGCCGGCCGAGGTGAAGCCGTGCAGGCCGCGTGCCGCGCTGGTCAGCCCGTCCGGGCGCCGGGCCACGGCGTGGACGCCCTCGACGTGCGTGGCGGGGGGCAGCCCGTCGGCGAGGGCGTGGCCGCCGTCGCGGACCAGGTGGCCGGCGGGCGCGGTGACCTGGTGGACGCGGATCTCGGCCGGCCCGTCCGCGACCGAGGTGGTCACCACATGGACGTCCCCGTCCCGGTACGCGGAGGCGGCCACCCGCTCCCCCACCGCCAGCGGCTCGATGCGGCGGCGACGCGAGGGGACGCCCTCCGGGGACACGACGGCGAGCTGGTTGTCGGCCGCGTCCGGCGCGAAGTCGGGGCCGGTGTGGCTGGTGTAGGCGAGCCGCAGGTAGAGCGGGTCGGGCTCGCCGTCCTGGCGCTGGACGCGGTCGCGGTCGCTGCCGTGGTTGAGCAGGCGTACGACGCCGTCGGCGCGGGTGGCGTGCAGCAGCCAGCCGGCCGGGGGCACGGGCACGACCTGGTCGGCGAGGTCGACCGGGGCGGGCTCCTCCGGCGCGGCCCAGGCCGGGTGGTCCGGCGGCAGGAGCAGGCCGAGGAACGCCTTGCTCGCCCAGTACGGCGAGGCGGGACCCGAGTAGTCCTGGGTGCCGGGCGGGAAGGGGGCGTACCAGCCGCAGGTGAGCAGCCCGCGCTCGTCGGGCGCGCCGCGCTCGGCGAAGTGGCGCAGGACGCCGCTCGCGATGCGCCGGGTGCGGCCGGGCGGCAGCGGCGAGGCGCCGGTGAGCTCGCCCAGCCACAGCGGGACGGCGGTCGCGAAGCGGTAGATGAGGGAGCGGCCCTGGTGGACGGGCCCGCCGTCGGCGGCGAAGAAGTGCTGGTAGTCCTCCAGGAACAGGCGCAGGCGGGCGGCGTAGCGCTCCTGGCGGGCGGTGTCGCCGGACATCCTGGCCCACAGCGACGGGTAGAGGTGCAGCGCCCAGCCGGTGTAGTAGTCGAAGTTCTTGCCCTTGCCGTCGGAGTACCAGCCGTCGCCGGCGTACCAGTCCTCGATGCGTTCCAGGCCGGCTTCGATCTCGGCGGGCTCGTACGGGCCGCCCGCCTCCGCCAGGAACTGCTCGACGACCACCCGGAACATCACCCAGTTGTTGTCCGGCGTACGCCGCCCCAGCATCCCGGCCAGCCAGGCGAGCACCCGCTCCTGGACGGCGGGGTCGAGCCGGTCGTACAGCCAGGGCCGGGTCTCGTGCAGCGCCAGCGCGATGGAGGCGGCCTCGACCAGCGGCTGGGACATGTCGGTCAGCGGCGGCCAGGCGCAGGGGTGCGCGGGGTCGGTGCCCGCGGCGAGGCCCTCGGCGTAGCGTTCCACCAGCGCGGGCGGGACCTCGCCGCCGGCGCCGGCGATGCGGAAGGCGGCCAGCAGGAACGTTCTGGCGAAGCCCTCCAGGCCGTCGCTGACGGGCCCGGACCGGCTCGGGATGCCGGGCAGGCGGTACTGGGCGAAGCCGTCGGCAGCGTACGGGACCACGGCGTCGAGCAGGCGGTCGGCCATGGCCTCCCAGTGCGCGCGGGTCCAGCCGGTACGGGGTGACAGGCGGTGGTCAGGGGGCGGGAGAGGCATGGAACGGGATCCTACGCCGTTCGCTGGAAAGCGGTTTCCACCGCAGCGCTCCCCGCCATGTCCGCGCGCCGCATTGCATGGACATGCAGAGGTGTGTATATACTTCTGCTCGTGTCCAAGGTACTCACCTCCCTGCCTGTCGGTGAACGAGTCGGGATCGCCTTCTCCGGTGGTCTCGACACTTCGGTAGCGGTCGCGTGGATGCGCGAGAAGGGTGCAGTGCCGTGCACCTACACCGCCGAGATCGGCCAATACGACGAGCCCGACATCGCCTCCGTCCCCGGCCGCGCCACCGCCTACGGCGCCGAGATCGCCCGCCTGGTCGACGGCCGGGCGGCGCTCGTGGAGGAAGGGCTCGCGGCGCTGGCCTGCGGCGCGTTCCACATCCGCTCCGGCGGGCGCACCTACTTCAACACCACCCCGCTCGGCCGGGCGGTCACCGGCACCCTCCTCGTGCGCGCCATGCTGGAGGACGGCGTGCAGATCTGGGGTGACGGCTCGACGTTCAAGGGCAACGACATCGAGCGCTTCTACCGCTACGGCCTGCTGGCCAACCCCTCCCTGCGCATCTACAAGCCGTGGCTCGACGCCGACTTCGTGCACGAGCTCGGCGGGCGCAAGGAGATGTCGGAGTGGCTGCTGGCCCACGGCCTGCCCTACCGCGACAGCACCGAGAAGGCCTACTCGACCGACGCCAACATCTGGGGCGCGACCCACGAGGCCAAGTCGCTGGAGCACCTCGACACCGGCATCGAGATCGTCGAGCCGATCATGGGCGTGCGGTTCTGGGACCCCGAGGTGGAGATCGTCCCCGAGGACGTCACGATCGGCTTCGAGCAGGGCCGCCCCGTCACGATCAACGGCAAGGAGTTCGCCTCCGCCGTGGACCTGGTGCTGGAGGCCAACGCCATCGGCGGCCGGCACGGGCTCGGCATGTCCGACCAGATCGAGAACCGCATCATCGAGGCCAAGAGCCGCGGCGTCTACGAGGCCCCCGGCATGGCGCTGCTGCACGCCGCCTACGAGCGGCTGGTCAACGCCATCCACAACGAGGACACCCTGGCGAGCTACCACGTAGAGGGCCGCAAGCTCGGCCGCCTGCTGTACGAGGGCCGCTGGCTCGACCCGCAGGCGCTGATGCTGCGCGAGTCGCTGCAGCGCTGGGTCGGCATGGCCATCACCGGCGAGGTGACGCTGCGGCTGCGCCGCGGCGAGGACTACTCGATCCTCGACACCTCCGGCCCGGCGTTCAGCTACCACCCGGACAAGCTGTCCATGGAGCGCACCGAGGACTCCGCGTTCGGGCCGGTCGACCGCATCGGCCAGCTCACCATGCGCAACCTCGACATCGCCGACTCCCGGTCCAAGCTGGAGCAGTACGCCCGGCTCGGCATGGTCGGCGGCGGTCAGCCGACCCTGGTGGGCGCGGCCCAGGCCGCCTCGACCGGCCTCATCGGCGCCATGGACGAGGGCGGCGCGGAGGCCATCGCCTCGCGCGGCGAGGCCGTGGTGGAGGAGGAGCTGCTGGACCAGGCCGCGATGGAGTTCGGCACCGACTGAGGGTGAGCTGAGCGTGAGCGACGTGAGGCCGCGGGGTGTTCCCCCGCGGCCTCACGCGTTCCTGTTCGGCAGCAGGCGGGCCGCGTCGAGGGCCAGCGCCAGGTCCACCAGGTCACGGGGGCGGGCCAGCGAGCGGCCGGTGAGCTGCTCGATCCTGCGCACCCGGTTGACGATCGTGTTGCGGTGGCAGAACAGCCGGGCCGCGGCCCTGGCGGCCGAGCCGTCGCAGGCGAGCCAGGTCTCCAGCGTGGTCAGCAGCGTGTCGCGGTCGGCGGAGTCGAGCGCGAGCAGCGGCCCGAGCGCGCTGTCCAGCAGGTGGAAGGCGAGGTCGGGCCGGGTGAGCATGAGCGCGGCCGGCACCCGGCCGTCCAGGCGGGCGATCTCGGGCCCGCCGTCCACGCAGGTGCGCATGGCGAGCAGGGCCAGCTCGTGCGCGGCCGCCAGCTCGGCCAGGCCGGTCACGACGGGGCTGACGCCGGCCACGCCGCTGATGACGTAGCTGAGCTCCCTGCACAGGTCGTCCAGGCCGGCCCCGCCGAGCGCGGCCACGGCGACCTCGTGCCCGGTGCGCATCCGCCACAGCAGGCGCATGCCGTCCAGCGACTCGGGCAGCAGGGCGTCGTCCTGCCGGCCGCCGCGGCGTACGGTGACGACCGCGTAGCTGCCGTGCTCGGGCAGGTCGAGCGCGGCCTCGGCGGCGCGGACCACCCCGGCGTCGGCGGTGCCGTCGAGCAGGGCGTCGAGCAGGGCGTTGACGCGTTCCCTGCTGCGGCCGAGTATCTCCTGCTCGCGCCGGTTGTAGGTGTCGCAGGCCACCATGGACTGCCGGTCGATGGCGTGCCAGACATGCCCGGCGGCGCGCACCAGCACGCTCAGCCGTTCGGGCCGCTCGCGTTCCATGTGGTCGACCAGCGCCGACCAGACGACCTGGCCGGCCAGGCGGTACATCCGCAGCAGCGAGTCGAGGGGCAGGCCCTGCTCGGCGCGGCGGCGGGCCATGTTCGCGGTGAAGACCAGGTCGCGGCGTTCGGAGGGCGGCTGCAGGATGGCGGTGAGCCCCAGCCGGACGCCTTCGAGCGTGCTCTTCCAGTGCTCGTCGTAGGGGACGCAGGCGCAGTACACCTCGTCGCCGTCGCGGGTGCGGGCGACCAGCTCGCCGGTCAGCTCGGGCAGGTGCTCCAGCAGGACCATGGCGGCGGTGCGGAGCGTCTGGCGGACGTCCTCGTCCACGACCGTAGGGGGACGCATTCCCCGAGGCTGCCATCGCCCGCCGCTCCAGAACAAGGCTCTGTAGCGTTTTGTGATCCATCGTTGTGCGGCTGCACAACCGGGGCCCGGCCAGGGTGGGCAGGCCCCCTGACTTCCCGCCGGCATCTGGACGACGGCGCACGTCAGCGGTTTGGGTGAGCCGGCATGGGGTCTTGGGAGGAAGTCGTATGGCCGAACTGACCGTCGGCGATCTCGTCGTGGACTACGGGCCGGTACGCGCCCTGGACGGCGTGTCGATGCGGGTCCCGTCCGGCGCGGTCGTGGCCGTGCTCGGCGCGAACGGCGCGGGCAAGACGACGCTGCTGCGCGCGGTCTCGGGAACGCTCCGGTTCCAGCGCGGCCGGATCGCGCGCGGCACGGTCGAGCTGGACGGCGCCCGCCTGTCCGGCCTCGGCGCGGCGGCGGTGGTGCGGTGCGGCGTCACGCACGTGCCGGAGGGCCGGCGGGTGTTCGCCCGCATGACCGTGGAGGAGAACCTGCGCGCGGGCGGCCTCGGCACGCCGCGCCGGGCCGCCGCCGAGGCGAGGGAGCGGGTGCGGGAGCTGTTCCCGGTGCTCGCCGAGCGCTCCCGGCAGCCGGCGGGGCTGCTGTCGGGCGGCGAGCAGCAGATGCTGGCCATCGGCCGGGCGCTCATGGCGGGGCCGTCGGTGCTGCTGCTCGACGAGCCGACGCTGGGGCTGGCCCCGCAGATGGCCGCCAGGATCGCCGCCACGATCAGGGCGATCAACGCGGCGGGCACGTCGGTGCTGCTCGTGGAGCAGAACGTGGCCACGGCGCTGTCGCTGGCCTCCTACGCGTACGTGCTGGAGGTCGGCGGGGTGGCGATGGAGGGCCCGGCGGCGGCGCTGGCCGCCAGCGACGAGGTCAGGCGGCGTTACCTGGGCGTCAGCGACGAGGCCCCGGCCGAGGCGCGCCCCCGCGCCGGGCTGTCGAGGTGGTCGGCGTGACCGCGACATCAGGCGCGACCCCGGAGTCCGGCGCGAGCGCGACATACCGACCGGGCGGTATGCCGCCGCTGGAGGTGCGTGACGTGACCGTCCGCTTCGCCGGGCTGACGGCGCTCGACGGCGTCAGCTTCACCGTCGAGCCCGGCACGGTGCACGCGCTCATCGGCCCGAACGGCGCCGGCAAGTCCACCTGCTTCAACGTGCTGTCCGGCGTCTACCGGGCCACCTCGGGCAGCGTCCGGCTGGGCGGGACCGAGCTGACCGCGCTGCGCCCGCATGAGGTGGCGGCGCTCGGCGTGGCCCGCACCTTCCAGAACATCGCGCTCTCCCCCCGCCTGCCGGTGCGCGACAACCTGCTGCTCGGCCGGCACCGGCTCACCCGCGCCGGCTTCGTCGCGGCCGGGCTGCGGCTGCCCCGCGCCCGCCGCGAGGAGCGCGCCCACGAGGCGAGGGTCGCGGAGATCGCCGCGTTCGTCGGGCTCGGCGACCTGCTCGGCACGCCGGTCGGGCTGCTGCCGTACGGGGTGCGCAAACGGGTGGAGCTGGCCCGCGCCCTGGCGATGGAGCCGCGCCTGCTGCTGCTCGACGAGCCGGTGGCCGGGATGAACAGCGGCGAGCGGGTCGAGATGGCCGAGCTGATCGTCTCGGTCAGGGAGAGCCTCGGGATCTCGATCCTGCTGGTGGAGCACGACATGGGCATGGTCATGCGCCTCGCCGACCGGGTGACCGTGCTGGACTTCGGCCGCCGCATCGCCGACGGCCCGCCCGCCGAGGTCCAGAACGATCCGAAGGTCGTCGGCGCGTACCTGGGCACCGGGGAGGGCTCGTGATCACGTTCCTGGAGCTGCTCGTCAACGGGATCTCCATCGGGGCCGTGTACGCGCTCATCGCGCTCGGCTTCGTCGTCATCTTCAAGGCGACCGAGGTGGTGAACTTCGCGCACGCCTCGCTGCTGCTGGCCGGCGGCTACGTGGTGGCGCGGCTGCACGGCGCGATCGGCTTCTGGCCCGCGCTGCTGGCCGGGATCGCCGTGGCCGCCGTGCTCGGCGCGCTGGTGGAGTTCCTCGTCATCCGCCGGTCCAAGGCGGCCGCGCACGGCGTGCTCGCGATCGTGACGATCGGCGTGGACATCGTGCTGACGACCGAGCTGACCCGCAGGATCGGCACCGAGGTGCTGGCCATGGGCGACCCGTGGGGGTCGCGGGTGGTGCACCTCGGGCCGGTCCCGGTGGCCGAGACCCGGCTGGTCGCGCTGGTCACGGCGGCGCTGCTGATCGCGGTGTTCCTGCTGGCGTTCAAGTTCACCGGGTGGGGCGTGGCGATGCGGGCCACGGCCGAGGACCCGGAGACGGCCGCGCTGATGGGCGTGCGGCTCGGCCGGGTGTCGCTCAGCGCGTGGGCGGTGGCCGGGGCGCTGGCGGCGGTGGCCGCGCTGTTCCTGTGCGTCTTCCCCACGCCCGGCCTGGACCGCGGCGCCTCGTTCGCGGCGCTGAAGGCGTTCCCCGCGGCCATTCTCGGCGGTCTGGACTCCACGACGGGCGCGCTGGTCGGCGGCCTGGTCGTCGGGGTCACCGAGGCGCTGATGACCGGCTACCAGAACGACCTGACCTTCCTGGGCCGCGGGATCGGCGACGTGGCGCCGTTCCTCGTCATGATCGCCATCCTGCTGCTGCGGCCCTCGGGCCTGTTCGGCACGAAGGAGCTCGCCCGTGTCTAGGCATCTGATCAGGGCCTGCGTGCTGGCCGCCTTCGTGGCGGTGCCCTTCTACCTGGAGGGGTTCTGGCTGCAGGCGGGGCTGTTCGCGATGTCGGCCGCGGTCGGCGCGATCGGGATCAACCTGCTGACCGGCGCCACCGGCCAGCTCTCCATGGGCCACGCGTTCTTCCTGGCGGTGGGCGCCTACGCCTACGTGTACTTCGCGGCCGAGCCCACGGAGGCGCTGGGCGGCCTGGGGCTGCCCACGCCGCTCGCCGCCGTGCTCGCCGTGATCCTGTCGGGGGCGGCGGGCGGGCTGTTCAGCCCGATCGCCGGGCGGCTCAAGGGCGCCTACCTGGGCATCGCCACGCTGGCGCTGATCTTCCTGGGCCAGCATCTGCTGTTCAACGCGGGGCCGGTGACGGGCGGCTTCAACGGCCGCGCGGTGCCGCCCCTGGAGCTGTTCGGCTTCGCCTTCGCCGACACGCCGGAGCTGGTCGTCATGGACGTGCCGTTCGGCGCGCTGGAGCGGCTGTGGTTCCTCGGCGGGGCGGTGCTGCTGGCGGCGGCGCTGTTCGCGCGCGGCGTGCTGCGCGGCCGTCCCGGGCGGGCCATGAACACCATCCGCGACCACGAGATCGCCGCCGGGGTGATGGGCGTGCCGGTCGCCCGCTACCGGGCCGGGGTGTTCGTGCTGTCGTCCATGTACGGCGGCCTCGCCGGCGTGCTGCTCGCCCTGGTCTTCCAGCGTACGGTGCCGGACTACTTCGGCATGCTGCTCTCCCTCGACTACCTCGCGATGATCGTGATCGGCGGCCTCGGCTCGGTGGGCGGCGCGGTGATCGGGGCGGTCTTCGTCTCCCTGCTGCCGCAATTGCTGACCCGCTACGGCGACGCGCTGCCGCTGGTGGCCGCGCCGGGCTCGGGCGACGGCGTCTCCCCCGCCGAGGCCGCCCGCCTCCTGTACGGCGCGGCCGTGGTCGCGGTCGTGCTCTTCCTGCCGGGCGGGCTGCTCGGCCTGCTCCACTCGCTGCGCCGGCGGCTGCCCGGCCTGCGGCTCCCCCTGTCCGCGAACCCCACCCCGTCCCCCGAGACCAGGAGCTGACATGTCCAGTAACCGCAAGGCCGTCGTGGCCGCGCTCGTGTCCCTGGCGCTGGCCGCCACCGCCTGCGCCAGCGGCAAGGCCACCGGCGGTGGCGGCCAGGCGAGCGCCACCGGCGGCGACGGCGTCAAGACGGGCCCCGGCGTGACCGCCGACACGATCACCCTCAGCCTGCTCACCGACCTGACCGGCCCGTACGCCTCACTCGGCAAGAGCCTCACCCAGGCCCAGCAGCTCTACTTCGACCAGGTCAACCAGGCGGGCGGCGTCTGCGGCAGGAAGATCGAGACCGTCGTGCGCGACCACGGCTACGACGCGCAGAAGGCGATGGCGTCCTACGCCGAGGTGGCGCCGAAGACGGCGGCGATCCCGCAGTTCATCGGCTCGCCGATGGTGACCGCGCTCAAGGACAAGATCAACGCCGACAAGGTGCTCACCATCCCGATGGCGTGGGCGACCGGGCTGCTCGGCAGCGAGGCCATCCAGGTCACCGGCACCACGTACGACGTGGACATGATCAACGGCATGGACTTCCTGGTGAAGGAGAAGGGGCTGAAGTCCGGCGACAAGATCGGTCACCTGTACTTCGAGGGCGACTACGGCGAGAGCGCGCTCGCCGGGTCCACGTACGCGGCGGGCAAGCTCGGCCTCACCGTGGTCGAACAGAAGATCAAGGCGACGGACCAGGACATGACGGCCCAGGTGGCGGCGTTCAAGAAGGCGGGGGTGAAGGCCGTGCTGGTCTCGGCCGGCCCGCGCCAGGCCGCCTCGCTGGTCGGCGTGGCCCTGGCCGGCGGGATGGACGTGCCGTTCATGGGCAGCAACTCGGCCTACAGCCCGCAGCTGCTCGACACGCCGGCCGCGCCCGCGCTGCTGAAGGACTTCTACTACGTGACCGCCGGCGCGCCGATCAGCGCGCCGCTGCCCGCCTACCAGAAGCTCATCGCCGACTACCGGGCCAAGTACGCCGGCCAGCCGCTCGACAGCGGCGTGGCGGCGGGCTGGACGGCGGCCGTCATCGTCGGCGACGCCCTGCGCAAGGCGTGCGAGAACAAGGACCTCAGCCGGGCCGGCATCATCGCGGCCCACCGCTCGCAGAAGGCGTGGGAGGCCGGCCTGGGCGGCACGCCGATGGACTTCAGCGTCTACGACCGGCCCGCCTCGCGCGCGTCGTACATCGTCAAGCCGGACAAGGACGCCGTCGGCGGCGCCACGCTCGTCAAGGAGGCCGCCGTGTCCGAGCTGGCCGAGGGCTACACCGTCCCCACGGCGGGCTGAGCCGGCGACATGGCCGCGTTGCTGGAGGTCTCCGGGCTCACCATGCGCTTCGGCGGGGTCACCGCGCTCTCGGGCGTGGACCTCGCCGTCGGTGAGGGCGAACTCGTCGGCCTCATCGGGCCCAACGGCGCGGGCAAGAGCACCCTGTTCGACTGCCTGACCCGGCGGTGCGCGCCGCAGGAGGGGCACGTGCTGCTGGCGGGCGAGGACCTGGCCCGGCTGCCCGCGCACCGGGTGGCGGGGCGCGGGGTGGCCCGCACCTTCCAGAACACGGCGCTGTTCCCCGGCCTGTCGGTGCGGGAGAACGTGATGGCGGGCGCGCACCGGCACGGCCGGGCCGGGTTCTGGGGGGCGGCGCTCGGGCTGGCGGCCGGCGAGGAGCGGCGGCTGCGGGAGACGGCGGACGCGCTGCTGGCCCGGTTCGGGCTGGGCGAGTACGCCGACCATCCGCCCGAGGCGCTGCCGTACGGGACGACCAAGCTCGTCGAGATCGCGCGGGCGCTGGCGTCCGGGCCGCGGCTGCTGCTGCTCGACGAGCCGGCGGGCGGGCTCGCCCCGTCCGAGGTGCCGGCGTTCGCCGGGCTGATCCGGCGGCTGCACGCGGAGCTGCGGCTGACGATCGTCGTCGTGGAGCACCACCTGGACTTCGTGCTGTCGCTGTGCCGCAGGATCGTCTGCCTGGAACGGGGACACAAGATCGCCGACGGCCCGGCGGAGGTCGTCCGCCGGGACCCCGCCGTGGTGGCGGCCTGCCTGGGGGTCACGCCATGACGGGCCCGACGGGCGGGGCCGGGCTGGAGGTGCGGGGGCTGCGGGCCGAGTACGGGGCGGCCCGCGTGCTGCACGGCGTCGACCTGACCGTGCCGGAGGGCGAGATCGCGGTGCTGCTCGGCCCGAACGGCGCGGGCCGCACGACGCTGCTGCGCGCCCTGTCCGGCCTGGTACGGGCGCGCGGCACGGCCACGCTCGGCGGGACGCGGCTGCTCGGCCGCGCCCCCGACGAGATCGCCCGCCTCGGGGTCGCGCACGTCACCCAGGAGGGCGGCACGTTCGGCCCGCTGACCGTCGAGGAGAACCTGCGGGTGGGCGCACGGGCCCGCCCGTGGCCGCGGCGCGGCGCCGGCGAGGACCTGGAGCGGCTGTTCGGCTGGTTCCCGGTGCTCCGGGCGCAGCTCAGCCAGCCCGCGGGCACGCTGAGCGGCGGCGAGCAGCGCCTGCTCGCCATCGCCCGCGCGCTGATGGCCCGCCCCCGGCTGCTGCTCATGGACGAGCCGATGCGCGGCCTGGCCCCCCGGACGGCGGGCCTGCTCTTCCGCACCATCCACGCGATCAACAGGGACGAGGGGACCACGATGGTCATCGTCGAGCACAACGTGCCGGCGGCGCTGGAGGTGGCGCACCGGTCCTTCCTCATGGAGGCGGGCCGGATCACCGCCAGGCGCGTCCGAGGGAGGTGGTGAGCCGGTGTTCGGCCAGCAACTCCTGGAAGGGCTGGGCGCGGGCGCGGGGTACGCGGCCCTCGCGCTCGCCCTGGTGCTCACCTACCGCTTCACCGGGATCGTCAACTTCGCGCAGGGCGAGCTGGCCATGCTCGCCACGTACGTGGCCTGGCAGCTCGTCGTGTCCGGGATGCCGTACTGGGTGGCGCTGCCGGTGACGGTGGCGCTCGCCTTCGCCGCGGGCGTGGTGACCGAGCGGCTGGTCATCCGCAGGCTGGAGAGCGGCGCCGGCGAGGTGACGCTGGTGGTGACCACGATCGGCCTCTACGTGCTGGTCAACGCGCTGGCCACGCTGGTGTGGACGGCGGCGCTGCGGGCCTTTCCGAGCCCGTTCCCCGACGCCCCGCCGGGGCTCGCCGCGCTCGCGGCGGCGGGCGTGGCGGGGACGGTGCTCGGGACGCTCGCGCTGGTGGTGCGGCGTACCGGGCTCGGCCTGGTGATGCGGGCCGTCGCGGCGGACGCCCGCTCGGCGCGGCTTTCGGGCGTGCGCGTGGGATGGGTGCTGGCGCTGGGCTGGGGCGCGGCGGCGGCGGTCGGCGCGCTGTCGGGGGTGCTGCTCGCCCCGGCGCTCTTCCTGGAGCCCTCGATGATGACGGGGGTGCTGGTCCACGCCTTCGCCGCCGCCACGCTGGGCGGGTTCGACAGCGCGCTCGGCGCGGTGGCGGGCGGGCTGGCCGTCGGGGTCGCCGAGACGCTGGCGGGCACGTACCTCGGGTTCGTCGGGGCGGATCTGAAGATCGCGGTGCCGCTGGTGATCGTGGTCGCGGTGCTGCTGCTGCGCCCGCAGGGCCTGTTCGGCTCGGCTCCGGTGGAGCGGGCATGACCGGCGTCCAGGGGGCCGCGCTCACCGGGCACCGGCGGCCGGCGGTGGGGCTGGCGGCCGGCGACCGGCGGCCGACGTGGCCGTGGCGGCGGGCCGCGCTCGTGGTGATCGGGGTGGCGGCCGTGGGGCTGCCGTTCGTGCTGCCGCCGTACCGGCTGTTCCAGGTGACGCTGGTGCTGGTGTACGCCGTGGCGCTGCTCGGGCTGGACCTCGTGGTGGGACACAGCGGGCAGATCTCGCTGGGGCACGGGGCCTTCTTCGGCGTCGGGGCGTACGTGGCGGCGGTCATGATCGGGCGGCTGGGGCTGCCGTACCCGGTGACGCTGCCCGCCGCCGCGCTGGTCACGTACGGGCTGGGCTGGGCGGCCGGGCTGCCCGCGCTGCGGCTGCGCGGCCTGTACCTGGCCGTGGTGACCTTCTCCGTCGCGGTGGTGCTGCCGCCGCTGCTCAAGCGGTTCCCCGAGGTCACCGGCGGCGCGATGGGGATGCCGGTGGCCACGCCGCGCGGAGCCTGGCTCGACGACGACCAGTGGATCTACTTCCTGGTGCTGGCGACGGCGGCGGTGGCCGTGGCCGGGATCCGCAACCTGACGCGCTCGCGCGGCGGGCGGGCGCTCACCGCGATCCGGCAGCATCCGGCGGCGGCCGAGGTGCTCGGCATGCGCGCCGCGTCCCACCTGACGCGGGCGTTCGCCTGGAGCGCGATGTACGCGGGCGTGGCGGGCGCCCTCCACACGTGGACGACGGGGTTCGTCGCGCCGGACACCTTCACGCTGAGCCTGTCCATCACCCTGCTGGCCGGGGCGGTGATCGGCGGCCTGGCGACGCCGGCCGGGCCGCTGCTCGGCGCGCTGGTCGTGACGGCGGTGCCGGCCGCGGCCCGCGAGCTGGACCCGGCCGCCCCCGGCCTGGTGTCCGGGCTGCTCATCGTCGTGGTGGTCTACGCGGCCCCGACCGGCCTGGCGGGGCTGCTGCGCCGGGCCGCCGCCGCCGTGGCCGCCCGGCTCCCGGCGGGGAGGCGGGCATGAGGCGGGTCCTGCTGGTCCTGATGCTCCTGCTGGTGACGGGGTGCCGGACGGGCGGCGGCGGCGGCGCGGTGCTCACCGGCGAGTGCGCGGGCCAGGACGGCACCGGCATCGGCGCGGACCACGTCAAGGTGGGCGGGATCTACCCGCTGTCGGGGCCCGCCTCCGCCTACGCGGCGGTGGCGCAGGGCGCGGGCGCGTACTTCGCGCACGTCAACCGGCACGGCGGCGTGGACGGGCGGCGCGTCGACTTCCTCGTCCGCGACGACGCCTACGAGCCGGCCCGCGCGGTCGAGGAGGCCCGCAGGCTGGTGCTGCACGAGCGGGTGTTCGCGCTGTTTCAGACGCTCGGCACGCCCTCGACGGCGGCGGTGCGCGAGTTCGCCCACCGGTGGAAGGTGCCGCAGGTGTTCGTCGCGACCGGGGCCGCCGCATGGGGGGCCGAGGCCGCGCGCCGCCCCTGGACGATCGGCTTCCAGCCGAGCTACGTCGCCGAGGCCCGCGTCTACGCCCGCTACCTCGCCGAGGAGGTGCCGCACGCCCGCGTCGCGGTACTCTACCAGAACGACGACTTCGGCCACGAGCTGCTGGACGGCTTCCGCCGCGCGATCGAAGGCACCTCGGTGCGGATCGTGGCCGAGCGCGGCTACGAGGTGACCGACCCCGGCGTGCAGGGCCAGCTCGCCAACCTCGCCGCGTCGAAGGCGGACGTGCTGCTCGACGTGAGCACGCCGAAGTTCGCCGCGCAGGCGCTGGCCGCCGACGCCGCCATGACCGGCTGGAACCCGCTGCACATACTGAACGGCGTGGCCGCCTCCCCCGCCGTGCTCAAGCCGGTCGGCTACGACAAGGTGCAGGGTGTGATCACCGCCGGGTTCCAGAAGGACCCGGCCGCGCCGGAGTGGGCCGACGACCCGGCCGTGCGGACGTATCTGACGGCGCTGGAGCGCTACGCCCCCGAGGCCGACCCCGGCAGCCAGCAGGTGGTCTTCGGCTGGCTGGCGGCGGAGGCGTTCGTCAAGACGCTGCGGAGCATGCGCTGCCCCTCGCGGGAGGCGCTGCGCGCGGCGGCGCACCGGCTGGACGACGTCCGGCTCGGCATGCTGCTGCCGGGGATCACGCTGTCCACCGGGCCGGGTGACGCCTTCCCGATCGAGGCGGAGCAGCTTTCGCGCTTCGAGGGCGAGCGGTGGGTGCCGTTCGGGCGGGTGATCGACACCCGCGCCGGATGATCACGCGGGGCGGCGGTGGATGAGCATGTCGTCGTCCGGCAGCGTCGCGGTGCCCGGGGAGCGCAGCAGCGACGTCGCCCCCGCCCAGCGCCGCAGCGTCGCGACGGCCTCCCTCTGCTCGGCCTCGGGCAGGGAGGCGATGTTGGCGCCGTGGTTGGCCCCCGGCACGACGTACAGGTACGAGTCCCGCCCCGACGGGGTGAACCGCTCGGCGCTCCAGGGGTCGTTCTGGCCGTAGACGAACATCATCCGCTCCGACTGGCTGCGCACCCAGAAGTCCACGTCGAGCATGGGCAGGGGCTGGTGCCGGGCGCGCAGCTCGACGGGCAGCACCGAGTTGGGCTGGTAGAGGCCGCGGTACCGGGTGAGGCCGCGCAGGTGGGCGAAGGCGAGGTCAGGCCAGCCGAGCTGGGTGGCGGCCTGGTGGTAGTAGGGCCAGTAGTACTCGAGGCCCTGGTCGGTGTAGAAGCCGAAGAACGCGACGTTGTCGATCCAGGCGTAGAGCTGCTCGTCGGTCGCGGTGGCGGGCGGCACCGAGGCGCAGTCCGCAACCGTCGAGTACTGCCAGAAGGCCCACACCGTGTCCAGGACGGTCATCTCGTACGAGCGGTCGGCGCTGCCGAGCGTCCTGGTGAAGGTGTAGCCGTTGCGGGCGGCGTCCGCCTCCAGCAGGGGGACCATCCGGTCGCGGCGCAGCAGCGCCTCGCGCTGCAGGGTCTCCAGCGCCTGCCGGCAGGGGGCGGTGCCGACCTCGGCGAAGAAGCGGTCGTAGTCGCGGTCGAGCTGGTTGACCGGGTCGTCGGGGGCGACGTAGGCCACGACGCCGTCCACGTCGCCGGGGTAGAAGCGGCGGTGGTAGACGGAGGTCATGCCGCCCTTGCTGGCGCCGGTCTGGATCCAGCGCCCCGGGTAGATCGTCCTGAGCGCCTGGACGATGCGGTGCTCGTCGGTGGCCTCCTGCCAGATGTTCAGGTCGCGCCAGTCGGCGGGCACGGGGCGCGAGGAGCGGAAGAAGCGGTGCTCGACGGAGACCTGGTTGGCGTCGAGGATCCTGGTGGGCTCGGTCCGCGAGGGGGCGGGGTCGGCGGCCAGGCCGTAGCCGCCGGTGTAGAGGACCACGGGCACGTCCACGGCGCGGTGGAGCAGGGTGAGGCGCTGCTGGAACGTCCCCTTGCGCGGGTCGCGGTGGTCGATCGGCTGGGTGTAGCTGAGGACGAAGAACCGGTAGCCGGCCGGCCGCGTCTCCGACACCACGGTCAGGCCGGGGACGGCCCTGAGCTGGTCCAGCGGGTCCTGCTCCTCCTCCGCCGCGGCGGCCGGCGCGCTCATGGGCGCGGTGACGGCGGTCAGGATGAGCAGAACGGTCAGGAGCAGGCTTCGCACGGTGGCGCCTCCAGCCGGACGTGAGCACGGGTCCGACCGCAGTGTCCCCGCGATCTTCCCGCAGGGCAAGAGTTGACTTCTCCCGTTTCGTCCCGAGAAGCTCCCGCCGGCGCAGGCGGGACCGCCTTCGCAGCCCTCGCCGGACATATTGCCGCATTTCATCTTTTATTATTTTTTCGGAATTTACAGTTACGCGAATGTCGATCCAATGAATCCAACTAGTTATCAATAATCCGCCCATCGGCCGCCACCGAAACATAGATTTCTTCGTATCTCCAGAAGGGGGCGGGACAATGGGAACTGAATACGCGCCGGTGCAGGTGCTGGTTCGCGACGGGGTCATGCAGGTCGGCAGCGACACCTACGCGCTGCGGACCATCACGCACATCGGACAGCGGAAATTGGTGGCGGACAAGGGCGCGGCGTGGCGGAAATTCGTCGTCCGCGCCCTGCTCACCCTGATCTTCGGCGGCGTCCTCGTGGGGGCGCTGGGCGACATCTGGACGCTCGCGCTCGTCGTCGTCCTCGCGCTGCTGATCTGGCGGCTCGTGGCGGTGCTCCGGCTGCCGCCGGTGTACGGCCTGGTCATCGGCACCGCCGGAGTCGAGCGCGAGGCCGTCTGGGGCACCGACCGAGGCGAGATCGACCAGCTCTCGGCCGATCTCACCGCCGCCGTGGGCAAGCTCGACCTGCCGCCGATGACCTTCAACATCACCCACGCCGTGGGCCGCAACGAGGTCATCAACCAGTACGGCGCCGGCAGCATCGGGAAAGCGACCCACCACGGCGCCGGAAACATCGAGACGCGATGAACGGCGGCGACGAGATCCACCAATACGGGCCGGGCAGCATCGGAAAAGCGGTGCATCACGGGACCGGGGACATCGTGGCCGGCGGGAAACACCAGTCGTCCCCGCAGCCGCCGCAGCCGGTTTCTCCGGGACCGCCCGGAAGGGCGCCCGGAAGAGCGCCCGGAAGAGCGCCCGGAAGAAAGCACCGGAAATCGCGGAGAAACGGGGCGGCGGCGGCCGGCTGCGCGGTGCTGTCGGCGGTCGTGAGCGCGCTGATCAATCTGCTCACCGCGTCGTGGAGCTGGTGGGTGTTCGCGGCCGCCGCCGTCCTGCTGTCCGTCTGGGCGGCGGTCGCGTACGCGGGGGAGAAGGGCCGGCGGGGCTGACGCCTCCTCCCCCGCGCTCGGCGGCTACGTCGTGAGCACGACCTTGTTGCACTCGTCCTGCTTGTGCTTGAACAGCTCGAAGCCGCGCGGCGCCTCGCTGAGCGGCATCCGGTGCGAGATGACGAAGCTCGGGTCGATCTCACCGGAGCGGATCCGGTCCAGCAGCGGCCGCATGTAGCGCTGCACGTGACACTGCCCGGACCGGATCGTCAGCGAACGGTTCATGACGGTGCCCATCGGGAACTTGTCGACGAACCCGCCGTAGACGCCGATCACCGACACCACGCCGCCGTTGCGGCAGGCCATGATGGCCTCGCGCAGCACGTACGGCCGCTCGGTCTCCAGCCGGGCGGCCTGCTTGGTGCGGTCGTAGGCGTACATCGCCGGGGTCGGAT
>NZ_BAAAMV010000013.1:0-249142 GCF_039529455.1 Nonomuraea bangladeshensis
CAAGCGGTACGACCTGGCGAAGGTGGGCCGCTACAAGATCAACAAGAAGCTCGGGGTCGACGCGGAGATCACGCAGGGCACCCTGACCGAAGAGGACATCGTCGCCACGATCGAGTACATCGTCCGGCTGCACGCCGGCGAGGAGTCGATGCCGGGGGCCAACGGTGAGGTGATCGTCGAGATCGACGACATCGACCACTTCGGCAACCGCCGCCTGCGCAGCGTCGGCGAGCTGATCCAGAACCAGGTCCGGCTCGGCCTGGCCCGCATGGAGCGGGTCGTGCGCGAGCGGATGACGACGCAGGACGTCGAGGCGATCACGCCGCAGACCCTGATCAACATCCGGCCGGTCGTGGCGTCGATCAAGGAGTTCTTCGGCACCTCCCAGCTGTCGCAGTTCATGGACCAGACCAACCCGCTCGCCGGCCTGACGCACAAGCGGCGTCTGTCCGCGCTGGGCCCCGGTGGTCTGTCCCGTGAGCGGGCCGGCTTCGAGGTCCGTGACGTGCACCCGTCCCACTACGGCCGGATGTGCCCGATCGAGACCCCTGAAGGCCCCAACATCGGCCTGATCGGCTCGCTGGCCTCCTACGGCCGCATCAACGCCTTCGGCTTCGTCGAGACGCCCTACCGCAAGGTCGTCGACGGCAAGGTGACCGAGCAGGTCGACTACCTGACCGCCGACGAGGAGGACCGCTACGTCAAGGCGCAGGCCAACACGGCGCTCAACCCCGACGGCTCGTTCGCCGAGGCCCGCGTCCTGGTCCGCACCAAGGGCGGTGAGACCGAGCTCGCCCGTGCCGAGGAGGTCGACTACATCGACGTGTCGCCGCGCCAGATGGTGTCGGTCGCGACGGCGATGATCCCGTTCCTCGAGCACGACGACGCCAACCGCGCGCTCATGGGCTCCAACATGCAGCGCCAGTCGGTGCCGCTGCTCAAGAGCGAGGCGCCGCTGGTCGGCACCGGCATGGAATACCGCGCCGCGACCGACGCCGGCGACGTCATCAGCGCCGAGAAGGCCGGCGTGGTCGAGGAGGTCTCCGCCGACTACGTCACCGTCATGAACGACGACGGCACGCGCACCACCTACCGTGTCGCCAAGTTCAAGCGTTCCAACCAGGGCACCAGCTTCAACCAGAAGCCCATCGTCGCCGAGGGCGACCGGGTGGAGGTCAACCAGGTCATCGCCGACGGCCCCTGCACCGACCAGGGCGAGATGGCGCTGGGCAAGAACCTCCTGGTGGCGTTCATGCCGTGGGAGGGCCACAACTACGAGGACGCGATCATCCTGTCCCAGCGCCTGGTGCAGGACGACGTGCTGTCGTCGATCCACATCGAGGAGCACGAGGTCGACGCCCGCGACACCAAGCTGGGCCCCGAGGAGATCACGCGGGACATCCCGAACGTCTCCGAGGAGGTGCTGGCCGACCTCGACGAGCGCGGCATCATCCGCATCGGCGCCGAGGTCGTCCCCGGCGACATCCTGGTCGGCAAGGTCACCCCGAAGGGCGAGACCGAGCTGACTCCGGAGGAGCGGCTGCTTCGCGCGATCTTCGGCGAGAAGGCCCGCGAGGTCCGTGACACCTCGCTGAAGGTGCCGCACGGCGAGTCCGGCAAGGTCATCGGCGTCCGGGTGTTCTCCCGCGAGGAGGGCGACGAGCTTCCTCCGGGCGTCAACGAGCTGGTCCGCGTCTACGTCGCGCAGAAGCGCAAGATCACCGACGGCGACAAGCTGGCCGGCCGGCACGGCAACAAGGGCGTCATCTCCAAGATCCTGCCGGTCGAGGACATGCCGTTCCTGGAGGACGGCACCCCGGTCGACATCATCCTCAACCCGCTGGGCGTGCCCGGCCGAATGAACGTCGGCCAGGTGCTGGAGACCCACCTCGGGTGGATCGCCGCCCGTGGCTGGGACATCTCGGGTGTCCAGGAGGCGTGGGCCGAGCGGCTGCGCGACAAGGGCTTCGGCCAGGTCGAGCCGCGCACCAACGTCGCCACCCCGGTCTTCGACGGCGCGCACGAGGAGGAGATCGTCGGTCTGCTCCAGAACACCGTGCCCAACCGCGACGGCCAGCGGATGGTCCAGCCCTCCGGCAAGGCCCAGCTGTTCGACGGCCGCTCCGGTGAGCCGTTCCCGTACCCGATCTCGGTCGGCTACATCTACATCCTCAAGCTGCTCCACCTGGTCGACGACAAGATTCACGCTCGGTCGACCGGCCCGTACTCCATGATCACCCAGCAGCCGCTCGGCGGTAAGGCCCAGTTCGGTGGCCAGCGCTTCGGTGAGATGGAGGTGTGGGCGCTGGAGGCGTACGGCGCCGCCTACGCCCTGCAGGAGCTCCTGACCATCAAGTCCGACGACGTCCTCGGCCGCGTGAAGGTCTACGAGGCCATCGTCAAGGGCGAGAACATCCCCGAGCCCGGCATCCCGGAGTCCTTCAAGGTCCTCATCAAGGAGATGCAGTCGCTGTGCCTCAACGTCGAGGTGCTCTCCAGCGACGGCATGTCCATCGAGATGCGCGACACCGACGAGGACGTCTTCCGCGCCGCGGAGGAGCTCGGCATCGATCTGTCCCGGCGTGAGCCGAGCAGCGTGGAAGAAGTCTGAGGGGGAGATCGCACATAATGCTGGACGTCAACTTCTTCGACGAGCTTCGGATCGGGCTGGCGACGGCCGACGACATCCGTCAGTGGTCGCACGGCGAGGTCAAGAAGCCGGAGACCATCAACTACCGCACCCTCAAGCCGGAGAAGGACGGGCTCTTCTGCGAGAAGATCTTCGGTCCGACCCGCGACTGGGAGTGCTACTGCGGCAAGTACAAGCGCGTCCGCTTCAAGGGCATCATCTGTGAGCGCTGCGGCGTCGAGGTGACCCGCGCCAAGGTGCGTCGTGAGCGGATGGGCCACATCGAGCTGGCCGCGCCGGTCACGCACATCTGGTACTTCAAGGGCGTCCCGTCGCGTCTCGGCTACCTGCTCGACCTGGCCCCGAAGGACCTGGAGAAGGTCATCTACTTCGCGGCCTACATGATCACGCATGTCGACACCGAGATGCGTGAGCGTGACCTGCCCTCGCTGGAGGCGAAGATCTCCGTCGAGCGGCAGCACATCGAGCAGCGCCGTGACGCCGACGTCGAGTCCCGGCAGAAGAAGCTCGAGACCGACCTGGCCGAGCTCGAGGCCGCCGGCGCCAAGGGCGACCAGCGCCGCAAGGTCCGTGAGGGCGCCGAGCGCGAGATGCGTCAGCTCCGTGACCGGGCCCAGCGCGAGCTGGACCGGCTGGAGGAGGTCTGGAGCCGCTTCAAGAACCTCAAGGTCCAGGACCTCGAGGGCGACGAGCTGCTCTACCGCGAGATGCGCGACCGCTTCGGCCGCTACTTCAAGGGCGGCATGGGCGCTCAGGCCATCCAGGACCGCCTGATCGGCTTCGACCTCGACGCCGAGGCCGAGAACCTCCGCGAGACGATCCGCAGCGGCAAGGGCCAGAAGAAGGCCCGCGCGCTCAAGCGGCTCAAGGTGGTGTCGGCGTTCCTCAACACCACCAACTCGCCGCGCGGCATGGTGCTCGACTGCATCCCGGTGATCCCGCCGGACCTGCGTCCGATGGTGCAGCTCGACGGTGGCCGCTTCGCGACCTCCGACCTCAACGACCTCTACCGCCGGGTCATCAACCGGAACAACCGCCTCAAGCGTCTGCTCGACCTCGGCGCGCCCGAGATCATCGTGAACAACGAGAAGCGGATGCTCCAGGAGGCCGTGGACGCGCTGTTCGACAACGGCCGGCGCGGCCGCCCGGTCACCGGCCCCGGCAACCGTCCGCTCAAGTCCCTCAGCGACATGCTGAAGGGCAAGCAGGGCCGGTTCCGCCAGAACCTGCTGGGCAAGCGAGTCGACTACTCCGGCCGTTCGGTCATCGTCGTCGGCCCGCAGCTCAAGCTGCACCAGTGCGGCCTGCCCAAGCAGATGGCGCTGGAGCTGTTCAAGCCGTTCGTGATGAAGCGGCTGGTCGATCTCAACCACGCCCAGAACATCAAGTCGGCCAAGCGGATGGTCGAGCGCGCCCGCCCGGTGGTGTGGGACGTGCTCGAAGAGGTCATCACCGAGCACCCCGTGCTGCTCAACCGCGCTCCGACGCTCCACCGCCTGGGCATCCAGGCGTTCGAGCCGCAGCTCGTCGAGGGCAAGGCCATCCAGATCCACCCGCTCGTCTGCACCGCGTTCAACGCGGACTTCGACGGCGACCAGATGGCCGTGCACCTGCCGCTGTCGGCCGAGGCCCAGGCCGAGGCGCGCATCCTGATGCTCTCGACCAACAACATCCTCAAGCCGGCCGACGGCAAGCCCGTCACCATGCCGACCCAGGACATGGTCATCGGCCTCTACTGGCTGACGACCATGAAGGAAGGCGCGAAGGGCGAGGGCCGGGTGTTCGGCTCGGTGGCCGAGGCGCAGATGGCCTTCGACCGCCGCGAGCTGGACATCCAGGCCAAGATCCAGATCCGGCTCAAGGACGTCCTGCCGCCGCGCGCCTGGGTGGCTCCCGAGGGTTGGGAGCAGGGCGACCCGGTCCGGCTGGAGACCACGTTCGGGCGGTGCCTGTTCAACCAGACGCTGCCGGTCAGCTACCCGTTCGTCGACTTCCAGGTCGGCAAGAAGCAGCTGTCCCAGATCGTGAACGAGCTGGCGGAGACCTACCCGAAGATCGAGGTCGCCGCTTCGCTCGACGCGCTCAAGGACGCCGGCTTCCGGTGGGCGACGCGCTCCGGCGTCACGATCTCGATCGAGGACGTCGTCGCGCCGCCGAACAAGACCGACATCATGGAGAACTACGAGCGCCGGGCCGACAAGGTCCAGCGCGAGTACGAGCGCGGTCTGATCACCGACGAGGAGCGCCGTCAGGAGCTCATCGAGATCTGGACGCACGCGACGGCCGACGTCGAGACCGACATGGTCAACGCCTTCCCGGCGACCAACCCGGTCTGGATGATGGTCAACTCCGGCGCCCGAGGCAACAAGATGCAGGTCCGCCAGATCGCCGGCATCCGCGGCCTGGTGTCCAACACCAAGGGTGAGACGATCCCGCGGCCGATCAAGGCCTCGTTCCGCGAGGGCCTGTCGGTGCTGGAGTACTTCATCTCCACCCACGGTCAGCGGAAGGGTCTCGCCGACACCGCGCTGCGCACCGCCGACTCGGGCTACCTGACCCGTCGTCTGGTGGACGTCGCGCAGGACGTCATCGTGCGTGAGATCGACTGCGGCACCGACCGCGCGGTCCCGCTGCACGTCGGCGACAGGGACGCCTCGGGCAACCTGGTCAAGGCGGAGAACGCCGAGTCCAACGTGCACGGGCGCATCCTGGCCGAGGACGTCGAGGTCGACGGCAAGGTCATCGTGCCGGCGGGCGTCGACATCAACGACACCCACGTCACGAAGCTGGTCGAGGCCGGCGTCGAGACCGTGCGCACCCGCAGCGCGCTGGTGTGCGAGGCGAAGATCGGTGTCTGCGCCACCTGCTACGGCCGCTCGCTGGCGACCGGCAAGCTCGTGGACGTCGGCGAGGCGGTCGGCATCATCGCCGCCCAGTCGATCGGTGAGCCCGGCACGCAGCTGACGATGCGGACCTTCCACACCGGTGGTGTGGCGGGCGCCGACATCACCCACGGTCTGCCCCGTGTCACGGAGCTGTTCGAGGCGCGCATCCCCAAGGGTGTCGCCCCGATCTCCGAGGCCGAGGGCCGGGCGAGGATCGACGAGACCGACAAGACCAGGAAGATCGTCATCACTCCGGACGACGGCTCGGAGGAGATCGCCTACCCGGTCTCGATGCGTTCGCGCCTGCTCGTGCAGGACGGCGACCGCGTCTCGGTCGGCACCCAGCTCGTGGCCGGTGCGGTCAACCCCAACGAGGTGCTGCGCATCCTCGGCCCGCGGGCCGTGCAGCTGCACCTGGTGGCGGAGGTCCAGCAGGTCTACCGCTCGCAGGGTGTGTCGATCCACGACAAGCACATCGAGATCATCGTCAGGCAGATGCTCAAGCGGGTCAACGTCCTGGAGTCCGGCGACACCGACCTGCTGCCCGGCGAGCTCGTCGAGCGGCCGAGGTTCGAGCAGATGAACCGCGAGACGGTGGCCGAGGGCGGCAGCCCGGCCGCGGGCCGTCCGGTGCTCATGGGCATCACCAAGGCCTCGCTGGCCACCGAGTCGTGGCTGTCGGCGGCCTCCTTCCAGGAGACCACCAGGGTCCTGACGGACGCGGCGATCCACGCCAAGTCCGACTCGCTCCTGGGCCTGAAGGAGAACGTCATCATCGGTAAGCTCATCCCGGCCGGCACGGGCATGCCCCAATACCGCAACATCCGGGTGGAGCCGACCGAGGAGGCCAAGGCTGCCATGTACACCGTCGGCGGTTACGACGGCTCGGCGGCCGACTACACCTTCGGCACCGGCAGCGGCGAGGCCGTGCCGCTGGAGGAGTACGACTTCGGCCAGTACAACCGGTAAATCCGCGACGTACGGCGCGCCCGGGCCCCTCTGCCGAGGGGCCCGGGCGCGTCGCTTCTCCGGGGCGCTCAGGCCCGCGGGGGCGTCGTTTCCGGTCGCGGTACGGTGACGGTTCGCCGTACCGCGAACGAGAGCTCGTCAGGGCCTATATCATTACCCGGGAGCTGTGGGACGGGCCGCATGCGAGACGCCTGATGAAGCAGGGCCCCGACGACCCGGAGCAGCATGGCTTGCTGGTCATGCTGCGCCGTTTTGACGTGTCGCTCGGGCCTGGGTAGTCTTGAGCATCGTGCCCGTTCTCATGCGGGCTCTCGACCGTGCGCTCATGACAAGCGCAGGACGGTCTTCCGGCTCGTAAACCTCGCGGGAAGTCTGCGTGAACAACGCGACACGCCCGAGCGCGGGGGCACCGGGACGGAGAAAATCAGCAGGTCATGACACCGGCAGTGCCTGCGAAAAGCACCACCAATGACGTGACACCGGCCAAGGCACGAAACGGAGTGGCAGTGCCCACTATTCAGCAGTTGGTCCGCAAGGGCCGGCAGGACAAGGTCTCCAAGACCAAGACTCCTGCCCTCAAGGGGAGTCCGCAGCGGCGCGGCGTCTGCCAGCGCGTTTACACCACGACTCCGAAGAAGCCCAACTCGGCACTGCGCAAGGTGGCCCGCGTTCGGCTCACGAACGGCATCGAGGTCACGGCTTACATCCCCGGTGTGGGTCACAACCTTCAGGAGCACTCCATCGTGCTCGTGCGTGGCGGTCGTGTGAAGGACCTGCCTGGTGTTCGCTACAAGATCATCCGCGGTTCGCTGGACACCCAGGGTGTCCGCAACCGCAAGCAGGCCCGCAGCCGCTACGGCGCGAAGAAGGAGAAGAGCTAACAATGCCTCGTAAGGGTTCTCCTGGCCGTCGGCAGCTCATGGCCGACCCGGTCTACAGCTCGCCCCTGGTTACCGCTCTGATCAACAAGGTCCTCCTCGACGGCAAGCGTTCCATCGCCCAGTCGATCGTGTACGGCGCCCTCGAGGGCTGCAGGGAGAAGACCGGCAACGACCCGGTCGTCACCCTGAAGCGCGCGCTCGACAACGTCAAGCCCACCCTCGAGGTCCGCAGCCGCCGCGTCGGTGGCGCGACCTACCAGGTGCCGGTCGAGGTGCGCGCCGCGCGCAGCACCACCCTGGCCCTGCGCTGGCTGGTGCAGTACTCCCGCGCCCGCCGCGAGAAGACCATGACCGAGCGCCTCATGAACGAGCTCCTCGACGCCAGCAACGGCCTCGGGGCGAGCGTCAAGAAGCGCGAGGACACCCACAAGATGGCCGAGTCCAACAAGGCCTTCGCCCACTACCGCTGGTAACCCGGCGGGTCCGACGAGACGACGAGGACGCGAGTTACAGTGGCCGCTACGACCGCTCTTGACCTGGCCAAGGTCCGCAACATCGGGATCATGGCCCATATCGACGCGGGCAAGACCACCACGACCGAGCGCATCCTGTTCTACACCGGCATCAACTACAAGCTCGGTGAAGTCCACGAGGGCGCAGCCACCATGGACTGGATGGAGCAGGAGCAGGAGCGCGGCATCACCATCACGTCTGCCGCGACGACCTGCGAGTGGATCGGTCACACGATCAACATCATCGACACCCCGGGTCACGTCGACTTCACCATCGAGGTGGAGCGTTCGCTCCGCGTCCTCGACGGCGCGGTCGCCGTGTTCGACGGCGTCGCCGGTGTTGAGCCCCAGTCAGAGACGGTGTGGCGCCAGGCGGACCGCTACAACGTCCCGCGCATCTGTTTCGTGAACAAGATGGACCGGGTCGGCGCGGAGTTCCACCGCTGCGTCGACATGATGGTCAGCCGTCTGGGCGCCACGCCGGCCGTCATCCAGCTCCCGCTGGGCGTCGAGGCCGACTTCAAGGGCGTCATCGACCTGATCAAGATGAAGGCCCTGCTCTGGAGCGCCGAGGCGGCCAAGGGCGAGATGTACGACACCGTCGACATCCCGGCCGACCACGCCGACGCGGCCCGTGAGTGGCGCGACCGCCTCATCGAGACGGTCGCCGAGAACGACGACGAGCTGATGGAGCTCTTCCTCGAGGGCACCGAGCCCTCCGAGGAGCAGCTGGTCGCGGCCCTGCGCCGCGCGACGCTGGCCAGCGCCATCAACCCGGTGCTGTGCGGCACCGCGTTCAAGAACAAGGGCGTGCAGCCCCTGCTCGACGCCATCGTCGCCTACCTTCCGGCGCCGACCGACATCCCGGCCTTCAAGGGCCACGCGGTCGGCAACGAGGACAAGGTCATCGAGCGGCACGCGGACCCGGCCGAGCCCTTCTCGGCCCTGGCCTTCAAGATCGCCAGCGACCCGCACCTGGGCAAGATCACCTACATCCGCATCTACTCGGGCACGCTCGAGTCCGGTTCACAGGTCATCAACTCTGTGAAGGGCAAGAAGGAGCGGATCGGCAAGATCTACCAGATGCACGCCAACAAGCGCGAGGAGCGCCCGTCGGCGATCGCTGGTCAGATCGTCGCGGTCATGGGTCTGAAGGACACCACGACCGGCGACACCCTGTCCGACCCGTCCAACCAGGTCGTGCTCGAGTCGATGACGTTCCCGGCCCCGGTCATCAACGTCGCGATCGAGCCCAAGACCAAGGGCGACCAGGAGAAGCTGTCCACCGCGATCCAGCGGCTGGCCGAGGAGGACCCGTCCTTCCAGGTCCGCCGTGACGAGGAGACCGGTCAGACGGTCATCTGGGGCATGGGCGAGCTTCACCTGGAGATCCTCGTCGACCGGATGCGTCGCGAGTTCAAGGTCGAGGCCAACGTCGGCCGCCCGCAGGTCGCCTACCGCGAGACCATCCGCCGCAAGGTGGAGAAGGTCGACTACACCCACAAGAAGCAGACCGGTGGTTCCGGTCAGTTCGCGCGGGTGATCATCGACCTCGAGCCGCTCGGCGAGGGCAACGACGGCTACGAGTTCGAGAACAAGGTCACGGGTGGCCGTGTCCCGAGGGAGTACATCCCGTCGGTCGACGCGGGCGCTCAGGAGGCCGCCGAGTTCGGCGTGCTGGCCGGCTACCCGATGGTGGGCGTGAAGGTGACGCTCCAGGACGGTGCCGCGCACGACGTCGACTCCTCGGAAATGGCCTTCAAGATCGCCGGCTCGATGGCCTTCAAGGAGGCCGCGCGCAAGGCGGACGCCGTTCTTCTCGAGCCGATGATGGCCGTCGAGGTCACCACGCCCGAGGACTACATGGGTGATGTCATCGGTGACCTCAACGGTCGCCGCGGGCAGATCCAGGCGATGGACGAGCGGGCCGGCGCCCGTGTCGTCCAGGCGCTCGTGCCGCTGTCTGAGATGTTCGGCTACGTGGGCGACCTGCGTAGCAAGACGCAGGGGCGCGCGAGCTACAGCATGCAGTTCGACTCCTACGCGGAGGTGCCTCCGGGCATCGCCAAGGAGATCGTCGCGAAGGCCCGGGGCGAGTAGTTCCGGTCCCTGGCGGGGTGGTGCGAGCCACCCCGCCGCCTAGGGGTCTGGGTTCTCCCGGGCCCGAGTGTGTAGACGAAAGTCAGTCAGATTCTCTAAGGAGAGAACCAGTGGGCAAGGCCAAGTTCGAGCGGACCAAGCCGCACATGAACATCGGCACCATTGGACACATCGACCACGGCAAGACCACGCTGACCGCGGCGATCACCAAGGTGCTTCACGACCGTTACCCCGAGCTCAACAAGGCGACCCCGTTCGACAAGATCGACAAGGCGCCGGAGGAGAAGGCTCGCGGCATCACGATCTCCATCGCGCACGTCGAGTACCAGACCGAGAAGCGCCACTACGCCCACGTGGACTGCCCCGGTCACGCCGACTACGTGAAGAACATGATCACCGGTGCCGCTCAGATGGACGGCGCCATCCTCGTGGTCGCCGCCACCGACGGCCCGATGCCGCAGACGAAGGAGCACGTCCTCCTGGCCCGCCAGGTCGGCGTCCCCTACATCGTCGTGGCCCTCAACAAGTCCGACATGGTGGACGACGAGGAGATCCTGGAGCTCGTCGAGCTCGAGGTCCGCGAGCTGCTGTCGGCGCAGGAGTTCCCCGGCGACGACCTGCCCGTGGTGCGTGTGTCCGCGCTCAAGGCCCTCGAGGGCGACGAGAAGTGGGCCGACAGCATCATCGAGCTCATGAACGCCGTGGACGAGAACGTCCCCGAGCCGCCGCGTGAGACGGAGAAGCCGTTCCTCATGCCGGTCGAGGACGTCTTCTCGATCACCGGTCGCGGCACGGTCGTCACCGGCCGTATCGAGCGCGGCATCGTCAAGGTCAACGAGCAGGTCGACATCATCGGCATCAAGCCGGAGAAGACGACGACCACCGTCACCAGCATCGAGATGTTCAACAAGATGCTCGACGAGGGTCACGCCGGTGACAACGCCGCCCTGCTGCTCCGCGGCATCAAGCGCGACGACGTCGAGCGCGGCCAGTGCATCATCAAGCCGGGCACGACCACCCCGCACACCGAGTTCGAGGGCCAGGTCTACATCCTGTCCAAGGACGAGGGCGGCCGGCACACGCCGTTCTTCAACAACTACCGCCCGCAGTTCTACTTCCGTACGACGGACGTGACCGGCGTGGTGAACCTCCCCGAGGGCACCGAGATGGTCATGCCGGGCGACAACACCGAGATGCGCGTTGAGCTGATCCAGCCCATCGCCATGGAGGAAGGCCTGAAGTTCGCGATCCGTGAGGGTGGCCGCACCGTCGGCGCCGGTCGGGTCACGAAGATCATCAAGTAGCCAGACCGTGGGGGCGGCGGTCGGGCCCCGAATCCCGGGCCCGACCGCCGTTCCACGTGGACCTCGCGCAAAAGGCGCCGTGATCCAGCAGTGAATTCGGCCCCAGTGACCGAAGTCACTGCCGGATCACGGAAGAAAAGGCAGATCGACTACGTCTGCCTCGTGGGGTCAAAGCAGGCATCGACCTGCACTGACATAGCGGCAACAGGCCGCACGATACTTTTTCAGACGACAGCGAAGGACACCGAGGCCACTATGGCGGGACAGAAGATCCGCATCCGGCTTAAGGCCTATGACCACGAGGTCATCGACAGCTCGGCCAAGAAGATCGTCGAGACGGTGACGCGGACTGGCGCGAAGGTCGCGGGCCCGGTGCCGCTGCCGACCGAGAAGAACGTGTACTGCGTCATCCGCTCGCCGCACAAGTACAAGGACAGCCGCGAGCACTTCGAGATGCGCACGCACAAGCGGCTGATTGACATCATCGACCCGACCCCCAAGACGGTCGACTCGCTCATGCGGCTCGACCTCCCCGCGGGTGTCGACATTTCGATCAAGCTCTGAGGGAACGCACTGACATGGCTAAGACGATCAAGGGCGTCCTGGGCAAGAAGCTCGGCATGACCCAGGTCTTCGACGCGGACAACCGGATCGTACCGGTGACCGTGGTCGAGGCCGGTCCGTGCGTGGTGACCCGGGTCCGCACCGCGGAGAAGGACGGCTACACCGCCGTCCAGCTCGGCTACGGGCAGGTCGACCCCCGGAAGGTCAACAAGCCGCTCGGCGACTACCTGCGCAAGCACGACATCACCCCGCGCCGTTACTTCGCGGAGATCCGCACCGACGACGCGAGCGACTACACCATCGGCCAGGAGCTGCTGGCCGACACCTTCGAGGCCGGCCAGTTCGTCGACGTGACGGGCAAGAGCAAGGGCAAGGGCTTCGCCGGTGTCATGAAGCGGCACGGCTTCGGTGGTCTGGGCGCGTCGCACGGTACGCAGCGCAAGCACCGCTCGCCGGGTTCCATCGGTGGCTGCGCCACCCCGGGCCGCGTTTTCAAGGGTCTGCGCATGGCTGGCCGGATGGGCAACGTCCGCACCACCGTGCAGAGCCTCAAGGTTCACGCCGTGGACGCCGAGAAGGGTCTCATCCTCATCAAGGGTGCGATTCCCGGCGCCAACGGCAGCCTGGTCCTCGTCCGTACCGCTGCCAAGAAGGGGGCTGCCAAGTGAGCACCACTATTGACGTCCTCGACGCCAGCGGCGCGAAGACCGGCACCGTCGACCTCCCCGAGGACATCTTCGGGGCCAAGGTCAACGTTCCGCTGATCCACCAGGTGGTCGTGGCCCAGCTCGCCGCTCGCCGGCAGGGCACCCACAAGGCCAAGACCCGTGGTGAGGTCTCCGGCGGCGGCAAGAAGCCGTACCGCCAGAAGGGCACCGGCCGCGCCCGTCAGGGCTCGACCCGCGCGCCGCAGTTCGCCGGCGGTGGCGTCGTCCACGGCCCCGTGCCGCGCGACTACTCCCAGCGCACGCCCAAGAAGATGAAGTCCGCCGCGCTGCGCGGCGCGCTGTCCGACCGCGCGAGCGGCGGCCGCGTGCACGTGGTCAGCTCGCTGGTCACGGGGGAGACCCCGAAGACCAAGTCGGCGCTGGAGGCCCTGCGCAAGATCACCCAGGCTCCGCGCGTCCTCGTCGTGGTCGACGAGGCCGACGAGCTGACCTGGCTGAGCCTGCGCAACGCCCCCGAGGTCCACCTGCTGGACTCCGGGCAGCTCAACACCTACGACGTGCTCGTGCACGACGACGTGGTCTTCACCCAGGAGGCCTACGACCAGGTCGTCGCTCGCCTGAGCAACAGCGGGAAGGAAGAGGCCTGATGGACAAGATCGCCGACCCGCGCGACGTCATCATCAAGCCGGTCGTCTCCGAGAAGAGCTACGGCCTGATCGACGAGAACAACAAGTACACGTTCCTGGTGAAGAAGACCGCGAACAAGACCCAGGTCAAGATCGCCGTCGAGCAGATCTTCGGGGTCAAGGTCACCAGCGTGAACACGATCAACCGGCAGGGCAAGCGCAAGCGCACCCGCACCGGCTACGGCAAGCGTCCCGACACCAAGCGCGCGATCGTGAGCCTGGTCGAGGGCGATCGGATCGACATCTTCGGTCAGATCGGCTAGCAGCCAGAAGATAGAGCGGGCCCCCGAGGTCCGCGGGGTGAGACCGCCGCACGCTCGTGCGGCGGGCTCATCCATGTAACCGACGAAGGATGAACGAAAAAGATGGGCATCCGTAAATACAAGCCGACGACTCCCGGTCGCCGCGGATCGAGTGTCTCGGACTTCTCCGAGATCACTCGCAGCGAGCCCGAGAAGTCGCTGCTTGCGCCCCTTCACAACAAGGGCGGCCGCAACGTGCACGGCCGGGTGACCGCACGCCACCAGGGCGGCGGCCACAAGCGCGCCTACCGGATCATCGACTTCCGTAGGCATGACAAGGACGGCATCCCGGCGAAGGTCGCTCACATCGAGTACGACCCCAACCGCACCGCCAACATCGCTCTGCTGCACTACGCCGACGGTGAGAAGCGCTACATCATCGCGCCGACGGGCCTCAAGCAGGGCGACCGCATCGAGAACGGCCCCGCGGCCGACATCAAGACGGGCAACTGCCTGCCGCTGCGCAACATCCCGACCGGTACCTTCATCCACGCGGTGGAGCTCCGTCCGGGCGGCGGCGCCAAGCTCGGTCGCTCCGCCGGCGCCCAGATCCAGCTGCTCGCCAAGGAAGGCCAGTACGCCACCCTGCGTATGCCGTCCGGTGAGATGCGCATGGTCGACGTGCGCTGCCGGGCGACGGTCGGCCAGGTCGGCAACGCCGAGCAGGCCAACATCAACTGGGGCAAGGCCGGCCGTATGCGGTGGAAGGGCAAGCGCCCCACCGTCCGCGGTGTCGCGATGAACCCCGTCGACCACCCGCACGGTGGTGGTGAGGGCAAGACCTCCGGTGGTCGCCACCCGGTGAACCCGAAGGGCAAGCCCGAGGGCCGCACCCGCCAGGCGAACAAGGCCAGCGACCGGCTGATCATCCGGCGTCGCAGCAAGAGGAAGAAGCGGTAGGAGCAGCCGAAATGCCACGTAGCCTTAAGAAGGGTCCCTTCGTGGACGACCACCTGCAGAAGAAGGTGGACGCCCAGAACGAGAAGGGCACCAAGAACGTCATCAAGACGTGGTCGCGGCGCTCCATGATCGTTCCCGACATGCTCGGGCACACGATCGCCGTGCACGACGGCCGTAAGCACGTCCCGGTGTTCGTCACCGAGTCGATGATCGGCCACAAGCTCGGAGAGTTCGCCCCGACGCGGACGTTCCGCAGCCACGTCAAGGAAGACCGGCGCAGCCGGCGATAGACGCCTTCAGAAGCATTCAGAGGAGTAAGCGATGGAAGCCAGGGCTCAGGCGCGGTTCGTCCGCGTCACGCCCCAGAAGGCCCGCCGTGTGGTGGACCTCATTCGCGGGCTGCCCGCTTCGGAGGCGCAGGCCGTGCTGCAGTTCGCTCCCCAGTCGGCGAGCGAGCCGATCTACAAGGTGCTCAGCAGCGCCATGGCGAACGCCGAGCACAACTTCGACCTCGACCCGCAGACGCTCGTCGTCAGCCGGGCCTGGGTCGACGAGGGCCCGACGCTGAAGCGGTTCCGCCCGCGTGCACAGGGTCGTGCCTATCGGATCAACAAGCGGACGAGCCACATCACCGTGATCGTGGAGTCCCGCGAGCCGAAGGGAAGGACCCGATAGTGGGCCAGAAGGTTAACCCGCACGGGTTCCGCCTCGGCATCACGACCGACTTCAAGAGCCGGTGGTACGCCGACAAGCTGTACAAGTCCTACGTCGCCGAGGACGTGTCGATCCGCCGCATGCTCCAGAAGGGCATGGAGCGGGCCGGCATCTCCAAGGTCGAGATCGAGCGCACCACGGACCGCGTGCAGGTGGACATCCACACCGCGCGTCCCGGCATCGTGATCGGCCGTCGCGGCGCCGAGGCCGACCGCATCCGCGGTGACCTGGAGAAGCTGACCAAGAAGCAGGTCCAGCTCAACATCCTCGAGGTCAAGAACCCGGAGATCGACGCGCAGCTCGTCGCGCAGGGCGTGGCCGAGCAGCTGTCCAGCCGTGTCTCGTTCCGCCGCGCCATGCGCAAGGCGATGCAGTCGGCCATGAAGTCCGGCGCCAAGGGCATCCGTGTCCAGTGCTCCGGTCGTCTGGGCGGCGCCGAGATGTCCCGGTCGGAGTTCTACCGCGAGGGCCGCGTGCCGCTGCACACCCTCCGCGCGGACATCGACTACGGCTTCTACGAGGCCCGCACTACCTTCGGCCGCATCGGCGTGAAGGTCTGGATCTACAAGGGCGAGGCTCCGACCAGCCGCGCCGAGCGCGAGGCGGCTGCCGCCGGCGCCCGGGCCGGCCAGCGCCGTGAGCGTGACGACCGTCGCGGTGGCGGCGACCGTCCGCGCCGTGGCGGCGACCGCGCACGTCGCGGCGGCCGCGCCCCCCGCACCGAGGCGGCCGCGCAGGCCGCCCCCGAGACCGGCCCGGCCGCGCAGCCGGGTGCTGAAGGGAGCTGACCATGCTGATCCCGCGCAGGGTCAAGCACCGCAAGCAGCACCGGCCCGACCGCAGCGGAGCCGCCAAGGGCGGCACCAGGGTCGTGTTCGGCGAGTTCGGCATTCAGGCCGTTGAGCACTCCTACGTGACCAACCGCCAGATCGAGTCGGCTCGTATCGCCATGACCCGTCACATCCGCCGTGGCGGCAAGGTGTGGATCAACATCTACCCCGACCGTCCGCTCACGAAGAAGCCGGCCGAGACCCGCATGGGTTCCGGTAAGGGTTCGCCTGAGTGGTGGATCGCCAACGTCAAGCCCGGACGCGTGATGTTCGAGCTGTCCGGCGTGGCGGAGCCGATCGCTCGCGAGGCGCTTCAGCGTGCGATCCACAAGCTCCCGATGAAGTGCAAGATCGTTAAGCGTGAAGTGGGTGAGGCGTGATGGCACAGGGCCTGACCGCCGGCGAGCTGCGGCTCGAGGACCAGGACACCCTGGTCCAGAAGCTGAAGGAGGCGAAGGAGGAGCTGTTCAACCTCCGCTTCCAGGCGGCGACCGGTCAGTTGGAGAGCCACGGGCGGCTGCGGGCCGTCCGCCGCGAGATCGCCCGTATCTACACCGTGATGCGCGAGCGGGAGCTCGGCATCGTCACGGTCGAGAAGGAGTCGAGCGATGGCTGACGAGACCACCACCAGCACCGAGGCCGGCGCGGCCGAGGCCGAGGGCACCCAGCGGAACTTCCGCAAGGTGCGCGAGGGCCTCGTCGTCAGCGACAAGATGGACAAGACCGTCGTCGTCGCCGTCGAGGACCGCGTCAAGCACCGCCTGTACGGCAAGGTCATCCGCCGGACGACCAAGTACAAGGCGCACGACGAGGCCAACGCCTGCGGCGTCGGCGACCGCGTGCTGCTGATGGAGACCCGCCCCCTCTCCGCCACCAAGCGGTGGAGGGTTGTGGAGATCCTCGAGAAGGCCAAGTAAGGCCCTCTCGCATATACCGCGCCCCGTGGGGGCTCTCCAGAGCCCCCATGACGGCGTCCAAGGACGCGGGGTCCTCCGGGGCCTCGCGTCGCCTGCGGTGCGGCCCCAGCGGGGCTGTGGCCGTGGGAACAAGACAACATCAGGTTCCGCCAGGCTCAGCGATGAGAACCGGCGCGACTAACAGGAGTTAACGTGATCCAGCAGGAGTCGCGGCTCAAGGTCGCCGACAACACGGGCGCGAAGGAGATCCTTTGCATCCGTGTGCTCGGCGGCTCGGGCCGACGCTACGCCGGTATCGGCGACGTGATCGTCGCCACTGTCAAGGACGCGCTGCCGGGCAGCACGGGCGTCAAGAAGGGCGACGTGGTCAAGGCCGTCATCGTCCGCACGGTCAAGGAGCGGCGCCGGCCCGACGGCTCCTACATCCGCTTCGACGAGAACGCCGCCGTCATCATCAAGGACAGCGGTGACCCTCGTGGCACTCGTATCTTCGGCCCGGTCGGCCGCGAGCTGCGTGACAAGAAGTTCATGCGCATCATCTCGCTCGCCCCGGAGGTGCTGTAATGCCGAAGCTGCATGTGAAGAAGGGTGACCTGGTCGAGGTCATCGCCGGCAAGGACAAGGGCGCCAAGGGCCGGGTCATCGCCGCGCTCCCGGGCGAGGACCGTGTGGTCGTCGAGGGCGTCAACATGATCAAGAAGCACGCGAAGGAGACCCACCAGGGTCCGCGCGGCGCCAAGACGGGCGGCGTGCAGACCATGGAGGGCCCCATCCACGTCTCGAACGTGAAGAGGCTCAAGGACGACAAGCCCGCCGACAAGAAGGCCGACGAGAAGAAGGCCGACGAGAAGACGGGTGAGGACAGCTGATGACTGCCACGACCACTGAGACCGAGCGCCCGACGCCCCGGCTCAAGACGAAGTACCGCGAGGAGATCGCGGCGCAGCTGCGCGAGCAGTTCGACATCAAGAACGTCATGCAGACCCCCGGCCTGGTCAAGATCAAGGTCAACATGGGTGTCGGCGAGGCGGCTCGCGACTCCAAGCTGATCGAGGGCGCCGTTCGCGACCTCACCGTGATCACCGGCCAGAAGCCGGCCGTCGTCCGGGCCCGCAAGTCCATCGCGCAGTTCAAGCTGCGTGAGGGCATGCCGATCGGCGCGCACGTCACGCTGCGCGGCGACCGCATGTGGGAGTTCCTGGACCGGCTGCTCGCGCTCGCGCTGCCCCGTATCCGTGACTTCCGCGGCCTTTCGCCCAAGCAGTTCGACGGCAACGGGAACTACACCTTCGGTCTGACCGAGCAGGTCATGTTCCACGAGGTCGACCAGGACAAGGTCGACCGGCCGCGCGGCATGGACATCACGATCGTGACCACCGCGACCAACGACGACCAGGGCCGGGCGCTGCTGAAGCTCCTCGGCTTCCCGTTCAAGGAGGCCTGATCCAATGGCGAAGAAGTCGCTGATCGCCAAGGCGGGGCGCAAGCAGAAGTTCGAGGTCCGGGCCTACACCCGGTGCTCGCGGTGCGGCCGTCCCCGCGCCGTCTACAGGAAGTTCGGGCTCTGCCGCGTGTGCTTCCGCGAGATGGCGCACCGTGGCGAGCTGCCCGGCATCACCAAGTCGAGCTGGTAGGTAACCTGGTGGGCGGCTGTGCCGCTCACCAGGCACTCATATTTTCGTAGTACAAGGATCAGGACGCCCGGTGCGGGCGTCCGTGACCACGCCGAAGGTCCACCGGCAGAGCGCTGCTTGGCCGACTGGAAACCGCGGCGAGGAAGGCCACTGGCCATGACGATGACCGACCCGATCGCAGACATGCTCACGCGTCTGCGCAACGCGAATTCGGCGTACCACGACAGCGTGTCGATGCCGTACTCGAAGATCAAGGCGCACATCGCCGAGATCCTCCAGCAGGAGGGCTACATCCAGGCCTGGACCGTCGAGGACGCCAAGGTTGGCAAGAACCTTGTCGTGGAGCTCAAGTTCGGGCCGACCCGTGAGCGGTCGCTCGCGGGTCTGCGCCGGGTTTCCAAGCCCGGCCTGCGGGTCTATGCGAAGAAGGACAATCTGCCTCGAGTCCTGGGCGGGCTGGGCGTCGCGATCATCTCGACGTCCCACGGCCTCATGACCGACAAGCAGGCCGGCAAGCGTGGCGTGGGCGGGGAAGTCCTCGCCTACGTCTGGTAGAGGGGAGGAACCCAGCATGTCGCGTATCGGACGGCTGCCCATCCCTGTGCCCAGTGGCGTGGACATCACGATCGACGGCCAGAGCGTTCAGGTGAAGGGCCCTAAGGGCACGCTTACTCACAACGTCGCGGAGCCCATCCAGGTGGGTCGCGACGACGACGGCTCCATCGCCGTCACCCGTCCCAACGACGAGAACAAGGTCCGTGCCCTGCACGGCCTCTCGCGCACGCTCATCGCCAACATGGTGCAGGGCGTGACCCAGGGCTACTCGAAGTCCCTGGAGATCGTCGGCGTCGGTTACCGCGTCCAGGCCAAGGGCCCGACGCAGCTGGAGTTCTCCCTGGGCTTCAGCCACCCGGTCATCGTGGACGCCCCCGAGGGCGTCACCTTCCGCGTCGAGAAGCCGACGCTGTTCCACGTGGACGGCATCGACAAGCAGAAGGTCGGCGAGGTCGCCGCGAACATCCGCAAGCTGCGCAAGCCTGACCCGTACAAGGGCAAGGGCGTGCGCTACCAGGGCGAACAGATCCGCCGCAAGGTCGGAAAGGCTGGTAAGTAGGCATGGCTCCGAAGACTGCGTTCAGCAAGCACACGGCTGCCCGCACCGTCTCGCGGGCCCGCCGTCACCGCCGCGTCCGCAAGTTCGTCGTCGGTACGGCCGAGCGTCCGCGCCTGGTCGTCAACCGCTCGACCCGTCACATGTTCGTCCAGATCGTGGACGACTCCGTCGGCCACACGCTGGTGAGCGCGTCCACCATGGACCCCTCGCTGCGCACGCTGGAGGCGGACAAGACCGAGAAGGCGAAGAAGGTCGGCGAGCTCCTCGCTCAGCGGGCCAAGGAAGCCGGGATCACCAAGGTCGTCTTCGACCGCGGTGGCAACCGCTACGCGGGGCGCATCGCCGCGCTGGCGGACAGCGCCCGCGAAGGTGGGCTCGAATTCTGATGACCGCAAATGCTGAGATGAGGAACCACTGATGGCTGCAGCTCCGCGTCGCGGTGGCGGCACCGGTGGCGAGCGGCGGGACCGTCGTGACGATCGCCGCGGTGGCGCCGCCGACAAGGGCGTCTCGTACATCGAGCGCGTAGTGAAGATCAACCGAGTGGCCAAGGTCGTGAAGGGTGGTCGTCGCTTCAGCTTCACCGCCCTCGTCGTCGTCGGTGACGGCAACGGCCTGGTCGGCGTCGGCTACGGCAAGGCCAAGGAAGTGCCCGCGGCCATCGCCAAGGGCGTCGAAGAGGCCAAGAAGCACTTCTTCAAGGTGCCCCGCATCCAGGGCACCATCCCGCACACCGTGCAGGGCGAGGAGGCGGCCGGTGTCGTCTTCCTGCGTCCGGCCTCGGCCGGTACCGGCGTCATCGCCGGTGGCCCGGTGCGCGCGGTGCTGGAGTGCGCCGGCATCCACGACGTCCTGTCGAAGTCGCTCGGCTCCGACAACCCGATCAACATCGTGCACGCCACCGTGGCCGCGCTGAAGGGCCTTTCGCGCCCCGAGGAGATCGCCGCCCGCCGTGGCCTGCCGATCGAGGACGTGGCTCCGGCCGCCATGCTCAAGGCTCAGCGCGAGGGCCTGGCGGAGGCCGCGGCCGCTAAGGCGGTGAGCTAGTCATGGCACGCCTGAAGATCACTCAGGTTCGCTCGAAGATCGGTGGCAAGCAGAACCAGCGTGACTCGCTGCGTTCGCTTGGCCTGAAGCGAATCGGCGACGTCGTCGTCAAGGAGGACCGTCCCGAGATTCGCGGGATGGTCTCCGTGGTGACGCACCTCGTCGAGGTGGAAGAGGTCGACTAGTCATGACTGACAAGGCTCCGCTCAAGATTCACGACCTCCGTCCGGCTCCGGGCGCCAACAAGTCCAAGATCCGCAAGGGTCGCGGCGAGGCGTCCAAGGGCAAGACGGCCGGTCGGGGCACCAAGGGCACGCACGCCCGCACCACGATGCTCCCGGGCTTCGAGGGTGGCCAGGTGCCGCTGCAGAGGCGTCTGCCGAAGCTCAAGGGCTTCTCCAACGCCCTGTTCAAGACGACCTACCAGGTCGTCAACCTGGACCGGATCGGTGAGCTGTTCCCCGAGGGTGGCGAGGTCACCGTCGAGGCGCTGGTCGCCAAGGGTGCTGTTCGCAAGAACCAGCTCGTGAAGGTCCTCGGCACCGGTGAGATCTCCGTCGCGGTCAACGTGCAGGCGCACGCCTTCTCGTCCGCGGCGAAGGAGAAGATCGCCGCCGCCGGTGGCTCCGTTACCGAGCTGTAGTAACGCTATGACGAGGCGTGGGGGCCCTGACAATGGGCTCCCACGCCCGTAGTGCGTTAGAGTTCGCGAGACGGCAGGCTTCTGTCCGGCTCGTTCTGACAATGAGACTCAGATGGCAGATCCCCGCACCATCGCATACTCAATTCGCCTCATAGGCGCGCAGGAGGGACCGTGCTGACCGCGTTTACCCGGGCGTTCCGGACGCCGGACCTGCGCAAGAAGTTGCTCTTCACGCTGGGCATCATCGCGCTTTTCCGTCTCGGCTCGGTTCTTCCGACTCCGGGAGTTCACGTCCAGAATCTGGCCGCCTGTTTCAACCAGGCGCGCGCTGATCAGGAGACCGGCAACATCTACGGGATGGTGCAGCTGTTCAGCGGTGGCGCCCTCCTGAAACTTTCAGTGTTCGCGCTGGGCATCATGCCGTACATCACCGCGAGCATCATTCTCCAGCTGCTCGTCGTGGTCATTCCACGACTGGAGGCGCTGAAGAAGGAAGGCCAGGCCGGCCAGACCAAGATCACGCAGTACACGCGTTATCTGACCATCGGCCTCGCGGTCCTGCAGTCGACGGCCTTCATCGCCCTGGCCCGCACGGGTCAGCTCTTCCCGAACTGTCAGCAGAGCGTGCTGCTCGACCCTGACGACATCTTCAGCATCGTCACGATGGTCGTCATCATGACGGCGGGCACCTCGGTCATCATGTGGCTGGGTGAGCTGATCACCGACCGCGGCGTCGGCAACGGCATGTCGATCCTGATCTTCACCCAGGTCGTGGCGGTCTTCCCGTCCGAGCTGGTCAACATCTTCAAGGCCAACCCCTTCACCTTCACGGTGGTCATGGTGGTCGGCGTCTTCATGATCGCCGCGGTGGTCTTCGTCGAGCAGGCGCAGCGCCGCATCCCGGTCCAGTACGCCAAGCGCATGGTCGGCCGGCGGATGTACGGCGGCACCTCGACCTACATCCCGCTGAAGGTCAACCAGGCCGGCATCATCCCGGTGATCTTCGCGTCCTCGCTGCTCTACCTGCCGCAGCTGGTGACCTCGCTCTTCCAGACGAGCGACAACGCGGTCATCAGGTGGATCTCGACGAACCTCGCCACCGGCGACACGCCGATCTACATGGCCACGTTCTTCCTGCTGATCATCTTCTTCACGTACTTCTACGTGTCGATTACGTTCAACCCCGCTGAAGTCGCCGACAACATGAAGAAGTACGGTGGGTTCATTCCGGGCATCCGCCCCGGTCGCCCGACGGCTGAGTACCTCAACTTCGTGCTCACCCGCCTGACGGCTCCGGGGTCGCTCTATCTGGGTCTCATCTCCATGGTCCCGATCGTCGCTCTCGCGGTGTCCGGTGCGAGCCAGAACTTCCCGTTCGGAGGGACGAGTATCCTGATCATGGTAGGCGTGGGCCTGGACACGGTTAAGCAGATCGAGAGCCAGCTGCAGCAGCGTAACTACGAAGGCTTCCTGCGGTAGTGCGTCTCGTCCTGGTGGGGCCTCCCGGAGCGGGTAAGGGGACTCAGGCCCAGTACATCGCATCGAACCTGTCCATCCCGAAGATCTCGACAGGTGACATCTTCCGTGCCAACGTCTCCGGCGGCACGGACCTCGGCAAGCTGGCCAAGACCTACATGGACCGCGGCGACCTGGTGCCCGACGAGGTCACCATCGCCATGGTCCGCGACCGCCTGTCCGAGCCCGACGCGCAGGACGGTTTCCTGCTCGACGGGTTCCCGAGGAACGTCGCGCAGGCGGAGATCCTGCGCGACATGCTCAAGGACTGGGGCCAGGCGCTCGACCTGGTCCTGGAGCTGGTCGTGGACGACGACGAGGTGGTCAGGCGGCTGGCCGGCCGGCGCACCTGCAGCCAGTGCGGCCGCATCTGGCACGTCGACTTCGACGACAAGAAGGACGACAGGTGCGACGCGTGCGGGGGCGTGCTCTTCCAGCGGGACGACGACAAAGAGGAGACCGTCCGGCACCGGCTGGAGGTCTACCAGGAGCAGACCGCGCCGCTGGTCTCCTACTACGCGGAGGAGGGCATCCTCGTGGGGGTCGACGCGACCGGCCCCGTGGAGGAGGTCACCGGGCGGGCCATGGAGGCGATCAGCCCTTACATGGGCTAGCTGCGGCATCGACAAGGCGGAGGTGGCACGGGTTTCCGTGCCACCTCGCGGCTATTGTGGGGGAATTGGGCCCCCGATGTGGCCCGTTGAGACCCATGGGGGGCAGAACATGTTCAAGAGGAACCGGCACGGCATCCAGATCAAGTCGCCGGAGCAGCTGGAGAAGATGCGCGCGGCCGGGCTGGTCGTCGGGCGCACGCTGGACCTGCTGAAGCGCTCGGTCGAGCCGGGGATGACGCCGCTCGACCTCGACTCCATCGCCGAGAAGGCGATCAGGGACGAGGGCGCGATCCCGTCGTTCAAGGGCTACCAGGGCTTCCCCGCGACGATCTGCGCCTCGGTCAACGACGAGGTGGTCCACGGCATCCCCACCGACGCCCGCAAGCTGCGCGAGGGCGACGTCATCTCCATCGACTGCGGCGCCATCCTGGACGGCTGGCACGGCGACTCGGCCGTGACGGTCCCGGTCGGCGAGGTGGACCCGAAGCTGACCGAGCTGATGCGGGTGACCGAGGAGGCCATGTGGCGCGGCATCGCGGCGCTGCGGCCCGGCCGGCACCTGTCCGACATCGGCTTCGAGATCGAGAAGTACGTCAAGTCGCAGGGCCGCTTCGGCATCCCGCCCGAGTACGGCGGCCACGGCATCGGCACCGAGATGCACATGGACCCGTGGATCGCCAACCACGGCCGGCCCGGGCGCGGCCCGGTGCTGGAGGAGGGCATGTGCCTGGCCATCGAGCCCATGGTCAACCTGGGCACCGAGCGCACCCGGGTGCTGTCCGACGAGTGGACCGTGGTGACCGTGGACGGCAAGTCGTCCGCGCACTTCGAACACAGCGTCGCCGTGACACATAATGGTCCTTGGGTGCTTACCGCCCTGGACGGGGGCGAATCGCGCCTCGGAGGACACTCGCAGAACTGAACCGGGAGTGGTGGGATGGCGAACAGCCCTGAGATGCGAGCCTCGGACGGCGACCGCGACCGGGTCGCCGCCGTCCTCCGCGAGCACACGGCCCAGGGCCGCATCACCATGGACGAGTTCAACGAGCGGCTCGAACAGCTCTACAAGTCCAAGACCTACGGTGAGCTGGCCAGGCTGACCGCCGACCTGCCGGAGGTCGACCTCCGCAACCGCCCCAAGGTCTCGAAGGAGATCGAGAAGAAGCGCGACGCGCACGCGGGCATCAAGGCGGCGTGGGGCGCGTGGGCGATGGCCAGCGGCATCAACTGGGTGATCTGGTTAATCGTGAGCTCCACCTCCAACG
Source organism: Nonomuraea bangladeshensis (assembly GCF_039529455.1). NCBI lineage: Bacteria > Bacillati > Actinomycetota > Actinomycetes > Streptosporangiales > Streptosporangiaceae > Nonomuraea > Nonomuraea bangladeshensis. The sequence continues at coordinate 24,715 of NZ_BAAAMV010000013.1, forward strand.
GTGACGTCTATCCCTGGCCGCTGTGGGTCATGGGCCCGTGGGGCGTGATCCTGCTGATCAGCACCATCTTCGGCAACAACCAGCCCAAGCAGCAGCAGTAGGGATTTGTGCACTAGTGCACTGTGTGCATTCATCCGCAGTACGGATAAGTCCGGATTCCTAACGTGAGCGGTGTCGGCAACACCACTCACCGGAGGAACCCAAGATGCGCAAGCTGTTCGCGGCCGCCGCCCTCGCCGGCTCGATCGCCGTCACCGGCCTCACCCTCGCCGCCCCCGCCGCCCAGGCGGCCACCTCGCAGACCACGGCCAGTTCGGTGAAGAGCTGGGGCAAGTACTACTCCAGCAACCGCAAGGCCTACACCTACGGCAAGACCTGGAAGTCCGGCGGCCGGGTGTACACCCACTGGTACGGCAAGGAGTCGACGCCGAAGAAGGGCTACGTCTGGTTCAAGTACTACTCGGGCGGGAACTGGCACTCCTTCTATCGCGGCTGGAACGGCTCGTACCACGAGACCTGGTCGCAGCCGGGCATCAAGAAGCTGTACACCTACACCTGCTGGGGCGGCCCCACGAAATACTGCGGGCCCACGCACCGCATCTACTGATCGTCCCCTTCCCGAAAGGTCCGCCGGGCTCTCTCCCCTGGCGGGCCTTTCGGGCTGTGCGGGTGGGGTACACTCTTACATGGTTGTGTCAGGACACCTGGCACGCGTTTCGCGTTTTTGGCTCAGGTGTCGTACACTCCTTAGTCGGCTCACTATGACTTGTCACGCGTCGGCGGTCCTCGCTGATCGCCGCTCTCTCCGAAGCGTGAAGGTCGCGGCTGCGTAGTGAACCGGAGCCTCAGACGACCGATCAGTGAAACGCGAGGAATTCTTTGGCCAAGAAAGACGGCGCCATCGAGATCGAGGGCACTGTGGTCGAGTCGCTCCCGAACGCCATGTTCCGGGTGCAGCTCGACAACGGCCATAAGGTCCTGGCCCACATCAGCGGACGGATGCGGATGCACTACATCCGGATTCTGCCGGACGACCGGGTTGTCGTTGAGCTGAGCCCCTACGACCTCAGTCGTGGGCGGATCGTCTACCGATACAAGTAAGACGTCTGAGGAACAAAGGACAATGAAGGTAAAGCCGAGCGTCAAGAAGATCTGCGACAAGTGCAAGGTGATCCGCCGGCACGGTCGCGTCATGGTGATCTGCGACAACCTGCGCCACAAGCAGCGCCAGGGCTAAGTCGCCGCAAGGCTTCTCCGAGTCCGCCCCGATCGCGGGAGCGGGCTCGACGCATGAGAAGCCTCCAGTCAGTTAGCGCGTTTCACGCCTGAGCAGGCGGCCTTTTCGGTCGAACCGTTCAGGAGACCCCCGGTCGGAGGCCGGGGCCCTCACCCCGGGCATGGGGAGGGGTAGTGCGGCGCAAGACCTCCGCCACAGAAAAGGAGAATGCCCGACCATGGCTCGCCTGGTTGGCGTCGACCTCCCCCGCGACAAGCGGCTGGAGATCGCTCTCACCTACATTTACGGGATCGGCCGCACCCGCGCCCAGGAGATCCTCGAGGCCACCGGTGTCAGCGGGGACCTTCGCGTCCACCAGCTCAGCGACACCGAGCTCGTCCCGATGCGTGACTACATCGAGGCGAACTTCAAGATCGAGGGTGACCTGCGCCGCGAGGTCCAGGCCGACATCCGTCGCAAGATCGAGATCGGTTGCTACCAGGGCATCCGGCACCGCAAGGGCCTGCCCGTGCACGGTCAGCGCACGCAGACCAACGCGCGCACCCGCAAGGGCAAGAAGAAGACCGTCGCCGGCAAGAAGAAGCCCGGTAAGAAGTAGTCCTCGCAGCCGCTGGACCGAAGACCTCAGGAGTAACGGCAAACAATGCCTCCTAAGAGCCGTCAGGGCGCGCCGAAGAAGGTGCGCCGCAAGGAGAAGAAGAACGTCGCTCACGGGCACGCCCACATCAAGAGCACGTTCAACAACACGATCGTCTCGATCACCGACCCCAGCGGGAACGTGATCTCCTGGGCCAGCGCCGGCCACGTGGGTTTCAAGGGCTCCCGTAAGTCCACCCCGTTCGCCGCCCAGATGGCCGCCGAGAACGCCGCCCGCCGCGCCATGGAGCACGGCATGCGCAAGGTCGACGTCTTCGTCAAGGGTCCCGGCTCCGGCCGTGAGACCGCGATCCGCTCGCTGCAGGCCACCGGCCTCGAAGTGGGCTCGATCCAGGACGTCACCCCGGTTCCGCACAACGGTTGCCGGCCGCCCAAGCGCCGCCGCGTCTGAGATAGCGCAGGAGATAGAGACACATGGCTCGTTACACGGGCGCGGACTGCAAGCTGTGCCGCCGCGAGAAGACCAAGCTCTTCCTCAAGGGCAGCAAGTGCGAATCCGCCAAGTGCCCCATCGAGATCCGTCCTTACCCGCCGGGTGAGCACGGCCGCGGACGTCCCAAGGAGTCCGAGTACCAGCTTCAGCTTCGTGAGAAGCAGAAGACCCGCCGCATCTACGGCGTCCTCGAGAAGCAGTTCCACAACTACTACGAGGAAGCCTCCCGCAAGACCGGCAAGACCGGTGAGGTGCTGCTCCAGATCCTGGAGAGCCGCCTCGACAACGTGGTCTACCGCGCCGGTTTCGCCCAGTCGCGCGACGCCGCCCGCCAGCAGGTCCGTCACGGGCACATCCTGGTGAACGGCAAAAAGGTCGACATCCCGTCCTACCTGGTCCGGGAGCACGACATCATCGAGGTCCGCGAGAACAAGCGCAACCTCATGCCGTACGAGGTCGCGCGGGCCACGGCCGGCGACCGCACGATCCCGGCCTGGCTGGGCGTCGTGCCGGACAAGCTCCGCGTCCTGGTGCACCAGCTGCCCGTCCGGCAGCAGATCGACACCCAGGTCCAGGAGCAGCTCATCGTCGAGTACTACTCGAAGTGAGCCTCGGCCGAGGTGCGGTTCGCCGTACCTCGGCTACGCTTTTCATCGGAGTGGTGTCATATAGCGGGCGCCACACGAAAAAGGGGAGAACCCGCACATGCTGATCGCTCAGCGCCCGACTCTCCTGGAAGAGTCGCTCGACGACACCCGGTCCCGGTTCGTGATCGAGCCGCTGGAGCCGGGCTTCGGTTACACCATCGGCAACTCGCTGCGTCGCACGCTGCTGTCGTCCATTCCGGGCGCGGCCGTGACGAGCATCCGCATCGAGGGCGTGCTGCACGAGTTCTCGACCGTTCCCGGGGTCAAGGAAGACGTCACCGACATCATCCTCAACCTCAAGGAACTGGTCGTCTCCTCCGAGCACGACGAGCCGGTCGTGATGTACCTGCGCAAGCAGGGCCCGGGCGAGGTCACCGCCGCCGACATCGCGCCTCCGGCCGGTGTCGAGGTGCACAACCCCGAGCTGCGCATCGCGACGCTCAACGGCAAGGCCAAGCTGGAGATGGAGCTGACCGTCGAGCGCGGCCGCGGCTACGTCTCCGCCGCCCAGAACAAGCAGCCGGGCCAGGAGATCGGTCGCATCCCGATCGACTCGATCTACTCCCCGGTGCTCAAGGTCACCTACAAGGTCGAGGCCACCCGAGTCGAGCAGCGGACCGACTTCGACCGGCTCATCCTCGACGTCGAGACCAAGCCCGCCATGAAGCCCCGCGACGCGGTGGCCTCCGCCGGCAAGACCCTCGTCGAGCTCTTCGGCCTGGCCCGTGAGCTCAACGTCGAGGCCGAGGGCATCGACATCGGCCCGTCGCCCACCGACGCCGCCCTGGCGGCCGACCTTGCGCTGCCGATCGAGGAGCTCAACCTCACCGTCCGCTCGTACAACTGCCTCAAGCGCGAGGGCATCCACACCGTGGGCGAGCTCGTCGCGCGGAGCGAGCAGGACCTGCTCGACATAAGGAACTTCGGCGCCAAGTCGATCGAAGAGGTCAAGCAGAAGCTGCACGAGATGTCGCTGTCGCTCAAGGACTCCCCGCCCGGGTTCGACCCGAGCGCGGTGGCCGGCGGCGGCTACGACGACGACGACAGCGCGTACGTCGAGACCGAGCAGTACTGATCACACACTGATAGCGCGGGCCCCCTGGCAAGCAGGGGGCCTGGCGGCCCGACTCCGGTACCTGGCACGGCCGGGGCGGGTTGACTCCGAGGAGAGAATCCCATGCCCAAGCCCACCAAGGGTGCCCGTCTTGGCGGCAGCCCGGCGCACGAGCGGCTGATCCTGGCCAACCTGGCGACGGACCTGTTCCGGCACGGCAAGATCCGTACGACGGTCGCGAAGGCCAAGCGCCTGCGTCCGGTCGCGGAGCGCCTGATCACCAAGGCGAAGAAGGGCGACATCCACAACCGTCGCCAGGTCCTGACCGTCGTCAGGGACAAGGGCGTCGTGCACCACCTCTTCACCGAGATCGCGACGACGTTCGCGGAGCGTCCCGGTGGCTACACCCGGATCACCAAGATCGGTCCGCGTAAGGGCGACAACGCCCCCATGGCGATCATCGAGCTGGTGACCGAGCCGCTGAACGCCGTCACGACCCGCCGCACCGAGGCCCCCGCCGCCCCGGCCGCCGCTCCGGCGACCGAGGAGGCCCCGAAGGCCGAGGCTGCTGAGGCCGCCGAGGCCGACGCCGCCGAGGAGCCCAAGGCCGAGACCGCCGAGGCTCCGGAGGCTCAGGCCGCCGAGGGCGCCGGCGACGCGGAGAAGAAGGACGCGGAGAAGAAGGACGAAGCCTGATCTTTCAGGCAGGACGTATCGGGCCCGGACCCCTCCACGGGGGGCCGGGCCCTTTGCTCTCTCAGGGGGATTCATCGTGGTACGGCTCCGCCTCGACCTCGCGTACGACGGGAGCGAGTTCTCCGGCTGGGCCCGGCAGCCCGGGCGGCGTACCGTCCAGGGCGAGCTCGAACAGGCGCTCGGCCGGATCCTGCGCCTCGGCGAGCCCGTGACGCTGACCGTGGCCGGGCGGACGGACGCCGGCGTGCACGCCCGCGGCCAGGTCGCCCATCTGGACGTGCCGGACGACGCCCTCGCCGAGCTGGACGGCAACCGGGGGCCGCTCGGCACGGCGGAGCGGCTCGCTGCGCTCGTTCGGCGGCTGGGTGGGGTTCTGCCCCTCGATGTACGGGTTCATCGCGTCAGCGTGGCTCCTGAGGGCTTTGACGCACGGTTCTCGGCGACGTTCCGGCGGTACGCGTACCGGGTGTGCGACACGGTGGGCGGAGTGGACCCGCTGCGGCGGCACGAGATCGTCTGGCACAACCGCCCCCTCGACCTCGACGCGCTCAACGCGGCCGCGGCCCGGCTGCTCGGCGAGCACGACTTCGCGGCCTTCTGCAAGAAGCGCGAGGGCGCCACGACCATCCGGGAGCTGCGGCGGCTCGACTGGGCGCGCGAGCCCGGCGGCGTGCTGGTGGCCACCGTCGTGGCCGACGCGTTCTGCCACTCGATGGTGCGGGCGCTGGTCGGGTCGCTGCTGGCGGCCGGCGACGGGCGGCGGCCGGTGGAATGGCCCGGACAGGTGCTGGTCCGGGCCGTACGCGACTCGGGCGTGCACGTCGCGCCCGCCCACGGGCTGTGCCTGGAGGAGGTGGGCTACCCGCCGGACGCCGAGCTCGCCGCGCGGGCGGCGGCCACGCGGCGGGTGCGCACCCTGCCGGTCCCCGGCGACGCGGCCTCAGCCGCCGGTGACGCGGCGCTCCAGGACGAGTGAGGTCTCGTCGCGGAAGGCGCCGCTGACCTTCGGCAGCGTCTTCTCGTTGTCGGCCGGGGTGCGGCCGTCGGCGTACGTGGCGTAGCTGAAGACGATGTAGCGGCCCCAGACGAGGCCGGCCGCGTACCCGCCGGCGATCTGCACCCGATCGCCGCCCGAGCCCTTGGGGCCGGGCAGCGGGCGGAACCAGACGTTCTTCCCGAGGTCCTTCGTCTGGTCGACGGCGGTGGCGGCTTCCTTGGTCGGCAGGACCGCGATGCCCGTGGTGACCGCGTAGCGCTTCTTGCTGTCCACGTAGGTGGCGCGGAGGACGCGGGTGCAGCTCTGCGCCTTCAGCGCGTCGGCGAAGGCGCCGGTGGCGGCCTTGTCGCAGGTCGTCTCCATACCGGCCTTGACCCGTTTGAACGTCGTGCCCGCCGCGCTCACCTTCTTCTTCGGGAACGCCTCCGACAGCGACAGCTTCTGCGGGTCGCTCTGCTCCGAGTCGAGAACGGACGCGCCGGGGCCGTCGCTGGTGACGGCGGTCTGCTGGGGCTGGCCCTGGCCCTGCCCCTGACCTTGCCCGTCCTGGCCGGACGGGGGGCCGGTGCGGGCGGCGGCCGTGGTGGGGGCCGGGTCGCTCACCGCCTGATAGGCGAAGAAACCGCCGGTGGCGACGCCGACCAGGGCGAGGGCGCCCAGGGTGACCAGCAGCGCCCGCTTCCCGCCGCCTGAGGGGGGCGGGGGTGGGGGCGGGATCTGGAACGGGGCCTGCTTGAACGCCCCCGGCGGGAACGCCGGGCCGCCTCCGGCCGTGCCCTTGCCCGCCGTGGTGACCGCCAGGCCGTGGGGCGGGGTCGGCAGGTCCAGGCTGGTGGACTGGCGCTGGCCCCAGGTGTCGCGGGAGAAGGGGAGGTCGGGGATCCGCTGCGGGGCCGTCGCGCCCGTCGCGTCCGTCGCGTCCGTCGCGCCCGGCGGGAGCGGCGGCCAGACGGGGACGTCACCGGGCTCTGCTGGGCGGACCGGGGTGGGGGCGTTCGGGTCGAAGGGGGTGGCGGGCGGCTGGTCGTCGTCCGGGGTGCCGGTGTCCTCGGGCGGCGTGGCGCCGTGGGGAGACGCGGGTGCTCCGGAGGGGGCGGCCGGCTGGGGCGGCAGGGGCGCGTCCGACGGTTGCCGCTGCTCGGCAGGGCGGGTGTCCACGGCCTCGGCCACGGGGGCGGAGAGGGGGATCGCGTGGCCGCCGCTGTGCCGTCGCGGGTCCTCGTCCGGCGTCGCGCCCTGCTGGGCGTCGTCGGAGGGGTGCCGGTGAGGACCTTCCTGAGGAACGGGGACAGCGCCGGGACGGGTGGCGTCCGGGTCGGTGCCGTCGGGAGAGGCGGGGTGTCCGGGCGCGGAGGCGTTCTGGCTCGCGGGCGGAGGGGCGCCTGGGCCGGGCGTGGAGATGCCCGGGGCGGTGGTGGCGGGGTAGGCGGTGAGGCCGGTGGCGGGCTGCGAGAGGCCGGCGGGGCGCTGGACGGGGTGCGGGCCGCTCGGCCCTTGCGGGTCACTCACCCCTTGTACGTGGCCTGGGCCCTGCGGGTGGCTCGGCCCTTGTACGTAGCCTGGGCCCTGCGGGTGGCTCGGCCCTTGTACGTGACCCGGGCCTTGTGGGCCGCTGGGGCCTTGCTGCAGGTGGCTCGGTCCTTGCGCGTGGCCCGGGCCCTGCGGACCGCTGGGGCCTTGTTGTGGGTGGCTCGGTACCTGGGGCTGGTCCGGGGTGGGCGCGGCGGAACTGTGGGGTGGGCGAACGGTGCCCTCCGGGTCGGTGGCGTTGGCGTCGAAGGCGGTGGGCTGAGGCTCGTCGGGCTCGGCCACCAGCTCGCCGGTGGCGGCGGGCCACGGGGGCATGGCGTGCGGGTCCGAGGGCGGGGCCGGCCATACGGGCATGCCCGCCGCTGCGGCGGTGAAGGCGGGAGGCGGCTCCCACGGGGGCGCACCGGGTACGCCGGGGTTCACGGGCCAGGACGGCGGGTCCTGCGCGGTCGGCTGCTGCGGGGCGGGACGGCCGTCGGACGCCGGGGTGGCGGACGGCCAGGGGGCACCCTCGGCGGGCTGGTGGCCGATCACGCCCTGGAGGTCCGCCTGGAGCGGCCCGACCCACGGGGTGTCGGCGGACGGCTGCCCAGGCTGCGGGACAGGGGCCTGCTGAGAAGCGGCGTCCGGAGAGCCGCCGTAAGGGGAAGCGGCGTGCGGCTCGGCGCCACCCGGGAACGCGGTGTGAGGGGAAGTGGCGTGTGCCTCGGTGCCGCCTGGAAAAGTGGCGTGCGGGGGAGCAGCGTGAGGGGTAACGGCGTACGGTCCGGTGCCACCCGGAGAAGCGGCGTGCGGGGGGATGGGCTGCGGGCCGCTGACGTGCGGGTGTGCGGTCTCCGCGCCGGGGGCCTGCCCCATCGCGGGCGGTTGGGTGGTGTGCGGGCCGCTTGTGGGCTGCGGATGGACGGTTCGGGGGTCGCCGGCCTGCTGTCCCGTGTACGGGCCGCTTGGGTGCGGGGCGGCGTGTGGCTGGGCCGGGTACGGCACCGTCGGCGGGTGTTGAGGAACGTCGGCGGCCTGGGAGGGCGCGGGGTACGGGTTGGCCCCGGAGTGGGGCGAGCGACCGTAGCCGGAGGGCGGCTGGGCGCCGGGGCCGGGGGGCGCGGCACCAGGGTGGGGCTGGTTCAGGCCGGGATGAGTCTGGTCGGAGCCGAGGTGAGTGGCGCCATGGCCGGGTTGCGCGAGGCCGTGGCCAGGTTGCGCGAGGCCGTGGTCGGGCTGGGCGGTGCCAGCGCTGGGGTGAGCGACGCCGTAGCCGGGCTGGGCGGTGTCAGCGCTGGGGCGAGCGGCGCCGTAGCCGGGCTGCATGGGGCCGGGGCCAGGTGGGGTGGCGCCGGGGGTGGAGTGGGGTGGGGCTGGTGCGGGGTGGCGGGGGGTGTGGGACGGGGGGTCGGCGTCGGCGTGGTCGGCGTACCAGTCGTACGGTGTGCCGGCGTCCGTCGGCACCTCCCACGGCTGTACGGCGCCCCCTGCCCCCGACGGCGGCTCGGTGGGTACGGACCCGAGGATCGGGGGGACGACGGACACGGTCTCGTCGCCGGGCTCCTCCGCTGGGGAGGCGGGCGCCGGCGGTTGGGCTCGCCCGTTGGTCTGGCCGAAGCTAGGCGGCGGCGTCGCAGGTCGGGCAGTGTTGCCGGTGCCCTTGCGATCGTGTTCAGACCCGGGTTCCTGACCACGCATAGGGGGAGCCTAGCGAGAGAGGCGAGATCGTTACGTCGGTATGGGCGTTCCCAGAGGCAGTGGGCATCCCGTTTGGGGGGTTAAGACGGCAGAAGACGGGTTACGTCAACGGGCTGCCGGTCAGCGTCCGGTTGTCCAGAGCCTTGAAGACTGTCGCCTTCGTGATGTCGTCAATTGCCTGTGAAATGCGCTTTTGTCCCTTTGCGTCGGGCTTGGTGCCGTTCTTGTTCTGGAACCAGACGAGGACCGCGTAGTGACCGTGCGTCCAGATCCGCGCCCCGCCGCTGCCCGACCCTAGAAACTTGGTGACACTGTCCTTACCGGTCAGCGGCTTCACGTAGTTGCTCGCGTCGCCGACCTTGGCCACCTTGCCGGCGTTCTTGCCGGTCGAGAGGTTGGCCAGGCCGACCGTGCCGATCACCGTGCCCGCCTTGTCGCGGAAGCTCGCCCGGACGAATTGCGTGCACTTGGCGGCTTTGAGCGCCTTCTGCAGCTTGTCGCCGAGCGCGCCGTCGGTGCACTTCTTGTCCTTGCTGGTGATCGTCACCTCGTAGCCGCGGCCGGACGTGGTGAACTTCCGCTTCTTGCCGAAGACCTCCTTGACCGAGATGGGGTCGGGGTCGGTCGAGCGGTTCTCGGCGTAGCCGTACTTGCCGGGCGGCACGGACGGCAGCGGGGCCGAGGTGCGCTGCGGCTCGGCGGTCTCGGCGCTGGTGGGGCCGCCCGCGTTCCACATCATGGCGATGCCGCCGCCGAGCGCGCCGAGCACCAGCACGCCGCCGATCGCGAACCACAGCGGCGCGCGTGAGCGCGGCCCCTCGTCGTAGGGGCTCCAGCCGATCCTGCTGTTGACCTGCGTGGCCGCGCCAGGAGCGGGGTCGCCGGCGGCCTCCGCGCCGGGCGCGCCAGGAATGCCGGGGCCGTCAGGGCCGCCAGGGGCGCCGAAAGCACCGGGACCGCCGAAAGCACCGGGACCGCCGAAGGCACCGGGACCGCCGGGACCGCCGGGGGCACCGGGGGCTCCACCAGGGGCGCCGGGGGGCGGTTGCTGCGCGGGTGCGGCGTCGTCGAAGGGGCGAGCGCGGCGGGACCGGCGAGGGGCGCGCTCCTGGGCGTTCTCAGGCTGCTCGGGAAAACCCATGCGGCGACATTACCGCGACGTGGCTCACTGAGTTCCGAAGTCCTGGGTCCACCAAGGGCCGTCAGGGCCGGAGGCGACGCCCACGCCGATGGCCCTCAGGTCGCAGTCGAGGATGTTCCTGCGGTGGTCGGGGCTGTCGAGCCAGCCGCGCACCGCCTCCTCGGCCGTGCTGTAGCCGGCGCCGATGTTCTCGGCGGCGCCGTAGCGGTATCCGGCGCGCTCCATGCGGTCCCAGGGGGAGTCGCCGCCGGGGGAGTTGTGGGTGAGCCGGCCGGTACGGGCCATCTCCAGCGCGTGCGTACGCGCCGAGCGGGTCAGCCCCGAGTCCACCCGCAGCGGCCCGCAGCCGCGCCGGGCCCTGGCCGCGTTCGTGAGCGTGACGACGCGGCCCGCGAGGCCGGGGATGAGCGCCACCTCGGCGTCCTGGTCGCCGCCGAGCACCTGGGTGGGATCGCCCTGGCTGTCGAAGGAGCCGGGGATCTGGCTGTCGGTGCGCGAGGCGGTGGGCTTGGGGGTCGCGCCGCCCGGGAGCCGGTTGGTCGTGACCTCGCGCGGGATGCTTTCGAGCTGCTGGTACGCCTTCTTCTCGACGGTCGGCGCGGGGTTGGCCGTGGCCGCGGCGGGCGGGGCGGTGCCGTTGAGGTAGATGTGGGGGTCCGCCGCCGGATCGTCCGTCAATCGACCGATCAGCACCCCCGTGAACAGCACGGCGAACATGAGGCAGGTCAACACACCCAGATGGCTCCGGCGCCGAGCGCCCCGCTGGGATGGCCGGGTGTGAGAGGTCTGCCACATACCGCAAACAACGATAGGGATGAAAGGTCGTGGGAAAGAAGGGGTCCCAGGGAAACGAAATCGAACCGTTCTGAGTCGGGTAGACTCTTCCGCGGGTACCGGTCTTTTGACCTGCAGACAGGTGGGCGGGTAACCTAATCGTTCGTTGTGTGCATAGGTCCTGCGTGACCAATGCGCGGCGCGTCCGGCGTCATCTCCCGTAGCGAGGAGACGGAAGGTCCGGGCTGCCGTGTGCCCGCACCGACCGACCAATGCGGCTGTCGCATCCGACAGCGCCGAAGACGCGAGCATAAAGAAGGCTACGACCGTGCGCACGTACTCACCGAAGCCCGCCGACGTCCAGCGTCAGTGGTACGTCATCGACGCGACCGATGTCGTGCTGGGCCGGCTGGCCAGCCACGTCGCGACCCTGCTCCGCGGCAAGCACAAGCCGATCTTCGCCAACCACGTCGACACCGGTGACTTCGTCATCGTCATCAACGCGGACAAGATCGCGCTGAGCGGCAACAAGCTTGAGCAGAAGAAGGCGTACCGCCACTCGGGCTACCCGGGCGGTCTGCGTTCCGTCTCGTACGGCGAGCTCATGGAGAAGCGGCCCGACAAGGCCGTCGAGAAGGCCGTCAAGGGCATGCTGCCGAAGAACTCCCTCGGCCGGAAGATGGCCAAGAAGCTGAAGGTCTACGCGGGCGCCGAGCACCCGCACCAGGCCCAGAAGCCCGTGCCGTTCCAGATCACCCAGATCGCCCAGTAGTAGCGAAAGATTTAGAGGAGAACCGTGGCTGAGCCCACCGGTGTCGAGACGGTCGAGGCCGAGCTGGAGGAATACTCCGGCGAGGACTTCCCTTCCGAGTACACCACCGAGTCCACCGCCAGCGCTGACGCGCCTGTGCGTAAGCCCGTCACCACGGGCAACTCGTACGGCACCGGTCGCCGCAAGGAGGCGATCGCCCGCGTGCGCATCGTCCCCGGCACCGGCAAGTGGACGATCAACGGCCGTTCGCTGGACGTCTACTTCCCGAACAAGGTCCACCAGCAGATCGTCAACGAGCCGTTCGTCGTGCTCGGCGCCGAGGAGGCGTTCGACGTCATCGCCCGCATCGACGGCGGCGGCGTGACCGGCCAGGCCGGCGCGCTGCGCATGGGCCTGTCCCGCGCGCTGGCGATCCTGGACGTCGAGGTCAACCGGCCGCCGCTGAAGAAGGCCGGCTTCCTCACCCGTGACGCCCGCGCCACGGAGCGGAAGAAGTACGGCCTCAAGAAGGCCCGCAAGGCTCCGCAGTACAGCAAGCGCTAAATTGGCGCGCCTTTTCGGCACCGACGGGGTACGAGGGGTCGCGGGCCGCGACCTCACGGCCCAGCTCGCCATGGATCTGTCCGTGGCGGCGGCCCACGTCCTCGGCGATGCAGGCGCGTTCGCCGCCACCGGGCGTCATCCGGTGGCGGTGGTGGGCCGGGACCCGCGCGCCTCGGGGGAGTTCCTCGAGGCCGCCGTGGTCGCCGGCCTCGCGGCGTCCGGGGTGGACGTGCTGCGGCTCGGGGTGCTGCCCACGCCCGCCGTCGCCCACCTCACGGCCGCGCTCGGCGCCGACCTCGGCGTCATGTTGTCGGCCTCGCACAACGCTGCGCCGGACAACGGCATCAAGTTCCTGGCCCGCGGCGGCTTCAAGCTGTCCGACGCGGTCGAGGACGAGATCGAGCGGCGGCTCGGCGAGGAGTGGGGCTTCCCCGTCGGCTCCGGCGTGGGCCGGGTGCGTGACGCCTACGGTGAGGCCGACCGTTACATCTCGCACGTGCTGACCACGATGAACCACCCGCTCGACGGGCTCAGCGTGGTCGTCGACTGCGCCCACGGCGCCGCCCACATGGTGGCTCCGGAGGCGCTGGTGCGGGCCGGCGCCCGCGTCGAGGCCATCGGGGCCCGCCCCGACGGCCTCAACATCAACGACGGCTACGGCTCCACCCACCTCGACCGAGTCCGCCAGGTGGTCGTCTCGCGCGGCGCGGACCTGGGCGTGGCCTACGACGGCGACGCCGACCGCTGCCTCGCCGTCGATCACACGGGCGAGATCGTGGACGGCGACCGGATCATGGCGATCCTGGCCGGCGCCATGCACGACGAGGGCCTGCTGGCCAAGGACACCGTGGTCGCGACCGTGATGTCCAACCTGGGCTTCAAGCTGGCGATGCGCGAGGCGGGCATCTCCGTGGTGGAGACCGCGGTGGGCGACCGCTACGTGCTCGAACGCATGAAGTCCGACGGCTACAACCTCGGCGGCGAGCAGTCGGGCCACGTCATCATGCTGGACCACGCCACCACCGGCGACGGCCTGCTCACCTCGCTCCACCTGCTGGGCGTGGTGGCGAAGACGGGCGTGCCGCTGAAGGAGCTGGCCGCGGTGATGACGCCGCTGCCGCAGATCCTCATCAACGTCAAGGACGTCGACAAGGCCAAGGCCGGCGCCGACGAGCTGACGGCCGCCGTGCGGGCGGCCGAGGCGGAGCTGGGGGAGACCGGCCGGGTGCTGATCCGGCCGAGCGGCACCGAGCCGATGATCAGGGTCATGGTCGAGGCCGCGTCGGAGGAGCACGCCACCCAGGTGGCCAACCGCCTCGCCGACGTGGTCCGCAGAGCCTGCGGCACCTGAGCGACGAAAGAAGAAGGGCCCACGGGGAGCGCTCCCCGTGGGCCCTTCTCGTACCCCTGGTCCCATCGCTCTGCCCAGGAGTGCCGCGGTTATTCGTCTCCGGTCAAGGAATAGACGCGTAGGCGGCGGCCTGCCCAGAAGACGCCGGCGAGGGTGACGACGATCAGGGCGGGGACGGCGAAGCCCAGGGTGACGTCCGTACGGAAGAACGGGGAGTCGGTGATCTGGCCGGCGACGGACTGTCCCCACGCCTGGATGGAGAAGCGGCGGGCGCCCGGGACGAGGTTGCCCACGAGGCTCTCCCAGACCAGGGCGTAGATGACGCCGATCGTGACCGCGTGCCGGGTGACGACGCCGAGCAGCAGGAAGAGCGCCGCGTAGGCGATGCCCGCCACCAGGGCGCCGACGGCGAACCCGGCCGCGATGCCGGCCTCGTTCCCGACGAGCAGCCAGCCGGCGACGTACGTCGGCACCGTCGCGAACAGCGCCAGCAGCGAGACGGCCACCACGAACTTCGTCCGGATGATGACCGGGCGGGAGATCGGCTTGGACATCAGGTGGATGATCGTGCCGTCGTCGATCTCGGGGGCGATGACGCCGGTGCCGGCGATGAGGCCGAGCAGCGGCAGCATGGTGCTGAGCGCGAAGCTCTGCAGCAGCAGGACGGTGGTGCGCTGGTCGCTCTCGCCGACCAGCTTGAACAGCACCGCGAGCGCGATCAGGGCGAGGGGCAGCAGCAGGAGCAGCACGATCCGCCGCCGCCCGAGCAGGGCGCGGTAGGTGATGGCCGCGACGACGGTGTTCATCCGGTGCTCCTGTTGATCAGGTACGAGAAGACGCTCTCCAGGTCCTCGTCGGCGGGGGAGACCTGGTGCAGGCGGACGCCCTCGGCCTGGGCGAGCTTGGGCAGCAGGCGGGCGAAGCGCCGGAACTCGGTCGCCTGGACCTCCAGGCCGTCGGGGCGCAGCGTGATGCCGCCGGCCGAGGGGTCGCGGATGAGGGCGGCGGCGAGCTTCCTGTCGTCGCTGGAGCGGATCATGAACAGGTGGGGGCGGTCGGTCATGAGCCGGCGGATGTCGCGGAAGTCGCCGGAGGCGGCGTGGCGGCCGGAGACCAGCACCTCGATGTGCTGGGCGACGCGCTCGACCTCCTCCAGGATGTGCGAGCTGAACAGGATGGTCTTGCCGGCCGTGCCCATGGCCCGGATCAGGTCCATGAGGTGCAGGCGCTGACGCGGGTCCATGCCGTTGAACGGCTCGTCCAGCAGCAGCACGGGCGGGTCGTGGACGAGCGCGGCGGCGACCTTGACGCGCTGGCGCATGCCCTTCGAGTACGTCTCCACCCGCCGGTCCTTCGGCTCCTCCATCTCGACCGTGGCGAGGGCCTTGCGGGCGGCCTCCTCGGGGTCGGACAGGCCGTGCAGCCGGGCGGCGGACAGGACGAACTGCCAGCCGGTGAGGAAGCCGTAGACGCCCTCACGTTCGGGGACCAGCCCGATATTTCGGTAAATCTGGTGGTTCTTCCAGACGCGGTCGCCGTTGAGCGTGACCGTGCCGCCCGAGGGGGCCAGGAAGCCCGCCATCATGTGCAGGAGCGTCGACTTGCCGGCGCCGTTGGGGCCGAGCAGGCCGGTGACGCCGGGGCCGATCGTCATCGTCACGTCGTTGACGGCGACGACGTTGCCGTACCAGCGCGACACCTGGGAGAGCTCGATCTTCATCGGGCGGCCGCCTTCCGGTAGCGCAGCGCGAGCGCGCCGAGGCCGGCGGCGATCAGCAGGACGAGGACCGCCAGCGAGGCGGGGCCGCTGGGGTAGGGAGCCTCGTCGATGAAGTGCGACGGGGTGCCGAACAACCAGGACTGTACGGAGTCGACCAGCCAGAACGGGTTGAGCAGCGCAGCCCAGGAGGCCGCGGCCTCGTTGCCGGTCGAGTAGAAGGCGCCGTAGACGATGGGCACGGACGCGGACGACAGCAGGTAGACGACCATCACCGAGGCCACGCCGAGCCCGCGCCGGGGCGTGAACGAGGCCAGCGCCAGCCCGAACGCGGCCAGCAGCAGCGCCAGCGCCAGCGCCATGAGGACCGAGCCGGCGTACTCGCCGGTGGCCAGGTCGCCCGGCAGGTCCACGACCACCTCACCCACGAAGATGAGGGTGAGCGGCGCCGCGACGAGCAGGAACACCGCCACGGTCATGGCCGCGACCTTGGCGACCACGTAGTCGGTGACCGAGACCGGCCGCGACAGGTAGAGCGGGAGCACGCGGTGGCGCAGGTCGGGGGCGACCACGGTGGGCGACTGCGAGGCCAGGAAGATCGCCACGACGGCCTGCATGATCACCGCGTACGCGCTGTAGGCGATGCCGCGCTCCTTGAGCAGCGCCATGAGGGCGATGCTCACGACGGCGGGCATCAGCATGATGGCGAACAGCGCGAACGGCACGATCTTGCTGCGCGCCGGGCGGCCGAGGCCGAAGATCCCGCGCAGGCTGTGCACGGCCAGCGCGCGGAACGAGTGGGCGCGGCCGAGCCGGGGCCCGTCGTAGTGGCGGTAGCCGATGTCGTAGATCTCAGACATGCGCCACCTCCTCCCTGAAGACGTCCTCGATGCGGTGGCGGCCCTGCTCCAGCCGGATCAGGCACAGGTCGAGGTCGGCGGCGGCGTCGCGGACGGCGTCGTACGTCTCCGGCCCCACCACCTCCACCACCAGCAGCCGCCCCTGCGGCGAGACGGTGTGCCCGGCCTCGGACAGGCGGGCGGCCAGCGCGTCCATGCCCTCGTCGACCTCGACCGTGACGGTCCGCGTGGTCTGGGTGAACTCGCCGATGGCCGACGAGCGCAGCAGCCGCCCCGCGTCGATGACCACGACGTGGTCGCAGATGCGTTCGAGCTCGCCCAGCAGGTGGGAGGTGACCACCACGCTGATGCCGAACTCGGTGCCGATGCGCCGGACGAGCGCCAGCATCTCGTCGCGGCCACGCGGGTCGAGGCCGTTGGTGGGCTCGTCCAGGAAGACCACCTTGGGGTCGTGGACGAGCGCCTGGGCCAGCTTGACCCGCTGCTTCATGCCGGTGGAGTAGCCGCCGATCGGGCGGTAGCGCTCTTCGGCGAGGCCGACGTGGCGCAGCACGTCGGCGGCGCGCTCGCGGGCGGCCGTGCGCGGCAGCCCGGACATCTGGGCGAGGTGGACCACCAGCTCGGTGGCGGAGACGTCGGGGGGCAGGCATTCGTGCTCGGGCATGTAACCGACGAGCCTGCGGATCCCGGCGCCCTGGGAGGTGACGTCCAGGTCGAGTACGCGGGCCGTGCCGCTGGTGGGCGGCAGCAGGCCGAGCAGGATCTTGATCAGCGTCGACTTGCCCGCGCCGTTGGCCCCCACCAGCCCGGTGACGCCGGGCCCGACGGTGACCGTGAGCTGGTCGACCGCGGTGACGGTGGGGAAACGTTTGGTCAGCCCCTCGGTGGCGAGGATGTGCATGAGCCGGACCCTACCTGGGCGGCCCGTGCCGTGGCGTCGGTCAAACGGATGAACGTCGTCCTACTTGAGGCCAGAATCTGCGCTGGATCTGCAGGGTGACGGTGCCCGCGATGACCATGCCGAGGATGTTGACCGCGAGCTGGGACACCGAGCCCGCGACCTCCTCCCAGTCGGCCAGCGCCAGGGCCACGGCGGCGTAGCCGGCCGCGGGGACCGTGGTGACCGAGATGAACACGCCGATCAGGGCCGAGGACTTGCCGGCGGTGACCGACAGCACCCCGGCCGCGCCCGCCAGCAGCGCCACGATGAACGACCACCGGTCGGGCTTGACGATGAACTGCACCTCGGCGTTGCTCTGCAGATTGCCGATGTCGATCCAGCCGAGCAGGTGGATGACCAGCGCGCAGGCGAAGGTGACGACGATGGCCACCAGGAAGCCGACGACCAGCGTGCGCAGGGACGTGACGATGAGGTGCCAGTGCCGGTGGAGCAGGCCGAAGCAGATGGCGGCGATCGCGCCGAACTCGGGCCCGAGCACCATCGCGCCGACCATGAGGATCGGCGAGTTCTGCAGCACGCCGATGCCCGACAGCATGGTGGCGATGACGAAGAAGGTGAGGTACGCCCACGTCACACGGGAGTCGGCCGACACCCGCTGCGCCAGCTCCTCCCAGATGACCGCGTCGTCGGGATGGCCGGGCGCCTCCTCGACCGCCTCGTCGGCGACCTCGGACAGCGACAGGTCGACCTGCTCGGCCGCGATCGAGCCCTCGCTCCTCAGCCAGCCGAGGCGGCCGATCACCTCGTTGGCCGACTCGCGGGCCGCGTCGCAGAGGATGACGTCACCCTTGGGAACGCGGCCCGCGCCGGTCAGGACCACGATGTTGGTGACGCCGGGGCAGTCCTCCAGCACCGCCGTCACCTCGTCGGTGCGGCCGGCCGGGCTGATCAGTCGCAGATGCAGCACGAGCCCATTGTGATCGATCGCGGCGTCGATCGGACGTTGACGGGGTTTTGATACCTATGCCGGAAGCTCCCTGCCATGATCCGGTACAGATGCCACGAACACGGCGAAGAGTGCTGGTTCGCCGATCTCGACGACCAGGAGTGCGGGGGCAGGTTCGCCCTCTACCTGTTCGAGGAGGTGGCGTTCAGGTCCGGCGAAGCCGTACCCGCCTGACCGCGTGGTCGACGCCCTTCTTCAGCACGAGGTCGGCCCGGCCCCGGGTGGGGGCGATGTTCTCGACCAGGTTGCGCTCGTTGATGTCGCGCCAGACGTTCACGGCGAAGGCGGTGGCCTCGTCGTGGGAGAGCTCGGCGATGTGCCGGAAGTACGACTTCGGGTCCTCGAAGGCGGTGCGGCGCAGCTTGTGGAAGCGTTCGACGTACCAGGTGCGGATGCTCTCCACCTTGGCGTCGACGTAGATGGAGAAGTCGAAGTAGTCGTTGACGGCGAGGGAGGTGGGCGGGGCGGGCTGGAGGACGTTGAGTCCTTCGATGATCAGGATGTCGGGATTTTTCACGGTCTGGACCGCGCCGGGGACGATGTCGTACTCAAGGTGGCTGTAGACGGGCGCCCGCACCTCGGCAGCCCCCGCCTTGACCTCCGCCACGAACCTGACCAGCGCCCGCCGGTCATAGCTCTCGGGGAACCCCTTGCGGTGCATGATCCCCTTGGCCTCCAGCACCGCGTTGGGGTGGAGGAAGCTGTCGGTGGTGACCAGCTCCACGCGCGGATGCTCGGGCCAGCGGGCCAGCAGCGTGTGCAGCAGCCGCGCCGTGGTGGACTTGCCCACCGCGACGCTCCCGGCGATGCCCAGGATGTACGGCACGCGCGTCTCGGGATGGCCGAGGAACGCGCTCAGCACGCTGCTGCGTTGCTTGGATCCGGTGAAGTGCAGGTTGAGCAGCCGGGTCAGCGGAAGATAGATGTCCGTGACCTCGGTCAGGTCGATGGGGTCGTCCAGACCGCGCAGCTCTTCCAGCTCTTCGGCGGTGAGAGTCAAGGGCGTGTTCTTGCGGAGCTCGCTCCACTGCTCCCTGCTCAGTTCCACGTAGCCGTTGTTCACCTAGGCAGCGTAGCGATGCGCCACAAGGGAGATCATGGGCGGCCCCTGGTTCCGCGTCCACAGCCTGTGGATAAAAAATGGGGATTATCGAGAGCCAGTTCGGGGAACGATGATCGATTCGACGAAATCGTTATGCAAGGGTTGGGAGGCGGCTAGCCTCTCGTTGCGTGGACCGTCGCCGTTTCCTCACCGCCATGACCGCCGCCGGCGTCGTCGCCGGGCCGTTCGCCGGGGTCGCCTGCGCGGGACGGCAGGGCGGCGCCCAGGCCGCCCCCAGCGGTTACGGCCCGCTGCGCCCGGCCCGCGACCTGCGTGACGGCAAGGTGCGCCTGCACCTGCCCGAGGGCTTCCGCTACCGCTCGTTCAGCGCCGCGGGCGAGAAGTTCAGCGACGGCGGCGAGGTGCCCGGCCGGCACGACGGCATGGCCGCCTTCTCCGGGCCCGGCGACAGCGTGATCCTCGTACGCAACCACGAGGTCGGCGGCGCGGTCGGCGCGTTCGGCGACCGCGAGCGCGCCTACGACCCGATGGCCGGGGGCGGCACCTCCACCCTGCGCGTCACCCGCCAGGGCGAGGTCATCAGGGCCACCCCGTCGCTCACCGGCACCATGATGAACTGCTCGGGCGGGCCCATGGCGTGGCGGGCCTGGGTGAGCTGCGAGGAGACCGTCAACGGCCCCGACGTGGCCGACGCGCCCGGCGGCGAGGGCAACGCCAGGCTCACCGAGAAGCACGGCTACATCTTCGAGGTGCCGCTCAACCGCGCCGCCACGGCCAGGCCCATCCGGGCGGCCGGCCGGTTCGCGCACGAGTCGGCCGCCTTCGACCCCTCCTCGGGCGCCCTCTACCTCACCGAGGACAACTTCGCCCATCCGTCCGGGTTCTACCGCTACCTGCCGCCCAAGCACCCGGTGCTGGCCGGCAAGCTGCTCGACGGCGGGCGGCTGCAGATGCTGGCCGTCGCCGAAACCGAGCGCGCCGACCTGTCCCTGGGGCAGCGGCCCGGGGCCGCGTACGCCACCACGTGGGTGGACATCGACGACCCCGACCCCGCCTTCCGCGGCCGGCCCGCCTACGACGAGGCGGTCCAGGCCGTCGGCCGCCAGGGCCGGGCCAAGGGCGCGGCGATCTTCGCCAGGCTGGAGGGCGCGGTCTTCCACCAGGGCGTGGTCTACTTCGTCTCCACGCAGGGCGGCGACACCTCGCCGGCCGACCCCATGCCCGACGGGTTCGGCAAGGGGCGCGGCCAGGTGTGGGCGTACGAGACCTGGAGCGGCACGCTCAGGCTGGTCTACGAGTCGCCGCGCGCGTCGGTCCTCGACCTGCCCGACAACATCACGGTGAGCAGGCGCGGCACGCTCGTCCTGTGCGAGGACGGCGACGGCGACAACTACCTGCGCGGGCTGACCAAGGCCGGGAAGCTGTTCGACTTCTGCCGGCTCGCGCCGATCGCCGGCGATCCCGGGGCCGAGTTCGCGGGCAGCACCTTCGGGCCCGGCGGGCACACGCTGTTCGTCAACGTGCAGGCCAAACAGGGCAGGTCGTTCGCCATCTGGGGGCCCTGGGAGCGCGGGCTGTTCTAATGGACGCCATGATCCTGGGCATCGGCGTGGACGTGGTGGACATCTCCCGCTTCGAGCAGGCGCTCGAACGCACCCCGAGCCTGCGCGAGCGGCTGTTCACCGAGAATGAGCAGACGCTGCCCGCGCGGTCGCTGGCCGCCAGGTTCGCCGCCAAGGAGGCCGTGGCCAAGGCGCTGGGCGCGCCCCGGGGGCTCGGGCACCGGGAGGCCGAGGTGTGCCGCGGCGAGCTGGGCCGGCCCGAGCTGCGGGTGACCGGGCGGGTGGCCGAGGTGGCGTACGAGCTGGGCGTCAAGCGTTGGCACGTCTCACTCAGCCACGACGCGGGCGTGGCCGTGGCCTACGTGATCGCCGAGGGCTAGCGCGGGGGATAGCTTCGGATCATGCGCACCGCCTACACCGCCGACCAGATCCGCGCCGCCGAGCACGTCCTCATGGCCGGGCTGCCGCCCGGCACGCTCATGCAGCGGGCCGCCGCCGGGCTCGCCGCCGCCTGCGCGGGGCTGCTCGGCCGTGTCTACGGCAGCCGGGTCGTGCTGCTCGTCGGCAGCGGCGACAACGGCGGCGACGCGCTCTACGCGGGCGAGCGGCTGGCGCGGCGCGGGGCGCGGGTGGAGGCCATCCTCGCCGGGTCGAAGACGCACGAGGAGGGGCTGGCCGCGCTGCTGCGGGCCGGCGGGCGGGCAGCCGGGCCCTCAGCCGGGCCGGACGCGCTCACGCGGGCCGACCTCGTCATGGACGGGCTGGTCGGGATCGGGGCGTCGGGGGCGCTGCGGGAGCCGTACGCGGCGCTGGCCGAGCAGGCGAACGCGGCCCGCGCCCCCGTCGTCGCCGTGGACGTGCCGAGCGGCGTGGACGCGAGCACCGGCCGGGTCGAGGGCGCGGCCGTGCGCGCCCAGGTGACCGTGACCATGGGCGCGATCAAGACCGGACTGCTGGTCGATCCAGGAGCCGGGTACGCCGGCCGGGTCGAGCTGGTGGACATCGGGCTCGGCCCCTGCCTGCCCGACCCCGACGTGGCCGCGCTCACCGGCGGCGACGTGGACGACCTGCTGCCGCGCCCCGGCAACGAGTCCGACAAATACCGCAGGGGAGTGCTCGGCGTGCTGGCCGGCAGCGACCTCTACACCGGCGCGGCCGTGCTGGCCGTCGGCGGGGCGCTGCGCGCCGGGGCCGGGATGGTCCGCTACGCCGGGCCGGCCGAGCCCGTGGCGCAGGTGCGCGCCGCCTGGCCGGAGGCCGTGATCACCACGCTCGACCGGCCGACCATCGAGGACGTCGGCAGGGTGCAGGCGTGGGTGCTCGGGCCGGGCCTCGGCACCGGCGACTGGGCGCACGAGCTGGCCGCCCAGGTGCTCGGCACCGGCCTGCCGGTGCTCGTGGACGCCGACGGGCTGACCGTGGTCGCGCGGGACCGCTCGCTGCTGCGCCGCGCCGCGCCCACGCTGATCACCCCGCACGCCGGCGAGCTGGCCAGGCTGATCGGGGCCGAGCGCGCGGACATCGAGGCGGCACGGCTGGAGCACGCCCGCGCGGCGGCGGCGGAGCTGGGCGTGACCGTGCTGCTCAAGGGCTCGACCACGGTCGTGGCCGAGGAGTCCAGGCCGGTCCGGGTCAACCCGACCGGCACCTCCTGGCTGGCCACCGGCGGCACCGGCGACGTGCTGTCGGGCGTGGCGGGCTCGCTGCTGGCCCAGGGGCTCGGGGCGTACGACGCGGGGTCGTGCGCGGCCTATCTGCACGGGCTGGCCGGCCGGCTGGCCGCCGACGGCGCTCCGCTGGCCGCCGCGGACGTCACCACGGCCGTTCCCGCCGCCATCCGGGCGGTGACGGCCGGGGGCGCCTGAGGTAAAAAACGCGCTCGACCACGCCCGTGAGCTGCCACACTGGGAGGATGTACTCCTCGATGGCCACGCCCGCGGAGGCACGCGTCGACCTGGCCGCCATCAGGCACAACGTCGCCCTGCTCAAGGAGCGCACGGGCGCCGAGCTGATGGGCGCCGTCAAGGCCGACGCCTACGGGCACGGCCTTGTCCCCTGTTCGCGCGCGGTTCTGGAGGGCGGCGCGAGCCGCCTCGGCGTCGCGTTCGTCAGGGAGGCGCTGGAGCTGCGCGCGGGCGGCGTGACCGCGCCCGTCCTCGCCTGGCTCATCACCCCGGGCGAGCCGCTCGACGAGGCGCTGACGCACGACGTCGAGCTGTCGGCCGCCGACGTGCGGCTGCTCGACGAGATCGCCGCCGCCGCGCGCCGCACCGGACGCACCGCCCGGCTGCACCTGGAGGCCGACACCGGCATGAGCAGGGGCGGCGCTCCGCTGGCCGCCTGGCCGGGGCTGCTGGCCAGGGCGCTGGAGCTGCAGGCCGAGGGGGCCGTCGAGATCGTCGGCCTGTGGTCGCACTTCGCCTGCGCCGACATCCCCGGCCATCCGTCCGTGCACCAGCAGCTGGAGGCCTACCAGACGGCGCTGAAGCTCGCCGAGCAGGCGGGCGCGGCCGGCTCCCACGTGATCAGGCACCTCGCCAACTCCGCCGGCGCGCTCACGCTGCCCGAGGCCCGCTACGACCTGGTCCGGCCGGGCATCGCGATGTACGGCCTCAGCCCGATCCCCGAGCAGGGCGGCTTCGGCCTGCGCCCGGCGATGACCCTGGTGGCGCAGGCCGCGCTGGTCAAGCGTGTCCCGCAGGACTCCGGGGTCTCCTACGGCCACCTCTACACCACCGAACGCGAGACCCACCTGGCGCTCGTCCCTCTCGGCTACGCCGACGGCATACTCCGGCACGCCACGGGAAGAGCCGAGGTGCTCGCGGGCGGGCGGCGCAGGCGGGTCGCGGGCCGCGTGTGCATGGACCAGTTCATGATCGACCTAGGTGACGACCTGCTCGCCGCCGGCGACGAGGTGGTGCTGTTCGGCCCGGGCGACGGGGGCGAGCCGACCGCTCAGGAGTGGGCCGATACCCTCGGCACGATCACGCATGAGATCGTGACCAGGATCGGCTCGCGGGTGCCGCGGGTCCACACGGGCGCTTGAGAAGGATCGGGGAGATGACGACGACAACACGCCGCAGGTTCGGGATCGCCGGCGCGCTCGTCGGCGCGGCGTCGGCGGGGGTCGCGGCGGCGGCCATGGCCAAGCGCTACGCGGTCGGCCGGATCAGGCTCCGCCCCGACACCGAGGCCAGCGAGCCGTTCGGCGAGCTGCGGGGCAGGGAGCGCACGCACATCACCTCCGACGGCGTGGCGCTGCACGTCGAGCTCGACGGCCCCGACGACGCGCCGCTGACCATCGTGTTCTGCCACGGCTACTGCCTCAGCCTGGAGTCCTGGCACTACCAGCGCAAGGACCTGCGCGAGAACTACCGGCTGGTGCTGTGGGACCAGCGCTCCCACGGCCGTTCGCAGCGCGCCCAGGCCGACGAGAGCATGATCGACCGGCTGGGCGACGACCTGGCCGAGGTGATCGAGGAGTTCGTGCCCGGCCCGTGCGTGCTGGTCGGCCACTCCATGGGCGGCATGACGATCATGGCGCTGGCCGACCGCCACCCCGGCCTGTTCGGCGACAAGATCCGCGCCGTGGCGCTGCTCGCGACCTCGGCGGGCAAGCTGGCCGAGCTGACGCTGGGCCTGCCGGCCATGCTGTCCAAGGTCGTCCACAAGTTCGCGCCGGGCACGGTGTCCATGCTGGGCAAGCGCGGCGCGCTCATCGACCGCACCCGCAGCGCCGGCAGCGACATCGCCTTCCTCATCACCCGCTACATGGGCTTCGGCGACGCGAAGAACGTCAGCCCCACCGTCGTCGACTTCGCCGAGTCGATGATCAGGGCCACCCCGACCGAGGTCTTCGCCGACTTCTACCCGGCCCTGATGAACCACGACAAACTGGCCGCGCTGGACGTGCTCGACTCCGTGCCCACCGCGATCCTCGTGGGCGACGGCGACTGGCTCACCCCGCCCGACCACAGCAAGGCCATCGCGGCCGCGCTGCCCAAGGCCCAGCTGACCGAGGTGCCCGACACCTCGCACCTGATCCAGCTCGAACGTCCCGGCGTGGTCAACGACGCGCTGCGCGACCTGGCCAAGAGGGTGGAGCTGTAGCGATGAGAGCAGCGACCGCCGAGGCCATGCGGGCGTTCGGCGCCCGGCTGGCGGCCCACCTGCGGGCCGGCGACCTGATCGTGCTGTCCGGGCCGCTCGGCGCCGGCAAGACCACGCTGGTGCAGGGCATCGCGGAAGGGCTCAAAGTACGCGGCCCGATCACCTCGCCCACGTTCGTCATCGCCCGGGTGCACCCCTCGCTGCGTCAGGGGCCGCCGCTCGTGCACGCCGATGCCTACCGGCTGGGCGGCGACCTGGAGGTCGACGACCTCGACCTCGACGCCTCGCTGGAGGAGTCCGTCACCGTCGTCGAGTGGGGCGAAGGGCTGGTCGAGGGCCTGGCCGACGACCGGCTGGAGATCCACATCGACAGGGAGGCGGGCGACGAGGCCCGCGTGCTCACCGTGCGCGGCATCGGGCCCCGTTGGGCCGACACGCCGATTGATCGGCTCGAAGGGTAAAACGCCGGTCACGTCCTGGCAAAACTGGCACCCTTGACGTACCCGGCCGAAGACATGATCGTTGGCAGGGATTCGCCCAGAATTTCTGGGTATCAGGGAGGGCGACATCCACGATTCGGGTGGATGCTGGTGGCAGGACGGCAAAGTGGGGTGCGGCCGGTGCTCAGGGTCAGGCGTGTCGCGTACGCGGGAGCTCTCGTCATCGTAGGTCTGACCGGCTGCACAGCCTCGGCCGAGACCGAACCCACGGCAACCCCGACGGCCACGGCGTCGGGCACGCCGTTATCCAGCGCCACCGGCACCCCCGCGCCCACGGGCACCCGGCCCAGGATCCAGGTCCAGCTCAACCCCGACCGGGTCACCGCGGGCCAGACCAACACCGTGTGGATCCTCGCCAACTGCCCCGTCCCCACCGGCGGCCCGGCGCACACCGGCACCGCCACGTCCCGGGCGTTCGTCAGCGGCGCCACGCTCAACCCCGTGCCCTCCGGCGCCAGCTCCCCGACCCCCACCGGCTCGGCGGCCGGCTCGCCCTGGGTGCGCGGCTCCGCGCAGGTCTCAGGAACGGTCCCGCGCGGCACCTACACCGTCAGCGTCAAGTGCGACGGCACCAACGACGCCGGCAGCGCGCGGCTGCGCGTCGTGGCCGGCGAGGCGCTGCCCACCCACGTCCCGACCCGGGCGCCCCGCGCGGGCGGCGGCGGCACGTACGCCAAGGACATGGACGAGGGCTCCTCCATCCCCTTCGGCCCGGCGGGCGTGCTGCTCGGTCTCGCCCTCGCGGGTGGCATCGGCTGGGCGGTCAAGCGGCGCAAGGGGTAGACGATGGCACGACCTGGACGGGTCGTCGTCGCGGGGGTCGTCACGGGGCTGGTGCTGTTCGCCTTCGGCAAGGGCGCTCAACAGGAGGCGTCCACGCCCGCCGCGAACGTCGTGCCCGAGAGCCTCGACATCCCCTCGATCGACCTGGAGGCCCCGCTCATGAAGCTCGGCCTCGCCAAGAACGGCGACGTCGAGCTGCCGCCGTACGAGAAGCCCAAGACCGCCGGCTGGTACGAAGGCAGCGCCGTGCCCGGCGAGAAGGGCGCCTCGGTCATCATCGGCCATGTCGACACCAAGACCGCCCCCGCCGTGTTCTACAAGCTCAGGGACCTGCGCAAGGGCCAGACCGTCAAGGTGCGGCGCAGCGACGGCAAGACGGTGACGTACAAGGTCGACTCGATCGAGCAGGTGCACAAGGACAGCTTCCCCACCAGGCGGGTCTACCTGGAGGACGGGCTGAGGCTGGTGACCTGCGGCGGCGAGTTCGATCGCGCGCGTGGCGAGTACCTCGACAACGTCATCGTCTACGCTTCCCGTGCATGAGCCATCCTCCCGCCGTCGGCGGCAGCCGGGTGCCCTGGTCGCGGGTGCCTGAAGAGGTCCGAGCCGCGGTCGAGGAGTTCCTCGGCGGGCGCGTGATCGAGGCGCGCACCCAGGAGGGCGGGTTCTCGCCCGCGGCCGCCGTACGGCTGCGCACCGAGCACGGCCGGCGGGCCTTCGTCAAGACCGTCGGGCCCGAGCCCAACCCCGACACCCCGCCCATCTACCGCGCCGAGCTCAGGATCGCCGCGGCCCTGCCGGAGTCGGCGCCCGTGCCCCGGCTGCTGACCGGGTTCGAGCTGGCCGGCTGGGTGACGCTGGTCTTCGAGGACGTCGAGGGCGAGCACCCCGAGCTGCCCTGGAGACGCGACCAGCTCGACCGGGTGCTTGAGGCGCTCGCCCGGATGTCGCGGGCGCTGACCCCCTCGCCCGTCGCCGACGCGCCGACGGTCGCCGAGGTCTTCGGCGACTCCTTCCACGGCTGGCGCAGGCTGACCGGTGAGGACACCGCCGGGCTCGACCCGTGGGCGCTGCGCCACCTCGGCGAGCTGGCCGAGCTGGAGGCCGGCTGGGAGGCGGCCGCGGCCGGCGACAGCCTCGCGCACGGCGACCTGCGCGCCGACAACATCCTGCTGGCCGGCGAGCGCGTCTTCGTCGTGGACTGGCCCTGGGCCTGCCGGGCGGCGCCCTGGTTCGACCTGCTGTGCATGCTGCCGTCCGTCGGGATGCAGGGCGGGCCGCCGCCGTGGGAGCTATTCGCCGACGCCGAGCCCGCCGTGGTCGCGGCGGTGGCCGGATATCTGGCCCGGCAGTCGCGGCAGCCGCCACCGCCGGGGCTGGCGACGGTACGGGAGTTCCAGCGGGCGCAGGGCGTGGTCGCGCTGGAGTGGCTGCGGCGGCGTACGGGCTGGGACTGACGGCGTTACGGGCGGGTGCGCGGTCCGCTGCGGGTAGGCTAATCAGTCGTGCTGGTCCTGGCTTTCGATACCGCGACACCCGCCGTCACCGCCGCGCTCCACGACGGCGAACGGGTGCTCGCCGAGCACACGACGATCGACGCGCGGCGCCACGGCGAACTGCTCGCCCCCACCATCGAGCTCGTGCTGGCCGAGGCCCGCGTGACGCTCCGCGACGTGACCGCCGTCGTCGCCGGCAGCGGCCCCGGCCCCTACACCGGGCTGCGCGTCGGCCTCATGACCGCGCAGGGGCTCGCGACCACGCTCGGCGTGCCCGCGTACGGCGTCTGCACGCTCGACGCGCTCGCCTACGGCAGCGGCCTGACCGAGCCGTTCCTCGCCGCCACCGACGCGCGGCGCAAGGAGGTCTTCTGGGCCCGCTACGCCGACCTGCGCACCCGGCTCGACGGGCCGGCCGTCGACCGGCCCGCCGACGTCCCCGCCGACGGGCTGCCGGTCATCGGCGCCGGCGCCGACCTCTACCGCGACGTGCTGGAGGGCAAGGGCCACGAGGCTCCGCCCTACCCGTACGCCGGATCGCTGGCCGCCCTCGCCGTCGAACGGCTGGCCGCCGGCGCCCCGCTCGACCCGGCGCGCCCCATCTACCTGCGGCGCCCCGACGCCGTCGTGCCCGGCGCCCCGAAGAAGGTGCTCGCGCCCGGCGAGAGCGGGCGGGCGACGGCGTGAGGCGGCCCACATGGTGACGCTGCGGCCCATGACCGGCGCCGACCTGCCGGCGGTCATGGCGATCGAGCGGGCCACGTTCCCGCTCGACGCCTGGAGCGAGGGCATGATGCGCGGCGAGCTGGACGACATGCCGCGCACCCGCCACTACGTGGTGGCCCTGGACGAGGACGAGATCGTCGGCTACGCCGGGCTCGCGGCCGCCTCCGACCAGGCCGACGTGCAGACCATCGCGGTGCTCGACAAGCACCAGGGGCGCGGCATCGGCAGCGCCCTGCTGACCGAACTGCTGGCCGAGGCCCGGCGCAGGGGAGCGCGCGAGATGTTCCTGGAGGTCCGCGCGGACAACCCGCGCGCCCAGGCGGTCTACCGGCGCTTCGAGTTCGAGGAGATCGGCACCCGCCGCCGCTACTACGACGACGGCACCGACGCGATCATGATGAGAAGGAAGCTGGATGGCTGACGAACCCCTGGTGCTCGGCATCGAGACGTCCTGCGACGAGACCGGCATCGGCATCGTCCGCGGCCACACGCTGCTGGCCAACACCATCGCCTCCAGCATGGACGAGCACGCCAGATTCGGCGGCGTGGTGCCCGAGGTAGCCTCGCGCGCCCATCTGGAGGCCATGACGCCCACCGTGGAGGCGGCGCTGGCCGCGGCCGGGCTGCGCTTCACCGACATCGACGCCATCGCCGTCACCGCCGGGCCAGGCCTCGCGGGGGCGCTGCTGGTCGGCGTGGCGGCGGCGAAGTCGTACGCGCTCGGGCTCGGCGTCCCCCTCTACGGCGTCAACCACCTGGCCGCGCACGTGGCCGTGGACGAGCTGGAGCACGGGCCGCTGCCCAAGCCGTGCATCGCCCTGCTGGTCTCCGGCGGGCACTCCTCGCTGCTGCTCGTGCCCGATGTGACCGGCGACGTCATCTCGCTCGGCTCGACCGTGGACGACGCGGCGGGGGAGGCGTTCGACAAGGTGGCGCGGGTGCTGGGGCTGCCGTTCCCCGGCGGGCCGCACATCGACCGGGCCGCCCGCGACGGCTCGGGCACCGCCGTCACGTTCCCGCGCGGCAAGATCGACGACGGCACGCTCGACTTCTCCTTCTCCGGGCTCAAGACCGCCGTGGCGCGGTGGGTGGAGGCGCGCGAGGCGGCGGGGCAGAGCGTGCACGTGCCCGACGTGGCCGCCTCCTTCCAGGAGGCCGTGGTCGACGTGCTCACCCGCAAGGCGCTGCAGGCGTGCCGCAAATACGGTGTCTCCGACCTGCTCATCGGCGGCGGCGTCGCGGCCAACTCGCGGCTGCGGGCGCTCGCCCAGGAGCGGTGCGACGCCGCCGGGGTCCGGCTGCGGGTGCCGCGGCCGGGGCTCTGCACCGACAACGGGGCGATGGTGGCCGCGCTGGGCTCCGACCTGATCGCGGCCGGCGTCTCGCCGTCCAGCCTGCAGATCCCGGCCGACTCGTCCCTGCCGATCACCACCGTGCACGTGTGACCCCGGCCCGGCCTTCGATGCGCATCGTCCCTCTGGTCGATCCGGAGCCGACGCCGTCCAGCCGGCGGCTCGCCTGGCTCGCCACCCTGCCGACCGGCGCTCCCGCCGGGTCGGCGTTCCTGCGCCTGTACGTGAAGGCGGGCCAGGATCATCTGGCCGAGCTCGACCTGCACGTCCACCCGGCCGAGCAGCGCAAGGGCGTCGGTTCCCTCCTGCTGGACGCCGCGGTGACAGCGGCCCGGCAGGAACGGCGGCGCAGCCTCACCGCGCAGGCGGAGCCCGGCTCGCCGGCGGAGGCGTTCCTGGCCGCGCGCGGCTTCCGTACGGTCCTGACCCTGACCTACGCGCGGCTGCCGCTCGCGGACACGAACCCGGACGACCTCAAGGCCGTCGTCCAGAGCCCGCCCCCCGGCTACCGGCTGGTCACGTGGGAGGGTGTCGTGCCCGACGACCTGGCCGAGACGTTCGCCCGGTCCCGCCGCGCGATGGACGACATGCCCATGGACGACACCGACCACGGCACCGTGAGCTGGGACGTCGACCGCGTACGACAGGCGGCGCTGACCATCGGGAAGCGCGGCGAATCGCTGCACACCGTCGCCGCCGTCGCGGAGCCGGACGGGTCCATCGCCGGCTTCACCGAGCTGGTCGTGCCGGGAGACGGCAGGGGCGACGCCCAGCACTACGGCACCGGCGTGCTGCCCGAGCATCGCGGGCACGGGCTTGCCCGCTGGATGAAGGCCGAGGCCATCCGGCAGGCACGCGAGCGCTACCCGGACCTTGAGGGCCTGCTGGCCGACACGGCCGACAGCAACCGCCACATGCGCGCCGTCAACGACGCGCTCGGCTACCTGCCGCCCCACAGGATGCTGACGCTGCAGCTCGACCTTTAGCGGCCCCGTGAACACGTCCGTGGTCACGGGGATGCCTCAGTCCTTGGTACGGGTGGGGCGGAGCAGGGCCTCGGCCAGGGCCAGCATGGTGTCCTCCAGCGCGCCCAGTCGCCTGGTGAGGTCGGTCGCGGCCGGCTCGACGATGCCGGTGACCGTACGGGCCAGCTCGTCGCGGTCGGGGCGTGAGCCCACCAGCTCGGTCAGCGCCTCGGCGGCGGCCGTCAGGCGGTCGGCCTGCTCGCCGGCCTGAGCGCCGAGCAGCTCCGGCAGCCCCAGGGACGCGGGCAGCCCGTCGACCCGGCGGCCGACCGCGTCGATGCGGCCGTCGATGGCGTCGAGGTGCCGGCCGGTCTGCCCGGCGCTGGCGGCCAGCCCGGTGAGGTGGGCGTCGAACCCGTCGAAGCGGCCGCCCAGGTGCTCCTCGGCCTCTCCCAGCCGCTCGTCGAGCGCGTCGAGCTGGGTGTCGAGCTTGTTGAAGCGGCCCTCGCTGCGGTTGGCGGTCTCGCCGATGCGCTGGTCGGCGGCGGCCACCCGGTCGTCGAGCGCCGTGAAGCGGGCGTCGAGTCGGGTGCCGAGCGCGTCGAAGCGGTCGTCGTGGCGGCTCAGGTGGCCGTCCACCGTGCCGAGGCGCTGGTCGAGCGCGCCGAGCTGGCCGTCCATGCGGGTGAGCCGCGTGTCGACACCGCCCATGCGGCCGTCGAGGCTGCCCATGCGGCCGTCGAGGCCGTCGAGGCGGGTGTCGATGTCGGCCAGGCACTCGTCGGTCGACTCCAGCCGCCCGTCGAACCCGGTGAGCCGGGTGTCCAGACCGGCCAGCCGGCCCTCGACCCGGCCGAGCCGGGCGTCCACGCCGGCGAGGCGGTCGGTCAGGCGCTGCTCGCTCTCGCCGAGCTGCACGGCCAGGTGCTGGTCGGTCTCGTCGAGGCGGGTCGTGAGGCGCTGCTCGATCGCGGCGAGGTGGCCGTCGAGGCGTTCGTCGGTCTCCCGCAGGCGGACGGTCACCCGCGCGTCGGTCTCCTCCAGGCGTGCGGTCAGCCGCCTGCCGGTCTCCTCGACGCCGGCGGCGGTCTCGTCGAGCTTGGCGCTGAGCCGCTGGTCGGTCTCGTCGAGCCGGGCGGACAGACTGCGGTCGGTCTCCTCCAGGCGGGCGGTGAGGGCGCGGTCGGTCTCCTCCAGACGTGTGGAGAGGGCGCGGTCGGTCTCGTCCAGGCGGGCGGTGAGGTTGCGGTCGGTGTCGCCGAGGCGGGCGGACAGGTTGCGGTCGGTCTCCTCCAGGCGGGCCGTCAGCCGCTGGTCCGTCTCCTTGAGGCGGGTGGTGAGTCGCTGGTCGGTGGCGTCGAGGCGGGCGGTGAGCTGCTTGCCGGTCTCCTCCAGGCGGGCCGCGCCGTCGTCGAGGCGCGCGGTGAGGCGCTGCTCGACGGCCTCGACCTGGACGGAGAGCCGCTCGGCCGTGCCGGCCAGCCGGTCGTTGACGCCCTCGGACAGCTCGCCGACGACCGCCTCGACCTGCTCGGTGCGGGAGCTCAGCTCGGCCACCGACCTGTCGAGCCTGGTGAAGCGGCCCGCCGCGGCCTCCATGCCGGCGTGAAGATTGGCCAGCATGCCGGCGAAGTCGGACATCCCCTTGGTGATGCCGTCGGTGGTCTCCAGCACGGACTGCAGGCGCTTGAGCGCCTCGTCGACGTTCTCGCCCACGGTGCCGAGATCGGCCCAGAGGCTCGGCAGCTCGGACACCGGGGCGACGCGGGCGTCCACGTGGCCCACCCGGTCGCCGACGGCGTCCACGTGGTCGCGTACGGCCTCGACGTGCTGTGCCAGCCCCTCCGCCCACATCGGCGGCTTGGCGGAGATGTCCTCCAGCCGCCCGTTGACCGACTCCAGAGCGCCGCTGAGGCCGCCCAGCTCGCGCTCGCGCACCTCCCGCAGCAGCCACTCCATGCCTTCGAGCCGCTGGCGGATCTCGTCGAGGACGGCCCCCTGCGTGCGCTGCTCGTAGACGTGGTCCTGTGACGCGCGGTTGAGCAGGTCTCGCATCCTCTCGGAGACGTTCGTGTAGCCCCCTGCCGTGAGAAGGGTCGTGTGGTTGGAATTGTCCACCGAAAGGCTCCTTCGCTCGCCGGCGGTCTGTTGCGCAGCGGTGGGATAGGTCCGGTTTGCACGTGAAATGGCGAGAACGCGACAACCGCATCAGGGGGAGAACTCCCGCCCGCCAACCTTAGCCCCTCGATCAAGGTCCGGAAGCGCCGAATGGAAAGATCGTGGTTGGCGAGAGATCGACCGTTATCCGTGGTCAGGCACTCGGGGAGGTGTCGCAGATAAAGGCATATGGGCGTTCCATAATGCGAGTCAGGATGATTACCGCTGACTTTTCCCCATTGAGTCGCAAGTCGGCTCGGAGCCGTTCGATGTCGAGAGCGGAGCCGCGCTTCTTGATGGTGACATTTCCGATTTGTCGCTCACGCAGCGCCGCCCGGAGTTTCTTCAGCGAGAACGTCATCACCTCGTCCACGGCATAACGCGCGGCCCACGGGGTGTCGATCGGCTCGTCGGCGGCGATGTAGGCGATCTGCTGGTCGAGCAGCCGCCCGCCGACCAGGCCGGCCACCTCGCGCACCAGGTGCGCCCTGATCGCGGCGCCGTCGGGCTCGTAGACGTAGCGGCCCAGCGCGCCGACCGGCGCCAGGCTCTCGGGGCCGGTGGCGGCCAGGGTGTGCCCGCCGGGCAGCAGGGTGGCGCGGCGCATCGAGCGGCTGCCGGGGCCGGTCCAGATGGCCGCCTCCTTGACCTCCCCCTTGTACGAGACCCACTCGGCCTCGGCGGACTCGGGGATGTAGGAGTAGGGGATGCCCGGGGCGACCTTGACGCAGGCACGGTCCGCCCGCGCCACCAGGTCGAGCACCGTCGGCCACGGCGGAGAGTACGCCAGAGGGTCGAACGTGCGGCCCCGCCCCGTCCGCCTGGCCGGGTCGGCGAAGAGCGCGTCGTAGTCCTCGGGCCGCACCGCCCCCGCGTTGCCCACGACCACGCTCACCCGGTCGGCGACGCCGAGCGCCTCGGCGTTCGCCCTGGCCACGGCGACGGTCAGCGGGTCGATGTCCACGGCGGTCACGGTGCAGCCCGCCCGCGCCAGGGCGAGGAGGTCGCCGCCGACGCCGCAGCAGACGTCGATCACGCGCGCTCCTGCGAGGCGGCGGGCGCGGTGCTCGGCCACCTCCTTGCGGGTGGACTGCTCCAGGCCGTGCGGGGTGAAGAACATCACCTCGGCGTCCTCGCCGAACTTCGCCCGCGCCCGTTCGCGGAGCGCCGCCTGGGTGAGCGCGGCCGAGGTGAGCGCGGCGTCGTACGTGCGGCGCAGCCTGGTGGCGGCGGCGACGGGATCGGCCCCCGTGGCGGTCAGCTCCACGGCCTCGGCGAGCGCCTGCCGGCCGCGGGAGGTCAGGAGCTGTCGGAAGGCGTCGAGGTCCACGTTGCCCGACGTTATCGCGTCGCGGAACCCCTCGTGACGCCGCTCGTGACGGTCTCCGTAGTGGTCGCGGCGGCGTCCCCGGCGGCGCACGAGACGGCGGGGGTGTCGCCCAGGGACAGCAGGAGCTTGCGGAGCAGGGCGGCCAGGGCCTCCTGGTCGTCCGCGGAGAGCCCGGACAGCAGGCGGGCCTCGTTGGCCGCGTGCCGTTCGAGCACGTCGTCGGCCACCCGCCGGCCCTCTTCGGTCAGCCCGACGAACGTCATCCGCCGGTTGCCCGGGGCCGGCCACCGATCGACGAGCCCGCGGTCGAGCAGGTGGTCGATGCGGTTGGTGAGCGCGCCGGGGCTCACCATGGCGGCGGCCGAGAGGTCCTTCATGCACATCCGGACGTCCTCGGCGCGCCGGAGCGTGGCGAGCACGTCGAACTCCCACGCCTCCAGCCCGTGCTCGGCCAGGAACTCCCTGGCGGCGCGGTCCAGCAGCCGGGAGGCGCGCGTGACCCTGCCGACCACGCCCGTGGGGGACACGTCGACGCCGGGCCGCGCCCGCGCCCACTGGCCGATGATCTCGTCGACCGCGTCGATCGCCTCGTCCATGCGCTCGATCCTACGACATTGAAATGTTCGACGCCTGGCGCTATCTTCGGCGTGGAAGACTTCAATGTCGAACTTTTTGAGGTGAGAGTGATGCGGGTTCTGGTGATCGGCGCGACCGGTTACATCGGGGCGGCCGTCGTGGAGCGGCTGGTCGCGGGGGGCCACGAGGTGATCGCGTACGTACGCCCGTCGGCCGACGGCGCGAGGCGGGTGCCGGCGGCGTCGGGCGAGCGGTACGGCGACCTGTCGGACCCTGCCGCGCTGCAGGCGGCACTGGAGCCGGGTGTCGAGGTCGTCGTGCACGCCGGGCAGCTCACCGGCGACCGTGAGACCGACCTCGCCGTCGCGGGTGTCCCGGCCGCCGCGGGGGCGCGGATGGTGTACCTGAGCGGCGTGTGGGTGCTCGGCGCGGTCGACGGGGGCGACGAGGACAGCCCGGCCCGGCCGATTCCGCTCGTGGCGTACCGGGACGAGGTGGAGCGGGTGGTGCTCGGCGGCGGCGGCTCCGTCGTACGGCCGGGCGTGGTGCACGGCAGGGGCTCCGGCATCCCCGCGCTCCTTCGCGGCCTGGCCGCCGAGCGCGGCACCGGCGTGTACGTCTCGGCCGACGGCACGGCGCCCACCTGGACGTTCGTGCACGTGGACGACCTCGCCGAGCTCGTCGCGGCGGTCGTGGAGCGCGGCGGGGCGGCGGTCTACCACGGCGTGAGCGAGGAGGCCGTGCCGCTCACGGACGTGGCCGAGGCGGCGGCCCGCGCGGCCGGCGTCAAGGAGGCCGCCGAGCCCTGGCCGCTGGAGGAGGCCGCGAAGGCGCTCGGGGCCGGATTCGCCGAGGCCCTGGCCCTCGGCCAGCGGGTCGGCGCGCCGCGCACCCGCCGCGAGCTCGGCTGGACCCCGACCCGGCCGGGGATCGTCGCCGAGCTCACCGAGGGCTCGTACGCCTGATCGACACCCGTTGTTCCGATCGCTGTCAGCAGACGCGGACGCGTTCGTGTTGACTGTCAAGGCCCTCTTGCATATGTTTCCTGTTGGCACTCTCCCCTTGAGAGTGCCAACGTGCGACGAGGCAGGTCTGACACCCGCGACGGCAGGCCCAGCTGGTCGCCTCTTCTGATCATTCACATCTGAAGGGGAGGTCCGATCGTGACGACCGCCACCAAGGTTCCCGTTAAGCCGCTCGGCGACCGCATTGTGGTTCAGCCGCTTGAGGCCGAGCAGACCACGGCTTCCGGCCTGGTCATCCCTGACACCGCCAAGGAGAAGCCGCAGGAGGGCCGAGTCCTCGCGGTGGGTCCGGGCAACTGGGACGAGGACGGCGAGAAGCGGATTCCGCTCGACGTCTCCGAGGGCGACATCGTCCTCTACAGCAAGTACGGCGGCACCGAGGTCAAGTACAACGGCGAGGAGTACCTCGTGCTCTCCGCCCGCGACGTTCTCGCGATCATCGAGAAGTAGGCCGGATGCGTCGAGCCCCGGGCGCTTTAGGGCGGCCGGGGCTTTCGACGCCAGGAGAGGACTTTCAGCATGGCGAAGATCCTGGAGTTCGACGAGAACGCGCGGCGCGCCCTGGAGCGCGGCGTCAACGCCCTCGCGGACGCCGTGAAGGTTACCCTCGGCCCGCGGGGCCGCAACGTCGTCATCGACAAGAAGTTCGGTGCGCCGACGATCACGAACGACGGCGTGACCATCGCTCGTGAGATCGAGCTGGAGGAGCGCTACGAGAACCTCGGCGCCCAGCTCGCCAAGGAAGTGGCCACCAAGACCAACGACATCGCGGGTGACGGCACCACCACCGCGACCGTCCTGGCCCAGGCCATGGTCCGCGAGGGCCTGCGCAACGTCGCCGCCGGCGCCTCGCCGCTGTCGCTGAAGCGCGGCATCGACAAGGCCGCCAAGGCGGTCAGCGACAAGCTGCTCTCGGTGGCCCGCGAGGTCGGCGACAAGAACGAGATCGCCAACGTCGCCACCATCTCCGCCCAGGACGCCAAGATCGGCGAGCTGATCGCCGAGGCGTTCGACAAGGTGGGCAAGGACGGTGTCCTCACCGTCGAAGAGTCCAACGCCATGGGCATGGAGCTCGAGTTCACCGAGGGCATGCAGTTCGACAAGGGTTACCTGTCGGCCTACATGGTGACCGACCCCGAGCGCATGGAGGCCGTCCTGGAGGACGCCTACATCCTGCTCACCCAGGGCAAGGTCTCCTCCATCGCGGACTTCCTGCCGCTGCTGGAGAAGATCGCCCAGACCAAGAAGCCGCTGCTCGTGGTCGCCGAGGACGTCGAGGGCGAGGCCCTGGCCGTCCTGGTCACCAACAAGATCCGCGGCACGTTCACCTCCGTCGCCGTCAAGGCCCCCGGCTTCGGCGACCGCCGCAAGGCGATGCTGCAGGACATGGCCATCCTCACCGGCGGCCAGGTCGTCAGCGAGGAGGTCGGCCTCAAGCTGGAGCACGTCGGCCTGGAGGTGCTCGGCACCGCCCGCCGCGTCGTGGTGACCAAGGACACCACGACCATCGTCGACGGCGCCGGTGACGCGCAGGCCATCGAGGACCGCGTCAAGGAGATCAAGCTCGCCATCGAGCAGTCCGACTCCGACTGGGACCGCGAGAAGCTGCAGGAGCGCCTGGCCAAGCTCGCCGGCGGCGTGTGCGTGCTGCGCGTCGGCGCGGCCACCGAGGTCGAGCTCAAGGAGAAGAAGCACCGCCTTGAGGACGCGATCTCCGCCACCCGCGCGGCGATCGAGGAGGGCATCGTCTCCGGCGGTGGCTCCGCGCTCATCCACGTCGGCAAGGAGCTCGACGACCTCGGCCTGAGCGGCGACGAGGCCACGGGCGTCGGCATCGTCCGCCGTTCGCTGGTCGAGCCGGCCCGCTGGATCGCCGAGAACGCCGGCCTTGAGGGCTACGTCGTGACGCACAAGATCGCCGAGCTGTCGGCGGGTCACGGCCTCAACGCCGCCACCGGCGAATACGGCGACCTCATCGGCCAGGGCGTCATCGACCCGGTCAAGGTCACCCGCTCGGCCGTCCAGAACGCCGCCTCGATCGCGGGCATGCTGCTCACCACCGAGGCGCTCGTCGTGGACAAGCCCGAGGAGGAGGCTCCGGCCGCCGGCCAGGGCCACGGTCACGGCCACGGCCACTGATCGGCCTTCTTTCCGCTTCACCTGTCACGGCCCGCGTCCCGCTGCCGCCTTCGGGCGGAGGGGGAGGCGGGCCGCGGCGGTTTCCGGGGCTCCGGTGTCCCAGCGGCTTTCGCGTCTCGGGGGCTT
The DNA here is from genome assembly GCF_039529455.1 of Nonomuraea bangladeshensis. Taxonomy (NCBI): domain Bacteria; kingdom Bacillati; phylum Actinomycetota; class Actinomycetes; order Streptosporangiales; family Streptosporangiaceae; genus Nonomuraea; species Nonomuraea bangladeshensis. The sequence goes on from NZ_BAAAMV010000013.1 coordinate 62,621, forward strand.
CGCGTCTCCGGGACCCTCGCGTCTCCGGGACCCTCGCGTCTCGGGCTTTCGGGGCTCCGGAGCACTCGTTCGCGTCTCCGGGCCCTTGCGTCTCCGGGTCTTCGCGTCTCGGGCGCTTCGCGTCTCCGGGCCTCCGGCGAGGGCCTGGGCTCGGCGGGTGCGTACGCTGGGCGGCGGGAGGTGGCGGGATGCAGTACCGGCGGGCGGTGCAGCGGCTGCGGCGGCTCGCCGAGACGTGCGACCAGACGCGCCGGGTGGCGGCGGCGGAGCCGTTCCTGCGGGCGGCGTACGTCTTCGGAGGGCTGCTGGAGGGAGCCGACCCGGTGGACGCCCTTGAGGTGGTCCTCGTGCTGAACCTGCCGCCCGAGGAGGTGACCTGGGGCTCCCAGCCGCCCGGGACGGCCTGGCTCGTGGACTTCCTGGAGCTGGACAAGGGCGGGATCGTCTACTGGTGGCGCTCCCGGAGGGACCCGGTGTGGAACCACCACATCAGGGAGCCGGTGCGGTTCTGGTCCGTGGAGGAGGGGACGGACCAGGACGTGCTCGACGCCCTCCGCGACCGCCGCACCGCCCTGCTGCGGCGCGAGACCCCGGGCAGCGCCCAGGACGTACGGGCACGCACCGCCGAGGAGCGGGAGGCGGCGCTCGAACACCTGCGTGAGGTGCACCGCTCCTACTGGGACCGCAAGTGGCGCCGTGACCACCGCGGCATCGGCCGCTACCCCGAACACCATCTGTGGGAGGCCGTCGAGGGCTACCTGGAGCTCCTGGACCTCGGCGGCGAGGACGCCGACGGCGGCGACGAGTCTCGTTAGAGGCCGAGGGCGGAGTTACGTTCGGTTGGGGAAGTGTCGGAAAAGGTGGACTAATGGCGTAAACCGGCAGTGCGTGATAAGCGTCGGTCTCTGACAATTGTCGCGCATTTCGGCTTATCAGGTGAAACATTATGCCAGCCTAAAGGCTTAGTGTGATCAGTCGATTACTCCCCGTTATCGTCGCGTCAATGTGACCAATCCGTAGCCGTTCGCCATGACGACAGGCCGGATCAGTGAGGGCATCATGCCTATCGTGAGCGAGGGAAGCGTCGCCGACGCCAAAATTGGGGTAAGGCTCGCGTCGAGACTTCCGGCACGGACGGATGACTCCGACCTAAGGGAACTGACGAGCCTCGCCGTACAGGGGGATCGCAGCGCGATCGAATCCCTGCTCGGCGAGTTGCGTCCGATGGTGGTGCGCTATTGCCGCGCCAGGCTGGGCAGGGTTTCTGGGCAATATCACATTGCCGATGACGTGGCCCAGGAGGTCTGCATCGCGGTGTTGTCCGCGTTGCCGCGATACCGCGACATGGGGCGGCCGTTCGCCTCGTTCGTCTTCGGGATCGCCTCGCACAAGGTGGCCGACGCGCTGCGGAGCTCGGTGCGCTCCGCCGTGCCGACCCAGGACCTGCCGGACGGGCCGGACGAGGGCCCGGGGCCGGAGGAGACGGTGGTCCGCTACATCGAGGTCGAGCACGCCCGCCGGCTGCTCGCCCGGCTGCCCGAGAACCAGCGCGAGCTGCTGCTGCTGCGGGTGGTCTCCGGTCTGTCCGCCGAGGAGACCGGTAATGTACTCGGTATGTCACCAGGTGCCGTCCGCGTCGCCCAGCACCGGGCGCTGACCAGGCTGCGGCAGATGGCGGAGCTGGAGTCCGCTTGACGCCGGAGCACGAGACCGACGCGCTGTTCGATGTGCTCGGTCGTGGAGAGCTGCCCGGCCCCGGCTCGGGTCACGCCGGCGACCCCGCGGTGCGCCTGCTGGCCGCGCTGGTCGGTGACGTCCTCGACAGGGACGTTCCGGATCGGGACGGGCTGGGCGGGCTCTGTGCCCTGGGAGGACGGCCTCGGCTGTCCGAGGTCGGTGACGCGGGCCGGGGCCGCTCCTCAGAGTCTTCCGACGGTTCGCCTGATGATCTCGGTCAGCGACGCTCCTCCGTGTCGATGACGCCGTCGACGTAGCCCCTGGCGTATTCCCAGGTCACGTAGTCGGCGGGGTCGGGGTGGAAGGCCGGCTCATGCACCTGCGGCTGGCCTTTCTCGATCATCTGCCGGAGGTTGCCGCGCAGCAGCTCCCAGTCGAAGTAGTGCTGCTCACCGCATTCCGGGCAGTCGAGCACGAGACCCAGCACCCCCTGCGGTTCGAGCAGGGAGCGGAAGACCTCGACGTCGGCGAGGTCGGTGATGGCCTCGTCACGCTCGGCCGCGGTCAGTGGCTCCGCGTCGTCGAGCGCGCCCATCGCCGAGGAAGGGTCGTTCGGGTCGTCCGCGAACGGGTCGCGGGGGACGTCTTCCAGCACCTTCCCACCATATGACCGATGCGGCCCGCGCGGTGAGTATCTGACACCGGCGGTGAGTGTCCCGCACCGGTGACGGCCTTGATCCGGTCGTCCCACGGGCGGCGCGGAAAGGGCCCCCGCCCCTGGTCAGCTCAGCCAGCCGCGCCTGGTCGCCTCGACTCCCGCGTGGAAGCGCGTCTGGGTGCCCAGCTCGGACATGGCGTCGGCGAAGCGGGCGCGTACGGTGCGGACCGAGACGCCGAGCTGGCGGGCGATGGAGTCGTCGCACATGCCCTGGGCGGCCAGGCGCAGCACCTGCACCATCCCCTCGCCCTTGCGGCCCCAGGGGAGCGGCACCGCCCGTCCCCACAGCTCGTCGAACAGCGCGCGCAGCACGCCGACGACCACGGGGGTGCGGACCAGGTAGAAGTTGTAGGCGTGGTCGGGCAGGTTGCCGCCCCAGAACGGCGGCAGGCCCGCGACCTCCGCCCCGGCCGTCATGAACCAGCTCGGCACCCTGCGCAGGGTGCGCACCTGGCCGCCGGTCTCGATGAGCTCGGTGAGCTGGGCGCGGACGCCGGGCAGTGCGAGCGTGTCCACGGGAATGACCGCGTATACCGTGAGCAGTTTTCGTTTTTGCGCATCAATCCAGGGATCCGCAAATTTGCGAACAAAGTCAGTCATAGTGCGCTCATCGGGGATCGCCGTCACCAATTCCATCCCCGGCGACTGCACCGCGATGCCGACGACGCTTTCGTAGAGCACGTCCGCGCCGTTCGCGAGTTCGACCGTGAAGGATCCGCTCTGGTAGTCGCGGCCGGCGTCGTAATCGCGGATGAGGCCGCGGATCGAGCCGAAGGCGGAGTCGATCATCCGGCTCTCCTCGGCGAGCCGGTCGAGGCGCTGGGCGATCACCCGGCCGAGCGCGGCGGCGGGGTGCCGGGCGAAGTACTCCCCGGAGTGCTCGTCCACGACCCCGAGCTTGACCAGATCGTCGAGCTGGCGGCCGACCTTCTCCACGGGGTCGTCCATCGCCTGGGCGATGTCGGTGCGGGTGGCCCTGTGCAGGCGCAGGATCGCCGTGTAGAGCGCGCGCTGGGCCGCGTCCAGGCCCAGCGTCTCCAGCGGATCTGTCCGGGTGCGGGACTCGTTGCGCATGGTGGGCGGCTCCGTAGGGGGAACACGGCGTGCCGTGAGAATAACGCCGCTTGACGCCCTTGTCCGCTTCTTGCGACGACTGGCGGTTCCTCCGCGTCCACCGGGGCGCCCTCGTGCAGCTTCGTGCAACTGCACGTTTGGACATTGCGGCGCTGCCGGTGCGTAACGCAGGATTCACATAGCGTCGGCATCTCGTCAGAGTGCGGCAGCGCAGCCCATCAGGACGCGGAGGGGGGTTCGGTGGTGCGTGGCGCCGCGGCATTGGGTTGCCGGTGGCCGGGGGATGGGACGGATCACCGACCGTCCCATCCCCCGGCACTTTTTGTTGCGGTGGATGCCGGGAGTACGACGGGCCGTGGGGGTCATCGTCCTCCCGGCATTCGCATGTCCGGCGGGCGCGATGTGCGAGGTCGGCGGTGCGCGTTTGGCGGCAGGCCATAGACTGAGGCCCATCAACGGGAACGGCAGAGGGGGCCGCAGCATGTCCAAGTTCACCGAGACAGGACTGACCTTCGACGACGTGCTGCTGGTGCCAGCCTATTCAGACCTGCAGCCGGGCGAGGCCGACACGACCTCCCGCCTGTCGCGCGGCATCACGTTGTCCATCCCGCTCGTCTCGGCGGCCATGGACACCGTGACCGAGGCCCGCATGGCGGTCGCCATGGCCCGGCAGGGCGGCATCGGCATCCTGCACCGCAACCTCGCGGTCGAGGAGCAGGCGCAGCAGGTCGACCTGGTCAAACGGTCCGAGGCCGGCATGGTGACCAACCCCGTCACCTGCAGCCCCGACGACACGCTGGCCGACGTGGAGCGGCTCTGCGCGACCTACCGCATCTCGGGCGTGCCCGTGACGGATGTGTCGGGCGCGCTCGTGGGCATCGTCACCAACCGCGACATGCGCTTCGAGACCGACCAGTCGCGCCCGGTGCGCGAGGTCATGACGAAGATGCCGCTGGTCACCGCCCCGGTCGGGGTGTCGAGGGACGACGCGTTCGCCCTGCTGCGGCAGAACAAGATCGAGAAGCTGCCGCTGGTCGACCCGGACGGCCGGCTGCGCGGCCTGATCACGGTGAAGGACTTCACCAAGAGCGAGCAGTACCCGCTGTCCACCAAGGACGCCGACGGCCGGCTGCTCGTGGGCGCGGCCGTGGGCGTCGGCGGCGACGCCGAGCTGCGCGCCAAGGCGCTCATCGAGGCCGGGGTCGACGTCATCGTCGTGGACGTCGCCCACGGCCACTCCAGGGGCCTGGCCGACATGATCGCCAAGGTCAAGGCCAACAGCAAGGTCCAGGTCATCGGCGGCAACATCGCCACCAGGGCGGGCGCCCAGATGCTGGTCGACGCGGGCGCCGACGCGGTCAAGGTCGGGGTCGGCCCCGGCTCGATCTGCACCACCCGGGTGGTGGCCGGGGTGGGCGCGCCGCAGGTCACGGCCATCTACGAGGCGTCCAAGGCCGCCGCGCCCGCGGGCGTGCCGGTCATCGGCGACGGCGGACTCCAATACTCCGGCGACATCGTCAAGGCCATCGCGGCCGGCGCCGACACGGTCATGCTGGGCTCGCTGCTGGCCGGCTGCGAGGAGTCGCCGGGCGAGCTGATCTTCATCAACGGCAAGCAGTTCAAGTCGTACCGGGGCATGGGGTCGCTGGGCGCGGTGCGTAACCGCGAGCGCGGCGGCACCTCCTTCAGCAAGGACCGCTACGCCCAGGGCGACATCAGCGGCGAGGACAAGTTCATCCCCGAGGGCATCGAGGGCCAGGTGCCCTACCGCGGCCCGGTGGCGGCCGTCGCGCACCAGCTGGTCGGCGGGCTGCGCCAGGGCATGTGGTACGCGGGATGCCGCACGATCGAGCAGATGCACACCGACTGTGAGCTCATGCCGATCACCGCGGCGGGCCTCAAGGAGAGCCACCCCCACGACATCCAGATGACCGTGGAAGCTCCGAACTATCACAGAAGGTAAGTTCATGACTCAGCAGGTGGAGATCGGCCGGGGGAAGACCGGGCGGCGGGCGTACGCGCTGGACGAGATCGGTCTGGTGCCCTCGCGGCGGACCCGCGACCCGGAGGAGGTCTCGATCGCCTGGCAGATCGACGCCTACCGGTTCGAGCTGCCCGTTGTCGTCGCGCCCATGGACAGCGTCGTGTCGCCGGCCACCGCCATCGAGATCGGGCGGCTCGGCGGCCTGGCCCCGCTCGACCTCGAAGGGCTCTGGACGCGCTACGAGGACCCGCAGCCGCTGCTGGAGGAGTGCGCGGCGCTCGACGCCGAGGCGGCCACCAGGCGGCTGCAGGAGATCTACGCGGCGCCGATCAAGGAGGAGCTGATCGGCCGGCGCATCGAGGAGATCCGCGCCTCCGGGGTCACCACGGCGGTCCGGCTGTCGCCGCAGCGCACGGTCCAATACCACAAGGCCGTGATCGACGCGGGCGTCGACATCTTCGTCATCCGCGGCACCACCGTCTCGGCCGAGCACGTCTCGGGGCGCGCCGAGCCGCTCAACCTCAAGCAGTTCATCTACGAGCTGGACGTCCCGGTCATCGTGGGCGGCTGCGCCACCTACACCGCGGCCCTGCACCTCATGCGCACGGGCGCGGCCGGGGTGCTGGTCGGCTTCGGCGGCGGCGCCTCGCACACCACCCGCAACGTGCTGGGCGTGGCGGTGCCGATGGCCACGGCGATCTCCGACGTGGCGGCGGCGCGGCGCGACTACATGGACGAGTCGGGCGGCCGCTACGTCCACGTCATCGCCGACGGCGGCATGGGCACCTCCGGCGACATCGCCAAGGCCATCGCCTGCGGAGCCGACGCCGTCATGGTGGGCTCGCCGCTGGCCCGCGCGGCCGAGGCGCCCGGCCGGGGCTTCCACTGGGGCTCCGAGGCGCACCACCCCGACCTGCCCAGGGGGCGGCGGGTGGAGTTCGGCACCGTGGGGACGCTGGAGCAGATCCTGCACGGGCCCTCCAGCGTGGCCGACGGCTCGATGAACCTGATGGGCGCGCTCAAGCGCACGATGGCCTCCACGGGCTACTCCGACATCAAGGAGTTCCAGCGGGTCGAGGTCGTCGTCTCGCCGGTCCAGCGCTGACCGCCTCACGACCGCGACGGCCCGCCTCCCGCTCACCGGGAGGCGGGCCGTTTTTCATGCGTATGCTAACCTAGTGCTCCTAGGGAAGAAGCTAGAGGCATTAGGAGGACGGGTGGCGCGAGCGGGGCTGACGGCCGAGCGCATCACGCGGGCGGCGGCGGACCTGGCCGACGAGGTCGGCTTCGACAACCTCACGGTGTCGGCGCTGGCCCGGCACTTCGGCGTCAAGGACGCGAGCCTCTACTCGCACGTCAAGAACCTGCGCGACCTGCGCACCAGGGTGGCGGTGCTCGCCGCCGGCGAGATGGTGGACCTCATCGCGGCGGCCGTGGCCGGGCGGTCGGGCAAGGACGCCCTGGCCGCGTTCGCGGGCGCCTACCGCTCGTACGCCCTGCGCCACCCCGGCCGCTACGCCGCCACGCAGAGCAAGGTGGACCTCGCGCAGGTCGCCGACCTGGCGCCGTTCCTGCGCACCGGCGAGCTGACGTACGGGATGCTGCGCGCCTACGACCTGGCCGAGCCCGACCTCACCGACGCGGTGCGGCTGCTGCGCAGCACCTTCCACGGCTACACCAGCCTGGAGGCCGTGGGCGGCTTCCAGCACTCCCGGGACGTGGACGCGTCCTGGGACCAGGCGATCGAGGCCCTGCACGTGCTGCTGACGCACTGGCCCAGGGCGAACGAGGAGGAACGATGAAGACCGGCACGCTGCGCGTCCCCGGCGCCGAGCTGTTCCACGAGGTACGCGGCACGGGCCCGATGCTGCTGCTGGTGCCGGGCGGGGGCGGCGACGCGGGCACCTTCGACGGCATCGCCGACGTGCTCGCCCGCGACTTCACCGTGGTCGCCGCCGACCCGCGCGGCTACTCCCGCAGCCGGCTCGACAGCCCCGAGCCCGTGGACCAGCGGGTGGAGACGCAGAGCGAGGACTGCGCCCGGCTCATCGACCACCTGGGCGGCGGCAGCGCGTACGTCTTCGGCGGCAGCGACGGCGCGATCGTCGTGCTCGACCTGCTCGCCCGCCATCCCGGACGGGTGCGGCGGGCCGTGGTCCATGAGCCGCCGTGCGTGGCGGTGCTGCCGGACGCCGCCGAGCAGCTGGGGTTCTTCGGCAAGGTGTACGAGATCTACCGGGCCGAGGGGCTGGCCGCGGCGGGGGCGTACATGAGCGAGGGCATCGGCGGCACGCTCAGGCCGCTGCCGGACCCGGCGACGCTGTCGCCCCGGGCCGCCGAGCGGGTGGTGAGGACGGTGGCGAACATGCCGCGGTTCATGGAGCACGAGCTGCGGCAGTTCACCGCGTACGAGCCCGACCTGGAGGCGCTGGCGGCCGTCGCCGACCGGCTGGTCCTGGCGGCGGGGCGGGAGACGCGGGGGCATCTGCCGTACCGGCCGGCGGCGGAGCTGGCCCGGCGGCTCGGGCGCGAGCTGACCGAGTTCCCCGGCGGGCACGGCGGCTACACCGAGGCGCCCGAGGAGTTCGCCGAGCTGCTGGCACGGACGCTGCGGGGCTGAGCCGCCTGCCGTAGCATGCGCGGGATGGCCGATCTTCAGCACACCCACGAGGTGGCGTTCGACGGCGACGTCGTCACCAAGCGCTACCGCGCCGGCGGTCCGGGCTCGGCCGAGCGGGAGTGGCGGGCGCTCACCCTGCTGGCCGAGCACGCGCCGGGGCTCGCGCCTGAGCCGATCGCGTTCGAGGCGGGCGTGGTGCGGATGAGCCGCCTCGACGGGGAGCCGCTGCGCGGGCTGCCCGTGACCGACGAGCACCTGACGGCCCTGGTGGGGGCGCTGACCATGCTGCACGTCGCCGTTCCCCTGCCGGTGCTGCTTGACGTGCCCGTGCGGCCGTGGCAGCGCGAGGCGGTCCGCGACTGGCTGCGCGGGCAGGGAGCGCGGTGGCGCGCCCGCGACCCGCTCGCCGACCGGGCCGTGCGCGAAGGGCTGCGCTGGCTGGACGGGTGGCGGCCGGACGGGAGCGGGGTGCGGCCGGTGTTCGGGGGCGGTGACGGCAACCTGGCCAGCTTCCTGTGGGACGGCGGCCGGGTGCGGGTCGTCGACTTCGAGGACTCGGGGCGGAGCGATCTGGCGTACGAGCTGGCGGAGCTGGCCGAGCACGTGTCCATGTGGGTGGACGGTTGAGGCTCAGCCCGCCAGTACGCCCAGCAGGTGGCTGACCTCGCGGGTCACCGCGTCGCGGCCCGCCTTGACGTATTTGCGTGGATCGACCACCCGCTCGTCGTGGCCGAGGTAGTCGCGGATCGCGCCGGTGAACGCCTTGTTCAGGTGGGTGGCGATGTTGACCTTCTTCATGCCGTGCCGTACGGCGGCCCGCAGGGTGTCGTCCGGCACGCCCGACGAGCCGTGCAGCACCAGCGGCACCGGCACCGCCGCGCGCAGCTCGGCGATGAGGCCGAGGTCCAGCTCGGCGGACTTCGTGGTCATGGCGTGGGAGGTGCCGACGGCCACGGCGAGCGCGTCCACGCCGGTCCTCGCGACGTAGTCGACGGCCTCGTGCGGCTTGGTGCGCGCGCCGGGAGCGTGCACGCCGTCCTTGCCGCCGACCTCGCCCAGCTCGGCCTCGACCCACACGCCGCGTTCGTGGCACCAGGCCGCCACCTCGGCCGTGGTGCGGACGTTGTCCTCGTCGGGCAGGGCGGAGGCGTCGTACATGACCGAGCCGAGGCCCAGCTCCACCGCCTCCTCCACGAGCGCGCGGTCGGTGGCGTGGTCGAGGTGCACGGCGACCGGCACCGCGGCGCGCCGGGCCACCGCGAGCGCGCCCAGCGCGATCGGCTCCAGCGCCCCGTGGTAGCGGACGCAGTTCTCGCTGATCTGCAGCACGACCGGCAGGCCCAGGGACTCGGCCCCGGCGACGATGGCGGTGGCGTGCTCAAGCTGGATCACGTTGAAGGCACCCACCCCCGCGGGGGACTGACGGACGATGTCGCCGATGGCGGAGAGGGGCATGGTCGCTCCTTACGTGATGACGATCTGGGGAAGAATCGCGGCGTAGACGTCGCGGTCGAAGTCGCCGGCCACGGGGGCGGCCACCGCGGCCGCGCCGAGCGCCGCCGCCCGCCGCAGCCGGTCCGGCCACGGGGTCGCCTCGGCCAGGCCCAGTGCCAGCCCGGCGACCAGGGAGTCGCCCGCGCCGGTGGGGTTGCCGCGCACGGTGTAGGGCATCCGGGCCCGGAACGTTCCCTCGCCGGTGACGGCGAGCAGCCCGCCCGCGCCCAGCGACACCACGACCGACTCCGCCCCCCGCTCGCGCAGCGCCCGCGCGCCCTCCTCGGGGGCGCCGGGCACGGCCCTCGCCAGCTCCTCGGCGTTGGGCTTGACGATCGCGGGCCGGCCCTCGGGCGCGTGGCGCAGCGGGTCGCCGTCGGCGTCCACGATGACCGGCGCGGCGGTGAGGCCGCTGAGCGTGGCGTAGAAGTCCGCGGGTATGCCGCGCGGCAGGCTGCCCGAGAGCACCACCACCTCGGCGTCGGCGGCCAGCGCCGCGTAGTGCCGGGTGAAGGCCGCCAGCTCCTCGCCCGTGACCTCGGGGCCCGGCTCGTTGAACAGCGTCGTCGCCGGCCGCTCGCCGGTCTCGGAGACCGCGAGCGTGGTGCGGGAGTCGCCCGCGACGGCGAAGACCGCGCTCGGCAGCTCCGCCGCCCGCAGGTCGTGCTCGATCGCCTGCCCGGTCGGCCCGCCGGCCAGGCCGGTGACCAGCACCTCCCGGCCGAGCGCGGCCAGCACCCGTGCCACGTTGACGCCCTTGCCGCCCGCGCGCCTGTGCACCTCTCCGACCCGGTTGACGCCGTCCCATTCGACGGCGGGCACCTGGTAGGTCACGTCGAGCGCCATGTTGAGCGTCACCGTGAGGATCATCAGGGCTCCGTCGTCCAGACGCCGTCCTTCATGACCGCGTCCACCTCCAGGTCGGGGGAGAGCACGACCAGGTCGGCGGCCTTGCCGACGGCGATCGAGCCGATGCTCCCCGCCAGGCCGAGCACCCGCGCGGGCGTCAGCGAGGTCACCTGGACGGCGTCGGGCAGCGACAGGCCGAGCTCGCGCACGGCCCGGCGGAAGGCGACGTCCATGGTGAGGGTGGAGCCCGCGATGGAGCCGCCCTCGGCGAGCCTCGCCACGCCGTCGTCGACGCGTACGCGCATCGAGCCGAGCCGGTAGTCGCCGTCGCCGAGCCCGGCGGCCGACATGGCGTCGGTGACGAGCACCGTGCGGCCGGGCCCGGCCACCTCGTACGCCAGCCGCAGCATGGCCGGATGCACGTGCACGCCGTCGTTGATCAGCTCGACCGTCACCCGCTCGTCGTCGAGCAGGGCTGCGATGGGGCCGGGCGCGCGGTGCCCGAGCTGCGGCATCGCGTTGTAGAGATGGGTGGCGAGGCTCGCGCCCGCCTCGATGCCGGCGATGGTGAGGTCGTAGTCGGCCTCGGTGTGGCCGATCGCGGCGATCACGCCCTCGGCCACGGCCAGCCGGATCGTGTCGAGCGCCCGGGGCAGCTCGGGCGCGATGGTGAGCATGCGCACATGCCCGCGCCCGGCCTTGACCAGCTCGGCGAACTCCTGCGGCGACGGCTCGCGCAATGCCGCAGGGTCGTGCGCGCCGCACCGGCCGCGCGCGATGTAGGGGCCCTCGAAGTGGATGCCGGCCAGCAGCCCTTCCTCGCAGAGCTCGGCCAGCGCCGCCGCGGCCCGCGCCAGCACCTCGGGGGCGTCGCTGACCAGGCTCGCCATCGTGGTGGTGGTGCCGTGACGCCGGTGCAGCGCCACGGCGGTGCGCGCCTGGTCGAGGTCGCCGGTGGGGAAGGAGCCGCCGGCGCCCCCGTGGTTGTGCACGTCCACGAAGCCGGGCACGACGTGCCGGCCGCCCAGGGCGAGGCCGGGGCCGGGAGCGCTGCCCTGGCCGACGTGCGTGATCCGGCCGTCTTCGATGGTCAGCCACCCCTCGTGCACACCTTCGGTGGTCACGATCCGGGCGTCGGCGAGAGTAAGGCTCATGGAGAAAGGATCACAGATCGCGTGAGGTGCATGGGCTCGTCGGGGTTGAGCCCGGCGGCGAAGGCCCGGGCGACCGCCACGCGCTGGGCGCGGATCAGCTCGGCCATCGGGTCGAGTCCGCTCTCGACGAACGTCGCGCCGGTCCGTTCGACCTGCGCGCGCAGGCCCTCGGGGGCCTCGCCGAGCATCCAGGTGACGCGGCCGGGCGCGCCGATGCTGATCGGGCCGTGCCGGTATTCCATCGCCGGGTACGCCTCCGTCCACGACCGGGACGCCTCGCGCATCTTGAGCGCCGCCTCCTGCGCCAGCCCGACGGTCCAGCCCGCGCCGAGGAAGCTGAACTGCTCGGCCTCCACCAGCTCGGCGGGCAGGGGAGCGGCCACGGCCTCCTCGGCGTCGGCGACGGCCTGGGTCAGGTCCTCGCCGAGGCTCGCGCGCAGCAGCGCGAGCTGCGTGGTGGCGAACCTGGTCTGCACGACCGACCGCTCGTCGGCGTAGTCGAGCACGACGACGTCGCCGGCCGCCTCCATGATCGGCGTCTTGGGGTCGGCGGTGATGGCCGTGGTCCGCGTGCTGATGCGGCCCAGCAGGTCGAGCACCTCGGTCGTGGTGCCGGAGCGGGTCAGCGCGAGCACCCGGTCGTAGGCGCGGCCCACGGGGAACTCGGAGGCCGCGAAGGCGTCGGTCTCGCCCTGCCCGGCCTGCTCGCGGAGCGTGGCGTAGGCCATCGCGATGAACCACGAGGTGCCGCAGCCGACCACGGCGACCCGCTCGCCCTCACGCGGCAGCGCGTCCGCGGGGACGTTCGCGACGGCGCGCCGCCAGCACTCCGGCTGTGACGCGATCTCGGCTTCGGTGTGGGTGGTCACCCGGCCTCCCCAGGATTGATTGTTTCTGCACCTTTTATAGCAGGAAAGTGCACATTTGGGCAGTGGTGGCTCCACCCCTCCCGGTGTGCCACGCTTGCTGCGGACCACATCCGCTAGGAGGCCCCCGTGTCCCGCTACGACCGCTGGAACGCCATCCTCGAACTGCTCGCCCAGGAGGGGCGGCTGACGGTGGAGGAGGCGGCCCAGGCGCTCGAGGTGTCCACCGCGACCATCCGGCGGGACTTCGACCAGCTCGCGCAGCAGCAGATGCTCATGCGCACGCGCGGCGGCGCGGTCGCCCAGAGCGTCAGCTACGACCTCCCGCTGCGCTACAAGACCGCCCGGCACGCCGACGAGAAGAACCGCATCGCCACCGCCGCCGCCGAGCTGGTCCCGCCCGGCGCGGTGGTCGGGCTCAACGGCGGCACCACGACCTCCGAGCTGGCCCGCACCCTGGCGATCCGGCCCGCGCTGGAGAGCGGTTTCACCGTCGTCACCAACGCGCTCAACATCGCCGCCGAGCTGACCGTACGCCAGCACGTCAAGATCGTGGTGACCGGCGGGGTCGCCAGGCCGCAGTCGTACGAGCTGATCGGCCCGCTCGCCTCCGGCGTCCTGGAGCAGGTGACCCTGGACATCGCCTTCCTCGGCGTGGACGGCCTGGACGTCGAGCTGGGCGCCTCCGCGCACCACGAGGGCGAGGCCAGCGTCAACAACCTGCTGATCAGCCGGGCCGCGCAGGTCGTCGTGGTGGCCGACTCCTCCAAGATCGGAAAGCGGGCGTTCTCCCGCATCTGCCCCATCACCAGGATCGACACGCTGGTCACCGACGACCGGCTCTCCGACGAGCTGGCGGGCGCGCTCAGCGACGCCGGGGTGAAGGTCGTACGCGCCTGAGGCTTATCTGTGGGTATGTAGGGGCTCAGGACGCTATCAGGGAGTGTTATGGCCTCGGGGATGGGTGCGGCCAGGCTCGGTCCAGCCGAGCGCGCCGCGGCGCTGGAGCGGATGGCCGAGCGGGAGCTCGACGTGGTCGTGGTCGGCGGCGGAGTGGTGGGGGCGGGGGTCGCGCTCGACGCGGTGACCCGCGGCCTGGACACGGGCCTGATGGAGGCGCGGGACTTCGCCTCCGGCACCTCGTCCCGTTCCTCCAAGCTCATCCACGGCGGGCTGCGCTATCTCGAACAGCTCAACTTCGAGCTGGTGCGCGAGGCGTTGCAGGAGCGCTCGCTGCTGCTCCAGCGCATCGCGCCGCACCTGGTCAGGCCGGTGCCGTTCCTGTTCCCCCTGACGCACCACCTGTGGGAGCGGCCGTACGTGGGGGCGGGGGTGGCCCTGTACGACACGCTCGGCTTCGCCTCGGGCCTGACCCGGGGCGTGCCCGGCCACCGGCACCTGTCGCGCTCGCGCGCGCTCCGGCTGGCCCCGGCGCTGAAGAAGTCCGCCTTCACCGGCGCGGTCCAGTACTGGGACGCCCAGGTGGACGACGCCCGCTTCGTGATGATGACGCTGCGCACGGCGGCCATGTACGGCGCGCACGTCGCCCCGCGCACCCAGGTCGTCGGCTTCCTGCGCGAGGGCGAGCGGGTCACCGGCGTGCGCGTCCGCGACCTTGAGTCCGGCGCCGAGCAGGAGATCCGGGCCCAGCAGGTGGTCAACGCGACCGGAGTGTGGACCGACGACATCCAGGAGCTGGTCGGCGGGCGCGGCCAGATCCACGTCCGGGCGTCCAAGGGCATCCACCTGGTCGTGCCGCGCGACCGCATCCATTCGCTGACCGGGATCATCCTGCGGACCGAGAAGTCGGTGCTGTTCGTCATCCCGTGGGGCCGCCACTGGATCGTCGGCACCACCGACACCAGCTGGACGCTCGACAAGTCGCACCCGGCCGCCTCCCGCGCCGACATCGACTACCTGCTCGACCACGTCAACGCGGTGCTGTCGACGCCGCTGACCCGCGACGACGTGGAGGGCGTCTACGCCGGGCTGCGCCCGCTGCTGTGGGGCGAGTCGGACGAGACGTCCAAGCTGTCGCGCGAGCACGTCGTCGCGCATCCGGTGCCGGGGCTGGTGATGATCGCCGGCGGCAAGTACACCACCTACCGGGTGATGGCCCGCGACGCCGTGGACGCCGTCGCGCACGGCCTGGACCAGCGGGTGCCGCCGTCGTGCACCGACCGCGTCCCGCTGGTGGGCGCCGAGGGCTACCAGGCGCTGTGGAACTCCCGGCACCGCCTCGCCCACTCCTCCGGCCTGCACGTGGCGCGGATCGAGCACCTGCTCCAGCGCTACGGCTCGCTCATCGACGAGGTGCTGGAGCTGATCGAGCGGGACCCGTCGCTGGGCAGGCCGCTGACCAAGGCCGACGACTACCTGCGGGCCGAGATCGTGTACGCCGCCACCCACGAGGGCGCCCGGCATCTCAACGACGTGCTGACCCGGCGCACCCGCATCTCGATCGAGACCTTCCACCGCGGCGCTGCGGTCGCGCAGGAGGCCGCCGAGCTGCTGGCCGGCCCCCTCGGCTGGACCGACGAGCAGGTCAAGCGGGAGGTCGAGTACTTCACCAAGCGCGTCGAGGCCGAACGCCGCTCCCAGGAGCAGGACTCCGACCAGGAGGCGGACGCGATCCGGCTGGGCGCCCCGGAGATCGTCCCCGTCGTCGTCCCGGAGCGGGCGTGAGCGGCGGCGAGCCGTCACGGCGGCTCTCCGACCCCCGCGAGCTGCTGGAGGGCTATCTCGACCACTACCGCGCCGAGGTCCTGCGGCTGCTGGAGGGTTTCCCCGACCCCGAGGTGAGCCGGGTGCCGTCCGGCTGGACGCCGGTGGCGATGCTCAAGCACCTGGCGTCCATGGAGCGGCGCTGGTTCGTGTGGGACCACGCGGGCGAGCCGGTGGACGATCCCGACGACGACCGCGACGAGGCCGGCGACCTCGCGACCGACGAGTCCTTCGCCGAGGTCAGGGCGTTCTACCTGGCGCAGTGCGAGCGTTCACGCCAGGTGGTCGCCGCGGGGCGGCTGTCGGACCGGGCCTCGCGGATCGGCCGCTTCCGCGAGGAGGAGCCGCCGACGCTGGGGTGGATCATGTTCCACGTGCTGGAGGAGTACATGCGGCACGCCGGGCACCTCGACATCGCCCGCGAGCTGGCCGAGGCGGAGGAGCGGGCGGCCCCGGGGGCCGCCCGCTAGCGAGAATCAGTACTTCGTGGCGTCGTGCACGTCGAGCAGCGGCTCCTTGACGCCGTCGCCCGAGTCGTCGGTCCAGTTGAAGTTGCCGGTCGAGATCAGCGTGCTGCGCACGGCGAGGGCGCCGGCCCGGGTGGTGGGCTTGCGGGTGCCCGCGGTGAGGACGCCGGCCGCGCCGGCCACGTGCGGGCTGGCCATCGAGGTGCCGCTGATCGTGTTGTAGCCGCCGTTGCGCCAGGTCGAGTAGATGCAGGTGCCGGGCGCGGTGATCTCGACGGTGGAGCCGTAGTTCGAGTAGAACGCCGAGGTGTCGTCCTGGTCGGTCTCGCTGCGGCACGACAGCGTGCTGCCGCCGGCACCGCCGGCCAGGCCGTCGTTGTCGGTCAGCGCCGAGACGGTGACCACGTCGGCGTGGTTGGCCGGGAAGAAGCTGGAGGTGTTGGCGTGGCTGTTGCCGGCCGCCACGACGACCACGACGCCGGCGTTGGTGGCGTTCGTGATCGCGCTGCTGATCGCGCTGCTCGAACAGCCGCTGCAGCCGAGGCTCAGGTTGATGACCTCGATGGTGGCGGCGCGGGCCACCACCCAGTCGAGACCGGCGGCGATGGCGGACAGGGTGCCGGAGCCGGCGGAGTTGAGCACCTTCACGGCGTGGATGCGGGCGCCGGGGGCGACGCCGACCGCGCCGATGTTGTTGTCGATGGCGCCGATGGTGCCGGCCACGTGGGAGCCGTGGCCGTTGTCGTCGGTGCCGGAGTTGTTGACGCAGACGCCGGTCTGGCAGTTGGTACGGGCCACCACGTTGAGGTCGGGGTGGGTGTAGTCCACGCCGGTGTCGACGACCGCGACGTCGGTGTTGATGCGGACGTCGTCCACGCCGTCGATGTCGAGGTTGGGGTTGCTCGGGCCGAAGATCCGCCGGATGCCGGTGGGCACGGTCTGGGCGAAGGTGTGGACCTCGGCGTCGGGCTCGACGCTCAGCACGTTGGGGTTCTTCTTGAGCCGTTCGGCCGCCTCGGCGGTGAGCTGGGCGGTGTAGCCCTTGAAGGCGTGCTCGTACACGCCGACGAGCCGGCCGCCGTACTGGGCGGTCTGGGCGGCGGCGAGGCTCTGCGGGGCCTCCCGGGTGATCGGCCTGAGCTGGACGATGTACGTGCCCTCGTCGGCGGCCGCGCCGGTCGTGACGGCGGCCGACGCGCCGAGCGGCGTCAGGGGTAACGCCAGCGCGCCGACGAGCAATGCGAGCAGGGGGGTGAGTGATCGCATGGCAGCGTGAGCCCTTTCTCGATGAAGATCGGACAGGTTGCTGTCAGCAAAAGTTTCACGACTTGTCGGGTAAGTCCATACAAAAGACGCCGGTTAGCTACTAACCGGCATCTTTTGCTTGCTTAACGGAGCGGGATCCACGCTTGTGAGTCGAGCGTCGCCGCGTCGTTGACCTGCAGCCCTTCCTGCGACAGGGTCCAGACCGAGGACCCGATGACGATCGAGCGTTGGATACCGGGCTGGTATGGCTGGTCGCTGCCCTCTTGCCGCTGCGCCGGATGCCTGATCATGCCGAGCTTCGTCACCCCGGAGTCGTCGATCCGCAGCACCAGCGCGCCCGACCCGTCCTGCTGGAACAGGGGGATCACCGACAGGCCCGTCTTCGGCCAGTACAGGAACGCGTGCGGGTCCCACTCGGCCTCCGAGCCGGACTCCTTCTGGAAGAACCGCGACAGCCGGCGCGGCGCGGCCGGGTCGCTGACGTCGAACAGCGAGATCTGCGTGCCCAGCGTGCGGCCCTTGTCACTGGCCTCCTGGCCGATCCCGATCAGCCGCCCCTCGGCGCCCGGATGCAGGTACGCCGAATAGCCGGTGATCTTCAGCTCACCTGTCACCCTCGGCCGCGCCGGGTCGCGCAGGTCCAGCGTGTAGAGCGGGTCCACCTGGCGGAAGGTGACGCAGTAGCCGACCGGGCCGATGAAGCGCACCGAGTAGATGCGCTCGCCCTTGCCGAGGCCGCCGACCTCGCCGGTCTTGGCCAGCGTGCGGGCGTCGAGCACGTGGACGGTGCTGGAGCTCTCGCGGCCGTCGGCGGAGACGATCGTGGTGGCGGCGCGCAGGTGGCCGTCGTACTCCGACAGCGAGTACTGGTTCAGCAGGCGGCCGGCGACCTTGCCCGAGGCCGCGTACGCGGGCCGGCCGGGCGAGGCGACGTCGAAGCGGTGGATCTCGGTCTCCTCCGGCGGCGCCGTAGGCGTGGGTACCGGTTCCGTGGGCGTCGGCTCCACGGCCGGGGCCTCGCCGGTGGCCGGGGTCTCCTCGGCGGGCAGCTGGGGCAGCGGCGCCCACCAGCGCGGGTTGCTGGCGACGTACAGGCTGGTGCCGGTGCCGTAGACGATGTCGCCGTCGGCGGCCAGCGCGATCGGGTCGGTGCCGGCGGCGGTGAGGCCCTGCGCCAGGTCGAGGGTGTGGATCGTCAGCAGTGACGTCCCGGTGTAGTCCGTCGGGTGGCTGATCCGCTCGCACGGGACCTTGCCGTCGGTGACCTTGCCCGCGGCGTCGGTGATCTGCAGCTTCGGCAGCCAGGCGTCGAGCGGGGCGCGGCGGACCGTCTCCTGGTTGCGCTTGAGCTGCTCGGCCTCCGTCGCGTTCTCGGCCTGCGGGAACTCGATCTGCGGCTGGCTGCGGGTGACGATGCGGACGGTCGAGCCGACCATGCGGGCGTCGACGTACGTGCCCGACGGCTTGACCGTGCCGATGACCTTCGGCCGGCCGCCGGCCAGGTCCACGAGGACGTACCGGGTGTCGCCCATCGGCATCATACGGGTGCTCTTGACCATGATGTCGCCGTAGCCGCGGAACAGCACCAGCGCCCGGTCCCCGGCCATCAGCAGGTCGGCGGGGGCGTAGTAGTGCTGGTCGCCCTCGGTCAGCCTGAGCGAGCCCGTCACCTTGCGGGTGGCGGTGTCGATGATCCGCAGGGTGCCGTTCGTGACGGTTACGACCCGGTCGCCGTCGGTCTTGACCAGGTCGGGCTCGTCCACGCCGGCCTCATGCACGTTCGTGGTGGAGTGCTCGGGCGTGCTCTGCTTCGCCGTGGCCGCGGTGTCCGAGCGCTCCATCATCATGGGCATCACGCCGCCGAGCCCCCAGGGGGACACGTTCGCGGCCGCGTGCTCGCGCAGGCCCGACAGCAGGTCGTCGCAGCCGCTGTAGGACACCAGGCGGATCGCGCCCAGCGACGACGGCTTCTGACGGCCGGGCGGCTCCTCCGCGGACTTCCCCGCCGAAGAGGTGCAGGACGCCACCGCCGCCAGCGCGGCGACGGTCGCGACCGTACGGATCAACGTTCTCATGCCCCTATCACGGCTCGCGGGGGCGAGCGGTTCAGGAGCGGTGCTGCGGATTGACGGTGAACGCCGGGCTGAAGTCGAGGTCGTCGGGCACGTCGACCAGCTTGCGCACCAGCTTGCCGGTGAAGTCGATCACCTGGATCTCGTCGACGTCGTTGTTGTCCTGCTCCCAGCAGTAGAGGTGGCTCTCGTCGTAGAAGCCGAGCACCTTGTCGCAGTCGGAGCCGAACTTGCGCACCCGCTCGCCGGACGCGGTGTCCCAGATGCAGTGGTCGCCGTCGCCGCCGTTGGGGCAGTTGGTGACGAACGTCTTGCCGGAGGGCGAGAAGATGTCCTGGGTGCCGGCCGACAGCGTGCCGATGCCGGGCAGCGAGCGGGTCGCCTTGCCCTGGGCGTCGAAGAAGCGCAGGCCGCGGTTCTTCTCGTCGCCGTAGACGTTGATCGCGCCCTCGTCCTCGGCGTCGAAGCCGAAGGCGGTGTCGCGGACGGCGGTGTCGCTCACGTTGACCACGTCGGCCTTCTTGGCGGCCACGTCCACGAGGACGAAGCCGAGATAGACCCACTTGTCCGCGCCGGTCTTGCGCTCGATGTTGAGCAGGATCTTGGTGCTGTCCTTCGACCAGGCCCGGATGCTGCTGATCAGCGGGGACTTGACGGTCTTGATCGTCGAGCGGTCGCCGGTCGTGCGGTCGGTGATGACGATGAAGTCGTGGTTGTCGGAGCTGTAGTCGCGGCCCCGGGTGGCGAGGTAGCGGCCGTCGGGGGAGACCCTGGACTCCCAGTTGCCGGCGTACTTGGTGAACGACGTGCTCTGCAGCGAGTCGCGCGCGTAGTCGATCCAGTCCTCCTTCTTCTTGTCGTAGACCTCGTAGGAGGTCAGGAGGACGGCGTCGGAGGGGGTCTCGTAGAGGTGGATGGCGCCGCCGGGCAGCGTCTTGCGCTGGCCCTCGCGCGGGACGCCGGTTTCCTGGGGCGTGGACGGCGGCGTGCTCTCCCGGGGGTTCGTGCTCGCGGCGGGGGAGTCGGACGAGGCGACCTTGGCGCCGCCGCTGTTCGTCTTGTCCAGGGTGACGATCACGATGACGCCCGCGAGCAGCAGTAACGCCACGCCGGCGGTGATGCCGGCGATCAGCGGGCCGCGGCTCTTGCGGCGCGGGGGCTGCTGGCCGTACCTGCTGGGGTAGGTCGGCTGGCCGTACGGCGGGGCCGGCTGGTGCGGCGGCTGCCACGGCTGGGACCCGGGCGGCGGGACGTGCCCCCCGTGGCCGACCGGCTGCGGCCCCGACTGCGGGTACGGCACCGGCCCCGACGCCGGACCACCCGGGTGCGGACCGGAGGGCGGGCCGGCCAGCGGGCCGGACAGCGGACCGGACAGCGGGCCGGAGTGCGGACCCGAGTGCGGGCCCGGCATCGGGCCGCTGGGCTGGGGCCCCGAGGCCGGGCCGCCCGGCTGGGGCCCGGAGGGCCGGCCGGGCGGCGGGTAGGCGGCCGAAGGGCTGTGCGGGGCCGGCGGACCGGCCGGGCTCTGCGGCGCGGCCTCGGCGGCGGCCTGGGCGAGGATGCCCGAGCCGCCCGCCGGATGCTGGAGCAGGCGCATGATCACCTGCTCGGCGGTGGGCCGCTGGGCGGGATCCTTGTTGAGGCAGTCGGTGACCACGTCGAGCAGCTGGCCCTCCAGCACGCCGAGGTCGGGCTGCTGGTTGAGCACGCGGTTGATCACCGCGGGCATGGTGTCGCTGCCGAACGGCGCCCGCCCCGACGCCGCGTAGACCATGGCGCTGCCCCAGGCGAACATGTCGGCCGCCGGCCCCACGGTGTGGCCCATGATCTGCTCGGGCGGCATGTACGACGGCGTGCCCACGACCATGCTGCTGATCGTCGAGGTGGCGTCGAGCGCGCGGGCGATGCCGAAGTCGATGACCCGCGGCCCGTCGGCGCCGATGATCACGTTGGCCGGCTTGAAGTCGCGGTGCACGATGCCGGCCTGGTGGATGGCGGCCAGCGCGGTGGCCGTGCCGATGGCCAGCCGGTGCAGCACCGACCCGGTGCGCGGCCCCTCCTCCTGCACGACGCGGTGCAGGGAGGGGCCCTCGATGTACTCGCTGACGATGTAGGGGCGGTCCTGCTCCACGCCGGTGCCGAGGACGGCGGCCGTGCAGAACGGCGCCACCTGCTGGGCGACCTGCACCTCGCGCAGGAACCGTTCGACGCTGACGGCGTCGCCCGCCTGGTCGGGGCGCAGCCATTTGACGGCCACGTGTGTGCCCGACGGGTCCTTGGCGAGGTAGACGACGCCTTGACCGCCCTCGCCGAGCCGGCCGAGGAGATCCAGGCCCGCCAGCCGCTGCGGATCTCCTGGGCGGAGCGGAGCGAAGGATGCCATGTGGTGATTCTTGCGCTACCACGCGGATCCGCAAAAACTACCGGTGAGTAGGCAAGCGGAATATCCTTCTGCCATGCGTGCCACCGCCCCCGGCAGGACCCAGCACATCATCTCGCCCTTCACCGGCGAGACCATCGCCGAGCTCGCCCTCAGCGACGTCGAGGACGTCCAGGTGGCCTACCGGCGGGCGCGCTCCGCCCAGGCCGCGTGGGCCGCCCGGCCCGCCGCCGCGCGGGCGGAGCCGTTCCTGCGCCTGCACGACGCGATACTCGACCGCCGCGACGAGATCCTCGACCTCGTCCAGGACGAGACCGGCAAGGCCCGCAAGCACGCCATGGAGGAGGTGCTCGACGTCGCGGGCTGCAGCCTCTACTACGCCCGCCGCGCCCCCCGCCTGCTCGCCCCGGCCCGCCGCCAGGGCATCTTCCCGCTCGCCACCCGGGTCACCGAGCTGCGCCAGCCCAAGGGCGTGGTCGCGGTGATCTCCCCGTGGAACTACCCGCTGTCGCTCGGCGTCACCGACATCGTCCCCGCGCTGCTGGCCGGGAACGCCGTCGTCCACAAACCGGACACGCAGACCGCCCGGTCCACGCTGTGGACCATCGACCTGCTCGTCGAGCTGGGCATGCCGCGCGAGATCTGGCAGGTCGTGCTGGGCGAGCCGGCCGACATCGGCGACGCGCTGCTGGACGACGCCGACTACGTGGCGTTCACCGGCTCCACGCGCGGCGGCAGGAAGATCGCCGAGGAGGCGGCCAAGCGGCTCATCGGCTGCTCGCTGGAGCTCGGCGGCAAGAACCCGATGCTGGTGCTCGACGACGCCGACCTGGACGTGGCCGTGCAGGGCGCGCTGCGGGCCTGCTTCACCAGCGCGGGCCAGCTCTGCCTGTCGACCGAGCGCCTGTACGTGCACGAGTCCGTCTTCGAGGAGTTCGCCCGCCGCTTCGTCAAGCAGGTCGGCAACCTCAAGCTGGGCGCGGGCCACGACTGGTCGGTCCAGATGGGCTCCCTGTCCTCGCGGCGGCAGCTCGACGCGGTGGCCGCGCACGTGGACGACGCCCTCGCCAAGGGCGCGCGGCTGCTGACCGGCGGCCGGGCCCGCCCCGACCTCGGCCCGCTGTTCTACGAGCCCACCGTGCTCACCGGCGTCAGCGAGGACATGGAGCTGTGCAGGAACGAGACGTTCGGCCCGGTCGTGGCGCTCTACCCGTTCGGGACCGACGACGAGGCGGTTGAGCTCGCCAACGACACGGTCTACGGGCTCAACGCCTCCGTCTGGACCTCCGACGTGGCGCGCGGGCGCAGGCTGGCCGCCCGGATCAAGGCCGGCACGGTCAACATCAACGAGGGGTACGGCTCCGCGTACGCCTCCTACGACGCCCCCATGGGCGGCATGAAGTCCTCCGGACTCGGCCGCCGCCACGGCACGGAGGGCCTGCTGCGCTACACCGAGTCCAAGACCGTGGCCGCGCAGGCGGGCTGGCTCGGCTTCGAGCCGCCGTTCGACCTGACGGCCGAGGCGTGGGCAGGGGTCCTCGCCGGCACGCTCAAGGCCATGCGCAGGCTCGGCGTCCGATGAGCTTCGACGTCCTCGTCATCGGCTCGGGGTTCGGCGGCAGCGTCGCGGCGCTGCGCCTGGCCGAGAAGGGCTACCGGGTCGGCGTGCTGGAGGCGGGCCGCCGTTTCGACGCGACCACCCTGCCCGTCACCTCCTGGCGGATCCGCGACTTCCTCTGGGCCCCGTGGCTGGGGCTCAAGGGCATCCAGCGCATCCACCTGCTGCGCGGCGAGCGGGGCAGCAAGGTCATGGTGCTGGCGGGCGCCGGGGTCGGCGGCGGCTCCCTGGTGTACGCCAACACGCTGTACGAGCCGCTCGCCCCGTTCTTCGACGACCCGCAGTGGGCGGGCATCACCGACTGGCGGTCCGAGCTCGCCCCCCACTACGACCAGGCCAAGCGCATGCTGGGCGTGGTGCCCAACCCCACCTTCACGCCCGCCGACGAGATCATGACCAGGGTCGCCGCGAAGATGGGCGTGGCCGGCACCTTCCGCCTCGCCCCGGTCGGCGTCTACTTCGGCCCGGACGGCGTGGACCCCTACTTCGGCGGGGCCGGACCGGAGCGGCGCGGCTGCGTCGAGTGCGGCGCGTGCATGACCGGCTGCCGCTTCGGCGCCAAGAACATGCTGACCGAGAACTACCTCCACCTCGCCGAGCGGGCCGGGGCCAGGATCCACCCGGAGTGCACGGTCACCTCGGTGCGGCCCCTGCCGTCCGGCGGCTACCAGGTGTCCGCGCACCGGACGGGCTCGCCGCTGCGCCGCCGTACGTTCACGGCCCGGCAGGTGGTCTTCGCGGCGGGCACGTACGGCACCCAGCGCCTGCTCCACAAGCTGCGCGACGAGGGCGTGCTGCCGCGCCTGTCGTCCAGGCTGGGGGCGCTGACCCGGACCAACTCCGAGGCGCTGCTCGGCGTCGAGCGACTGGGGAGCGGCGGCGAGAAGCTCAACGGCGGCGTGGCCATCACCTCCTCCATCCACCCCGACGCCGAGACCCACATCGAGCCCGTACGCTACGGCGACGGCTCCAACGCCATGGGCCTGCTGCGCACCCTGCTCGTGGACGGCGGCCAGAACCGCCTGCGCGCCTTCGCCCGCGAGGCGGCCAGGCGTCCGCTGCGCACGCTACGCCTGTTCGACCTGCGCCGCTGGTCGGAGCGGACCGTCATCGCCCTGGTCATGCAGGCCAAGGACAACTCGATCACCGTGCGGAGGAGCCGGTTCGGGCTGCGCTCCTCGCTGGGGCACGGCGAGCCCAACCCCACCTGGATCCCCGCGGGCCACGAGGCCGTGCGGCACGCCGCCGCCGAGATCGACGGCATGCCCGGCGGGACGTGGCTCGACCTGTTCGACATCCCGACCACGGCCCACTTCCTCGGCGGCTGCGCGATCGGCGACTCGCCGGGCACCGGCGTCATCGACCCCTACCACCGCGTGTACGGCCACGAGGGGCTGCACGTCGTGGACGGCTCGGCCGTCTCGGCCAACCTGGGCGTCAACCCGTCGCTCACCATCACCGCCCAGGCCGAGCGCGCCCTGTCGTTCTGGCCCAACGCGGGGGAGCCCGATCCGCGTCCGCCGCTCGGCGCGGCGTACGCGCGGCTCGCCCCGGTCCGCCCCCGCCACCCGGCGGTCCCTGCGGGCGCCCCCGCCGCACTCCCGGAATAGGCCCGAATAGGCCCCTGGCGAACGCGCGGGCTCCGGCGGGCCGGAGGATGGCAGGGTGAGAGGGTGACCTGGACCACGGCCGCGCTCGCGCTCCTCGGGCCCGAGCCGCCGACCCCGCTGATCGAGTTCCCGGTCGCCGCGCCGGGCGTCCGGCTCCTGCTGAAGGACGAGTCGCGGCAGCCGACGGGCAGCCTCCGGCACCGCCACGCGCGGGCCCTGTTCCGGCGGGCGATCGCCGAGGGCCTGATCACCGAGGGCGCGACCGTGGTGGAGGCCACCGGCGGCAACGCCGCCGTCGCGCAGGCGTGGTTCGCGCGGCGGCTCGGCCTGCCGTACGTCGTGGTGATGCCGGGCGAGCGCACCGAGGCCCGCGCGCGGCCGGTCGAGGCGCTGGGCGGCGAGTGCCGCTTCGTGACCCCGCCGCTCGCCATCTACGACGCCGCCCGCGCGCTCGGCGGCCACTTCCTCGACCAGTTCGGCCGCGCGACGCCGCACGACCTCGCCGGCGAGCTGTTCGGCCAGGTCAGGCCCGACTGGGTGGTGACGGGCGCGGGCACCGGCGCGACCTCGGCCGGTCTCGGCGCGTGGGCCCGCGAGCACGGCCTGCCCTGCCGCGTCGCGGTCGCCGACCCCGACAACTCCGCCTACTTCCCCGGCTGGACCCTCGACGCCGCCGACTACGCCACGGGCATGCCGTCGCGGATCGAGGGCATCGGCCGCCCCCGCGTCGAGCCCGGCTTCCGTTTCGACCTCGTCGACCTCGTCGTCCCCGTGCCCGACGCGGCGAGCGTCGCGGCGGCCCGCCGCCTGCGCGAGGTCACCGGCCTGCCGGTCGGCCCGTCCTCGGGCACCGCCCTCTGGGCGGCGCTGGAGCTGGTCGAACGCCTGCGCGCCCGGGGCGAGGGCGGCACGGTCGTGTCGCTGATCGGCGACGCCGCCGAGCGCCACCTGGCCACCTGCCACGACGACGCCTGGGCGGCGGCGAAGGGCCTCGACGTGGACCGGCACCTGGGCACGCTCCGCGAGCGCGTTCACGGGCCCGTCAGCTCAGAGGGTGGCTGACCCAGACGTTCGGCTCCACGTAGACCGCGTGGTCGTGCTCGACGCGACAGTGCACGGGGGTCAGCGCGCCCGGCACCTCGACCTCGCCCGACCGGTCGAAGGGCAGGCCGGTCCACGCCCGCCACTCGGCCAGGGTGCCCGCCACCACCATCGACCGCGGGGCCACCTTGACGATCTTCCCGCCCGCCCGTACGTGCACCCGCAGCCACGGGTCGTACGGCAGGCCGTCCTCGCGGACGCGCCAGGCGTACTCGGCCATGGGCGTGCCGGGCTCCAGGTGCTTGCGGTTGGGGCGGACGGGGGCGACCAGTTCGGCGAAGCCGAGGAGGGCGGCGCGCTCGCGCATCGCCCGGAGCATGACGCCCGACAGCCCCTCGCCCTGCCGGTCCTTGCGGACGCTGATCTCCAGCGCGGAGACGCCGTTCGCGCGCCGCCCCCGCGCGCGGGCCAGCCAGCCGCGCCTGATCACGCCGTCCCAGCCGTCGTCGGGCAGCTCGGCGGTCTCCGACCGGTACGGCATCATGCAGGCCCGCGCCACCATCCGCCCCGGCTCGGCGTCGTCGTCGGCCACCAGCACGTAGTCGGCGTACGTGGTGTCGGCGAGGGGATAGAACAGGTCGGCGATCGGGTCGTTGAGCGCGAACTCCGGCCAGGTGTGGTCCATCTTCCACAGCGTCGCGGCGAACTCCGGCCGCTCGGCGAGAGTGGTGATCGTCAGGGCCATGCCGATCATTGTCACATCACCCTTCACCGGCAAGCACCCGCTTTTTCACCACTTAATGGGACTTATCGCCGTGCGCTACCGTCGGCCCATGACAGAACTCACCCCCAGGCTGCGCGCGGTCGCCGACCTCATCGTGGCCGAGGCGCGCGAGGCCGGCGGCAGGCACGAGTACGACGGCCACGTCCAGGACCTGTCGCCCGAGGGCGTGCGCGCCGGACTGGCGCGGCTCGGCGAGGGCGCCGCGCCCGGCGACCCGCACGACGCCGAGCACCTCCAGGTGTTCGAGGAGAGCCTGCGCTTCCAGTTCGGGGAGCTGGAGCTGCACCGGAAGAACCCGATGCCGCACCTGTCCAACCTCGAACTGGCCTGCTACGACCGCGACTACGGCCCCGCCGAGGACCGCGCCAGGGCCAAGGCCGCCCACCTCGCGCGCTGGCCCGAGGCCGTCGAGGGCGCGATCGCCTCGCTCGACCAGGTCAGCGCCCCCGTCGCGCGCTCGCTCATGGGCGCGGTCAAGGGCCTCGCGGCCGGCGTCACCGACGAGGCCGCGCTGGCCGCGCACGGCCGGCTCGTCGCCCACCTCGAACGCGCCGCCGCGGAAGGCGACCCCGACGCCGCGCTCGGCGCCGACGCCCTGAGCAGGCTCATGGGCACCGCCGAGGGCCTGCCCGTGGACCTCGGGCGGCTGGCCGAGCGTGCCGACGCCGAGCGCGACCGGCTCATGTCGCTGCTCGCCGAGTCCTGCGCCAAGCTCGGCCGCGCCGAGCCGCCGCTGGAGGTCGCGAGGGAGCTGGTCAAGGAGCACCCCGGCGCGGACGAGGTCATCGAGGCGGCCAGGGTCGGCACCGCCAAGGCCATCGCGTTCACCAGGGAGAAGGACCTGGTGCCGTACCACGACGGCGAGTGCCTGGTCGGCCCCGCGCCCGAGTCGCGGAGCTGGGCCATGGCGATGATGGCGTGGAACGCGCCCGCCGAGCCCGAGGGCCCGTCCTGGTACCACATCACGCCGCCGGACCCGTCCTGGCCGCGGCAGGAGCAGGAGGAGTGGCTGGAGGTCTTCAGCCACACGACGCTGCCGGCGATCAACGTCCACGAGGTCGCGCCGGGGCACTTCTCGCACGCCCGCGCCATGCGCCACGCCCCGTCCGAGGTGCGCAGGCTGCTCATGTCGAGCGCCTTCGTGGAGGGCTGGGCGCACTACGCCGAGGAGCTGTGCGTCGAGGAGGGTTTCGAGCCCGACGACCCGCGCTTCGAGATCGGCGTCTGGCTGGAGGCGCTGCTCCGCGTCACCCGGCTCGCCTGCGCGATCGGCGTGCACACCGGGCAGTTCACGGTCGAGGAGGGCGCGCGGCGCTTCGAGTCCGACACGCACCTGCTCGGCCCCGCGGCGCTGTCGGAGGCCAGGCGGGCCACGTTCGACCCCACGTACGGCCGCTACACCTGGGGCAAGCTGCTCATCCTCGACCTGCGCGAGCAGGCCCGCAAGGAGTGGGGCACGGGCTTCACCGTGCAGCGCTTCCACCGGGAGCTGCTGGCGCTCGGCGCGCCGCCGCTGGGGCTGATCGGCGCGATCCTGTAGGTCCGGGCGGGCCCGCCCTCACGACGGGCCCGCCTTTACGGTGGCCCGCCGGGTTTGCGGCGGGCCCGCCGTCACCAGTGGCGCTCGTGGCCCAGGACCCGCACCACGTCGCCCTCGCGCCGCACCAGCAGGCGTACGCAGTCGCCCGGCAGGACGTCCTTGTAGGTGCCCGGGTCCACCGCGACCGCCTTGGCCCGCGCCGAACGCCCGTCGTGCAGCGCGAGATAGCGCGTCCCGTCGTCGTGCCACCGCTTGACGACGTGCCCGGCCACCTCGCGGCGGCGGGGGCCGCCGGCGGCGTATCCGGCGGGCTCGACGTCATCCCCCTGCCAGCCGCTGCCGGTGAAGATCCACTCTCGCTGCGGCGACGGCCGGGCCGCGAGCTCCCTGCCGCGCGCGGTGAGCAGGAACCCCCGCCCGCCGAGCAGCAGGCTCCCGCCCGCCACGAACGACACCATCGTCGCGATCCCGCCCAGCCACGACACCCCGGCCTCGGCGACGGTGACGTACCAGGGGACGGCCAGCGCGACGGCCAGCCCGACCGGCACGATCAGGCTGGGCCAGCGCCGCCGGGCCAGCCCCAGGTCGATCGCCCGCCGCCGGACCAGCGGCGCGAACTCGCCCTCCAGGTCGGCCCCGTCCGGCATGAGGGCGACGAGCGGCGCCTCGGCCGCGCCGGCGTGGTCGAGGCCCGCCAGCCGCGCCCGCACCCGCTCCAGCGCCCACCGCTGGTACGCCGGCAACGCCTCTTCCATAGGAAAGGGCACGAGGGCGAGCCGGTCGCCCTCGATCCGGGCCGGCCCGAGCTCGGCCAGCTCGCACAGCGTCGCGTGGAACACCTCCTGCGCCCGCATCCCGCGCAGCAGCTCGCCCACCGCCCGCGGATCCGGCTCCCCGGCGGGCGCGGGGAAGGCGGCGGGCCGCTCCCTGCCGGCCACCACGACGGCCGCGGCCAGCGCGGCCACCCAGAGTGCCCAGGCGGTCGCCGGCCAGACAAGATCCATTGTTCTGTGTTAGCACGAGAGCCTCCGGCAGGCCAGGCGTAATATCCGGGACCGATAGACTGGAGTCACCGCACTTCGCCTTTGGGGGGTTCTCTCGGTGTCAGAATTCGACACGGTGCTGGTGGTCGACTTCGGCGCACAGTACGCGCAGCTCATCGCCCGGCGGGTGCGCGAGTGCCACGTCTACTCGGAGATCGTCCCGTCGACGATGTCCGTCGAGGAGATGATGGCGAAGAACCCCAAGGCCATCATCCTGTCCGGCGGGCCCTCCTCGGTCTACGCCGAGGGCGCGCCGCCGGTGCCGCACGGCCTGTTCTCGACCGGGGTGCCCACGTTCGGCATCTGCTACGGCTTCCAGGCCATGGCCCAGGCGCTCGGCGGCACGGTCGCCCGCACCGGCGTGGCCGAATACGGCGGCACCTCGCTCAAGGTGCTCGACGAGGGCGTCATCTTCGCCGGGCTGCCGGCCAGCCAGCAGGTCTGGATGTCCCACGGCGACAGCGTCGCGGCGGCGCCCGAGGGCTTCACGGTGACCGCCTCCACCGGCGAGACGCCGGTCGCCGCCTTCGAGCACCCCGGCCGCGGCCTCTACGGCGTGCAGTTCCACCCTGAGGTGCTGCACTCCGAGCACGGCCAGGCGGTGCTCAGGCACTTCCTGGAGGCGGCCGGCTGCCGGCCGAGCTGGACCATGCTCAACATCGTCGAGGAGTCCGTCGAGGCGGTGCGCCGCCAGGTCGGCGACGGCCGGGCGATCTGCGCGCTGTCCGGCGGGGTCGACTCCGCGGTGGCCGCCGCGCTCGTCCAGCGGGCCATCGGCGACCGGCTGACCTGCGTCTTCGTCGACCATGGGCTGCTGCGCAAGGGCGAGGCCGAGCAGGTCGAGCGCGACTTCGTGGCCGCCACCGGCGTCAAGCTGCGGGTCGTCGACGCCGCCGAGCGCTTCCTCAAGGCGCTGTCGGGCGTCACCGACCCCGAGGAGAAGCGCAAGATCATCGGCCGCGAGTTCATCCGCGTCTTCGAGGACGAGCAGCGCGCCATCATGGCCGACGGCCCGGTCGACTTCCTGGTGCAGGGCACCCTCTACCCCGACGTCGTGGAGTCGGGCGGCGGCACCGGCACCGCCAACATCAAGTCGCACCACAACGTCGGCGGCCTGCCGGAGGACCTGCAGTTCACGCTGGTGGAGCCGCTGCGCACGCTGTTCAAGGACGAGGTCCGCCGCGTGGGCGAGGAGCTGGGCCTGCCGGCCGCGATGGTCTGGCGGCAGCCGTTCCCCGGCCCCGGTCTCGGCATCCGCATCGTCGGCGAGGTCACCCGCGAGCGGCTGGAGATCCTGCGCGAGGCCGACGCGATCGCCCGCGAGGAGCTGTCGCGGGCCGGCCTCGACCGGCAGATCTGGCAGTGCCCGGTGGTGCTGCTGGCCGACGTGCGCTCGGTGGGCGTGCAGGGCGACGGCCGCACCTACGGCCACCCGGTGGTGCTGCGCCCGGTCACCTCCGAGGACGCGATGACCGCCGACTGGTCACGGGTCCCCTACGACGTGCTGTCGCGCATCTCCACCCGCATCACCAACGAAGTACGCGACATCAACCGGGTGGTCCTCGACGTGACCAGCAAGCCCCCGGGCACCATCGAGTGGGAGTGAGCGCATCTGTCTGGCGCGCGCACGCATAATCGTGACGACGGGGGGAAGTGAATCTGGCTCTGCGCCAACTCGCGACCAGGTTGGTGACGGGACGCCCGAGGCGCCGGCCGGCGCGGGGGCACCGGCGCGGGCGGGAAGGATGACACGCCTGTATGCCCCAAGCTGACGAGCACAGCGACGCGGCGCCGCTGGTCCTGCTGGTCGAGGACGACCCGCAGGACGCGCTGATCGTCCGCGAGCTGCTGGAGGACAGCGGCCTGGCCGTACGCCTGGAGTGGGCGCGCTCGGTGAAGCAGGCGCGGCAGGCGCTGGCGCGGCTGCGCCCCCAGTGCGTGCTGCTCGATCTCGACCTGCCCGACGCCTACGAGTTCTCGGCGCTGTCGGCCGTGCTGGAGGAGGCCGGCGACGCGGCCGTCGTGGTGCTGACGGGCCTCGCCGAGGAGCAGGCGGGCCTCGCCGCGGTGACCGCGGGCGCGCAGGACTACCTCGTCAAGGGCCGGGTGGAGGCCGAGTGGCTGGGCCGGGCGCTGCGTTACGCCATGCAGCGCAAGCAGGCAGAGCAGGCCGCCGTGGCGCTGCACGCCGAGCGCGTACGCGCCAAGGAGAACGCCCGCCTCGAACGCGGCCTGCTGCCGACCCCGCTGCTGGAGACCATGCCGATCCAGGTGGCCTCCCGCTACCAGGCGAGCCGCGGCTCCCTCACCCTCGGCGGCGACTTCTTCGACGTCGTCGAGTCCGACGACAAGGTCGTGCACGCGGTGATCGGCGACGTGTGCGGTCACGGCCCCGACGAGGCGGCGCTCGGCGTCTGCCTGCGCATCGCCTGGCGGGCGCTGGTGCTGAGCGGCCTGGAGGGCGGCGCGCTGCTGCGGCAGCTCCAGCGCATCCTCGACGCCGAGCGGTCCAGCCCCGAGATCTTCGTGACGATGTCCACGCTCGTGCTGGAGCCGGACCAGCGCACGATCCGCGTCTGGCGGGCCGGTCACCCCGGCATGCTCGTCCACACCCCCGAGGGCATCTCCCTGGCCGAGCCGGCGCAGGGCCCCGCGCTCGGCCTGCCCGTCGAGAGCGACTGGGAGCAGCACGTCATGGAGCTGCCGCCGGGCGGCGGGCTGACGCTGTTCACCGACGGCCTGTTCGAGCGCCGCCTGCCCGGCGAGCGGGCCCGCTGGCTGGGCGAGGAGGGCCTGCTGGAGCTGGCCAGGCGGCGGGCGCACCTCGACGGTCAGTCCTTCATCGACGCGCTGGTCGAGGACGTCGAGACCGCCGCCCCCGAGACGGCCGCCGACGACCTCGCCGTGGTCCACCTCCGCTGGAAAGACGAGCTGTGAACGCTTCCCCCGTGCGCGGCTGGCGCCGCCTGACGGTCCACGCCTGGTTCGTCGCCGTGCTGGCGATCGCGGCGGTGCTGGTGATCGTCTGCGCCGTGGTCGCCACCCTCATGCTGGACCGCACCGCCCGCCTGTCCGACCAGCTCATCTTCCGGCTCTCCCCGGCCAGGATCGAGGCCGCCCAGCTGGAGAACGCCCTGCTCAACCAGGAGACGGGCGTCCGCGGCTATCTGCTCACCGGGCGGCGTGACTTCCTGGACCCGTACACCGAGGGCGTGCGGGCCGAGCAGAGCAGCGTCGCGAGCATCGCGGCGCTGCTCCAGGAGCATCCGGAGCTCGTCGCCGAGGTCGAGACGGTCCGCGCCGAGGCCGCGTCGTGGCGGCGGGCGTACGCCGAGCCCGCCATCGCCGCCAAGCGGGCCGACGCCGCCGTCCCGGAGGCGGGCAACGAGAGCGGCAAACAGACCTTCGACGCCATCCGGTCCCGCCTCGACCGGCTCTCCACGGAGCTGACCGAGGCCCGTGCCGCCGAGCAGGCCGACCTGCGGGCGGCGCAGCGCATCCGCGACTGGGCCTTCCTCGCCATGGTCGTGCTGTTCCTGCTGGCCGGCCTCGCGATGGCGATCCTGCTGCGCCGGGCGGTCGGCCGGCCCCTGGACGAGCTGCGGGTGGCCTCCCGGCACATCGCGACCGGCGACTTCGACCACCCGATCCCCGAGCGGGGCCCGGCCGACATCCGCGAGCTGTCCCGGGACGTGGACCTGATGCGCAAGAAGATGGTGCACGCGCTGCAGGAGTCGCACGAGCACCAGGGCCAGTTGCGCGCCCAGGCCGCCGACCTCGACGCGCAGGCCGTGGAGCTGCGCCGCTCCAACGCCGAGCTGGAGCAGTTCGCCTACGTCGCCTCGCACGACCTCCAGGAGCCGCTGCGCAAGATCGCCACGTTCTGCCAGCTCCTGCAGAAACGCTACGGCTCGGTGCTGGACGAGCGCGGCGCTCAATACATCCACTTCGCCGTGGACGGCGCGACCCGCATGCAGGTGCTCATCAACGACCTGCTCAGCTTCTCCCGCGTCGGCCGCATGTACGACGACCGCAAGCCGGTCGAGCTGGAGGAGGTGCTCGACAAGGCGCTCGACGACCTCGGCGCGGCCGTCGAGGAGTCCGGGGCCCGCGTCGAGCGCCCCGCCGAGCTGCCCACCGTCATGGGCGACCGGACGATGCTCGGCCTGCTCTGGCAGAACCTCCTCGGCAACGCGATCAAGTTCCGCCGCGCGGGGGAGACCCCGGAGATCCGCATCACCTGTGAGCCCGGCGACGAGGGCGAGTGGGCGTTCGCGGTCGAGGACAACGGCATCGGCGTCGAGGCGGAGTTCGCCGAGAAGATCTTCGTCATCTTCCAGCGCCTGCACAACCGCGAGACCTACGGCGGCACGGGCATCGGCCTGGCGATGTGCCGGAAGATCGTCGAGAATCACGGGGGCCGCATCTGGCTCGACACCGGCTACACCGGAGGCACCCGCATCCGCTTCACCCTGCCCACCTCTGGGCCCGAGGCCGCCACCCACCAAGAAAGCGACTCATGACCACTGCGCAGGCCATCGAAGTGCTCCTCGTCGAGGACGATCCAGGCGACGAGCTGATCACCCGCGAGGCGTTCGAGGACAACAAGATCCAGAACAACCTCCACGTCGTCAGGGACGGCCTGGAGGCGCTCGACTTCGTCTACCGGCGCGGCCCGTACGCCGACGCCCCCCGCCCCGACCTCATCCTGCTCGACCTCAACCTGCCGAAGTACGACGGCCGCCAGGTCCTGGAGAAGATCAAGGGCGACCCCGAGCTGCGCGCGATCCCCGTCGTCGTCCTCACGACCTCCTCGGCCGAGGAGGACATCCTGCGCAGCTACGACCTGTTCGCCAACGCGTACGTCACCAAACCCGTCGACCTGGAGCGCTTCCTGGCCGTCATCCGCCAGATCGACGAGTTCTTCGTCACGGTGGTGCGGCTGCCCGGCCGCCTCCAGGCGCCGGGCAGCATGCCCGGAGCCTAGGCCGCCGGCCGGTAGGACGACGGGCCGTTCCAGGAGCACTCCCGGGTCTCGTCGAGCAGCAGGTCCACCACGTCCGACAGCCGGCCCTCCCGCTGGTAAGCCCGCCGCTGCCGGGCGGCCGAGCTGCCCCGCGCCACCGCCTCGCGGGCCAGGGTGGACACCAGCTCCCAGTCCTCCGTCTCCTCCAGCTCCGGCCGCAGCCCGTCCACCAGGTTCATGAACACCTCGGCGGCGGGCCGCGGCACGCCCTCGACCGGGTCCACGAGGTCGCCCTCCAGCCCGGACCTGGTCGCCTGCCAGGTGGCCGCGCGCACCGGCTCCAGCTGCATCTCGCGGTACGGGTCCCGCCGCACCGCCGCCAGCTCCCGGATGACCAGCGCCCGGAACAGCCCGGCGATGAGCGCGATGTCGTCCACCCGCGGGCAGGAGTCGCAGATCCGCAGCTCCACCGTCGGCACGTGCGCGGACGGCCGCACGTCGAAGTAGATCATCCCGGGGTCGGTGATCGTGCCGGCCTGGATGAGGTCCTGGACCATCCGCTCGTAGTCGGCGGCGGAGTCGAACTTGGCCATCGGCCCCGACGTGGGCCAGCGCTGCCACACGAGCGTGCGGTAGCTGGCGTACCCGGTGTCCTCGCCGAACCAGAACGGCGAGCTGCACGACAGCGCCAGCAGCGGCGGCAGCCACGGCGTCACGCTGTGCGCCACCGCCGTCGCGAGGTCCTTGTCCTCGATCTCGACGTGCACCTGCGTGCCGCAGATGAGCTGCTCGCGGGTGAGCAGCTGGTAGTCGTCCAGCATGCGCTCGTAGCGCGGATCGTCCGACACCTTCATGCGCGACTTGTCGGCAAGCGGCACCGTGCCGGCCGCGACGATGCCCAGCCCCAGCTCGTGCGCGGCCTGCACGAGCTGGCCGCGCAGCTCGCAGAGGTCGGCGGCGAGGTCCTCAAGACGGGCGAACGGCGCGCTGTTGGCCTCGATCGTGGAACGCTGCAACTCCTCGGTGAAACGTCCCTTGGGCAGGGCGTCGAGCAGCGGCCCCGAGCGGGTCGACAGGTGCCTGGTCCGCAGGTCCACGATGTGGAACTCCTCCTCGACGCCCACCGTGAAGGATCCCGTCCGACCTGCCATGATCTCTCCCGCCTCTATGCCCAGTTCAAGGAGCCGTCTTCTTTCCAGAAATGAGCCTTTTGCACCTGTCGACGGCATCCGGGAAGCGGGCCAGGCGCCACAGGCTGCCGAGGAGCAGCGGCGTCAGCAGCGCCCCGATGAGGATCGGGGCGGCCATGTAGCGGAAGTCCTGCGCCGAGATGTTGGCCAGCACCGCCAGCTGCTGCCCGGCGACCACGGCCGCGACGCCCAGCACGTACCGGTTCCGCCCGGCCAGCGCCCCCGCCGCCACCGCCAGGTACGACAGGTACGCCCACGACGCCCCCCGCCACAGCGCCCAGTCGTACTCGGGGGCCAGCGACCCCGTCAGCCAGGGATCGGCCACCTGGTACAGCTCGTACGACAGCGGGCGCAGCGAGAACACCCACCGCCCGGGAAAGTCCGTCACCTTGCCGGGCCCGACGTAGGTGTCGGCGGTCGGCCGCAGCGACAGCCGGTACGTCGTCCCGCCCGTCAGCAGCGGATCGCCCATCGGCCGCCAGGCGATCGCGCCCCGGCACAGCCGGGTCTCCACCATCAGCCCGGGATCCTCGACCAGCAGCCGCCGCCACAGGGCGAGCAGCTCGGCGGCGTGCGCGTCGGCCTGCTGCCAGCTGAAGTCCTCCCGCCAGATCAGCGTGTTGACCGTGGAGCAGGTGCCGCCCCACCACCAGCGGTCCAGCGGCGCCACCGACTCCAGCAGCGCCCGGTCCCGCTCGCCGAACAGCTTCGGCCGGTCACGGAAGGCCACCGCGACGTCGCCGAAGGCCGTGTGGTAGACGTACGTCGAGGACGGGGCGACGATCCCGAACCGGGGGAACACCGCGTTCGTCAGCACCAGCGGCAGCGCCGCCGCGACCGCGCCGGCCAGCAGCAGCCGCACCCGGCCGGCCCGTACGACGAGGGCCAGCACCGCCACGGCCACGCCCACCACGAGGAAGCCGTTCGCCCGGAACAGCCCGAGCGCCAGCGTCAGCGCCGCCAGCCCGGCGAGCCCCGGCCCGCTCACCCGCCGCGCCGCCGCGAAGCGCGCGCACACGCCCGCGATCGCCACCGCGCAGATCGTGAACGGCACGTCCTTCCACAACGTGACCGTGAACGCCCCCACGGGCGGCGCGAGCGGCATCAGCATCGCCACCACGGTGGTGAGCAGGCGCGGCGCCCCCAACGCCTTCAGCGACTGCGCCAGGAACGTCAGCGCCACCGCCATGGCCGTCGTCTGCCCGAACGTGACCGCGCCCAGGTCACCGGTCCTCGTGAAGCTCAGCCACATCAGCGCGTCGTAGAGCACCGAATGATCGCTCACCCAGGGCCCGGCGATCGTGTGGCTGAGGTAGAGCACCGAGTCACGGCTGAACAGACCCGGGTAGTAGGCCGCCCACCAGGACGCGAGCCCCGCCTGGGCGACGATGAAGGTGGCGAGCGCCGGCCAGGGGCGCCGGGGCCGGGTCAGGCCCGCCGGGGCGCCGTCGCTCCCCATGATTCTCGCCATCGGAACCGGGAGTCGGGCGTCGTCAGGGGTAGCTCACTCCGGGCTCCAGCGCCTTGCCGCCGCCGCGGGCCAGCGTCGGGACCGTCACGAGATGGTAGCCCTGCTTCTTCAGCTCCTTGAGAATGCCGGGCATGGCCTTGACGGTGGCCGGGACCGTGTCGTGCATGAGGATCACGCCGTCGCGCTTGGCCAGCTTGAGCACGGTCGCGGTGATCTTGCGGGCGTCGCGCAGCGACCAGTCGAGCGTGGTGCCGGTCCACATGATCTGCGACATCCCGGCCTCGTCGGCGATCCGCAGCACGCGGTCGTCGGTGTGCCCGTACGGCGGGCGGAACATCGTCGGCCGGTATCCCGTGGCCTGCTGGATGGCGTCCCGCCCGACCCGGATCTCCTGGCTGATCTCCTCGTCCAGCAACGCCCTGAGCGACTGGTGCGAGTAGGTGTGGTCACCGATCGCGTGCCCCTCGGCCAGCGTCTGCCTGGCGATCTTCGGCAGCTCTTCGACCCGCTTGCCGACCAGGAAGAACGTCGCCTTGGCGTTCGCCTTGCGCAGCGTCTTGAGCAGCGCGGGGGTCTGCGCGCCGGGACCGTCGTCGAAGGTCAGCGCCAGGCACTTCACGCGGGCGCAGTCCACCCGCGCCTCGGCGGACGACTCGACGGCGACGGAGGCGGCGGCCGGGGCGGACGACAGGGTCAGGGCGGCGGCGAGGAGGGCATGAGTCACCACGACCGCAAGCCTAGAGCCAACCGGACCCACCCGCGCCCCCGCCCTTCACGGACCGGCTGGATCAGCGCTGGAGCCGGGCCCGCAGGAACAGGCTCACCCCGCGCAACGACCCGACCGGCAGATACCGCTCGGCCCGGATCACCGCCGACAACCCCGCGTTGAGCAACGCCGGCACCTTGCTCAGATCGCTTCCCACCGACCGCCGCCGATGCCACTTGACCACGGGACGCAGCAGCACGTTCCAGCTCCAGACACGGTCCACCCGCAGCCCGGCCTTCTCGACCACGGTCGTCAACGACTCCCGCCGGTAGCGGCGTACGTGCCCCACCGCGTCGTCGTGCGACGACCACAGCGCCATGTCGCACGGCACCGCGATCAGCACGTGCCCGCCGGGCGCCAGCACCCTCGCGATCTCCTCGGTGACCAGGTGGTCCTCGCGGATGTGCTCCAGCACGTCGAACGCGGTCACCAGATCGACGCTGCCCGACCCGAACGGCAGCGCCCGCGCGTCCGCCCGGACCGCCGGGACCCCGCGTTGCCGCGCCATCTCCAGAGCCGACTCGTCGGTGTCGGTGGCGGTCGCGTCCCAGCCCGCCTCGGCGAGCACCCGGGTGTTGCCTCCGCCCGCCGCGCCGATGTCCAGCGCCACTCCGGGCCGGCCCAGCTCGCGCAGCTCCCTGCGCAGGATCGCGCGGCGCTCGCGGTACCACCAGTGGGCGTCCTCCAGCGCGATGAGCCGGCGGATCTCCTCGGTCTCCATGTTCTCAGTTCCTCGTGAGGGGTGATGTGGCGGCGCGGATCACCATGAGCAGGCAGTACGCGGCGACGACCACGCCCACCTCGGCCATCCGCCCGGCCTGTGGCGGCAGCGTGTGCAGGAGGGCCACGGTGAGCGCGAGATTCACGGCGAAGAACAGCGCCGTGCGGAAACTGAGCACGGCGCCGGCGGTGCCAGCCAGGACAAGCGCGCACGTGGCCGCCGTAGCGGGTTCCTGGAAATCCCGCATCGGCCAATAAACCATTGCATAGAGAACGGCGGAGAACAACACGTGCACCGAGCCGGCGAACACCCCGCCCGGCGGCCACCCTCCTCGCGACCGCCCTCCCTGGGAGTGTCCTGCTCGCGACCACCCTCCCTGGAGGCGTCCTCCCTGGAGGCGTCCTGCTCGCGACCGCTCTTCTCGCGACCGCGCTCTCCGCGGACTTGCCGGCAGCGCGTCCGGATGGCACGGCACCAGCTCGGGCCGGACCACCGGAACGCGCGCCCGCCCCGCCGCCATCGCCCACGCCACCCGGGCCAGGCCCCGCAGATCGTCGACCGCCGTACGAACCAGCTGGACCCGCGAGTCCAGATCCTCCACCCAGTCCACCGGCACCTCGTGCACGCGCAGCCCGTTGTGCTCGGCGAGCAGCAGCAACTCGGTGTCGAAGAACCAGCCGTCGTCCTCGACCTTGTCCATCAGCGGCCGCACCACGCGGGCCCTCGCCGCCTTGAACCCGCACTGCGCGTCGCTGAACCCCGCCCGGAACCCGTGCCTGAGCAGCGCGTTGTACCCGCGCGAGATCACCTCCCGGCGTACCGAGCGGCGGATGCGCGCGCCACGGCCCAGCCGGGTGCCGATCGCGATCTCGGAATGCCCGCTGGCCACCGCCGCGACCAGCGGGAACAGCGCACCGAGGTCCGTGGACAGATCCACGTCCATGTACGCCACGATGTCGGCCTGGCTCTCCCGCCAGGCCGCCCGCAGCGCCGCGCCCCGGCCGCGCACGTCGATCCTGCGCGCGTGGACGCGGTCGTACTCGCCGGCCAGCGCCGTCGCGACCGGCCAGGTGGCGTCGGTGCTGCCGTTGTCCACGATCGTGATCCGCCACGGGAGCGGGAACCCTCCGTCGAGGAAGGCCACCAGCGTACGGACGCAGCCAGGAAGGGCGCGTTCCTCGTTGAGCACGGGGATGACGATGTCGACGCTCGCCGGACGGGCCGCCGCGTCCAGGACGCGGAAGGTCGGCTGCATGGCGGCACGCGTGTCCATCGAGCTCCCCGATCCTTCGCCTAGGGTGGCCGTCGTTCAGGGAAATGCTGCTGGGGCCCCTCGCGGGGCGGGCGCATTTTCTGCGCGCATGCCCCGAAGGGGAGCATCCTTTTACCCGGCGGGAAGCTCGTACACGGAGAACGCCCTGTTACGGAAGCGCAGAACGGCATAGCCGTCGAGCCGTGGATTGACCCTGGTGAAAAGCCACCGGACCCCGTACTCGCCGGCGAGCCGCTGGACGTTCTCCCGCGTCGGCGCCGCGAACACCGCGTCGTTGGCCGCGAGCCGCGCCGCATCCGCGAAGGGCACGCTCAGGTACGACCCGCCGTATTCCCTGGCCCGAGACAACGTGCTCTCGGCATACGCCCACCCCTCCACGAGCACCCGCCGCTCACTGAACCCCGTCACCCAGTAATGCCTGCTGTCGCACCCCGGCGCGACGACCGGACGACAGTGCAGATCGGTCGCGACGACGTCATCGACCCGCGAGTGCTCCCGCAACCACCGTGCCGCCTCCCGCCCACCACGCGGCACCACCCGCTCCCGCCGCCCCTCATCAGGCACCACATGCCGAACGACCTCGACCGCCGACGCCGGCACCCCGTACCCAGCCATCACCCCCACCACCACCAACACCGGGCCGGGTACAACAGGCCTCCTCCGTCCCACGGTGGTGGCCCCCAGCACCGTGACCACAACCAGCACCACAAAAGCCGCCACCACCAAGTAGGGCCCCACCACCCACATCAACCCACCTAGATCCGCCTCGATCCGCACGGACCCGCGCAACAGCTCCTGCCCTCCGGCGACCACCACCGCCACCCCCGCGCCCAGGGCCACCGCCGCGCCCACCACCCGAGCAACCAACCTCCCCTCACCCGCCCAAGCCCGCCCAGCCACCACCACCCCACAAACCGCCGCAACCGACAGATAAGGCCGAACACTCTCCAGGAAGTACAACTGCGACCCCGCCGGATGCCCCAGCACCAGAACCGCCCCGACCCCCGCACCCCCCATCCCCACCAGCAGCAGAACATCCGGCTCCACCATCCGCCGCCACCCCAGCCCAGTCACTCCACCCCACACACACGCAAAACAGAACAACTGCACCGCCGCCAGCCCCCCAAAAACCCACACCGCCCCCGCCCCCGCCCCTGCCGGAAGCACCGCCGACTCGCCCTGAGCAACCCCGGTCACAACCCCCCACAACACCCGCATAGTCGCGAAAGGCGCGACCTCCATCCCCTGAGTCCCCCTCCCGAACACCACCGCCTGCGCCACCACCAGCCCCCCGAGCGCGAGCCCCGCCACCCCCAGCCACCGCCCCGGCACCCGCCGCTCCACCACCCACCGAACCCCCGCCACCAGCACCGCCCCGGCCAGCAACACCGGCAGAAACGTCGCCTTGGCCCCCGCCAGCACCGCCACCAGCAGCACCAGCACCACCCAACCCCGCCCCCGCACCCCACTCACCAGCAACAACACCACAGGCGCGAAAAGCAGCGCCCCGAACGTCTGCGTAGGACTGGCCCAGGCCGTGAACATCGACCGCGTCGTGAACACCACACCGTCCTGCAACACGGGCCCGAACAGGAAGTACGTGACCCCGACCGCCGCCACCCCGGCCGCCCAGCTCCCACCCACCCGCCGCCCCACCGCCGCCACCAGCACCACCAGGGCGGCCATCATCGGCAACGTGGAGAGCCGATAGACCAACCTGACGGGCTCAATCCCGGTCACCCAGCTCGTCGCCGCCATCTCGGCGTACACGAACCAGTGATAGGGAAGCGCCTCACCCAGCACCGACGGAAACGTGGGCGGCACCTGCCGCTTGACCTCCCCAAGCAGCGCCAGGTGATAGGGCATATCCACGTACGCCTTCCCAACCGGCACCCGATACAGGAACAACGCACTCCACACCACCAAATACCCAACCACCCCACCCAACGCCCACCCACACCACGCCGGCACCCCCTCCCGCCCGCCCCACCGAGACACCCACTCCCGCCCCCACCACCCGGACTCCCGCTCCCGTCCGCACCACTCCCGCTCGCACCACCCGGACTCCCGCTCCCGTCCGCATGACTCACGCTCGCGCTCCCGCCTGCACCACCCGGGGACCCGCTCCTGCCCGTACCACTTGCGCCCGCATCGCCCGGACATCCGCCCCCGTCCGCACCACCCCCGCGCCCGCACTCGCCCTACGTGCCTCCAGAACCGCCGCAATCCGGGCACCACCACGAAAGCCCCGACCACCAGCACGGACGGAACCAGCACCAACCTCGGCATCCCAACCGCCCGAGCCGGCAGGTAGGCCAGCACCTCGACCGCATACCCGACCGCCAACCCGGCCGCCAGCTCCTCCAACCCCGCCCACGCACGGTGACCGGTCAATGCCCGCCACAACAGCACCCCCGGCAGCGCGACCCCACCGCCGAGGTACCCCCCGAACACGACCAGGTCCCGCACGGAGACCCCGCAGCACAAAAACACCACGACCACACCGACACCCACCGCCAGCGCAGGCAACCACCCGACGAATCGCCGCACCAGAGGACCTCGCACCAAACCCCCCACCACTCTCCGCCCCCCGCACGCCCCCGCGCTTGCACCGCTCCGGCATCACTGAACCGGCATCACTGGACCGACACCGCCACGCTGGCACCACCGCCCGCCGGCCAGCCCAAGAGTCGCCGCCCGCCAGCCAGCTCAAGCACCACCGCCCGCTGGACAACCTGGAGGCCGGTCCATGGGCAGCCGACTGCGGGGCATCTGCACCGGACACCCCGCCAACCGCCGGACACCGTCAACCGCCGAACACCCGCCGACCGCCGAACACCCGCCGGACATTCCTCCGGACCGTGGGGCACTCCCGCCGGACGGCGGGCACTCCGCCGGACCATGAGGTACCGCGCCGGTCACCGTCTACCGGACGCCGCCAGTGGGCACGACCCTGAGCACCTCAGCTGAGCACCGCCTGCCTGTCATGTCGCCCCGCGACATCCCGAGCGGCCCAACCCCGCATCCGCCCACCCGGCACCTCTCACGGAGGGACGTAAAGCACGTCTCAAGAGCACGTCGCCAAGGACATTGCCTTAGGACCTCGCCCAACGACGTCACCGAAGGACGTCGCCAAAGCGCTGCCCAGGGGACGTCGCCTCAAAAGACGTCATCAGAAGCACGTCGCCCAACGACGTCACCGCAACACGCCGCCGAGGGACGGCGCCGAAGGACGTCGCCAAAGGGACGTCACCCAGCAACATCACCCAGCAACATCACCCAGCAACATCACCCAGCAACATCACCCAACCGCATCACCCAGCAACATCACCGAACGACGCTCACCAACCGCGTGAACTCGACCGGCAAATCAACCCCATCCCAAACCCGACCAAAGCTGAGCGCACTCCCCACCGGCACCATCCGATCAACCCCCCGCCCGCCCAACCCCCTCGCCAGCTCCTCCAACTCCTCCCGCCCGAACCCGAAGTGCGTCATCGTCTGATCCCGCCGCTCCACCACCGCGCCCAGCTCCGCCAGCCCCCCGAGCCGGCAGTGCACGAACGTCCCGGCCCCCAACCACCGCCGCGGAACCGCCGCCTCCTCCACCAGGGTCACGTTCGCCAGCGCGTTCCCCCGGAACTCCACACTCTCGGCCACCCCGTCGGCGGCCAGCCCGTACGTGGCCACCCGCTTCTCCACG
The DNA here is from genome assembly GCF_039529455.1 of Nonomuraea bangladeshensis. NCBI lineage: Bacteria > Bacillati > Actinomycetota > Actinomycetes > Streptosporangiales > Streptosporangiaceae > Nonomuraea > Nonomuraea bangladeshensis. The sequence continues at coordinate 105,692 of NZ_BAAAMV010000013.1, forward strand.
GCCATCCCCGGCTCCACGCCCCACCCGCGCCTATCGAGCACCCGTGCCACGTGATCGATGAAGTCGGCCCGAGCCGCGTCGCAGTCCTGCTCCGCCCCCACCCAGAACACCGTCCGCGGCGACGAGCAGGCGGCCTGGTCGAACCAGTAGGTGTCGTTGACGAACCCTTCGGCCACGTTCACCCGAACCGCCCGTTCCGCGCACAACCAGGCCGCCGCCCGTACCACCGCGAACGACGACCGATCGGGAAAATCAAGTTCCCGGGCATGCGGCGTGAGCGGATGCCGCCGCACGTCCAGCACCGTACGGTCGCCGCCCCACACCACCCGCAGATCGCAGGCCGCGGACAAGGCCGCTGTAACCTCCTCATCCAACCGGTCATAGGTGACGATGCGCTGCGTCTCGCCCACGATGGGATCAGCCTCAGTCGACGCCTCGTGCAACGCCTCAAGGATCACCCCGACAACCGCCCCGGCCCGTGGCGACAGCCGTACGACGTTGCGGTTGCCCATGAGCGCGGACAGTGCCCAGGAGTAGACGAAGACGGTGTCGACGTTCGCCGGCGGGATGTGGAAGACCAGCCCGCGCGGCACCCGTACGTGCTCGCCGTTAAGCGAGTCCAGGGTGCGCGTCAGTTCGCTGGGCCGCAGGAAGAATCCGAGCGACCCGAGCTCGGGATGCCGCCGCGCCGACGCGGACCGCAACAACCGCTTCCCGAACGCCGCCAAAAACCCCCGAACCCGCTCATCCCCGACCGCGAGCCCACCACCCCGCAACCCACCAAGTAGCACCTCAACGGGCACAACGTCCTGAGGACCCCCAGCCTCGCCGCCGAGGGACGCGCCCTCCCAAAGGCCCACGTCCCTGGCGACAGACACAGCCCCCTCACGGGCCCCGGCCTCCGCTCGCGACCGCCCATCCACCAGGGGTACGACGCCCGCGCTGGGAAACAACACCTGCACCTGGCGGGAGTGTCCCCGACCGCCCTGCCCCGAGCCCCCGCTCCCGCTCGACATCACCGCAGCCATCCCTGCCACCCCAGCCACTCCCACCGCCGTCCCAGCCGTCTCATGCGCCAGAGCTCGTTCCGGATGTCCCGACTGCCGCCACCGAGGCACCCGCACTCACCCCGGAAGTCCCGGTCGTCCCCACCGAGACGTCCGCCCTTGCCCCAGTCGTTCTGGCCGTTGTCACTGCGGCGCCTGCTCTTGTCCCGGATGTCCCGGTCGTCGTCCCCGAGGCACCCGTCCTTGCCCCAGCTTGCCTGGCCGCTGTCGCCGAGGCGCCCGCTCCTGCCTCGGCCGTCCTGACCGTCGTCCCCGAGGCGCCCGTCCTTGCCCCGGGTCGCCGGCCTCTCTCCGGTGGGCGGCGTTCCGCTCGCCATCAGCCCTGTCCGAAGGTGTCGCTGCAGCCGCGTGCCTCGGCCTGTGGCAGTCGGCCCAGCACCTCGAACCGTTTTCCCGGCCAGGCCCCGTCATCGACGCCGCGCACCACGCCCAGATCCTCGGTGAGCAGCACGTGGCCCGGATAGGACGTGGGCAGCGTGCTGACCACCTCGACCAGCCCCGGCACTCCGGGTGGCGCCTCCTCCCAAGTCTCCGGGTCCCTGATCACGACATCGGCGAAGTCCGGGCAGTAGAGGCCGTCCCCGTCGGGCCCTTCAAGGAAAATCGTCCCGATCTGTTCGACCATCCCGTAGAAGTTGTGCACCCGGACGAGCCCGCACTCCGCCCCCAGTCGCCGCCGGAACTCCGCGTTGTCCACCGCCTGCTCAGCCAGCCGCTTCCAGCCACCCGAGTGGATCAGCACCCCCTGCGACAGATCCAGGCCCAGATCCAGCAGGTAGAGCCACACCATGAAGGTGAACCCGAACACCAGGAAACGCCCGCCACCGTGCCGCGCCAGGAACGCCTTGGCCGCCTCGGCATCCACCCGCCCCTGCTCGTCCAGCACGAACGTGTGGTCCCGGCCGAAGTTCATCATCCCGAGCACGCCCGCGCCGCGGGCGCTGAGCGTCGCGTCGCGTACGACCGACCTGCTGTCGACCACCAGCATGGGCAGCCGCCGCTCGCCCAGCACCTCCCTGAGCGTCGCCGCGAGCATCCGTGTCTGCGCCGCCGCCGCCTCCCGGTCGAGGTAGACCCGGCTCGGCCGCTGCCCGGTGGTGCCGCTGGAGGTCAGCACCCGGAACACCCGCTCCGGCGGAACGCTGCGCAGCTCGTGCGTCTTGAACAGCCGCACCGGCAGCCAGGGCAGATCCACCAGCCGTTCGTACGGCGGCCGCGCCCCGATCGCGTCAAGAATGCGTTGGTACGGCGGGCACGCCGCCCGATGCCGTTCGGTCAGCTCGGCCAGCTCCCTGACGAGCCGAGCTTCCCGCTCCTCCTCGCGCAACGTGAAAACGCTCACCCCGAGCTCCTCGCTTTCACCGGGCCCCACCGCCTGACGGCCGGCCGCGCCGCATGGCTTCCGGGCGTGTTCATGTGCGTCCTTCCAGGGAGCGGTAGTCGACCTTTCCCGTGGCGAGCAGGGGCAGGCGGTCGATGGGACGTACGTCGAAGCCGCTCCAGTGGAGCCGGAGCTCGGCCCCCAGCCGCCGGGCAAGCCCCGCGCAGCCGGCCGCGTCCAGCCCTTCGGCCCAGACCGTCACCCGGTCGTCGCCGCTGGTGGCGGCGGCCGGGCCTGCGTTGCGCAGCAGGCGTTCAACGTCGTCGAGGTTGACCCGTACGCCGAAGATCTTGGCGATGCGCTTGAGCCGCCCGGTGAGGTGGAGGAAGCCCTCCGCGTCCAGCCGCCCGAGGTCGCCGGTGCGCAGGACGCCGCCGAGGTCGTCCCCGCGGGCCAGGTCGGCGGCGGTCTCCGCGTAGCCCATCATGACGTTGGGCCCGTGGTAGACGACCTCGCCGTCGCCGTCGATCTCCAGCCGCCCGCCGGGCACGGCCCGCCCCACCGAACCGAGCTTGTCGGCCAGCCGGTCCGGAGGCAGGACGGCGATGCGGGCCGTGGCCTCCGTCTGCCCGTACATCACGAAGAACCGGTCCGCCTTCGCCGCGAACTCGGTGACGACCTCCGGAGCGAGCCGCCCGCCGGCCTGCGTGAGCGTGGCGATGGACGGATGCTCGGCACGGTCGTAGCGCAGGCGGCGGAGCATCTCGTACTGATAGGGGACGGCGGCCAGGGACGTGCAGTGGTGCGCGTCCAGATGGGCCCAGAACGATCGCTCCAGCAGCCCCGCCTCCGTGAGCATCACGGTCGCGCCCGCCGCCAGATGACTGTTGAGCACCGAGAGCCCGTAGCTGTAGTGCAGCGGCAGGCTCGTGGGCGCGACCTCGTCCGGGGTGATCGACAGGGCGGCGGCGATGCCGGCGGCGTTGGCGAGGACGGCCTGGCGGGACAGGCGTACGAGCTTGGGATTGCCGGTGGAACCCGAGGTGGCGAGGAGGACGGCGAGGTCGGGATGTGGCTCGGGCGTGTCGCGGCGGGCCGGTGACGAGCCGTCGGCCGCGTGCGTGAACCCGAGCAGCGCCGCGGGCCGGAACCGCGCCGCCAGCTCCGCGAGCGTGCCCGGCGACAGGTCGGGATCCAGCAGCGCCACCGGCCGCCCGGAACGGAACGCGGCCAGGTAGCGGAGCACCGAGGCGAGGTTGTTGCGCATCCCGCAGAACAGCGGGCCGGGCCGCAGCCGTGCCAGGATCTCGACTGTCCGCACGATCCGCCGTTCCAGCTCACCGGCTCCGAGCACCACCCCCTCCCCGGCGATGATCACCCGCGCCTCAGGATGCGGAAAAACCCCTCCCTCGGCAACTCCCGGGACATCTCCCATCTCCGAAATCCTCGCCCCTGTACGCGACTCCGACTCCGACTCCGACTCTGGCTTTGGCCCGAGCTTCGTTGATGGGGCGGCTGCTGTCCCGGTGGCGATCAACCCCGTCGTCGGCGTGCCGACCGCCTTCGCCGGCACCGGCTGGGCCGGGGGGACGGCTGCCGCTCTCGGAGCACCTGGCCCTGTCGGAGGAACGGCTGCCGGCTTCTGAGCACCCGGCCCTGCCGAGGGAACAGCCGCCGGCTTGGGAGCACCTGGCCCTGCTGAGGGAGTGGCTGCTGGTTTGGGAGCACCTGGCCCTGCTGAGGGAGTGGCTGCTGGTTTGGGAGCACCCGGCCCTGCTGAGGGAGTGGCCACCGGCTTCGGAGCACCCAGCCCTGCCGAGGGAACGGCTGCTGCTTTCGGGGTGCCCGGTCTTGCCGACGGTCGGGATGCCGTCTTCGAGGTGATCTGGCCTGCTGGAGAGGTCGTTGGCGCCTTCGACGCCGCTGACCCCGCGGAAGGGCCCAGATGCGACGGTGTCGGCGGCTGGGGCGGCTTCCCTTCTGCTGGTTGGAGCGGCTGCTCGTCGTTGGACCCGCCGTCCCGCTGGCCGTTGAGCTGGTCGTTTCCTGTCATGGCACCAGACCGCCGTCCACGCCGAGGACCTGGCCGGTGATGAAGTCGGCGTCGGGGGAGAGCAGGAACGCCACAGCGCTCGCGACGTCATCAGGACGGCCGAGGCGGCCGAGCGGCGTGGCGGCGATCGTGGCGGTACGGGCGTCGGGCTCGAGCGTGGACAGCATGTCGGTCTGGATGTAACCAGGGGCCACGGCGTTGACCCTGATCCCGGAGCGACCCAGCTCCTTGGCGGCGGCGAGGGTGAGGCCGATGAGCGCCGCCTTGGAGGCAGAGTAGACGGCCTGCCCCGGGCCGCCCGCGCGGCCCATGACCGAGGAGACGAGGACGACCGATGGAGAGGTCCCGCGTCGCAGGAGCCTCAGCGCCGCCTGCAGCGTGTGGGTCGCGCCGATCGCGTTGATCTCGAAGAGGCGGCCGACCGTCTCGGTGCGGACCATGCCGAGGAGACCGGCGGCGTGGATGCCGGCGTTGACGACGAGCGCGTCCAGGCGGCCATGGCGCTGGTGGATCCGCCGCATCATCGCCGAGATGAGGGTGGGATCGGCGACGTCGCCGTGGACGGCGTCCGTCAGGCCGCCGGTCTGCGCCGCCACCTCGGCGGCGGCCTTCTCTGCGCATTCCTCGTCGCGGCCGTGGAGCACGACGCGGTCGCCGTGGGCGGCCAGCCGGGCTGCTGTCGCGCGGCCGATCCCGGTCGTCGAGCCGGTGATGAGGACGACGCGGGGGGAGGCGGTGGCCAGGCTCATGGTCCGATCCGCGTAGCGGCCGGAGGAGGGTTCGGCTGTTGTGCGGCGGGTGCCCAGGCCGGTCCACGCGGTTGCGTAGTCCATGGCGGTGCCGGTGGTGTGCGGGCTGGGGGCGGCCGTCGCTCCTGCGGGGCTGTTGCGGCTTTGCTCTGGTCGCGGGACGGCCGCTGCTTCGCCTTCAGCAGAAGGCGCCGCAGGGGTAGGACCGCCAGGAGACGGCGCTTCGACGGCGTACGCGCTGGGGGCACCGGCGGAAGCCGGCGCGGTGGTGGGCTCGCCCAGGAACGCCGCTTCGGTCGTGAACTCGTACGGGGAAGTGACGTTGCCTGCTGGGCCGCCTGTGAGCTCCGCTCCGGTGCAGGGTCCGCTGGGAGACGCCGGTGTGATGACGTGACCACCGGAAGGGGTCGGCTCGGCGGTGGGGTCCTGTGGAGAGGTTGCCTCAGCGGTGGCGGAGCCCTGCGGAGAGGTTGCCTGGGCGGTGGAGCCGTGTGCGGAGGCTGCGTCGGTGGTGTGGGCGTGTGGAGAGGACGCCTCGGTGGGAGGGGCGCTCTGGGAATGGGCTGCCGGAGCGTCGGCGGCGGCGTTGCCGCCATGCGGTGTCGCCGTGGTGTCGCCGATGCCCCTGGACGGTGGCGTGAGGTTGCGGCGCCTGGCCGCCTCCCGGCCGAGCGCTGGGTCCGGCGCGGAGTCTGATGTTGTGCTCGGCCCTGGGCTCGGTGGCGCTGAGTCCGATGTTGCGTTCGGCCTTGAGCCCGGTCCTGAGTCCGGCGTTGCGCCCGGTCCTGAGTGCGATGTTGCATCCGGCCTCGAGACCGGCCCAGGGTCCGATGTTGCGCCCAGTCCTGAGTGCGATGCTGCGCCCGGCGCCCCGCCCAGTCCTGAGCCTGATGCTGAGTCCGGTGCTGGATCTGGTGCTGCGGCCGGTACTGCGCCTGGCACTGGCTCCGGCGCTGCGTCCGGTGCTGTGCCCGGTCCTGGGTCCGGTGTCATCGCGCCCTCCCGTGTGCGGTAGACGCTGCCTGGTCCGTTGTCATGCCGCCCCCAATGGCTCGGACGATGGCTGGCCCGGTCTATGACACCCCCGGTGGACCGGAGGTGAGTCGTTGTGCGTCGCGAAGTGCGTCGCGGCGTCCCCCGACGCCTGCGTGTGCCTTCGGCGCGTCTGCATGAACCCCGATGCGATGCCCGGAGGTGCGCTCAGACGGCGGCGGTGCCGATGCCGTGCTTTTCGAGGAGCCCGGCCGCCGCGGCGAACGAGCTCATGTCGATCATCTCGTCGGTGTCGATCATGATGGAGAACTCGTCCTCCATCGCGGCGACCAGCGCCATGTGAGCCAGCGAGTCCCACTGCTGGATGGCGCGGTATTCGAGGTCGTCGACGGGTGCGTCGGCGGGAAGGTTGAGAGATCTGCGGAAGACGGCCCGCAACCGGTCGAGATGGCTCATGATCACTCGCTAACTCTCTGTTCTCAGGCCACGACCGAGTGTAGCGGCACTTTCGGGTCCGGAGAAACCAAGGCCCCGCCGGGAGTAATGGAACCGTATAACGGCGAGTGAGGCATGTTCGGGGCTGGGAATGTCGCATGGGGCGCGCCAACCGCTACGGGGGAATGATGGACGAATCCAATCACTGGTACGGGCACTCGCGCATACTCGGCAGATACTGTGAGATGCCGGACGAAACGCCGAAACGCATCCAGGGTTTCCTTCAGCATGGATGGAACTATCTGCACGGATTCCCGCCGAACGACCACTGGTGCAGCCCGGGTTATCCGCGTTTCGTATGGTCTGACGTGCTGCGCCGGCGAGGCTGGTCGATGGGCCGCAGGGGGCACTACCTCATCGGCGCGCCCTGGATCTACCTCCTCCATCTGGAGGCCGAACTGGGCGTCACCACAAAACGCGAGGGTACGATCTGGTATCCCTTCCATGGCTGGGAGAAGAGCTCCGTCAGGGGCGATCACGACCGGCTCGCCGCCGAAATCCGAGATGTCGAGACAGGGCCGGTAACGGTCTGCCTTTACTGGTTGGAATTCGCAAACCTGGACATCCGGCAGGCGTATGAATCGCGGGGATTTCGGGTTATTTGTCATGGTGAGCGCGGCTCCCGCTGGGACAGCAAGGGTCGCGACTTCCTGCGCAAGCAGCTGATCCAGCTGCGGCGTCACCGCAGGGTGGCCTCCAATCGGCTCGGCAGCGCGCTGTTCTACGGCGCGTCCGTGGGCTGCGAGGTCGCGGTGTACGGGGACCCCATGCAGTACGAGGACGAACGTCCCGAATATGGCGGCACCGCGCGCCGGATGCGGCTCTGGCCCGAGTTGCACGGCGTGCGTGTCGATCCGGGGCTGGCGGCCGAGGTGGCGGGGCGGGAGCTGGGATTCGAGTATCAGGCGACACCGGAGGAGCTACGGCGCATGTTCGGATGGAAGCGGGTGCGGTACGCGTGAACGAGGCACCCGAGAACGTCCGGTTGGTCGGGGGGGAGATGCTGCTGTGGTCGGATATGGCCGACATGTCCGGCGGCGTCACCGACTGGCGAGGGGCGGCACTTGAGCTGATCAGGCGGATGGTGCCGGCGAGCGGCAAGGTGCTGCTGGTCGGACCGCACCCGGAGACGGTGGTGGACGAGGTGGTCGCCCAAGCCGGGCTGACGGGGGAGGCGCCAACCGCCCGAGCCGGGCTGACCGGAGAGGCACCGACAGCCGGGTTGACGGGGGAGGCGCTGACAGCCAAGGCCGGGCTGACGGGGGAGGCGCTGACTGCCCAGCCCGGCCTGCTGGGGGAGGCGTCAACCGCCCAAGTTGCGCTGTCGGTGGACGAGACAACCCTCACCCCCTTGGCGGGGCGGGTGGCTGTGCTGGTGCGGTCCTATCCTGACGCCTGCGCCCTCGCCGAACGCCACCCCGCCCTGGACGTCTTCTGCGGCCGGCTGGAGGCGTTCGCCGCCGACGAGCCGTACGATCTCGTGCTGGCGCTCGACGGCCTGCTGCGGACGCATTCCGCCGAGGCCCCGGCCGCGTCCTGGGCCGAGTCGCTCGACGCACTGTCGGCCCTGGTCGCGCCCGGCGGGAGGCTCGTGCTCGGCGTGCACAACGACCTGGGCGTGGACCGCATCCTGGAGGCGCGCCCGGCCGACCGCGACGGCGGTGACGACCAGTGGGCGCCGCACGGTTTCGACCCCAGCTATCCCAGCGGCCCGGGAGCGCTGGACGCCGCGCTGGAGTCGGCGGGGCTGAGCGTGCAGCGCTGCTACGCGGCCTATCCGGCGCGGCAGGCGCCGCGCGCGCTGCTCGCCCGCGAGGCGCTGGCCTTCGACCTGCCGGACGCGCTGGCGTTCCCGCTGGGCGCCAGGGACGGTGACCGCATGCTGGTGGCGGACCCGCTGCGCCTGACCCGCCTGGTGTTCAGGCACCGCCTGGGCGAGGAGCTGGCCCCGGCGTGGCTCGCCGTCACCGTACGGTCCCCGCTGCTCACCAAGGAGCGGAGCGACGCCGACGAGCGCTCGTACCCGGCGCTGCCCCTCGGCCTCGTCCAGGAGGGCGGCACCCTGTACGAGCTCACCCACACCGGCCTCAGACGCCTCCCCGACGGCGGCGAACGTCCCATCCCCGCCGGCCGCGTCCTGGAGGAGATCCTCGTCGAGGCGTGCGCCCGCGAGGACACCGCGACCGTCCGCGAGCTGCTGACCGCCCTCGCGGACTGGGTGGAGGACAGCGGCGACGCGGCGGCGGCGACCGACAGCCTGGTGTACGACGGCGCCCGGTTCGCCCCCATAGGCGACCTCCAGGGCCCGGCGGTCCCGCCCGATCCCCGGATCGTGCTGTGCCGGATCCTGCTGCGGTTCGCCGTACGCCTCCAGGCCGCCGGCCACCACCACCCGTGGCCGTGGCCGCTCGACGCCGACGAGCTCACGCTGACGCTGTGCGGCATGGCGGGCCGCTCCTGCGACCCGGGCGACCTCGACCGTGCCCGCAAGCTGGACGCCGAGCTGGGGCAGCCGGCGGAGCCGGCCGGGCACGCGCCGACGTACCGCGACCTGCTGGGCGCCCGCGACCGTCTCGCGGATCAGCTCACCGCGGCCCTGGCCAGGATCGCGCGGCTGGAGACCAAGCTCTCCTACCGGGAACGCGAGCTGATACGCGCCAAGGGGAAGCTGCGCAGGACCCAGCGGAAGGCGACCGCCTACCGGCGCACGCTCGGCTACCGGCTCTCGCGCCGTCTGGCCCGGCCACGCCGGGTCGCCAAGAAGGTCATCCGCCTGCTGTCCGGCTGAGACGACAAGACGACCCGGACCACCCGACAGGCCCGGACCACCCGACAGGCCCGGACCACCCGACAGGCCCGGACCACCCGACAGGCCCGGACCGCCCGACAGACCCAGACGACGACAGATGACGCAGCGACGACGAGGAGTACACGTGCCGGTTCTCTCGGTGATCGTCCCGTTCCACAACGTCGAGAAGTACATCGGCCCCTGCCTGGACTCCATCCGCGCCCAGACCCTGGATGACCTGGAGGTGATCTGCGTCGACGACGGCAGCGACGACCACGGACCCGACGTCGTACGCGCCAGGCAGGCCGAGGACCCGCGCATCTCCCTCGTCATCCAGGCCAACCAGGGCGTGGGCCGGGCCCGCAACGTCGGCCTCGCCCGGGCGACGGGCCGCTACCTGGCGTTCGTGGACGGCGACGACACGGTCCCGCGTGAGGCGTTCCAGCGGATGGTCGCCTCGCTGGAGGCCACCGGCTCGGACCTGGCCTGCGGCAACGTCATGCGCCTGCACCGCAACCTGCTGGTCCCGTCCTGGGCGCACCGGGAGGCGTTCGCCAAGCCGAGGCGGCGCACCCACATCACCCGCCACCCGCTGCTGATCCGCGACCGGATGTTGTGGAACAAGGTCTACCGCCGCTCCTTCTGGGACCGGCTGGGGCTGAGCTTCCCCGAGCGCATGTACGAGGACCAGCCCGTCGCCATGGCCGCCCACGTCGGCGCGCGCTCGGTGGACGTCCTCGCGAGGGTCGTCTACCACTGGCGCGAGCGCGACGAGCCGGGCACCTCGATCACCCAGCGCAGCTTGGAGGCGGGCAATCTGCGCGACCGCCTGCTGTCGGTGCTGGAGACCGCCGACCTGCTGGCCCGCCGCGCTCCCCGGCTGAAACCCGCCTTCGACCGCGACACCATGGACATCGACATGGGGGTGGCCGCCGAGGCCGTGGCCGGGATGGGCGCCGAAGCGGATCCCGAGCTGGTCGAGCTGATCGTCCGCTACCTCGACGGCGTGTCCCGTGAGGCGTGGCTGAGCGTGCCGTTCGCGCACCGGCTGCGGCTCCACCTCCTGCGCGGGCACCGCCTGCCCGAGCTGGGCGACGTGCACGGGCAGGCCCGCGACGGCCGGCTGCGGCCACCGGTACGGCGGGCAGGGGTCCTGCGCAGGCGCTGGCACGCCTGGCATCCCTGGCTGCCGCGCGGCCTGTCGGATGTCTCCGAGGAGCTGGGCCTCGCCGCCCGCCTGGTGGAGCTCGGCTGGCGGCGCGGCGTCCTGGTGGGCGAGGGCCGGGTCGGTGTCGGCAGCTTCGACGTCGGCGTGGTGCGCCGGGCGCGCGTGCGCGTGTGGCTGGAGGAGCGCCGCACCGGCGAGCGCGTACGGCTGTCGGACCAGGAGTCCGCGCCCGTCTGGGAGAGCGTCGAGGAGGAGGAAGGGGTGCGGCTGCCGCAGCACGTGTTCCCGTTCGCCTTCGCCTTCGACCCGGCCGCGCTCTCGGCCGCCCAGCTCACCCGGCGCGGCCAGTGGGACCTGCGCCTGCAGCTCAGGGGGCACGGGCTGCGGCTGGAGGGCCGGGTGGCCGGGCCGCGCTGGCTGCCGCCCGGCGTCCCCGCCCCGCGCCGCGCGTCGGGCGTGTGGGTGGTGCCGGTCCGCACCGCGCGGGGGGCCTGGGGTCTGCGGCTGCGCCTGGCCGAGGTGATCATCGGCGAGTGCCGGGTGGACGGCGGCGACCTGGTGTTCTCGGGGGAGCTGGCCGACGTCGGCGACGGCGAGCCGGTGCTGCGGCTGCGCCGCAGGAGCGACGGCGAGGAGATGTACTTCCCGGTGGCGCTCGCCGGGCAGGACTTCCACGCGAGGGTGCCGCTCGCCGACCTCGACGAGAGCGTGGGCCAGGAGTCGTGGTGGGAGGTCGTGATCGACCAGGGCAAGGCGCTGCGCCCGCTGGTGCGCACCGGGCAGCGGCCGGTCGCCCTGGTGGCCGACCGGCGTTTCCTGGTGGACCGGAGCGAGGACGGCTGCCTGCTCCTCGCCGAGCGCTAGCCGGAACGGCTAACGCAGGATCGCGGCCAGCGTGTCGACCACGTGGTCCTGCTCGGCGTCGGTCAGGTCGGGGAAGAGCGGCAGCGACAGCTCCTCGGCGTAGTAGGCCTCGGCGGCCGGGCACATGCCCCGCCGGTAGCCGAGATCCTCGAACACCGGATGCCAGTAGACCGGGATGTAGTTGACCTGCACGCCGATGCCGGCCGCCCGCATGCGGTCGTAGACCTCGCGCCGCCGCCCGTGCCGGACGCGCACGGGGTAGAGGTGCCAGCTCGGCGACACGTACGCGCGCCGCGCGGGCAGCGTGAGCCCGGGTACGTCGCGCAGCAGCACGTTGTAGCGGGCCACCAGCTCGGCGCGGCGCTCGCGGAAGCGGGCCAGCCGCCGGAGCTGGCTGACGCCGAGCGCGCACAGCACGTCGGGCAGCCGGTAGTTGAGCCCGAACGCGTGCACCTCCTGGTGCCAGCCGCCCACGCCGGGATCGCGCTGCGCGGCCGGCTCGCGTACGAGTCCGTGGTTCATGAAGCGGGCGGCCCGCAGCCGCAGCTCGGGGTCGGCCGCGGCGACCGCGCCGCCCTCGGCCGTGGTCACGGTCTTGGTGGGGAAGAACGAGAACGTCGTCAGGTCGGCGAGCGTCCCCACCGGCTGGTCCTTGTAGGAGGCGCCCAGCGAGTGGGCCGAGTCGGCGATCAGCCGCGCCCCGGCCCGCTCGGCGACCTCCCTGAGCTGGTCGTAGTCGGCGGGATGGCCCGCGTAGTCGACGGCGGTGACCGCGCGCGTGCGGCCGGTGACGAGCGCGGTCACCGCGTCGGGATCGAGGTTGCCGGTGTCGGGCTGCACGTCGGCGAAGCGCACCCGCGCGCCGAGCAGCGCGGCCGTGGCCGCCGTCGCCACGAACGTCAGCGGCGTGGTGATGACCTCGTCGCCCGGCCGCACGCCCGCCGCGACGTAGGCGACGTGCAGCGCGGCCGTGCCGGAGGTGACCGCCACGCAGGGCACGCCGCCGGTCCAGCGCGCCAGCTCGGCCTCGAACGCGGCCACCGCGGGCCCGGTGGTCAGCCAGTCGCCGCGCAGCACGGTGGTCACCGCCGCCACGTCGCTCTCTTCGACGGAGTGCCGTCCGTAGGGGAGCATCAGCCGGTCACCATGTCGCGCAGGTCGTCGACGGTGAGCCACTGGTCGTTGGTGTCGGAGCGGTAGGCGAACCCCTCGGGCAGCAGCTCCCCGCTCTGCGGCGGGCGGTAGCCCCAAGTGGCGATCGTGGGCTGCACGACGTAGCGGTCGGCCAGCCGCAGCGTGCGGCGGCCGTCGTCGGGGCCGATCATCTCCTCGTGCAGCTTCTCGCCGGGCCGGATGCCGATCTCGTAGAGGGGGCTCTGCGGCGCCAGCGCCTCGGCGAGGTCGGTGATGCGCATGCTGGGGATGCGCGGGACGTAGAGCTCGCCGCCCTGCATCAGCTCGAAGGAGTCGACGACGAACCGGACGGCCTGGTCGAGGGTGATCCAGAACCGGGTCATGCGCTTGTCGGTGATCGGCAGGCTGTCGCCCTGCTCGGCGAGGCGCTGGAAGAGCGGGATCACCGAGCCCCTGCTGCCCACGACGTTGCCGTAGCGGACCACGGAGAAGCGGGTCTCGTGGGCGGCGGCGTAGTGGTTGGCGGAGACGAACAGCTTGTCGGCGACCAGCTTGGTGGCCCCGTAGAGGTTGATCGGGCTGGAGGCCTTGTCGGTGGAGAGCGCCACCACCTTGCGCACGCCGCAGTCGATGGCGGCCTCCACCACGTTCTGGGAGCCGGCGATGTTGGTGCGGACGTATTCGAACGGGTTGTACTCGGCCGTGTCGACCTGCTTGAGCGCGGCGGCGTGCACGACGTGGTCGACGCCGTGCATGGCCCTGGTCAGCCGGTCGCGGTCGCGGACGTCGCCGATGAACCAGCGCAGCCGCTCGTCGTCGGCGAAGAGCCGGCGCACTTCGTACTGCTTGAGCTCGTCGCGGGAGAAGACCACCAGGCGCCGCACCCCGACCGAGTCGAGCGCGTGGCGGATGAAGGCCTTTCCGAACGACCCCGTGCCCCCGGTGATCAACATCGACGACCCATGGAGAATGCTCACGTCGCCCCCTGAAATCGTGTGCCGGGCGGTAGCATAACGCGATCGGCCTATGACGCACTGTCACACGGGGGAATGGGGCTTTCGTGCGTATTGTCGGAATCGTTCAGGCCAGGATGGGATCCACCCGGCTGCCCGGCAAGGTGCTCCGACAACTCGGCGACGGTGGCCGGTCGGTGCTCGGCTGGGTGGTCCGCGCGGCCCGCGAGTCGGCCGCGCTCGACGAGCTGATCGTCGCCACCACCACGCTCCCCGAGGACGACGCGGTGGCCGCCGAGTGCGCCGCGCTCGGCGTCCCCTGCCACCGCGGCCCGGTCGACGACGTGCTCACCCGGTTCACGCAGGCGCTGGAGGAGCGGCCGGGCGAGGCCGTCATGCGGTTCACCGCCGACTGCCCGCTGCTCGACCCGACGGTCGTCAAGGAGGCCGCGCTCGTCTTCCAGGCCGTCCCCGGGCTCGACTACCTCAGCACGAGCCTGGCCCGCACCCTGCCGCGCGGCCTCGACGTCGAGATCATCGCGCGGGCGGCGCTGGAGCGCTGCGACCGCGAGGCCGTCGCCCACCACCGCGTCCACGTCACCTCCCACATCTACACCGAGGCCGCAGGCGACGCCCGGCTGCTCGGGCTCGCCTACCACCCGCTCGCCGCCGACCTCAGGCTGACGCTCGACACCGAGGACGACTGGCTGCTCATCTCCCGCGTGGTGAGCGAGCTGGGCGACCGCTGCGTGCCGATGCGGGCGCTGGTGAGCTGGCTGCGCGCCCGCCCCGAGTTGTGCGGGCTCAACGCCCACGTACGCCAGAAGGCGCTGCAGGACGCGTGAGCGCCGGGCCGCGCGTCGGGATCCGCTGCGACGCGGGCGCGGACAGCGGGGTCGGCCACCTCGTCCGCTGCGTCGCCCTGGCCGAGGAGCTGCGCTCGCGCGGCGCGCGCCCGGTCTTCCTGGGCGCGGTGCGCGACTCGCCCTGGGCGCTCGCCCAGCTCCGCGAGCGCGTGCTCCCGCTCACCCCCGCCCCCGAGTCGCCGGCCGCCCTGGCCGCGCTGGCCCGCGCGCTCCGGCTGGACGCGGTCGTCCTCGACTCCTACCACCTGCCGCCCGGCACGGGCGCGGAGCTGCGCCGCCACGGGCTGCCCGTGCTCGCCGTCGTCGACGGCGACCCGCTCGGCCAGCACGCCGACCTCTATCTCGACCAGAACCTCGGCGCCGAACGCCGCCCGTTCCCCGCCGGGCCGGTGCTGGCCGGCGCCCGTTACGTGCTGCTGCGCGACAGCGTACGGCGACGCGCCCGCGCCCCCCGACGCCCGGACCGCGTCCCGGAGGTCCTGTGCTTCTTCGGCGGCACCGACGCCGCCGGGGTCGCGCCCGCCTGGGCGCAGGCCCTGTGCGCGACCGGCGTGCCGTTCACCGCCACGGTGGTGAGCCCGGCCCCGTTCGCGGCCGGGACGCCGATCACCGTCATCCCGCCCACCGACCGGCTGCCGGAGCTGATGGCCGCCGCCGACCTCGTGGTCACCGCCGCGGGCTCGGCCATCTGGGAGCTGCTCTACCTCGGCGTGCCCACGGCGCTCAGCTGGGTGGCCGACAACCAGCTCATCGGCTACGACGAGCTGGTGGGCAGGGGCGTGGCGGCGGGCCTCGGCCGCGCGCCCGGTCCCGAGGCCGTCGCCGTCCTGACCCGCCTGTTGTCCGACCCGGCCGTCCGCGAGGAGCACGGCCGCCGGGGCGGCGGGCTCGTGGACGGCCGGGGGAGAGAGCGCGTCGCCGACGCCCTCCTGGCCCTGATCAGATGAGGTCCCAGGTCAGCGGCGTGCCCTTCGGCACGTCACGGACGAAACGCCGCCCCGTCACCTCGCGGACCGCGTCAGGCGGCAGCCCCCCGGCGGGCCGGACCGACCGTACGTTGCCGGGCCCCACCTCCTCACCGGCCCGCACGTCGCGCACCACGTAGAGGGAGCGGCGGAAGCGCAGCCCCTCCCGCTCGGACGGCCGCGGCCCGAGCACCGGCTGGCCCAGCGCCTCCCAGGCCCGCGCGCTCTCCGTCACCAGCGCGGCCAGCTCGGCCGGCTCCAGCGAGAACGCGGCGTCCACCCCGCCATCGGCCCGCGCCAGGGTGACGTGCTTCTCGATCAGACACGCCCCCAGCGCCACCGCCGCCAGCGGAACGCCGATGCCGGGCGTGTGGTCGGAGACGCCGACGACCTCGCCGGTGAGCGCGGCCAGCAGCGGCAGCGCCCGCAGGTTGCTCTCCGACGGCGCCGCCGGATAGGAGGCCGTGCAGGCCAGCACCGCGAGCCGGGTGCAGCCCGCCTCCCTGGCGGCGGCCACGGCCGCGCCGATCTCGCCGGCCGTCCCCATGCCGGTCGAGATGATCAGCGGCTTGCCGGTGGCCGCCGCGAGCCGGATCAGCGGCAGGTCCACCAGCTCGGACGAGGCGATCTTGTACGCCGGCACGTCCAGTTTCTCCAGGAACTCGACCGCCGTCGGGTCGAACGGCGAGGAGAAGGCGGCGAGCCCCCGCTCCCGCGCCCGCGCGAACAGCGGCTCGTGCCACTCCCACGGCGTACGGGCCCGCTGATAGAGGTCGTAGAGGCGTTCGCCGCCCCACAGCGAGTGCGCGTCGCCCAGCCGGAACGCCGGCCCGTCGGCGTCGACGGTCAGCGTGTCCGGGGTGTACGTCTGCAGCTTCACCGCGTGCGCCCCGGCGTCGGCCACCGCGTCGACGATGGCGAGGGCCCGCTCCAGGCTGCCGTTGTGGTTGCCGGACAGCTCGGCCACGACGTACGGCGGATGGCCGGGCCCGACGGCCCGGCCCGCGATGGAGATCATGTGTCTTCCCTCCTGAGCTCGATGGCGACGACGTCGCGCGGCACCCCGTCGACGTCCCGGCGGTAGGCGGCGACCTCGGCGAAGCCGAAACGGCGGTGCAGCGACCTGACCGGCGCGTTGTCGGCCAGCACCTCGCCCCGCAGGACCGTGAGGCCGAGCGGGCCGAAGGCGTGGGCGATGGCCTCGCGTTCCAGCCCGGCCCAGGCCCGCAGCAGCGCGCCCGACCGTTCGAGGCCGTCGAGGTCGAGGTAGAAGCCCCAGCTGCCGCTCGCGGGCGACAGGTCGGAGTAGGCGACCACGCCGGCGGGGACGCCGTCGTGGTCGTAGATCAGCACCTGCCGGGTGGCGTCGGCGCGGACGGCCGCCCACCAGCGGGCGTGCTCGTCGGCGCCGATCTCGTGCGTGGTGAAGCTGGCGGCGCGCACCCGCGGGTGGTTGCGCCAGCGCCGCATGGCCGGGAGGTCGTCGTCGTGCGCGCCGCGAAGCATTCCGCCCCCTACCGTTCGTGCCCGTCCTGGTGCTCAACGTAGCCGATCGCGCCGCCGGTAAAGAGCTCTTCAGGCGCGCGTCCCCGGCGCGGGCGGCGCGGCATGCTGCCCTCGAACGCACTCCCGCGAGGTCAAGGAGCCCCATCGGCCATGATCCCCCTGCTCAGCGTCATCGTCCCGTTCCACAACGTGGAGCCCTACATCACCGAGTGCCTGAAGTCGCTCGCCGCCCAGACGCTGGACGACCTGGAGGTCGTCATGGTGGACGACGGCTCCGCCGACGGCAGCCGGCGCGTCGCCGAGGACTTCGCGGCCGCCGACCCCCGGTTCGTGCTGGTCACGCAGCGCAACCAGGGCCCCGGGCCGGCCCGCAACGCCGGGATCCGGCTGGCGCGGGGCACGTACCTGGCCTTCGCCGACGCCGACGACGTCGTGCCGCCGGAGGCGTACGAGCGGCTGGTCGCCAAGCTCGCCGAGACCGGCTCCGACCTCGCCTGCGGGGCGGTGGGGCGGCTCGTGGACGGCGTGCTGGAGGAGTCCACGCTGCACGAGAAGGTGTTCAGGCGGCCGGTGCTGTGCACGCACATCACCGACAAGCAGGTGCTGGTGCGCGACCGCACGGTGTGGAACAAGGTCTACCGGCGCGACTTCTGGGAGCGCGCCGGACTGACCTTCCCCGCCGGGATCTACGAGGACGTGCCGGTCGCCATGCAGGCCCACGTGCTGGCCGGCAGCGTGGACATGCTGGGCGAGGTGGTCTACCACTGGCGGCGGCGCGAGGAGGGGGAGGACTCGATCACCCAGCGCCGCAACGAGCTGTCCAATCTCAACGAGCGCCTGGCCGCCATCCGCTCGGTGCGCGCCTTCCTCGACGAGCGGGCGCCCGAGCTGCTCGACGGGTTCGACGCGCTGGTGCTGGAGAAGGACATCCTCTTCCTGTTCCAGGCGCTGGAGAGGTGCGCGGAGCCGGGCCCGCTGCTCGATCTGGCCCGCGCCTGGGTGGCCGAGCTGGGGCCGCAGGCGGTCGCCACCGCGCCGTCGCTGCGCCGCCTGGAGCTGCACCTCATGACCAGGGGGCTGGTGGCGGAGCTGCGGAAGGTACGCGACTTCCGCCGCGCCCGCGCCGAGTCCGGCACCCGCGTGGTGCCGCGCGGGTGGCGCACCACCGGCTGGTACGGCGACTACCCGTTCTTCCGCGACCGCCGGCTGCGCATCCCCGACGAGGTGTTCGACGCCCGCGACGAGCTCAGGCTGCTGGCCAGGGTCGACGACTGCGCGTGGACGGGCGCGGAGTACCGCGTGCGCGGCGAGCTGGCCGTCCACCGCGTGGACCGCCGCATCGACCGGATGAACCTGTGGCTGAGCGACGGCCGCCGCAAGGTGCCGCTGGAGGTGAGCAGGACGGGCCGCGGCGGGTTCGTGGCCGCGTTCGACCCGGCCCGGCTGGCGGGCGGCGGGGAGGTCTGGCGGCTCCAGGCCCGTACGGAGACCCGCGGCCTCGTGCTGAAGGGCTGGTGCAGGGACGGCGAGGCCGGGGGCACGTGGCGATTCACCGTGCCGGGTTGGTCAAGAACCGGCCAGGACATCCCCCAGTAGTTCCAGACAGTAATCACCGGAGCGCGGCCCGTGTTCATGCTGGTCTGCATGAGGACCTATTCGCTCGATGACGTCCACGAGACACGCAAGCGGAGAGACTCCTGGTGGACCGTGTATTTCGTGGACCCGGTCGCCTGCCGGGTCGCCCTCCCCGTCGCCAACCACACCCGGATCACGCCCAACGGGCTGACCGTCCTCTCGCTGGTCCTCGGCGTGGCGTCGGCCACCTGTTTCGCTATGAACCAGCTCGTAGCGGGCGCCGCGGTCTTCTATCTCAGCTTCATGATCGACTGCGTGGACGGCAAAATCGCCCGGCTGAAGGGCACGGGGACGCCCTTCGGCCTCTGGCTCGACTACGTGGGGGACCGGATCAGGGTCGTGCTGTGCGCCGCGGGTCTGGCGTACGGGCAGTACGCGCTGACCGGCGAGGTCGGCTACGTGGTCCTCGGCGCGGCGGTGGCCGTGCTGGACCTGTTCAGGTACGTCAACGCGCCGCAGATGAAGCGGGTCCGCGAGGCCGTCAGGGACGAGCGCCAGGGGGTGGCGCACGGGCCGGCGGAGCCGCTGGGACCGGCACTGGAGCCCATGGGGCCGCCGGAGCCGGACGATGACACCCAGCCGCTGGAGCGGGTCCCGCGCCCGTCCGGCTTCTTCCGCCGACTGAACAGGTTCCTGGCCCGGCACCGGGTGCGCTCGCACCTGATCAGCGGCATCGAGTTCCACGCGGCGGTGTTCGTGGTCGCGCCTCTTGCGGGGGCATGGGCGCTGATCCCGCTCGCCGCGGCGGCCGGGGTGCTGCTGCTGGCCAACGAGGTCTTTCTTGTCTACCGGATGTGGCGCTTCACGCGCAGGCACGCCGTCGCCTCCTCTCGGGAGAGCCGAGAGCACGTTCTCGTCTAAGTTTTTCGGGGGTTAGTACGAAATGTCCGACAGGCCAGTCTTCGTCATCGGATGCCCGCGCTCCGGCACCACGATGCTCCAGCTCATGCTGCACTCGCACCCGCACATGGCGGTGCCGCCCGAGACCCGCTTCCTCGTACCCGCCTACTACCGCCGCCGCGCCTGGGGCGACCTGCGGATCGCCGCGCGCCGCAGGGCGCTCGCGCAGTGGATCGCGACCGACCGCAGCACCAAGTTCCGCGAGCTCAAGATCGACAAGGACGAGTTCGTCCAGCAGGCGGTCGAGGGCCCCGGCTCGCTCGGCTCCGTGATCGGCACGGCCTTCCGGATGTACGCCGACCGCTTCGACAAGGCCCGCTGGGGCGACAAGCGCCCGAGCTACGTCAAGCAGGTCGACATGCTGCTGCGGCTCTTTCCCGACGCCCAGTTCGTCCATCTCATCAGGGACGGCCGCGACTGCGTGGCCTCGCTGAAGGAGATGCCCTGGTACACCCTGGACTCCTTCCACGCCGTCTCCACCTGGGCCGAGGCGATCGACGCGGGGGTCAAGCTCAAGCGCACCCTGCCCGAGGACACCTACTACGAGCTGCGCTACGAGGACCTCACCGACGACCCCGCGACCGAGCTCAAGAAGCTCTGCCACTTCCTGGAGGAGGACTTCTCCGCCGCGATGATCTCCCCGCGCGAGGCGGCCAGCGTCGCGGTGCCCGAGCACAAGGTCTGGCACAGCAACACGCACGGCGAGGTCATCCGCAGCCGCGTCGGGAGCTGGGCCAACCGGCTGGACGACTGGGAGGTCTCGCTGTGCGAGCACATGCTCGGCGACCGCCTGGAGTCCCTGGGCTACGAGCTGACGGGCGCGGCCAGGCCGGCCAAGGAGCACATCATCGCCGCCCAGAAGACCATGCAGAAGCGCAGGGCCAGCCGCATGCGCAAGCACATGCGCGACCGCTTCAACCGGCTGCGCGAGCCCAGCCCGGTGGCCGCCCTGCTGACCACGCGCCAGCGCTCGCTGGCCGGCGTGCCGCGCCAGCGCACCGAGATCACCGAGCCCGCCATCTAGCGATCGACGTGGGCGAACAGCCGCTCCCAGCCGTCCAGCACGTGGTCGAGGCGGAACGCCTCGGCCCGTGCGCGGGCGTCGGCCCCCAGCCGCCGCCGCTCCTCCACGGAATCCGCGAGCCGGCGCAGCTCGGCCGCGAAGGCGTCCACGTCCCCCGGCGGCACCAGCACCTGGCCCGCCGCGCGCACGCCGCCCGAGACGTCGAAGGCCACCGACGGCACCCCGTGCGCCCCTGACTCCAGCAGCACGACCGGCAGACCCTCGTGCTCGCTGGTGAGCCCCAGCACCGACGCCGACAGGTACTCGGCGGACATCTCGGCGGCCGGGACCAGGCCGCGGAAGACCACCCGGCCGGCCACGCCCTCCCGCCCGGCGTGCGCGCGCAGCCGCTCCCGCTCGCCGCCGTCGCCGATCAGGTGCAGCTCCCACGGCTCCGGCAGGCCCGAACGGGCGAAAGCGCTGATCAGCCGGTCGAACCGCTTGACCCCCTCCAGCCGGCCGACGCCCAGCACCCGGGGGACGTCGAGCGCGGCCATCCGCTCCGGCCAGCGGGCCAGCGGGTTGGGCAGCGCGCGGGCGTTCGGCAGCAGGGCGTGCTCGGCGAAGCTCCAGGCGTCGTCCTCGCTCAGGAAGACCGCCTGGTCGAGGTCGGCGTAGTGCTTCCTGATCGAGCCCAGGTGCCAGCAGCCGCGCGCGTGGTCGTAGGAGCCGTGGTACTGGCCGATCGACCGGAGACCGGCGGGCAGCAGGTCGCGCACCCGGATCACCGCCGACGGCGAGGTCATCACCGCGTACCCGGGCGCGATGCGGCCGAGCAGCCGGCGCAGCCGCCGGTCGGCGCGGACGCGGGCCAGGCGGTTGCCGGGTTCGGCGCGGCTGATCACGTGGTGGTGGTAGCGCGGGCGGTCGACGTACCGGAACGGGGAGCGGGCCCGGTGCAGGCCGATGACGTGCACCTCGTGGCCGCGCCCCGCCAGGCCCTGGGCGAGGGTGTGCGTGACCTGCTGGATGCCGCCCAGCGTGTCGGCGTCCACGCAGGCGAAGACGACCCGGCTCATCGGCGGGCCCCCACCCGGAAGAAGTCGTCGACGATCCGCGCCGCCGCGTCGCCGCGCTCCTCGGCGCACCACAGCTCGCGGAAGGCCGCGTAGCGTCCGGCGTGGGCCGCGTGCTCCTCGTCCAGGCGCCGCAGCACGTCCACCAGCTCCTCGGTGGTGGTGACGCACGGGCCGGGGGCGATGGCGGGCAGGTCGTGGTAGACGCCGCGCTCGGACAGCCGGTAGTCGTCCCAGTCGTCGAGGTAGAACACCATCGGCCTGCCGGTGATCGCGTAGTCGCACATCAGGGACGAGTAGTCGGTCAGCAGCGCGTCCGAGGCCAGCATCAGGTCGTTGACCTCCGGGTAGCGCCCGGCAGGGCGGACGAAGTGCCGGAGGTGCTCGGGCGTCTCGTAGCGCTCGACCGGGTGCGTGCGCAGCACCACCACCCACTCCCCGGCCAGCTCCTCGGCCAGCAGCTCCAGGTCGGCCCGTACCGATCGGCCGCTGCCCACGGCCCGGTCGCGGTAGGTGGGCGCGTAGAGCAGGACCCGCCGTCCCGGCGGAAGGTCCAGGGCCGCGCGTACGTCGCCGGTCGGCTCGCCGCGCACCAGGGCGTCGCAGCGCGGCGTCCCGTACCGGTAGACCTTGCCGGTGTAGCCGTTGGAGGGCACGAAGAGGCGGGAGAACTCCGCGCTCGGCGCCACCAGCGCGTCCCACCGCGCCACCGCCGCGCGCCACTGGGCGCGCGGCCGGTCGAAGTCGGAGCGCAGATCGGGCGCGTCGAAGCCGATCGACTTGATGCCCTGGCCGTGCCAGGTCTGCAGGTAGCGGGTGCCGCGCGGCTTCGGGTAGTCCAGCGGGAAGCCGTGGCTGTCCACCCAGATGCCGGCCCGCGCCATCGTCCAGAGGTGGCGCCAGCTTCCGCGGCGTACCCTGCGGGCGCCGCGCGGGACGTCGGTGCGGCCCTTGGCCAGCGACCAGACGACCTCGATCGGCAGGTCGCGGCGGCGCAGCTCCTCGTAGAGCGCGCGCGGGCTGCCGCAGCAGCCCTTGCCGACGTCGGACTCGAACAGGGCGAGGTCCGGGCGCGGGCGCACCACCTTGACCAGCACCTTGTACGCCCGCAGCTTGTTGCGCGGCGTGCCGATTCGCCGCACGAACGCTCGCCACAGCCGCTCGCGCAGCCGCCGCCCGGTGCGGGTGGCCCGTACGCACAGGTAGGCCGCGTGCCCCTCGGCCTGCACCCGGCCGCCGGGCAGCTCGATCGGCCGCAGGCGCGGGTCCACGATGATCCGGTCGGTCGTGGTGTGCCCGTCAGAGAGGCGGGTGAAGCCGATCCTCGGCTCGCACTTCCCGGCGGGCGTGAAGGCGACCTCGCTGACGTAGCCGCCCTCGCCCGACGGCTCCGGCCTGATCGGCACGCGTACCCTGCCGACCTGGAGGAACGCCGTCCAGTCCGGCGGCAGCGCGCCGAACGGGTCGAAGGTGCGCACGGTCATCCGCACCCGGTCGCCGTCACGGACCAGCTCGCTCGCCTCGTGCCGCAGCCGGGCGGCGGCGAAGGGCAGCTCGGCCAGCCGCAGCGCGGTGATGTCCAGGCCGGGGGAGACCGTCGTCCCCCAGTACGTGCGCCCGTCGAGCCGTACCGCCGCCCGCGGCGCGGCCCGCGGCCCGGTCAGCGAACCGGCCGCGACGCGCAGATCCTCGATCCGGTCGTCGAGGATGAGCCGGCAGCACACCCGCTCCAGGGGCGCGGCCTGCTCCAGCACCTCGGCCGGGATCCGTGCCAGGTACGGCCGGACGATCGAGGCGAACTCCTTGACCCACACCAGGTCGCGGGAGGGCAGCGGGTTGAGGTAGACCCGCAGGTCCTGCCGGACGAAGCGGCGCTGGCGGTGCGGCACCAGGTCGCCGGCCCCGTGGGCGCGCAGCCGGTCGTCGCTCATGCGGGCGGCGAGGACCCGTTGCCGGACGTTGTCCAGGTCGTCCACGCTCAGCGAGATCGAGACGCCGTCGCAGGCGCGGTGCCAGTGGTAGACCGTCCAGGGGACGATCGCGAAGCGGCGGGCGACGGCGTACAGGTCGGCGGCGAAGACGTGGTCCTCGTAGTCGACGTCCTCGGGGAAGCGCAGCCCCCGCTCGCGCAGCCAGGCCACGTCGTAGAGCTTGTTGGTGCTGAAGGAGTCGAGGAACAGCTCCGGGTCCTCGCGGATGCCTTCCACCACGCGGCGGCGGGCGAACAGCGACGGGTAGTACGGCCGCAGCTTGCCGCCGGCCTCGTACAGGCGGGAGATCTGGCCCGAGACGAACTGCGCGCCGGTGCGCTCGATCTCGGCGAGCAGGCTCTTGCAGGCGTGCCGGGGCAGCTCGTCGTCGCTGTCGAGGAACATGACGTACGGGGCCGCCGCGGCGTCCGCGCCGTCGTTGCGCGGCGCCCCGCAGTGCCCGCTGTTGACCTTCCTGCGCAGGTAGCGCACCCGTGGGTCCTGCGCGACCAGGCTCGCGGCCACCTCCGGCGTGCCGTCCGTGCTCGCGTCGTCGGCGATGATCACCTCGAGGTCGCGCAGCGACTGGCGGAGCACGGAGCGCACGGCCCTGGGCAGGCGGGCGGCGTCGTTGTACGTGATGACGACCACGCTGCAGTCCGGCATCCCAAGTCCCCCCGCTGGTCGAACCACCTGCGGGGAGGGCCCTGCCCCCGAGCTGGGGGAAGTGTCCGGACTTGATGGACTATTTGCCGAAAATCAGCGCCGCAGGCGACGGACGACCCAGATGACGATCAGCAGCGCCGCGAGCGCGCCCGCCACCGGCGCCAGCCGCTTGAGCACCGGCTGCCCGGCGATCTCCAGCAGGTCGAGCGCCTCCTCGTCGGGCGAGCGCGAGGTGCGCACCGTGCCCTGGGCGTGGGGCGGCGGCGGCTCGGGAGCGGGCACGGCCGTCAGGTGCCGCTCCTGCTCCACCTCGGCAGGCCGCTCCTGCTCCTGCTCGGTGGGCCGCTCCTGCTCCTGCTCGGTGGGCCGCTCCTGCTCCTGCTCGGTGGGCTGCTCCTCGACCTGCTCGCGGGGCTCGGACAGCAACTCGGCGAGGTTGTCGGCGAACTTGTCCAGCAGCCGCGAGCCCACCTCCGCCATCACCCCGCGGCCGAACTGCGCGGGCCGCCCTGTCACGTGGAACGTCGTCTCCACGGTCACCGCCGTCGACTCCTCGCGCGGCGTCAGCCGGGCCTTGACGGTGGCCGAGGCCGTGCCGGAGCCGCGGGCCTCCTTGCCCGACGCCTGGATGGTGAGCGAGCGGGAGTCCTTGTCCACGTCCTCGAACCTGGCCGAGCCCCGATAGGTGACGGTGATCGGGCCGACCTTGACCTTCATCCTGCCGGTGAACTCGTCACCCTCGTAGCTGTCGAGCGTGGCCCCGGGCAGGCAGGGGGCGATCCGCTCGACGTCGAGCAGCACGGCCCACGCCTGCTCGACCGGAACCGGAACAGTGAACTCGTGCTCGAACCGCATCGCCATCGATCCGCTCCTTCTGCCGATGGTTCCCGACACTACGACGCGGCGGGGGCGCCCCGGAAGAGACGCCCCCGCCAGGTCATCCGGACAGGCCGGTCAGGGCGTACCCGTGGCGGCGCGCACCGCCCGATGGGTCAGCACCCTGGCCAGGTGCCTGCGATAGTCCGGCCGGCCGTGCAGGTCGGCCGGGGGATCGGTGTCCGCCGCCGCCTCCGCGCAGGCCTGCCGCAACCCGTCACCGAGCTCCACGCCCTGGAGCGCGGCCTCGGCCGCGCGGGCCCGGACCGGCGTCGAGCCCATGTTCGTCAGCCCGATCCTGGCCTCGGTGATCGAGCCGTTCGACCGCCTGACCGCCGCCGCCACGCCGACGATGGCCCACGCCTGCGCCGTACGGTGGAACTTCTCGTAGTGGAAGCCCCAGCCCGGCCCCAGCTTCGGGATCTTGACCCCGGTCAGGATCTCGCCGGCGTCGAGCGCGTTCTCCAGGTAGTCGACGAAGAACTCGGCGGCCGGGATCTCCCGCTCGCCTTCCGCCGAGCTCGCCACGAACACGCCGTCCAGCGCCAGCACCACCGCGGGCAGGTCGCCCGCCGGATCGGCGTGCGCCAGCGAGCCGCCGAACGTCCCCCGGTGCCGGATCGCCGGATCCGCCACGTGGGCGGTGGCCAGCGCCACCAGCGGGCAGCCCTCGTTGACCACCTCGGAGCGCATCACCTCGTCGTGCGTGGTCAGCGCGCCGATGTGGACGTGGTCGCCGCGGTCGTGCACGCCCCGCAGCTCCGCCAGCCGCCCCACGTCCACCAGCGTCGACGGGTACGCCAGCCGCAGCCGCAGCAGCGGCAGCAGCGACTGCCCGCCCGCCAGCACCTTCGCGTCCTCGTCGGCGGCGAGGACCCGCGACGCCTCGGCCAGCGAGTCCGGGCGCACATACTCGAACTGCGCGGGGATCATCGGCGCGCTCCTTCCAGCGCCCGCCACACCCGCTCCGGCGTGCACGGCATCTCGACGTCGCGCACGCCGGACGGGCGCAGCGCGTCCACGATCGCGTTCACCACGGCCGGGGTCGAGGCGATCGTGCCCGCCTCGCCGACGCCCTTGACGCCGAGGGGGTTGCTGGTGGCCGGGGTCTCGGTCCGGTCGAGCTGGAACGTCGGCAGGTCGGCCGCCGACGGCAGCAGGTAGTCGGCCATCGTCGTGGTGAGCAGGTTGCCGTCGGCGTCGTAGACGGCCTCCTCGTACAGGGCCTGCGCGACGCCCTGCGCGATGCCGCCGTGCACCTGGCCCTCCACGATGAGCGGGTTCACCACCTTGCCGACGTCGTCCACCGCCACGTACGAGCGGATCCGCACCATGCCCGTCTCGGTGTCCACCTCAACCGCGCACAGGTGGGTGCCGTGCGGGAAGGAGTAGTTGTCCGGGTCGAACGTGGCGTCGGCGTCCAGTTGCGCCTCCACGCCCTCGGGCAGGTCGTGGGCCGTGAACGCGGCGTAGGCGAGCTCCTGGATGGTCCGCTGCGCGTCCGTGCCCCGCACCTTGAAGGCGCCCCCGGCGAACTCCAGGTCGTCCGGGGAGCACTCCAGCAGGTGCGCGGCCAGCGTACGGGCCTTGTCCTTGACCTTGTCGCACGCCCGCAGCACGGCGATGCCGCCCACGACGAGCGAGCGCGAGCCGTAGGTGTCCATGCCCTTGTGGGAGATCGCCGTGTCGCCGTGCAGCACCGTGACGTCCTCGAACGGCACGCCGAGCGAGTCGGCCACGATCTGGCTCCACGACGTCACATGGCCCTGCCCGTGCGGGCTGGTGCCGGTGATGACCTCGACCTTGCCCGTCGGCAGCATGCGGATCGAGCCGTGCTCCCAGCCGCCCGCGCCGTAGTTCGACTCGCCGAGCAGCCGGGACGGCGCCAGCCCGCACATCTCGGTGTAGGTGCTGACGCCGATGCCGAGCTGCACCGGGTCGCCCCGGTCCCGCCGGTCGGCCTGTTCGGCGCGCAGCTTGTCGTAGCCGAACATCGACAGCGCCTTGTCCGTCGCCGCCTCGTAGTTGCCCGAGTCGTAGGTGAGCCCCGCGATCGTGGTGTACGGGAACTCCTCGTGCCTGATCCAGTTGCGCCGGCGCACCTCCAGCGGGTCCACGCCCAGCTCGGCGGCGAGCTCGTCCATCATGCGCTCGATGCCGAACGTCGCCTCCGGCCGGCCCGCGCCCCGGTAGGCGTCGGTCGGCATCTTGGTGGTGAACACGCCGGTGCAGGCGAACTCGTAGGCGTCCATCTTGTAGATGGCGTTGAACATGGCCGCGCCCAGCATCGGCACGCCCGGCGTGACCAGCATCAGGTACGCGCCCATGTCGGCCAGCAGATCCACCCGGAGCCCGCGCAGCCGCCCGTCGGCGTCGGCGGCCAGCCGCAGGCGCTGGAGCTGGTCCCGGCCGTGGTGCACGGTCAGGTTGCCCTCGGAGCGGCTCTCGGTCCACTTGACCGCCTTGCCGAGCCTGCGGGCCAGCAGCAGGCAGAGCACCTCCTCGGCCGTCACCTGCAGCTTCGAGCCGAACCCGCCGCCGACGTCGGGCGCCACCACCCGCAGCCGGTGCTCGGGGATGCCGGTCACCACGGCCAGCATCACCCGCAGGACGTGCGGGATCTGCGTGGAGGTCCACATGGTGAACGTGTCGCCGTCGGTGTCGGCGAGCACCGCCCGCGGCTCCATCGCGCTCGGGATGAGCCGCTGCTGGCGGAAGGTGCGCTCGATGACGACCGGCGCGTCACGGAAGGCCGCCTCGACGTCGCCCGAGACGATCTTGGTGCTGAACGCCTTGTTGCCCGCCTCGTGCACCTTCGGGCTGCCCTCGGTCAGCGCCTCCTCCATGTCGAGCACCGCGGGCAGCGGCTCGTAGTCGACCTCGATGGCCTCCAGCGCGTCGGCCGCCTTGTAGCGGTCGGTGGCGACCACGCAGGCCACGGCCTCGCCGACGTACCGGACCTCGGAGACCGCCATCGGCGGGTGGTCGGGGATGACGATGTCCTCGCTGACCGGCCACGCGCACGGCAGGCTGCCCTGCTCGTCCGCGAAGTCCTGGCCGCTGAAGGCCGCCACGACCCCGGGCAGCCCGCGTGCCCCTGACACGTCCACCCGGGTGATCCTGGCGTGCGCCATCGGGCTGCGCAGGAAGACCACGTGCAGCAGGCCGGGGCGGGTCAGGTTGTCCGTCCACCGCGTACGCCCCGTCAGCAGCCGCGCGTCCTCCTTGCGCCGCCGTGGCCGGCCCAGCTCCGGCGTGGCCGCCGGCTCGTTGACCTGGTCGCTCCGCGCTATCTGCTCGGCCACCGCGCCGGTGTCCAGCTCGCTCACTGCGTGCTCACCGCCTGACCCATCTCCTGGGCGCCACGGCGTACCGCGCGGACGATGTTGCAGTAGCCGGTGCAGCGGCACAGGTTGCCCTCAAGCCCCTGCCTGATGGCGTCCTCCGACGGGTCCGGGTCGTCCCGGAGCAGGTCGATCGCCGCCATGACCATGCCGGGCGTGCAGTAGCCGCACTGCAGCGCGTGCTCTTCGTGGAAGGCCCGCTGCATCGGGTGCATGGCGCCGGCCGTGCCGAGGCCCTCGATGGTGACGACCTCGCAGCCGTCGGCCTGCACGGCCAGCACCGAGCAGCTCTTGACGCTCTTGCCGTCCAGCATGACGGTGCAGGCGCCGCAGTTGCTGGTGTCGCAGCCGACCGGGGTGCCGGTCTTGCCGAGGCGTTCTCTGAGCAGATGGACGAGCAGCAGTCGCGGCTCGACGTCCTCTTCGTAGGTGATTCCGTCCACGGTGACGGAGATTCGGGGCATACGTCCTCCCTCTCAAGGAGCGGGGAAAGGCGGACACACCCGAAATTACGCTTGTGTTACGCCCGGTCAAGGGTCACTTACCGCGGACCGCCCTCGCGACGATCGCCACGAGGCCCGCGAAGGCCAGCCCGAGCACCAGGACACCCATCAGGACCAGGGCATCCGTGAGCGCACGGGTCACCACCAAGATCCCGAGCGCGACGAAGAGCACGCCGCTCAACAGCGCCATCCAGTCCGTACGGTGCACCCGCCGGGGCCGCTCCACCTCGTAAGCTATCCCGTCCCACGGGTCCGTCTCACGCGGCACGCCGCACCTCCATGTCGCCGAGCCCGCCCTTCAGGTCGAGCACGATCGTCGAGACCTTGCCCTCCGGCTTCGTCTCCGGCTCCAGCACCTGGTTCACGCGGACGTTCACGCCGCCGTGGATCCGCTGGTCGATGCGGATGTCGCCGACCCGGTTGCTGGCGTGCAGCTCCAGCCGCACCGTGGGCGGCACGATCACCTCCAGCTCGCCCATCGAGATCCTGGCCTCGACGGACGCGGTCGTGCCCGGAGGCAGCTCCAGCTCCGACAGGTCCAGCAGGCCCTGACCCGCGCCGACGTCGTACACGGGGACCGCGGCCAGCTCGCTCAGCGTGCTCGGCGCCCACTCGGACGGGCCGAAATTACGCGGCAGCCCGCCCACCGCGAGGCCGACGCTGACCGCGAGCGCCACCGCGGCGCCGGCGGCGACCAGCCCCGCGCCGCGGCCCCACCAGGTGGCGACCAGGAGGCCGGCGCCGATGGTGATGAGCATCGCGCCGCCGACGATGGTCGGGCTCACGCCGGCGGCGGACCTGGTCTGGACCGCCACGACGATCCCTCCAATGATGATGGCGAGCAGGATGGTGATGCCGCCGATGAACGACTTGGGGCGAGGCGCGCGCTTCGGGCGGCGCGGCGCGGGGCGGGCGTACAGGGCCGGGTCGTACGGCGAGGAGTAGCCGCCGGCGCCGGCGCGCCTGGCGGGGTCGAGGGGCCGGTAGGGGCCGTTGGGCGCGAACGGCTCGCCGTAGGCGAGTGCGGTCCGCGGCCGGTACGCGCCCGGCTCGTCCTCGGGTGACCGCTGCCCGGCCTCCTGCCGCCCGGCCGGCTCGTGCGCGAACTCGTACGCGGTCGGCTCGTGCGGCGGCACGGGGTGCTCCGCCGTCACGGCGTCCTCCCGGGCCGCTCGGCCCGTCTCGTCCCGGCCCGCTTCGTCCAAGGCCGGCCCTTCCAGGGCCGCGTCGCCCTGGCCGGCGTCGCCCTGGCCGGCGTCGCCCTGGCCGGCGTCGCCCTGGCCGGCGTCGCCCCGGCCCGGCTCGTCCCCGCCCGGCTCGTTCACGCGGAGCTCGTTCACGCGCGGCTCAGCCGCGGGCGTCGCGGGCGTCGCGGGCGTCGCGGGCGCGGCGGGCGCGAAGTGCGCGGTCGGCGCCGAGGGCATGGTGGGCATCGGGTGGGGAGCCGGGCGGACCGGGGGCGTGGGCGGCGGGCTCGCGTACGTCGGCGCGGGCTGCCCGGCCCGCGGCCGCTGCCTCAGCCGCTCCGGCATCGACCGGGCCAGCCCCAGCAGGTCGACCCCGTTGACGTGCGCGGCCAGCAGCGACACCGCCAGGAACACGCCCACCACGAGCGTCCCATCGTCGATCCAGACCGTCGCCAGGTTGAGCCCCAGCCCGAGACCGAGCACCGCCGTCAGCAACGCCAGCACGGTCTCGGCGTCGAAGTCGCGCCGCGTCCACTGCTCGATGATGCCCGGGCTCCCGTTCGGCTCCTTCATCAACAGGAACGCCGCGATGTACAAGAAGAGCCCCACGCCCGAGCCGAGCAGCAGCACGGCGAAGGCCACCCGGAACACCACCGGGTCGATCCCGGTGTGGCGGCCCAGCCCCGCGCACACCCCCATGACGATGCGCCCCTCGCCGCTGCGTCGCAGTACGGTGGGGGGAGCGGCCGGATCCCTGGGCGGAGCTTCTGTCATGCCACCATCGTGGCCCCACCGGCGCACCGCTCGCATCCGGGAGACCCCTGACCCGACCCGGGGGTCGTTCCCTGATGCCCGGTCCGCCCCTTACATGTGACGATGACGGTGTTATGGCTGACCAGAAGACACTCGCCGAGCCGGGCACCGGCGAAAAAGCGCCGTTCCGGCGGATGATGCGCCCGATGGAGGGCCGCCTGCTCGGCGGGGTGGCCCAGGGACTGGCCACGCAGCTCAAGCTCGATCCCGTGGTGATCAGGCTGATGTTCGTGCTGCTCAGCGTGGTGAACGGGGTCGGCATGGTGGCCTACGCCGTGCTGTGGATGGTCACGCCGCGTCAGCCGCACGAGGGGCCGCCGCCGCAGCGTGACTGGAGCCAGCTCGCCGCGTTCACCGCGATCGGGATGGCGCTGGCCGCGTTCGGCTGGCTGACCGGGGCGTCGGCGGGCGGCATCGGCATGTTGCCGTTCGCCGCGGGCGGGATCGGCGCGCTGATCCTGTGGCAGCAGGCCGACCCGGAGCGCCGCCGGAGCTGGATGAGCGGGGCGACGCTCAGCATCAGGAAGAACCGCGTGCGCACGCTGCTCGGCGTGGGGCTGGTGGTGATCGGCGCGATCGGGTTCCTCTACTGGCAGGGCGAGCTGGCCCAGGCCCAGCAGGGGCTGCTGTTCACCGTCGTGGTGGTCGGCGGTCTGGCGGTCATCGCCGCGCCCTGGCTGGCCGGCCTGTGGAAGGAGCTCCAGCTCGAACGGCGCGAGCGCATCAGGCAGGAGGAGCGCGCCGAGGTCGCCGCCATGGTGCACGACTCGGTGCTGCACACCCTGACGCTGATCCAGCGCGTCGCGCACGACCCGCGCGAGGTCACCCGCCTGGCCCGCGCGCAGGAGCGCGACCTGCGCAACTGGCTCTACCAGCCGGCCCAGGACGCCGACGCGACGGTGGCGGCGGCCGTGCGCAGGATCGCGGCCGAGGAGGAGGACGCGCACGGCGTGCCGATCGAGGTGGTGTGCGTCGGTGACGTGCCGTTCGACTCGGGCGGCCGGCTCGCGGCCATGATGAAGGCGGCCCGCCAGGCCATGGTCAACGCGGCCAAGTACAGCGAGAGCGACTCCATCTCGGTGTACGCCGAAGTAGAGGGTGAAGAAGTGGCCGTTTTCGTGAAGGATCGGGGCAAGGGCTTCGATCTCGACGCGGTCCCCCTCGACCGGATGGGGATCAGGGAGTCCATCATCGGCAGAATGGAACGCCACGGCGGCTCGGCCAGGATCCGCACCGAACCGGGCGAGGGCACCGAAGTGATGTTGAAGATGAAGGTGGAGAACGAATGACGCGCGTGCTGATCGTCGACGATCACCGGCTCTTCCGCTCGGGCGTACGCGCCGAGCTCGGCGACTCGATCGAGGTCGTGGGCGAGGCCGAGGACGTCGAGTCGGCCGTCAAGGCGATCGCCGAGCTGCAGCCGGAAGTCGTCCTGCTGGACGTGCACATGCCGGGCGGCGGCGGCCAGGAGGTGCTGCGCCGGGTGCTCGGCGCCGGCTCGCCGGTCCGCTTCCTCGCGCTGTCGGTCTCCGACGCCGCCGAGGACGTCATCGGCGTCATCAGGGGCGGCGCCCGCGGCTACGTCACCAAGAACATCAGCGGCAAGGAGCTGACCGACGCCGTCCGCCGGGTGGCCGAGGGCGACGCGGTGTTCTCGCCGCGGCTGGCGGGGTTCGTGCTGGACGCGTTCGCCTCCTCCGAGGCGCCCTCGATCGACCCGGAGCTCGACTCGCTGACCCAGCGCGAGCGGGAGGTGCTGCGGCTGATCGCGCGGGGTTACGCGTACAAGGAGATCGCGAAGGAGCTGTTCATCTCGGTGAAGACCGTGGAGACGCACGTGTCGTCCGTGCTGCGCAAACTCCAGCTCTCCAACCGCCACGAGCTGTCCCGCTGGGCCACCGCCCGCCGCCTGGTCTGAGGCCGATTCGGCCGGATTTGGACCGTTACAGGATAGTTATCGGCTAGCTGCCTACGAATCAGGCGTCTCGTTTGTCACACAGAGAGGTACCGAATGAGCACTTAGTCCAGGAGTAACCCCCTTGAAGCGCGTCACCCGGATGCTTCCGGCTCTGTTCGCCCTGGTCGTCGCGACGGCCTGTGCGGCGGAGACCGCCCCCATCCCGCAAGCCCGCCCCACGGCGGCCCCCCAGGGCCAGGCCGCCGTCGCCCCGGTCGCGGCCACCACCACCCCGTCGCCCACCCCCACGACCACGGCCAAGATCAAGCTGGGCATCGCGGACATCACCCCGATGGGGGAGAAGACCGAGAAGGTGGGCGTCGGTTTCCCGATCATCGTCACGTTCGACCGTGACGTGAAGACCAAGGACCGCGCCACGGTCGAGGCCCTGCTGCAGGTCGAGTCCGACAAGCCCAACGAGGGCGCCTGGCGGTGGGTGTCGGCCCGCAAGATCATTTATCGGACGAAGGCGTACTGGAAGCCGTACCAGAAGGTGCTCTTCACCGCGCGGCTGTCCGAGCTGCCCGGCAACACCGGCGGCAAGGACGTCTCCCGCCGCTTCGCCGTCGGCTCCCAGAACATCTCCCTCGTCGACACGCGCAAGCACGTCATGAAGGTCTACCGCAACGGCAAGCTGGCCAAGAAGATCCCGATCAGCGCCGGCCGCGGCGGCCTGATGCGCGGCGGCGTGGACGTCTACCTCACCACCAGCGGCACCCACCTCACCATGGGCAAGAAGGCCGTCGAGACCATGACCTCCTCCTGGATGGGCGTGACGGATCCGAAGGACCCGCGCTACTACAAGGAGGAGATCCCCTGGGCCGTGCGGATCTCCGACAGCGGTGAGTACGTCCACCAGAGCGCCGGCTACTACCAGTATCTCGGCCGCTCCAACCAGAGCCACGGCTGCGTCCGCGCCACGCCCGAGGGCGCCAAGTGGTTCTACACGATCGCCCAGCGCGGCGACGTGGTGAAGATCACCGGCACCAAGCGCAAGCTGCAGTGGAACAACGGCTGGAGCTACTGGCAGCTCAGCTACAGCCAGTGGAAGAAGGGCAGCGCCCTGAAGTAGAGCGCCCCGAACGCGAGAAGGCGCGCCGCCGGCAGATCCTGGACGCCGGCGGCGCGCCTTCGCGTCGGTGCCTCTACAACTTCTCCAGCGGCGCGTACGCCAGCAGCAACGTCTTCTCCCCGCCGCTGCCGAAGTCGACCTTGACCTTGGTCTTCTCCGCCACGCCGTCGACCGACACCACCGTGCCGAGGCCGAACTGGTCGTGCGTCACCCGGTCACCGGGCGTCAAGGAGGGCACCTTGCGCCCGCCCGCGCCCGCCGCGCCGCCCCTGGCCGGCGCCGGCCGCGCCGCGGGCTCCCTGCGGGTGGCGGCGCTCCACGCCGACTTCTCCGGATCGGTGCGCCAGTCGATGAGCGTGCCCGGCACCTCGTTGACGAAGCGCGAGGCCGGATTGAACGCCGGCGCCCCCCACGAGCTGCGCACGGCCGCCCGCGTCAGGTAGAGCCGCTGCTGCGCCCGGGTGATGCCGACGTAGGCCAGCCGCCGCTCCTCCTCCAGCTCCTTGGGCTCGCCCAGCGACCGGACGTGCGGGAACACGCCGTCCTCCATCGCTGTCAGGAACACCACGGGGAACTCCAGGCCCTTGGCGGTGTGCAGGGTCATCAGCGTGACGACCCCCTGCCCGCCGTCGGCCTCGGGGATCTGGTCGGCGTCGGCCACCAGCGAGACCTGCTCCAGGAACTCCACCAGCGTGCCCTCCGGGTTGGCCTCCTCGAACTCGGCGGCCACGGAGATCAGCTCGTTGAGGTTCTCCAGGCGGGACTCGTCCTGAGGGTCCTCGGACGCCTCCAGCTCGGCGCGGTAGCCGGTGGCCACCAGCACCTCCTCGGCCAGCGCCGACGGCGGCACGCCCTCGGCCTTGGCGATCAGCTCCTCCAGCATCGCGACGAACTCACGCACCGCGTTGAGCGAGCGCGTGGCCATGCCGTAGGCCTCCTCGGCCCGCCGCAGCGCCTCCCAGTAGGTGATCCGCTCGCGCGCCGCCAGCGCCTCGACCATCGCCTCGGCCCGCTCGCCGATGCCCCGCTTGGGCACGTTGAGGATGCGCCGCAGGGACACGACGTCGCTGGGGTTGGCCAGCACCCGCAGGTAGGCCAGCAGGTCCTTGACCTCCTTGCGCTCGTAGAAGCGCACGCCCCCGACCACCTTGTAGGGCAGCCCGGTGCGGATGAAGATCTCCTCGAACACGCGGGAGGCCGCGTTGGTGCGGTAGAAGACCGCCACGTCGCCCGGACGCACGCCCTCCTCGTCGCTCAGCCGGTCGACCTCCTGGGCCACGAACATGGCCTCGTCGTGCTCGTTGTCGGCGACGTAGCCGACGATCTTGGGGCCGTCGCCCTGGTCGGACCAGAGGTTCTTCGGCTTGCGCGACTCGTTGCGGGCGATGACGGCGTTGGCCGCGGCCAGGATGTTCTGGGTCGAGCGGTAGTTCTGCTCCAGCAGGATCGTGCGGGCGTCGGGGTAGTCGCGCTCGAACTCCAGGATGTTGCGGATCGTCGCGCCGCGGAAGGCGTAGATCGACTGGTCGGCGTCGCCGACCACGCACAGCTCGGACTGGCTGGTGCCGGAGCGCACCTGCTCGCCGTCGGCGGTGCGCAGCTCGGGGTGGCCGACCAGCTCCCTGATCAGGATGTATTGGGCGTGGTTGGTGTCCTGGTATTCGTCGACCAGCACGTGCCTGAACCGCATGCGGTAGTGCTCGGCCACGTCGGGGAAGAGCTGGAACAACGTCACCGTGTTCATGATGATGTCGTCGAAGTCCATCGCCCCGGCCTCGGTGAGCTTGAGCTGGTAGGACTTGTAGGCCTGCGCGAGCGTCTTCTCCAGGTGCGAGCCGGCCCGCTCGATCGCGCTCTCGTAGTCGATCAGCTCGTTCTTGAAGTTGCTGACCTGGGCGGAGAACGAGCGCGGCGGGTAGCGCTTGGGGTCGAGGTCCATCTCGCGGCAGACCATCGCCATGAGCCGCTGGGAGTCGGCCTGGTCGTAGATCGAGAAACTGGACGGGAACCCGAGCCGCTTGGCCTCCCGCCGCAGGATGCGCATGCACGCGCTGTGGAACGTCATCACCCACATGGCCCGCGAGCGCGGCCCGATGAGCTTGTCGATGCGCTCCTTCATCTCCTTGGCGGCCTTGTTGGTGAACGTGATCGCCAGGATCTCGCCCGGATGCACGTCACGCTCGGCCAGCAGGTAGGCGATGCGGTGGGTGAGCACCCGAGTCTTCCCCGACCCCGCTCCCGCCACGATGAGCAGGGGGCTGCCGTGATGGATCACGGCCTCGCGCTGCTGCGGGTTGAGGCCGTCGAGCAAGGGGTGGTCAACAGAGACTTGGGTCGGCACCTACCTAGGTTAAGACGCTCCACCGACAAACGGCGCCCGGAATGCGATCCGCCGGACGCCGGTTCTCCCTCAAGAACACCGTGCGAAAGGGGAGTCATGCTGCCGCAGACCGAGATCAACCGGGTGCTGTACGTGACCGCGCATCCCGACGACGTCGACTTCGGCGCGGCCGGGAGCGCGGCGCTCTTCGTGGACCGGGGGGTCGAGGTCACCTACCTGCTGGTGACCGACGGCGACGCGGGCGGCAACGAGCGCACGCTGGACAACACGGGGATGGCCGAGCTGCGGCGGACCGAGCAGCGCGCCGCGGCGAAGGCCGTGGGCGTCACCGACGTCCGTTTCCTCGGCTACCCCGACGGCCAGGTCGTGCCGTCCCTGGAGCTGCGGCGTTCGATCGCCCGCGTGATCCGGCAGGTGCGTCCCGACCTGGTGGTGACCCACCACCCCGACCGCAACTACCGGTTCGTCGCGCCGAGCCACCCCGATCACCGTGCCGTCGGCGGCGCCGCCCTGGACGCCGTCTACCCCGACGCCCGCAACCCGTACGCCTTCCCCGAGCTGCTGCTGGAGGAGGGGCTGGAGGCGTGGACGGTCCGCGAGGTCTGGCTGACCGGCGGAACCACGCCCGACCATTACGTGGACGTCACCGACGTCATCGACCGCAAGCTCGCGGCCCTGCTGTCGCATGTGAGCCAGGTGGCGCACGTGGAGGGGTTCGCCGAGGGGGTCAAGAGCCGCTTCGCCGCCTGGGGCGAGCAGGCCGGCTTCGGCGCGGGCCGCTACGCGGAGGCGTTCCAGGTCGTCCCCACGGCCTGACCGGGGCAGGCGCGCGTGCTCAGGGGATGGAGCCGGGCGGCGCCACCCAGAGCGCGGGCTGCCCGGTCACCTCGGCGATGAGGTCGAAGTCGCGGTCGTAGTGCAGCACCGTCGCCCTGTGCACCTCGGCGCAGGCGGCGATCAGCAGATCACGCACCCCGACGCCGCGGTGCCGCCCTCGTGCGAGGAGCTGCTGCTGCACCTCCAGGGCCCGCCGCGCCACCGCCAGGTCGAGGGGGAGCCAGACGCACTGCCGCTGGGCGACCAGGGCGGCGCGGCCCTGGGCGGGGTCACGGGCGCCGTGGACCGCCTCCAGATCGATGATGGCGCAGGTGGCCACGGCCCGGGCCGAGAAGAGCGGGCGCAGCGCCCTGGCGACGACCTCACTCGTACGGAGGCGGGCCAGGGCGCTCTTGTCGATCAGGTACATCCGTCCTGGTGGCACCACGCACGCTTCATGATCTCCGGGTCCAGCAGATCCGAGTTGTCCCTCGTCCGCCAGTACTCGAACGCCTTGATAGCGCTCGCCTTCTCCGCGGCCTGCTCGACGATCGCACGGAGCGCAGCGTGCACCGTCTCCGTGATGGTCGCCGTCCCGAGCTTCCGCCGGGCCGCTTCCAGAAGTTCCTGGTCGATGTCGATGACCGTGCGCATGCGGCATCACCTCCGTGCCCTCCATCAGAACAAGTGATCTTGGACGCGCTTCCCCCGGCGGCACCGGCCGTGGGAAGCACGCGCTCACGGAAGGTAGAGCATCGACATGACGAAATTTTGGAGCGGTCCAACAGCAGTGCAGGATCCTCGTCCTGCGAGGCAAGGATCTTCCTTCTCAGAGGGGGTGCGGACCCACTGAGCAAGCAATCATCTTTTGTCGTCCTTTTTCGCTGCGATCCGGGCGAAAAAGTAGCCAAGCGAGTTCGTCGACAGATGCAACATGACGGGAGCCAGCAGGCCACGGCGGCGCCGCAGTTCGCAGAAGAGCACGCCCGCCGCCGCCGTCGACACCACGCTCCCCGCCACCACCCGCGCCGTGTCGAGCCGCGCGGGCGACTCGCCGGCCGTCAGGGCGCCGAGCGCCGGGTTGGCGCGGGCCATGTCGACGGCCGGGAGGATGTGCCACAGGCCGAACAGGGCCGAGGAGAGCGCCGTGGCCGCCCCCGTGCCGTGCCTGCGGCGCAGCATGGCGTACAGGGCGCCGCGGAAGCCGACCTCCTCCAGCAGGACCGTGGCCAGCGGCACCTGGATCAGGGCCTCCTCCAGCAGGCGGGCGCGGGAAAGCGACAGGGCGCGCTCGTCGTGGAAGAGCGGCCTGGTGCGGGGCAGCGCGACCCCGGCGGTGTAGACGGCGGCCACGGCGCCCGCCAGCATGCCGCCCGTGACCGCGCCCCGCCGGCCGTGCTCGAACCCCATCTCCTCCCACGTGGCGCCCGACCTGCGGGCCATCGCCACCAGGGCGGCGGTGGCGAGGGCGGAGGTGAGCGGGCCCAGGCGGGGGGCGACCTTGTTGTTCATGACGTTGGCGGCGGCCAGCACGGCGACGGAGCGGAGGATCACCTCTGCAGGCTACGTCGGCCCCCGCCCGCCCGGCGGTCTCGTCGGTCTCGTCGGTCCCGTCGCCTCAGGAGGCGGCGGAGTCGCGCCAGCCGGCCGGGAAGCGGGAGCGGCGGCGCTCCTGCGGCGTCAGGCCGCCCCAGATGCCGTCCGGCTCGCCCGCGCGTAACGCGTACGCGCGGCACTCCTCCAGCACCTGGCAGCTCGCGCAGACCGCTTTGGCCCGCGCCTCCTGCTGCGGCGAGGGGGCGAGCGGGAAGAAGAGGTCAGGGTCGCTGGACCTGCACGCCCCCCGGCGCAGCCAGCCGATCTCCTCCAGTGGCATGGACCCACCGTACGGCTCCGACATGATCGACCACATCATCCTCCGGGTTGATGGGGGAATACGCCCCGGGATGACCTCCGCTGCCAGGAACGCCGGGGTCAGCAGGCGCCCACGCCGCTCCGGTACCCCTCGGCGAAGGCCGACTGCCGCTGCTCGGCGGTGCCGTGCGCGGCCGGGTCGAGCCAGTCGTCCGTGGGGTCGCCGGCCGCCTCCAGGCTCAGCAGCAGCTCGTCCTCGTCGCCCGGCTCCGCGCGCAGCGCGCCCCCGCTCACCAGGCCCGACAGGGTGGCGCCCGCGTAGCAGTCGGCCTGCAGCTCGGCCTGCACGTTGAGCTGGAACGTCGAGCGGAGCTGGGCCTGGACCGCGTGACCGAACTCGTGCGGGATGATCACGTACACCGAGCCGTCGCCCATGTCGCTCCACAGCCCCTCCATCCAGTCCCGGTCGAAGGCGATGAAGTGGCCGACCGGGCAGTAGAAGGCGTTGTTGGGCACGGCCGGCTGGCCGCCGCAGCTCGGCCCGGCGGAGCCGGAGTAGGGGATGAACTCGGTGATCGGCCGGTAGGTCCGGCCGAGCCGGGCGAACTGCTGCTTCCAGAACTGCTCGCTCAGCGTCCGCGCCGAGACGACGTCGTCCTCGAACGTGTCGTCCTGCTGCGCGTCACCGGGCGGGTTCATCGAGGGCGGCCGGGTCAGGCCGCAGGACAGGACGGAGGCGGCCAGGACGAGCAGGGCGAGCACGAAGCGGAGGGGCGCGCGGGTCACCAGCTCAGACTTCCCACGTATGCACGGGCTCATTCGTATGCATACGCCCGATGTAGTCCAAGGTCATCGCCCGCAGCGCCTCGTGCCGGTCGCCGCCCTCCGCGCGCACCCGGCGTACCTGCCAGTCGGCTCCCGTGACGCCGCTCAGGCAGCGTTCCTCGATGATGCCGAGCAGCCGGTCGGCGACCGGGCGGTCCACGCCCCACAGGGCCAGCCCCTCGTGCGCGGCCGGCAGCAGCCGGCGCAGGATCAGCTCCGACGCGGGCACCTCGCCGAGTCCCGGCCAGTAGAGCCGCGCGTCGAGGCCGTGCCGGGCGGCGGCGGCCAGGT
Organism: Nonomuraea bangladeshensis; assembly: GCF_039529455.1. Classification (NCBI taxonomy): domain Bacteria; kingdom Bacillati; phylum Actinomycetota; class Actinomycetes; order Streptosporangiales; family Streptosporangiaceae; genus Nonomuraea; species Nonomuraea bangladeshensis. The sequence goes on from NZ_BAAAMV010000013.1 coordinate 145,743, forward strand.
TGTCCTCGGCGGTCCTGAAGGACATCCGGCTCCAGATCGGCCGCTCGTCGTACGGCAGCACGCGCATCAGCCCGTAGTAGAAGGCGGCGTTGGCGGCCACGTCGGCGACGGTGGGCCCGGCGGGCAGGACGCGGTTCTCCACCCGCAGGTGGGGCAGGCCGTCCACGACCGCGTACACGGGCCGGTTCCAGCGGTAGACCGTGCCGTTGTGCAGGGTCAGCTCGTGCAACTGGGGGATGCGGCCCTGCTCCAGCTCGGCGCGCGGGTCCTCGTCCGCGCAGAGGGGGAGCAGGGCGGGGTAATAGGTGACGTTCTCCTCGAACAGGTCGAAGACGCTGGTGATCCACCGCTCGCCGAACCACACGCGCGGCCGCACGCCCTGCGCCTTCAGCTCGGTCGGCCGGGTGTCCGTGGCCTGCTCGAACAGCGCGATCCTGGTCTCGTGGTGCAGCTCCTTGCCGAACAGGTACGGCGAGTTGGCCGCGACGGCGACCTGCGCGCCCGCGATCGCCTGGGCCGCGTTCCAGTGCGCGGCGAACGACTCGGGGCTGACCTGCAGATGGAGCTGGACACTGGTGCAGGCGGCCTCCGGCGTGATGCTGTCGGCGCGGGTGTCGAGGCGTTCCGTGCCCTCGATGCACAGGTGCAGGTCCTCACCGCGGGCGGCGAAGATCTGCTCGTTGAGCAGCCGGTAGCGGGGGTTGGCCGACAGCGAGCCCTCCTCGACGTCCCGCTCGCGCAGGGTGGGGAGGATGCCGACCAGCATCAGGTGGCCGCCCAGGGAACGGGCGCGCTCCTCGGCGTGGTTCAGCCGGGCGCGTACGTCGTCCTCCAGCCGCCGCGGCCCGTCGCCGCCCAGCTCCTGCGGCTCGACGTTGATCTCGATGTTGAACTGGCCCAGCTCGGTCGCCCAGTCCGGGCGCGCGATGGCGGCCAGCACCTCGGCGTTGCACATGGCGGCCTCGCCGCGTGCGTCCACGAGGTTGAGCTCGATCTCCAGGCCCGCGAGCGGGCGTTCGAGCTCGAACCTGGACTCGCGCAACATCTGGGCGAAGACGTCGAGGCACTGGCGTACCTTCTCGCGGTACTTCCTGCGGTCCTCACGGCTGAACACGACGACCGGCACGTCCCTGCCCATATCATGCAATGTCGCATGCCGAGCGCCACATGAACAGGCGGGACGCGCCGATCGACGGGAAAGCTCAGTACGCGTACACGTCGAAGGCGCTCTGCGGGATCTCCTCCGGCACGCCGGCGCCCTCTTCGAGGTCCTTGACGTCCACCCACGCGCTCTCGGCCGGAGCCTTGACGCTCACGCGGGAGCCCCAGCCGGTGTAGCGGGTCTCGGTGACGCCGACGGTCTTGCCGAGCACGCCGAAGTCGAGCGTCCAGGAGGTCCGCAGCAGGGTGACCAGCCCCTTGCCGTTGACGCCGAGCGCGTACGACACCTTGATCTTGCTGACCGGTCCGGTCAGCTTGCTCCCGTACGCCTTGGCGATGTCCTTGTAGGAGATCTCGCCCTTGTACGTGCCGCCCTTGTTGCTCTTCGCCTTCGTCAGCAGCAGCCTCAGCACCTTCGGCTCGAAGACGTCGACAGGCTGGTTCATGGTGGCGCCGGCGGGCGAGTCGGAATAACGCACCCACTTCTTGCCTTCGGGCAGATCCTTTCCGTAGATGCCGCCCTGCACGTACGTGTGACCGCCCACGCTGATCAGCCGGTCGGGGCTGAAGGACGTGCTGCGGCGGTTCTTGGTGGAAACGTCGACGGCGACGACGCCGCTCTTGCCGAACGCGAGCCGGCCGCTCGACTTCTCATTGGCCATGGTCTTTCCGTTGACCTTGGTGCTGGCCGTCTCGGTGAAACGCACGCCGTGACCGGGCACGTACTGCTTGCGCAGCGCCTTGACCGGGTCGATCGGCGCGGCCTGGGCGGCGGGCGCCGCGATCACGAGTGTCGCGGCGCAGGCCGCCGTCAGGCCCGCGAGAAATCGCTTCATGGGATTCCCTTGATTCGGTTATTGAGGGGTCCGGGAATCCTGTCAATCGAAGATCACGAGCATATCTCGACGCCCGCGTACGGCGGTGCTGATTCGGTGCGCAATTCGTGCAGGCGGTCTCCCTCGGGAAGTGAGATGACCGTCACACAAGGGGAGAACCGCGACCCGGTGACCTGGGCAGGGCGCGCTTCGGGCTAGGCTTCACTGGCGGAAACGCCCGGCACGCACGGGGTTGCCCGGGCCGTCGAACATCAGTCGGATAAGCAAGGACGGACCCTCGTGGACCTGTTCGAACATCAGGCGAAGGAGCTCTTCGCTGACTACGGCATCCCGGTGCCGCGCGGCATCGTCGCCAACACCGTGGAGGAGGTGCGGGCGGCGGCCGAGGAGCTGACCGGCCGCGTCGTTGTCAAGGCCCAGGTCAAGACCGGTGGCCGGGGCAAGGCCGGCGGTGTGAAGGTGGCCGACGACGCCGCCGACGCCGTCGGGAAGGCCACCGCCATCCTCGGCATGGACATCAAGGGCCACACGGTCCACAAGGTGCTCGTGGAGGAGGCCAGCGCGATCGCGGAGGAGTACTACTTCTCCTTCCTGCTCGACCGCGCCAACCGCACCTTCCTCGCGATCTGCTCCGCCGCCGGCGGCATGGACATCGAAGAGGTCGCCCACAACACCCCGGAGAAGGTCGCCAAGGTGCCGGTCTCGGCGCTGGACGGCGTCGACCGGGCCAAGGCCCGCGAGATCGCGCAGGCCGGCGGCCTGCCGGAGCGGGCGCTCGACGGCGCCGCCGAGCTCATCGAGAAGCTCTGGAACTGCTTCGTCGACGAGGACGCCACGCTCGTCGAGGTCAACCCCATGATCCTGTCCGCCGACGGCCAGGTGAAGGCGCTCGACGGCAAGGTCACGCTCGACGACAACGCCGCCTTCCGCCAGTCCGACCACGAGGCCCTGGCCGACAAGGCGGCCGAGGACCCGCTGGAGGCGCGGGCCAAGGAGAAGGACCTCAACTACGTCAAGCTCGACGGCGACGTGGGCATCATCGGCAACGGCGCGGGCCTGGTCATGTCGACCCTCGACGTCGTCGCCTACGCCGGCGAGGCGTTCCCCGGCAAGCCCTCCCCGGCCAACTTCCTCGACATCGGCGGCGGCGCCTCGGCCGAGGTCATGGCGGCCGGCCTGGAGATCATCCTCTCCGACCCCGACGTCAAGTCGATCTTCGTGAACGTCTTCGGCGGCATCACCGCCTGCGACGCCGTCGCCAACGGCATCGTCGCGGCGTTCAAGCTGCTGGAGAGCCGCGGCGAGGCCGTGACCCACCCCCTGGTGGTCCGCCTCGACGGCAACAACGCCCAGCTCGGGCGGCAGATTCTGGCCGACGCCGCGCTCCCGCGGGTCGAGCTGGTGGACACGATGGACGAAGCGGCCAAGCGTGCCGCCGAGCTCGCTGCGGTAGGTGCGTGACTTATGGCCATCTGGTTGACGGAGAACAGCAAGATCATCGTCCAGGGCATGACCGGCGGTGAGGGCACCAAGCACACCCGCCGCATGCTCGCCTCGGGCGCCAAGGTCGTCGGCGGCGTCAACGCCCGCAAGGCCGGCATCACCCACGAGGGTCTGCCGGTGTTCGGCACGGTCAAGGAGGCCATGGAGCAGACCGGCGCCGACGTGTCGGTCGTCTTCGTGCCGCCGGCCCACGCCAAGGCCGCCGTCAAGGAGGCCGTCGACGCCGAGATCCCGCTCTGCGTGGTCATCACCGAGGGCATCCCGGTGCACGACTCCACCGAGTTCTGGGCCTACGCCGTCGCGAAGGGCGGCAAGACCCGCGTCATCGGCCCCAACTGCCCCGGCATCGCCTCCCCCGGCGCCTCCAACGCGGGCATCATCCCGGCCGACATCACCACCGCCGGCCGCATCGGACTGGTCTCCAAGTCCGGCACCCTCACCTACCAGCTCATGTACGAGCTGCGTGACATCGGCTTCTCCACCTGCGTCGGCATCGGCGGCGACCCCGTCATCGGCACCACGCACATCGACGCGCTCCAGGCGTTCCAGGACGACCCTGACACCGACGCCATCGTGATGATCGGTGAGATCGGCGGCGACGCCGAGGAGCGGGCCGCGGCCTACATCGAGCAGCACGTCACCAAGCCCGTCGTCGCCTACGTGGCCGGTTTCACCGCGCCCGAGGGCAAGACCATGGGCCACGCCGGGGCCATCGTGTCCGGCTCGGCCGGCACCGCCCAGGCCAAGAAGGAGGCCCTGGAGAAGGTCGGCGTCCGCGTCGGCAAGACCCCCTCCGAGACGGCCCGCCTCATGCGCGAGGTCATGCAGTCCCGCTGAGTCAGGTGGCCCGCTGAGTCAGGTGGCCCGCTGAGTCAGGTGGCCGCGCTGACCTTCTCGCGCCGGCGGCACGGAGGCCGTGTCGCCGGCGCGGGTCACGGGTGCTTTGAGGTAAATGCCGATCGGCGGCGCGTCAACCAAGCTTTGGTTGGGAAAGATTGAGAAAATCGCCTACTGTGACGGCGATTCTCGACCAGCTGCGGACTGCCCCCCGCTCGGTCCTCGGCAAGCTCCCCGGGGTCTCCGGCGACGACGACGAGACCCGCAGGCCGCTGCCGGTCTCGGGCATGCTGGCCGCCGCCTGCACGCTGGGGGTCGGCCTGGCCGCCCTCACCACGCTCACCCTGGTCGGCTGGATCGCCGCCCCGCGTGGCGCGCTGGGCGCGGGCCTGCCGGGCGTCTTCCGTACGGCCGCGCAGCTCTGGCTGGCCGCACACCACGCGGGTTTCGCCATCCCCGGAGGCCGGGTCGGGCTGCTGCCGCTCGGCCTCACCATCCTGCCCGCCATGCTCCTCTACCGGGCCGGGCGGTGGATGGCCCGTGACGCCGACCTGCGGCTGCGCCTGCCCGCCCGGCTGCCCAAGAACAGCCCCCGCGAGCAGGCCAGGGCCCGCCGCCGCGCGCAGCTCGTGCTGGTGGCCCAGGCCGGGGTGTCGCTCGCGGCTCCCTACGCGCTGCTGGCCGGGCTGATCGCGCTCGTGGCGAGCAACGAGATCACCCAGCCGTTCCTCGGCGAGGTGCTGCTCAGCCACTTCGTGCTGGCGTTCCTCGCGGGGGCGCTGGCCACCGCGCGGATGATCGGGCCGTGGCGGGTCATGCTGCGGCTGCTGCCCGAGCGGGTGCGCGCGATGACCGTCGGCACCGCGGTCGCCACCGCGTTGCTGCTGGTGGCCGGGCTGGCCCTGGTGCTGGTCGCCGTCGTGCTCAACTTCGGCCAGGTCAAGCAGCTCTCCGACGTCCTGTCGCCGGGGTTCGTGGGCGGCGTGCTGCTGGCGTTGCTCCAGCTGCTCTACTTGCCGAACGCGGTCATCTGGGCCTCGTCGTACATCTCGGGACCCGGGTTCGCGATCGGCGCCGACACCCTGGTCGCGCCCACCGGGGTGCAGCTCGGCACGGTGCCGAGCCTGCCGCTGCTGGGCGCGCTGCCGGAGAGCGGGCCGGTGCCCGCGTGGATGATGGCGGTGATCGCGCTGCCGTTCGCGGCGGGGGCGGTGGCCGGGGTGTTCGTGGCCCGGATCTCGCCGTCGCCGTCGTACGAGGCCGCGCCGCTCTGGGGGTTCCTCACCGGCGTCTCCGCGGGCGTCGTCGCGGGCGTGCTGGCGGCGCTGTCCGGCGGCCCGATCGGCGGCGGCCGGCTGGCCACCGTGGGGCCCTCGCCCTGGGAGGTGGCGCTGTCGGTCGCGCTGGAGGTCGGGGTCGCCTCCGGGATCTCTGCGGGCGTGACCAACCTGCTGCTGCTCAGCAAGCGCGCCCGTACCCCGCTGGACAAGGCCGCGGTGCCCGTGCGCAAGGCGGGGGCCGCGATCGCCAAGGCGGCCAGCAAGGTCGGCCTCGCCGAGGCCGATCCGCGTCCGCTGCCCGGTCACTGGATGGACGCCACCGAGGCCGACACCCAGGAGATCCCGGTCATCAGGGACGACTGGCAGGACGAGCACGCCACGGCCGAGGCCGAGACCCTGGCCCAGGCCAGGCCGCGCCTGCCGGAGCCGGGCCCCGAGGGGTCCCGCCCGGTCCGCAAGGACATCGTGGACGAGTTCGACGACCGGGGCGGCCACGTCATCTACGTGGACCCGTACGCCTGGGACCGCGACTGAGCAGGCTCAGGTCTGCATGGCGCCCAGGAGCTCCAGCACATCGGGCGGCAGCTTGCGCTGGGCCGCCTCCCTGAACTGCGCGAAGCACTCGCCCTGCGACGAGACCGTGGTCGCGCCCTTCATGCACTCCTGGTAGGCGGAGTATTCGTTCATGAGGTAGAGCTGCATGCCCGTGGCCAGGGCCGACAGCACCAGCGCTATGGAGGACACGCTGATCCCGCCGACGGCCGCGCCCGTGGGTCTGCCCGCCCCCCTGAGCAGTGGCAGCGCCCGCAGCCCCGCCACGAGCGCGAACAGCGCCATGACCAGACCGGCCAGCGGCAACATGAACGTCATGGCGAGCGCCGCGATCGCCAACCAGATCGCGCGGCGTCCCGCCGACTCGGCGGGCTGCTGGCCTGCCGGTGCCTGCACCGGTGTCGACACCTGACCTCCTCTGCGTCGCCGGACCAGGAACAGATACCCTGGCAGCCCCACCCTGTTTCCTCATTGGAGTGTGCGTGTCAAAGGCTGGGCGGCTCGTCGTCCTCGTCTCCGGCTCTGGAACCAACCTACAGGCCCTTCTGGACGCTTCCGCCGACCCGGCGTACGGTGCTCGCGTGGTAGCGGTCGGTGCCGACAGGGAGGGAATCGAAGGGCTGGCCAGGGCTACCAGGGCACAAGTCCCGACTTTTGTTGAAAAACTAGGCGATCATCCGACGCGTGCGGACTGGGACGCGGCCATCGCGGCCAGGATCGCCGCGTACGAGCCCGACCTGGTCGTGTCGGCGGGCTTCATGAAGATCCTGGGCGCGCCCACGCTCCAGGCTTTTCCCGTGCTCAACACGCATCCGGCGCTGCTGCCGTCGTTCCCCGGGGCCCATGGCGTGCGTGACGCGCTGGCCCACGGGGTCAAGGTCACCGGCTGCACGGTCATGCTGGCCGACGAGGGGATCGACACCGGCCCCATCGTCGCCCAGGAGGCGGTGCCCGTGCTCCCGGACGACGACGAGGCGGTCCTGCACGAGCGCATCAAGACCGTCGAGCGCCGCCTGCTCGTCGAGATCGTCGGCCGCATGGCCCGCGAGGGCTGGACGGTCAGCGGACGCACCGTCCGCATCGGCAACCAATCAGGAGGGGAATCCACGTGACTCGCATCGCCATCCGGCGCGCGCTGATCGCCGTCTACGACAAGTCCGGCCTCGAGGAACTGGCCAGGGCCCTCGACGGCGCCGGAGTGGAGATCGTCTCGACCGGTGGCACGGCCGCCGCGATCGCGTCGTACGGGATCCCGGTGACCAAGGTCGAGCAGCTGACCGGGTTCCCCGAGTGCCTGGACGGGCGGGTCAAGACCCTGCACCCGCGCGTGCACGCCGGGCTGCTGGCCGACATGACCAAGCCCAACCACGTCGCCCAGCTCGAAGAGCTGGAGATCGACCCGTTCCAGCTCGTCGTGGTCAACCTCTACCCGTTCCAGCAGACGGTGGCCTCCGGCGCGGCCGACGAGGAGTGCGTCGAGCAGATCGACATCGGCGGGCCCGCGATGATCCGCGGCGCGGCCAAGAACCACAGCACCTGCGCCGTCGTGGTCGACCCCGGCGCCTACGGCGAGGTGTTCAAGGCGCTGGGCGAGGGCGGCTTCACGCTGACCGAGCGGCGGCGGCTGGCCGGCATCGCGTACGCGCACACGGCCTCCTACGACGTGGCCGTGGCCAACTGGTTCGGGCAGACGTACGGCGGGGAGGAGTTCCCGGTCTTCGCCGGGGTCGCGTACGAGCGCAAGGCCACCCTCCGCTACGGCGAGAACCCGCACCAGAGCGCCGCGCTCTACTCCGGCGGCACGGGCGGCCTCGCGGGCGCCGAGCAGCTGCACGGCAAGGAGATGTCCTACAACAACTACCTCGACTCCGACGCCGCCTGGCGGGCGGCCTGGGACTTCTCCGACCCGTGCGTGGCCATCATCAAGCACCAGAACCCGTGCGGCATCGCCGTCGGGGCCGACGTCGCCGAGGCGCACCGCAAGGCGCACGCCTGCGACCCGGTGTCGGCGTACGGCGGCGTGATCGCCGTCAACCGGCCGGTCACCGTCGAGCTGGCCCGCCAGATCGCCGAGGTGTTCACCGAGGTCGTCATCGCGCCCGCGTACGACGCCGAGGCCCTCGACGTGCTGCGCGAGAAGAAGAACCTGCGCCTGCTGGCCTGCCCGGAGGGCCCGTCCGCGCCGACCGAGTTCCGCCGCGTGGATGGCGGTCTGCTCGTGCAGACGGTGGACCGGGTGGACGCGCCCGGCGACGCGGCCGACCGGTGGGAGCTCAAGGCGGGCGCGCCGGCCTCGCCCGAGGTGCTGGCCGACCTGGAGTTCGCCTGGCGGGCCTGCCGCTCGGTGAAGTCCAACGCCATCCTGCTGGCCGACGACGGGGCCACCGTGGGCGTGGGCATGGGCCAGGTCAACCGCGTCGACTCCTGCCGTCTCGCCGTCACCCGGGCGGGCGAGCGCGCGAGCGGCTCGGTGGCCGCCTCCGACGCCTTCTTCCCGTTCCCCGACGGGCTGGAGGTGCTGGCCGAGGCCGGGGTGAAGGCGATCGTCGAGCCCGGCGGCTCCATCCGCGACGACCAGGTCATCGAGGCCGCCGAGAAGGCCGGCATCACCCTCTACTTCACCGGCGCCCGGCACTTCTTCCACTGATCGTCCCCGAAAGGGCGACATGATCCAATAAAGGGCGGCATGAGGAGATCATGCCGCCCTTTGGCAATTTCCGGGGCAAGCATTGGTCATGACCGGTTAGCCTAAAACCCGCTCATCTACCCATCGAGTCTCCGGAGTAACCCTTGCTCGACACGATGCTGCAGGCCTTCGTCACTCTGAACGGCGTGGCGACCAGCCCCTTCGTCCTGCTGATCGTCGCCTTCGCCGGCGCCTATCTCGGCATGCGTGTCGTGGAGATCGTGCCCTTCACCCGCCGCATCATCGAACGCCGCGAGGCCCGCTTCGCCAACCGCGACTGACCCGCTCGCGATTTCGACGGTCGCCTCGCTACCGGGGTCGGCGCCGACGTTCAGCGTGGAACAACCTGAGCGCTCACGCTGGGAAGATCGTCGAAGGCCGCGGAAGAGTCCATCGTGATCACTGTTCTGGCAGTGGCCGCCGCCGTTGCCGCTGTCAGCAGGTCGTACGCGCCGCGAGACTTCCCCGCTCGACGGACATGCGCCATGAGACGAGCGTGGATCCTGGCGACCTCCATGGTGTATTCCTCGACGGGGATCAGCGCGAGGACCTGGTCCACGAAAGCCTGTCGACGGGGTCGGCGGATCTCATCGGCCGACTCCACGCCGACGAGCAACCCGGCCACAGTGATGGTTGCGATCGCCGCCTCATCGGCACCGCTGATAACCGTGTCCGCGGACGCCTTGCCTCGCCCGGCCGCGATGAGGACACCGGTGTCGAGGACCAGACGCCGGGCCATGTGTCCCTCGTCTCGTTGCCGGTCGCTTCGCGGGCCGATGCGACGTCGGCCTCGAAGTCGGCATCCAGCGTTCCACGCTTCCAGCAAGGAACGCCTTGACCATGCGCCCCGGTGCGGTGGGCGCAGGGCCGATCACGGCGATCTGCTTGCCGCCACGTGCCACCACAATCGTTTCCCCGCGCTCGGCCTCATCGAGCACGGTCGCGAAGCTTCGGGAGGCTTCGGTGGCGGTTATCACCTTCATGAAATCAGATTGTCTGATCCCCTTGTTCATCGCTGGATGTTCCACTCCGCGGCGGCGTCTGTAGGCGTTCGTCGTTCAGGCGAAGGACTGCCAGGCCAGGTTCGCGGCGCCGGCCAGTGAGGCGCGGACGCCGAGCGTGCTCTGCCTGACCTGCACCGCCCGGACGAAGGCGAGCCCCGCCACGTCGTCGAGCGCCCGCTCCAACGGCTCGAACAGCACCTTCCCCGCCGCCGACACGCCCCCTCCGACGACCACGGTGCTGACCTCGACCGCCGCCGCCGTGGACGCGATCATCCCGGCCAGCGCCCGGGCCCCGCGCTCGAACGCGGCCACCGCCACAGGCTCCCCGGCGATCGCGGCCTCGGCGAGCAGCCGCCCGTCCGCCTTCGCCGGGTCGTCCCCGGGGATCCAGCCGTTGGCCAGGGCCCAGCGGACGAGGTTGGGGCCGCTGGCATAGTGCTCGACGCAGCCGCGCCCGCCGCACGTGCAGCGCTCGCCCCACGGATCGATGCTCATATGGCCGACATGTCCGGCGTTCCCGGTGGGACCGAGGAGCGGAGCGCCGTCGATCACCAGGCCGCCGCCGATCCCCGTCGACACGACGATCCCGAGCAGCGAGCCGCTGCCCCGGCCCGCGCCGAGCCAGTGCTCGCCGAGCGCGAAACACTGCGCGTCGCCCGCCAGCACCGTGGGCAGGCCCGTACCCTTCCGTACCTCGTCGCGCAGCGGGAACCCGCGCCAGCTCGGCATGTTGACCGGGCTCACGGCGCCGGTGGCGAGGTCCAGCGGCCCGGCGCACCCGATCCCGACGGCGACCGCCGGCGGCCCGTCGCCGGTCACCTCCTCGATCAGCGCCGTCAATGCGGCCATGACGTCCGTACGCGGCGTGGGCCGGGTGCCGGAACGCAACGCGGACCCTTCCTCGTCCACCAGCGCGGCGGCGAGCTTGGTCCCTCCGATGTCGATCGCGAGTACGTAGGGCATCAGTGTTTGTGGTGGTTGTCGGGCTGGCGAGGGTCGCCAGGGTGTTCCAGTCCGGGCACCAGCGCGACCTTCTCGGCACGCGTCCGGTCGAGCCACCGGGCGAAGGTTCTCCGACGGGCGGCCTGCAGAAGATCGGAGTAAGCGGCCTCTGGTGAACGTGGTCGCTGCTGTGGCTGTGGCTGTGGCAATTCTGGCATCGGCGGGATCGCTTCTCCTTCATCCGGCGGTCGTGTCGGAGACGGTGGTGGTGCTGCTGGGGGGCCCGGCGTGACGAGGGCTACGTGCCAGCCCAACCCGTCCTGGACCGGGCCGACCAGAGCGCCGTACGGGTGGCGGGCGATGGCCTCGGCGAGGGCGGCCGGCAGCGAGGCCAAGTCCACCTGACCGAGTGACTCCAGGTCGTCCGCGGTGGCGCGCTCTGCGGTGGCGCGGTCCGAGAACAGGCGATGGCATACGTGGTGGGCGCCGGCGCTCGGTCGGGACGGCCGGGGCCGCCACTCGGCGGGCACCGCGGTGGCCGTGGTGACGTGCTCGAACACGGCCCGCACCCAAGGACTGCCGTTGTAGGCGGCCGCGTTGATCGAGCCCAGTTCGACGGCCGCCAGACGGTCCAGCGGCGGGCCTTCGAGGGGAGCCAGCCCTTCGGCTCTGGCGATGGTCTCGCACAGGACCTCGGTCAGGACGACCTGGGTCAACCACCTGGTCAGTTGGCGGGCCTCGGCGGTGCCCGGCGAGGGAAGGGCGGCCTTGAGCGGGCCGTGCCGGAGGTCGGCGATGCGGCGGTCGAGGAGCTCACGCGGGATTGGACGACCCTCGACCCAGCCCATCACCTGACCGACACCGGGCGCGGTGGCCGCTCCCGTGGCGGGAGGACGGGGAACACCGGCCGTGGGGGTGGCGAGCGGCTGGGCGTGAGGGTGGGAGGTCATCGGGTCACCTCCAGGCGGATGGCCGGGGTGTACTGGCAGCGGCCGTACCACATGACCTTGGCGAGGGCCCAGGCGTGGCCGGTCGGCGCGTCCACGGGGACCCGGACAGGGAACGACACCTCGGCCGTCTCGCCGGCCCCCACGGCGAACCCCTGGATGACCTCCGGGAGCAGGGACCAGGTGCCCCAGGGGGAGGCGAGCTGCGCCTCGCCGCGAATCTCGTCGGCGGTGGAGTTGCGCAACCGGAGCGTGAGGGCGGCGCGGTCGCCGGGGCGCAGACTGAGGGCGTCGGCGGCGGGGGTGACGGACAGGCCGGTGGGCCGGGCGTCGTCGGCGGTGGTGCCCCCGAGAGCGTCGCCCGTGGACGGCGGCGGGCCGGGGACGGGCAGCTCGGGGAGGTCGTCGCCGACGGCGACGGTGGTGACGTCCTCGATGAGCTGGCCGCCCACGGTGGTGCGGGCGGAGACGAAGTGCAGGCCCGTGGCGGGGGAGGGAGGCGGGGTCACGGTCACCGGGAACCGAAGGTGGCCGCCGGGAGGAAGGCGGAAGGGACGCCGGGACGGGGTGACGGCCCAGCCGCCGGGGACGCGGAGGTCCACCACGCCCTCGTGGCTGTCGGCGGTGAGCTGGGAGGACAGGACCACCTCCACCTCGAACGGCTCACTCGTGGCGGGGACGAGACCCGGCGTGACGGACACGGCGATCGGCAGGTAGCCGAGCGGGGCCGGACCCTTGTTGTGCAGCCAGTAACGGCTGTAGACGGGCTGGGCGCGTTCGGCCGTGGCGCCGAGGTCAGGCGCTGCGGGGGGTGGGGGTGGAGCGGGGGTCAGGTAGGTGGCGACCTCGAAGCCGGTCAGGGTGAGGTCGCGTACGGGACTTCCGGCGTCTTCGCGAGCTTCGGGACGTTCGAGCAGGTCGGCGGGGGTGAGGGTGTCGAGGGGGAGGACCGGGGAGCTGAGCTTGACCTGGCTCCCGAGGCCGGTGGACTCGATCAGACGGAGAGTGACACTGCCCCCAGAAGGGGAGGCAGGGCCCGAGCCGGAGGTGCTGGTGGGGGCGGTGGTTGAGGGGAGGGGTGGGTCGGGGAGGTGGCCGTGGGCGTGGGGGTTGCCGGTGGACTTCAGGGTGCTCAGCAGGACGTCGCGCGGCGGCGTGACGGCCAGCAGGGAGTGGGCCGGGGGGAGTGGGCCGTCCTGGGGGCCCAGGACGCGGGGGAGCAGCGGGGTGATGTGCTCCTGCCCCCGTGCGGGCAGGTGCAGGGCGCGCCAGTCGCCCTCGCCCGCCACCAGCGAGTACGCGAACTCATGCGTCCAATGCTGAAGCTGGAACCCGGAGCCGTCCGGCGAGGTACGGCGCGGCGGATCGAGCCAGATGCCCGACGGCCACCCCGTGCACGACCGCAGCAACGACAGGTGCAGCGCCCCCGAAGGATCGACGGCGAAGCCGGGCAGGCCGTAGGTGAGGAGCGCGACCGTGCGTGCGTCGAGGCGTTCGCGGCCCAGCGGGCACAGGGCCTCGATCGTGGCGTCGGCGAGATCGGCCACCAGGTCCTCGACCGGACCGGCGACGATCAGGGCGGGCAGGGCACGCAGGTCGCGCAGGTCGGCGCTGGGCTGCCAGACCTCGGCGAGCGGCCGTTCGGCCGGGACCCAGACCCGGGGCGCGCCGGACTTGAGCGCGTCGAGATAGGCAGGGTCGGCGCGGTCCAGCAGCTCGGCGGCCACCGGATTGGTGTCGGGGCCGCCGAGGACGATGCGTACGTCCGGCAGGTTGGAGTCGACGTCGAGCCAGCCGTAGCGGGTGCCGGGCGCGGTGGACGTGGTCGCCGTCACGCCCGCCCGCGCCAGGGCCACCACCAGGTCGCGGGCCGCCGGGGCGTCGGCGGCGTCGGGCACCACGACCTCGGCCACTCCCAGCGCCCGCGCCCCCGCCTCGCCGAGATCGACCTTCGCCGTGGCGGACAGGCCGAACCAGGTGTTGGCCGGGTTGTCGAGCGTCCACGGGTGCTCGGCCGTGTCGACGTCGGGCAGCGCGAACCCACGGCCCACCACCGCGCCCGCCACGTCGGACACCGGCAGCGCACCTTCGACGAAGGCCGGGAAACGCACCCGCAGCAGGCGGTCGGCGCCCGTGTGGTCGAGTACGCGGGTGGTGAAGTCGATGCGGTCGGAGCCGGTCAGCAGGGTGACGACCTGCTCGTAGGAGATCTCGCCGACCTGGCCGGTGACGGTGAGGCGGCTGCCGACCGGGCTCTGCTCGGCGCGTACGCCCCGCGCGGCGGCCTCACCAGACCCGGTGACCGCGCCCGTGGGGATGAGATGCCACGGACCTTCCCCCATATCCGGATGAGTCGGATATTCGCGGTAGAGGCGCAGCTCGTTCCCGAGCCCGGTGAGCAGCTCGCGCCCGGTGGACAGGTCGACGACCGAGGCCAGCGCGCCGCCCCTGGCCGGGTCGGCGCTCACCCGCCAGCGCTCGTTCGCGATGGTGGCGCCGTCGAGCGGACGCCAGGCCGGCGGCGAGCCCTCGACCACCTGGTACGTCCGCCAGCCCAGCGACGGCACGTCCCGCGCCAGGAAGGTCAGCGTGCCGTCCTCGGCGACCGCCGGCACCTCCTCCGGGGACGGGCCGGCCACGGTGTGCCCCGGCGGCAGCGGCACGCGGACCAGGCCGTCGCGGGCGAACGACAGCGTGTTGGTCACCACCACTCCCGGCCCGGTCAGCCCGATCTGCCCGGTGAGCGCGTCGAGCGCGTTGTCCCTGGCGGCGCTCGCCAGGTCATAGGCCTCCCGCCACCCCGTCAGCAGGTCGATGTAGACCTGGTCGGACTCCGACCCGGTGATCGCGTCGTGGTGCGCGCCGTAGGAGAGCTGCCGCCACACCTTGTCGAGCGCGGTGTGCGGGTAGCGGCCGAGACCGAGCGCCGCCGCGAACGCCGACAGCCGCTCGGCGTCCAGCGCGGCCACCTCGGCGGCGCGCTGGGCCTGCTTGGTGTCGATGTAGGAGACGTCCTTGCCGGTGTAGACCGGGTTCATGTCCCGGGTCTGGGGGCTGTGTCGCGGCAGCTCGGCGCGTACGGCGTCCAGGAAGTCGCGCGGCGTGGCGCAGACGAACCGGGGCCACACGTAGCGGGCCGCCCAGGCGCGATGGATGTCGGTGACCCACTTGTTGGGCGGGGTGTAGTCGGTGCCGACCGGCAGCAGGACGTGCCTGGTCGCGGCCACCGGCTTGAGCGAGCGATAGAGGTCGTAGACCGCCTGGCAGGCGTCCTCCAGGGTGGGCGCGGAGTCCATCCACCAGCCCGCCGAGTAGTGGGCGGGCATGTAGTGGGTGAGCACGCCCCGCCCGGACGGCGAGATCCACTCGAACTCGCTCGGGAACTGCATGAGGGCCGCGTCCTTCTTGGCCTCGCGGAAGTTCTTGCTGATCGGGCCCCACTGGTGGAACGGTCCGCGCGCCCACGCGCTCCCGGTGAGCCCGGCCGCCGCGAGGTAGCCGGGGAACTGCGGATCGTGCCCGAACACGTCGAGCTGCCAGGCCGTACGCGGGTCGCCGCCGAGGATGTCGCGCTGGTAGCCGATGCCGTGGACGAGGTTGCGGATCGTGGTCTCGGCGCCGGTGAGGTTGGTGTTGGGCTCGTTGTAGGTGCCGCCCACCAGCTCGGCCCGGCCCTCGGCCATGAGGGCGCGCAGGTCGGCGCGGCGTTCGGGGCAGGTGTCGAAGAACGGCTTGAGATAGTCGACCTCGGCCAGCACGAAACGGTAGTCGGGGTCGCGCAGCGCCAGCTCGATGTGCGCCTCGACCAGCGCGAACGCGTTGCGCTCCCACAACGGCCTGGTGGTGGCGTCGGCCGAGAGCAGCTCCCACGGGCTGGTGTAGGCGGCCTGGGTGTTCCACCACACGGGGTCGTAGTGGAAGTGGGAGATCAGGTGCATGGTCCAGCCGGGCGCCTCGGCCGTGACCGTGACCTCCAGGGACTCCTCGCCGTCGAGGGTCAGCAGGCAGGGCACCGCCGTGCCGGGCGGCACGGCGACCTCCAGCGGCACCTCCAGGACGCCGGCCGCGTCGGCGGGGACGGTGATCGCTCCGCCCGCCAGGCGTACGCCGTCGCCGCGCAGCTCCAGGACGGCCTCGCGGTCGGCCCGGGAGGCGAGGGTGAGGCGCAGGACCTGGTGCGGGGCGGCCTCGGTGCCGACGAACAGGTCGGTCGGCTCGGCGGAGAGCAGGCGGCGGGAAGGCAAGGGGGACCTCCGGGGTGAAGCGCGGACCTCCGGGTGGAAGGTGGAAGAGCATGCCGGCGCCCGTAACACTAAGCCCTCGTGGTGGCCATGACAACGATGTCATACGCCGCCTGTGGACAACGCCGACCCCGCTCCCGCACCCTGTGGACAACGCCCGGCAAGGGGGAGCGGGTGTGCGGTGGACGGGGCCCGGCATGGAAGGATTGCGGCATGAGCGCAGTGAAACTCGACGGCAAGGCCACGGCCGCAAAGATCAAGGCAGACCTCACGACCCGGGTGGCCGCGCTCAAGGAGCGCGGCATCACGCCGGGCCTCGGCACCGTCCTCGTCGGCGACGACCCCGGCAGCCAGATCTACGTGGCGGGCAAGCACCGCGACTGCGCCGAGGTCGGCATCGCCTCCATCCGCGTCGACCTGCCGGCCACCGCCACCCAGGCCGAGGTGGAGTCGGCCATCGACGAGCTCAACGCCTCCCCCGAGTGCACCGGCTACATCGTCCAGCTCCCGCTGCCCAAGCACCTCGACACGATGGCCCTGCTGGAGCGGATGGACCCGGCCAAGGACGCCGACGGCCTCCACCCGGTCAACCTCGGCCGTCTCGTCCACATGGTCGACGCCCCGCTCCCGTGCACCCCGCACGGCATCGTGCTGCTCCTGCAGGAGTACGACGTGCCGATCAAGGGCGCCGAGGTCGTCGTCGTGGGCCGCGGCATCACCGTGGGCCGCTCGCTCGGCCTCCTGCTGACCCGCCGCAGCGAGAACGCCACCGTCACCCTCTGCCACACCGGCACGCAGGACCTCGCCGCGCACACCCGGATGGCCGACATCGTCGTGGCGGCGGCCGGGGTGCCCGAGCTCATCAAGGCCGACATGATCAAGCCGGGCGCGGCCGTGCTCGACGTCGGCGTCTCCCGCGTCGAGGGCAAGATCGCCGGTGACGTGTCGCCCGAGGTCGAGGAGGTCGCGGGCTTCCTCACGCCCAACCCGGGCGGCGTCGGCCCGATGACCAGGGCGCTGCTGCTGTCCAACGTCGTCGAGGCCGCCGAACGCCTCTGACGCCCCAGGACGGTTCAGGGCTGGAAGTCGGGGTCGACGGTCACGTCCACGTCGAGCAGCAGGGGCTCCTCCCGGGCGGCCAGCGTGGGCACCACTTCCTCCAGCGCCGCCACCAGCCCGGCGTGGTCGTCCACCTTGCGCGCGGGGCAGCCGAGCGAGCGGGCCAGGGCGGCCAGGTCCACCTCGGTGAACGGCGGCCACGGGGCCTTGCCGCCTCGCTGGTCGGCCAGCCGGTCCATGATCGCGTACCGGCCGTTCGCCAGCACCAGGAACAGCGCGCCCACCCGGTAGTGGGCGGCGCTCCACAGGGCGTGCACGCCGTACAACGCCGAGCCGTCGCCTACGACCGCGACCACGGGGCGGTCGGGGAGCGCCATGCGCAGGCCGACCGCCGCGGGGAGGGCGAAGCCGAGGCCGCCCATGGCGGCCGACACGAACCCGAGCGGGTTCCTGGCGGGGACGAGCCGGTGCAGGTCGGGGCGCGAGGACGGGGTCTCCTCGACGAGCACGGCGTCGGCGGGCAGCCGCAGCGCCAGCTCGTGCAGCACATGCGCGGCCCGCAACGGCCGCCCGCCGACGGGCAGAGGAGGCAGCCCGGCCCCGTCCGCCCCGATGGCCGGCGCAGAACCCTCGACGACGGATGCCGCGTCAGGGGAGCCGGGGGCGGGGAGGAGGGCTGACAGGCGGGTGCACAGCGCGGCCGGCGACGCCAGGTACGCCAGGTCGGCCGCGCTTCGATGGGCCTCCGACGGGTCGTCGGTGATGACCACGACAGTCGTCCCCGGCGCGACCAGCGGCCCCGGCACGTACGGGTACTGCCGGAACACCGGCGCCCCCACCGCCAGCACCACGTCGTACGCCCCCAGCACGGCCCGCAGCCGCGCCCGGTCGGCGGGCAGCACCCCGGCGTACTGCGGGTGGTCCTGCGGGAACCCGGCCCGCCCGCCGAACGACTCCTGGAACACCGGGCACCCCAGCCGCTCCGCCAGCGTCACCAGGGACCCCCAGTCCGCCCCCGCCCCGGACACGATCGCCGGCGCGCGCGCCCCGGACAACAGCGTCACGAGCGGTGCGAGGTCGGCGTCGGCCACGCCGGCGGGCCGGACCACCCGCGTGGGCGCGGCGACCACGTCCTCGGCCCATTCGGCGTCCCAGTCGTCCATCGGCACCACGACCAGGGCGGGCCCGCGGCCGGTGACCGCCTCGTGGCAGGCCCGTGCGACGGCGCCGGGGACGTCCTGGGGGCGTACCGGCTGGTCCACCCGTACGGGGTAGTCGCCGGCCAGCCCGGCGAGCCGTCCGGCCAGGAACGGCTCCAGCGCCAGGTGCCGCCGGTCCTGCTGCCCGACCAGGATCACCAGCGGCGCCCGGTTGACCCGGGCGGTGGCGATGGCCCCGACGGCGTTGCCGAGCCCGGCCGTGGTGTGCAGCACGGCGAGGGCGGGGGCCTCGCGCCCGAGGGCGAAGCCGGTCGCCATGCCGACCACCGACCCCTCGTGCAGGGCGAGGACGAAGCGCAGGTCGTCGGGGAGCCCGGTCAGCAGCGACACCTCGGTGGAGCCGGGGTTGGCGAAGATCGTGGTCAGCCCGTGCCGCCTGAGCACGTCGAACGTGGCCTCCCTGACGGTGCCCACCGCGCCTCCCTGTCCCGCCGAGCCCATGCCCGCCCCACCGCCGTGGTACCACGCCAGTACCCGCCGCTCCACCTGACGGAACAGGGCCGACAGCCCGAGCCCGCCGGCCACGCCTCTTCGAGCTCGTGTCAGGAGATCACGGTGCAAGGGATCACGGTCGCTCCTCAGCGGGCGCGGTAGCGGTCGGTCGCCTCGCGGGTGGCCCGGATGGCGGCGTCGGCCCGGTCGTACGTGCGCTGCGCGAGCCCCACGAAGATGCAGTCCACGATCAGCAACTGGCTGATCCGGCTGGCCAGCGCCCCGGGGCGGAAGGCCGTCTCGCGCCCCGCCGACACCAGCGTGTGATCGGCCAGCTCGGCGAGCGACGAGCGCGGGTTGTTGGTGATCGCGACGATCGCCGCCCCCGCCTCGGCCGCGGTGCGGGCGGGCACCAGCACGTCGGGCGTCTCACCGCTGCAGCTGATCGCGACCACCACGTCACCGTCCTTGAGCAGGGCGGCGCTGGTCAGGGCCAGGTGGGCGTCGCTGAAGGGGTGGCTGGACAGCCCGATGCGCAGCAGTTTCTGCGACATGTCGGCGGCGACCAGGCCCGAGGCGGCGACGCCGTACACGTCCACCCTGCGGGCGGCGGCGATGGCCGAGACGACCTCGCCGAGCTGCTCCGGGTCGAGCTGGGCGGCGGTGTCGGCGAGCGCGTCCGACTCGGCCCGCGCGACCTTGGCGATCACATCGGTCAGCGGGTCGTCCGGGCCGAGGTCGCCGGGCACCAGCCGCTCGGGCTCCTTGGCGACGGCGGCGGCGAGGGCGAAGCGCATCTGCGAGTAGCCGGCGAAGCCGAGGGCCCGCGCGGTCCGTACGATCGTGGCCTCGCTGGTGCCGGACACCGCGCTGAACTCGGTGATCGTGCTCCGTACGACCAGCCCCGGGTCGTCGAGGATGATGCGGGCGATGGCCTGGGCCGCCGGGGTGAGCGAGGGCAGCACGGCCCGTACGGCGGCGACGGGGCTCGCCGGTTCGACGGCGCTCATCGGGTCAGCCGTTCGGCCGCGGCCTGGGCGGAGGCGCGGGAGATGCCGTGCGTGGCGACGTGCGCGGCGCCGGTGGGCGGGCCGGGGACGCCGGTGTCCACGACGATCGCGTCCGGCCGGGCCGCGACCGCCGCGTCCACGACGTCCCGCACCCAGGCGTGCCGCGCGGCGTCGTGCACCACCAGCACCACAGGCCGCCCGCCGAAGTCGGGCAGGGGGGCGTCACGGTCCAGGCGGATCTTGGTCGTGCCGGGCAGCAGCGCGGCCAGGGCGGCGGTGATGCCGGTCGGCGTGTCCGGGTCCACGGCCTGGCTGAGCCGGGTGTTGACCTCGACGACGAGCGGCGCCCGGTCGAGCCGGGCGGTCCCGGTCACGGTGAGCGCCGCGCGGGCGGCCGCGAGGCCGACGCCGGGATCGACGTCGGCGCGGGCGGCCTCGCGGTCGGCGGGGCGGGCGGCGTACCAGTCGGACAGCGCCCGCACCCGCCCGGCCGCCTCGGCCAGGCGCTCCTCGGGCAGAAGACCGTCCCGTACGGCGGCCACGACGGTGTCGCCGATCTCGCGCAGCCCGTCCTCGTCGACCACCCCGATGCAGATGGCGTCGGCGCCCGCGTTGAGCGCGCGCACGGCGATCTCGCCGGGCGAGGCCAGCGCGGCCACCGCCCGCATCTCGATGGCGTCGGTGACGACCATGCCGTCGAAGCCGAGCTCACCCCTCAGGAGCTCGGTCAGCGCGGCCCGGCTGAGCGTGGCCGGCGCGTCGGCGTCGAGCGCGGGCACCAGCAGGTGACCGGTCATGACGGACTGAACCCCCGCCTCGATCGCGGCGCGGAACGGCGGGAGGTCGCGGGCGATCAGCTCCTCGCGGGAGGCGTGCACGGTGGGCAGCGCCAAATGGGAGTCGGTGACGGTGTCGCCGTGGCCGGGGAAGTGCTTGGCGCAGGCGGCCACGCCCGCGCCCTGCACCCCCCGTACGAACGCCGCCGTGTGCCGGGCCACCAGGTCGGGGTCGGGACCGAACGAGCGGACCCCGATGACCGGATTGGCGGGGTTGGCGTTGACGTCGGCGGACGGCGCGTAGTCGAGGGTGATGTCCAGCTCCGCGAGCATGCGGCCGATCTGCCGGCCCACCCGCTCGGTGAGCCCGGCGTCGTCCACGACGCCCAGCGCCCTGTTGCCGGGGAAGGAGCTGCCCTCGCCCACTTCGAGCCGGGTGACGGTGCCGCCCTCCTCGTCGATGGCGACGACGACGCCGGGGTTCTCGGCGCGCAACTCCTTGACGAGCGGCGCTCCGATGGCGTTGCGTGCGAACAGCACGACGCCGCCGAGACCCTCGCCCAGCGCGCGGCGCAGCCAGTCGGGGGCGGAGGTTCCCTCGAACCCCGGGTGCAGCACCGCCAGCGCCAGTCTGTACAGGTCACGGCTCATCGGCATTTTCCTTCACGGTTGTTGATCTGAAGGTAATTTTCTGTCATCGTCGGCTTCGATACAACCACTTTCGAGAGGCCACCCCCCATGCCGAGCAGAAGGACTCTCCTGAAGGGTCTCGCCCTCGCGGCCGCCGCCACGGCGGTGCCGCTGCCCGCCTTCGCCGACACCGACGCCGCGTACGTGCCCCCGCTGCACCAGATGCGCGGCATGTGGATCGCGTCCGTCGTCAACATCAACTGGCCGTCCAAGCAGGGGCTCACCGCCGACCAGCAGAAGGCCGAGTATCTCGCCTGGCTGGACCTCGCCGTGCAGCGCGGGCTCAACTCGGTGTTCGTGCAGATCCGTCCGACGGCCGACGCCTTCTGGCCGTCGCCGTTCGAGCCGTGGTCGGAGTACCTGACCGGCAAGCAGGGCCAGGACCCCGGCTACGACCCCCTGGGCTTCGCCGTCGAGGAGACGCACAAGCGCGGGCTGGCCTTCCACGCGTGGTTCAACCCCTACCGGGTGTCGATGCAGGCCGACCCGGCCAAGCTGCACCCCGACCACCCCGGGCGCAAGCACCCCGACTGGATCGTGCCGTTCGGCGGCAAGCTCTACTACAACCCCGGCATGCCGGAGGTCAGGAAGTTCTGCCAGGACGCCATGATGGACGCGGTCACCCGCTACGACATCGACGGCCTGCACTTCGACGACTACTTCTACCCGACGAACACCACGGCCTTCGACGACAGCGCCGCCTTCGCCCAGTACGGCGCCGGCTTCCCCGACCTCGCCGCCTGGCGGCGCAACAACGTCGACCTCATGGTCCAGGAGATGCAGCAGCGCGTGCTCCAGGCCAAGCCGGAGATCGCGTGGGGCATCAGCCCGTCGGGCATCTGGCGCAACAAGGGCACCGACCCGCTGGGCTCCGAGACCAACGGCGGCCAGTCCTACGACAACCTGCACGCCGACACCCGCGGCTGGGTCAAGAAGGGCTGGCTGGACTACATCGCGCCGCAGCTCTACTGGTACATCGGCCAGCCGCCGGCCGACTACTCCAAGCTCGTCCCGTGGTGGTCGGACGTGGCGAGCGGCACCCGGACGCTGCTGTGGATCGGGCAGGCCGCGTACAAGGCGGGCGACCCCGCGCAGGCCGCCGAGTGGCAGGTGCCGGGCGAGCTGTCCAGGCACCTCACGCTCAACCGCGAGCACCCGGAGATCAGCGGCGACATCTGGTACAACGCCAACGACGTCAAGGTCGACAGGATCGGCTCGATCTCGACCGCGGTCAAGGACCACTACCAGCGGCCCGCGCTCGCGCCCGTGCTGCCCAGGCTGGCGGACGGCGAGCCGCCGCGCCGCCCGGTGGTCGCGTACGCGCTGCGCCGCTCGGGCGGCGTCGAGGTGCGGGCCGTCGCCACCGGCAAGGACGAGCCGTTCCTGTTCGCGATCTTCCGCTTCGACAGGCACGCCGCCGACGGCGCCTTCGCCGACGCCCGCAACCTGGTCGCGGTCGTGCCGGGCGACCGCCAGATCCGGTGGACCGACCCCGACGGCAAGCGCGGCGACCACTACTACGCCGTGGCGGTGGACCGGGCCAACCGGACCAGCAAGCCCAGCAACGGTTTCCGGGTCCTGTAAGCAGAACCGGCCGCGCGCTTCGCGGGCGTGCTCCGCGTACGCGCGTCGCCGGCCCGTACCTGAGCGGCGACGAGCACGGCGGGCGACGGCACCGGATCTCGTGAGGATCCGGTGCGCGGCGCTCGCCGCTGCTTCGACCCACGCCGTGGCTCCGAACGCTGCCGGAACCCCTCGCCGTAGCCCCGGTCGCGACGATCTCGCCTACGAAGCCCTGCGGCCCGCCGGTGACGGCTGCTGCTCGGCCGGGGCTCCCGATGACCGCTGCGGGGGGACCACAGGGGTCGGGCGTACCAGGCCGAGCGCGACGACCTCGTTGGCGAGGCGGGTGCGCCGGTTGGTGCCCTCCGGGATCCTGAACTTCTGGTAGAGCCGCAGCAGGTGCTGCTTCACCGCGGCCTCCGTCACGACCAGGTCGTCGGCGATCTCTCGCGCGGTGGCGGGGGCGACGAACGCCTCGTCCGACAGCGCCGGCCGGCAGAGCGAGGTCAGCACGTCGACCTCGCGCCTGGTGAGCTCGGGCGCCGCGGCCCTGCGCAGCTCGACCTCGGGGGTGAAGTCCTCACGGGGGACTCCACCGATGCGACCCCGCGCCGCGCCGAACGAGACGACGTCGCCGTCGTCAAGGACCCTCCGGGCGATCGGCCTGCCGTTCACCCGCGTGCCGTTCCTGGACAGTCCCAGGTCGACGACGTACAGGTAGGGTCCTCGTCTGACGAACTCGGCATGGAGTCGAGACACGCTGGGATCGGTGAGCCGGATGTCGACACCCCGGCCTCTTCCGACCGTCGTGATCTCGGGGCGCAACGGGATCACCTCACCGGTGTCCTCGATGCGTATGAACGGCCCCTCCACGGCAGTTCCTCCCCAGGTAGCCCGCCGTAACTATTACTACAGCTCCGGCTTACCCAAACGAGGGGATGGGGAATCGCCTTTGCCGAAAGGAGAATCGTACGCGAAATTGGTCTTGACCTTCGCGGCCGGTTTTGCCTGCTCACGGGTAGACTTCGCAGGGAGATAAGCGGAGGAAGCAGTCATGGCGGACAAGTCCACGAAAGGTCTCGCCGATGTCGTAGCCGCGTCCACAGCGCTGAGCGACATTGACGGAAAGGCCGGTCGCCTCTTCTATCGCGGATACGACATCCACGACCTGGCCGGCCGTGCCACGTTCGAGGAGGTCGCGCACCTGCTCCAGCGCGGCAGGCTGCCCGACCGCGCCGAGCTCGCCGCCTACTCCGAGTCCCTGGCGGCGGGGCGCGAGCCCGGCCCGCTGGCCGCGGCCAACATCGCCGAGATCGCCGGGAAGCAGACGCCCATGGAGGCGCTGCGCTCGCTGGTCTCGCTGGCGGCCGCCGACGACCCGGACAAGGACTCGACCGCGCACGAGGCCAACCTGCGCAAGGCCGCCCGCCTGACCGCCCAGCAGCCCGTGCTGGTCGCGCGCTACCACGCCGCCCGCACCGGGGGCAGCGTCCCCGACGCCGACCCCGAGCTGAGCATCGCGGGCAACTTCCTGCTCCAGGTCACCGGCCGCCGCCCCGAGCCGCGCCAGGCCGAGATCTTCGACGAGTGCCTGGTGCTGCACGCCGACCACACCATGAACGCCTCCACGTTCGCCGCCCGGGTGTGCGCCGCGACGCTCTCGGACATGCACTCCGCCATCGTCGCCGCCATCGGCACCCTCAAGGGCCCGCTGCACGGCGGCGCGAACGAGCAGGTCATGAAGACGCTGGAGTCGATCCCCGCCGACGGCGTGGCGCAGGCCGTACGTGACAAGCTCGCCGCAGGCGAGAAGATCATGGGCTTCGGGCACCGCGTCTACAAGACCGAGGACCCGCGCGCCACGCACCTGCGCAGGATGTCCGCCGAACTGGCCGAGGCCGCCGGCGACGACACGTACTACCGGATGTCCAAGGAGATGGAGGAGGTCGTCTTCGAGGCCAAGGGTCTCTATCCGAATGTCGACTTCTACGCCGCCTCGGTCTACCACTACCTTGGCATCCCGACCGACCTGTTCACCCCGGTCTTCTCGATCAGCCGCATGTCCGGCTGGACGGCACACGTCATCGAGCAGCACGCCGACAACCGCCTCATCCGCCCGGACAGCGAGTACATCGGTGAGACCGACCAGAAGTGGAAGCCGATAGACGAACGTTGAGCGCCAACGAACGTGAGAGCTGGGGGCCGTACCCGCTGATTCTGGCGGGTGCGGCCGTCGGGGTGTCCGTGACCTTCCTGGTGGACCCGCGCTGGGGCGGGTTCGCGCTCGGGGCCGTCATCATGGTCGCCGCCGCGCTGCGGTTCGCCGGCTACGCCGGTCAACTCGCGATCAGGAGCAAGAGGACCGACGTCACCACGCTGGCCGTCTTCGGCTTCGTGCTGGTCCTGACCTCGTTGCTGCTGGACGACGATCAGCTGAAGGCGATGATCCTGTCCCTTTTCGCCCGATGAGCTGGCCGTCCGATAGCCTCAACGCATCATTTCATCGAAGGGGAACCATTCGCATGCCCAAGATCAAGGTGGAGGGTCCGGTCGTCGAGCTTGACGGCGACGAGATGACCCGGATCATCTGGCAGTTCATCAAGGACCAGCTGATCCTTCCCTACCTCGACGTCGACCTGAAGTACTACGACCTCGGCATCGAACACCGAGACGCGACGGACGACCAGGTCACCATCGACGCCGCCAACGCCATCAAGAAGCACGGCGTCGGCGTGAAGTGCGCCACCATCACCCCGGACGAGGCGCGGGTCGAGGAGTTCGGTCTCAAGAAGATGTGGAAGTCCCCCAACGGGACCATCCGCAACATCCTCGGCGGCGTGATCTTCCGCGAGCCGATCATCATGTCGAACGTGCCGCGGCTGGTGCCGGGCTGGACCAAGCCGATCGTGGTCGGCCGTCACGCCTTCGGCGACCAGTACCGCGCGACGGACCTGAAGATCCCGGGCGAGGGCACGCTGACGCTGACGTACACGCCGAAGGACGGCTCCGAGCCGATCGAGCTCGACGTGTACGACTTCCCCGGCGCCGGCGTCGCGATGGCGATGTACAACCTGGACGAGTCGATCCGCGACTTCGCGCGCGCCTCGATGCGTTACGGCCTGGCGCGCAACTACCCGGTCTACCTGTCGACGAAGAACACCATCCTGAAGGCCTACGACGGCCGCTTCAAGGACATCTTCGCCGAGGTCTACGAGACCGAGTTCAAGACCGACTTCGAGAAGGCCGGCCTGACCTACGAGCACCGCCTCATCGACGACATGGTCGCCGCGGCGCTCAAGTGGGAGGGCGGCTACGTCTGGGCGGCCAAGAATTACGACGGCGACGTGCAGTCCGACACGGTCGCGCAGGGCTTCGGCTCGCTCGGCCTGATGACCTCCGTGCTGATGACCCCGGACGGCCGCACGGTCGAGGCCGAGGCCGCGCACGGCACGGTGACCCGCCACTACCGCCAGCACCAGCAGGGCAAGCCGACCTCCACCAACCCGATCGCCTCGATCTTCGCGTGGACGCGTGGCCTGGCCCACCGCGGCAAGCTGGACAACACCCCCGCCGTCACCGAGTTCGCGAACACGCTGGAGCAGGTCTGCGTCGAGACGGTCGAGGGCGGCCAGATGACCAAGGACCTGGCGCTGCTGGTCGGCGGCGACGCCGAGTGGCTGACCACCCAGGACTTCCTGGGCGCGCTGGACGAGAACCTGAAGAAGAAGATGGCCTGACGGCCACCCCGAGACGGAACGGCCTCCACCCCGCGGCGTGCCGCCGGGCGGAGGCCGTTTCGCATGGTGTGAGCCGGTACGGGCGCCCCCGCCGTCCGGCCTTGCCCAGTCTTGACGGTCACCCGGCGTGGCACAGTTGATCACCTGGGTAAGAGCCCCCTCGTAACAGTCGTGCGCGTCTCGGGGGGTTCGAATGCGACTGCGTTTTCTGGGCGGATTGGGGGTGCTCGCCGCCGCGACGATCCTGACGACGGGGTGCGACTCGCCGCCCGCCGACACCGTCAAGATGGCGGACAGCAAGGCCGACGCGGCCGCCAAGGCCAAGGCGAGCAAGGCCGCCAAGATCCAGCGCGCCGCCGCGGTCAAGGCCAACGAGCTGGGCCAGATCCCGGTCCTGATGTTCCACCGCATCGTGGAGAAGCCGGCCACGACCGACGACCGCTCGCCCGCGCAGTTCCGCGCGGACCTGGAACGGCTGGTCAGGGAGGGGTACGTGCCGATCACGGCCGCCGAGATGGTGGCCGGCAAGATCGACATCCCGGCCGGCAAGCACCCGGTGGTCCTGACCTTCGACGACTCCTCGCCCTCGCAGCTCACGCTCAACGAGGTGGGCGTCCCGCAGAAGGACACGGCGGTGGCGATACTCAAGGAGGTGGCGGCCAAGCACCCGGGCTTCCGCCCGGTCGCCACCATGTACATCACCCGCGACATGTTCGGCAAGACCGTGCGCGAGGAGCAGGCCCAGACGCTGCAGTGGCTCAAGGACAACGGCTTCGACCTCGGCAACCACACCCGCGACCACATCAACCTGCGCGGCCGCTCGCAGAAGGAGGTCGAGGAGCAGATCGGCACGATCGGCAAGCAGATCACCTCGCTGTCGGGCGTCAAGCCCACGACGATCGCGCTGCCGTACGGCAACCAGCCGAAGAACAAGAACTGGGCGCTGCACGGCCCGGGCTACCACCACGACGGCGCGTTCCTGGCCGGGTACACGCCCTCGGCGGCGCCGTTCAGCAAGGCGTTCGAGCCGGCCGGCATCCCGCGGATCAAGGTCATGGAGAAGAAGGGCGACTGCTCCCAGTTCTGCTCGGAGGCGTGGCTGGACTGGCTCAACAAGAACCAGGACATGCGGTACGTCTCGGACGGCGATCCGCGGACGGTCGCGTATCCGAAGTTCAAGAACCCGTACCTGCGCAAGACGTTCGCGACCTGGGCCCTGCCGTACTGACGGGGCCGTACTGACGGGGCCGTACTGACGCTCATCCCCGGGTGGTGAACGAGATGCCCGCGCGCACCAGCCGGTCGATCAGCGCCTGGCCCATCGCCGAGGCGGTGGTGAGCTGGCCCGCCCGCTCCGGCAGGTCGTCGAAGGCCAGGCACAGGGCCGACTCGCCGAGCATCTTGGCCGTCTCGTCGTAACCGGGGTCGCCGCCCGCGACCTCGGTGATCACCCGCTCGCCGCCGCCCTCGCCCAGGAACGTGACCCGGAACCAGCTCTTCGCCCGTTGCTCGGGCGACGGGCCCTGGCCGGGACGCAGGCGGGCGCGGAGCAGGTCGCGGGCCGGCGGGAGCGCCGCGGCCACCGCCAGCGCCCCCGCGCCCGCCGCCACCGCGAGGGCGCGGGGGAGCGTACGGACCGCGAAGTGCTGGCGGTAGGTGAAGTCGGGGCCGTAGCGGTCGAGCAGGCGGGCCGAGCGGCCCACGATCATCGGGTCGAGGGTGGGCATCGGCAGCGCCCAGCCGCCCACGTAACGCACGCCGCCCGCCCTGGAGCTGATCCTGCGGCCCTTCGGGCGGGGCTCGGCCGCGCGGCGCTGTGCGGCGGCCTCGGCCGCCTGGCGGGCCCGGCCCGCGACCGTGAGCACGGTCGACAGCGTGCCGCCTGACGGCCGGCCGTTCACCCGCAGGAAGCCGCTGACGGTGAGCGGGACGTTCTCGGGCAGCAGGCCGACGGTGTGGAGCACGCCGAGGTCCCACGGGATCGAGTCGAAGCCGCAGGCGTGCACGAGCTTGGCACCGGTGCGGGCGGCCAGGTCGTGGTGGCGCAGGTAGGTCCGGTCGACGAACTCGGGCTCGCCGGTCAGGTCGAGGTAGTGGGTGCCGGCCTCGGCGCAGGCGGCCACCAGCGGCTCGCCGTGGACGATGTACGGGCCGACGGTGGTGGCGAGGACCCTGGTCCGGGCGGCCAGGTCGGCGAGCGCGGCCCGGTCGGTCGCGTCGGCGCGCAGGATCGGCACGTCAAGCCCGAGCCGTTCGAGCTTGGCGGGATCGCGGCCGGCCAGCGCCCAGCGCGTGCCGGGCGGAGCGGCGGCGGCGAGGTAGGCGGCGGTCAGCGCGCCGGTGAAGCCGCTCGCGCCGAAGAGCACGATGTCGTAGGGACGGTCCATGATCCTCAAGCCTCTCCGCCGAGTCGCGCCCGCGCAAGGGCCTGCGTTACTCGGCAAATTGCCGGTTTTCGTGACAAAGTGTGGCGAACCGTGACGTCACGAACGGTTAACGGATCCCTGTGAAGTAGCTGGGCGTCGTAAAGTTTGCCTCGTTGGGATCGAGTAAACGTGGGGACAGACGAATGCCGCAGATCGCGCCACTGGTGGCCGGTGATCCCCCTCACCTGGGATCATTCCGGCTGTCCGGACGCATCGGCGAAGGCGGTCAAGGCATCGTTTACCTCGGTGTCAATGACGAGGGCGAGCGCGCGGCCATCAAGTTGCTGCACGTGAAATTCTCCGGCGACACCATCGCGCGCTCCCGCTTCGCCCGGGAGCTCAAGGCGGCGCAGCGGGTGGCGTCGTTCTGCACGGCGCGGGTGATCGAGGCCGACCTCGACGGCGACACGCCGTACATCGCGAGCGAGTACATCGAGGGCCGCTCGCTCAGGGA
Source organism: Nonomuraea bangladeshensis (assembly GCF_039529455.1). NCBI lineage: Bacteria > Bacillati > Actinomycetota > Actinomycetes > Streptosporangiales > Streptosporangiaceae > Nonomuraea > Nonomuraea bangladeshensis. Next base: position 175,099 of record NZ_BAAAMV010000013.1, read on the forward strand.
GCTGATCGAGACTGACGGGCCGCTGAGCGGCACCCCGCTCGACCGGCTCGCGATCGGCACCGCCACCGCGCTCACCGCCATCCACCACGCCCAGATCGTCCACCGCGACTTCAAGCCCGACAACGTGCTGATCGCCGCCGACGGGCCGCGCGTGGTCGACTTCGGCATCGCCCGCATCATCGACTCCACCGGCACGATCACCAGCCGGGCCATCGGCACGCCCGCCTACATGGCCCCCGAGCAGATCGCCGGCGACGACGTCGGCCCCTACACCGACGTCTTCTCGTGGGGGGCCACGATCGCCTACGCCGCGACCGGTCAGGCGGCCTTCGAGGGCAAGTCCATCGCGACCGTGCTCAACCGGATCCTCAACCACGAGGTCGACGTCACCATGCTGCCGGAGCCGCTGCGCGGCGTGGTGGCGGGGGCGCTGGCCAAGGCGCCCGCCGAGCGGCCCTCCGCCGACCAGATCCTGCTGCGGCTGCTCGGGCAGTCCACCGGCGTGGGGGCCTCCACGGCCGTGCTCACGCGCGGGGTGCAGGTCGCGGGCGACGACACCACGCCGTTCAGCCGGGTCAACGCCAGGTCCGTCACCGACCTGCCGGCCCGCAGGGGCACGGGCTCCCTGGTGCAGACCGAGCACGGCCCGCCCGCCCAGGAACCGCACGGCACCACCGGCCAGGGACAGCCCGGAGTGACCGGGCAGGGGCAGCACGGTGTCACCGGCCAGGGCCATGCCGGTGCTGCTGGCCAGGGCCATGCCGGAGTGAGCGGCCAGGGGCAGCCCGGCACCACCGGCCACGGCCATGCCGGTGCCGCTGGCCAGGGGCATGCCGGGGTCACCGGCCAGGGGCATGCCGGGACCACCGGTCAGGGGCACGCCGGCGTCGCCGGCGGGCGGACGCACGAGAGCCAGGCGGCGGCGTTGACCACTCCGCCCGTGCCGCGGACCGGCGACGTCGCCGGCGGGCCGGGCGAGGCCGGGCAACCGGCCTACCCCGCGCCCACCCAGCCGTCGTCGGCGCCCGCGCGCCGGCGCTCCCGGTGGCGGCTGTGGGCGGCCTTCGCTGGCGTGCTCGTGCTGGTCGCCGGCGCCGCGATGGTCGCCGCGATGAACGGCTGGCCCCTGGCCTTCCGCGAACAGGGCGCCGAGCCGACGAAGGCCGGGGAGCCGTCGTACGCGTCCGTGGTGGACAAGGTGGCCACCACCGGAAAGATCGTCATCGGCGTCAAGGGCGACCTGCCGGGCGTCGGGCTGCAGAACGGCGAGGCGTTCGAGGGCTTCGACATCGACCTCGCCCGGCGCATCGCGACAGGACTCGGGGCCAGGGAGACGGAGTTCGTCCGGGTCAGCAGGGACGACCGGCCCGCCGGGCTGGCGCAGGGCAAGCTCGACCTGGTCGTGGCGACGTACGTGATCGACGGCCGCAGCCCGTTCGCCGGCCCCTACTACCTGGCGCACCGCGACGTGCTCGTCCGCGCGGGCGGCGGCGTCGACGAGCTCGACGACCTGGCGGGCAAGCGGGTCTGCGCCCCCAGCAGCCCGTCCGTCGGCGAGGTCCAGGACCGCGTGAAGGTCAAGCCGGTGCTCGCGAGCAACTACGCCGAGTGCATGGACTTCCTGCGCACCGGCAAGGTCGACGCCGTCCCCGGCGAGGACGTGATCCTGGCCGGCTTCGCCAACCGCGAGCCGCTGCGCTACAAGATCCTGGGCGCCAAGCTCAGCAACGAGCGCTACGGCGTCGGCATCCGCCCTGGCGACGCGGCCACCTGCAAGGCGGTCAACGGCATCATCGCCGACCTCTACCGCAGCGGCGCCATGAAGGGACTCATCGACCAGTATTTCGGCAAGGTCGACTTCAAACCCGAGCTACGGCAACCCGCGATGGAAACCTGCGGATGACGAGCGGGTAACATCCCCAACGTCCGACATTCTGCTGCGAGTTAGGGGAAAGGCCATGGCGTCGTCAGCCACTGCGCCCGTCAAGGTGACCGTCACCGGAGCCGCCGGCCAGATCGGCTACGCACTGCTGTTCCGCATCGCTTCGGGTCAGCTTCTCGGCGCCGACGTGCCGGTCAAGCTCAGCCTGCTGGAGATCCCGGCCGCCGTGAAGGCCGCCGAGGGCACCGCGATGGAGCTGGACGACTGCGCGTTCCCGTTGCTGTCCGGCATCGAGATCACCGACAGCCCCGACGTCGCGTTCGACGGCGCCAACGTCGCGCTGCTCGTCGGAGCCATGCCGCGCAAGGCCGGCATGGAGCGCGGCGACCTGCTCGGCGCGAACGGCGGCATCTTCGGCCCGCAGGGCAAGGCCATCAACGACCACGCCGCCGACGACATCCGCGTCCTGGTCGTGGGCAACCCGGCCAACACCAACGCGCTGATCGCGCAGCAGCACGCCCCCGACGTGCCGGCCGAGCGTTTCACCGCGATGACCCGGCTCGACCACAACCGCGCGCTCTCGCAGCTCGCGGCCAAGCTCCAGGTGTCGGTCACCGAGATCAAGAAGATGACGATCTGGGGCAACCACTCCGCCACCCAGTACCCCGACCTGTTCCACGCCGAGGTCGGCGGCAAGGTCGCGGCCGAGCAGGTCGACCACGAGTGGCTGAAGGACACCTTCATCCCGACCGTCGCCAAGCGCGGCGCGGCCATCATCGAGGCCCGCGGCGCCTCCTCGGCCGCCTCGGCCGCCAACGCCGCCATCGACCACGTCTACGACTGGGTCAACGGCACCGAGTGGACCTCCGCCGCGGTCGTCTCCGACGGCTCGTACGGCGTGCCCGAGGGCCTCATCTCGTCGTTCCCCGTCCGCGCCGCCGGCGGGCGTTTCGAGATCATCCAGGGCCTGGAGATCGACGCCTTCTCCCGCGAGCGGATCGACGCCAGCGTGCGCGAGCTGGAGGAGGAGCGCACCGCGGTCAAGGAGCTCGGCCTCATCTGAGCCGCGCCGCCCGTGCCGGACGCCCCTCGCCGACGATCGGCGGGGGGCGTCCGCGTTGCCCGGCGCGTCGGCCGTCCGTATCGCCCGGCTCGCTCGCCGTCCCGTGTCGCCCGGCTCACGGGCCGTCCGTGCCGTCGCTCTGCGCGGGACAGGTCGCCTGCGGGCCGGGATGGGCCGCCTCCGGGGTGGCGAACACCACCCCCGCGGCGGCGAGCAGGCTGCCTGCCACGATGAGAGCGCCAAAGATCGGTTTCGTGACCCTTGGTGAAATGCTCTTCACGTTTCGGTACTACAGCACATATCTCGCCGCCATATGGCTCATTTGCCGGAAAGCGCCTCCCAGGCGTCCGAGACGATGTCGTGCAGCGACGGCCGGGCGGCCTTCCACCCCAGCTCGCGCTGGATCTTCGCGGACGAGGCGACCAGCACGGCGGGGTCGCCGGGCCGCCGCTCGCCGAAGGCCGCCGGGATCTCGTGCCCGGTGACCTCGCGGCAGACCGAGATCACCTCACGCACGCTGAACCCGGAGCCGCTGCCCAGGTTGTAGATCTTGTGCTCGCCGGGCGTGAGCGCCTCCAGCGCCAGCAAATGCGCCCGCGCCAGGTCGGCGACGTGCACGTAGTCGCGCACGCAGGTGCCGTCCGCGGTCGGGTAGTCGGTGCCGAACACGTTGACCGAGTCGCGCTCGCCGGTGGCGACCTTCAGCACGTTCGGGATGAGGTGGGTCTCGACCACGTGGCGCTCGCGGAAGCGGCCGTAGGCGCCGGCCACGTTGAAGTAGCGCAGGCTCACGGCGGCCAGGCCGCGGATGCCGGCGAAGGCGCTCAGCGCCGTGTCCACGGCGAGCTTGGAGGCGCCGTAGGGGTTGGTCGGGCGCGTCGGGTCGCTCTCCTCGATGGGTGCGCGCTCCGGCTCGCCGTACGTCGCCGCCGTCGAGGAGAACACGATCCGGCCGACCCCCTTGTCCCGCATGGCCTCCAGCAGCGCGAGGGTGCCGCCCAGGTTGTTCGCCCAGTAGAGGCCGGGCTTCTCCACCGACTCGCCGACCAGCGACTTGGCCGCGAAGTGGAGCACCGCGTCCACACCGTCCAGCGCGTCACCGGGCTCGGCGATGTCGGCCCGCACGAACCTGGCGCCCTCCGGCACCGCGTCCTCATGCCCGGTCGACAGGTCGTCGAGCACGGTCACCTCGTGCCCCGCCTCGACGAGCTGGGCCGCGACGACGCTGCCGACGTACCCCGCCCCGCCGGTGACCAGCAATCTCATGTGGACTCCTGTTCAAATATGTTTGATTTTGTAAGGCTTGCCGTTCAGCATACGCGGGAAAGCACCCGTATACGCTGCCAACCACCATGTTTGACACCGTCGCGGCCAACGTCGCCCTGGTCCTGCTCTTCGTCCTGATCGGGGGCTTCTTCGCCGCCGCCGAGATCGCGATGGTCTCGCTGCGCGAAAGCCAGATCCGCAAGCTGTCCGAGCGCGGCCGCAGGGGCGAGCGCGTGGCCAAGCTCGCCCGCGACCCCAACCGGTTCCTCTCCGCCGTCCAGATCGGCGTCACCGTGGCCACCATGCTCTCGGCCGCGTTCGGCGCCGACCGGCTGGGCGCGCAGCTCACGCCCGTGCTGCAGGGCTGGGGCGTGCCCGAGGGCTTCGCCCCGGTGCTCGGGCTGGTGCTGGTCACGCTGGCCATCTCGTACGTCTCCCTCGTGCTCGGTGAGCTGGCGCCCAAACGTCTGGCGCTTCAGCGGGCCGAAGGGCTCTCGCTGTTCGTGGCCCCGTTCCTCGACTGGGTGGCCCGCCTGTCGCGGCCGATCATCTGGATGCTCTCCAAGTCCACCGACGGCGTGGTGCGCCTACTCGGCGGCAACCCGGAGGCCGACCGCGAGGAGGTCACCACCGAGGAGCTGCGCGACATGGTGGTCGGCCACCACGACCTGACCCCCGACGAGCGCAAGCTCATCGGCGAGGTCTTCGCCGCCGGCAAGCGGCAGCTCAGGGAGGTGATGCTGCCGCGCACCGAGGTCGAGTTCATGGAGGCCGACACGCCGCTCGCCGAGGCCGCCGCGGTCGCCGCCCGGCTGCCGCACTCCCGCTTCCCCGTCTACCGCACCTCCTACGACGAGATCATCGGCTTCGTGCACGTACGCGACCTGCTCGACCCCGAGCTGTCCGGGCGCGACGAGCCGGTCAGCGCGCTCGTGCCGATCCGCCCCGCGAAGTTCGTGCCCGCCTCCAAGCGCCTGCTCAGCACCCTCAACGAGATGCGCGACGAGGGCCAGCACCTCGCCATAGTGGTCGACGAGTACGGCGGCACCGCCGGCATCATCACCCTGGAGGACCTGGTCGAGGAGCTGATCGGCGACATCAGGGACGAGTACGACATCGAGGAGGACGTGGTCGTCCTGCCCGCCGGCGAGATCGAGATCGACGGCCTGACCAACCTCAACGACTTCGCCGGCGAGACCGGCATCAGGCTGCCCGACGGCCCGTACGAGACGCTGGGCGGCTTCGTCATGGCCATGCTGGGCCACGTGGCGGCGCTCGGCGAGCGGGTCGAGGTGGCGGGCTTCGACCTGGAGGTCATCGAGCTGGACGGGCGGCGGATCGCCCGGGTGCGGGTGAAACGCCGACCGGCCGTTGAGTCGCCGCCCGACCAGGATTCCTGACACAATTGCCTGCTATGGCCAGACCTCGTGTTCTCTCCGGCATCCAGCCCACCGCGGACTCCTTCCACCTGGGCAACTACCTGGGTGCGGTCCGTCAGTGGGTCACCATGCAGGAGACCCACGACGCCTTCTACTGTGTGGTCGACCTGCACGCGATCACCGTGCCGACCGAGCCCGCCGCGCTGCGCCGGCGCAGCCGCGTGGCCGCCGCGCAGCTCTTCGCCGCGGGTCTCGACCCCGAGCAGGCCACCGTCTTCGTGCAGTCGCACGTGCGTGAGCACACCGAGCTCGCCTGGATCCTGATCTGCCTCACCGGCATGGGCGAGGCGGGCAGGATGACGCAGTTCAAGGACAAGTCCGCCAAGTTCGGCGAGAGCGCGGCCAGCGTGGGGCTGTTCACCTACCCCATCCTCCAGGCCGCCGACATCCTCATCTACCAGGCCGACAAGGTGCCGGTGGGCGCCGACCAGAAGCAGCACCTGGAGCTGACCCGCGACCTCGGCCAGCGCTTCAACCACCGCTTCGGCGACACCTTCACGCTGCCCGAGCCCTACATCCTCAAGGAGGTCGAGAAGATCACCGACCTCCAGGACCCGACGGCGAAGATGTCGAAGTCGTCCTCCAGCCCGGCGGGCATCCTCGACGTCCTGGAGCAGCCGGGGCCGCTGCGCAAGAAGGTCATGCGGGCGGTCACCGACACCGGCACCGAGGTCCTGTTCGACGAGGAGAACAAGCCGGGCATCTCCAACCTGCTGCGCATCCAGTCGGCGCTGACCGGCACGCCGATCCCCGACCTGGTCGCCCGCTACGCCGGGCAGGGCTACGGCACGTTCAAGAAGGAGGTCGCCGAGGCCGTCGTCGAGACGTTCACGCCGATCCGCGAGCGCGTCGAGAAGCTGCTGTCCAACGAGGCGGAGCTCGACCGCATGCTCGCGGTCGGCGCCGAGCGCGCGAGGGCGGTCGCCCGGCAGACCATGGAGCAGGTCCGCGACCGGGTCGGCTTCCTGCCCAAGCTCTGACCCCCGGCTCAGGGCCCGGACCCCGGCTCAGGGGCCGAGGCGCTGCCCAAGCTCCGACACCTGACTCAGGGGCCGGACCCCGGCTCAGGGGCCGAGGCGGTGCCCAAGCTCCGACCCCCGGCTCAGAGGCCGAGGCGGCTCGCGAGGTCGGTGGCGGCCGCGAGGTCGTCGGCCAGGGCCTCGCGTTCCGTCTCCGTCAGCTCCAGCGCGGCGGTCTCGGCGAGCAGCGCCGCCGCCGCGTCCCGGTCGCCGGCGCGCAGCCGCAGCTCGGCCAGATAGACCAGGGCGGGCAGCCGCTGCGCGGGCGGCGCCGCCGCGTGCCTGGCGAGGCCCGTCTCCAGCAGCTTGACGCCCGCCGCCACGTCGCCGCGCGCGTCGGCCTGACGGGCGGCGGCCGCGATCACCCGCGCGAGCCGCCCCTCCGCCGGGTCCGGCTCGCCGGCGTCGTCCTCCTCCTTGCGGCGGCTGATCCGCACCCAGTTGCCGCCGGGGTCCACCACGACGAACCCGCCCGACGTGCCCTGCACGCGCCGCGGCCGGGTCATCCTCGGGATCCCGGACACCGGCACCTTGCCGAACGCCGCCCGCAGCCCCGCCGCGAACGCCGCGTGCAGCGCCCCCGTGTCCTGCACCACCACGACCACGCTGCCCATGGACTGCTCGGGATCGAACCCGGGCACGCCGAAGAAGTGCAGCTCGACGCCGCCCCGGCGGACGGCGGCGTACGGGTTGGGCCGCTCCTGGCGGTAGGTGACGTCGAAGCCGAGCGCGCGGTAGAAGGGCAGGACGTCGTCGAGCTGCCGGCAGGGCAGGAGGGGGATGACGGTCTCGCTCATGAAAACATCGTACGCTGTTCGGAGTTTAAGGAGGCCCCTGTCATGGAGTACGCGGGCCGGGGCGACCCCGCACGGACCATGGCCCTGCTCTGGGACGGGCTCCCTGCCCCCCGGCGCGGGCCCAGGCAGCGGCTGGAGCTGGCCGCCGTCGTGGACGCCGCCGTTGCCGCGGCCGACCGGGCCGGGCCGGCCGCGCTGTCCATGCGGGCGCTGGCACAGGAGCTCGGGATCGGCACGGCGTCGCTCTACACGTACGTGCCGGGCAAGGCCGAGCTGCTGGAGCTGATGGTCGACCGGGTGGTGGGCGGGCAGCCGCTGCCCGACGCCACCTCGGGCTGGCGGGCCGGGCTGCGCGGCGTCGCCGAGGCCGACCTGGCCGCCTACCGGGCCCACCCGTGGCTGCTGCAGGTGTCCACCTCGCGCACCGTCTTCGGCCCCCACGTCCTCGCCCGGTACGAGGCCACACTGGCGCTGCTGCACGGGCGCGGGCTGGCCGCGGCGGACGTGGTGGGCTGTGTGGCGGCGGTGGACTCGTACACGCGGGGCGCCGCGGCGGCCGTGGTCGAGGCCGAGCAGGCGCCCGCGCAGACCGGCAGCAGCGACGACGAGTGGTGGGAGCGGCGGGCGCCGTTCCTGGAGGAGCGCATGAACGGGCGCTTCCCGCTGCTCGCCGCGCTGGAGGAGGCCGGGGCGTTCGGGGTGTCGGACACCGCGCTGCCGTACACGTTGCAGCGGGCCCTGGACCGCTTCGCCCTCGGCCTCGGCCTGGTGCTCGACGCGGTGGCCGGACGGATCGCGGCGGGCCCGGGGCGGGCGTCCTGACGTCAGCCTTCCCTGGCCTCCCGGTGCACGCGCAGGAGCGCGCGGAGGGCGGCCAGGCTCGGCCTGGTGAGCCGGAGGTCGCCGCGGGCGGCGGTCCAGCCGGCGTGGTGTCGTTCGAACGCCCAGCCGGGGAACTCCCGTGCGGCTTCCTCAAGCAGTCGTTCCATGACGAGGTCGGCACTCGGCGCTGTGGTCATGAACGCAGCGTGGCACTGGGACGCCGGTCCGTGACGAACTCGGGCGAAAGAACTCCGGGTTCGCCAGGACCGAACTACGAGTTCGGTTCGATCAGTTCTGGATGCCGTGGCGCTCGGCGAGCCGGCGGACCTCGGGCGCCCACGACGGCCTGGCCCGCCGCGCCAGCGCCCGGACCATCTCCCTGAGCAGCAGCTTGTGGTCCAGCTCCTCGGGGGACTCGCGCTCGATCCGCAGCAGGTGCAGCAGGCTGGCGGCGTCGTCGCCGAGGTCCTCGCAGGCGCGGGCGACCTCGCCGAGATGGGTGGTGCGCCGCTCGATGGACGGGGTCGCGGTGAGGTCGATGTCGTCGGCGATGCGCAGCACGTCCTCGGGGCGGCCGGCGTCGTTCTCGACGCTGGCGAGGTGGATGGCGACGTTCGTGGGGCCGAAGAAGGCGAGGTCGTAGACGTCGGAGTGGTCGCGTACGCGCTCGGCGAGCCGGCTCGCGGTGCCGCGCAGGCGCTCGCGCGCCCGGTCGTCGTCGCCCGAGCGGGACTCGCCGATGGCGGCCAGCAGGTGCAGCGCGCCGAGCGCCTTGAGATGCCGCTCGTCGCCGTCGGGCACGTGCGGTTCGAGCAGCTCGATGCCCTGCCTGGCGACGTCGTAGGCGATCTGGTGCATGTCGTCGGACAACATCGACTGCCCGAGGTTCCAGTACGCCCACGCGATCGTCAGCGGGTCCTCGGACTCCTCGGCGAGGCGCATGGCCCGGTCGGCCGCGAGGTGCGCGAGGTCCACCCGCTGCAGGTGCTTGAGCACGCCCCTGGCCAGCATGTACGCGTCCGTGGCGACGCTGCGGGCACGCGGCGTGCGCAGGGCGGCCAGGTTCTCGGCGTCGGTGACCAGGGACGGCAGCGCCGCCATGAGGATCGAGTAGCGCCTGGCCGAGCTGAACCAGGCGCCGCGCGCCGCCGCGACCCGTTCGGAGAGCTGCTCGGCGTCCGGCGGTTCGAGGTCGGGCGCGAGGGGCCGGCAGGTGAACATGGCCCGCTCGATGTCGCTGATCTGCGGCCTGCTGGGCTCGTGCGAGTCGCGGGGCGTCTCGCCGAGCAGCACCGCGGTCCGTACGCCGAGCACCTTGGCGATCTCGCGCAGGAGGGGGAGCGAGGGGGTGCGTTTGCCGTGCTCGATGAGTTCGATGTGTCTGGGGGTGCATCCGGACTGGGTGGCCAGCGCGGTGGTGCTCATGCCCCTTCGCTCGCGCTGAAGCCGGACCATCTGACCGGTCGTGATCTCGGTCATGGGACGTGGCGCCTCCTGGCTCTGTCGCAACTGCCCACAGGCTAGGGCTCCAGGACTCCGCCTGTGAGTGGTTTCGGCACAGCCGAAAAAGGTGAAGGGCGTTCGGTGTCTTCGCAGGTCAGAAAGGTGAAAGGGGTTCGTGTTCAGCGGCGCGCATGGTGCTCGTGGACGCGGGTCAGCAGGTCCGAAAACTGCTCGCGTTCGGCGGGCGTGAGCGGGGCCAGCAACTCGTCCTGGAGGGCGGCGACGACCTCCTGGAGCCGGGCGAGGTGCTCCCGGCCCGGTCCGGTGAGCCGGATGACGTTGCGGCGGCGGTCGGCGGGGTCGGGGGAGCGCTCGACGTGACCGCGCTCGGCCAGCTCGTTGATGACCGCGACCAGGTCGCTGCGGTAGATGCCGGTGCGCCGGCTCAGCTCGGCCTGGCTGACGGGCCCGCCCTCGCGCAGCGCCACGAGCGCGGCGTAGTGCCACTTGCGGGCGTCCAGGCGGGCCAGGCCCTCGCTGACCATCCGGTCGGCCTGCATCGCGACCAGCGACAACGTACGGCTGGGCAGGGCGCGCAGGGCCGCCGGGGTCGGCTGCCCCGCCATGGGGTCGTCGTCCGTCATGCGCAGAGCCTATTGCGTTAGTCGCCCTAACGACCTATCGTTAGGGCAGTAAACGTTAGTCACACGAACGGATCGACGCCATGATGATCGACGTGCTCGGCTCCTCCCTCCACTACGAGGACTCCGGCGAGGGCGTCCCCTTCGTCTTCCTGCACGGCAACCCCTCCTCCTCCCGCGCGTGGCGGGACGTGCTGCCCGGCGTGGCCGCGCCGGGACGCCGCCTGCTCGCCCCCGACCTCATCGGCATGGGCCGCTCGGGCAAGCCCGACCTGCCCTACCGCTTCGGCGACCACGCCCGCTACCTGGACGCCTGGTTCGACGCGCTCGGCCTGGAGGACGTGGTGCTCATCGGCCACGACTGGGGCGGCGCGCTCGCCTGCGACTGGGCGGCCGGGCATCCGGAACGGGTGCGGGGCGTGGCGCTCATGGAGGCGGTCGTCCGCGGGACGAGCCTGGACGAGCTGGGCGAGGGCCCGCGCCGCCGCGCCGAGACCATCCGCGGCCCCGAGGGCGAGAAGCTGGTGCTCGACGGCGACTTCCTCATCCGCTCCGCCTACACCGGCGGCGTGCTGACGCCCCTGAGCGAGGAGGACCTGCGGCCCTACCTGGAGCCCTACCCGACGCGCGAGAGCCGCCGGCCGCTGCTGGAGTGGGCGCGCTCGCTCCCGCTCGACGGGGAGCCCGCCGACGTGGCCGAGCGGGTGACCTTCTTCGGCAAGTGGCTGGGGGCCTCCGGCGAGGTGCCGAAGCTGCTGCTCACCTTCGACTCCTCGCCGACGCTGCTGATCACCCCGGCGGTGGCGCAGTGGTGCGCGGACAACGTGGCGGCGCTGGAGACCCTGCACGTCGGCCCGGCCGGGCACCACGCCACCGAGGACCGGCCGGGCGAGATCGCCGCCGCGCTCGCCGCCTGGGCCGCCCGCCACGGCTTCTGACCAAGGTGTCGTGCCGGTAGGCTCGCCGGTCGGCGGGCGTGCGGCGCGCCGGGCTGGGCAGATGCTCCACCGTGATCCGGTGAGGCCTGGAGGCGTGGAATGGCGAGTCTGTGGCGGCGCGTCGAGGCGGTCCGGGCCTGGGGGCGCCGGACGGTCGACCACTGGCGGGTGCGCAGGCTCTCGCTCGACCACCTCATCCGCGGCGTGCAGCGCTACCAGGGCCAGAACGGCGACCGGCTGGCGGGCGCGGTCACCTACTTCGCGTTCCTGTCGTTCTTCCCGCTGGTGGCGCTCGCGTACGCGGTGCTCGGCTACATGGTGGCCACCAGCGAGACCACCAGGCAGGCACTCGAAGCCGCGATCACCGAGCGGCTGCCCGGCATCGCCGACCAGCTCAACCTCAAGGCCATCGCCGAGGCCAAGGCGACCGCCGGCGTCATCGGCCTGCTCGGTCTGCTCTACGCCGGGCTCGGCGCGCTGGACGCCCTGCGCGGGGCGCTCCGCGAGATCTACATGACCACCCAGCCGCCGCTCAACTTCTTCGTCGGCAAGCTGCGCGACCTGTCCTCGCTCCTGATGATCGGGATCGCCATGATCACGTCCGTGCTGGTCGGCGGGTTCGCCACCAGCGCGACCGACAAGGTCCTGCACCTCGTCTTCGGCAGCGAGTCGCCCCTGGCGACCTTCGGGCTGCGGCTGGCGGGCGTGGTGGCCGGGCTCGCCGCCGACTGGGTGCTGTTCGTCATCCTGCTCGGCTGGGTGGCCAAGCCGGTCCAGCCGTTCAAGGTGATCGCCAAGGGAGCGGTGATCGGCGCGATCGGGTTCGGCGTGCTCAAGCAGCTCGCCACCCTGCTGCTCGCCACGACGCTCGGCAACCCCGTCTACGGCACGTTCGCGGTGATCGTGGGCCTGCTCGTCTGGATCAATTTCTCGGCCCGGCTCGTCCTGCACGTGGCCGCCTGGACGGCCACGGCCGGCTACTGCCCGCCGCCCGCGCCCACACCGGTGCCCTCGCCGATCGTGCGGCCGTCGGAGGAGGGCTCAGAGACGTGAGCCGGCGCGGCGCCGGCGGCGGATCCCGTACACCAGCCAGACGGTCCCGAACAGCAGCCCGCCGCCGATCACGGCCGCCCCGATCGCCTTGGTGCGGTCGGTCTGCTTCTGGGCGGCGGCGTCCAGCAGCGGCGGCTGCTGGGCGGGGGTCACCTGGGTGACCGGGCCGCCGGAGGCCCGCGCCTGCGGCGCGGCCGGCTGCTGGGCCGGCAGCGGGTCCACGAGCTGCCCGACCGGGGTCACCTTGCCCCGCACCGAGAATCCCCAGTCCATGAGCTCGCCGACCTCCTCCCAGAAGTAGCCCTCGTGGCGCATGACGCTCACCACGATCGTGTGGCCGCCGCGGGTGGCCGCGCCGACGAAGCTGCCGAGGGCCTTGGAGGTCCAGCCGTTCTTGACGCCGATCATGCCCTGGTAGCGCCAGAGCAGCTTGTTGTGGTTGCTGATCTGGTACGTCTTGCCCTTCGGGGCCGGGAAGTTCGCCGTCTTGGTGCTGATGTAGCGGAGGAAGTCGGGATTGGCCAGGCCGGCGCGGGCGATGAGCGCCAGGTCGTAGGCCGAGCTGCTCTGGCCGGGCTTGTCGAGGCCGCTCGGCGTCTTGGCGACGGTGTCGTTCGCCTGCAGCCGCCTGGCCTCCTCGTTCATCTCCCGCATGGTCTTGGCCAGGCCGCCGTTGACCTCGGCGAGCGCCATGGCCGCGTCGTTGCCCGAGGTCATCATCAGGCCCCTGAACAGGTCCTCGACCCGGTAGGTGGCCTTCGGCGTGAGCCCGACCGCGCTGCCCTCCTGGTTGCAGGCGTTCTGGCTGGGCCGGATCCTGAGGTTCTTGTTCAGCTTCGGGATCAGGGTGAGCGCGGTCAGCGTCTTCAGGGTGCTGGCCGGCAGGTAGCGCCCGTGGGCGTCCTTGGCGGCGAGCACCTGGCCCGTGTCCACGTCCGCGATGACGTACGACGTAGCCTTGGTCTTGGGCGGCTTCTTGACGCCCTCGGGGGCGACCAGGCCACGGCTGCCCAGCGCCGGACCGCCCACCGGGGTGGCCGGGGCGGCGTACGCGGTCCCGCCGGTGAGCGAGGCCGACGTGACGAACGCCGTGATCAGTACGGTTTTGGTCCACATGGCGGGTCTCAGCGTAGCCCTGGATGAATGCCCATGTGGCGACACATCCCCCGAAGATCCACCTTCGATACTAGAGAGATGGTCATGTCACGAAAGATCGCCGCGTTCCTCGTCGCTCTGGGCGCGTTCATGATCTTTGAATGGATCAACCTCGGCTTCAACCTGGCCGACGGTCACCCCACCGCCTTCTACGTGGTCCACGGCATCCTGATCGCGGTCAACATCGTGCTCGGCCTGGTCCTGATGTTCCTCGGGGTCCGCGCGCTCAGAGTGCGCTGAGGAGGCGCCGGGTGAGCGCGTGCAGCTCGTCCGCCTCCTGTCTGGAGTCGCCGATCGAGGTGAAGCCCAGCTTGCCGTGCTCGGGGATCGCGCCGAGCAGGTGGAAGACGTTGCCGGTGCGGCGTTCGTGGTCGAAGCCGAGACCGAGGCGCTCGGCCGTCCGCATGACCTCGCGGGGCGTGCGGCCGCGCAGGCAGCCGGCGGCGTAGTTGTCGGTCGCGGTGTAGAACTTCGGCTGGCCGCCGGCCATGAGCAGGCCGGTGCCGGGGTCGTAGACGGCGCCGGTGGTCAGCGTGACGGCGCCGTACGGGTGCGTGGTGCCGCCGATGCGCAGGTTGATCTCGCACAGCAGCGCCGCGTAGCCGGCGTCGGCCTTGAGCGCGAAGAAGTCCATGCCGAACACGCCCACCACGCCGCGCTCGGCGAGGACCCGCGCGATGCGCCCGGCGGACGCGTCCACCTCGGCGCGGTACTCGGGGGCGGCGGGGAACGTGCAGCCCTGGTAGACCTGGCCGCTGTCGCCGCCGAGCACCTGGTCGTGCGTGGCCAGCACGCGGGCGTGGCCGCCCGGCGAGATGGCCGCGAGGGCGCTCGGGTAGTAGAGCGGCCGGTGCTCGATGTACTCCTCCACCACCGCGCCCCGATCCCTGATCTTGGCGGAGAACGCCTCCCAGGTCTCGTCGCCGGCCGAGAAGTCGATCCGCGACCGGTCGGACTTGGTGACGATGGCGTTGCCCAGCCCCGAGTAGGCGTCGTTGAGCTTGATGATCACCCGCTCGCCCGGCAGGGCCTCGACGGCCTCCTCGATCTCCAGCGGCGTCCGCAGATCGCCGAAGCCGCGCGCCATGGGCACGCCGGCCTCGTGGCCGATCTCGCGGGCGCCGCTCTTGGAGCCGTAGTAGGCGTACGAGGTGGCCGGTCCGTAGATGGGGACGTTGAGTGACGAGGCGAGCTCCTCCTCCAGCTCGCTCAGCACGAACGGCACCAGCCAGGCGTCGCCGTCGATCTCCGCCCGCAGCTGCTCCAGCACGTCGGGACGGCCGAGCAGGGTCCTGGTCAGCGGCTGGGACCAGGGGTCGTCGAGCGTGATCAGCGTCAGGCGCTTGGCGGCGTCGTCAGGATCGGGCAGGAACGAGAAGTAGTAGTCGATGATGCCGGGATCGATGGGCGCGGAGGAGAGGTAGACCACCTTTACCCCGGGTTCCCGGAGCGTCAGCAGGAGGAAGAGCAAACGCTCCTCGTAGGACCTGGCCGCCTTGATGCGGCGGAGCTCGTCCTGGGGAAGGGAGAGCGAGGGTACGACCACCAGGGTCCCCTCACTCGGCTCGAAGATGCTCAACCCAGCATACTTCTCCCCGAACGGGATAGTAGTGATCATATTGCGAGTGAAACACCGATTCACCCCAAAAACAGCCAGCCGCGAAGTGTGATGACCATGACAGAAGGTGACAGGATTCGGAATCACGCACCACGTTTGGAAGTAGCGACGACGGGTCACCATCTACTGATCCCTTGTGACTATTTCCGGACCAGGCGGAACATCACGTAAGGTGACAAGCAGGGGTTACGGACCTGCAGTCGGCTAACTTTTGGTGTATCTGTCGGCGCGGAGCCGCGGACGAGCGATAGAGTCGAGACCATCGCCACCGGGCTCACGGCCGACCGCTGTGCTCCCTGGCTGCACAGCGGCAGCGCGACCGACGCACGCAAGCCCATGCCGACGATCTCACGCACCCGAACCAGCGGGTGTGTTTTTTGATTCGCCGAGTCGGCCGCTCGACCGGGGGGCGGCCCCACGGCGGGATGACGAGTACGACAGCGCACTAGCCGCGCCGGCTTCAGTTGATTCCAGGGCGCGCGGCATTGGGACGGAGTGGTGACATATGCGGGGACGTGAGCTGCGAGGCGAACTCGACGCGTTCCTGGCCGAGAGTGAGCAGGATCTCGTGGCGTTCCGCCGCGACCTCCACATGCACCCCGAGCTGGCCTTCGCCGAATATCGCACGACACAGCGCATCGTCGAGCGGCTCACCGCCGCCGGGCTGAGCCCGCGGGTGCTGCCCAAGGGCACCGGCCTGATCTGCGACGTCGGCAGCGGCGACGGCCCCACGATCGCCCTGCGCGCCGACATCGACGCGCTGCCGCTGCAGGACGAGAAGGACGTGCCCTACCGCTCCACCGTGCCGGGGGTCTGCCACGCCTGCGGCCACGACGTGCACACGACCGTGCTGCTCGGCACCTCGCTCTTCCTCGCCCAGCAGGCCGCGGCGGGCCTCCTGCCCGGCCGGGTCCGGCTGATCTTCCAGCCGGCCGAGGAGGCCCCCGGCGGCGCCCTTGAGGTCATGGCGCACGGCGGCATCAGCGGCGTGGACCGCATCTTCGGCCTGCACTGCGATCCGCGGGTGGACGTCGGCCAGCTCGGCCTGCGCGTGGGCCCGATCACCTCCGCCTGCGACCGCCTGACCGTCCGGGTCTCCGGCCCCGGCGGGCACACCGCCCGCCCCCACCTGACCGCCGACCTCGTCTTCGCGCTGGCCAAGATCCTCACCGAGCTGCCCGCCGCGCTGTCGCGCCGGGTCGACCCGCGCTCCTCGCTCAGCCTCGTCTGGGGCCGCGTCGAGGCCGGCTCGGCCGCCAACGCGATCCCCGACGACGGCGTGGCCGAGGGCACCGTGCGCTGCCTCGACGAGGAGGCCTGGCACGCCGCCCCCGACCTGATCAAGTCGCTGCTGGAGTCGGTCGCGAGCGCCTACGGCATCGAGGCCACCATGGACTACACCCGCGGCGTGCCGCCGGTCGTCAACGACGAGGTCAGCGTCGAGATGCTCGGCGAGGCCGCCGAGCGCGTGCTGGGCGCGGGCGCGGTCGTCCCGACCCAGCAGTCGCTCGGCGGCGAGGACTTCGCCTGGTACCTCGAGTCGGTCCCCGGCGCGTTCGCCCGCCTCGGCACCCGCTCGCCCGACGGCGTCACCTACGACATCCACCAGGGCACGTTCGACGTGGACGAAAAGGCGATCGCCATGGGCGTGCGCGTCATGGCCGCCACCGCGTTCACCGCCCTGTGGGAGGTCGGGCCGCTCGACTCGACGGTCACCAGCGCGCTGGCGTGACCACCGGCAGCTTCAGCGCCGACCGGCCGGGCGCGACCGTGAACGTCGTGCCCGGCGGGTAGCGCAGGGTGTAGTCGAAGTCGGTGGAGATGATCACCAGGCCCAGCCGGTGGCCCTTCTTGAACACATGATCCGTGGGCTGGAAGTCCCAGGTGAAGTCGTACTCCTTGCCCGCACGCAGCGGTTGCGTGCGGTCCGCGCGGACGCGGTTGCGCACGTCCAGCCAGCCCCGGGTGACGATCTTGTACGGGGTCGTGGCCGTGCCCAGCGTCCGCAGCGCGGTGCAGCCGGTGTCGCCCGGCACGCCCTGCCCGTAACAGAGCGTCTCGCCCGTCGGCACCAGCGTGCCGTTGGCCCGGACGTCGGAGCCGTAATCGACGAGCAGCGCCGTCAGGTACGGCGATGAGCCGTCCTTCACCGAGGCCCGCACCGACACCGTCGGCGTCCCGGAGATCCGCACGTCGGCCGGCAGCTCACCGGTCGTGTACGCGAGCCGGTTCGGATCCGCGCCGGTGGCCTCGACGAGCTGCTCGGCCGTCCTCGTCTTCTGGTCGGTGAACGTCTCGCGCGGCGACAGCGGCCGCGGCAGCAGGCCCAGGTGCCCGCCGGAGCCCAGGTGGAGCGGGACGGCCGCGGTGCCGGGCAGCGGCCACGAGGCGTGCCGCCCCCACTGGCCGGGGCCGATCTCGACGTCGGCCTGAGGCTCGCGCATGATGCCCGAGTCGATGCCGTGCAGCCAGTAGTCGAACCAGCCGTGGAGCTGGCGCAGCCACTCGGCGGTGCGCAGCGAGAACGGGTTCATGTGCGTGCCCTGGTGCAGCCAGATCTTGCGCGGCACGTGCCGCTTGGCCAGGGCGTACCACCACTGGGCGAACTGCTTGGTCTTGACGTTCCAGTCGTTCAGCCCGTGCACGACGAAGACGCTGGCCTTGACCTTGTTCACGTCGTCGAGGTAGTTGCGGGCGTCCCAGAGCGGGCTGTAGTCGCCGGTGATCCGGTCCTGGCCCGTGGTGATGGAGTCGATCAGCGCGCCGCACGCCTCCTGGCCGTTCTGCCTGGTCAGGACGTATTTGGCGAGCACGTCCAGGTCCTCGCCCTGGAAGCCGCCGGGGGCCACGACGCCGCCGTTGGCGCGGTAGTAGTCGTACCAGCTGGAGATCGCGGCGATCGGGACGATCGTCTTCAGCCCCTCGACGCCGGTCGCGGCGACGGCGTTGGGCAGGGTGCCGTTGTAGGAGACGCCGATCATGCCGACCTTGCCGGTGGACCAGGTGGCCGCGACCGGGTTGCCGTCGGCGTCGAAGCCGCGGGCGCGTCCGCTGAGCCAGTCGATCGCGGCCTTCGGGCCCGCGGTCTCGTTGCGGTCGCCGGAGGTCGGGCAGCCGGTGGCCCGGCCGCTGCCGAGGTTCTCCACCAGGGCGATGGCGTAGCCGCGGGGCAGGAAGTAGTTGTCGTAGTAGCCGGCGAAGGGCTCGGCGGCGAGCTTGCTCGACAGCGACCTGAGCGTGGGGAGCGGGTTGCCGTTCTCGTCCACGTCCACGGTGTGGTTGGCGACGTCGTTGCCGCCCGCGTAGTACGGGCTGGCCTCCATGATGACCGGGACCTTGAGCCCGGCGTCGGTCTCCTTGGGACGCAGGATGTCCACGGCGACCCGGTCGGGGGCGCCGTCGTTGTCGCTGTCGGTGCCGGCGACCTCGACGTACACGGTCTGCTTGACGGCGTCGGCCCGGGAGAAGACCGGCTGGGTCGCGTTGTTCTCGACCTTGATCGTGGGGGTGTCTGCTGCTGCGGCGGGGGTGGTGCCGGTCAGAGCCGCGACGAGGAGCGCGGCGAGCGGCACGGCCAGTGCCTTACGGGAGGGCATGCTTGGAATCTCCGCCAAGATCGGCCGTCAAGCAAGAGGTGATTCCCACCCCAAAGTTGGGCAAAACATCACAGCCCCGCTAGCGTGTTCGCTGGCGCGGACCTCAGGTCACGGTCGCGCTTGATGTCGATAACGGAGCGGTTGCGACCCTGTGCGCCGGTTTGGTCTGCCCTGGTCATACAACTATCTTCCGTGCAGGTGCCGTACGTTTATTCGCGCCTGCGATGAACCCGACGGCGGGGAAATGGAAGGGAGTCGCCTTGCTCGGCAAGCGATTCAACAGGATGGCGCTCGGCTCCGTGGCCGGCGTCATGCTCATGGCAGCGGCCGCCTGCGGCGGCGACAGCGGGGGAACCACGGCCAGCGAGGCGCCGAGCAGCGCCGGCGCCTCCAGCGAGGCGGCGAAGGGCGGGCTCAAGGTCGGCCTGGCCTTCGACATTGGCGGGCGCGGTGACAAGTCCTTCAACGACGCGGCGTACGCGGGCCTGGAGAAGGCCAAGACGGAGCTCGGCGCCGAGATCAAGGAGCTGAGCCCCGCGGCCGACGGCTCCAACCGCGGCGACCTGCTGCGTCAGCTCGCCGACGCGGGCTACAACCCGATCATCGGCGTGGGCTTCGCCTACGGCGATGACATCAAGAAGACGGCCGAGGAATACCCGGACATCCAGTTCGCGGTCGTCGACTCCGCCTCCAACGGGCCCAACGTGACCGGCCTGCTGTTCGCCGAGGAGCAGGGCTCCTACCTGGCGGGCGTCGCGGCCGCGCTCAAGTCGAAGGAAGGCCACGTCGGCTTCGTCGGCGGCGTCGAGAACGACCTGATCAAGAAGTTCCAGGCAGGCTTCGAGGCGGGTGTGAAGTCGGTCAAGGCGGACGCCAAGATCGATGTCACGTACATCAGCCCCGACGGCGACTTCTCCGGCT
Source organism: Nonomuraea bangladeshensis (assembly GCF_039529455.1). Classification (NCBI taxonomy): domain Bacteria; kingdom Bacillati; phylum Actinomycetota; class Actinomycetes; order Streptosporangiales; family Streptosporangiaceae; genus Nonomuraea; species Nonomuraea bangladeshensis. Next base: position 194,752 of record NZ_BAAAMV010000013.1, read on the forward strand.
TCAAGGCCCCCGACAAGGGCAAGATCGCGGCCGAGAAGATGTACCAGGACGGCGCGGACATCGTCTACCACGCCTCCGGCGACTCCGGCCTCGGCGTGTTCCAGGCGGCGGCAGCGGCCAAGAAGAAGGCCATCGGCGTCGACTCCGACCAGCGCCAGACGGTCAAGGAGACCGACCTCCAGAGCGTCATCATGACCTCGATGCTGAAGCGCGTCGACGTCGGCGTCTTCGAGTTCATCAAGGCCATCCAGGGCGGCGCCAAGGGCGGCACCGACACCGTCTACGACCTGAAGGTCGACGGCGTGGGCCTCTCCACCACCGGTGGCGAGATCGACGACATCAAGGACAAGCTCGACGCTGCCAAGAAGGACATCGTCGACGGCAAGATCACGGTTCCGGCCAAGCCGTAACCCTGGGCAGGACCGACATCGAGGGCCCGGAGTCAGCTTCGGGCCCTCTCGTCTACCTCCGCCCTGCTCCTAGGAGAGGCGAAATGAGTGCTGACACCCTGGCCACGGCGCGACCCGCCGTAGAGCTGGAGGGCATCACCAAGCGTTTCCCCGGTGTCGTCGCCAACCATGACATCCGCATCACCGTCGCACCCGGGACGGTGCACGCCATCGTGGGCGAGAACGGCGCGGGCAAGTCCACCCTGATGAAGATCCTCTACGGCATGCAGAAGCCGGACGAGGGCACCATCAAGGTGAACGGCGAGGAAGTGTCCTTCCGCTCGCCGAGCGACGCCATCGCCGTCGGCATCGGCATGGTGCACCAGCACTTCATGCTGGCCGACAACCTCACCGTGCTGGAGAACATCGTTCTCGGCGCCGAACCCACCCGGGCCGGGCTGCTCGACACCGGCAGGGCCCGCGCCCGCATCGCGGAGCTGGCCGAGACGCACGGCCTGCGCGTCGACCCCGACCGGCTCGTGGAGGACCTCGGCGTCGGCGACCGCCAGCGGGTCGAGATCCTCAAGGTACTCTACCGGGGCGCCCGCATCCTCATCCTCGACGAGCCGACGGCCGTCCTGGTGCCCCAGGAGGTCGAGGAGCTCTTCCAGAACCTGCGCGAGCTCAAGGCCGAGGGCCTGACCGTCATCTTCATCTCCCACAAGCTCGACGAGGTGCTCGGCATCGCCGACGCGATCACCGTGATCAGGCGCGGCACCACCGTCGCCGCCATGCCCCGCGCCGAGGTGACCAGCGCCCGCCAGCTCGCCGAGCTGATGGTCGGCAGCGAGCTGCCCACCCCCGAGACCCGCGAGTCCACCGTGACCGACCGGACGGCGTTCCGGGTCGCGCACCTCACGGTGGAGGCCGACGGCCACCACCCCGCGCCCAAGAGCGTCCCGGCGAAGGAGTACGTCGCCACGCTGCGCGCCGACGGCACGCGGCTGCTGCTGGACGACGTGTCGTTCGACATCCACGAGGGCGAGATCCTCGGCATCGCCGGCGTCGAGGGCAACGGCCAGTCCGAGCTGATCGAAGCCATCATGGGCATCCGCGCCGCGCACGGCACGATCACGCTCGGCGAGCACGACGTGAGCTCCTGGCCGACGCTGCGCCGCCGCGAGGCCGGCATCGGCTACATCCCCGAGGATCGCCATCGCCAGGGACTGCTCCTGGAGGCCTCGCTCTGGGAGAACCGGGTGCTCGGCCACCAGACCAGGAAGCCCGCAAGGAAGGGCATCTGGATCGACCGGCGCGCCGCCAGGAACGACACCGAGCGCATCGTCAAGGACTACGACGTCCGCACCCCGGGCGTCGAGACCCTGGCACTCGCGCTGTCCGGCGGCAACCAGCAGAAGCTCATCGTCGGCCGCGAGATGAGCGGCGAGCCCAAGTTCCTCATCGCCGCGCACCCCACGCGCGGCGTGGACGTCGGCGCGCAGGCCGCCATCTGGGACCACCTCCGCAACGCCCGCGCCGCCGGCCTCGCCGTGCTGCTGATCTCCGCCGACCTCGACGAGCTGATCGGCCTGTCCGACACCATCCGGGTCATCTACCGCGGGCGCCTCGTGGCCACGCTCGACCCGTCCGACATCACGCCCGAGCGGCTGGGCGGCTACATGACCGGCGCCATCGCCGGCACTGAGGAGACGTGATGCCCGCGGGGCTCAACCGGGCGCTGCTCACCGTGACCGGCGTCGTCATCGCGATCGTGCTGGCCATCGCGATCTCCAGCGTGGCGATCCTCGCGGCGGGCGCCAGCCCGCTGGACGCCTTCGCCGCCTTCTTCGACTTCGGCGACGTCGGGCGGGCCCAGTCGAACGGCATCGCGACCTTCATCAACCGGGCGGTGCCGCTGTTCATCGCCGGGCTGGCCGTGGCCGTCGGCTTCCGCATGAACCTCTTCAACATCGGCGTGGAGGGTCAGTACCGGCTCGCCGCGATCGTCGCGGCCTACGTGGGCTCCACGTTCACCGCGCCCGCGCCGATCCAGATCGCGGTGATCATCATCGTGGCGGCGGCCACCGGCGGCCTCTACGCGCTCATCCCGGCGGTCATGAAGGTGACCAGGGGCGTGAACGAGGTCATCGCCACGATCATGCTCAACTACATCGCCATCAACCTGACGTCGTACCTGGTGCGCGGGCCGTTCGCGGGCGAGCGCGCGGCGGGGCAGCTCACCACGACCACTCCGGAGCTGCCGGAGTCGGCCATGTTCCCGAACCTCAACGTCCTCTTCGACTGGTTCGGGCTGGTCGCGCCCACCCGTGGCGGCGGTCTCCAGGGCTTCCTGCTGGTGGCGATCGTGCTCGGCGTGATCGTCTGGATCGTGCTGGAGCGCACCCGCTTCGGCTTCGACGTCAAGGCCAGCGGGCTCAACGGCCCGGCGGCGCTCGCCTCCGGCGTCAATCCCAAGAAGATGATCATCGCGGCGATGGTCATGTCCGGCGGCATCGCCGGGCTCATCGGCCTGCCCGAGATCCTCGGGGACAAGGGCGCGTTCAACTCCAACTTCACCGCGGGCCTCGGCTTCCTCGGCATCGCCGTGGCGCTGCTCGGCCGCAACAAGCCGGTCGGCATCGCGTTCGCCGCGCTGCTGTTCGCCTTCCTCGACCGGGCGCAGGGCTCGCTGCAGTTCGCCGGGGTGCCGGCGTCGGTGGTCACCATCATCCAGGCGGTGACCGTGCTGCTGGTCGTGATCGCCAACGAGGTCACGAAGCGGCTGGCGCTGCGCATGGAGGAGCGCCGGGCGGCGCAGCAGCTCGGCAGGGACAAGGATCCGGTTGAGGTGACCGCATGACCAGGGTACGCAAATACCACCTGACGCTCATCGGCGTCGCCGCGCTCCTGGTGGTGGTGTCGCTGGTGCGGGTCATCACCGGTTACGAGGACATCACCTCGTCCGGCATGTTCTCCGCGGCCCTGCTGCTGGCCGTGCCCATCGGCCTCGCCGGGCTCGGCGGCCTCTGGGCCGAACGGGCCGGCGTGGTGAACATCGGTCTCGAAGGCATGATGGTGCTGGGCACCTGGTTCGCCGGCTGGGCGGGCTACCAGTGGGGCCCGTGGGCCGCGCTCGTGGCCGGTCTGCTGGCCGGCGCGATCGGCGGGCTCATCCACGCCGTCGCCACCATCTCCTTCGGCGTCGACCACATCATCAGCGGCGTCGCCATCAACCTGCTCGGCCCCGGCGTCACCCGCTTCCTGTCCGAAGTGCTCTACAAGGAGGGCACTCCGGCCTCGGTCGCCGGCGCGGGCATCACCACCTCGCCGCCGATGAGCTCGCCGCCGCCCACGCCGAGCCTGCCGCTGCTGTCGGACGGGCCCGACCTGCTGGGCAAGCTGGAGAGCACGCACTGGTTCCTGCTGTCCGACCTCGCCGGCCTGCTGCGCGGTCTGACGCACGAGGTCAACCTGCTGGTCGTGCTGGCGGTGCTGCTGCTGCCGCTGACGTACTTCGTGCTCTGGCACACCGCCTTCGGCCTGCGGCTGCGCTCGGCGGGGGAGAACCCGTGGGCGGCCGAGTCGCTGGGCGTCAACGTCTACCGGATCAAGTACGTCGCGGTCGTCATCTCCGGCGCGTTCGCCGGACTCGGCGGCGTGTTCCTGGTCTTCTTCGCCAACAAGTACGTCGAGGGCCAGACGCAGGGGCGCGGCTTCATCGGCCTGGCCACCATGATCTTCGGCAACTGGCGTCCCGGCGGCCTCGCGGCCGGCGCGGCGCTGTTCGGCTACGCCGACGGCCTGCAGCTGCGCAGCAAGGAGGCCGTGGTCTCCTTCTTCCTGTTCGGGGCGGTGCTGCTGCTCGCCTACCTGGTGATCCAGATCCGCCGCCTGACCGCGCCGGACCGGCCCGCCGACCTGGCCGCCGGCGCCTCCCGGCAGTATGTACGGATGGCGTTCGCCGCCCTCGGTATGATCGTGCTGTTCTGGCTCTGGCTGACCGTCGAGCGGCTTCCGAACGAGTTCGTCTACATCACACCACACGTGCTCACGCTGCTCGTGCTGCTGGTGGCTTCGCAACGGCTGCGGATGCCCAAGGCCGACGGCGTGCGTTACCGCCGGGGGGAACAGCATTGAGCGAGCACATCCAATGGGAGCCGCTGCGTGAGGCCGCGGCCGAGGCCATGCGGTACGCGTACGCGCCCTACTCGAAGTTCCCGGTGGGGGCGGCCGCCCTCGTCGACGACGGACGGGTCGTCACCGGGTGCAACGTGGAGAACGCCTCCTACGGCGTCGGCCTGTGCGCCGAGTGCGGGCTCGTGTCGGAGCTGCAGCGCACCGGCGGCGGCCGGCTCGTGGCCTTCACCTGCGTGGACGGCCACGGCGAGCTGCTGATGCCGTGCGGGCGCTGCCGTCAGCTCCTCTACGAGTTCGGCGGCGACGACCTGCTGGTCGAGACCGTCGACGGTCCCAAGACGATGACGGAGATCCTGCCGTACGCGTTCGGGCCGCAGGACCTCAGCCGGAGCTCCTGATGGACGCCATCGAGGTCATCCGCGCCAAGCGCGACCGCGGCGAGCTGACCACGGCCCAGATCGACTGGGTGATCGCCGCCTACACGCGCGGCGACGTGGCCGACGAGCAGATGTCCGCGCTGGCCATGGCCGTCCTGCTCAACGGCATGAACCGGCGCGAGATCGCCGACTGGACGCAGGCCATGATCCGCTCGGGCGAGCGGATGGACTGGTCGGCGCTGGACCGGCCGACCGCCGACAAGCACTCGACCGGCGGCGTCGGTGACAAGATCACGCTGCCGCTGGCGCCGCTCGTGGCGGCCTGCGGTGCGTACGTGCCGCAGCTGTCCGGGCGCGGCCTCGGTCACACCGGCGGCACGCTCGACAAGCTGGAGGCCATCCCCGGCTGGCGGGCCTCGCTCTCCAACGACGAGATGCTGGACGTGCTGCGCACGGCGGGCGCCGTCGTGTGCGCGGCCGGCTCGGGGCTGGCCCCCGCCGACAAGAAGCTGTACGCGCTCCGCGACGTCACCGGCACCGTCGAGTCCATCCCGCTCATCGCCTCGTCGATCATGTCGAAGAAGATCGCCGAGGGCACGGGCTCGCTGGTCCTCGACGTCAAGGTGGGCTCCGGGGCGTTCATGAAGGACGTCACGACCGCCCGCGAGCTGGCCGAGACCATGGTCGCGCTCGGCACCGACGCGGGGGTCCGCACGGTCGCCCTGCTGACCGCCATGGACCGGCCGCTCGGGCGGGCCGTGGGCAACGCGCTGGAGGTCGAGGAGTCCGTCGAGGTCCTGGCCGGCGGCGGGCCCGAGGACGTCGTGGAGCTGACCGTGCGGCTGGCGCGGGAGATGCTGGAGGCCGCCGGGGTGTCCGGGGCCAAGGACCCGGCGAAGGCGCTCCAGGACGGCTCGGCCATGGACGCCTGGCGGCGGATGATCATCGCCCAGGGCGGCGACCCGGACGCCGCGCTGCCGCGCGCCGCCGAGACCCTGACCGTGGAGGCGCCCGGCTCCGGGGTGCTGAGCCGGCTGGACGCGTACGCGGTGGGCCTGGCCGCCTGGCGGCTCGGCGCCGGACGGGCCCGCAAGGAGGACCCGGTGTCGTTCGGCGCGGGCGTCACCCTGCACGCCAAGCCCGGCGACCCGGTGCGGGCCGGTCAGCCGCTGCTGACCCTGCACGCCGACGAGGCGTCCCGCTTCGAGCGCGCCCTTGAGGCGCTGGACGGCGGCTACGCGGTGAGCGCCGCCGCCGCGGACCACCTGCCCCTGGTCATCGACCGGGTCACCGCCGCGTAGCCCGTCCCCGGCCTCCCGGTCAGCGGGCCAGGCCGGGGAGGACGGGCACCTCGGCGAAGATCTCCCGGAGGACGGCGCGCTGCGTCGGCAGCGCCTCGGCGTGGCGCGTGCGTCCTTCCTGCGTGATGCACACGAAGACGCCGCGCCGGTCGGAGCTGCAGGCGTCGCGCGAGACCAGCGCGGCCTTCTCCAGCCGCGCGACCACCCGCGAGAGCGCGCTCTGGCTCAGGTGCACCTCGTCGCAGAGCTCCTGCAGCCGGAGCTTGCGGTCATGGTGGACGATCCGGTCGAGCACCTCGAACTCGCTCGGCCCCAGGCCGTGCCGATCGCCCAGCTCGCGTTCCAGCGCGCACATGGCCTTGGCGTGTGTCGCCAGGACGTAACGCCAGGTGCCGACCACGACTTCGTCGTCCATGTCGCGGAGAGTACCATTCGGCCAAACCTCATGCAATGGCATCTAATGCGTGTGCAATAGATGCACGCGCAAGTGATCATTCTGTGCGTCGGCGTCCGGGCAAGGCCGCATATATGCGGATCCCGGCGGTCGGACGGGGCCGGAAAAACGCCCTTCCATCAGGGGAAACGCTGCTTGCGGTGGCGCGCGGTGGGCATTTACCGGGCATGCGACCGTCTTCCCCGTCCGGCGTCCGGCCGTCGCCCTTCCGCGTCGCCGTCCAGCTCGCCGGCATCGCCGCGCTCGCCGTGCTCACCGCGTGCGGCCCGGCGACCCAGACCGCCCTCTCCGGCGGTCCGCCCGCGTCCAGATCCTCGTCGGAAGACCCGCAGGAGGACTCGCCGGAGGACCCGTCCGTGGACGCGGACCGGGGCCCGTCGGGCGGTTCCACGGACTCCGGCGGCAGCACCTCGACCAGCACCAGCGAGGTGGACGTCGAGCGCGACGACATGGACCCGGCCATCGTGACCTCCGTCCGCTACGCCGCCCACGACACCTACGACCGGGTCGTCATCGACCTCGACGGCGACGTGCCCGGCTACAACGTCAAGTGGGTGGACGAGTTCGTGCAGGACGGCTCCGGCCGCCGGATCGACGTGCGCGGTGGCGCCTACCTGCAGATCACGCTCTTCCCCGCGCACGCGCACGACGAGAACGGCGTGCCCACCTGGAAGGGCGGCCCGGTCTACCCGGCCGACCTCGGCAACCTCACGGACGTCGTACGCACCGGCGACTTCGAGGGCCGCGTCGGCGTCGGCCTGGTGCTGGCCAGACAGGCGGCCTTCCAGATCGAGGAGCAGGGCGGGCCGAACCGGCTGGTGCTCGACGTGGCACACTGACCCCGTGGTGAGAAAGATCGAGGGCCCGGCCCGCATCCCCGTTCCTGGCGGAAAGCTCATCGACGAGCACATCGGCCGCGTCAACAGCGGCGACGAGGCGGTCTCCATCGCCCACATGACCGCCCCGCCCGGCTGGGAGGAGCCGCCGCAGACGCCGTCGTTCACCGAGTACACCCTCGTCCTGCGCGGGTCGGTGATCGTCGAGCACGACGGCGGCCGTACGGAGGTCGCGGCCGGGCAGTCGGTGGTCACCGAGCCGGGCGAGCGGGTCCGCTACAGCGCCGGCCCCGAAGGGGCGGAATACGTCGCGGTGTGCCTGCCCGCGTTCTCGCCCGACAGCGCTGGCCGCGACTGACGCCGCTGGTCATATCATGGGCGGATGAGTCCTCAGCTTGACGACATCCGGCGGGCTCCCAAGGTGCTGCTGCACGATCACCTCGACGGCGGGCTCCGCGCCGAGACGATCGTCGAGCTGGCCAGGGAGTGCGGCTACGACCGGCTGCCCACGACCGATTCCGACCAGCTCCGGCAGTGGTTCGAGGAGGCCGCGGACTCGGGCTCGCTCGAACGCTACCTGGAGACGTTCGACCACACGGTGGCCGTCATGCAGACGCGCGAGTCGCTGGAGCGGGTCGCCGCCGAGTGCGCCGAGGACCTCGCCGCCGACGGCGTCGTCTACGCCGAGGTGCGCTTCGCGCCCGAGCAGCACACCAGCATGGGGCTGAGCCTCGACCAGGTGGTGGAGGCGGTGCTGGAGGGCTTCGCGCGGGGCTCGGCCGGCCGGGGCATCCGGGTCGGCACGCTGCTGACCGCCATGCGCCACCAGGCCAGGTCCATGGAGATCGCCGAGCTGGCCGTGCGCTACCGCGACGTGGGCGTGGTGGGCTTCGACATCGCCGGGGCCGAGGCCGGCTACCCGCCCACCCGGCACCTCGACGCCTTCGAATACCTCCAGCGGGAGAACGCCCACTTCACCATCCACGCGGGCGAGGCGTTCGGGCTGCCGTCGATCTGGCAGGCCATCCAGTGGTGCGGCGCCGACCGGCTCGGCCACGGCGTGCGCATCATCGACGACATCGCGGTCGGCGACGACGGCGGCGCCAAGCTCGGGCGGCTGGCGGCCTACGTCCGCGACAAGCGCATCCCGCTGGAGATGTGCCCCACGTCCAACCTGCAGACCGGGGCCGCCGCGTCCATCGCCGAGCACCCGATCGGGCTGCTGCGGCGGCTGCACTTCCGGGTCACGGTCAACACCGACAACCGGCTGATGAGCCGCACCAGCCTGTCGCTGGAGTTCGCCAAGCTGGTGGAGGCGTTCGGCTACGGCTGGGACGACCTGCAGTGGTTCACGGTCAACGCCATGAAGTCGGCGTTCCTGCCGTTCGACGAGCGGCTGGCGCTCATCAACGGGCGCATCAAGCCCGGGTTCGCCCAGCTCAAGTGGCAGCCGTGAAGCAGACCTACCGGTCCAGGTCCGCGTTCGTGATGGCGTGGCTCTGGCTGGCGTTCGTCGCCTTCAACGTCTACGACCTGATCAACAAGTACACCGGCAAGGCGTCGATGGTGGCGCTCGCCGTGCTGGCCGTGCTGACGGTCGTCGTCTACGTCGTCGCGCTGCGGCCCGCGACCGTGCTCACCGAGCACGAGCTGGTGGGCCGCAACCCGCTGCGTACGATCCGGGTGCCGTGGGCGGCGATCGACGACGTCACCGTGTCCCACGCCATCAGCGTGCACCACGGTGACGGCGGCGTGCTGCGCCTGTGGACGCCGATGAGCAGCGCCAGGGAGCGGGCCAAGGCCCAGCGGCGCGGCATGCCGAGCCAGGGGCGGCGGGGCCGGTTCGCGACCGAGCCGACGGTGAGCCGGGCCGAGCAGGCGGCGCAGGAGGCGCTGGCCGGCCGGACGCACGCCGACTGGGTGGGCGACCAGATCCGCGAGCGCGCCGAGGCGGCCCGGCGCCGCACCGGCGAGCAGCCGGTCGAGGTCCGCACCACGTGGGCCTACGACGCCATCGCGGCGGCGGTCGCCGCCCTGGCCCTGGTGATCGCCGCGATCGTCGTCCCCTGACCGCCGCGGCCACAGCGGTCAGCGTTTCCCTGACCGTCGCCGCCCCGGCTGGTCAGCGTTTCCCTGACCACCGCCGCCCCGGCGGTCAGCGTTTCCCGGGGCGGCGCGACTCGATGAAGCGGGCCATGCCCGCCTGGGCGATGCCGCTCGCCTCGACCTGTTCCGCGGCCGCGGTCTCGGCGGCGAAGGCGCGTTCGACCTCGGCGATCGGCGGGCGCAGCAGCGCCAGGTGCGCGGCGGTGGCGGCGCCGGGCTCGCTCCAGCGCCGCGCCCGCGCCACGGCCGTGTCCACCAGCGCCTCCGGGGCGATGAGCTCGTCCAGCAGGCCGGCCGCGAGCGCGCCGGCCGCGTCCAGACGGGCCGAGTCGAGCACCAGCCGCAGCGCCCGGCCGCCGCCGACCAGGCGGGGGAGCAGCAGGCTCGCGGCGTTCGAGATCGACAGGCCGATGTGGTTCTCGGGGAAGAAGTACTCGGCCGCCGCGACGCCGATGCGGGCGTCGAAGCAGAGCGTCCACTCGGCGGCCCCGCCCACGGCCAGGCCGTTGACGGCGGCCACGACCGGCACCCGGCTCTCCAGCACCGCCCTCGTCATGTCGTGGAACAGCTCCACCTCGGCGACGAGCGAGCGCCCTGCGCCCTCGTGCAGGTCCTCGCCGGCCGAGAACGCCCGCCCGGTGCCGGTGACCACGATGCCCCTGCCGCTCCGGCCGTGCTCGCGGACGGCGGCGGCGAGGTCGGCGCGCATGGCGGCGGTGAGCGCGTTCAGCTTGCCGGGGCGGGCCAGCGTGATCACGGCCACCTCGTCGCGGACGGTTGTCTCGATCATCGGCTCTCCTCCTGGAGGACGGGGATGGCGGGGGCTGCGCGCTGGTCGCGGCCGGGCGGGAGCAGGTGGCGCTTCTCGATGCGGGCCGACGGGGTCAGCGAGAACGCCTCGACGAACTCGACGTAGGCGGGCACCTTGAACCGGGCCAGCCGCTGCCTGGCGTGCTCGGCCACGCTCCTGGCCGTCGCCGCGTCGGCGGCGTGGCCGGGGCGGAGCCGCAGGAACGCCTTCGGCAGCTCGCCCCACAGCTCGTCGGGGATCGGCACCAGCGCCGCCTGGAGCACCGCGGGATGCTGGGTGAGCACGTTCTCGACCTCGGCGCACGAGATGTTCTCGCCGCCCCTGCGGACCATGTCCTTGATCCGCCCGGCGTGCACGATCTGTCCCCGGGCGTCGCGGACCCCGAGGTCGCCCGTGTGGTACCAGCCGTCGCGGAGGACCCGGGCGGTGGCCTCCGGATGGTTCCAGTAGCCCTTCATCATGGGCAGGCCGCGGATCAGGATCTCGCCGGTCTCCTCGTCGAGCGTGACCTCCTTGCCGGCCGGCGGCAGGCCCATCCCGCCGGTCCCGACGCACTCCGCGTCGTCCACGGGGACGAGCAGGTCGGGGCCGGTCTCGGTGGAGCCGTACAGCTCGCGCCAGGGCGCGCCCCAGCGCTCCTCGAACTCCCTGTGCAGGTCGGGGCGGATGCCGGAGCAGAGCACGAGACGCATGCGGTTCGCGCGGTCCTCGGGGGCGGGCGGCTGCTTGTGCAGCAGGAGCGGCATGGTGCCCAGCACGTACGTGAGCGTCGCCCCGTGCTCCCGCGCCGCCGGCCAGAAGCCGGAGGCGGAGAACCGCGGCAGCACGACCAGCGGGATCCCGCCGGCCAGGCAGACCAGCGTGGCCCACTGCGGATCCATGTACGAGTACGCCTGCGCCATCATGAGCACGTCGTCGTCGCGCAGCCTTACGGCGTCGGCGACGATGCGCGCGGTTCTCAGCCAGTAGTCGTGGGTGAGCAGGCACGCCTTGGGGAAGCCGGTCGTGCCGGAGGTGTACTGGAAGTTGGCGACGTCCTCGGGCCCGGCGGCGACGCGGGGCGCGGGCGCGTCGCCGGTGAGCGCGTCGAACAGGTGCACGACGCCCGGCACGTGCGGCGCGTGCCCGGCGCTGGTGACGGTGGCGACGGCCCCGGAGTCGCGCAGCACGTGCTCCAGGTCGGCGGCCCGGTAGCGGACGTTGACCGGCACCGCGACGCCGCCCGCCTTGAGGACCGCCAGCCAGGTGAGCGGCCAGCCGGGGACGTTGTCCAGCATGATCGCGACCCGGTCGCCGGGCCGGACGCCGCGCGCGGCGAGCGCGCCGGCCAGCCGGTCCGTGGCGGCGTCGGCGTCGGCGAAGGTCAGTGAGGGGTGACCGGGGAAGCGGAGGAACTCGCGGCGGCCGTACCGGTCAGCGGCCTGCCGCAGCAGGTGGGGGATCGTTTCTGACATGCGGCGGCTCCCAGGGGAACTCGGGCAGCAGAGTGAGGTCGGGGGCGGCGGCGACCCGGACGGAGGCGCGTACGGCGGCCAGCCCGATCGCCACGAACTCCGCGCACACCTGCTCCAGCGTGGAGTCCCCGTCGGGGCGGTACCACTCGCTGGTGCCGGTGCACATGGACATGAGGGCGAGGCGGGTGAGCCGCTGGTCGGCGATGCGGAAGACGCCGTCGGCGACGCCGTCGGCGATGGCGCGTCTCCAGTGGTCCTCGTAGGCGTCGCGCAGGGCGATGATCTCGTCGCGGGCGGGGGAGCCGGGGGTCAGGGAGCGGAGCTCGCCGTCCATGACCCGGGTCGTCATGGGGCTGAGGGCGTGCGTGGCGGTGAGCGAGCTGATCAGCAGGGCCAGGCGGTCGGCGGGGGCGTGGACGTTGCTCAGCATGCGCTCGGTGGCGTCGATGAGCCCCTGCTGCGCGCTGCGCATGAGGTCGGCGAGCAAGGCCTCCTTGCTCGCCACGTGGTGGTAGACGCCGGCGTTGGTCATGCCGACCTCGCGGGCCAGGTCGCGGACGCTGGTGGCGGCGTAGCCGCGCCGGGCGAACAGCAGCACCGCCGCCGTTCTGATGCGCCGGCTCGCGTCCGCGTCCCGGTCCTTGAGGTCCATCGGGGCTCCTACCGAACGTTCGGTCGTACCTCTGCCGCGAAAATACCTCAATCCATGGCGAATCGCCATAGATCGGGAGGCTCAGAGCCCGAGGGCGACCGTGAGATCGGCTCCTACCGCGTTGAGCGCGACGGTGGCGACGGCGCGGGCCTCGGTGACCTCGCCGGTCACCGGGACGACGACCTCCAGGTAGCACTTCAGCTTGGGCTCGGTGCCCGACGGCCGGACCACCACGCGGGCGTCGCCCTCCAGCCGGTAGCGCAGGCCGTCCGTGGGCGGCAGGCCGCCCGCGCCCTCCGCCAGGTCGTCCGCGGCGAGGACCTTGCGCCCGCCCAGCTCCGCCGGAGGGTGGTCGCGCAGCCGGGCCATCGCGCCGGCGATCTGGGAGAGCTCGGCGACGCGGAAGGAGAGCTGCGTCGTGGCGTGCAGGCCGTAGCGGCGGGCCTGGTCGTCCAGCAGGTCGAGCAGGGTGCGGCCGTCGCGCTTGGCGGCGGCGGCGATGGCCGCCACGGTCAGGGCCGCCCCGATGCCGTCCTTGTCGTGGACCGGCAGCCCGGCGTCGGAGCCCACGCTGTAGCCGATGGCCTCCTCGTAGCCGAACACCAGGCCGGGACCGGCCTTGATGATCCACTTGAAGCCGGTCAGCGTCTCGCCGTACCGGACGCCGTGCGCGGCCGCGATCTTGCCGAGCAGGGTCGAGGAGACGATCGTGGTGGCCACCATGCGGTCGCCGGTGGTGTGCGTGATGACGTGCTCGGCCAGCAGCCCGCCGACCTCGTCGCCGGTCAGCATGCGGCAGCCGCCGCCGGGCAGCGGCACGCCGACCGCGCACCGGTCGGCGTCGGGGTCGTTGGCCAGCACCAGGTCGGCGCCCGTCGCGGCGGCCAGGGCGACGGCGAGGTCCATCGCGCCCGGCTCCTCCGGGTTGGGGAAGGCGACGGTCGGGAAGTCGGGGTCGGGGTCGCGCTGCTCCTCGACCGACATCGGCGAGGGGAAGCCGGCGGCCAGGAACGCCCCCGTGAGCGTGGCCGCGCCCACCCCGTGCAGCGGCGTGTACGCCACCCGCAGGTCACGGGCGTCGCCCAGCGGCAGCGCCGTGATGGCGTCGAGGTAGTCGTCCACGATGCCCTCGCCCAGCTCGGTCAGCGTGCCGGGGGCGCCGAGCGGGAGCTGGTCGACCGGGCCGACCGCGTCGATGGCGGCCGAGATGCGGCTGTCGATCGGCGGCACGATCTGCGAGCCGTCGCTCCAGTAGACCTTGTAGCCGTTGTCGCGCGGCGGGTTGTGGCTGGCCGTCACCGTCACCCCGGCGTCGGCCCCCAGGTGGCGGACGGCGAAGGCGAGGACGGGCGTCGGCAGCGGGCAGGGCAGCAGGGTGGCGTGCAACCCCGCGCCGGTCAGCACGGCGGCGGTGTCGCGGGCGAACACGTCGGACTTGTGCCGGGCGTCGTAGCCGATGACGACGTGCTTGCCGGGCCCGAGCACCGCGGCGAGCCCGGCGGCGGCGCGCATGACGGTGACGCGGTTCATCCGGTTGGGCCCGGCGCCCAGCTCGCCGCGCAGCCCCGCGGTGCCGAACTCCAGCTTGGCGCCGAAGCGGTCCTGCAGCTCGTCGAGGTATTCGCGCTCGATCAGCGTGCCCAGCTCGGCCCGCGTGTCGGGGTCGGGGTCCTGCGCCAGCCAGGCGAGCGCCCGCTCGATCAGGTTCACAGCTTGTCCACCACCTTGGCCAGCAGCACGCCCATGCGGGCGGCGGTGGCCCGGCCGACCTCCAGGACCTCCTCGTGGTTCAGCGGCTCGCCCGCCAGGCCCGCGCCCGGGTTGGTGACGAGGGAGACGCCGAGCACTTCCAGGTTGGCCTCGCGGGCGGCGATGGCCTCAAGCACGGTGGACATGCCGACCATGTCCCCGCCGAGGGTGCGCAGCATGCGGATCTCGGCGGGCGTTTCGTACGTCGGCCCGCGGAAGGCGACGTAGACGCCGTCGGCGAGGGTCGGGTCCACCTCGCGGACCAGGGCGCGCAGGCGGGCGGAGTAGACCTCGGTGAGGTCGATGAAGGTCGTGCCGGTGATCGGGTTGGCGCCGGTGAGGTTGATGTGGTCGCTGATCAGGACGGGGTCGCCGACGTTCTGCGTCTCGGGACGCAGACCGCCCGCGGCGTTGGTGAGCACGAGCGTGCGGACGCCGGCCGCCGCGGCGGTGCGCACGCCGTGCACGACGGCGTCCACGCCGAGACCCTCGTAGAGGTGCGTGCGCCCGAGGAAGACCAGGGCGTGCCGCCCGGCGGCGGTGCGCACGACGCGGATCTTGCCGCCGTGCCCGGCCACCGCCGGAGCCCGGAACCCGGGCAGGTCCGTGAACGGGACCTCGCTCACCGTCTCACCGATCGCGTCGGCGGCGGGCACCCACCCCGACCCCATGACGAGCGCCACGTCGAAGGTGTCGAGGCCGGTCGCGGCGTGCAGCGCCGCGGCGGCCTCACTGGCCAGGGTGTATGCGTCTTTGCTCACATCTCAGTAGTTTAGGAGCAGCCTGTCCAGCACCCGAACGCCGAACTGCAGCGCCTCGACCGGCACCCGCTCGTCCACGCCGTGGAACATCGCCGCGAAGTCCATCCCGGCGGGCAGGCGCAGCGGCACGAACCCGAACCCGCGCACCTCCAGGTCGGCGAAGAACGTCTTGTTGTCCGTGCCGCCCGACATGCAGTAGGGGATCGCCCGCGCCGTCGGGTCCTCGGCCTTCAGCGCCGCGATCATCGACTCCACCAGCGCCCCGTCGAACGAGGTCTCCAGCGCGATGTCGTGGTGGATGAACTCGCGCCGCACCTTCGGCCCGAGGAGGTTGTCGATCGTCTTGAAGAAGTCCTCCTCGAAGCCGGGCAGGAAGCGCCCGTCGATCACCGCGCTGGCCTGTCCGGGGATGACGTTGGACTTGTAGCCGGCGCTGAGCTGGGTGGGGTTCGTGGTGTTGCGGAGCGTGGCGCCCACGAAGCGCACCAGCGGCCCGATCCTGTCCAGCACCGGCTGGGGGTCGTCCTCGTCGAACGGGATCCCGAAGGCGTCCGCCACCTCGGTGAGGAAGGTGCGCACGGTCGGCGTGTACGTGAGCGGCCAGTCGTGCTCGCCGATCCGGGCCACCGCGCGGGCGACCTCGGTGACCGCGTTGTCGCCGTTGAGCATCGAGCCGTGCCCGGCGGTGCCGTCGGCGATCAGCTTCATCCAGGCCAGGCCCTTCTGGGCGGTCTCGATGAGGTAGAGCCGCAGCGACGGGTCCACCTCCAGCGAGTAGCCGCCGACCTCGCTGATCGCCTCGGTGACGCCCTCGAACAGCTCGGGGTGGTGGGCCGTGAGGTGTTTGGCGCCGTACACGCCGCCGGCCTCCTCGTCGGCCACCCAGGCGAAGACGAGGTCGCGGCGGGGCCGCCGGCCCTCGCGCTTGAGCTGGCGCAGCACGGCCAGCATCATCGCGTCCATGTCCTTCATGTCCACCGCGCCGCGGCCCCAGATGTAGCCGTCGCGCACCTCACCGGCGAACGGGTCCACCGACCAGTCGGCGGCGTTGGCCGGCACCACGTCCAGGTGGCCGTGCACGAGCAGCGCGGGCAGCGACGGGTCGGTGCCCTCCACGCGGGTGACGACGTTGCCGCGGCCCGGCTCGCTCTCCACGTAGGTGGCCTCGATGCCCACCTCGGCCAGCCGCGCCATGACGACCTCGGCAGCGGCCCGCTCGCCGGGGCCGCTGCCGTCCCCGTAGTTGCTGCTGTCCACGCGGATCAGCTCCACGCAGAGGTCGGCGACCTCCTTCTCGGCGGGCGTCAGGGACTCGGCTGATGTCATGTCGTCTTCTCCAGGGTGAGCAGTCCGGACTTGCGGAGGTGGCCGCGCTTGTAGGCGCGGGTGATCAGGGTCAGGTCGCTGTCGGCGATCTCGTCGTACGAGCCGACGACGCCGGTCATGAAACGGTAGAGGTCGGCCTCGTGGGCGGTGACCACCTGGACGATGAGGGAGTGGGTGCCCGAGGTGGCGGCACAGTAGCGCACGTTGGGATGCGCGGCCAGCCGCTGTCCGACCAGGTCCAGCGCGTACGGCCGGACCTTGAGCCACAGCATGGCCTCCACCTCCAGCCCGAGCAGCGCGGGCTCGACCTCGGCGCGGGGCAGCAGCAGCCGCCGCTCCAGCAGGGAGGAGAGCCGGCGGCGGGCGGTCGGCACGGACACGTCGAGGCGTTCGGCGACGGCGGTGAAGGCGATGCGGCCGTCGGCGGTCAGCAGCTCGGCGATCTCCTGCTCCAGAGGTGTCAGCCGTTCGACGTCGGGCAGTGCGTCCGGGGGCGGCGGCGGGCTCAGCTCGGCGACCTCCTCCTCGGTCAGGTAGGGCGCGTGCCACTCGGCGACGGTGCGGAAGGTGTGGAGGACGACCTGCGTCTGTGTCTGCAGCACTCCGCCGACGGCGCTGATCTCGGTGGACAGGGTGCGGTGCAGGGCCTCACGCGACGGCGAGACCAGCTCGCAGCCGAGGTCGGCCGCGCCGGTCAGGGCATAGACCGAGCGCGTGTCGGGCCGGTCGGCCAGCGCCTCGGCGACCTTGGGCGCGCTGCCCGGCTGTACGTGGACGTGCAGGTGCGCGGGCCGTCCGTGGCCGGTGCGGAAGTCGTCGTAGATGGCCGTGACCCGGACCACGCCCTCGGCGATGAGGCGCTGGAGGCGGCGCGCGACCGTGCGCTCGTGCTCGCCGACGACGCGGGCGATCTCGCCCCACGAGGCGCGCGGGCTCACCTGAAGGGCGGCGACCAGGCGCCGGTCGAGAACGTCCATCCGTGACCCTCCCCATGTCGGGAAAGTAAAAGAATAGCCAGATAATTGACGGAATAGCGCTTACCCCTGCACAGTAAGCCATCATCCACCCGTCAGCAAAGGAGCCTCCGTGGCGACACCCCCTCTGTCGCAATCACCGCTCGGCATCCCCAAGAGCAGGGTCCGTCAGCTCATGGCGGCGAGCATCGGCAACGTCGTCGAGTGGTACGACTGGTACGCCTACACGTTCCTGGCGATCTACTTCTCCTCCCAGGTCTTCCCCAGCGACACGGCCAACAGCCTGGTGCCGCTCCTCAGCTCGTTCGCGGTCTTCGCGGTCGGGTTCTTCATGCGCCCCCTCGGCGGCCTGCTGGTCGGCGCGTTCGCCGACCGCTACGGCCGCAAGTCCGCCATGACGTTCACCATCGTGCTGATGGGCGCGGGCTCGCTGCTGGTCGGCCTGACCCCGACGTACGAGGCCGTCGGCGTGCTCGCGCCGATCATCCTGACCCTCGCCAGGCTGGTGCAGGGCCTGTCGGTGGGCGGTGAGTTCGCGGCCGCGACCACGTTCCTGGTGGAGTCGGCCCCGCCCGGCCGGCGCGGCCTGTTCTCCAGCTTCCAGTACGTGAGCACCACCATCGGCCAGCTCCTCGCCTCCGGCCTGGCCGCGCTGCTGGCCACGGCCCTCGCCGAGAGCGACATGAGCTCCTACGGCTGGCGCATCCCGTTCGTCGTGGGCGCCGTGCTCAGCCTCGTGGGCCTGTGGATCCGCAAGGGCGCCGACGAGACCTCGGCCGTGGCCGAGGACATCAGGCGGGGCGGGACCGAGCGGCCCAAGCTGTTCGACTTCCTCAAGCACCACCCGCGCTCGGCGGCCACCATCGTCGGCATCACGGTCGCCGGCACTGTGGCGTACTACACCTGGACCAGCTTCCTGCCGACCTACGCGCAGATCACCGTCGGCTTCGACAAGGCGGACTCGCTCCAGATCGGCACCATCTCGCTGGTCTTCTTCATGATCCTGCAGCCGCTGCTCGGCATGCTGTCGGACCGGATCGGGCGGCGGCCGATGCTGATCGCGTTCGGGCTCGGGTTCCTGGTGCTGCCGGTGCCGCTGCTCGGGCTGCTCACCACGTCGTACGGCAGCCTGCTGGCCGTGCAGCTCATCGGCATGGTGTTCCTCGGCTGCTTCACCTCGATCTCGGCCGCGGTCAACAGCGAGCTCTTCCCGACGCGGGTGCGGGCGGCGGGGGCCGGGTTCCCGTACTCGCTGACCGTGGCGCTCTTCGGCGGCACCGCGCCGCTCATCGGCACCGCGCTGCAGGAGGCCGGCAACCCCGGCCTCTTCCCGTGGTACATGTCGGCGCTGGCGCTGATCTCCACCCTGGTCTACGTCTTCGTGCTGCGCGAGACCAAGGACCAGCCGCTGAGCTGAGGCCTCAGAACGAGGTGCAGGGGCGCTCCCGCAGCTCCTTGACGTAGTCGTCGGGAGCGCCCGCCCGCTCGGCCGCCTCCGCCAGGCTGCCGAGATAGCGGGCCGAGGGCAGGCCGCCCTCGTAGCCGTCGAGCACGTAGAACCAGGCGAGCACGTCGCCGTCGAGCGTCTGGACCCGCAGCCGCACCTTGTGGTAGGCGCCGCGGACCGCGCCCTCCCACTGGTCGAGCGAGGTCTCCTCCCACTCGGGCACGTCGTAGAGCACGACGAACACGTGCTCGTCGGGGTCCTCGACGATCGTGGCGAGCGCTCCGCCCCAGGCCGGGTCGTGCCCGCCGAAGGTCAGCCGCCAGCCCGGCAACCAGCCGACACCCCGGATCGGGGAGTGCGGGGCGCGCATGGCCATCTGCTCTGGATCGAGGTTGCTGCCGTAGGCGGCGTACACAGGCACAGCAGCCAAGACTAGCGCTTGGAGGGCCGACCCGTTCGATGTCACGCCGGAGCATGGGCGAGAATGGACACGTGACGAGGATCGTGATCATCGGTGGCGGACCAGGCGGCTACGAGGCGGCGCTGGTGGCCGCTCAACTAGGCGGACAGGTCACGATGGTCGAGCAGGACGGCCCCGGCGGCGCGTGCGTGCTGACCGACTGCGTGCCGTCCAAGACGCTGATCGCGACCTCCGTCCGCAAGCAGGCGCTGCTCGACGCGCCCTCCCTGGGCATCTCCTTCGACGGCGGTCTCGACGGCGACGCCGGCACGGTCGGCGTCGACCTGCCGCTGGTCAACAAGCGGGTCAAGGAGCTCGCGCGGGCCCAGTCCGCCGACATCGCGGCCCGGGTCGAGGCCGAGGGCGTCGAGATCATCAAGGCCCGCGGCCGGCTGGTCGATCCGCAGGTCGTGCGGGCCGGCGACCGCACCGTCAGGGCCGACGTGGTGCTCGTGGCGACCGGCGCGACGCCGCGCGTGCTGCCGGGTGCCGAGCCCGACGGCGAGCGCATTCTCAACTGGCGGCAGCTCTACGACCTGGAGGAGTTGCCCGAGCACCTGATCGTGGTCGGCTCCGGGGTGACCGGGGCCGAGTTCGCCGGCGCCTACCGCTCGCTCGGCTCGGAGGTCACGCTGGTCTCCAGCCGCGACCGCATGATGCCCAACGAGGACGCCGACGGCGCCGAGGTGCTCGAAGAGGTCTACCGCCGGCGCGGCATGAACGTCATGGGCCGCTCCCGTGCCTCCTCCGTCAAGCGCACCGCCGACGGCGTCGTGGTCACCCTGGAGGACGGCCGCACGGCCGAGGGCACCCACGCGCTGATGACGGTCGGCATGGTCCCCAACACCTCCGGCATGGGCCTGGAGGAGGCCGGCGTCCAGCTCGACCGGGGCGGCTTCATCAAGGTCGACAAGGTCTCGCGCACCTCCGCGCCCGGCGTGTACGCCGCCGGCGACTGCACGGGCGTGCTCATGCTGGCCTCGGTCGCCGCCATGCAGGGCCGCATCGCGGTGTGGCACGCGCTCGGCGAGGCCGTGCAGCCGCTGCGGCTGGCCACCGTGGCCTCCAACATCTTCACCGACCCCGAGATCGCGGCCGTCGGCGTGGCGCAGCGGGCCATCGAGGCCGGTGAGATCGAGGCCAACGTCGTCAAGCTGCCGCTCGCCACCAACGCGCGGGCCAAGATGCAGGGCTTCAACGACGGCTTCGTCAAGGTGTTCTGCCGCCCGCACACCGGCATCGTGCTCGGCGGCGTCGTGGTGGCGCCGCGCGCCTCCGAGCTGATCCTCGCCGTCTCGGTGGCCGTGCAGCAGCGGCTGACGGTCGACCAGCTCGCGCACACCTTCGCGGTCTACCCGTCGCTGTCGGGCTCGATCACCGAGGCCGCCCGCCGCCTCATGCAGCCGCAGACCGACTCGGGCATCTGACCTCACTCCGCGAACACCGCCGGGGGGCCGACCCCCCGGCGGTGCTTTGTTGTGCTCCTCGGCCGTGCTCAACCGTTGACGTTTGTTGGTATGGGCACCAAACTAACTCACGGAGTTGGCGCAGCCGTTCAAAGGAGCTCCCATGCCCTATCGCCCCCCGTTGGTCGCGCACGAGTACTTCGTCGCGGACCCGCCGGAGCTGCCGGTCCGTACCCGAGGTGAGGGCGGCCTGTCGGCGGTGACCTCGGCCGAGCTGGTCGCGGCCGACGGCGCCGAGGTGATGCTCAAGGCGGTCACCACGACGGAGGAGACGCTGGTCGTCCAGGTGGGCGTGGCCGGCGAGGGCGTGATCCGGGTGCGGCTGTCGGAGGACGCGGCGGCCCGCCCCCGCTCGGCGGCGGCCATCGAGCTGGTGACCCCCGGCACGTACTCAGGGGCCCGTGCCGGGGTCGCGCCGGGCGAGCCGATCGTCGTGGACGCGGGCCCGCTGCGGGCCGAGATCCGGCTCGCCCCGTGGCACCTGCGCTTCACCGACGCCGCCGGGCGCACGCTGGTCGAGCAGGACCGCGGTCACATCGACATCAGCGGCCGGCTGCGTACGCTGCCGTTCGGCCGCTCCAGCGCGGGCGGGAGCGCCGTCGCCTATCACGAGAGCTTCGCCGCCGCGCCCGACGAGGCGTTCACCGGCTTCGGGGAGTCCTTCACCCGGCTGGACAAGCGCGGGCAGCGGCCGCTCATGTGGAACTTCGACGCCTTCGGCGCGGAGTCGCAGCGCGCCTACAAGAACGTCCCCCTCTACCTGTCCAGCCGCGGCTACGGCGTGCTGGTCGACAGCGGCGCGCCGAGCGAGTTCGACGTCTGCCAGTCCACGCACAGCGTGGTGCAGCTGGTGGTGCCGGACGACGTCCTCGACTACTACGTGATCGCCGGGCCGACGCCGCCGGAGATCCTGGACCGCTACGACCGGCTGACCTGCCGGCCCGCGCTGCCGCCGAAGTGGGCGTTCGGCACCTGGATCTCCTCCGGGTTCTGCGTGGACAGCCAGGAGCGGGTGCTGAACCGGGCGCGCACGATCAGGGAGCGCGGGATCCCGTGCGACGTGCTGCATCTGGACACGTACTGGCAGAGCGACGGGCACTGGTCGGACCTGCGGTGGGACCCGGTGAACTTCCCCGAGCCGGAGCGGATGCTGGACGAGCTGCACGGGATGGGGTTCAAGGTCTGTCTGTGGATGAACCCGTACGTTTCGCACCTGAGCCCGGCGTTCGGGCCGGCCGCCGACGCCGGATATTTCCTGAAAAATGAGCATGGTGAGCCGTACGTCGCCGACTGCTGGCACGGCTCCTTCCCCGCCTGCGGCATCGTCGACCTGACCAACCCGGCCGCCGTCGCCTGGTTCCAGGGGCTGCTGCGCGACCTGCTGCGCCAGGGCGTGGACGCCTTCAAGACCGACTTCGCCGAGGGCGTCCCGGCCGACGCCGTGGCCGCCAACGGCATGACCGGCACCGACCTGCACAACGTCTACACCCTGCTGTTCAACGACGCCGTCGCCGACGTCACCCGCGAGGTCAACGGGCACTCCCTCGTGTGGGCGCGCTCGTCGTACCTGGGCGGGCAGCGCCACAGCGCCCAGTGGAACGGCGACACCTACACCAGCTACGCCGCCATGGGCAGCACGATCAGGGGCGGGCTCGCGCACGGCCTGTCCGGCGTGCCGTTCTGGAGCCACGACGCCGGCGGCTTCACCGGCCGCCCCAGCGACGACCTCTACGTCCGCTGGACGCAGTTCGGCGCCCTGTCCCCGCTGGTCCGCCTGCACGGCACGACCACCCGCGAGCCGTGGGAGTTCCCCGCCGTCGAGGAGCAGGCCGTGGCCGCGCTCAAGCTGCGCTACCGGCTCATGCCCTACCTCTACTCGGCGGCCGTCGAGGCGGCGGCCACCGGCGCGCCCATGATGCGGGCGCTCTGCGTGGACTTCCCCGAGGACCCGGTCGCCTGGCAGGTCGACCTGGAGTACCTGCTCGGCCGTGACCTGCTCGTCGCCCCCATGACCTCGCCGGAGGGCGTCCGCCAGGTTTACCTGCCGCGCGGCACGTGGATCGACTACTGGACCGGCGACACCCTCGGCGGCGGCCGGTACATCACCGTAGAGAAGCCGCTCGACCAGATCCCCCTGTACGTCCGGCACGGCGCGCTCATCCCCGTCACCGACGCGGGCGACACCGTGACCGTGCCGGAGGAGATCACGCTCGTCGCCTTCGGGGGCGGCGACGGCACCACCAGCGTGCACGACGAGGACGGCGTGACGTTCGCCGTCGCCACCAGGCACGGCGACGAGCTGCGCGTCGCCGTCACCGGCCCGAAGCGCGTCACCGGGATCGAGATCGTCCCGGTGGCCGGAGCTCCCGCACGGGCCGTCCTTCAGTAACACCCCCCTTGGAGGGATCATGGTGAGATTCAGAGGCGCCGCGGTGCTGGCCGCCGCGGTCCTGGTCCTGTCGGCCTGCGGCTCGGGCTCGGAGACCCCCGCGCCCGCGTCGAGCTCCCAGCCGCGCGTGCTGAAGCTCTGGCACTACGAGAGCGCCGACAGCGCCATGGGCAAGGCGTGGGACGAGGCGATCAAGAAGTTCGAGGCGTCGCACCCCAACGTGAAGGTCCAGTTCGAGGCCAAGGGCTTCGAGCAGATCCAGAAGACGGCCAGCATGGTGCTGAACTCCGACGAGGCGCCCGACATCATGGAGTACAACAAGGGCAACGCCACCGCCGGGCTGCTGTCCAAGCAGGGCCTGCTGACCGACCTCACCGAGGAGGCAGCCAAGCGCGGCTGGGACAAGCTCCTGCCCGGCGGCCTCCAGACCACCGCCAAGTACGACGACCGCGGCGTCATGGGCAACGGCAACTGGTACGGCGTCCCCAACTACGGCGAGTTCGTGATGGTCTATTACAACAAGGACCTGTTCGCCAAGCACAAGGTCGAGGTCCCGACCACGTTCGAGGAGTTCACGGCGGCCCTGGACACCTTCGTCAAGGCGGGCGTGACGCCCATCGCCAACGCCGGCGCCGAATACCCGGCGCAGCAGATCCTCTACCAGCTCGCGCTCACCAAGGCGCAGAAGCCGTGGCTGTCGGCGTTCCAGTCCTACCAGGGCAAGGTGGACTTCCACGGTCCCGAGTTCACCTACGGCGCGCAGACCTTCGCCGACTGGGTGAAGAAGGGCTACATCGCCAAGAACTCCTCCGGCCTCAAGGCCGAGGACATGGGCGTGGCGTTCATGAACGGCAAGTTCCCGATGATGATCAGCGGGAGCTGGTGGTTCGGCCGCGTCGCCGCCACGATCAAGGACTTCGAGTGGGGGCACTTCCTGTTCCCCGGCACCACGCTCTCGCCCGGCTCCAGCGGCAACCTGTGGATCGTCCCCGAGAAGTCGGAGAACAAGGACCTGGCCTACGACTTCATCGACATCACCATGAGCAAGGACATCCAGAACCTGCTCGGCAACTCCGGCGGGCTGCCCGTGGCCGCCGACCCGGCCGCGATCACCGACGCCCGGAGCAAGGAGCTGATCGAGACCTTCAACAAGCTCACCAGCACCGACGGCCTGGCCTTCTACCCCGACTGGCCGGCCCCCGGCTACTACGACGTCCTCGTGGCCGGCGTCCAGAACCTCATCAACGGCAGCAAGACGCCCGAGCAGGTGCTGGACGAGATCGCGGGGCCGTACGAGGACAACCTCGCCGACATAGGCAACTGAATGAGAGTGCGCACGAGGGGATACTGGCTCTACCTGGTCCCCAGCCTCGTCCTGTTCACGGCCGTGATCGTGGTGCCGTTCCTGATGAACGTCGGCGCGAGCCTCACCCGCTGGTCCGGGGTGGGCACGCCGCGCTGGGTCGGGTTCGACAACTACGCCCGGCTGATCGAGGACGAGCGGTTCTGGCAGTCGTTCCAGCACAACGCGGGGCTGATCGTGGCGATGGCCGTCGTGCCGACCGCGATCGGCCTCGTGCTGGCGGCGGCGCTGTTCGACTACATCGGCAAGCGGTTCGGGCCGCGCACGGCCTCGGCGCTGCGCGCGGCGTACTACCTGCCGCAGGTCCTGCCGGTGGCGGTGGCCGGCGTGGTGTGGGGCTGGCTCCTGCACCCGTCGTACGGCGCCGTCAACGAGATGCTCGGCCTGGACCTCGACTGGCTCGGCGACCCCGACCTGGCGCTGGCCACGGTCATGGCCGTCATGGTGTGGTTCCAGCTCGGCTATCCGGTCGTCATCTTCATGGCCGGGTTGCAGCGCGTCGATCCGGCCTACTACGAGGCGGCCGAGATCGACGGGGCCTCCTGGTTCCGGAGGTTCTGGCACATCACGATCCCGCAGATCCGGCCGGAGATCTTCGTGGTGCTGCTCACGTGCACGATCGCCGCGCTCAAGGTGTTCGGGCCGATCTTCGTGCTGACCAGGGGAGGGCCGGGCAACGCGACCATGGTGCCGTCGTACTTCTCGTACCTGAACTTCTTCCAGAAGAGCAACGTCGGGTACGGCTCGGCCATCGCCACGGTACTGGCACTGATCATCATCGTGGTGACGTTCCTGTTCCTGCGGGTCCAGGAGCGTGAGCAGTGAGGGGGCCGGGGCGCTGGGCGGTGCTGGCCGCGCTAGCCGTGCTCGCGGTCGTCATGCTGTTCCCGTTCGCGCTGGTGGCGCTCAACGCGGTCAAGTCGCCGGCGGACTACAGCACGCAGGGGCCGCTCGCCCTGCCGGACGGGCTCTATCTCCAGGGCCTGGTCGACTTCTGGAACCGGGTCGGCTTCGGCGGCAAGCTCTGGAACAGCTTCCTGATCAGCGGCTCCGTGGCGGTGCTCGCCGTGGTGCTGTCGGTGCTCAACGCGTACGCGCTGGGCATCGGCCGGGTCAAGGGGCGGCTGTCGATCCTGGTGCTGTTCCTGGTGGCCAACACGCTGCCGCAGGAGGCGCTGGCCTATCCGCTCTACTACCTGGCCAAGGCCGTGGGGCTGTACGACACCCAGCTCGCCGTGATCATCGTCATGACCGTGATCCAGGCGGCGTTCGGCACGTACCTGCTGAGCGCGGTGCTGGGCCAGTTCCCGAAGGAGATCCTGGAGGCCGCGGCCATCGACGGCGCGGGGCGGCTGCGCGCCCTGTGGCAGATCGTGGTGCCGATCAGCAGGCCCACGCTCAACGTCCTGCTGATCTTCTTCTTCATCTGGACCTGGAACGAGTTCTTCCTGCCGCTCGTCTTCCTCATCTCCAACGACACCCAGACGGTGCCCGTCGCCCTCGCCGTCCTGCAGGGGGAGAAGTACATGGACGCCACCATGTCCAGCGCCTCCGCCCTGCTCGGCATCGTGCCGGCGGTCGCCTTCTTCCTGATCTTCCAGCGCACGCTGACCCGAGGTGTGACGGTCGGCGCCATCAAGTGACGGAGTGCCCATGCGTTCACGTGTCCCCTTATTAGCCACCCTGACCCTGGCGGCCTCGCTGCTCGCGGCGCCGGCCGCCCAGGCGGGCGGTACAGTGGCGGACTTCCCGTTCCAGAACCCGCGCCTGCCCCTGGAGCAGCGGGTGGACGATCTGCTCGGCCGGCTCACGCTGGACGAGAAGCTGGGCCTGCTGCACCAGTCGCAGGCCGCGATCCCGCGCCTCGGCATCGCCTACCACAAGAACGGCACCGAGGCCCTGCACGGCGTGGCCTGGTCCAACGACCTGAACGACGGCTGGCGGCAGAAGTTCGCCAGCGGCACGGTGTTCCCGCAGGCCGTGGGCCTGGCCAGCACCTGGGACCCGGCCCTCATCAAGAAGGTCGGCTCGGCCGTCGGCGACGAGGCGCGCGGCTACAACGCCGCCGACCCGGTGGTGTGGGGCACCCAGGTGTGGGCTCCCGTGGTGGACCTGCTGCGCGATCCGCGGGCGGGGCGCAACGAGGAGGGCTACTCGGAGGATCCGTACCTGACGGGGGCGATCTCGACCGCGTACGGCAAGGGCCTCCAGGGCGACGACCCCTTCTACCTGAAGACCGCGCCGGTGCTGAAGCACTACCTCGCCTACAACAACGAGACCGATCGCGGGATCACCTCCTCCAACCTGACGCCCAAGCTCAAGCACGAGTACTACGAGCAGGCGTTCAAGACGGCGATCTCGGCGGACGCGGCGACCGGCGTCATGGCCTCCTACAACCTGGTCAACGGCCGCCCGAACCACGTCAACCCGGACCTCGACGCCGTGGTCCGCTCGTGGACCGGCAAGACCCTCTACAACGTCAGCGACGCCTGGGGGCCGCACGCGCTCACCGACCTGGAGCACTACTACGACAACAAGCCCGAGGCGTTCGCCGCCGTGCTGAAGTCGGGGCTCGACAGCTACACCATCGACGACAGCAACAGCGGCCCGATGATCACGCATCTCAAGTCGGCGCTGGACCAGGGCCTGATCGCCGAGTCCGACGTCAACGACGCGGTGCGGCACGTGCTGTCGATCAGGACGAGGCTCGGGCACTTCGACCCGGACGGCGGGCCGTACAAGAAGATCACGCCGGCGGTGATCAACACTCCGGCGAACCAGAAGCTCAACAGGGAGACCGCGGCCAAGGCCGCCGTGCTGCTGCGCAATTCCGGGACGCTGCCGCTGGCGAAGCCGAAGTCGGCGGCCGTGGTCGGGCCGCTGGCCGACCGGCTGCACCGGGACTGGTACTCGGGGCAGTTCCCGTACCAGGTGACGCCGCTCGCCGGGATCAAGGAGCGGGTGAGCGACGTGAGCACCGGGCAGGGGCTGGAGCGCGTCGCGCTCAAGCACCTGGCCTCCGGCAAGTACGTCACCGCCACCGGCACCGGCCCCGACGACAACGCCGCGCTGCTCGACACCGCGCCCACGGCCGCCTCCCAGTGGGACCTCACCGACTGGACCGGCGGCGTCTCCACGCTGCGCAACGCGGGCAACGGCAAGCTGCTCGGCGGCGACTGGCGCTCGCTCGACACCGACGACGCCGAGCCCGACGGCTGGTACGTGCAGCAGCAGTTCGCCCTGGAGCGGCAGTCCGACGGCAGCTACCTCATCCGGTACGCCGGTTATGAGACGGTCGAGGGCTGGTTCGGGCTGTCCGACCCGTACGTGACCGTCACCGCGGACGGCGCCCTGGCCCTGGCCCCGAAGGCCGAGGCCGCGAAGTTCGGCAAGGAGGTCGTCTCCGACGGCATCGCCGAGGCCGCCGCGCAGGCCGCCAAGGCGGAGGTCGCGGTCGTGGTCGTGGGCAGCCACCCGTTCGTGTCCGGCCGCGAGTTCCACGACCGGCCGAACCTGCAGCTCGGCGAGGGGCAGCGGCGGCTCATCGAGGCCGTGCGCAAGGCCAACAAGAGGACCGTCGTGGTGCTGGAGACCAGCTACCCGGTCATCGTGGACGCCCCGACGCTGCTGTGGACCACGCACGCGGGCGCGGAGACCGGGCACGCGGTCGCCGACGTGCTCTTCGGCGACGTCAACCCGGCGGGCCGGCTCACCCAGACCTGGCCGGCCAGCGACGACCTGCCGAGCAGGTTCGACTACGACCTGACCAAGACCGGCATGACCTACCTGTACGGGAAGGACAAGCCGCTCTACGCCTTCGGGCACGGGCTGAGCTACACCAGCTTCGGCTACCAGGCGCTCAGGGTCCAGGGCGAGCAGGTGAGCGTCAAGGTCACCAACACCGGCCGGGTCCGCGGCGACGAGGTCGTGCAGCTCTACACGCACCAGCGCGAGTCCCGTTTCGTCCAGCCGGTCAAGCAGTTGCGCGGCTTCCAGCGGGTCACGCTCAACCCCGGCGAGAGCCGCACGCTCACCTTCCCGCTGAAGAAGTCCGACCTCGCGGTGTGGGACCACACGCGCGGCAAGTGGGTCGTCGAGACCGCCACGCATGACGTGCTCGTCGGCTCGGCCTCCGACCGGATCAGGCAGACCACGAGGCTGCGCGTGTCGGGCGAGAGCGTCCCGGTCCGCGACCTGACGCGGACCACCCGGGCGATGGACTTCGACGACTACTCCGGCGTCGTCTTCGCCGACGAGAGCAAGGTCGCCGGCGAGGTCGTCGAGGGCTCGGCGGGCGACTGGGTGTCGTTCACCAAGGCGTCGTGGGGCTCGCGGCTGACGGCGGCGGTGGCGTCGGCGGGCGGCGGCTCGTTCGAGGTGCGCTCCGGCTCGCCGACCGGCCCGCTGCTCGCCACCGTGCCGGTGCCCGCCACGGGCGGGATCTACCAGTACGGGTCGGTGAGCGCGACGGTGAAGGCCGGCTCGGGCGCGCTGTACCTGGTGTTCAAGGGTGATCTGCGGCTGAAGGACTTCGCCCTGGCCCGATGAACCCGGCCCGATGAGCCCGGCCCGATGAGACGTTCCGTGGCGGCCATGAGCATGGTCGTGGCCGCCACGGAACCCTCCTCTTGGATAGTAGAGTTATCTAGTGTATAGATAGTGCTGCTATCCAATGAGGGAGTCGTGATGACGGTAATCGTCCTGCTGGTCGCCACCCTGGCGTTCCGGTCGCTGGGCGCGCTGGGCGTGACCCGGTTCGCCACCTGGCGGGTCAGCGCCGCCCACGGGCTGGCCGTCATGCTGGTCATGACGGCCAGTGCGCACTTCGTCCCGGCGAGCGTGACGTTCATGCCGAACCACGCCGACATGGTGGCGATGGTGCCGCCTTTCGTGCCGTTCCCCGCCTTCGTCGTCTATCTGACCGGCGTGCTGGAGCTGGCCGGGGCGGCCGGGCTCGTGCTGGAGCGCACCCGGCGGGCCGCGGGGATCTGCCTGGCGCTGCTGTTCGCCGCCATGCTGCCGGCGAACGTGTACGCCGCGCTGAACGACGTCACCCTCGGCGGCGAGCCCGCGACCCCGCTGTGGCAGCGCGTCCCCGAGCAGGTCCTCTACATCGCGATCGCGCTCTGGGCGGCTATCGAGGTCCGCGCGCGTAGCCTCGCACGTAGTCCACGGTGAACTCCTTCGGGTACGTGCCGGAGCCAGGACGGAACTCGTAGACGCCGAGCATGAGCTGCATCGGGTAGGCCGGCGACTGCCGCACCGTCCGTACGTGCCGCCCGTCCACCTCGAACGACACCTGCTCAGGGGTCCATTCGGCGGCGTAGACGTGGAACTCGCGGGCGTCGATCGGCAGCTCCTCCACGGTGAAGTCGTCGGTGATGGACGGGTCGCCGAAGGGGTGCACGCCCATGCCGACCTTTGAGCGGTCCGGGCCGACGTCCTTGCCGAAGATCTCGGCGACGCAGATCTCGGCCGAGCGCTCCGGCGCGTCCTCGTAGCCGATCATCCAGAGCGCGACCATCGAGTCCGGGTCGTCGAGGGCCTTGGCGCGCATCTCGATCCGGGCGTACTGCGGCGTGTAGAGTCGCCGCGCGGCCTGCTCCTCGCGGACCGTCAGGCCGCCGCGCCCGTGCTGGCCGACGGCGCTGCCGACCGGCCCGGAGAACACGCCCGTCTGGAGCGAGGACACCCGCAGCTCGCCCTCGGCCTCCGGGTGCCACGCGGGCTGGTCCTCCTCGACACGCAGCCGCAGCAGGCCGCCGCCCAGCCGGTGGCGGGCCCGCGCCGCCTCCCGGCCGCTCCATTGGGGCAGGTAGTAGGGGACCCACTTCGTCTCGTCCAGGCGGTCGCCGTCGAAGGTGTCCTCGAACTCCAGCACGTCAGTTGCTCCTTTAATTCGTTGTACGTCCAAACTATTGACCTCCGACGCCGCGATGTGTGAGCCTTCTGGGGAAGCTCATGCGCGGAAGGCGCGGAGACGGTCAGGGTCTCGCACTCTGCTCGTGCATGGCGGTCATCCGATGCCTTGGGGCCGCCCTCCGGCGTGCCCGGAAAGGAAGAGCCGCGCATGCGAAAAAGGTTATTGGCCTGCCTGGCGACGTTCGCCGTCCTGCTGGTGGTGGCCGTCGTCAGGATGACGCCGGTCTCGGCGGTCGCCTCGGATCCGTACGCGTACAAGAACGTACGCATCGACGGCGGCGGGTTCGTCCCCGGGATCGTCTTCAACCCGACGGAACGCAACCTCATCTACGCCCGCACGGATATCGGCGGCGCGTACCGCTGGAACCAGTCCACCAAGTCCTGGACTCCGCTGCTCGACTGGGTCGGCTGGGACAAATGGGGCTACAACGGCGTGATCAGCCTCGCCACCGACCCCGTACAGACCAACCGCGTGTACGCCGCCGTCGGCATGTACACCAACAGCTGGGACCCCAACAACGGCGCCATCCTGCGCTCCACCGACAAGGGCGACACCTGGCAGGTCACGGCGCTGCCGTTCAAGCTCGGCGGCAACATGCCGGGACGCGGCATGGGCGAGGCGCTGTCGGTCGACCCCAACGACAACCGCGTGCTCTACTTCGGCACGCCCAACGGCAACGGCCTCTGGCGCAGCACCGACTACGGCGCCACCTGGGCCAAGGTCGCCAGCTTCCCGAACGCCGGCAACTACGCCCAGGACCCCAATGACGCCAACGGCTACCTCAGCCACCGCCCCGGCGTCGTCTGGGTGACCTACGACAAGCGCTCCTCCAGCGCCGGCACCGCCACCAAGACCATCTACGTGGGCGTCGCCGACAAGGAGAACACCGTCTACCGCACCACGGACGGCGGCGCCACCTGGTCGCGCCTCGCCGGCCAGCCCACCGGGTACATCGCCCACAAGGGCGTGCTCGACACGGTCAACGGCTACCTCTACATCGCGACCAGCGACACCGGCGGCCCGTACGACGGGGCCAAGGGCGACGTGTGGCGCTACGCCACCGCGACCGGGACGTGGACACAGATCAGCCCCGTCCCGTCCTCCTCCAGCGACGACTACTTCGGCTACAGCGGCCTCACCATCGACCGGCAGAAGCCCGGCACGCTCATGGTCGCCACCCAGATCTCCTGGTGGCCGGACGTCATCTTCTTCCGCTCCACCGACTCCGGCGCCACCTGGACCCGGGTCTGGGACTGGACGTCGTACCCGAACCGCAGCTTCCGCTACACCATGAACATCACCGAGAACCCGTGGCTGACCTTCGGCACCAACCCGCAGCCGCCCGAGGTCACCCCCAAGCTCGGCTGGATGACCGAGTCGCTGGAGATCGACCCCTTCGACTCCAACCGGATGATGTACGGCACCGGCGCCACCGTCTACGGCACCGAGAACCTCACCCAATGGGACGCGGGCGGCCAGTTCACCATCCGGCCCATGGCCAAGGGCCTGGAGGAGACCGCCGTGCTCGACCTGATCAGCCCGCCCAGCGGCGCGCCCCTGATCAGCGGCCTCGGCGACATCGCCGGCTTCCGCCACACCAACCTGGACGCCGTACCGCCGATGATGTTCACCCAGCCGCTGTTCACCTCGACCACCAGCCTCGACTACGCCGAGAAGAACCCGTCCGTGATGGTCAGGGCCGGCAACTTCACCGACGCCGACCGCCCCAACGACAGCCACGTCGCCTTCTCCACGGACGGCGGCGCGAACTGGTTCCAGGGCACCGAGCCGGGCGGCGTCAACGAGGGCGGCACGGTGGCCGCCGCGGCCGACGGCTCCCGCTTCGTGTGGGCGCCCAAGGGCGTCACGCCCGTCTACTCGGTCGGCTACGGCAACTCCTGGCAGACCGCCTCCGGCCTGCCGACGGACGCCGTGGTCGAGTCCGACCGGGTCAACGCGAGCAAGTTCTACGGCCTGAGCGGCGGCCGCCTCTACCTCAGCACGAACGGCGGCGCCACGTTCACCGCCACCGCCGCGACCGGCCTGCCTGCCACGGGCAAGTTCAAGGCCGTGCCCGGCATCGAGGGCGACCTGTGGGTCGCCGGCGACGGCGGCCTCTGGCACTCCACCAACAGCGGCACGTCCTTCACCAAGGTCAGCGGCATCACCAAGTCGGTGAACGTCGGCTTCGGCAAGGCGGCGCCCGGGGCGACGTACCAGGCGATCTACACGGTCGCCACGATCGACAACGTCACCGGCCTCTACCGCTCCGACAACGGCGGGTCGAGCTGGCTGCGCATCAACGACGACAAGCACCAGTGGGGCAACATGGGCGAGGCGCTGACGGGCGACCCGCGCGTGTACGGCCGGGTCTACCTGGGCACGAACGGCCGCGGCATCATCTACGGCGACCGCACCGGCCCCCCGGTCACCGTCACCCCGACCGCGACCGTGACCCCGACCGCCACCGTCACCCCGACCGCCACCGTCACCCCGACGGGGACGGCCACCCCGACCGTGACCCCGACGACCGGCACCGGTTGCACGGCCACGTACAAGCCGGGCAACAACTGGCCGGGCGGCTTCGGCGCCGAAGTCACCGTCCAGAACACCGGCTCCTCGTCGATCAGCGGCTGGAAGGTCACCTGGACCTGGCCAGGCAGCCAGACCATCACCTCCCTGTGGAACGGCACCGTGACTCAGTCAGGCACGAACGTGACCGTGACGAACGTCGGCTACAACGGCAACCTGGCGGCGAACGCCTCCACATCGTTCGGCTTCAACGGCTCCGGCACCGCCACCACCCCCACCCTCACCTGCACCCCCGCCTAGTAGGTGGGCTCCCCGGCACCCACCCGTCGCCCGTTCACCAAGTGGGCCGCCGGGAGCCCACCCCAAAAGGTCCTCGCTCCGCTCGGGCGCCCCTCCTCGGGGATCGAGGCTCCGCCCCGATCCCCGGGCGAGAGGGCTTCCAGCCCTCTCCCGCTCTCCCGGATGCCCGGCCCCAGACGCGCTGGACCAGGAATTATGCCGCCTTATGGCTAGGACGTGCCCTCGACGTCGTGCAAGGCAGGGCTTTGAATGCCCTAGGTGTACGTCAGTCCGCCCGCGGCTCCGTCGGCCGGGCTCGACACCCGATCGGCGGGGCGGCTCATCGGGCCTGACCGGCGAGCAGGAGGCGCCACCATTCGAGCGCTTCCCCGCGGCGCCACCGATCGGCCGTCCAGGACACGGGCGGCACGCCCCGGCGAGGAGAGGTGCGGCGGCGGATCTGGTAGACGCCGCCGCAGGCGACCAGTTCGTAGGCGGTCATCCGGCAGGAGCAGGTGTACGCGACGACCCGGCCGGGCGCGAGGCCCTGCCCGATCCATCGCAGCGCCGTACGCTCCGAGCGTGGCGCGGCCGGATGCGGCGAGATGCCCGGACAATCCTCCTCCGCGATGGCATCAGGTCGAGCGAGAACGACGGCGGACGCGGTCACCGGGCCATCCATAGGGATGGGCGAGTCCGCTCAGCGATGCTCTCCTGCTCCGCGATGGCCTGGCACAGCTTCACCAGGTCGTCGGCGTCGACCGTACGGTGCGCGCCCGCGTCCTCGACGGCCCGGGAGAACGGCCGCTCACGCGTCGCCCAGAACCGTCCGGCGTCACTGCGCATGATCCGCCATCCGGCGAACACCGGACGATCGGCGGCTGCGTCCCTCTCGTGTGTCATGGGTCAGGACCACCATCATGATCAGGGACCCGTCGGCGATGTAAGGCATCGGTGGCGGGTCCGCTTCAGCAGGCAGTGGTTGTGAGGCTCCTGCCTGCGTCACCGGCTTGGACGACCCCAATCCTGATGCGCGGAGTAAACGTGAAATGACACACCGTGTGTTACGCGCGAGCTGTCAGGACAAGCCAAGCCAATCGGCGAAGGCGCACAGTTCGTCACTGCTGGCGCGGTGGAGGCGCAGGAGCGTCCCGACGTCCTCGCGTACCCAGCGGTGCTCACGCGTGTGTTGCGGCGCGATCCGGCGTGCGCTTCTCAACGCGTCGAAGGCGGCGTCTCTCATGCCGGCCCAAAGTCGGGCACGCGCCAACTCGATGAAGAAGCCACTCCGGCGTTCGGCGGACATGCTGGACGGTGGCGCCCAGGTGTCCCCGATGTCGAGAGCAGGCCGCAGATGGCCATCGCCGAGACTGACGGCGAACGAGACCTCATGGATGCGCACCGAGTCCGGCCCGAAGGCCGTCCCGTAATAGATGCCCTCGGGGACGATGCCGCCGAGCCGCTGAGCCTCGACCTGATGGCTCAAGGCGTCTTCCACCTGACCGGCGCGGGCCGCGACGACGGCAGCGCGCATGTGCAGCGACCCCAGTACGCCCATGTACTGGAGACTCGTGTCCTTACGGGTGCTAAGGCGGTCGATCTCGCATTCGAGGGCCCGTAGTCCCGCTCCGCAGGTGTGCGTGGCGAAGAAGACTTCGGTCCGTACGTAAGCCACTGACGCCGCGAGCAGCGGGTCATCCACGAGCATGGAGGTTTGGCGCATCAGGTCGATCAGCCGGGCCGATAGGTCCAGATAGCCGTACTTGTAGGCGACTGCGTCGGCCGCGCGGTACGAGGTGACCAACAGCGGTGCGAGAGCAGATGCCGTCCGACATCCTCGAACGAGTTCCGTGATCAGCTCAGGAAGCACGTAAGACAGCCGGACGTACTGGGATTCCAAGCGCCACCGGACCGCTTCGCGTGCGGCGACTTGCAGCTCAGGCAGGGGGCGCACTGGACCCTCGTCGGGAAAGTCGCAGGTGGTGATCGCCTGGCGCAGGAGGGGGATCGCGCCGTGGACCCGGCTGTCTGTGCGGTTGGTTCCATGCAGAAGCTGCGACGGATCGACACCAAGGGCCGCGGCGATGGCATCGAGAACGGTGTCGCCCGGGTTTCGGCTTCCTTGTTCCAGCTTTCGGATCATGCTGAGGGAGACGTTCGCTGCCCGTGCGAGATCGCTCTGCGTCATGCGGCGCGTGCTGCGGATCGCCGCGATGCGATCTCCCGCGCCCGCGCTGGTTTTCCTCGCCGAGGGCATGAGGGCTCCGTCCGGTCAGTTCCGCAGGAGAGCGGGAAGGTCTGCGAGCCCGCTGATGCGCAGATCGGCAGGTACGGCCGGGTCGTCGCTCCAGAGAAGCCCCCATGGTCCCCGTCGGATGAGGCAGGTGACGAGGCCCGCAGCCTTGGCTGGAATGACATCGTTCACAGGATGATCGCCGACGTAGAGCGTTTCTCCGGGGGGCGCGTCAGCGAGCTTGATGACGCGGTCGAAGAAGGCGACATCCGGCTTGGCCACACCCCATTCCGCCGAGGTGGCGATGGCGTCGGCGGGAAGGCGCAGGCCGCGCAGCAGTTCGCCGACCTTGGCTGTCTGGTTCCCGGCGATGCAGACGCGTAGGCCCATGTCCTGCAGGGCCTGAAGCCCATCCCGCACGTCGGGGTACAAGTCGGTGTCGTCCAGATACTCACCTCGGCCGGCGTTCTCGCGATCCCTGTACGCCGCCTGGAGGTCGATGCCGGGGCGGATCATACGGAGCGCTTCGGCGTTGTCCAAGCCGAGCGCCGTCACCGCGCCGACGAGCGCCGACATCGTGTGGCGGGACACCCCGAGCCAGTCAGCCCATGACCCCCAATACCGATCGTCGCTGACCAGCGTCTCGCCGATGTCGAACACCACAGACCGGACCACGTCGACAGCGTAAGCCGCTTGACTGACCTCATGCGGGTGTCTTCACGACTGAGCCTCAGAACTTCACAGTCGCCCTCGGCGCCCGAGGACGTGTGTTCTCCCATGTCAGCCGCTTCTCCTGTCATAGCAATAGCACGGCGTAACGCGAGGACCCCCGGGTAGCGGGCGGGCATGCACACGCTCGTGAGAGGTCTGATCGCCGGAGCCGCCGGGACCAGCGCGCTCAACGTCGTCACCTACCTCGACATGGCGATCCGCGCCCGCCCGGCCAGCAGCACGCCCCAGCAGGCCGTGGAGAAGATGGCGGGCCTGGCCGACGTGGACCTCGGGGAGGGGGAGCGGGCGGGCAATCGCAAGGAGGCGTTGGGCTCGCTGCTCGGCTACGCGACCGGGGCCGGGGCGGCGCTCTGTTACGGGCTCGCGGCCGCGCGGTGGCGGCCGTCGTGGCCGGTCGGGGTGCTGGCGCTCACGGCGCTGGCCATGGTGGGCTCCAACGCCCCGTTGACGATGCTCGGCACCACCGATCCGCGCTCGTGGTCGGCCACGGACTGGATCTCGGACGTCATGCCGCACCTGGCGTACGGCGTCACCGCGTACGCCGCCTACCGCCTGTCGACCGGCGATCACTACGGCGGGCGCTGACGCCGTTCCTCGGGACGGGACGACGCGATCAACGCCCATATCGGGAAATCTCCTTCCGTTCGGTAATGCTCCGGAATTGCCGGACATGGGGTTGAGTGTCAAACGCCCCAAGTGAGGAGCCCAAGTGGGAGCAGATCCCGAGAGGCGCTTCGAGGAGCTCTACGCCTCCTCGTACCGGCCTCTGCTCGGGTACGCGTTGCGCCGCTGTCCCGACCCGGACGACGCCGCGGACGTCGTGGCCGAGACGTTCATGGTCGCCTGGCGTCGTATCGAGGAGGTCCCGCAAGAAGACGAGGCCAGGTTGTGGCTCTTCGGCGTGGCCAGGAAGGTCCTGGCGAACCAGCGGCGCGGCGAGCGCCGCCACGAGCAACGCACCGCCGCGCTGCGGGCGCAGCTCGCCGCCTCGCCGTTCGCCGCCGAGCTGCCGGGCGAGGATTTCTCCCAGCTCGGGCAGGTGTTCAGGTCGCTGCCTGATGACGACAGGGAGTTGCTGGCGCTGGTCGCGTGGGAGCGGCTGAGCCCTTCCGAGATCGCCAAGGTGCTCGGGATATCAGCAAATGTCGTACGAGTCAGGCTTTATCGCGCGCGCAGGAGGTTCGCCCGGAGACTGGCCGAGGCAGGCGTCCAGCACTCGCGCGCCGTCGCGTTCGAAGGGAGCCGGCTATGAACATCCCCCGGAGGGAGCACGCTGTGAACATCGCCGATCTCGCCCGCGTACGGGACGAGGACCTGGATGGCGAGCCCGCGGGGCAGGCGTCCGGCGCGGGGGCGCGGGCGCTGATGGAGTCGATCATGGAGACCGAGCGTGAGCCCGTCCGGAGCGGGCGCGGGCGCGTGGCCGTGCGGCGCGGTCTCGGGCTCGGGTTGGTGGCGGCCGGGCTGGCCGCAGCGCTCGTCGTCTGGACGCCGTTCGGCGGCCCCGCCACGGAGTACGCCAACGCCGCCGTCTCGCTCAGAGCCGGCGACGACGGCAGGACCGGCGGCGAGATCATCGAGGTGGAGATCAACGACCCCGCGGCCGACGTGGGCAAGTTCGCCGAGGCGTTCCGGGCGATCGGCCTGGACGTCGACGTGCGCAAGGCCCCGGTCGCGCCGGAGGACGTCGGCAAGCTGATCGGCCCGGCGCTCGTGGAGGGCACGTATCCCAAGGGCGGCGGCATCATGATCAGCACCAGGGAGGACGGCTGCCGCTCGGTCTGGTGCGGCAAGGTGTCCATCCCGGTCGGTGTGACGGGGCGGCTCGTCGTCGGGATCGGCCGTCCGGCGGCCCCCGGCGAGCTCTATGCCACCCCGGTGCAGATCGACGTCGCTCCGGGCGCGGGCGTGATCAAGGGGTACAGACCCAGGGGCAAGCCGGTCGCGCGGGTCAGCGCCGACCTGAAGGCCGCCGGGATGAAGGTCGGGTACGTGGTGATGTGGGACAACCCGGACGGCACCGGCGGCGGCTACGCCGTCGATCCCGCGCATGTCAAGGACGAGTGGCTCGTGGAGGACGTCGAGCGGATCGCCTCCGACGCCGTCACCGTCTCCGTCGCCGCCCCCGCCGGCCTGCCCAAGGACTCGCTGCCCATGATCGATCCCCCGGCCAGCGACTGGTGGCACTAGCCAGTCGTGGACCGCGCCGCCGATTCCGCCCGGCGCGGGCGGAGGCTCGACGGGCGGGGACGGCCGCCAGGCACCACCACGGGCGTCATCCCTTCACGGCCCCGACGATGACGCCCTTGGTGAAGTGCCGCTGGACGAACGGGTAGATGATCAGGGCGGGCAGCACCGCGATCACCACGATCGCCATCTTGATGGCCAGGGTCGGCGGGGCGTCCCCGGTGACCCCGGCCGTCGCCGCCGGCAGCGGGTTGGAGTCGACGACGTACTGGCGCAGGATCAGCGCGAGCGGCCACCTGCGGGTGTCGTCGATGTAGAGCATCGCGTTGAACCAGGCGTTCCAGTAGCCGACGGCGTAGAACATGGCGACGACGGCCGTCACCGCCTTCGACATCGGCAGCACGATCCGCCACAGGATGCGCCACTCGCCGGCCCCGTCGATGCGGGCGCTGTCCAGCACCTCGCCGGGGATGTTCATGAAGAACGAGCGCAGCACCACCACGTTGAACGCCGACACGGCCGTCGGCAGGATCAGCGACCAGTAGCTGTCCTTCAGCCCGAGCCCGCTCACCATCAGGTAGACGGGGATGATCCCGGGGAAGAAGACGAACATCAGCAGGATGCTGAACAGCAGCGGCCGGTGCAGGAAGGAGCCGGGGCGCGACAGCGAGTACGCCCCCAGCACGCTCACCCCGGTGCTGATCAGCGTCCCCACCAGGGTCACCCCCGTGCTCACCAGCACGGCCCTGCTGACCACGGTGTCGGAGAAGATCTGCCGGTACGCCTCGACGGTGATGCCGTCCGGCACCAGCACCAGCCCACCCGCCCGGTTGACGGTGGCGGCCGGGCTGAGGCTGGTCAGGACGATCGTGTAGAGCGGCCCGAGCACGGCGAGCACGATCAGCGTGATGATCGCGCCCTTGCCGAGCTGCCCGGCGGGGGAGGGCCGCTCCTCCCAGGGAGCCAGCCGGGCGGGTCGCCGCGGCCGGGACGTCAGAGTGGTCATGATCGCGAGTACACCCCTCGTTCGCCGAGCGCGTGCGCCACCCGGTTCGCCGCCAGGATCAGCAGCAGCCCGACCAGCCCCTTGAACAGGCCGGCCGCCGCCCCGTACCCCAGGTCCCCGGTACGCAGCCCCGACCAGTACACGAACGTGTCGAACACCTCCGACGCCCCGCTGCCGACCGCGCTGCGCTGCAGCATGAACTGCTCGAAGCCGACGTTGAGCGCGTCCCCGAGCCGCAGGATGAGCAGCAGCACGATCACGGGGCGCAGCCCTGGCAGCGTGATGTGCCACAGGCGCCGCCAGCGGCGGGCCCCGTCCACGGCGGCGGCCTCGTACAGGTTGGGGTCGATGGTGCTGAGCGCGGCCAGGAAGATGATCGCTCCCCAGCCGGCGTCCTTCCAGATGGTCTGGGTGGTGATGAGCAGGATGAACGTGTCGGAGTTCGTCATCCAGTCCACGCCCTCGTGGCCGCGTTCGCGCAGGAGCTGGGCGAGCAGCCCGGCCCCGCCGAACATCTGCTGGAAGATGGCCACGACCAGCACCCAGGAGAAGAAGTACGGCATGTAGACCACGCCCTGCACGAACGCGCGCAGCCGGGCCGAGACGATGCTGTGCAGCAGCAGCGCCAGCATGATCGGCACGGGGAAGTAGAAGACGAGCTGGAAGGCGGTGATCGACAGCGTGTTGAGCATCGCGCGCAGGAACTGGGGGTCCTGGAAGAGCAGCGCGAAGTTGGTGAAGCCGATGACGGGGCTCTCCAGGATGCCCCCCGTGTACGGGTTGTAGTCCTGGAAGGCGATGATGTTGCCGAGCGCCGGCACCCACCAGAAGGCGAGCACCAGCAGCAGCATCGGCAGGTTCATGAGCAGCAGCGACCGGTCGCGCCGCAGCTTGGCCCGCCAGGTGAGCTTGTGCTCGTCCCGCGCCGGGGGGCTGTCCAGCCTGATCGGCCGTTCGGTCATCACGCCCACGCCGGGCCCCTCACAGCCGCCCGTTCTCGCGCGCGACCTTCATGTAGAACTCGCGCGCCTCGTTGCCGCCCTGGTCCTGCCACTCCTTGACGATCTTCGGCCACTCCGAGATCGGGCGCTTGCCGCGGAAGATCTCCTGCATCTTGTCCTCGGTGGGGGTGACGAGGCCCGCCATCTTGGACGGCGTCTCGACCCGGATGCCCACGAAGGGGTCGTTCTCCAGCAGCGTGGCGGCCTGCGTCTCCCAGTCGTAGAGCGCCTGGACCAGGCCCTCGTACTGGCTCTTCTCGTTGGCGCTCGGCCGGCCGGACAGGAACATGTACGTGGGCGCGACCTCCTTGCGGCCGAGCGCGGTCTGCTTGATCTTGCCGTTCTCGACCGTGTAGTGCTTGCCCTCGACGCCGTTGAAGACCAGCTCGTACTCCTGGGTGCCGAACGGCGCGGAGGTCCAGTTGGCGAGCGCGATGAGCTCGCGGGTGCGGGCGTCGCCGAGACCCTTCTTGATGAAGGCGAACATGCTCGCGGGCTCGTTGCGCCACACGATGGTCCGGCCGCCGGCCTGGGCCGGGTAGGGGGCGACGATCTGCTGGTCGAACTTGGGGTTGTCGGCCTGGAAGCGGCCCAGGTTCTCGTGCCAGGAGCCGAGGCCGTCGCGGTAGATCACCATCTGGCCGCTGCCGAAGATGCCCTTGTTGTCGGCGTCCTTGTTGGCCACGATGTCGGGGTG
This sequence comes from Nonomuraea bangladeshensis, assembly GCF_039529455.1. Lineage (NCBI taxonomy): Bacteria > Bacillati > Actinomycetota > Actinomycetes > Streptosporangiales > Streptosporangiaceae > Nonomuraea > Nonomuraea bangladeshensis. Next base: position 235,794 of record NZ_BAAAMV010000013.1, read on the forward strand.
CACGTGACCGGCCGCGAAGAGCTTGGTCATGAACTCGATGGCGGCGGCCCATTCGGGGGTCTCGTACTTGTACTCCAGGGTGCCGTCGGCCTTCTTGCGCCACTCGCGGGGCGCGCCGAAGGCCCGCTGCATCTCCTGCTCCATGCCGCCGCCGAAGGCCCAGCGCTTCTTCTTCGGGTCGGTGATGGCCTTGCCGAGGGCGAGCAGGTCGTCGCCGCTCTTCGGGTGCTCCAGGCCCAGCTCCTTGAGGATGTCCTGGCGGACGAAGGTGGCGAACGGGAACGGGTCGTTCTGCCACGGGATGCCCTGGAGCACGCCGCCGAAGACGCTGTACTGCCAGGCGGCGGTGTCGTAGTTGGCGAGGAGCGGGAACTCCTTGGCCTTGTCCCCGGCGAGGTAGGGCGACAGGTCGGCGAAGAGCTTGTTGGCGGCCTCGGTGAAGTGCGCGATCTTGACGAGCTCCCACTGCGGCACGCACACCATCTCGGGCACGTCGCCGCTGGCCAGCAGCGTGCTGAGCTTCTGTCCGTAGGTGTTGCCGTCGGAGATGTTGAAGCGGACGGGGCCGCCGAGCCGCTCGTTGACGATGTCGTAGTAGGAGTTGTCGCCGAGGCCGGGCGGCACGGTGCCCCAGAGCGGCGTCATGGCGGTCACCTCCTTGCCGCTGGTGAGCGGCTTGGTGGTGACGGCCTGCGCCATGGTGGCGGGGCGGGTCAGGAAGCCGGGCGCGACGAACTCGCTGCCGGGCAGGTCGGGCTTGAGCCCAGGGATCTCGAAGGGGACCCGCGTCGGCACCAGGCTCTTCAGCTTGTCGGCCGCGACGGCGGTGCCCTTGGACGCCGACTGCTTCTCGGCGCAGCCGGCGACCAGGATGCTCGCGCCGACGAGGCCGAGGAAGCCGCGGCGGGTCGTGGGGGTTGATGGCATGGCTCGTCCCTTCGACGGGCGGGAGGGGCCCGAGGAAAATCAGCCTGAAAGTTAGTTGGTATTCCGACCAAACAAATTAGTAGACTGATGGCGCGGCCACAAGGGACCGGAGCGGTCACAGGTTGGTGAAGGAGGCCCACGATGCGGCATGCTTGGGTCATCTCATGGCGGGAACGGGGCTGATATTGATCACTTCTACGACCGGCCCGCAGCCGGCCGACTTCGCCGACGTACGGGCCACCAACCTCGCGGTCGTGCTGCGGTTCGTCCGCGAGCACGCGCCCTGTTCGCGGGCCGACATCGCGGCCACCACCGGGCTCAACAAGGCGACCGTGTCCAGCCTGGTGGCCGACCTCATCGACCGCCGCCTGGTCCGCGAGACCGGCCTCACCGAGAACCGCGTCGGCCGCCCCGCCACCATGCTCGTCCTCGACGGCTCCCCCTACGCCGCCATCGGGGTGGAGATCAACGTCGATCACGTCTCGGCCGTGGCCACCGACCTCGCGGGGGAGCGGCTGCTCACCTGGCGGCGCTCGTTCTCGGCCGGCGACTCGGTCAGCCAGGGGGTGGCGAGCGTCGGCGCGATCGTCCGGCGGGTGATCAACCGCATGGCCAGGGAGGAGCGCCAGGTGCTCGGCCTCGCCGTGGCGGTGCCGGGGCTGGTCGACGTGCAGGGCACCGTACGCCTGGCGCCCAACCTCGGCTGGCGTGACGCCGACCTCGGCGGCGACCTCGCCAAGGCGCTGCGCGACCCCGGCTTCCCGATCCAGGTGGACAACGACGCCAACCTCGCCGCCCTGGCCGAGCAGCGCTTCGGCGCGCACGCCGGCGCGGCCGACCTCGTCTACCTGACCGGCGAGATCGGCGTCGGCGCGGGCATCATCCTCGACGGACGGCTGCGCAGGGGCGGCCTCGGCTACAGCGGCGAGATCGGCCACGTCCAGCTCGACCCCGACGGCCCGCCGTGCCACTGCGGGCGGCGCGGCTGCCTGGAGGTGATGGCCGGCATCGGGTCCGTGCTGCGCGGGGCGCCCGCGCCCGCCGAGATCCACCCCGCCGAGATCCAGATCGAGATCGAGGAGGTCGTCCGGCTGGCCCGCGCGGGCGACGCCGGCACGCTCGCCACGCTGTCGGCGGCCGGGCGGAGCCTCGGCCGGGGCGTGTCCATCCTGGCCAACCTGCTCGACCCCGAGGTGGTCGTGCTCGGCGGCTACTACGTCCCGCTCGCGCCCTGGCTGCTGCCCGCCGTGCACGCCGAGCTGGGCCACCGGGTGCTCGCCCCCGACGCGGGCGGCTGCCGGGTCGTGGCCTCGACGCTCGGCCAGGACGCCGCCGCGCTGGGGGGCGCGGCACGGGTGCTCGACTCCGTCGACTCGGGAAGATTGCCCGGAGGATTGTCGCGAATCCCTTGACCTTGGTCACGCGGAAGTGCACCCTTCAGTCAACCCACCGAAATGTCCGCGTAACTTCCCCAGGCCGGTCGTCGAAGCGCTTCGACACTCTTTCGAGGGATGACCATGCACGAACCCCCCTTCCGAGACCCGTCGGCCCCCCTGACCGACCGGATCGACGACCTGGTGCGCAGGCTCACCCTCGCGGAGAAGGTCGGCCTGCTCCACCAGTACCAGGCGCCGGTCGAGCGGCTGGGTCTCGGCCCGTTCCGCACCGGCACCGAGGCGTTGCACGGGCTGGCGTGGCTGGGCCCGGCCACGGTGTTCCCGCAGGCCGTCGGCCTGGCCTCGACCTGGGACCTTGACCTCGTCCGCCGGGTCGGCGAGGCCACCGGCGAGGAGGTCGTGGCCTTCCACCACAAGGACCCGGCCGGAGCCGGGCTCAACGTGTGGGCCCCCGTGGTCAACCCGCTGCGCGACCCGCGCTGGGGCAGGAACGAGGAAGGCTACTCGGAGGACCCCTGGCTGACCGGCGTCATGGGGGCGGCGTACGCGCACGGTCTTCGTGGGAGCGCTCCCGAAAGGCTGAGGACCGCCCCCACCCTCAAGCACTTCCTCGCCTACAACAACGAGACCGACCGCTGCACCACCTCCAGCGGCCTGCCGCCGCGCGTGCTGCACGAGTACGAGCTGCCCGCCTTCCGCCCGGCCGTCGAGCAGGGCGCGGCCGTGGCCGTCATGCCCTCCTACAACCTGGTCAACGGCCGGCCCGCGCACCTCAGCCCCCTCATCAACGAGGTCCTGCGCGCCTGGGCGCCGGACGAGCTGCTGGTCGTCAGCGACGCGTACGCCCCCGGCAACCTCACCGGCATCCAGGGCTACCACGACACGCCCGCCGAGGCGTACGCGCACGCCGTCAAGGCCGGGCTGGACAGCTTCACCCAGGACGACGACCGCCCCGAGACCACCCTCGCCCACCTGCGCGCCGCCCTCGACCAGGGGCTGCTGGCCGAGTCCGACGTGGACACGGCGGTGCGGCACGTGCTGTCGATCAGGTTCAGGCTCGGCGAGTTCGACCCGGCGAGGCCGTACGACGAGATCACCGACGGCGTGGTCAACTGCCCCGAGCACCAGGCGCTGGCCAGGGAGGCGGCCCGCCGCTCGATCGTGCTGCTGCGCAACGACGGCCTGCTGCCGCTCTCCGGCCGCCCCCGGATCGCGGTCATCGGGCAGCTCGGCGACACGCTCATGGAGGACTGGTACAGCGGCACCCTGCCCTACTCCGTCACCGCCCGCGCCGGGCTGGCCGAGCGCGGCGAGACGGTCTTCTGCGAGGCCGTGGACCGGGTGACGTTCACGGCCGAGGCCGGCCCGGTCAGCGCCGACCCCGCCGGAGGGCCGCTCAGCGCCGGGGCGGCCGAGGCGGGCGCGTTCGACCTGTTCGACTGGGGCGGCGGGGCGTACGCGCTGCGCTCGGTCACGACCGGCCGCTACGTCTCGGTGAACGACGGCACCCTGGTCAACGACCAGCCGGGCCCGAACGGGTGGGAGGTGCGCGAGACGTTCCGCATGGAGGAGCGCCCGCGCGGCACGCTCGCCCTGCGCCACATCTCGTCCGGCTGCTACGTCGGCGCCGCGCACGACGGCGTGCTGCGCCTGGTGGACGACGCCGACCAGGCCGTCTGGCTGGCCATGGACGTGGTGCGCAGCGGCGTCGAGCAGGCCGCGGCGCTCGCCGCCGTGGCCGACGTGGCGGTCGTCGTGGTCGGCGACCATCCGCTGGTGAACGGCCGCGAGACCGAGGACCGCCTGACCCTCGCCCTCGCCCCCGCCCAGAACGCCGTGCTCACCGCCGTGCGCAAGGCCAACCCGCGCACCGTCATGGTCATCACCAGCGGCTACCCGCTCACCTGGACCGACGACGAGGTGCCGGCCGTGCTGTGGTCGGCGCACGGCGGTCAGGAGTACGGCCACGCCCTGGCCGAGGTGCTGTTCGGCGACGCCGACCCCGAGGGCCGCCTCACCCAGACCTGGTACCGCTCCGAGCAGGAGCTGCCCGACCTGCTCGACTACGACATCATCGCCTCCGACGCCACCTACCTGTACTTCCGCGGCACCCCGCTGCACCCCTTCGGCCACGGCCTCAGCTACACCACCTTCGACTACACGGACCTGCGGGTGTCGGTCGAGGACGGCACGGTCACGGCGCGGGCCACGGTGACCAACACCGGCGACCGGCCCGGCGTCGAGGTCGTGCAGTTCTACACCCACCAGCAGCGCTCCCGCGTCAAGCAGCCGCTGCGCCGGCTGCGCGGCTTCGAGAAGGTACGCCTGGAGCCCGGCGAGAGCCGCGTCGTCACGCTCGCCCTGCCGGTCGCCGAGCTGTCCTTCTGGGACGTGACCCGCGACCGGTTCGTCGTGGAGCGCGCCCCGCACCAGCTCATGGTCGGCCGCAGCGCCACCGACCTGCGGCTGAGCGCCCGCTTCGAGGTGGACGGCGAGGTCGTCCCGCCCCAGCGGGGCCCGCTGCGCGCCGCCGCCCACGACGAGTACGACGCCATCACCTTCACGGCCGAGACCCGGCAGGCCGGCGACGCCGTACGCGCCGACGCCGAGGGCGCCTGGATCCTGTTCCGCCAGGTGGACCTCACCGGCGTGCGGAGCTGCGTGGCCACGGCCGGCGGCGCGGAGGGCGGCATGATCACCCTGCGTCGCGGCGACCCGCTCCACGGTCAGGAGCTGGCGACCTTCCCCGTCCCGAGGACAGACCGGTACGACCACCAGGCCATCACCTCCTCCCTTGCGCCCGCCGACGGAGTGCACGATCTTTATGTCGTGTTCGAGAACGACGGCGTGCGGCTGGTCCGGCTCGACTTCGGAGCCGGGGCTTGAGCCGGCGCACCGTCACCATCTCCGAGGTCGCCAAGCACGCGGGCGTGGCGGTGAGCACGGTGTCGTACGTGCTCAGCGGCAAGCGCACGATCTCGGCCGACACCCGGCGGCGCGTCCTCGACAGCATCAGCGCGCTCGGCTACCACCCCAACGCCGGCGCCCGCGCGCTGGCCAGCAAACGGTCCAACGTGATCGCCCTGGTGCTGCCGCTGCGGGCCGGCATGCACGTGCCGGTGCTGATGCGCTTCGCCAGCGCGGTCGTCACCGCCGCCCGCCGCTTCGACCACGACGTGCTGCTGCTGACCGCCGACGAGGGCGCGGCCGGCATCCGCAGGGTGGCGGCGAGCGCGCTGGTTGACGCGCTGGTCCTCATGGACGTCGAGCTGGACGACCGCCGCGTCCCGCTGCTGCGCGAGCTGGCCGAGCCGAGCGTGCTCATCGGCTTCCCCGCCCGCCCGGCCGGGCTGACCTGCGTGGATCTCGACTTCCACGCGGCCGGGGCGCGCTGCGCCGAGCACCTGGCCGAGCGCGGCCACCAGGAGATCGCGCTGCTCGGCGCGCCCTCGGTGGTCTACGACCGGGGCACCGGCTTCGCCACCCGCACCCGCGACGGCTTCGCGGCCGCCGTGGCCGACCTCGGGCTGAAGGGCGTGGCGCTGCCCTGCGAGGAGACCTTCGACGAGGTCTACGAGACCGTACGCGACCTGCTGCTCGACCACCCCGGCCTGTCCGGCGTGGTCGTGCACAACGAGGCCGCGGTCAGCCACGTGCTGGCCGCGCTGCGCCAGCTCGGCCGCCGGGTGCCGCAGGACATGGCCGTCGTGGCCATCTGCCCGGAGGACGTGGCCGAGCGGGCGAGCCCGCCGCTGACCTCGGTGCTGATCCCGGCCGAGGAGGTGGGCCGGGAGGCGGTGCGGCTGGTCATGGACAAGTTGGAGGGCCGCGTGGTGCCCGACTCGACGCTGCTGCCGCCGCTGCTGGCCGTACGCAGCAGCACCTGACGCGGGGCGTTCAGCCGCAGGTCAAGGCTGCCCGATATCTCGCCATATGGCGTTGGCCGTCGTCTGCCGCGGGGGAAGTCGGCTGTGGCGGGCCGCCGCCGCCCTCCCGAGGGGAGGGCCGGCCGCGGCGGGAGGGGAAGCCATGACCACGTCAGTGCAGCCGGCCGGCGGCGGCGGGCAGATGGGCGGCAAGTCGTCCTCATCTGGCCTGGCCGACGTCATCGACACGATCCTCGACAAAGGGCTCGTGATCGACGCGTACGTCCGGGTCTCCCTCGTGGGCATCGAGATCCTTACCATCGACGCCCGGGTCGTCATCGCCAGCGTCGACACCTATCTCCGCTTCGCCGAGGCCGTCAACCGGCTCGACCTGACGCAGACCGAGAAGGGGCTGCCGGAGGTCGTCGCCCAGGTCAAAGGCGGAGCGCCCGCCGCTGACGACAACAAGCAAGTGATCCAGGGCGTGCTGGAGTCGGCCCGCGAGGAGCCCGCCGACCCCGCCGTCCAGGCGGCCAAGCAGCAGGAGACCCGCGTCGAGCGAGAGGACAGGTAGGAGATGGGACGACCGGCCAAGGCGCGGGGCGCGCCCGAGCAGGACGCCGAGGTCACCCTCGGCGTCTACGTCTACGGCATCGTGCCCGCGGGCACGAAGGTGCCGCCGGACGAGCAGGGCCTCGGCGACCCGGCCGGCGAGGTGCGCCTCGTCCGCCACGGCGACATCGGCGCCCTCGTCAGCGAGGTCGACGTCGACCGGCCGCTCGGCAGGCCCGGCGACTTCCTCGCCCACGAGCGGCTGCTCGACGCCGTCTCCCGCACGGCCGCGGTGCTGCCGTTCCGCTTCGGCTCGGTGCTGACGAACGAGGAGGCCGTCACGGAGGAGCTGCTCGCGCCGCACCACGACGACTTCCTCGCCGCGCTCGACGAGCTGGAGGGCTGCGCCGAGTACATCGTCAAGGGCCGCTACGTCGAGGAGGCCCTCATGGGCGAGATCCTCGCCGAGAACCCGGAGGCCGCGAGCCTGCGCGAGGCCATCCGCGGCACCTCCGAGGACGCCACCAGGAACGAGCGCATCAGGCTCGGCGAGATCATCGCGGCGAGCGTCGAGGCCAAACGCGACCTGGACACGCGCACGATGCTCGACGCCCTGGACGGCTGCTACGCCCAGGCGGTCATCAGGGAGCCGTCGCACGAGCAGGACGCGGTCAACCTCGCCCTGCTCATGCGCGCCGACGAGCAGGAGACCCTGGAGCGGCAGCTCGGCGACTTCGCCGAGAGCTGGGCCGGCCGGGTGAACATCCGGCTGCTCGGGCCGCTCGCGCCGTACGACTTCGTCGTCGCGCAGGCGGCCGAGGAGTGAGGCGTGAACCTGTTCGTCGAGCTGCTTCTCCTGCCGATCGCGCCGGTGCGGTTCGTGGTCAAGCTGGGCGAGATCATCCAGGACCAGGCGGAGCAGCAGACGAAGAGCCCCGTCGCGATCCGGCGGCAGTTGGAGGAGATCGACGCGGCCCTGGAGGCCGGACGGATCTCGGAGGAGGAGCACGACGAGGCCGTCACCCTCGTGCTCCGCAGAGCTACAGGGAGGTGACCGATGCCCGAAACGGATGAGCGGCGGGCCGCGGGCGCGCTGAGCGCCGGCACGGCCGGCGAGGCGGCGCTGCGTCTCATCGCCGACCTCACGACCAAGGAGACCGAGGGGGTGACCGCGGTCACCCCGGCCGAGGACGGCTGGATCGTCAGCGTGGAGGTCGTCGAGGACCGCCGGATCCCCTCCACCGGCGACATCCTCGCGCTCTACCAGGTCGAGATCGACGAGGAGGGGAACTTGCTGGCATACAAGAGGCTGCGCCGCTACCGGCGAGGCAGCAGCGACAACGGGGAGAACGCATGAGCGCGGGCGTGACGTGGACACGGTAGCGAGCCGCGGGCCGGTCGGACGCCCCTCGTACGGGCCGAGCTCGACCGGCCACGAGGCGGCCAACCTGGGCGACATCCTGGAGCGGGTGCTCGACCGGGGCATCGTCATCGCCGGCGACATCCGGGTCAACCTGCTCGACATCGAGCTGCTGACGATCAAGCTGCGGCTGGTCATCGCGTCCGTGGACACCGCGCGGGAGCTCGGCATCGACTGGTGGAAGCACGATCCGTTCCTGTCCGGCAGGGACAGGGAGCTGGTCGACGAGAACCGCCGGCTGCGCCGCCGCCTCGCCGCCATCGAGGACCGGAGGGCCGTCGATGAGTGACACGGGGACCTACCTGTACGCGGTCGCCCGCGACGAGGTGCCCGCCTGCCCGCCTGGCGTCGCGGACGCCGACGTGCGCACGATCGTGCGCGGCGGGCTGGTCGCGTACGTGAGCAGCGTGCCCATGGAACGCTTCGCCGAGGAGCCGCTGCGCCGTTCCCTGGAGGACATGGACTGGCTGGCCGGCACCGCCCGCGCCCACCACCGCGTGGTGGACGCCGTGGCCGCCGCCACCCCGACCGCGCCCGTGCGCCTGGTCACCGTCTACGACGGCGACGAGCAGGTGAGCGACCTGCTGGAGCGCCGGGCCGACGACTTCGCCGAGGTGCTGGAGCAGGTCACCGGGCGCAGGGAGTGGGGCGTCAAGGCGTTCGCCGACCCCACGTCGGAGGAGCGGCCGGACGAGCGGCCCTCCTGCGAGAAGCCCGGCAAACCGGGCACCGCCTACCTCCAGCGGCGGCGGGCGAACCTGCGCGGACGCGAGCAGAACAGGCGGCAGGCGCTGGCGCGGGCCGAGCACATCCACGCCGCCCTCGCCACGGTCGCCGTCGCCAGCCGGCGGCACCGCCCGCAGGATCCGCGCCTGTCGGGGCGTACGGACTGGATGCTGCTCAACGGGGCCTACCTGGTGGACGAGGGCCGGGTCGCGGAGTTCGCGACCATGGCCGGGCAGCTGGGCGGCGGAGGGGTCGAGGTGACGGTGACGGGGCCGTGGGCGCCGTACTCGTTCACGGTGATGGAGACCCGGTGACGGAGGCGCTGCTGAAGGGGGCGTCCGCCGACGAGATCATCCTGAGCGACCGGTTGCCGGCCGAGCGGGTCTCGCTCGTGGACCTGCTGGACCGGCTGCTCGCCGGCGGGGTCGTCCTGAGCGGCGACATCGTCCTGTCCATCGCGGACATCGACCTGGTGTGCATCTCGCTGCGGACGGTCTTCGCCTCCGCCGACACCCTGGAGGACGGATGAGCGAGGAAGGCGCCCGCTGGCGCATCGCCGCCGACCCGGACACGGTCCAGCGCGACCTGTCCCGCCTCGTCCTCACCATCGTCGAGCTGGTACGCCAGCTCGTCGAGCGCCAGTGCGTCCGCAGGATGGACGCGGGCAACCTGACCGACGAGCAGGTGGAGGCCCTGGGGATCACGCTGATGCGCCTGGAGGAGGCCATGGGGGAGCTGTGCGAACGCTTCGAGCTGACCCCGGCCGACCTCAACCTCGACCTCGGTCCGCTCGGCACCCTCCTGCCGGCCGAGTGACCTCCGCGCGAGTGGTACGAATTACTCATGCGAGTAACGTCCGGCGGACACACCTTCACGGGGGCGGCCCGGCGCGCGCAGATCGTGGCCGCCACCATCGACACGATCGCCGAGCTCGGCTACAACCAGGCGAGCTTCGCCAGGATCGCCGCGCGGGCGGGGCTGAGCAGCACGCGGCTGATCTCGTACCACTTCGCGGGCAAGGACGAGCTGATGGCGGCCGTGCTGGCGGAGGTGCTGGGGGAGCTGGGCCGGCACATGACCGAGCAGGTGGGCGCGGCCCCCGACGCCCGGGGGCGGCTGCGGGCCTACATCACCGGGCTGGTCGGGTTCGTCGCGGAGCACCGGGAGCGGATGAAGGCGGTCATGGAGATCTTCCTGCATCCCCGGGGCGAGCGCGCCTTCTACGGCCCCGAGGAGGACGGCGACACGCTCGGGCACCTGGAGGCCATCCTGCGGGACGGGCAGGAACGCGGCGAGTTCCGCCCCTTCGACACCTTCGTCATGGCCGCGGCGATCCAGCGGAGCATCGACGGGCTGCCGTTCCTGCTCCAGACCCGGCCCGAGCTGGACCTGGAGGTCTACGCGCGGGAGCTGGCCACGGCCTTCGACCTGGCGACCCGGGCGCCCGCCGGTCTCACACCATCTCCGCCGTGACGGCCCAGCGCTCGTGGTCGCGCCAGGCGCCGTCGATGAACTGGAAGTTCGGCGAATAGCCCTCGCGCTGGAAGCCGGCCCGCTTGGCCAGGTTGATCGAGGCGGTGTTGCCCGGCTGGATGTTGGCCTCCAGCCGGTGCAGCCCCAGCTCCTCGAAGGCGTACGAAACCAGCAGCCGCAGTCCCTCGGTCATATAACCGCGGCCCGCCGACGGGGCGTAGGCCGCGTAGCCGACGGTGCCGGACTGGTGGGTGCCGCGGACGATGTTGTTGACGTTGATCCGGCCGGCGATCCCGCCGGTGTCGAGCCGGCAGACCACGAAGCCCTCGTGCGCGCCGCCGTCGAACCGGCCCAGGTAGCTCTCGAACTCCTCGCGGGTGATGATCGGCGCGCCGGGCAGCCACGGGCCGTGCAGGTCGAGGCTCTCCTTGTTCAGCGCCACGATCTCGGCCGCGTCGTCCATGACGAGGTGACGAAGGCCGACCCGGTCGCCGTACGCGAGGTAGCTCATTCGCCCGATCCTACGCATACCGCCCGCCCCGCACAGGGAAACGCCCCTCGCAGATGGTCCGCGAGGGGCGTCGCCGGGTGCTCGGATGAGTGGTTACCAGTCGCCGCCGCCGAAATCGCCGCCGCCGAAGTCACCGCCGCCGAAGTCGCCTCCGCCACCGAAGTCGCCCCAGCCGCCGAAGTCACCGCCACCGCCGCCGTCGGCGTAGCCCTCGGCGTAACCGGCGCCGTAGCCGCCGTGGCCGAAGCCGCCGAGCATGCTGCCCATCATGGTGCCGATGAACATGCCGGTCATGACGTCGCCGAAGCCGCCGTAGTAGCCGTAGGCGTAGGGCTGGTAGGCCGGGCCCGCGTCGTAGTAGGGGCGGCGCTGGCCGTCGACCATGACCTCACGCATCTGCGGGTCGAAGCCGCGCTCCACGGCCTCGGCGTCGGCCCGGCAGGCGGGCACGTCGCGGACGGCGCCGCCGGGCGGGGCCCAGCGCACGTCGCGGACGGACGGTCCGTGCTGCGGGTTGAAGAAGCAGGGGGCGCGCCGCTCGGGCACCGGCTGGTTGTTGACCTTGGCCTTGACCACGGCCAGCGCGTAGCGGCCGTCCTCGAGGGTCTGGGTCACGTCGCGCACCTGGTCGGCGCGCTCCACCGTGGCGAGCTGGGTCTTGGCCTTCTCGTAGGAGTCGAGCGCGGTCTCCCACTCCTGGATGTGCTGACCGCCCTCGCCGGCGAGCTTGACGTCGGTGTCGAGCGCGGTGATCTCCTCGCCCAGCTTGGTGACGTCCTCGTCGACGGTCTGCTTGACCGCGGCGAGGTCCTTGGCGTCCTGGATGGCCTGCTTCTTCTTCTTGTTCCTGGAGTAGAGGAAGTAGCCGCCGCCGCCGACCAGGGCCAGCGTGCCGAGGCCGACCAGCGCGGCGGTGCCGCCGGCGCCGGGGTTGGCCTGGCTGCCCGGGCTGAGCGCGGACTTGTCGCGGGCCATGGCGAGGTCGACCCGGTGGGCGAAGTCCTTGAACCCGTCGACCACGTCGGAGTTGGCGCTGGTGGCGCGGTTGGACAACTGGGCCGCGAGGTTCTGCGGCATGGCGGTGGACGCCACGAACATCGTCATGCCGTCGAGCACCACGACGGTGGCGCTGGGCCGGCCCGCGCTCTTCAGAGCCGAGGTGAGCTGGCCGGTGTAGGACGCGACGTTGCTCTGGTCGATCGTGCCGTCGGGCAGCGCCACGGCATAGATCTTGCTGTCGGCCCCCTTCAGCGCGTCATTGATCTCGCTCTGCTGGTCGGACGTCAACGGGGAGCCGGACTCCGTGTAGAGCGGGGCCTTCTTCCAATGCGACACAACCGACTGGGCATCAGGGGGAGCCGCCGCGTTGGCGGCAGGGGACAGCGCAAGAACGACGAATAGACCGGCGATCAGAGCCGCGATCGCGGCCCCTGCTCGGCGCAGCGAATGGGTCATTGGCAGCAAGCCTCCTTCGCCCATGAGGACGAACGGGCGGTCGGCAAAGTTCCTCACCGTTCACGCTACCGGATCTGTCCGCGCCGCTCGGGCCTCCTGGCGTCAGGCGTCCTTGATCTCGCAGATCACCGCGCCGGAGGTCACCGTCTGCCCGATGGCCGCCGCCAGGCCGGTGACGGTGCCGGACTTGTGCGCGGTGAGCGGCTGCTCCATCTTCATGGCCTCCAGCACCACGATCGTGTCGCCCTCGGCCACGGTGTCGCCGTCGGCGGCCACCACCTTGACGATCGTGCCCTGCATCGGGCTGACCAGGGTGTCACCCCCGGCGGCCGGCTTGCGGGCCCCTGCGCGGGCGCGCTTCTGGGGCGCTCTGTTCGCCGAGGGCGTAGCGGCGGCCGCGCCGAGCCCGGCCGGCAGGAGGACTTCGAGCCGCTTGCCGCCGACTTCCACGGTCACCCGCTCGCGCGCCGCCTCCTCGCCCGTGGCCACGGCCCCCTGGTACGGCTCGACCGTGTTGTCCCACTCGGTCTCGATCCACCGGGTGTGCACGGAGAACGGCTCCCCGGTGAACGCCGGATCCGTCACGACGGCCCGGTGGAAGGGCAGCACGGTCGGCATCCCGTCGATCTCGAACTCCGCCAGCGCCCGCCGGGCCCGGTCGAGCGCCTCGCGCCGGTCGCGCCCGGTGACGACGAGCTTGGCCACGAGCGAGTCGAACGCCCCCGGCACCGTCATCCCCGCCTCGTAGCCGGCGTCCAGGCGCACGCCGGGACCGGCCGGCGGGCGCATCGAGGTGAGCGTCCCCGGCGCGGGCAGGAACCCCCGCCCGGCGTCCTCGGCGTTGACGCGGAACTCGATGGAGTGGCCGCGCAGCGGCGGGTCGTCGTAGCCGAGCGCCTCGCCGCCCGCGATGCGGAACATCTCGCGGACCAGGTCGACGCCGGCGACCTCCTCGGTGACCGGGTGCTCGACCTGGAGGCGGGTGTTGACCTCCAGGAAGGAGACGGTGCCGTCCTGGCCGA
>NZ_BAAAMV010000014.1:0-189885 GCF_039529455.1 Nonomuraea bangladeshensis
ATCCGACCCCGGCGATGTACGCCTACGACCGCACCAAGCAGGCCGCCCGGCTGGAGACCGAGCGGCCGTACGTGCTGCGCGAGGCCATCATGGCCTGCCGCAACGGCGGCGTGGTGTCGGTGATCGGGGTCTACGGCGGGTTCGTCGACAAGTTCCCGATGGGCACCGTCATGAACCGTTCGCTGACGATCCGCACCGGGCAGTGCCATGTGCAGCGCTACATGCGGCCGCTGCTGGACCGGATCCGCTCCGGCGAGATCGACCCGAGCTTCGTCATCTCGCACCGCATGCCGCTCAGCGAGGCGCCGCACGGCTTCGAGCTGTTCAAGAACAAGCAGGACGACTGCAACAAGGTCGTGCTCACGACGTGAACCTGCTTTCGCGGCCCCGGGCGGCGATCAGGTGGGCGACCCGCCGGCGGCGGCCCCCGTTCGCCGCCGGCGGTCCTCCGTCTACGGACGGGCCAGGCGGATGAGGTCGGAGTAGAGGGAGAGGGTCTCGTCGAGCCCGGCCTCCGTCCCACTGCCCGCGGTGGCGAACAGCACGTGGTCCACGCCGGTGCCCTCCAGCCCCACGAGGTCGTCGGCGACCTGGCGCGGCGAGCCGCCCAGGAACGGCCGATCGTCGCCCAGCGGCTCGGCCGTGAGCGGCACGTTGGCCCGCGCCACCACGGTCACCGAGCCCGGGTCGCGGCCCTGCTCCTCGACGGCCGCCCGGAACGCCTTGGCCATGTCGACCAGCGTGTCGCGGGTGATCACCACCGGGTTGAGGCCGTCGGCGATGCGCGCGGCCCGCCGGATGCCGCCCGGCGTCATGGCGCCGAGCAGGACCGGCAGCCGCGGCTGCACCGGCTTCGGGTTGATCTCGGATTCGGCGATGTGGGTGAAGTCGCCCTCGTACGCGACCGGGTCCGGCCCCCAGCAGGCCCGCATGGCGGCGACGACCTCGTCCATGCCGCGCCCGATCCGGCTCATCGGCACCCCGGCGGCCGCGAACTCCTGCGGCATCCAGCCCTGGCCGAGCCCGGCCACCGCCCGCCCGCCGCTGAGCTGGTCGAGGGTGGCCAGGCGCTTGGCGAGGACGACGGCCGGGTGCAGCAGGGCGTCGATGATGCTGGTGCCGAGCTTGACGCGGTCGGTGATCGCGGCCACGTAGCTCAGCGTCTCCAGCGGCTCGTAGGCCAGCCGGTAGATCTCGGGCACCGGCTGCGGGTCGCCGCCGCCGATGGCGACCGGCGCGGTCGGCCGCAGCAGTCGTTCGTAGGTCCACACCGAGTCGTAGCCGAGTTGCTCGGCCTCACGGGCGACGCGGGCGATGGCGGCGGGGCCGGCCAGGGGCCCGGAGGTGGGTAAGGCGATACCGAGTTCCATGCCCAGCACACTACTACGTTCTTTATAGTTCACTCGCAAAAAACGAGTAGCGTCCCCGGTCGGCCCTCCGCTTGAAACGGCGGCTCCGGCCGAGCGCGTCCAGGGCAAGCGCTGTTTCATAGGTCGATCAAACGAGTAGCCGGTTGAATCGCTCTGGCAGGGAGCGACGACGACTACCTCCGCGGTTGAGGCTCACGACTGCTCGATGACCTCCTGCGCCGCCCCGGCCGGTTCGCCCTGCCGGACGGGGAAGAGCAAGGTGGCAGTCCAGTGCCACACCGCCCGCTTCCGGCTCGTGCCCGCGCTCGCCAAGGCGCTCAACGTCCACACCCCGGCCCTCCGCAAACCGGGCACGGCCTGGATCGAACTGCCCCGCACGGGCCGCGGCCGGGGTCGAGCCGGCCACGGTTCTGCTGGTCGGCCGAATCCGTAAGTTCAGGCGGCGAATGGCCGGTGTCTCCGGCGCTGTTTGGCCAGGTGCGATCTCTTGATGGCCCGGAACTCCTGTGGCTGTCCGGCGAGCCGCCCATTCAGCTGATCAGCCCACCACCCCCCGCCGTGCAAGTAGTCAACCTGGTCAGAGGCGGCGGGAAAGAGGAGCATGGCCGGAGTTTGAGAGGCGCACACACTCCGTTCTGCAGGAGAGTCACCGAACTGTTCGCTCGTGAGGGAATCGTCGTCCAGAACGCTCCGAGGGTCATCCAGCTTACGGACCAAGATCATCGATTTCAAGAGGCTGAGTATCAGTGATCGCAGGCGGTAAGTAATCGGGCGTGCCGGACATCACCTGCACGATGGCGCCATCAAGGGCGAGAACCCCACCATCGGATCCTGCCTGGCCGGCTGGGCGGAAAGACGGCCGTCGATTCGCCCGGCCTGCCCTTGATCAATTACCCGCGCCGATCTCTTCCCATCCGGCGTTCCCGCTGATATCTATGTGATGATCATCAGCCACTTCGAGACCCGCCAAATGCGCGGGCCCTTCGTGCTGCCATGAATGAGGAGTATTAGTTGTTGTTACCTGCGTTAGATGAGCAGGCGGCTGCGTCGTCACGCCCCTTTGCCCCGAAGCGCCTTGCGCGTTGTTTCGGCAAAGCTGTCGCGGTAGGACTCGCCACCACCATGTTCGCCGCCATGACGAGCGTGCCTGCCTGGGCGCGGCAAGAGCCGGCCGCCGCTGCCGCCGAATCGAAACCCACGACCAGACTTGGAGCTGGTGAGCCCACCCCGGACATGGCGGTCGAAACCGCCAAGCGGAAGGCTCGCGAGACCGGAAAGCGCGTCGAGATCCCGTCAAAGCGGTCGGAGAACGCGACCGTGTACGCCAATCCGGATGGCGAAACGCTCCGTATGGAGCTGCGTTCCCAGCCCTTCCGCATGAAGAAGGAGGACGGCACCGGATTTACTCCGATCGACACCACTCTGCGGCAGAAAAGCGGCGCCATAGCCCCCGAGGCGGCTCCGGGTCACCTCGTGCTTTCTGCCGGGGGTGACAAAAAGCTGCTGCGCATCCGGAGCGAGGCCGGCACCGCGGAAATCGGAACTCCCCGCCAGCTGCCGAAGCCGAAGCTGACCGACGACACCGCCACGTACGAGTCGGCCTACGGCAAGGGCGTGGACCTGCGTGTCACGGCCACCGGGACCGGCTTCCGCCAGGAAATCGTCATTCATGAGCGGCCCAAGGAGCCGGTGGCCTTCCGCATCCCGGTGGATCTGCCCACCGGCATGTCGTACGCGACGACGGAATCGGGGCAGCCGGCGCTGTTCGGCAAGGACGGAAAGAAGATCGCCGACCTGCGTCCGGTGCCGATGCTGGATGCCGAGGCGGCCGACCCGGCCGGTTCCCTCGACGAGGCCCGAACAGGCAAGGCGAGCGTCACCCTGGATGAGGACGGCTCGGCCCTGATCCTCACTCCTGATAGTGCCTTTCTCTCCGATCCTGCCGTTCGATACCCGATCACTCTGACCGCCGCCTCGCCGGGGTGGGTGGGGGCTTCGCTGACGGACGACACGTTCATCAACAGCGTCGACCTCCAGGACGGCTGGTACAACAGTGATCTGGACAGGACCCTTGTCGGCAAGTCCAACAGCGGCACCAAGACCTGGCGCACCTATCTCAAGTTCAAGGTGGCCGTGTCGGAGCTGGAGGACGTGGCGATCCACAACGCCGACCTGATGTTGTGGAATTACTTGTCCAACACCTGCGGCTCGGCCGTCGGCTCGGGAATCGTCGCACGGCGGATCACCAGCCCGTGGGACATCTACACCTTGACCTGGTCCAACCAGCCGTCGACGACGTCGGAGTTCCAGGTCATCAACAACGCCGCCTACAGCAGCGACTGCAGCTGGGGCGAGGGCGAGTTGCTGTATTCGGTCGAGGACACGGTCCGCGCGTGGGCCGCGAAGCTGGACCCCGAGTACGGCTTCCAGCTGCGGGCCACCAGCGAGTCGGACGCCACCAACTGGCGCCGCTACCGCTCCAAGGAAGGGGGCAGCTGGGACCGCGAGCCCAACCACGCTCCCATTCTTTTCATCGACTACACCCCGAACGACCGCGTGGCCATCCATTTCGCGGAGAGCGGGCCGAGGCGGACAGAGCCGATCTCGTACGCGGAGGCCGTGAGCCTGGCGCAGGAGAGCGATGAGGACGTCACCCCGCTCTCTGGCCTCACCGAGGAGCAGCTTCTCCAGCAGGACGCACAGGGCGGTGACCCGTTCCCTGTCGACCGCAGCAACCGCCAGCCCCTCCCGGGTGAGAGCTGGGATCCGGATGAGGCCGAACAGGAGATGGACGAGTTCGCGCCGAAGGTGACTGCGGTCAGCCCGCCGAACAAGAGCGTCGAGGTTGATACCGGCACCACCGTGTCGGCGACATTCGACGAGCCCGTGACCGGGGCGCGGATCACGCTCAAGGACCCCGCAGGTACGGACGTGGCGGGCACGACCGCCATGGACGGGGCTAGCGAAACCATTACATTCACGCCCAGCAGCCCTCTCGCGCCGGGCGTGACGTACAAGGCGGAGGTCAGCGAGGCGACCGACGACGCCTACAACAAGGTCGAGCCCCAGCCCTGGGTTTTCACCACCGCCGGTGGGGTGGCCGCGCACTGGCCCTTCGACGAGGGCTCCGGGACCACCTCCGCCGATGCGTCAGGGCATGGGCATGACGCGACGTTGAGCGGCACCGGGAGGTGGATCGACGGGAAGACGGGCCACGGCGTGTCGAACACCGCGTTGACGCCGACCCGGATCGTCGCGAGCAAGGAGGCTGTCAGGCTGGGGAAGGCGGTCGAGGTTCACGCTGAAACGACGGCGACCAGCCTCACCTACGCCCAGCCGGATGGTAAGACGTACAAAACCGAGGTCACGGCCGGCCCGGTACGCGCTCGGCAGGGCGGCGGCTGGGTGCCGATCGACACCACCCTGGTCGAGCAGGGTGGCAAGCTGCGGACCAAGACCCTCGCCGAGGGCGCGGTCGTGGAGATCTCCGCGGGCGGCACGGACGCGTTCGTGAAGATGACGGCAGACGGCAAGTCGTACGCGCTGCGCTGGCCGACGCCGCTGCCCAAGCCCACGGTCAAGGGCAGTGTGGCCACTTACACCGACGCCGCCGGCGCGGGTGCCGATCTCGTGGTGACGGCGTTGCCGGACGGGTTCCGGCACGAGGTGGTGCTGCGCCAGCGGCCGTCGAAACCGCTGAAGCTGCGGATCGGCGTCGAGGACGAGGGCCTGACCCTGTCGGAGGGCAAGAACGGCCGGTTGCTGCTGAAGGGCAAGGACAAGAAGCTGGTCGCCGCGGCGGCGCCGGCAGCCGCATGGGACAGCGCCAAGGGCCGGCCGGCCAGACGCGGCGCAGCCGCCAGCGACCTGGTCACCAAGGACGGCCGTACGGAGCTGGTGATCGAGCCGGATCAGGCGTTCCTGGCCGACGCCGGCACCGCCTACCCGGTGAGCGTGGCCGCGGCGGTCACCCTGCCGGGAATGACCGATGTGTGGATCTCCAACTACGGAACTCCCGGCTACAGCACCTACCGCAACACGACGCTGTGGGTGGGCACCTACGACGAAGGCGAACCGGCGCCGTGGGTGGAGCGCGCCTTCCTGAAGTTCGACACCGCCGCGCTGGCCAACACCAACGTGTCGGCGGCGACGCTGAGCATGCGCCGCACCGATGCCATCGGCTGTGGCGACGCCCGATCCGGCATCAAGGCCCAGCGGGTCACCGCCGCCTGGACCGACGTCGAGCTGACCTGGGAGAACCAGCCCGGCACCGCCACCGCCGGGGAAGCGGTCGCCAATGACACCGCCACCTGCGGCGCGCCGGGCACGATGAGCTGGAACCTCGCCGCGATGGCCCAGGCGTGGGCGTCCGGCAGCGCCAACCACGGGCTCATGCTGCGCGGCGTGGACGAGACCCTGGACGGCGGCCGGCCGCCGTACGACCGGGCCTTCGACTCGTTCAACGCCACCAACAAGCCCACGTTGACCGTCACCTA
Organism: Nonomuraea bangladeshensis; assembly: GCF_039529455.1. Classification (NCBI taxonomy): domain Bacteria; kingdom Bacillati; phylum Actinomycetota; class Actinomycetes; order Streptosporangiales; family Streptosporangiaceae; genus Nonomuraea; species Nonomuraea bangladeshensis. Next base: position 5,867 of record NZ_BAAAMV010000014.1, read on the forward strand.
CACACTCGGCTCCACGCCCACCGTCGCCGGGCTGCAGATCAGCCCGGCCACCAGCGCGGGCGGGACGGTGACCGCCACCTCGCTCACCCCGCAACTGGCTGCCACCGTCGCCGACACCGCCGGCGGCAACCTCACCGGCCAGTTCGAGATCGAGCACGACCCGGCAGCCACCGCGCAGGGCAGCGGCCAGATCTGGGCCGGCACCTCCCCGGCGGTCAGCTCCGGCGGACAGGCCACCGTCAGCGTCCCGGCCGGGAAACTGGCCGACGGCTGGAAGATCCGCTGGCGCGCCCGCGCGGCCAACGCCGCCACCTCGTCTGCCTCGGCGTGGTCGGACTGGCAGACGGCCACCGTCGACGTGCCCAACCCCACGACCGGCGCCTTCCAAGTCACCCCGTCCCAGGTGGTGAACGGCGTCACCACGGCCACCAGCCTGACCCCCGCCCTGCGCGCCACGGTCACCGACCCGGCCGCGCAACCGCTGCGCGCCGAGTTCGAGGTCGAGCACGACCCGGCCGCCTCCGGTCAGGGCACCGGCCAGATCTGGACTGGCGCCACCGACAACGTCACCTCCGGCACCCAAGCCACGGCCACCGTCCCCGACGGGAAACTGACCGACGGGTGGAAGGTGCGCTGGCGCGTCCGGGCGATCAACACGGCCACCACGGTCGGCTCGCTGTGGTCTGACTGGCAGAACCTGACCATCGACGTGCCGGACGCGGTCTCCGAACCGGCCGTCGGCGCGCTGCAGGTCAGCCCGTCCGAGCAGGTGGACGGTGTCACCGTCACCCCCACCCGCACCCCGGCACTGCTGATCCAGGTGAGCGACCCGGCCGGCAAGCCGCTGCGCGCGGAGGTCGAGATCGAGCACGACCCGGCCGTACCCGATCAAGGCAGCGGCCAGATCTGGACCGGCAGCGCCGACAACGTGCCGGCCGGCACCCAGGCGAACATCACGGTCCCGGCGGACACGCTCACTGACGGCTGGAAGGTCCGCTGGCGGGCCCGCTCCGTCTCGGCCACCGCCGCTTCGACCTGGTCGGACTGGCAGTCCTTCACCGTCACGCTGCCCAGGCCCACCGCCACCGGCCTGGCCGTCACCCCGTCCAAGGTGGTGGACGGGGTGACGGTGACCACCAGGCTCACCCCCACCCTCCAGGCCACCCTCACCCATCCGACAGGCCAGGCACTGCGCGCCGAAGCCGAGATCGAGCACGACCCGGCCGCGACCGGACAGGGCACCGGCCGGATCTGGGCCGGCGCCGTGGACAACATCGCCTCCGGCACCCAGGCGAGCATCACCGTCCCCGCAGGCACGCTCACCGACGGGTGGAAGCTGCGCTGGCGCTTGCGCGCCGTCACCGACGACGCGTCCTCGGTCTGGTCCGACTGGCAGCAGGTCACCGTGGACGTCACCCAGCCCGGCGAGGAACCCCTGGCCCAGACCGCCGGACCAGTGATCCGCACCGACCAGAGCTTCACCACCGCCGCCTGGCTGCGCTGGAGCGACAAGGACGGCGACTACACCATCCTCGAACAGAAGGGCGCCCACCAGGCTCCCTTCAGGCTCGGCAACACTCCGCAGCACGGGCTGGTGTTCACCTTCACCAGCGCCGATGCCGTCGGCGCGACGGTCGAGGGCGTGCTGTCCGGTGTCGAGCCACCGGTCGGTGAGTGGTTCCACCTGGCCGGCGTGTACGACGCCACGGCCGAGACCGCCTCGCTGTACCTCAACGGCAGTCTCGTCACCACAGCTCCCGTCACCCTGACTGCGTGGAACGCGAACGCCCCGATGACCCTGGGCAGCACGATGCAGGGAGACCTCGACGACGTACGCGTCTACCCACGCCCGCTGTCGGCCGAGCAGATCGGGGCAATGTCAGGGAGCACTCCGGTGGCCCGGCCGTCCAGCGAGCCGACGGCCTCCCCGAAGAGCGCCACCCAGGCGGCGACGTTTAACTATCACCACAAATCGCTGGAAGACTGCGAGGCGGACCGCGATGCCCGCACCGGCAAGGGCACGAAGGTGCGCGCCTGGGACCACGCCACGCCTTACAGCGCGTGCTGGAGTCGCCACGAGTACTTCATGATGTTCGAGACCAAGGTGAAGAGCACCAAGCAGAACGGAACCGTCAAGCAGACCAAGGTGGCGACGCCTGAGGTCGATGGCCAGTTGCACTTCGACGCCACGATGGTGATGCACACCTACCTCGGCCAGAGGTACGGCGGTATCGTCGGCGGCGGATCGGTGACGGCACAGAACATCAAGGTCTTCACCAAGATCAGCAACATGGACGGCGGAGCCGGCGAAGGCGTCGCCGGCTGGTTCGAGTGCCTCTTCGGCGGCTGTGAAGGCAAGTTCGATGAGGACGACCTGGAACGGGTGCTCACCTTGACCGTGGACGTCCAGGGCGGCAGCAACGCGTGCACCCTGGTCCCCGGATCCGGCTACCAGGGCACGCTCAAGCGGGTCGACAGCGTCGACGACTGGGTGGAGGACGGCAGAGACGAGTTCCTCCTGCGCTCGCACGCGAACCCGGTCAGCAGTTGCACGGTCCGCCCGTGGATCACCTTCAACGATCCCACCCCGTTCGTCTCGGGATCGCAGTCCGTCGCACTGTGGGGCCCGCCGGGATCGGTGAGTGACGCCACCTCCGCATCGATGGCCAAGCGGGCCAACTCCCCCGCCGCCACCTGCGACGACATCACCACCTGGGAGAACAAGGGCGGCTGCATCATCAACGGATCGAGCCGCATCTACGAAATGGCTCTGAACGATCCGACTTTCGGTGCGGTCTCCCAGCACATCAACCGGGCATTCACCACCCCGGACGACACGAAGCCGCCGAAGGACGGCAAGATCATTCCCGGAAACTGGGGGCTGACACCGCAGGGCACGCTACGCGAAACACCCCTGGGCGAGTCGCTGCAGCGGATCCAGAAGTTCAACAACCAGGGCAAGCCCACGGAGAAGTACAAGGCCAATCTGGACGCCAAAGACGCGGTCTGTACGCAGTACTTCTCCGATCGTCCGCGGCCGAGCACCGAGGAGGATGAGACCAAACACCAGGACTGTGATGAGTTTCCCTTCGCGTCAACCGACAAGGGGGGCGGCTATGTGCACCCGCAGCACGGCTGGGGCAACTTCTCGGTGGAAGCGCTCAACGCCAAGCAGAATCAGGAGGCGGGCACTGACCTGCTCATCTTCTTCTCGCGGTACCGCGTCCGGGTGGGCCACTCGTACTGGCTCGTGATCAAACCCTGACAACCGGCCGCCGGGCCAGGCCGGTTCGCCCGGCCCGGCGGCCCCTAATCCCAAGGAATGTGGATCGTGCGACGGTCGGAACGGTTATGGCACCTGCTCTACGAGTACGGGTGGACGGAGCACTTCAGCGGCGTGTGGGTGACCGGGCTGGACCTATCCGGTCTAGGGCGTCGTCTGGGGGTGAAGGCCGGTGATGCGCGGCTGTGCGACCGCGCGGCTCTCTCGCAGATCCTGCTCGACTCCTATGGTGATGGCGCGACCATCATCTGGGCCGATCGCCTGAACGACGACTGGCTCCAGATCATCGAGCCTCAGGGCGCCGCTTGCAGCACGGCCATGGCGGAGCTGTCCGGCGATGGCGGGCGCGCCGTAGGGGTGGCCTGGGGTCCGGGCGGCGTACGGGACCTCCGGTATGCGGTGGACGGCGAGGAGATCACCAGGTTCAGCGTCACCATCCCCGATCGGCGGTCCGGCCGAGTCCCTGACGCGCTGGACACTGCCGCCCAGGGCCTGCTCTTCGACCTGGACGACTCAGGCTGGCGTACGGACCCGGAGTTGCCGCCGGCCTGGACCGCCTTCGAGGAATGGTTCATCGCCCTCCAGGAAGGCGGGGGGGTGGAGGGAGACCTGGAAGGCCAGGAACCGCTCCCGCCGGAATTCGCCACCCTCTACGAGTGGTCGCTCAACGGTTACCATCCCGCCCTGGCGACCAGCATCACCTCAGCGCTGGCACTCGTCGGTAGGATCACCGGCAAAGAGATCGACCGCGAGTGGCTGAGCGGTAGCCATCCCTGCATGTCGATCCCTTTGAAGGGGTGACCAGCAGACCGCGATCTGACCGGCCGGGCCTGCCATGCCCTGGCCCGGCCTCCAGCGCCAGGATCACTTGCCACGGCCAACCGCCTGTGCACCTGGAACGAGATCCGGCGTCAACCACGCCCCTGAAGCCTGCCGCCAGGCACGGCGGCGCTGCTGGTCAAGTTCCTGCCCGCCGCGACGGTCGCGGCGCTCGGCGGTCCGGGGGCGTTCGCCGCCGCCGTGGACGACTCACTCGACCGGGCCGCGGCCGTGCCGGGGGAGGGGGAGGAGGCGGTGCGCCGGCTGATCCTCGGCCCCTGACACGGGGACCGCGCGTCAGGTCCTGGGGCTGGTGAACAGCCGGGTCACCAGCCAGAGGGCCACCCCGAGCACCAGCAGCACGCCCGCGATCTCGTACTGGCCGGCCGGCCGCCCGGACGACCACGGCAGCACCAGGTAGAGGCAGGTGACCGTGCCCAGCACGGGCAGGACCCGGCCCGCGGTGAAGTGCGCGACCTCGACCCGGTCCCGCCGCAGCACCAGCACGGCCACGTTGACGGCGGCGAACACGGCGAGCAGCAGCAGCGACGTCGTCCCGCCCAGCAGTGCCACGACCGGGCTCTGCGGATCCAGGGAGACGAAGACGATGAGCCCGACGGCCAGCACGGTGGTGAACAGGATCGCCGCCTGCGGCGTGCGCCTGACCGGGTGCACCGAGGCCAGGACCGGCGGCAGCACGCCCCGCCTGCCCATGCCGTAGAGGAGCCGGCTGGCCATCATCATGTTGATCAGCGCGGAGTTCGCGACCGCGAACATGGAGATGAACGGCATCAGGCCGGCGATCGGGAAGTCCGGCGTCGCCGTCCGCACCACGGTCACCAGCGGCGTCTCGCTGCCGGCGAGCTGCCCGACCGGCACCACGGCGACGGCGCAGATCGACACCAGGACGTAGATCAGCCCGGTGATGCCGAGCCCGGCGAACATCATCCGCGGGAACGTCCGCACCGGGTCCTTGGTCTCCTCGGCCATGTTGACCGAGTCCTCGAAGCCCACCATGGCGAAGAAGGCCAGCGACGTCGCCGTGCTGATCGCCAGGAACACGTTCTTGTCGGCGGCGGTCTCGAAGGCGACCACGCGGGAGAAGTCCGCCTGCCCGCCGAGGATGAAGAACATGCTGAGCACGATGACCAGCAGCAGCCCGGACAGCTCGATCAGGGTGAGCACCACGTTGGCCTTGACGCTCTCGCCGACGCCGCGCAGGTTGACCGCCATGACCAGGAGCATGAAGCCGGCCGCGATGAGCAGCACGAGGAGGTTGCCCCCGTCCAGGCCGAACCCCTCGACCAGGTTCGCGGCGAAGGCCCGCGCCGCGGCCGAGGCGGAGGTGATGCCCGAGCACATGACGGCGAAGGCCACCAGGAAGGTCAGGGCGTGCCTGCCGAACGCCTTGTCCACGTAGAGCGCGGCGCCCGCGGCCTCCGGATACTTCGTGACGAGCTCCAGGTAGGAGCAGGCGGTGATCAGCGCGACCGCGAAGGCGACGACGAACGGCAGCCAGGCGGCGCCGCCCACCTCGCCGGCGACCTGGCCCATCAGCGCGTAGACGCCCGTGCCGAGGATGTCGCCGATGATGAACAGCAGCAGCAGCCCGGGGCCCATCACGCGCTTCAGGCTGTGCGGGCCGTCGCCGGTCCTCGCCGGGCCGGGGGGAGTGGTCTGGGTCATGGCCGGTCCTTCGCTGTACGTCCTGCGGAGCCGTGCGTGCACATACCATCACGGTAGGTCACGCGCGCCCCGGCATGTGGTGGTCAGCGACACTGCCCGGCGGCGGGCCGAATCAACGTCTGGCGAAGTCCTGCGTCCAGTAGAGCGGGCCCTGCCCGTTCTTGGCCGCGCCGACGCCGATGTGGGTGTAGGCGCAGTTCATGATGTTCTCCCGGTGGCCGTCGCTGTTCATCCAGCCCTTGACGACCTCGGCCGCCGTACGCTGCCCCATGGCGATGTTCTCGGCCCAGGCCGAGCCGGTGAAGCCGGTGGCGCGGATGCGGTCGACCATGTCGCGGCCGTCCTGCGAGTCGTGCTCGAAGTAGTCGTTCTTCGCCATGTCGGCCGAGTGCCCCAACGCGGCCCGCCGCAGCTTGGCGTCGTGGGTGAGCGGGCCGCAGCCGCCCTTGGCCCGTTCGGCGTTGGTGAGGCGGACGACCTCGTTCTCCACCGCCGTGCCGACGGACGTGGCGGACGCCTTGGCCGTCGGCTCGCCGGACGCCTGCGTCCGCGGGGCCGTGGGGGTGGGAGTGGGGGTCGGGGTGGGCGTGGCACAGGTCAGCCGGACGGCCTTGGACGTGGCGGTCCCGCCCCGGTAGTCGGTGGCGACCGTGTAGTACGTGCCGGGCTTGCACGGCAGCCGCAGGGTGATCTTCCCGTCCCTGGTGGCGCCGCTCTTGACGACCGGGTCGGCGCCGGGGACGGCGCGCTTGACGCGGATGCGCAGCAGCGCAGGACGGACGCAGTCGCGTCGGGTCGCGCCGGCCACGATGGTGAGCGCGGCGACCTCCGGGCGGGCCACGCCGACCTGGCAGTCGTCCGACTCCTTCTGTGGTTTCTTGTCCGGCTTTGCGGACGGGGCCGGCGTCGCGGTGTCCGCCGGCGCGGTGATCTGCGACGCCGCGCCGGCCGCGGCGTTCCCCGCGTCGTCGGACGGGCCGCAGGCGGCGAGGGTGACGGCGGTGGTGACAGCGGCGAGCACCCCTAGGGGTCTGCGCATGAGGTTCCTCCAGGTGGCGGGAGACGCAACGCAGTCCCGCATTCTGCCACAAAAAGGACATTTCGCCCCCAGTGATGCCAACTGGGCATCACTGGCACTGTGGCACCGCCAGCGCGACGTGACAACACCCGCCCCGTACGACCCGAGCTCCCGGGAGGTGCGCGCCAGTGGCGACGGACCAGGCCATGGCCTTGGCGTGGAGCCGCCAGGCACGTCGTCCCGGATAATGCCCTGATGATTCCTTTACGTACGGCCGCCGTGGCGGTTGTCTTTCCGGTCCTGATCGCCACCGCAGGCTGTGGCCTTCTGCGCACGGTTGCCGGCGAGTTCCGCATGACCATGCCGAGCGAGTCGATGAAGCCGACCATCGAGATGGGGGCGCGCCTCACGGTGCGGCGGACCGCCGATGACTACGTTCCCCGCCTGGGTGACGTCATCGCCTTCATACCGGACGACTGGCGCGGCATCACCCCGGACGCCCTGCACGTGTCGAGGGTCATCGGCGTGCCGGGAAGCACCGTGGTCTGCTGCGATTCCCAGGGGCGGCTCAAGGTGAACGGCAGGGCGCTGTACGAGCCGTACGTCGCCGGCCTGCCCGCGTCGTATGTGAAGTTCAGCGTTCAGGTCCCACCTGGCCGGCTCTGGGTGATGAGCGACAATCGCCACATCGCCCTCGACTCTCGCGCTCACCGCGCTGACCCTGGGCTAGGCACCATCGCGGTCTCCGGCGTCAGCGGCGTGGTGAGTCCGCCGAATCCCTGAGGGAGCGCGCGGCGCGATCGCCTCACGGGCCACGCCGCCGTCGGGGCCGCCAAGACCACTGGCCGCCGGCCCGCCTGGCGGGGTGTCTCATGGATTAGCCGCGGCCGTCCGGAGAAGGTGAGGGTCATGACTAAATCCGCGCTGGTCGTCATCGACATGCTGAATCCCTACGACCACAAGGACGCCGACAAGCTCACCCGGCACGTCGCGCCGATCGTGGAGCCGCTGGCGGGGCTCGTGGCCCGCGCCCGTGAGCGCGACGACGTTGAGCTGATCTACGTCAACGACAACTACGGCGACTTCTCCGCGGACCGGCACGAGCTGGAGAAGCGGGCGATGGAGGGGGAGCGGCCGGACCTGGTGGAGCCGATCCTGCCGCCGGCGGAGTGCGCCTTCCTGCCCAAGGTGCGCCACAGCGCGTTCTTCGGCACCTCCCTGGAGTACCTGCTCACCCACCTGGAGGTCGGGACCGTCGTGCTGACGGGGCAGGTGACGGAGCAGTGCGTGCTCTACAGCGCGCTGGACGCGTACGTGCGGCACGTGGATCTGACGGTGCCGCCGGACTGCGTGGCCGCCATCCACGAGGACCTCGGCGAGGCGGCGCTGCGCATGATGGAACGCAACATGTCGGCGAGCCTGACCCCGTCCCAGGAGATTTTCGCCTGACCGCTTATTAATCTACATTGTAAAGGCGCTCCGCTGGTGAGGTCGTGGTGAGCGTCCGGTGAGAGGGCTTCGCCATCGTCAAACCCATCACCGGGGCCACCAGGGGACCGGCCGTGCACGGAGGAACAGGACGATGGGCATGCTGACGGGGAAGACGGCGCTGGTGACGGGGGCGTCGCGGGGGATCGGGCGGGCGGTCGCGCTGCGGCTCGCCGCCGAGGGTGCGCTGGTCGCCGTCCACTACGGCGGCAACGCCGAGGCGGCCAAGGAGACGGTGGCGCGCATCGAGGAGGGCGGCGGCCGGGCCTTCGCCGTCCAGGCCAGGTTCGGCGCCGACGACGCGCTGGACCGGCTGTTCGACGGCCTGGCCGCCGGGCTCGCCGACCGCGGGCTGGACGTGCTGGTCAACAACGCGGGCATCGCGTCCATCGCCCCCATCGCGCAGGTCTCGCCGGACGAGCTGGAGCGGGTGCTGGCGATCAACGTGGTCGCGCCGTTCTTCGTGATCCAGCGGGCGCTGCCGTTGCTGAACGACGGCGGCAGGATCGTCAACATGGGCTCCACGGCCAGCCGCTTCGCCGTCACCATGCAGATCGCCTACACCGTGAGCAAGGCCGCGCTGGAGTCGCTGGCCCCGACGCTCGCCAACGAGCTGGGCCGGCGCGGCATCACGGTGAACACGGTCGCGCCCGGCGTCGTGCGTACGGACATGACGGCCGGGCACGCCCTCACGCCCGAGCTCGTCGCCGGGCTGGAGGCGATCACCGCGCTCGGCCGGCTCGGCGAGCCCGAGGACGTCGCCGACGTCGTCGCCTTCCTGGCCGGGCCGGACAGCCGCTGGGTGACCGGCCAGACGATCGACGTCTCGGGCGGCACGTGGCTCGGCCCGCTCGGCGTCGCCTGACCGGGCTCAGCTCACGGGCACAGCTCACGGGCCCTGTTCACGGGCGCGGCTCACCAGGCCCAGCTCGCAGGCCCGGCTCTCGGGCTCGGCTCGCGGGGCCGGTGGATAATCACCGGCATGCGGTTCGGAATCCTCGGCGAGACGCGGGCCTGGCACGACGACGGCACCGAGGCGCCGCTGGGCGGGCCTGCCCGCCGCGCCCTGCTGGCACTGCTGCTGCTGCGTCCCGGTGCGGTGGTGCCGGCCGAGCGGCTGGCGGGGGAGCTCGGCCAGGGGGCGGAGCCGTCGACGCACGCGCTGCAGTCCCAGGTGTCGCGGTTGCGCGCGGCCCTCGGCCCGGAGGCGGCCATCGAACGGACCGGCGCCGGCTACCGGATCGTGGTGCCGGCGGACGCGGTCGACGCCGTCCGCTTCGAACGGCTCGCCGCCGAGGGCCGGGCGGCGCTGCGCGACGGCGACGCCGGGGCCGCGGTGCGGCTGCTGCGCGAGGCGCTGGGGCTGTGGCGCGGGCCGGCGCTGGCCGGGCTGCCCGACGGCGAGAGCGCCCACGCCGCCGCCGCCAGGCTGGAGGAGCTGCGGCTGGCCGCGCTGGAGGACCGCATCGAGGGCGAGCTGCGGCTGGGCGAGCACCGCGCGGCGGTGCCGGAGCTGCGGGAGCTGGCCCGCCGCCATCCGCTCAGGGAACGGACGGCCGCGCTGCTCATGCGGGCCCTGTCGGCCGGGGGCGGGCAGGCGGAGGCGCTGCTGGTGTTCGAGGAGACCCGGCGGCGGCTGGCCGACGAGCTGGGCGCCGACCCGTCGCCGGAGCTGGCCGCGCTGCACCGCGAGCTGCTGGCCGCCGGTCCCGCGCCGTCGCCCGCCGCGCCGCCCGCGCAGCTCACCTCGTTCGTGGGCAGGGAACGCGAGGTGGCCGGGGTCGCCGCTCTGCTGCGGACGGCGCGGCTGGTCACGCTGACCGGGCCTGGCGGCGTCGGCAAGACCCGGCTGGCGGTCGAGGTCGCCGCGGGCGCGGACGGTGAGGTGTGTTTCGCCGAGCTGGCGGCGTTGAGCGACGGCGGCGGGCTGCCGCAGGCGCTGCTGGCCGCGCTCGGCCTGCGTCACGACGGGCTCCAGCTCGCGGGCGGGGCGCGGGCGCCGCTGGAGCGGCTGGTCGCGGCGTTGTCGGACCGGGAGCTGCTGCTCGTCCTGGACAACTGCGAGCATCTGATCGACGAGGCCGCGGCGCTGGCGGGGCGGCTGCTGGCGGCCTGTCCGCGGTTACGGGTGCTGGCGACCAGCCGGGAACCGCTCGCGGTCATCGGCGAGCACGTCTGGCCGGTGCGGCCGCTCGACGGCGCGGCGGCGGTCCGCCTGTTCGCCGACCGGGCGGCCGCCGCCGGGCGTGGGCTCGCCGCCGATCCTGGTCTCGTCCGACGGATCTGCGCGGCCCTCGACGATCTGCCGCTGGCGATCGAGCTGGCGGCGGCGCGGCTGCGCACCCTCGGCGTGCGGGAGCTGGCCGCGCGGCTGGACGACGTGCTCGGTGTCACGGCGCGGGGCGTCCGCACGGCCGACGAGCGGCACCGTACGCTGCGGTCGGTCGTCGCGTGGAGCTGGGAGCTGCTGTCGCCCGAGGAGCAGCGGGCGGCGCGCCGGTTCACCGTCTTCGCGGGCGGCGCGAGCGGGCGGGCCGCTCGCGAGGTGTGCGGGGCCGGGGGTGACGTGCTGGAGTCGCTGGCCGACAAGTCGCTGCTGGAGGTCGCGGGCGACGGACGGGTGCGCATGCTGGAGACGATTCGCGCGTACGGGGCCGAACGGCTGGAGGAGGCGGGCGAGGGCGAGGAGGCCCGGCGCGCCCATGCCCGGCAGTTGCTGGAGCTGGCGCGGGCGGCCGACGCGCATCTGCTCCGCGCCGAGCAGCTCGACTGGCTGCCGGTGCTGGGCGCCGAGCACGGCAACCTGCTGGCGGCGTTGCGGTGGGCGGCCGGGGCGGGGGAGCGGGGGCTCGGGCTGCGGCTGCTGGCGGCCGCCTCGGCGTACCTGTGGATCCGGGGCGTGTCCGCCTCGGTGGCGCCGTACGCGATCGCGTTGCTGTCCGGCGAGCTGTCGCAGGACGATGGACTCGGTGAGGAGTACGCGATCTGCGTCCTGCACGCGGCTGCCGTCCCGGCCGGGCGGGAGCTCTGGCTGCGGCACGCGGCGGCGGCGGGTGAGGCGCTGGCCGCCGCGTGGCCGGGTGACCGTGCGGGCCGTCATCCGGCCGCGCTGCTGTTGTGGATGATGCGCAACGCGGGCGAGCGGGATCCGGGGGACGCCTTCACGCTGGTCTCGGCGCAGCGGGACTGTCCGGACCCGTGGGCGCGGGCGTTGTCGCATTATGTCGGCGGTTTCGACGCGCTGGGGACGGGCGGCGCCGCGGCGGGGGAGGACGCCTTCCGCGCGGCCGCCGAGGGGTTCCGTGAGACCGGCGACCGCTGGGGTCTGGCGCTGGCGCTGGACGTCCTCGCGGGGCTGGCGAGCGGGCGCGGTGACCAGGCGGAGGCGATCGCCCTGACCGATCGGGCCCTGACGCTGAGCGGTCAGCTCGGCGCGCTGGAGGACCAGGCCGACTTCCTGGTCAACCGCGCCGACTACCTGATCTCCGGGGATGGCGCGGGGGACTTCTCGGCGGCGCGGGCCGGCTATGCCTCGGCCGCCGCGCTGGCTCGCCGGGCGGGCAGTTCGTCCGGTCTGGCCGCGGCCCTGCGCGGTTTCGGTGACCTCGCCCTGCTGGCCGGCGACCTGGCCGAGGCGGAGCGGCTCTACGCCCGCGCGCTGGAACGCAATGACCCGCACTGGGTCAGGAGCCTCGGCACCCAGGTACGCATCCTCGTCGGCCTCGGCCGGGTGGCCGCCGCGCGTGGCGACCGGTCCACTGCCGCGACGCGCTACCGCCAGGCCGCTGAAGCCGCGGGCGTGATGGGACCCGCGGTCCCCGGCGCGCTGCGCCTGCTCGGCCTGCCCGCGGGGATCGCCGCCGTCCTGACCTCCGGGTGAGCGCGGGACCGCCCGGCCACCTCTGAACGAGGTGAAAGTTTCAGGGGGAAGCGGCAGGTCGTCCGGCGCCGGGTCCGTACGCCGGTTGACGTCATGCCGGTGACGTGCGATCAAAGCTCGCACGGGACGACGGAGTCACGTATCAGGGCATGTTAGCGCTACCAAAGGGGACCCGATCCTATGAGACGCCTGGCAATCCTGCCCCTTCTACTGCTCGTGACGTTACTTTTCCCGCTGCGGGAGGCCGTGGCGGACACCAACGTCGCGCGCTCGGCCACCCCGTCGGCCTCCTACACCTCGGCGTGGGAGAGCGTGGCGGCGATCAACGACGGCATCGACCCGCCGCGCTCGAACGACACCGTCAACCGCCGCTGGGGCACCTGGCCCCAGACCGGCACGCAGTGGGCCGAACTCACCTGGGCGTCGGCGCAGAACCTGCGCTCGGCCGACGTCTACTTCTTCGACGACGGCGGCGGCGTGCGCGTCCCGGCCTCGTGGAAGCTCCAGTACTGGACCGGCAGCGCCTACGCCGACATCTCCGCCTCGTACCCGGTGGCCGCCGACACCTACAACACCGCGTCCTTCTCCCAGGTCAGCACCACGCGGCTGCGGGTCGTGCTGCAAAGCGGCCAGGGATCGGTCGGGCTGCTGGAGGTGCGGGCGTTCACGCCGGACACCGGCGGCGGCACCAGCGGCTGGAACCCGCCCTCCTCCCTCGTCACCCCGCTGGACGAGGTGTGGCGGCACGTCGAGTCGACCTACTCCAACCCGTACGGGTTCCGCAACTACGGCTGGGACCAGATCATGGCCAACCGCGGCTCCGTCAACTACTGCGTCCGCTGGGACTCCAGCGCCACGGTGACCGCCGCCCAGCGTGACCAGATCCACGCGGCGCTGGCCCGCCAGTTCAAGAAGTGGATGGACGTGATGGCCGGGCACAACGGCTGGCCGTACGCGGACGTGCCGCTCAAGGTCGTCGGCTGGGCCGTACGCGACCGCGCCCAGCTCCAGTGGAGCGACACGAGCGTGGACATCTACGTCAACAACATCCGCGAGAACGCGCCCCAGTGCTCCGAGCCGTGCGGCCGTTTCTTCAACCAGAGCGGCAATTACCCGAACTGCCCGGGCGGCGCGTCGCACCACTACGACATGTCGCTGTGGCTGACCGCCGGCTTCTCCGGAGGCGCGGGCGGTGACTGGGGGCAGCGGGTCGGCAGCGAGTACTACATGTCCAACCTGAACGCCGCCAACATGCACATCCTGCTGCACGAGATAGGCCACTCGTTCGGGCTGGACGACTTCTACGACTGGACGCCGACCGGCGTGTGCTGCTTCCTCATGAAGGCGGGCAGCGCGACGTCGATCACGGACTTCGACGCGTGGATGTTCCGTGACTGGTGGCGTCATCTGAAGAGCCGCTACGGCCTGTGAGCACGGCGATCTGCGCGGCGGCCAGCGCTACGGCCGGGGCGAGGAACGCGGTCAGCAGTGCCTGCGCGTACGGGCCGCTCTGCGTGCTGTGGTCGTAGGCCCGGGCCCCGACCGCCGCGTAGACGGACCAGACGAGGAGGGGGCCGGCCAGCCCCGCGACGAGGCCGGGCCCCCACCTCGCGGCCCGTCGTGCCGTGCGGGCCGCGAGCACCGCCACGATCACGAACGGCGTCACCAGGAGCAGCGGGTCCGCGATCACCTCGACGGGCTCCGGCAACTCTCCCGGTGCGCGGTCGAGGGCTTGCAGGGTGCGGAACGCGACGAAGCACACCAGCCCCGCCGCGACCCCCGGGTGCCGCAGCGCGAGGACTCCGGCGGCGGCCCCGATGCCGCCGCCCGCCAGCGAGGCCAGCAGCGCCACGCCCGGGGGTTCGACGGTCACGCCGAGGGCCTGCGCGTACTGCATCGGGCCGCCGGCCAGCGCCGCGCCCAGCCAGGCGGCGACCGGCACGGCGGCCGACGGCTCGCGCCCGCCCCGCAGCCGCCCGGCCAGCACCGTCGCCAGCACGACCGACGCGGCCGGGTACCACAGGGCGGAGGTGAGGTCCCGGTACCAGCCGGGCCCGTCGTACGGGTGGTAGTCCTCCCACAGCGTCAGCCCGGCCGCCTGGGCGGCGGCGAGCTGCCCCGCCGCCAGCACCGCGCCCGCCCCGGCGGCGACCGCCACCGCCGGGAGCCGTGAAGGCGGCGCTTCCCCCGTCCCCTGTCGAGCTCCCGCCGACTCGTGCCGGGCGCTCGCCGGCCCCTGCCGGGCGGCCAGCGCGTACGCGAGCACGGCCCCCAACGCCCACCCCGGCCAGCCGGGCCACTCCAGCCAGCTCCCCATCGCGTCGGCGGTCTCGATCCCGGCCAGCGCGGTCGTGAGCACCGCCCACGCGCCTCCCCACAGGGTGGCCAGGGCCGCCGCGGCGGGCGACCCCCGTAACAGCAGGCCCGCGAGCACGCCGATGAGCGGCCCGGCGGGCTCCGGCCGGCCGGCCAGGGACAGCAGCGCGGCCGCCGCGGGCGCCAGGAGGCCGGCGACGAGCGCGGCGCGGAAGATCGGCATCCGTCCAGCGAACCACATCCCGCTAGGTCGTGACAGGCGTTCGCATCCCGGTGCGGGCCGACTCCAGGGCCGCCGTCACCATGGCGAGGCTGCGGATGTTGTCGTGGCACTCGCCCTGCGGCGCCCGCCCGGTGCGCAGCCCGGTCACGAACTCCTCCAGCCCTTCGGCCAGCCCGCCGAAGCGCCGGGGCCGCTCCGGGTAGGGGTCGTCCTCCCGTTTGCGGGCCCGTACGACCTCGCCCTTGGCCGGTTCGGCCACCGGGTCGCCGTCGCCGTCCCATAAGGCGGTGCCGCGCGGGCCGGTCGCCCGCCAGGAGCCGGTCCACGACGTCGGCAGGCCGGGCGCCGACCAGCTGCCGGTGAAGGTGTAGCGCAGCCCGCCGGTCATCTCGAAGATCGCCGTGGCCGAGCACGCGCCCGGGTACCAGGTCCACGCCGGCCGGAACGACTCGCAGTACACCGACACCGGATCGGCTCCCGACACCGCCCGCGCCGCGTCGAACAGGTGGATCGCCATGTCCTGCAGCAGCGGGTGCTCCAGCGTGGACAGGAACGCCGCCCCCCGGTACGGGATGAAGAACTCCGACGTCATCAGCCCGAGCGGCCCCAGCTCGGCCACGGTGCGCCGGTAGGCGACCAGGCCGCGCTGGTGGCGGCGGTTCTGGCTGACGGCGAACAGCCGGCGGGACTCGTCGGCGGCGCGCACCATGGCGCGGGCCTCCTCCAGGGTGACCGCCATCGGCTTCTCGCTCAGCACCGACACCCCGCGCCGCAGCGCCGTCACCGTCACCTCGTGGTGGGCCTGCGGGACGGTGCAGTTGACGACGAAGTCGGGCTCCTCGCCGTCCAGCAGCGAGGTCAGGGACGCGCCGGTGGGTAAGTCGTCCAGGCCCAGGGCGTGGGCGGCGGCGTGGGCCCGTTCGGGGGCCACGTCCACCCAGCCGACCAGCTCGACGCCGGGGTGGGCGAGCAGCTCGGGCGCCCACTGCCCGCCGATGAACCCGGCTCCGGCGATCACCGCGCGCAGCGGCCGGTCGGCTTCCACGGTCGCGAACGTCGCTGACGTCATCGTTCCCCCTGCCAGGTGATCGGGGTGTGGGCGTTCTGGAGCGGCTCGCCGGTCCCGGCGTCCGGGGCGGCCCACAGGACCGCGTTGGCCAGCACCCGCCGTACGTCGGGGTGGTGGTAGACGGGGTATTTCTGGTCGCCGGGGCTGAAGTAGAAGACGCGGCCGAGTCCGCGGCGGTAGCAGCAGCCGCTGCGGAACACCTCGCCGCCGGCGAAGCCGCTGACGAAGACCAGCTCGTCGGGCTGGGGGATGCCGAACGGCTCGCCGTAGGTCTCCTGCGCCTCGATGACCAGCGGGTGGGGGACGCCGCGGGCGATGGGGTGGCCGGGGGAGACCGTCCAGACCAGCTCGCGTTCGCCGGCGTCGCGCCAGTTGAGCGTGCACGTGGTGCCCATGAGCGAGCGGAAGATCTTGGAGTAGTGGCCGGAGTGCAGCACGAGCAGGCCCATGCCGCCGAGCACGCGGCGTCGTACGCGCTCGACGACCTTGTCGTCCACCTCCTCGTGCGCCATGTGCCCCCACCAGGTGAGCACGTCGGTGGCGGCGAGGACCTCGTCGGTGAGCCCGTGCTCGGGCTCGTCCAGTACGGCGGTGCGGACCCGTGCCCGGGGGCCCAGCTCCTCGCGCAGCCCGTCGGCGATGGCGCCGTGGATGCCGGTGGGGTAGCGGCGGCGTACCTCCTCCTCGCGCGGCTCGTGGTAGTTCTCGCTCCACACGGTGACGTTGAGCGGGGCTTCGGCTGGGGGTGGGACGTGGGCCGCCATCCGTTTCCTTCCGGTCGTCGATCGTCGCCCCTTTTCCTCCCCCGCCGTCCCCGCCCCGGAACTAGTGATCTACTTTGTAAAGGCGTTCCGTTTGGTCCACCAATGTGGCGAACCAAACAAGAACATGATCGACAAAGTAGCCGCAGGGCGCGCGGGAGATCGACCGGGACTTGATGGAGGCGCCTGATCTGCTGGTGGAGGATGTGCCCTCCACGCGTACGGCGATGACGCCGTCGATGAACGCCTCGGTGGCGGCGTCGGCGTGGTCGGTCATGCTCTGCTCCTGCTGGTTGTTCTCCACGCTGCCGTACGCGCGCGTCCCGGACGAGCTGTATGCCAGGGCGTCGGCGCACTACGACGACAGGGCGATGTGGTCGCTCGTGATGGCGATCGCCCACCTCGGTTTCTTCACCCCCGCGGCCCTGATCGCCAAGCCGATCCCGGGCATGCCTCCCGGCCGGAACTACAGCGCGTGAGAGAGGAGCCCGGCATGAGCGTGACCACGTTCGCGGCAGCGGGGGCGACCGGGCGGCTCGGCCGTCACGTCGTGGAGGTCCTGGCGGAGCGGGGGCATCGGGTCGTGCCGATGTCGCGCGCCACCGGTGTGGACGTCGTCACCGGTCGGGGCCTGGCGGAGGCGCTGGACGGGGCTGAGGTCGTGATCGACGTCGCCTCGTGGCACGCCTCCGATCAGGGCGCGGCGACGGAGTTCTTCCGTACGTCGGCCGGCAATCTGCAGGAGGCGGGCCGGAGGGCGGGGGTCGCCCGGATCGTCATGGCGTGCATCATCGGCGTCGACAAGGCCACGGTCGGTTTCCTCGTGGCGAAGAAGGTGCATGAGGAATGCCTGCTGTCCGGGCCGGTTCCGGTGCGTCTTCTGCGGGCGGCGCAGTTCCACGAGTTCGTCGGCCAGCTCCTGGACTGGCGGCAGGGGGACGTCGCCTACGTGCCGGCGTTGCCCAGTCAGCTCGTGGCCTGCCGCGCCGTGGCCGAGGAGCTGGTCGACCTGGCGATCGCCGCTCACTCTCCGGGGACGCCGGTCCCGGAGATCGCCGGGCCCCGCAGGGAGATCCTGGCGGAGGCGGCGCGGCTGCTCGGCGCCCGGCGGGGTGTCAGGGTCGACGGGTCCGCGATGCCCGACGCCGAGCTGGCCGCCGACGGTGCTTTCCTGCCCGGTCCGCATGCCAAGCTCGCCGGTCCCGCTTTCCAGGAGTGGCTGAACGCCCAGCTCTGAGCCGGCCTCGCCCTTGTTCTCGGTGCTCGACCGTCCGGGCCCTCGGGAACGAGGGCTTACCCGACGACGTCCTCCAGAAAGGGCTCCGCCGTAGGTTCTCAGTCGGTCGGTTCGGTTCCTGGGCGGGCCGGTTGTTCGCCGGTGTTGTCGGCGGCGTCGCGGCGTTCCTCTTCGGCCTTGCGTTCGGGGTCGACCGGGGGTTCGACGGGTTCGGCGGGGATGGGGCGTGGGGAGGAGGTGCGGACGTCGCCTCCGGAGCGTTCGGCGACGATGTCGCTTTCTCCGTTGACTCGGCCCACTGCGGCGGGGAGGTCGTCGCTTGTCGTGTTTTGTGCGTTCATGACCGGCATCTGCCCGGAGCGTGGCGGGTGAAGCGCCTGTACTTCCGGCGTGGTATCCGGGCCGGTCGTTGGTCCCGGTGGGGTAGAGGGAGTTCGCTTCCCTCACGGGACGTCCTGCGTGGTGCGGCCGGCGGAGAATGCCGGTCACCGGGGCTCAAGGCCCGTACGACGCCGGAGGGAGGGCGCTTCGCCATGACCGTCGCCCCGATCGATCTGTTCGCCTCGTCCATCCATCTCGACCGGGAGGGCCGGATCCGCGCCGGGAGAAGGACCGCCGACCCCGACCAGGACGGCTGGCGGCTGACGGCGTTCCATGCCAAGGTGGGCGGGGACGTGCATGTCGGCCATTGGGAGGTTCATCCGGAGGCTGAGGAGATCGTCTCGTGTCTGGTCGGCAAGATCCGCCTTTACCTGCGTGCGGAGGGGCCGGGGCAGCAGGAGGAGGAGGTCAGGTTGACGGCGGGCACCGCCGCGATCGTCCCGCGCGGGCGCTGGCACCGGATCGAGCTCGACATTCCCAGCAACATCCTGGCGGTGACGCTGCCGCGGGGCAGCCGCGTGGAGAGGCGCCTCGCTGAGGACGGTTCCGCCCTGTGAGACGGATGGAGACGCCATGTGGAGGAGGCGGACGGTCCTCGACCGGCCCTTGGCGGGGCTGCTGACGGCTCGTGCTCAGCGGGCGCTGGACCTGGCCGGGCAGGAGGCGGGGGTGCTGGGCCATGACCGCGTCACCGCCGGGCACCTTCTGCTGGGCCTGGCCGGCGTGGGTGAGGGGGTGGCCGTGATGACGCTCAGGAGCCTCGGACGCGACCTCACGGCCTCAGCCGCCCGAGGGACGGACGTCGGTCTCGACCAGGTCCTGGAGCGGGCTCGCCGTGAGGCAGCCGGGCTCGGGCACCGGTATGTCGGAACCGAGCACCTCCTGCTCGGCCTCCTGCACGACGAGACGACGGCTGCCGCCCTGGGAGTCGGTCTCCGGCAGGCGCGTGCTCAGGTCGTCAAGGTGCTTCACGGTGAGGATCACTGAGCGCGCTGCGGCGTTCGATGAGCAGCACGTCGCGCCAGAGGCCGTGGTGGCAGCCGATGCGTTCCCTGGTGCCGACGACGCGGAAGCCGAGGGCTTGGTGCAGGGCCAGGCTGGCGGTGTTCTCGGGGAAGACGCCGGACTGGACGGTCCAGACGCCGGCGTCCTCGCTGGCGGCGACGAACGCGGTCAGCAGCGCCCGGCCGATGCCCTGGGCCTGGTGGCGGGGGTGGACGTAGATGCTGTGCTCGACCACGCCGGCGTACACGCAGCGTGACGACACCGGTGAGGCGGCCACCCAGCCGAGCACCTGGCCGGTGCGGGTGTCGCAGGCCACGTAGCGCAAGCCGGGCAGCCGGGCCGCGGTGAAGTCCTCCCAGCTCGGGGTGGTGGTCTCGAAGCTGGCGTGGCCGCTGTCGAGGCCTGCCTGGTAGACGGCCAGCACCTGTCCGGCGTCGGCGGCGCGCATCGGCCGGAGCTCCACGTGGGGCGGGGCGGCCGGTTTGGCGGCCTGGACGATCGCCGAGTGCGTGCCGTCGGCGTGGCCGGTGGTCGGTGTGATGCGTACGCCGGTGAAGCCCGCGGCGGCGAGCAGTTCTCGGTATTCGCCCACGGGGAGCGCTCCGGCGGCGCAGCCGGTGCGCTGCTCGGTGGTCGTCGTGTGCGTGGTCACCACGTCGCTGACGCCGAACCGCCCGCCCGGCCGTAGCACCCGGAACGCTTCGGCCAGCACGGCGGCCTTGTCGCTGGAGAGGTTGATGACGCAGTTGGAGATGACGACGTCCACCGAGCGGTCCTGCAGCGGCAGCCGTTCGATGGTGCCGGGCAGGAACTCGGCGTTGTGCGCGCCGGCCTGCTGGGCGTTGCGCCGGGCGAGCGCCAGCATGTCCGCGCTGGCGTCCACCCCGTACGCCTTGCCGTCGGGGCCGACGCGGCGGGCTGACAGGAGCACGTCCAGGCCGCCGCCGGAGCCGAGGTCGAGGACGGTTTCGCCGGCGCGCGGCTCGGCGACGGCCACCGGGTTGCCGCAGCCCAGGGCGGCTCGTACCGCTGCCTGGGGCAGCCCTTCGAGGTCGTCGTAGCCGGCGGTGCCGGTGAGGGTCCGGCCGGCGTCGGCGGCGCGGGCGAGCGCGGAGTAGTGGTCGATGATCTCGTCGTGGGCCATGGCTCGGGGCTCCTTCACGGGCAGGGGGGCGGGGGCGGCGCGGGGTTGCCCATGACGACGTCGGCGGCGGTGGGGAAGCAGCTGACGCACGTGTCGTTGATCCGGTAGAGGCTGGAGGTGCCCTGCCGTTCCACCAGGACGAACCGCACCTCGGCGAGGATCTTGAGGTGGTGGGAGACGGTGGACTGGCCCACTCCGGAGGCGGTCACGATGTCGCCGACGCTCATCGGCGCGCGCCGCCGGGCCAGCAGGGACACGATCTGGATCCGGGTGGGGTCGGCGAGGGCCTTGAACCAGCCGGCGTACTCCTCGGCCTGTTCGCGTGGCAGGGGTCCGTTGTTCGCGTTCATCGTCCATCGACGATATTCGATGAACTAGTGGAGGGGAAGCTCCGTTCAGCTGCCGGCCAGGCGTCTGCCCAGCCGCTGCGCCGGCAGCTCCACCCAGCGCCAGGTCAGCGCGGACAGCCCGAGCAGCGCCGCGTAGACCGCCCCCAGCAGCGCCAGGCGTGCGGCCAGCGGCAGGGCCCGCGGGTCCGGCAGGAAGAACTCCACGCTCTCCAGCAGCAGCGGGTGCAGCAGGTAGATGGAGTAGGACACCAGGCCGAGCCACGTCAGCCACGACGGCATCGCGCGCCGGCGCAGCGCCATCGCGGCGGCGAACGTCAGCCAGGCCGCCGCGATCGCCGTCTGCACTCCCGGTTCGGCGCGTGCGAGCCACAGCCCCGCCAGCGGTACGAGCGCCGTCCAGGCGAGGTGCCGGCGGCCGTACTGGCCGGTCTCGACGCGGTACAGGGCGGTGCCGGCGAACATGGTCGCCAGGATGAGCAGTCCCTGCCACGGTCCGGGGTAGCTCTGGTTGACGGCCAGCAGCAGCAGGATCGTGCCCGCGACGGCCACGGCTCCGGCCTGCCGGGTGCGCCGGCCGCCGCGCAGCACGGCGGTCAGTCCGGCGGCCAGCACGGCGGTGACGGCGAGCACGACCGTGAGCATGCGGCCCGCGCCGCCTGCCGACAGGAGGGTCACCGGCAGCAGCCCGGCGCCGAGCACGGCGGCCGCGGCGAACGTGAGCGCGGCCGTGGTGCTGCGCCGGTGTGCCCCGAGGGTGAACATGGCGGTCAGCAGGAGGTAGAAGGCCATCTCGTAGGACAGGGTCCACAGCACGTTGGCGACGTTGGGGGCGTACATGAGGTTCTGCAGCATGGTGGCGTGTGCCAGGGCCAGTGCGGCGGGCCGGCTGCTCCACCAGGTGTGCAGGTCGTCCCAGCCGGCCGCGGCGAGCAGCAGCATGCCGGCCACGCACACGGTGAACAGCGGCCACAGCCGGAAGAAGCGGGAGATCCAGAAGGCTCGCAGGCTGCCCCGGCGTTCCAGTGACGCCGGCACGATGTAGCCGCTGACGAGGAAGAACACCATGACGCCGTACCAGCCGGGGTCGAAGACGGCCTTGACCGGCTCGCGTGCCTCCGGCCAGAGCGGCGCCAGCGCGTGTTCGAAGACCACCACCATGGAGGCGAGTCCGCGCAGCGCGTCCAGCCAGGCCAGGCGGCGGGTGTGCGGCCGGTCCGGGCCGGTGGCGGCGGTGGGGGGAGCGGACAGCATCCGGACATCGTAGTAAGGGACGTCTTTTACCGCTTTGTCGCGCGAGTTCCTGTCAGAGCGGTCCGAGGAGGTCGTGCGGGTCGGCGTCGAGGTCCAGGGCCGCCAGAACCCCCAGGAGCTCGCGCTCCTCGTACCGGAAGTGGGAGTGCATGATCGCCGAGAGGCCGTCCAGGTGCAGGGCCAGCTCGTCCGGCGCGGCGTCCGAGGTGATCGCGTGGTCGAAGCGCCGGAGCAGCTGCGCGATCAGCTCGTGGTCCTGCCGCAGCTTGGCGATCGTGGGCCGCAGCGACGGGTGGCGCGCGGACAGCTGGGGGAAGAGCCCGGCGTCCTCGCGCACGTGATGGCCGTCGAGGGCGGCGCAGAAGCCCTGGCAATGAAGCAGGAGGTCCGCCCGCGCCGCGGCGGTGTCGCCGGCCCGCAGGGATTCGCGGGCGAGGCGCAGTGCCCGGTGCAGGCGCCGGTGCGCCGCCTGCAGTTCGAGGTGCCAGGCCAGGAGCCTGTGCTTGTCGTGCTCACCCACGGGTGGGGAACGGGGAAAGGGTCATCGTGACCGCCTTCCTGATCCGGCGCCTCCATGCCTGACGCGGCCCGTCACCGGCACGCGACGCTGGCTGCGATCCTACTGGCACCCTAGTGGACGGAGAAGCCGCCGTCGACGAACAGCATCTGCCCGGTGACGAACGCCGAGGCGTCCCCGGCCAGGAAGACGGCGGCGCCGGCGAAGTCGGCCGGGACGCCGTTGCGGCCGGTCATGTGGCGGGCGGCGAGGGCCTCGACGCGGCCCGGGACGGCCTGGGCGGGCGCGGTCAGCGGCGTGAGGACGAAGCCGGGGATGATCGTGTTGACGCAGACGCCGGCGGCGGACCAGGCCTCGGCCTGGGAGCGGGTGAGCCCGGCGAGGCCGGCCTTGGCGGCACCGTAGGCGCCGCTGTCGCCGAAGGCGCTGATGGACTGCTGGGAGCCGATGTTGATGATCCGGCCCCAGCCGCGGGCGGCCATGCGCGGGCCGAAGTGCTGGCCGAGCAGGTAGGGGGCGGTGAGGTTGACGGCGACGGTCAGCTCGTAGTCGTCGGCGGTCAGCTCGGCCATCGGTTTGCGGATGTTGTTGCCCGCGTTGTTGACCAGGATGTCGATCTCGCCGGCGGTGTCGTCCATGGTGTCGCAGACGCGCTGGACGTCGTGACGGTCGGCGAGGTCGGCGCTGACGCAGGTGGTGGTGACGCCGTGCCTGCGCAGGCGGCCGGCGGCCTGGTCGAGCTCGGCGGGCCGGCGGGCGACGAGGACGACCTCGGCTCCGGCGCGGCCGAGGGCCTCGGCGATGGCGTAGCCGATTCCTGAGCTGCCGCCGGTGACGAGGGCGCGGCGGCCGTGGAGGGAGAACAGCTCCTGCAGATAGTGCGACACGGTCGCACAAGCTAGCACCCGGGCGGGGGCGGGGCGCGCGTAGGGGAGGGCGCGGGAGATTGCGCGGGCGTGGCGGCGCGGAGTAAGCTCGAACACTCGCATTTATGCGCCAGCTTTCACAGCCTTCCCGATAGGAGTATACCACTCGATGGCTAACCGTCAAGATGGTCTCGCCGAAGCCCTTGACACCGAGCAGCGCACTGTGTCGTGGCTGTACGAACTGCTCGACCTCGCCAGGGAACGCGCGCAGGCGACGCTGCGCCAGGTGTACGGCCGCGGCGGCGGCAGCCGTCAGGCGATGGTCGAGCGTGAGGCCCTGGCCTCGGAGCAGGCGCGCAGGCTGGCGCAGCTCAACGCGGTCGAGCGGGGCCTGTGCTTCGGCCGCATCGACGAGCGCTCCGGCCCCAGCACCTACATCGGCAGGATCGGGCTGCGCGACGAGCGGCACGAGGCGGTCCTGATCGACTGGCGGGCGCCGGCGGCGCGGCCCTTCTACGTGGCCACGGCCACCGACCCCGGCGGCCTGCTGCGCCGCCGCCACCTGCACCTGAAGGACCGCCGCGTCATCGCGATCGACGACGAGGTGTTCGACCTGGAGCGGATGAGCGAGAGCGACCGGCGCACGCTGGTGGGGGAGGCGGCGCTGCTGGCGGCGCTGCGGCGGGGCCGTACGGGCCGGATGGGCGACGTGGTGGCCACCATCCAGACCGAGCAGGACCGGGTGATCCGGGCCGGGCTGCAGGGCGCGCTGGTGGTGCAGGGCGGCCCCGGCACCGGCAAGACGGTCGCGGCGCTGCACCGGGCGGCGTACCTGCTCTACACCCACCGCGACGTCCTGGAGCGGCGCGGCGTGCTGGTGGTCGGCCCGAACGCGATGTTCCTGCGTTACATCGGCCAGGTGCTGCCATCGCTGGGGGAGACGCAGGTGGTGATGACGACGGCCGGGGAGATGTTCCCGGGCGTGCGGGCGACGGCGGCCGACGCGCCGGCCGCCGCGGTGGTCAAGGGCGACCTGCGGATGGCCGGGGTGGTGGCCGCGGCGCTGGAGCTGCGCCGCCGGCCGCCGGAGGGCGACCTGGTGGTGGAGCTGGACGGGCTGGCGCTGCGGGTGCCGCACGAGACGTGCGTGCGGCTGCACGAGCGGGCGCGGGCGGTGCGGCTGCCGCACAACATGGCCCGCAAGCTGTACGTGAGCGAGCTGCTGAAGGAGCTGGCCCGGGCCGAGGCGCGGGCGCTGGAGGAGTCGCTGCACATCGAGGACCTCGCCAACGGCGACCCGGAGATGGAGGAGCTGGCCCAGCCGCTGGACCTGGAGGGCGACCTGGACGAGCTGGACATCGACCTGGCCTCGGAGCGGCTGTGGGGCGAGCCGGCGGTGCGCCGCGCCGTCGAGGGCCTGTGGCCGGAGCTGACGCCGCAGCGGCTGATCGCCGGTCTGCTGGCGGACCCGCGGGCGCTCGAAGCGGTCATGCCGCCCGGCCTGGACTGGGCGCCCCTGGTGCGGCCGGCGGACGCGCCGTGGACGGTGGAGGACGTGCCGCTGCTGGACGAGGCGGCCGAGCTGCTGGGCGAGGACGACTCGGCGGCGCGCGCGGCCTCCCGCCGCAGCCGGGTCGAGCAGGACGAGGACCTGCTGTTCGCCAGTGAGGTGCTGCAGACCACCGGCGTGGCCGAGGAGGGCATTCTCGCGCGGGCGGACGTGCTGGCCGGGCGGCACGCCGACCCGGGCGCGGAGCTGACCACGGCCGACCGGGCGGCGGCCGACCGGGGCTGGGCCTACGGGCACGTCATCGTGGACGAGGCGCAGGAGCTGTCGCCGATGGCGTGGCGGATGGTGATGCGGCGGGTGCCGGCCAAGTCGCTGACCGTGGTGGGCGACATCGCGCAGACCGGCTCGGCCGCGGGGGCGCGCTCGTGGGGCGAGGTGCTGGACCCCTATCTGCGGGGCCGGTGGCGGCTGGAGCATCTGCGGGTCAACTACCGGACGCCGGTGGAGATCATGGACGTGGCGGCGGACGTGCTGCGCGCCTTCGACCCGGCGCAGGAGCCGCCGGAGTCGGTGCGGTCGGGGGAGTCGGCGCCGCGCGCGGTGCGCGTCCCGGTCGAGGGGCTGAAGGAGCTGGTGGCCGAGGAGCGGGCGGCGATCGGGGAGGGCCGGGTCGGGGTGGTGACCTCCGACGCGCTGCGTGAGCGGGTGGGGCGGGAGTTCCCGGCGGCCGACCTGGACGCGCCGGTCACGGTGCTGACGGTGACGCAGGCCAAGGGGCTGGAGTTCGACGCGGTCGTGGTGGTGGACCCGGCGGGCATCCTGGAGCAGTCGCCGATGGGCGGGCGGGACCTGTACGTGGCGGTGACGCGGGCGACGCGGCGGCTGACGGTGGCCTACGAGGGCGAGCTGCCGGCCGTTCTGTCCCGCCTGGCCGGCGGCTCCCCCGCGTAGGGGCCGCCGGGGTCAGGGGCGGGGGTCAGGGGCCGCCGGGGTCAGGAGTCGCCGAGTTTCTCCGCGGCGGCCCAGATCGCCCGGGTGACCTCGTCGAGCGCGCGCAGGGTCTCGGTGTCGAGATGGTCCATGATGCGGCGCATCTGCTGGCTGCCGACGCTGTTGACCTCCTCGAGGAAGGCGGCGCCGGCGGCGGTGAGCTCGACCCGGCGTACGCGCCGGTCGTGGGGGTCCTCGTGCCGGCTGACCAGGCCCTGGGCGAGGAGGCGGTCGACGATGCCGGTCACGGTGCCGGGGCCGACGCCGAGGCCGGCGGCGATCTCCTGGCCGCTGGCCGAGCCGCCGCGTACGGACAGGAGCATGACGACCTTGAGCTGGCGCATCGTGAGGTTGGAGGTGAACAGGGGGGATTGATGCTGGGCGAAGACGCGCCCCAGGTTGCGTTGCGTCTCGGCGATCCTGCGGATCAGGTCTTCGCGTTCGTCGTTCACTTTCACCTCTCGCTTCCTGAGAAGGTTATCAGGAAGGTTTGATGTGTCTAAATATTCGCGTGATGCGAAGTGTTAGTCTAAGCCGAACTCTTGGAGGGGGCTTATGACCGCTTTCGCCAGGTTGAGCCTGGTCAACCGCACTCTTGTGATCCTGATCGCGGTCGTGCTCAGCGCGTTCGGCGCGTTCACGATCCCGCAGCTGAAGCAGCAGTTGCTGCCGTCGTTGTCGTTCCCCGGCGCGTTCGTGATCGCCCCGTACCCGGGCGCGTCGCCCGACATCGTGGAGGAGCAGGTCACCAAGCCGATCGAGGACTCCTTCCAGGGGCTCGACGGCATGGAGGAGCTGACGTCCACCTCGCGGGAGGGCGTGGCGCAGATCCAGGTGGCTTTCGAGTACGGCACCGACATCGAGGCGTCGCTGAACAAGATGCAGCAGGCGCTGAACCGGGTGACGCTGCCGGACGGCGTCGAGCCGCAGGTCGCGGCCGGCAGCACGGACGACATCCCGGTGCTGGTGCTGGCGGTCGGCGACGGCGGCGACCAGCAGGCGATGGCCGACAAGCTCAACCGGATCGTGGTGCCGGCGTTGCAGGGCGTGGAGGGCGTGCGCGAGGCGACCGTCACCGGCGTCCGCGACGAGGTGGTGACCATCGAGCCGGACGCCGGGAAGATGGCGCTGGCCGGGGTGTCGCCCGCGCAGATCCCCGAGGCGCTGCGCGCCAACGGCACGCCGATCCCGGCGGGCACCCTCATCGAGGACGGCAGGGCGCTCACGGTCCAGGTCGGCACCCGGGTCGACTCCCTGGAGAAGCTGAAGAACCTGTACCTGACCCCGGCCCAGCCCCAGCCGCAGGCCCAGCAGCAGACGCAGCCCCAGCAGGGCCAGCAGCAGCAGGCCCGCACCCCCACGTCCCAGGCCCAGGCCCAGGCGCAGGCCCGGTCGCCGCGGCCGGTCAAGCTCGGCGACGTGGCCACCATCAAGCAGGGCCTCGCGGCGGCGACCACGATCACCCGCACCGACGGCCGCTCCAGCCTCGGCGTGTCGGTGACGATGACCCCCGACGGCAACGCCGTGTCGATCTCCCACGAGATCCGCGACCTGCTGCCGGACCTGACCAAGGCGCTGGGCGACGGCTCGGACACGGCGGTGTCGGTGGTGTTCGACCAGGCCCCCTACGTGGAGCAGTCGATCGAGAGCCTGACCACCGAGGGCCTGCTGGGCCTGGTGTTCGCGGTGCTGGTCATCCTGGTGTTCCTGCTGTCGGTGCGCTCGACGCTGGTGACGGCGGTGTCGATCCCGCTGTCGGTGGTGATCGCGCTGATCGTGCTGTGGGCGGGCGGCTACTCGCTCAACATGCTGACGCTCGGCGCGCTGACGATCGCGGTGGGCCGGGTCGTGGACGACTCGATCGTGGTCCTGGAGAACATCAAACGGCATCTCGGCTACGGCGAGGCCAAGCTGCAGGCGATCCTGACGGCCGTGCGCGAGGTGTCGGGCGCGGTGACCGCCTCGACGCTGACCACGGTCGCGGTGTTCGTGCCGATCGCGGTCGTCGGCGGCATGGTGGGCGAGCTGTTCAGCCCGTTCGCGATCACCGTGACGGTGGCGCTGCTGGCGTCGCTGGTGGTGTCGCTGACGGTGGTGCCGGTGCTGGCGTACTGGTTCCTGAAGGCGCCGCAGCTCACGCCCGAGCAGGCGCGCAAGCTGCGTGAGGAGGCCGAGGCCAAGGAGCTGCGCTCGCCGCTGCAGCGCGCCTACCTGCCGGTGCTGCGGTTCGCCACCCGGTTCAAGCTGACGACGGTGCTCATCGGCGTGGCGGTGTTCGTCGCGACGATGGGCGTCGCGGGCGCCCTGCAGACCAACTTCCTGGACTCCTCCGGGCAGAACACGATCTCGCTGTCGCAGCGGATGCCGGTCGGCACCGACCTGGAGACCACCGACAAGGCGGCCAAGAAGGTCGAGCAGGTGCTCGCCGACGACAAGCAGGTCGAGTCGTACCAGGCGAACGTGGGCGGCGGCAACGCGATGGCGGCCGCGTTCGGCGGGGGCGGCGGCTCGGACCGGGCCTCGTACTCGGTGACGCTCGCCGACGGGGCCGACACCCCGGCGGTGGAGCAGCGGCTGCGCGAGAAGATCGGCAAGCTGACCGGCGTCGGCGAGGTCACGGTCGGCGCGGCCGGCGGCGGAGGCGGTTTCAACGCCGACGGCATCAGCGTCATCGTCCGCGGCCCCGACCTCGACACGCTGCAGGCCGCGTCCGAGCAGGTCGCCAAGGCGATGGGCGAGGTCAAGGGGCTGCGGGACGTCTCGTCGAACATGGAGGCGTCCGCGCCGCGCATCGAGGTCGTCGTCGACCGGCAGAAGGCGGCGGCGCGCGGGCTGTCGGAGGCGCAGATCGGGCAGAGCGTGGCGCAGGCGTTCCGCGGCGCGCCGCTCGGCCAGGTGACGCTCGACGGCCGCAACAGCGACCTGGTGCTGCGCGGCGCCGAGGCGCCGCAGGACGTCAAGGAAGTACGGGACCTGCCGCTGATGACGGCCTCGGGCCTGGTGCGGCTGTCGTCGGTGGCGCAGGTCAAGGAGGTCGCCGGCCCCACGCAGGTGACCCGCATCGACGGCGAGCGTTCGGCGACGGTGACGGCCAAGGCCGTGGACGCGGGCGACCTGGGAGCGGTGACGCAGGAGCTGCGCGAGAAGCTGGACGCGCTGCAGCTGCCGGCGTCGGCCTCCTACACGCTGGGCGGCGCGTCGGCGGACCAGGAGGACGCCTTCGCCGACCTCGGCATGGCGATGCTGGCGGCCATCGCGATCGTGTTCCTCATCATGGTGGCGACGTTCCGCAGCTTCGTGCAGCCGCTGATCCTGCTGGTGTCGGTCCCGTTCGCGGCGACCGGCGCCATCGGGCTGCTGGTGGCGACCGGCACCCCGATGGGCGTGCCCGCGCTGATCGGCATGCTGATGCTCATCGGCATCGTCGTGACGAACGCGATCGTGCTCATCGACCTCATCAACCAGTACCGCGAGCAGGGCATGGGCGTGGTCGAGGCGGTCATCGAGGGCGGCCGGCGCCGGCTGCGGCCGATCCTGATGACGGCCGTGGCGACCATCTGCGCGCTGACGCCGATGGCGCTGGGCGTGACGGGGTCGGGCGGGTTCATCTCGCAGCCGCTGGCGATCGTGGTCATCGGCGGGCTGATCTCCTCGACGCTGCTCACGCTGGTGCTGGTGCCGACCCTCTACACGATGGTCGAGCGGGCCAAGGAGCGGCTGCGGCGCGGCCCGGCGGCGCCGGTGAAGGAGGAGAAGGTGCTGGAGCCGACGCCATCCTGACGGCGCTCGGCGCGTACGGGCCCGGTCGCCGGCGACGGCGGCCGGGCCTTTCCCCGCCCCCGGGCGTGCGACGTGACCGGTGCCGATGCCTACACTTGTCGAACGTGACTTCCAAGCCGCGCATCCCGAACGTCCTGGCCGCCCGCTACGCCTCGCCGGAGCTGACCCGCCTGTGGTCGCCCGAGTACAAGATCGTCGCCGAGCGGCGGCTGTGGCTGGCGGTGCTGCGGGCGCAGGCGGAGCTGGGCGTCGCGGTCCCCGACGGCGCGGTCGCCGACTACGAGAAGGTCGTCGAGCAGGTCGACCTGGAGTCCATCGCGGCGCGCGAGCGGGTGACGCGCCACGACGTCAAGGCGCGCATCGAGGAGTTCAACGCGCTGGCCGGGCACGAGCAGGTGCACAAGGGCATGACCTCGCGCGACCTGACCGAGAACGTCGAGCAGCTGCAGATCCGCGACAGCCTGCTGCTGGCCCGCGACCGCATGGTGGCGCTGCTGGCGCGGCTGGCGACGCTGGCGAAGGAGCACGAGGCCACGGTGATGGCCGGCCGCTCGCACAACGTGGCCGCGCAGGCCACCACGCTCGGCAAGCGGTTCGCGACCGCGGCCGACGAGCTGCTGGTCGCCTACCGGCGGCTGGAGGAGCTCATCACCCGCTACCCGCTGCGCGGCATCAAGGGCCCCGTCGGCACCGCCCAGGACATGCTGGACCTGCTCGGCGGCGACCGGGCCAAGCTCGCCGCCCTGGAGGGCCGGGTGGCCGAGCACCTGGGGTTCGCCGGCGCCTTCACCAGCGTCGGGCAGGTCTACCCGCGCTCGCTGGACTTCGAGGTGCTGACCGCCCTGGTGCAGGCCGCGGCGGCGCCGTCGTCGCTGGCCAGGACGATCCGGCTGATGGCCGGCCACGAGCTCGTCACCGAGGGGTTCGCCGAAGGCCAGGTCGGCTCCTCGGCCATGCCGCACAAGATGAACACCCGCTCCTGCGAACGGGTCAACGGCCTGGCGGTCGTGCTGCGCGGCTACGCCTCCATGACCGCCGAGCTGGCGGGCGACCAGTGGAACGAGGGCGACGTGTCGTGCTCGGTGGTGCGGCGGGTGGCGCTGCCGGACGCGTTCTTCGCCTTCGACGGGCTGATGGAGACGATGCTGACGGTGCTGGACGAGTTCGGCGCCTTCCCCGCCGTGATCGCCGCCGAACTGGACCGCTACCTGCCGTTCCTGGCCACCACGAAGATGCTGATGGCGGCCGTGCGGGCCGGGATGGGCCGCGAGCAGGCCCACGAGCTGATCAAGGAGCACGCCGTCGCGGCGGCGCTGGCGATGCGCTCGCGCGGCGCGGCCAACGAGCTGCTGGACCTGCTGGCCGGCGACGAGCGCTTCCCACTGGACCGGGAGCGGCTGGACGGGCTGCTGGCCGACCGGGTGTCGTTCACCGGCGCGGCGGCCGACCAGGTGGAGGCCGTCGCCCAGCGGGTGGCCGAGATCGTGGCCGCGCATCCGGAGGCGGCCGCCTACCGGCCGGGCGCCATCCTGTGACCTGCCCGCAATGGTGACGCGGGAGCTGCGCACCCCCGCCGACGTACGGTCGGCGTGCGGGGACGACGACCTGGTGATGTGGGCGGCCCAGGGACTGCGGCCCGGCGCGCGGGCATGGGCGGCGGGCGGCGCGGTCGCCGCCGGCTGCCCCGGCATCTCACGCTGGGACCGGCTGGTGGTGCAGGGCCCGCCGCGCGACGCCGCGCCGCTGGTGCGGCACGCCCTGGCCGAGCTGGGGCCGTCGTACCGGCCGCTCGGCGAGGCCGAGCTGATCCGGCAGGTCGCCGGCGCGGTGGACGGGCTGCGGGCGGGGCCGTGCTTCTCCTGGATGAGCCTCACCGAGCTCCACCACGACACCGGCGACACCGGCGACACCGGGGAGGACGGGGTGGGGTGGCTGGACGGCGCCGAGGCGGAGATCACCGCGCTGCTCGCGGCCGACGCCCCCGACGCCTACGCCGTGCCCGGCGGCGCCGGGGTGCGCCGGTGGGCGGGGCTGCGCGACGGCGGCGTGATCGCCGCGGTCGCCGCCGACGCCTGGTCGGCCCCGGACGTCGGGCTGCTGGCCGGCGTCGCCACCCGCGCCCCCTACCGCGGGCGCGGCCTGGCCGAACGGGTGTGCCGGTGGGTGTCGGGACGGCTCATCGACACCTACGGGCGGGCCGCGCTGATGGTGGACGACGACAACCCGGCGGCGATCCGCGTCTACGAGCGCATCGGCTACCGGCGCCGCCAGGTGATGACCTCCTCCGTCACCACCTGAGAGCCCCCCAGGGGGCAGGGCGAAAATCGGGTGAGGTTCGGGCGGTGCTGGTGCAGAGTTGACGGCGTGATGTCCGATTTCATGCC
Source organism: Nonomuraea bangladeshensis (assembly GCF_039529455.1). Taxonomy (NCBI): domain Bacteria; kingdom Bacillati; phylum Actinomycetota; class Actinomycetes; order Streptosporangiales; family Streptosporangiaceae; genus Nonomuraea; species Nonomuraea bangladeshensis. The sequence continues at coordinate 37,825 of NZ_BAAAMV010000014.1, forward strand.
GGGTATTGAGTTGTCGCGGGCTTTCTACCATGAGGTGGTGGCGCCGCTGGTGCCGCGGACCGCGCACAGCGCCGCGCTGGTGGGGCCAGGGTCTGAGGTGCTGGCGTTCGACACCGCCCGCTCGGCCGACCACGACTGGGGGCCGCGGGTCCTGCTGTTCGTGCCGGGCGAGCAGGTGGCCGAGGTGGAGGCGCGGGTGCTGGCGGGACTGCCGGAACGTTTCCACGGACTGCCGACCGTGTTCCCCTATCACGGCCGGACCCGGCCCGGCGTACGGGTCTGCGAGCCGGGCGCGTGGCTGCGCGAACACCTGGGGTTCGACCCGCGGGCGGGCATGTCGCTGCTCGACTGGCTGTCGGTGCCGTGGCAGCGCCTGGCCGAGGTGACCCGCGGCGAGGTCTTCCACGACGGCCTCGGCGCGCTGGAGGCGGCGCGGGCCGCGCTGCGCTGGTATCCCGAGGACGTGTGGCGGTACGTGCTGGCCTGCCAGTGGCGGCGCATCGCCCAGGAGGAGCCGTTCCCCGGCCGGTGCGGGGAGGTCGGCGACGAGCTCGGGTCGGCGGTCGTGGGGGCGCGGCTGGCCCGGGAGGTGATGCGGCTGGCGCTGCTGCTGCGCCGCCGCTACCCGCCCTACGCCAAATGGCTCGGCAGCGCCCTGGCCCGCCTGCCCGGATCGGCCGAACTGGGGGAGTGCCTGGGAGCGGCGGTGTCCGCGCGGTCGTGGCGGGAACGGGAGGAACTGCTGTCGGGCGCCTACACCCGCCTGGCGGCCCTGCAGAACCGGCTGGCGCTGGCCGAACGGCTGGACGAGGGCGTGCGCGGCTTCCACGACCGGCCGTTCCGGGTCATCGGCGGCGACCGGTTCGCCGAGGCGCTGATGGCGTCGGTGTCGGACCCGGCGATCCGGGCGCTGCCGGTCGCCGGATGCGTCGACCAGCTGTCGGACTCCACGCAGGTGCTGACGGAGTCGGGGCGGGCGCGGGCGCTGACGGCGGCGGCGCTGGGCCTGACCGCCTGAGTCTTCTCAGCTTTCTCCGGCGAGTTCCGCGGCGAGTTCCGCGGCCCGGGAACGCCAGGCGGGCAGCGCGGCCGGGTCGCCGGTGCAGGTGAGGACGAGACGGGCGCCGTGGCCGGTGCCCTCGCCCAGCTCCCAGCGGACGCCGCCGCCCGGCGTCCCGTACTCCAGGAGCTTGCCGGGCTCGGCGCGGGTGACGGGGCCGGCCGGGACGGCGGGCACGGTGAACGGGGCGGGCGGCGGCTCGCCGACGGCGGCGCGGTCGCCGCCCAGATGCCGCCAGACGTGATCGGCCGGGCGGACGAGCTGGCGTTCCACGCGTACGGTGCCGCCGTCGCAGGTCGCGCCGTCGAGGCCGAGGATGTGGACGTAGTCCTCGTGCAGCCGCCCCATTTCGGGCGGGCCGGCGGCGGGGGAGCGGCCGTCCAGGTGGGCGAGCATGGCCATGAGGCAGGTGTGCCAGCCGGCGGCGAAGCTGGCGGCGCCGTACCGGTCGGAGAAGGTGTGGGTGAGCGTGAGCAGGGTGCCGCCGTCCTCGTCGGGCTCCAGCTCCCACCGCAGATGGTCCTCGCCCCAGGTGTGGGCGAACAGGCGGGGCGGCTCGCGGTGGGTGACGCGGCCGTCGGGGCCGAAGCCGTAGCCGATCCGCTCGCCGTCGATGGTGACCTCCGTGGGGAACCAGGCGGCCAGGTGGTCCGGCTCGGTGAGGGCGCGCCAGACCTTCTGCGGCGGGTGGGGCAGGCGGCGGCGCATGCGCAGACAGGTGCGGCCGTCGGGGTGGAGGGTGAGGTCCTCGTTCATCGCACGTCCTCCTCGGGCTCGTCCGGCATGGCGTCCAGATGGGCCTCCAGCCGGTCGAGGCTGCGGGTCCAGAGCCGGCGGTAGGGGGTGAGCCAGGCGTCGATCTCGGCCAGGGGAGCGGGGGTGAGCTCGTAGAAGCGGCGCTGGGCGTCCTTGCGGACGGTGACCAGGCCGGCGCGGCGCAGGGCGCGCAGGTGCTTGCTGGTGCCGGGCTGGGTGAGGCCGAGGCTGTCGGTGAGCTCGGTGACGTTGCGGGGGCGTTCGAGGAGCAGGTCGAGGATGTGCCGGCGGGCGGGCTCGGCGAGGACGTCGAAGGGCATGCCAGCGAATATACCCGCTTGATTATATGCCCGCAAGGGCATGTATCAGGGGTGGCGGTCCGCGTTGGCGTGGATGGCCTCCCGCACGTAACCGGCCAGGCCCGGCAGGACCGCGTCGAAGAACGCGGTGAAGCGGACATCGGTGACGTACAGGTCGCCGAGGCGGCGGTGCAGGTCGTGGCCGCAGTCGTAGAACCAGCGATGCACATGGCCGCGGTGACGTTCGGCCAGGTCCATCGCGTGCTCGCCGCCGGCCGGCAGCCCCGCCTTGCACGCCTCGGCGAGCGCGCCGGTGATCGCCGACGCCTCGGCCTTCAGCTCCAGCCAGTCGGCCCTGCTGTAGGAGGCCACCCGGCGGCGGCTCTCGGCGTAGCGGGGGTCCGCGCCCCAGCGGGCGGCGGCCTCCGCCTCGTGCTCCTCGGGCCGGAAGCCGCCGAACACCTCGAAACGCTCGGCGGGGGTCAGGGTGATGCCGCTGGTGTGCGCGTGGATGGCGCGTTCGACGGCCGCGATCACGTCGCCGAGATGGCGGGCGCGGGCGGTGAGCAGCTCGTGCTGGCGGCGCAGATGGGTCAGCTCGTCGGCCCGCGGCTCGTCGAGGATGACGGCGATCTCCTCCAGGGGGAAGCCGAGCTCCCGGTAGAGGAGGATCTGCTGCAGGCGGGCGAGATCGGCGTCGGTGTAGCGGCGGTAGCCGGCGCGGGTGCGCTCGGTGGGGGCCAGCAGGCCGATCTCGTCGTAGTGGTGCAGGGTGCGTACGGTGACGCCGGCGAGGCGGGCGACCTGACCGACCGACAGACTCATGCCTCCCACCATGGACCCTCACGAGGGGTGAGGGTCAACTCCTTTGCCGGGTACGGGCCCGGACCGTACGTAGGTACTCATATAGGGATTTCTCACCTCTTGGTGGGGCGGGGTGTGAGGGCATGGTGAAGGAGAACCCCGGAGACGGGACGCACCAAGGATGGGGGATCCGACATGTGCCAGCACCAGCCTCCGCACCCGCCGCCCGGCACCACCCGCCGGCCCGAGCGGGGAGGGGACCTGCCACGCAACGGCGCCGCCCGCACCCCGGCGGCCCGGCACGACGGGCGATCGGCATGAGTCCCGCCTGCACGGCCATGCCCGCCGCCATGCCGGCGCTCCTGCCGGCGCTGATGCCGCAACTCATGCCCGCGTACATGCCCGCCTGCCTGCCCACGTCCATGCCCATGGTCGCGGCGTCGTGGACGCTGCCCGCCACGCCCTCCTCGGTGCCGCGCGCCCGCCGCGCGGCACGCGGCCTGCTCGCCGAGTGGGACCCGCCCCGCGAGACAGCAGAGGCCGCCGAACTCCTGGTCAGCGAACTCGTCACGAACGCGGTCCGGCACGCGCACGGCCCCGTCGTGCTCAGCATGTGGGCACGCGACGGCCGGCTGCGCTGCGAGGTCGCCGACACCGACCCCCGCCCGCCCCGCCCCCGCCGGGCCGGCGAGCAGGACGAAGGCTCCCGCGGCCTGGAGCTGGTGCAGGCACTGGCCGACGCGTGGGGGAGCACCCCCTCACGGCGCGGCAAGGTCGTCTGGTTCGAGCTGGCCGCGCCGGGGTGCGCGTGAGGTTCCCCTGCTCACGCGCGCCCCGGCGCCGCGCCCTCACCCGGTCACGCCAGGCCCGCCCCATCGGCAGGCAAAAACTTGCTGTGGGTTTTGGCAGGAACTGCCCCGGATAAGGGGCCGGACATAACCTGGGGACGACGGCGGGCGGCGGCGCACGAGGCGCACGCCGGCTCCGCCACTGTGAGGCGCCATGACAACGGTGACGACCAGCAGCATCCGCCCCGAGGGGCGAACACGGGAGACGACGCGTCCCGGCGCTCGCCGGGACCGGCATCGACCTCCGGGACGGCCCGGCGGAGGAACCCGCGCCGACTCGCGAGGACCACGCGGCCCGCGTACGCTCCCGCAGGCCCAGGACCTGCGGACAAGAGCGCGCCCGGCGCCGCGCTTATTACCACGAGCGGCCCGCCTGACCTGCGCGCGGCCCCGCCCGGACACGGACCGCGCGGTCACCACGGCGGTCACCACGGCGGTGACACGCCGGCCGGCGCGACACCCGTCGCAGCCGTCCCGCCACGCCGGACAGCGCCGCCCGCGACCCTGCGAGCACGGCCACCGGCCTGCCGCGTCACTCGACCACCGGTTATTACCCCGGTGAGCGAACGATAACAATACCGGTAACGGTATAGAGTGAGCCTCATGGTGCGACCACCGCTGACTCCCGAAGAACGGCTCCGCGGCGAGCACCTCGGCACGATGCTCCGCCAGGCCCGCGGCGAGCGCAGCATCGTCGAGGTCGCCGCCGCCGCCGGCATGTCCGCCGAAACCCTCCGCAAGATCGAGACCGGCCGGATCGCCACACCCGCGTTCTTCACCATCGCCGCGCTGGCCGACGTCCTCGGCATCTCGCTCGACCACCTCGCCACCCGCACCACGCCCGCCCCCACCTGACCCGGCGTCCGCCCAGCTCAACCCCCTTGTTACCGTCGGTCACATGGACACGGGGGAGCGCCGCCCGCCGCCCAGGCCCAGCCTGCCGCGGCGCCTGCTCATCCTGGCCGCCCTGGCCACGGTGATCCTCACCGCGGCCGCGCTCGGCGCCGCCTCCTTCCTGCTCACCACCACCACCCGCTGACGGGTTGCACGTCTGATCCCCGCCAGCGCGCAACCGCCCCGAGCGGCGAGGCTGGCGCCATGAGCACCACCACCGATCACCACGACGCACCGGCGGCCGACGCCTGGACGGTGATGCAGAAGTTCTACGCCGCCGAAGCCGCGTACGTCGCCGCAGGCGGACCCGGCAAGGCGAGCTACGACCAGGTCGCCGCCCACCTCGACCCGGAAGTGACCCTGCACCAGGCACCCGGGCTCCCCTTCACCGGCACCTGGCACGGCCACGACGGCATGGAACGGTTCCTGGCCCGCTTCAGCGAGACCTGGGAATCGATGGAGTTCCTGGAGCAGGAGCACTGGGGCGACGAGCACACCGTCGTCGTACGCAACCGGGTGCGCTTCCGCGCCCGCGCCACCGGACGGGACGTCGACACCCTGATCGTGCAACTCATCACCGTCAGGGACGGCCGCATGCTCGAATGCCGCCCCTTCTACTGGGACCCCGCAGCCATCGCCGCGGCCTGCGAAAGTCAGTAACCGGCCGCCCGCGCCAGCGGCGAGCCCGCACCCGGCTCCAGCGGACGCGACAGGAACACCGGCGCCTGCGCCATGAACCGCGGCTCGGCCCCCAGATGCTCCTGCGCCGCGTGCACCGTGAACGGATGCACCACAAACACATCACCCGGAGAACCGGTCGCCAGCGCCACCGGCCGGTCCCGGCCCACCTCCTCGAACGCGGGCCCGATCTCCATCACATCCTGCACCCGCTCGTCCAGCAGCGCCGCCATGTCCCGCTGCGAACCCACCCGGATCCGCGTCGGCGCGTCCTGCGGCCCCACCCGCGACAGCAGCACCAGCAGCAGCAACGTGTGCGGCCGGCCGCTCACCCCGTACGTGCCGTCCGCGCGCGGGGTGTTCGCGTCGATGTGCCAGCCCCGATCCTCCGCCGGCGGCACCCGCGGGAACCGCACCGCGATATTGCCCACACTGCCGCGCGGCAGCCACCCGCCCGCGCCCGCCACCGCGTCCAGCGCCGACGCCAGCCGCGCGCTGCGCACGATCTGCCCGAACGGCCCCTCACCCGTCATGTCAGCCGTCCACACCACCGGCTGCGTCCACCCCGACGGATCGTCCGGCGACAACCCGATCCGCTGCCACAACAGCGCCCGCGCCGCGTCGGCCACCTCGCCCGGCACGACCGACCCCACCTTGACGAACCCGTCGGCCACGAACGCCTCGACGTCCACTCCGGCGCCGCCGCCCATGCTGGTCTCGTTCATGCGCCGGAACGCTAGCAGCGCCCACCCGGCCGGATCGACCCGATTTCCCCCGCAAGGGGGACAGGCACGCTCAGACGAGCGAGAGCTGCGCCACCCGCGGCTCCCGCACCCGCGCCTCACCCGGCCCGAACGCCATCCCGTACACCTGGCACAACTGCGCGATCTGCCCCGTGATGCGCCGCTCGTAGTCCGGCGACGGCAGCCCCGCCCGGTCGTACAGCTCCTCGTAACGCGCCACCAGATGCGGATGCGCCGCACCCAGCCACTCCAGGTACCACGCCCGCGTCCCCGCCGGCAGCCGCAACACCACCGGCTCCACCGCCCGCGCCCCCGCACCCGCGATCCGCCGCACCGTCGCCCCCAGCTGGTCGGCCGCGTCACTCAGCAACGGCAGCACCGGCGCCATCAGCACCCGGCACTCCACCCCGGCCTCCGCCAGCGCCGACACCAGCTCCAGCCGCGCCTGCGCCGTCGGCGCCCCCGGCTCCACCGCCCGCCGGATCCGCTCGTCGACGAACGCGATCGACACCGCCACCCGCGCCCCCGCCTCCGCCAGCAACGCCGCGTCCCGCAACACCAGCGCCGCCTTCGTGTAGACGGTGAACGGCACCCCCGCCTCCGCCAGCGCCCCGATCACCCCCGGCATCAGCCGGTAGGTCGCCTCCGCCTCCTGGTAGCAGTCACCGCTGACGCCCACCGCCAGCTCCTCACCGCCCCAGCGCGCCAGATCCGCGCGCAACCGCGCCACCGCGTTCGGCTTCACCACGATCCGGGTGTCGAAATCACGCCCCGCGTCCAGCCCCAGCCGCCGATGACCCGACCGCGCCCCGCAACCCCGGCACGCGTGCGCACAACCCCGATAGGGGGAGACCGCCCACTGCTGCGCGATGCCCGCCACCGCCGGCACCCGCTCGATCATCGTCCGGGCCTGCGTCTCGTAGAAGCCGTCGCGCAGCACCGCGCGCCGCTCGATCAGCGGTCGCTCATCGGCGGCGTCCACCAACGGAAGCGCGTCCCAACCCACACCCTCCAGTGGAACACGTATTCGACTGCCTTTTCAAGCAGTTCCGCCACACCCGGGGGAGCGGAGCCGCACGATAAACTGGGACACCCGTACCAGTTCACCCCCAAAAGGAACACCATGGCCTGGCTCCTGCTCGCCCTCGCCATCGCCTCAGAAATCCTCGCCACCAGCGCACTCAAACTCAGCAACGGCCTCACCCACATCGGCTGGACCATCGCCGTCGCCGCCGGCTACATCACCTCCTTCACCCTCCTCGCCCAAGCACTCAAACTCCAACTCGACATGGGCACCGCCTACGCCGTCTGGTCCGGCGCCGGCACCGCCGCCATCGCCCTCATCGGCGCCGCCTTCATGGGGGAGACCCTCACCCCGTACAAGATCGGCGGCATCCTCCTCATCATCGCCGGCGTCATCGTCCTCAACCTCGCCGCCCGCACCCCATGACAACGCACCCCATGAAAACCCCCAACCCCGCCACCCAGGCCCGCTCCCGCCGACGCCGCGCCACCCTGCTCAACACCGCCGTCGACCTCCTCGCCGAAGGCGGCTTCGCCGCCGTCACCCACCGCGCCGTCGCCCAACGCGCCCACCTCCCACTCGCCGCCACCACCTACTACTTCACCTCACGCGACCAACTCCTCGCCGAAGCCTTCGCCCAGCTCGTCGAGACCGAACTCACCACCACCGCCACCCTGATCACCCACCACGGCCTCACCGGCCTGCCCCACGCCCTCACCACCGACACCGACCGCACCCGCCAGCTCGGCCTATGGGAGCTGTACGTCCACGCCGGCCGCGACCCCGTCCTGCAACACATCGCCCGCCGCTGGACCGACGGCTGCACCCGCCTCATCGCCCAAGCCCTCGACCTGCCGGAAACCGACCCCCGAGCCCGCCTCCTCTACACCACCCTGTCCACCCTCTGGCTCGAACTCGTCGTCGAACAACGCCCCGCCGAACAAGCCCGCACCCTGCTCACCCACGCACTCGAAACCCTTTTGCCACCCCGCTGACCAATCCCTACACTGCCCCCGTGCTCCAACCCACCTACCCCATCACCACCCCACGCCTCACCCTGCGCCCCTTCACCACCGACGACCTCGACGCCGTCCACGCCTACGAATCCCGCCCCGACGTCGCCCGCTACCTCTACTGGGAACCCCGCGACCGCGACACCAGCCGCGAAGCCCTCGCCAAGAAAGCCACCCGCACCGCCATCCACGCCGAAGGCGACGCCCTCGACCTCGCCGTCACCCTCACCCGCACCGGCGAGCTCATCGGCTCCGCCCTGCTCGTCTGGACCAGCGACACCCACCGCCAAGGCGAGATCGGCTACATCCTCCACCCCGACCACCACGGCCACGGCTACGCCACAGAAGCCGCCCGCGCCATGCTCGCCCTCGGCTTCACCGGCCTGCGCCTGCACCGCATCACCGGCCGCCTCGACGCCCGCAACACCGCCTCCGCCCGCGTCCTCGCCAAACTCGGCATGCGCCACGAAGCCACCCTCGTCGACAACGAGCACGTCAAAGGCGAATGGACCAGCGAGACCATCTACGCCATCCTCGAGACCGAATGGACCCCATGACCATCCACCACCTCGCCCTGGCCACCGACTGGCACCACGCCACCGGCGCGGGGGAGTACCGCATCTCCACCCTCGGCCGCACCCTCGACGAGGAAGGCTTCATCCACTGCAGCCACGACCTCGACCAGCTCCGCCAGGTCCACGACCGCTACTACACCCACGTCACCGAGCCCCTGCTCGTCCTCGACATCGACCCCACCGGGCTCGACATCCGCACCGAGAACGGCTACCCCCACCTGTACGGCCCGCTACCCGTGACCGCCGTCACTCACGTCCGGCCCTACACCACCTGATCAGCGAGACGACAGCGGGGGAGAAGCACCCCACAACGGACACCCGCACGTCCGCACCCTGGCCGAACGCCTCGGCCCGTGACCACGGGCACACCGGTGACCCCGGCGGCCTGCCCGCGCAACGACAAAAACCCGTCAGCGCACCCGCTGACGCAACCCGTTAACGAACCACCCGCAACGACGCCCCACGCGGCCGCCCCGCAGCCACCATCGGCGGCATCGCCGGCGCCGCCTCAGCCACCGGAACAGGCTCCTGCGCCGGCACCCCCGGCCTCGGACGCGCCACTTCCCGCGTCCGCTCCTGCGCCACCCGCTCGGCGCAACCGCCCCCGCAATAACCGTTCGTCACGATCAGCCGCCCCCGCAGCTTCGTGTACGCCTCCTTACCGGAAGCGGGCAGAACCCCCTGACACACCGGGCATAAGACGGACTCGATCCCCATGTGCTGCTCCTCTCGCGGCGCGAATAGCAGGAGCTCCACCCTAAATCGGCGATCCCGCGCAAGGACAGCGATTCAACACAAGGTCAACCTTCCCGTCAGAACCCTGCGGAGGGGGACCGGGCCTGCCGGGGCCGATTCCGGTCTACTTGACATAATGTTCATTATCGAGCAAACAGACATGTGCCGACTAAAGCACCCCGCACCGGGAAGACGCACCGCATGTACCCCCTGGAGATCACGACCCCGAGCCTCATCGCGCTCACGGCCGTCATCACCGCAGCCGCCATCTGGCTCGCCATCCTCGCCGTGCGCCTGACCCAGCGGCCGCGTAACCGGCTGAACCCGAGCATCGATCTTGTCGACCAGGCTCGTGAGCTCAAAGCCCTCGGCCAGATCCAGGAAGCCGTCTTCCTGGTACGCGGCGAGACCGGCATGAGCCAGCGGGCCGCCGCCCGGTTCGTCAACCGGCTGTGAAGGTGGTTTGCCGGGGCCGCTCCCCGGCGAGACTGCATAATGCCGGAAATAGTGCGATACCGGACAGAATGTGGGTTCTGTCCGGTTAGTGACGAACGCATTCTTGCCTAGACCCGCACTCGGCGAGACCGTTGTTGTGCCTCCCCTGCAAGGATTGGACGCCCAGCGCGATGCTCAGCTCGCGACAGCTCCTGGTGCTCGCCAACGACCTGCGCTGCAGCGGACCTCGACTGACTTGAAGACTCGACGGACCTGACGAGGAGCACGCACTCATCCGGCGCCTCTCCCCCGCAGGCCGAACCCGAGGCTTCTGCGCATGGCGGAAGCACCAGCTGGATGAGCAGGACTGGCAGGCGCGACGCGCCCTCGTTGAAGGCCGGCCGGCGGTCTTTGTCGTGCAGCAGGGTCTGGGAGGCTCAGGCCGGTCGCGCCGCTGGCCACGGGCCAGCGCGGTCCGTCAAGCCCAAGTAGGCTCTCCAGCGGATCGGCGCGCGAGGCGGGGAGGCATGATGACGACCGGAGAGCAGCGTTTGACCGGAGATGGGACGGTGACGCGCCCGCCGGCGGGTCAGGTGCACGCCGGCGCGATCGACGCCTTCATCGCCGCGGCCAACACCGGCGATCCGGATCGCCGGGCCCGGCTGCTCAGCCTGGCGCTCGCCCCCGATGTGTCGTTTCATGGCCCTCTCGGCCGGGGGGTCGGGCGCGGTGCCGTGGAGGACTTCATCACCGAGGTGGTGCAGAGCTACCCGGCGGGCCGGTGCCGCATGGTGCGGACGACGGTGGTCGACGCGCCTCATGAGTGGGCCAGGTTCGGCTGGCGTTTCGAGTCCGCTGACGGCACCGCGGTGCTGAGGGGCACCGACATGGTTCATTTCACCGCTGCCGGCGACATCGACGAGATCGTGGTCTTCGCCGGACCTCTGCAGCAGGAGGGCTGAGAGCCGGCGCGCTGCGGCGCGTGGTGCTTTCGCGGCCGGGCGGTGCGAATTCGAAGCAGTAGGGTGAGGGGCGTGAGCGATCCGACGGCCGGCCTGAACAGTGAGCAACTTGGCGCCTACTTCGCCTTGATGGAGGTCAGCAGCCTTCTGCAGTACGCGGTGGAGGAGCACTTGCGGGCCGACGGTGATCTCAGCTGGGTGCAGTTTCAGATTCTGGCCCGGCTGGTGGACGCGCCGGAGGGCAGGCTGCGGATGACGGACCTGGCGGACGGTGTCGTGTACAGCCGTAGTGGTCTGACCTATCAGGCGGGTCTGCTGGACAAACGTGGCTTGATCACCCGCTCGCCGTCGCCGGAGGACGAGCGCAGTGTGATGGTGGCTGTCACGGACGCCGGCCGGGAGCTGGTCGCGCGGGTGCTCCCGGGGCATGTCGCTCAGGTGCGGGGGTTGTTGTTCGAGGCGATGAGCGATGAGGACCTCGTCGCGCTCGGTGGCGTGCTGGCCCGCGTCCGCGCTCACATGCGCGCCACCCCGCCACGTTCTGCCAAACGCCGGCCCGGCCGCAGCCGGGCCGGATGACCCGTCTCCCCCGCCGTGGCCATCCCTCTTCTGTGGCGGCGGTCAGGTGGTGGGTGCGACGATGACGACCTTGCCGTGCAGTTCGCCTGCGGCGGCTTGGGTGTGGACCGCCGGCAGTTCGGCCAGCGGGACGTGGCGGGCGACGTCGACACGTAGTTCGCCGGAGTCGATCAACGCTGCCAGTTGCTCCAGTTGGCCGGCGTCGCTGCGGACGAACAGGTCGATGCCCCGTACGCCGTGTTCGTCGTCGGAGGGCGCGGGCATCCAGACGGTGGTGTTGACCAGCACTCCCCCGGGCCGGATGAGGGTGAGCAGTGCTGCCAGCCGCTCCGGGTCGATCGGGGCGAGGTTGAGGGCGGCGTCGACCGGCTCTTTCACCGCCGTGTTCACCTCGGTGGTGGTGTGGTCGATGATCTCGTCGGCGCCGGAGGCTTTGACCTGCTCGTGGCTGCGCGGGCCGGCGGTGGCGATCACGTGCGCGCCGGTCCGCTTGGCCAGTTGTACGGCGTAGCCGCCGACTGCTCCGCCTGCGCCGTTGATCAGTATGCGCTGGCCGCTGGTGAGCTTGGCGTGGTCGAAGAGGGCCTGCCAGGCGGTGAGGCCGACCACTGGGAGTGCGGCGGCGTCGGGCAGCGGGATGCTTTTGGGTGCCGGTGCCAGGATGTCGGCGGGTGCGAGGACGTACTCCGCGGCGGCGCCGGTTCCCGTCATCGGCAGGAAGGCGACGACCTCGTCGCCGATCTCGACGCCTTGCACGTCCTCGCCCAGGGCGTCGACTGTGCCGGAGACGTCGAGGCCGGGGGTGTGCGGGAGTGTGACCGGGATGGGGACTTGCATGAAGCCTGCGCGGATGTTGCCGTCCACCGCGTTGAACGATGTCGCGGCGACCCGGATCCGTACCTGTCCGGGGCCGGGGACGGGCTGGTCCACTTCTTCCTGGCGCAGGACTTCGGGGCTGCCGTACTGGTGGAAACGCACTGCCTTCATGGCGGGGCTCGCTTTCGGAGAGGTGTTGCTTCGAACTCGAAGCATCTGGTCGTTACTCTAGACCCGCTTCGAATTCGAAGCAACGTGAGAGCCTGTGGGATGGAACACAGTTCCGCTCTGACGGTCACGCCGGACGGGGTGGTGATAGGACGGCTGCCCTGAGACGCATGCGAGTGCGTTGGCGCAGGCCGGCCCCCTGTTTGGCGGCAGAAATGTCCGCGATGGCCCGGCGGGCGGAGCCGGCGACGGGATGATGACGCACACGCCGTCGATATCGGTCACGTTTTCGCGGCCCCAGCGCCCGCCCGGACGGTGTCTTCTCCTTGACTCGATCCGTTGACGGGCGACGCTCGCAAGGTTACGGTCAGGACCGTTATCGCGCACAAATGAACGCCATCACGGAGGTGGTGCTGTGCAGATCCTCGTGAACAGTCCCTTAGCGGGAGCGGAGCGGCAGCGGGCCCGGCGCTTCTTCGATCGGGCGGAAGGCAGCGGGTGAGACGCGCCCTGTTGCACAGAACGGACCGCGGCGGTGTTTCTCACGGTCCTGCGGGGCGGCTCGTTGCCCACCCTCGACACCGTGCAGCCCGGGACGATCACGGCGAAACGCCTTCTCCCTGCCGCATCGACAGGCCGGCGAAGGCGGCGACCGTGCTGCTGACGGTGGCGATCAATGAGCGGCTGAACCGGGTCGCGGTCCCGCGGCCGCGACGAACCCCTGCAAAGAAAGCGAACCCATGCGAAGGATCTTCACCGCGTTACTCGCGGTCCTGACGGGGACGGTGCTCGCCGTCGTCGCCGTGCCCCCGCTACCCGCACAGGCCGGGATCTGGCACGAGTACCCGCCGGCGGCGAACAGAACCTGCAGCGAAACTCGCGTTCACAACGGCACCGCCTATCAGGTCTGCCTGGAGTTCAACTCCGCCCGCACGCAGGTCCGCAGCGTCGCCTTCATCAACCCGGGCGCGTACACCAACTTCCAGGTGAACCTGCGGCTCACGTTCGGCGGCGGCGGACCGGACATCTCCGACTCGTGCCCCACGATGACCACCAACGCCAGCCGGGCGTGCTACACCGCCTTCACCGACCTCAGGCGTCCCTACGTCGTCACCCAGGCGACGTTCGGCATCGCCGGGACGTGGCAGCTTCCGGTCCGGGCCCTGGACATGAGGCTGTCGGCCAAGGAGCAGGAACGGGCCAACTGGTGCGGGCCGGGCGTCGTACAGACCACGCTGTCCACGATCGGCATCTCGGCTCCGCCCCAATCGGAGCTGGCCGACAAGCTCCAGACCGAGGAGACTCTCTTCGGCGCGACCATGCCGGGCAGGATCCCCGCCGCGATCAACTCCTACATCCCCGACTCCGACTGGCAGTACAAGTGGGAGGAGATCTACGTCGCCAACGGCCAGACCTACGAGGCGGGAATCGACCGGATCGTCACGTCCCTGTCGCGGGGCAGGCCGGTGATGATCCTGGTGATCCCAGGCAAGCTGCCCTGGTGGAACTCCGCCACGCCGCTCCTGCGGCACTACCTGACCATCCACGGGTACGGCGGCGTGGTCCACGGCGACGGGTCCGTGCATCCTTCGACGTTCAAGGTCGCCGACCCCGCTGACGGCAGCGAGCACTCCATCGACGTGGACCGGCTGCTGCTGGACAACGCCAACCTCGCGTGGAACTGGGTCGATCACGTCGCCATCGTGCGAACCTGACCCGGGCGCGAGGGGGCGTCCGCCGTACCGCGGGAGGAGGTCGATCCGGCGTTCGGCGTTCTCGTGAGCTCACGTCCTATGCGGCCTGACGCTGTTGATGTCGTCGGGCGGCCTGGGGAACGTGGTCGTCGAGGGCCGGCTCGGCCCTGAGACGCGGCCTCGGCGCGGACGACACGCACGGGTCCTGCTGGATCTGACGGCCGGGCTGTGGCGGGCTCGGCCGTTCCCGGCGCCCGAGCCGGCCGGCTCTCCGCGCGACCAGCGGACCGCCTACTTCGCCACCATCGACGGACGGACGGCCGCCCGCGTCTCCCCCGCGCGCTTCGCGTCGGTGGGGTCATGGACCCCGTGCGCTACCGGCAGGACTCTGCTCGACGGCGGCCGCGTCCCTCCCCGTCAGGGCAGGCGGCATTCCGCGGCGGCCTGCTCCAGCACCGCGAGTTGCGCGCCGGCTTGTTCGCCGCGGGGCCACAGGACGGCCAGAGTCGAGATGCCGAGCTGCGCGTACCGGCCCAGGCAGTCGCGGAACGCCTCGATCGAGGCCAGCGGGCGCTCGCCCCCGTACCCCAGCACCGCCAGGCGGGGCAGGGTCTCCGGGGGGCGGCCCTGTTCGGCGCAGATCTCGTCGAGGAGGGCGAGCTGGCGGCGTACCTCGGCGTGCGGGGTGCCGGCATAGGTGGCCGGGTTCTGGCTGATGTCCTGCGTGATCCACAGGTCGGCGTGGCGTACGGCCAGTTCCATGCCGCGTCTGGCGGTGGCGGCGACCGCCAGGGGCGGCCTGCGTGCTTCGCCGCCGCCGATTTCGACCTGGTGGGCGGTGAAGTGGCGGCCGGCGAAGTCGGCGGTGTCGCGGGTCAGCAGCAGGTCGATGAGCTCGGTCCACTCGGCGAAGCGGGCCGTGCGTTCGGCGCGGTCGAGCGGGGCGCCGCCCAGGGCGTCGGAGTCCGCGCCGGGGCCTCCGGCGCCGAGGCCCAGCACGAAGCGGCCCTCGGAGAGGGCGTCGAGGGACAGGGCGGCCTTGGCGGTGGTCACGGGGTGGCGGAAGTTGGGCGCGGTGACCATGGTGCCCATCCCGATGCGGGAGGTCGCCGCCGCCGCGGCCGCGAGGGTGGTGTAGGACTCGTGCCATATCGGCCGGTCGTTCAGGTTCAGGTGGTCGTACAGCCAGCCGCGGCCCAGCCCGAACTCCTCGGCCTGGAGCCATTCCTGGCGCATGTCGGCCCACGGGGAGTCCGGCCACATGATCACATCAAGGTTCACGCCGGTCACAGTACTCGTGGGGCCGTAAGGGGTCCGGCACCAGATCGGGGTCTGGGCGGCCGGGCGGGAGGCTCGTTCGAGGAGTGCCGGTGAGGGGGCCGGCAGGTCCTCCCGGAGCGTGGCGGCGGTGGTCGGCGCGGTGATGTCCGCGCCGGTCGCGTCGGGACGGACAGCCACCCGACGCGCGGGGGCGAGGGCTACCAGGTGGTCGCCTGTGCCGGCCATGCGCAGGCAGGCGTTGCGGCGGAAATGGCCCCGGCTCCTCCTGGGGCTCGGCGCCGCGCCCGGCCTCTCACGGCCAGAACTGCAGGGTGATCAACGTCCGCTGGGCGACGTCCGGTGGGAACGCTCCGTGGCCGAGCCGGTCGCGGTGGACGCGGACGTTCCATCGCCGGTCGGGCCGGCCGAGGTCGAACCTGCTGCCGGTCAGATCGGTGCCGGCGATGTCCTCGGGCTGGATGATCCCGGATTCCAGGTAGACGGTTCCCTGCCAGGTCGAGGCCGCGGGCGGGTGTGTCGGCGGCTCGCCGTCCCACACCTCGTACTTGATGATGCAGCCCTGCTCGATCGGCTCGTCGATGGCGATCCAGTTGTCCTGGGCCGTGGCCCATCCTCCGGGCTCGATGGCGTAGGTGTCAGGGGATTCCTCGGCCGCGGTGTCCACCACGCCGGCGAAGCCGCGGATCGGGTCGTCGTCTAGCAATTCACTGATCAATGCGGCCATGTTGCCGGCCTCCAGCGGTTCGAGGGTGGTGGCGGTGCCGAGAACGGGGGTCATCATCCCACCTCGTCGGAGGGTCACGGCGCTAGCGAGTTGTGGGTGGATGTGTATCTCGTCCCTCCTGTGGTAGGTGGTGTTCGGCGCGTCGGGGACTCCGGTCGAGGATGCATCTCATATGTGAGATATGGTCGTCTCTTATGACAGATGATTACTTGGTACGGATCGGCCGGTTGATTCGGGATGCTCGGCAGCATCGCGGATGGACGCAGTTGCAGCTGGCGGACGCGCTGGCGACGAGTCAGAGCGCGGTGAACCGGATCGAGCGCGGCAACCAGAACATCAGCCTTGAGATGATCGCCCGGATCGGTGAGGCGCTCGACAGCGAGATCGTGTCGCTGGGGTACGCGGGCCCGATGCATCTGCGGGTGGTGGGCGGCCGGCGGTTGTCGGGCAGCATCGATGTCAAGACCTCGAAGAACGCGTGCGTGGCGTTGTTGTGCGCGTCGTTGCTGAATTCGGGGCGGACGATCCTGCGCAAGGTGGCGCGGATCGAGGAGGTCTACCGGATCCTGGAGGTGCTGGCCTCGATCGGGGTGCGGGCGCGGTGGATCAACGAGGGCAGTGATCTGGAGATCGTGCCGCCGGCTCGGCTGGAGCTGGAGGCGATGGACACCGAGGCGGCGCGGCGTACTCGGAGCGTGATCATGTTCCTGGGTCCGCTGATGCATCGGACGGAGCAGTTCCGGATCCCGTACGCGGGGGGTTGTGACCTGGGGACCCGTACGGTGCAGCCGCACATGTCGGCGTTGCGGCACTTCGGGCTGGACATCACGGCGACGGGCGGGTTCTATCACGCGCGGGTGGACGGGTCGGCGGCGCCGTCGCGGCCGATCGTGCTGACGGAGCGGGGCGACACGGTGACGGAGAACGCGCTGCTGGCGGCGGCGCGTCATGACGGCGTCACGGTGATCCGGAACGCGTCGTCGAACTACATGGTGCAAGACCTGTGCTTCTTCCTGGAGGAGCTGGGCGTGCGCGTGGAGGGGGTCGGGACGACGACGCTGACGGTGCACGGGGTGCCGGTGATCGATCGGGACGTGGACTACTCCCCCAGCGAGGACCCGGTCGAGGCGATGAGCCTGCTGGCGGCGGCGGTGGTGACGTCGTCGGAGCTGACGATCTGCCGGGTGCCGGTGGAGTTCCTGGAGATCGAGCTGGCCGTCCTGGAGGAGATGGGGCTCGACTGCGACCGGGGGCCGGAGTACCGGGCGGCGAACGGGCGTACGCGGCTGGTGGATCTGACGGTGCGGCCGTCGAAGCTGGTCTCCCCGATCGACAAGATCCACCCGATGCCGTTCCCGGGGCTGAACATCGACAACGTGCCGTTCTTCGCGGCGATCGCGGCCTCGGCGCAGGGGTCGACGCTGATTCATGACTGGGTGTACGACAACCGGGCGATCTATCTGACGGAGCTGACGCGGCTGGGGGCGTCGGTGAAGCTGCTGGATCCGCATCGGGTGCTGGTCGAGGGCCCGACGCGGTGGCGCAGCGCGGAGATGATGTGTCCTCCGGCGCTGCGGCCGGCGGTGGTGGTGCTGCTGGCGATGATGGCCGCGGAGGGGACGTCGGTGCTGCGGAACGTGTACGTGATCAACCGGGGGTACGAGGATCTGGCGGAGCGGCTGAACGCGCTGGGGGCGCGGATCGAGACGTTCCGCGACATCTGAGGCGGGCCGGTTCGGGCTGGTGGCGGTGGCCGCGGGTTTTTCGTCGGTGGGGTCGGTTACGGTCGTGGGTGATCGTGTGGTCCTGGCGGCGTGCAAGGGGGTTGGCGGGTGCGGCCTGCGGAGCTCGAGCGGTTGACGGTGGTGGAGGCGGCTGACCGTTATGTGGAGCTGGTGCGGGCGCGGACGGTGACGGGGGGTTTGTCGGCGTCGACGGCGGAGGTGTACGCGCGGGACGTGGCGACGCTGGTGGAGCTGGCCGGGGCGGATCGGGTGCTGGACGATCTGACGGGCGAGGACGTGGACGCGGTGCTGCTGGCGTTCGCCCGCAAGCCGGACGGCCGCTCCCCCGCCGGGTCGGGCGGCAGGGGGCAGTCGCCGTCGTCGCAGGCGCGGTTCCGCCGGTCGGTGTCGGCGCTGTTCAAGCACGCGGCGCTGGTGGGGTGGGTGCAGGTCAATCCGATGCTGCACGCGACGGTCACGGCCAAGGAGCGGGGCGGGCTGCGTCCGCATCGGCGGGCGTTGACGCGGGAGCAGGCGCAGGGGCTGATCGGGGCGGCGCGGCGGCTGCCGGAGGAGCCGGTGGAGGCCGGCAAGCGGCGCGATCAGCGTACGGAGCTGCGCGACGGGCTGATCGTGCTGCTGCTGGCGACGGTGGGTCCGCGGGTGTCGGAGCTGACGCGGGCGAACGTGGAGGATTTCTTCACCAACGACGGGGTGCGTTACTGGCGGATCTTCGGCAAGGGCGGGCGTACGCGGGACGTGCCGTTGCCGGATGACGTGGCGCGGGTGCTGCAGGCGTATCTGGAGCGGGGGCGGCGGCCCGCGCAGGTGGAGGAGAAGGCGCTGCTGCTGTCGTGGCGGGGGCGGCGGCTGGCGCGGGGCGACGTGCAGGCGGTGATCGACCGGGTGCTGGCGCGGGTGGACCCGGACCGGCGGCGGTCGGTGACGCCGCACGGGCTGCGGCACACGACGGCGACGCATCTGCTGGCCGACGCGGTGGACATGGACGCGGTGCGGCGGGTGCTGGGGCACAGCGATCTGTCGACGCTGGGGCGTTACCGGGACGAGTTGCCGGGTGAGCTGGAGGTGGCGATGCGGACGCATCCGCTGCTGCGGGGCGAGGGGTCCTAGCGGGGGGCTTGTACCGGCGTCACGGCGTTACGGGGAAGGCGAGGTCGGCCGCGTCTGCGCCGGGGTCAGGGGCGGCGGTGCAGGAGCATGCCGGGCCACTCCCCCACGGTGAAGGGGGCTTGGCGGGTGAAGCCGCAGCTTTCGTAGTAGGCGACCAGGCGGCCGTCGTCGCCGGCGTAGCAGTCGACGCGCAGGAGGTTCAGGCCGCGTTCGCGGGCCTGGTGGGCGGCGTGGTCGAGGAGGGTGCGGCCGACGTCGTGGCCGGCGTGGCGGCGGTCGATGACGAGGGCCTGGACGTAGAGCTCGGGTTCGGGGGCGGGGGCGACGTAGTCGTGGGCGTCGCCGAGGACGATGCAGCCGGCGGGTGAGCCGTCGCGTTCGGCGATGCGCATGCCGCCGCCGTGGGCCCAGCGGGTGACCTGCTCGGTGCGGCGCGGGTTGCCGGTGAAGGGCTGGTCGCCCCATTGGCCGGTGCGGCCGCGGGCGGCCAGCCAGGCGACGGCGCTGTCGAACATGGCCAGGACGGCGGGGACGTCGTCGGGGGTGCCGGGGCGGATGCGCACGTGGGGTGGTGTTCCTCGGGGAGCGGGGGTGGGTCAGGCGTTGTCGTCGTGCAGGGCGCTGCCCTTCTTCCACTGGGAGAAGGGCATCTGCCAGTAGCCCCAGCCGTTGTCCCATTCGAGCTCGCGGTCGGTGCCGGTGATCTCGACGACGTCGCCGCGCTGCATGGTGTCGTGGAACCAGCGGGCCTGGTCGGGGCGGGCGTTGACGCAGCCGTGGCTGACGTTCTGGCGGCCCTGGGCCCAGACGTTGTCCTTGGCGTGGACGTACTCGCCGGAGTTGGAGATGCGGACGGCGTGGTTGATCATCACGTCGTAGTAGCCCTCGTCGCCCTTCTTGCGGCCCGGGGAGATCATGCGGACGGGGTTGCCGCGCTCCATGGTGAGGTGGACGCCGGAGGTGGTGGTGTATTCGCGGGTGGTGGCCATGCCGGCGCTGATGCGCATGGTCTGCACGCGTTTGCCGTCCTTATAGACGTACATCATGTGGGTGCGGGTGTTGACCTTGCTGATCTGCTTGGCGCCGATCTTGAGGGTGGCGGTGTAGTCCTTGGTGCCGTACAGGCCCTTGCCGGCCTTGATGCCGGTGATGCCGGCGTTGAAGGTGACCTTCTGGTGGGCGGGCCAGTACTTCGCGGTGCGGTAGATGACCTTGGTGTCGTTGACCCAGCGCCAGGCGCCGTCGACGGGCTTCTCCGCGTCGATCTTCAGGGCGCTCTCGATGGCGGCCTTGTCGGCGACGGGCTGGTTGAAGGTGACGATGATGGGCGCGCCGACGCCGAGGGTCTCGCCCTTGGCGTTGGGGGTGACGTCGATGACCTGCAGGGCGCGCTGGGGTTTGGCGGTGGTGAAGGTGCTGGTGGAGGTGGTGGCGCCGGCCTTGGCGGTGACGGTGTAGTCGGTGGAGGGCTTCAGCGGCGTCCGGGAGATCCAGCGGGTCTTGTCGGCGTTGTAGCGGCCCTCGATCTCGTCGCCGCCGGCTTCGACGGTGACGTTCTCGAGGGCGCCGCCGGCGGCGGCCACGACGATCTTCTTGTCGGGGCTGACGGTGGCGCTGCCCTCGGCGGGGCTGATCTTGACGACGGGGGCCTCGGGGGTGGCGCTGGCGCTGGCTTCGGGCGCGTCGGGCCGGCCGCCGGCGGCGTTGCCGCCGGTCGACGAGCAGGACGTGGTCAGCGCGGCGGCGGCCAGCAGGGCGAGCGAGACGGCCGGTGTCCGCCAAGCGGTCGCTACGTTCACAACTGTCCTCTCCCCGGGATGGTCATCGCACCCCAAAAACCTTAATGCTCCTGCATGTAAGACGAGGAATCATATGGGAGAGTTCGGTCACATTTACATCACTGTCGGGCGATCAGGCCAGCTCAACGCGGGGTCAGGCGGTAGGTCAGGCCGGTGTGCCGGCGGCCGGCGCCCTTGGTGCGCACGGCCTGCGCCAGCGCCCGGCGCGAGCCGACGATCACCACGAGCCTCTTGGCGCGGGTGATGGCGGTGTAGAGCAGGTTGCGCTGCAGCATCATCCAGGCGCTGGTGGCCAGCGGCACGACGACGGCCGGGTACTCGCTGCCCTGGGAGCGGTGGATGGAGACGGCGTAGGCGTGGGCGAGCTCGTCGAGCTCGTCGAAGGCGTAGTCGACGTGCTCGTCCTCGTCGGTCAGCACGGTCAGCTTGTGCTCGTCGGGGCGGATGTCGGTGACGATGCCGACGGTGCCGTTGAACACCCCGGCCGCGCCCTTGTCGTAGTTGTTGCGCAGCTGGGTGACCTTGTCGCCGACGCGGAAGACGCGCCCGCCGTAGCGGCGTTCCGGCATGCCCTCGCGGGCGGGGGTGAGGGCCTCCTGCAGGGCGATGTTGAGCGCGCCCGCGCCGGCGGCGCCGCGGTGCATGGGGGCCAGGACCTGGACGTCGCGGCGGGGGTCGAGGCGGAAGCGGCCGGGGATGCGGCGGGCCACGACGTCGACGGTGAGCGCGGCGATCTCCTCCGGCTCCTCGCAGGGGAACAGGAAGAAGTCCTTCATGCCCTCCAGGACGGGGTGGCGGCCGGTGTTGACGCGGTGGGCGTTGACGACGACGCCGGACTCCTGGGCCTGGCGGAAGATCTGGGTCAGGCGCACGCGCGGGATCTCCGGCGCGGCCAGGAGGTCCTTGAGCACCTCGCCGGCGCCGACGGAGGGCAGCTGGTCGACGTCGCCGACGAACAGCAGGTGGGCGCCCGGGGCGACGGCCTTGACGAGCTTGTTGGCCAGCAGCAGGTCGAGCATGGAGGCCTCGTCGACGACGACGAGGTCGGCGTCGAGGGGGTTGTCGCGGTCGAAGGTGGCCTCGCCGCCGGGACGCAGCTGCAGCAGCCGGTGGACGGTGGTGGCCTCGTGGCCGGTCAGCTCGGCCAGGCGTTTGGCGGCGCGGCCGGTGGGGGCGGCCAGGATGACCTTGGCGCGTTTGGCGCGGGCGAGGGTGACGATGGAGCGCACGGTGAAGCTCTTGCCGCAGCCGGGGCCACCGGTCAGGACGGCGACCTTCTCGGTGAGGGCCAGGCGGACGGCCTGGCGCTGCTCGGGGGCGAGCTCGGTGCCGGTCTGGCGGTGCAGCCAGGACTCGGCGCGTTCCCAGTCGACGTCGGCGAAGGCCTTGAGCCGGTCGTGGCCGGCGTTGCGGCCGCCGCGCAGCAGGGTGAGCAGGCTGCCGGCCAGGGACAGCTCGGCGCGGTGGAAGGGCGGCAGGTAGACGGCGGGGACGGTGTTGTCGCCGGCGGGGACGTCCTCGGCGACGACGCCCTCGGCGGCGGCCAGCTCCTGCAGGCAGGCGGTGACCAGGTCGGGCGGCACGTCGAGGATCTTGACGGCGTCGGCGGTGAGGTTGGGGGCCGGCAGGTAGCAGTGGCCGTCGTCGGCGGCCTGGGACAGGGTGTAGCGCAGGCCGGCCTTGACGCGTTCGGGGCTGTCGTGGGGGATGCCGACGGCCTGGGCGATGGTGTCGGCGGTCTTGAAGCCGATGCCCCAGACCTCGTCGGCGAGCTTGTAGGGCTGGGTGCGCACGACGGAGATGGACGACTCGCCGTACTGCTTGAAGATGCGCACGGCGATGGAGGTGGACACGCCCACGCCCTGCAGGAAGATCATCACCTCTTTGATGATCTTCTGTTCCTCCCAGGCGGCGGCGATCATCTTCGTGCGCTTGGGGCCGAGGCCGGGGACCTCGACGAGGCGTTCGGGCTGCTGCTCGATGACGTCGAGGGTGCCGGTGCCGAAATGGTCGACGATGCGCTCGGCCATCTTGGGGCCGATGCCCTTGATGAGGCCGGAGCCGAGGTAGCGGCGGATGCCCTGGATGGTGGCCGGCAGCACGGTGGAGTAGGACCACACCTCGAACTGGCGGCCGTAGCGGGGGTGGGAGGTCCAGCGGCCGTTCAGCCGCAGCGACTCGCCGACCTGCGCGCCGAGGAGGGGGCCGACGACGGTGAGCAGGTCGGCGCCGGTGCGCTCGGTCGCGACGCGGGCGATGGTGTAGCCGGTCTCCTCGTTGGCGTAGGTGATGCGCTCGAGTACGGCGTGCAATTCGGTGCCGGGGCCTGGCGCGCCCGCGTCTGTCCTCCCCACGCCGATGAGATTAGGGCAGACCCCCGACATCGCGACACCCGGCCCGAGGGCGCGGCGAGGACGGTAATAAGTGGGCAAGGCGCGGCGCGGCCCCGATGCGGGCGTCATGCCGAGGGGCATAAGTGACGCAGGTCCATCGGGGGAGGATGTCGTGGCCACCAAGACGATCGACGTCTCGCTGGCGTCCATCAGGAACACGAACGATTTCAAGGTCTCGCCGGCAGGGGTCATCAACGCCCAGTCGGTTCGCGCCGTGGACGACGAACAGATCTTTGACAGCCAGAACCTGTTCCTGCGCCCGGATCGCGATCATCCGCTGCATCCGAGTGGGGCGCTGTTCATCCCGCCAGGCCAGAGCCTGACCTACAACGTCACCAGACGGCTGCAGATCTCCCACTTCGATGCGGAGAGCACGGGCGCGCTCAACCAGATGCTGATATTCCGCCGCGAACTGACCGAACGCATGGTGGTCGACTCCGAGCCCGACGACGTGAGTTACCAGGGCAACCTCAACCACAGGGTGCTCTTCGACGAGATCAACGGGTTCCGGGAGGTCACCGTGGACTACACCGCCATCCATGGGGATGTCAGGGCCAAGATCCTCGTGACGTACACGGTGAACCGGGTGGCCTAGATACGGCGAGACGGTACGGATCGTCTTACAGCGTGGTACGATCCGGGGCATGGCCAAGCAGCCCGACCCCGCCCGCCGCAGCCAGCGCTCCCGGCAGGCCATCCTCACCGCGGCCCGCGAGCTGGTCTCCGAGGTCGGATTCGCCAAGCTGAGCATCGAGGCCATCGCGGCCCGCGCCTGCGTCGGCAAGCAGACCATCTACCGCTGGTGGCCCTCCAAGGGCGCGGTTGTCCTGGACGCCTTCCTCGCGCTCAGCGAGGGCGGGCCGGAGCACGACCTCGCGCTGCCCGACACCGGCGACCTGGAGGCCGACCTCAAGACGGTGATGCGGGCCACGGTGGCCGAGTTCGCCGACCCGGCCTTCGAAGGGCCGGTCCGCGCGCTCAACCTGGAGATCATCAACGATCCGGCGCTGGCCGCGCAGTACCGCGAGAAGCTGGCCGGGCCGGTGGACGAGGCCAAGAAGGAACGGCTGCGCAGCGCCCAGAAAGCCGGGCAGCTCGCCGCCGGCGCCGACCTCGACCTGGCGCTCGAACTGCTGTACGCCCCCCTCTACCAGCGCTGGCTGCTGCGCTCCGGCCCGCTCACCCCGCAGTACGCCGACGCCCTCGTCGACGCCTTCGTCAAGGCCATGCGCCCCTGAGCCCGCCGGTGCGGGTCAGCCGAGGTCGGCGAGGACCGCGTCCAGGACCTTGGCGAGCGTCTCGGCGTTGGCCGGGTCGAACCAGGTGGTGCGGACGCGTTCGTTGAGCCCGTTCGGGGTCTCGTGGTCGGCGGCCAGGCGGTGCAGGGAACGGCTCTCGTCGGCCAGGGAACGCCCGGCCGCCCCGAACAGGCCGCGCACGTAACGCTCGGCCTCCTCGGGGGCCAGGCCGTGACCGGCGGCCCACGTTGCGAGCGTCGCCAGGAACGCGTAGTGCGTGGTCAGCGTGCCGGTCAGCGCGGACATGACGTTGAAGGCCGCCTCGTCGGCGACCGGCAGCGCCTCCCCCAGGCGGCCGAAGAACGCGTCCACGGCCGGGTGCGACGGGTACGTCACGGTGACGCAGCGGCGTTCCCGTACAGAAGGCAGCGGGATGGCCCGCACCAGCGGGGCGCCGGGGCCCACGGCCCGGCGCAGGTCGGCGAGGGACAGGCCGGCCACCACGCTGACCACGACCGTGCGCTCGTCCACCCGCAGGCCGGCGAGCGCGTCGTGGGCGTCGGGGCGGCGCACGGCGACGAGCACCAGGTCGGAGCGGTCTGCCACCTCCTGGTTGGAGGCGCACACCCCGACATTGGCGTAGCGTCCGGCCAGCTCGGCGGCCGCGCGGGCGCCGCGCGGCGACAGGTGGACGCGCGGCGGGTTCTCGACGCCGTCGCTCAGACCGTCCACGACGGCCCGGGCGATCTCGCCGACGCCGATGATCCCGATGTGCTGCACGAAGGGCTCCTTGGTGGAGGGTCAGGCGCGCGGTTGATCCTGAAATGATCGCCGCCAGGCGTACATAGGCAGAGGTGTCACTGTAAATGATCCGATGAGGAGATCTGCCATGGGAACCGCCCGTGGATGACGAGCGGCTGGCCAAGTTCGAGGCCGCCTACAACCAGGCCTACGGCCTGATCACGGCCTACGCCGCGCGCCGCTGCGACTCCCCGCAGGACGCCGCCGACGTCGTGGCGGAGACGTTCACCGTCGCCTGGCGGCGGGTCGAGGAGCTGCCGGACGGGGCGGCGGCCACGCCCTGGCTGTACGGGGTGGCGCGCAAGGTGCTGGCCAACCACTTCCGGGGCGACAACCGCCGCCGGGCGCGCACCGCCGAGCTCGACGCCGAGATGGCCGACCTGTACGGCCACTCCCCCGACACCGAGGTCGAGCTGGACGCGATCGGCCGGGCGTTCAGGAGCCTGCCCGGGGAGGACCGGGAGCTGCTGTCCCTGGTCGCCTGGGAGGGACTGGACCGCGAGGAGATCGCCGCGGCGCTGGGGCTGTCGCGCAACGCCGTACGCATCAGGCTGCACCGCGCCCGCAGGCGCCTGGCCCGCGCGCTCGCCCAGGCGGGCGGGCAGCAGGGCGGGCAGGCAGGCGCGGGCAATCCGCTGATCCCGTCGGAGAGGTCGCTGTGAGGGACGACACCATGAACAGCAGGGACAACAGGCACGACAGCACCGGCGACATCGCCGCGATCGGGGCGCTGGCGCGGGTCGAGCCCGGCGGCCGGGGCGGCGAGGCGTCCGGCGCGGCCGGGCGGGCGCTGCTGGCCGCGATCACCGCGCAGGAGACGACACAGGAGACGGAGCAGGAGACGACACAGGAGACGGCGGCGCGGCCGGTCCGGCGGCGGCTGCTGCGGCGGCCGGTGCTCGGGCTGGCGGCCGCGGCCGCGCTGGCCGCGGGCATCGTGGCGGTCCCGATCGCGCTGCGCGACGGCACGCCCAGCTCCTACGCCGTCACCCTGGACGACGGCACGGTCACGATCCAGATCCGCGACTTCGACGACGCCGCCGGGCTGGAGCGGCGGCTGAAGGAGCTGAAGGTGCCCGCGATCGTCGACCACGTGCCGGAGGGCATGATGTGCAGGCAGCCGCGCGGCACGTTGGTGCAGAACATCCCGCGCGGCCTGTACAGCATGCCGGAGAACATCCCCGGCGAGACCGAGGGCTGGCAGATGCGGATCAACACCAGGCTGTTCGGGCCCGGCCAGACGTTCGTGTGGACCATCAGCGGCAAGGGCGGCGTGACCACGACCTACCTGATGGAGGGCCCGGTGGCGGCCTGCGAGCCCGTGCCCACGCCCACCTTCCAGATCAGGGAGCCGGAGTTCCGCGTCGCGACGACCAAGGGGCGTTCGCTGGAGGGCCTGCGCGTGGACGAGAAGACCGTGGGCGAGGTCCTGCCCGAGCTGCGCAGGCGCGGCAGGAAGGTCGTCTTCGCGATCATCTCCGTGCCGCCGGGTAACCCCGGCGGGTACGGCATCGACCGCGTCCAGAAGGAGCCCGTCGGCGACGGCTGGGTGGTGTGGGAGGCCGAGGAGAACGCCGAAGGGACGATCCGGCTGCTGGTGACCGAGCAGCGGCTGGACAGCAACCCGGTCTACGGCGGGCCCCGGGACGCGCTCTACGACTGAGGCGGCCGCGCCCGGCGGCGGTGGCTCGCCAGCAGTTCGCCGCCGACGTCCACGTAGCCGGCGAACAGCCCGATCACGTCGTCGAGCCGTTCCCGCGCGGGGCCGGGAGCCACCAGGTCCTGGCCCTCGCGCAGGGCGGCGATCAGGGTTCTGGCGCGGGCCTGGCTGGCCTCCAGCAGCGACTCGATCCCCGCCGTGGCCTCGACCAGGAGGCGCCTGCTGCCGGGCTGCGGGATCACCCTGGCCAGCCCCCAGGAGGCGAGCTGGCGTACGGCGGTGCTCACCGCTCCCTTGCTCAGTTCGAGCTCGGCGGCGATCGTGTCGTGCGAGATCGGCTCCTCGCCGAGCAGCAGCAGCCCGTAGACGCGGCCGGTCGCGTGCGGCAGGTTCCAGGAGGCCAGCAGGTCGCCCACCGAGGTGCAGAACGCCCGCCGCTCGTCGGCGCTCATCGCCGGGCCTGCCCGGGCGCCTCGATGGTGGCCAGGAAGTTCTCGATCGCCTCGTTGACCGCGCGGGGGTTGTCCTGGTTGGCGATGTGGCCGGCGTCCGGGACGACGACCTCCTTCACGCCTTCGGCGGCGGCCCAGCGGGGCATGGCGGAGGCGATGTCGCCGGTGCGGTCCCGCTCGCCGCGGATCAGGCACAGCGGCACCGGCGTACGGTAGCCGGGGTCGGGGTCGAGCAGGGCGACGGTGGCCCGCCAGGCCTGCAGGAAGTCCTTCTTCGGCAGCGCGGCGAAGGCCCGCCGGGCGTCGGCCCGCGCCTCGGGAGTGACGGCGGAGGCCGCGGCCATCAGCGGCGGCAGCGCCCTGGCGGGGATCGCCGCCAGGATCGGCGCGGCGGACCGCAGCAGGAGCCGGTCCCAGGAGGACAGCGGCGCGGTGTTCGGCGCCGAGCCGATGACGACCAGGGCCCGCGCGAGGCCGGGATGCCGGCGTACGACGGCCTGGCCGAGGTTGCCGCCGAGGGACTGCCCCACCAGCACCGGCCGGTCCAGGGCCAGGTGCTCGACGAGCGCGCGCAGGTCCGCGACCGCCTGCCCGGCGGTGAACGGGACGCCGGGCGGGCGGGACAGGCCGTGGCCGCGCAGGTCCCACAGCACGACGCGGTACCCGCGCTCGCGCAGGTGGTCGCGCTGGGCGTGGAACATCGCGTGGTCGGCCCCGGCCCCGTGGGTGAACAGCAGCGGGACGCCGTCGCCGCCGCTGTCGTCGTAGCGCAGGCCGCAGCCCTGGAAGGGGAACACCGACGGTAGATTCAGCATTCTCTAAATATAGTGAACTATCGCAGTCTCGTCGTCGCGAGCTTCGGGTACGCGCTGATCTCGGCCTCGGTGAACCGCCCGGTCACCCACTGGCTGCGCGCGAACAGCTCGCTCTGGTCGGCGTGGTGCGGCGAGGCCGGGTTCGCCGACAGCGAGTACGTCAGCACCGTACGGGCCCGCGGCCCGGCCGGCGTCAGCTCCACCGCCATGAGGAAGCTGGAGCCGGTGTTGACGTCCGGATAGCGGCCCTGGCCATCGAGCTCGCCGCCGGTGCGGATCCGGTCGAAGCAGCCCTCCCCCTCGGTGCAGCCCGGCACCGGCACCGCGCCGTAACGCTGGGCCTGGCCGGGCGTGAGCGTCAGCGGCAGACCGGCGGCCGTGAACGCGCGCACCGCGTCGGCCAGCGCGATCTCCACCACCGGATCGGTGACGTCGAGGCCGCGCGGCGTGGTGAGCGGGTGCGCGGCGTCGAACGGCACCTTCCACCAGCCGTCCGGAGGGGCGGGCGTGCCGTCGCCCCGCCGGTGGGGGCGGTTCAGGCCCAGGAAGAACTCGCGCCACAGGATCGCGCCGCGGCTGTCGAGCCGGGCCCGCCCGTCCCAGGCCGCCAGCGTGGCGCAGGCCTGCCGGACGTCGACCTTCGCGCCGTCGCCCGCCGTCATCACGGGCTTGGCCCGGCACAGCGCGCGCAGGTCGACGCGCAGCAGCTCGGCGCTCAGGTTGCGTTTGCCGGTCGCGCTGCGCTGGAGGGCCTCCAGCGTGAAGCCGGCCGCGCCGAGCCCGTCGCGGCCCGACAGCCGCTGGGCGATCATGTCGAGGCCGACCCGGGTGCGCAGATCCCGCTGCGTCCCGGTCTCGCCGTAGACGCGCGGGTAGCCGGTCAGCGGCGCCTCGGGGTTGGTCAGCCAGGGGCCGGCGTTGGCGTTGGCGACGTAGTCCGCGCGGGCCAGCCGGGGCTGGGCGGCCGGGCCGAAGATCCCCGGCTCGACCGCGTCGGCGTCCCTGCCCCACAGACAGTCCGACCGGGAGCCGTCCAGGACGAGCATGCCGGGGTCGTCGCCGGCGCGGCAGCGCCCGGCCTGCTCGTCGGTGACGTGCGGCACGATCGAGGTGTCGGCGAAGTACGCCTGCCCGCCGGCGTCCGCGGCCAGCGTGTGGACGAACGGCATGCCCTGGTGGGCGTCCTGCGCACGGCGCAGCCCGGCCACGTCGCGGGCGGCGGCGATGGACAGCCACTCGTCGGCGAAACGCAGGTTGGCGGCGTTGGCGTCGGCCAGGGCGAACGCGCTCTTGTCCGTCCAGTCCATGCCGAGCACCGGGCCGTAACGGGAGGTGTGCACGGCCGTGGTGACCTCGCCGATCGCGCCGCTTGGCGCGCGCACGGCGACCTTCACCTCCTGCCGGCCCATCGGCTCGGCCCTGCCGTCCACCAGGTACGTGGTGCGCGCACCCGGCACGAGCGTGAGCCGGTACAGGGTGAAGTGGCCGGCGTGGGAGACGGTGTGCGTCCAGGCCAGGCTCGCGTTGTGGCCGATCTGCACCATGGGGGTGCCGTACAGGCTGCCGCCCGACACGTCGAGCACGCCCGGGATCGTCAGATGGACCTGGTAGAAGCGGCGGCTGCCGTTCCACGGGAAGTGCGGGTCGGCCAGCAGCATGCCGTGGCCGCCCCGGGTGGCCTCGCGGCCGAGCGCCCAGGCGTTGCTGCCGGGGGCGGGCGTCCGGCCGTCCGGCCGGTCCGCCTTGCCGTCCCGCGGCGCTTTCCTCGCCGCCTGGCCGGAGGCGGCGATGGCCTCCTTGAAGGAGGAGCTGCCGCCCAGGCGGGCCAGGTCGAGCAGGTTCATCCAGACGTCGTCGGCGGTGATGGGGCCGACCCATTCCTTGCCCCGGCAGGTCGGGTCCGGCAGCCGGGCCACGCCGGTGTCGCTCAGATAGCGGTTGTAGCCGGCGACGTAGCCGTCCACGAGCGCGCGCAGCTCGGCGCTCGGGCCGTACGGCGCGGGGCGGGCGAGCACCCGGCGCAGCACGCCCGACGAGCGGACGTAGGTGTAGTAGGCGTCGCTGGCCAGGTTGGAGATCGGCTCCATGACGTCGTCGGACACCGTCTCCGCGCCGAAGTGGCGCGAGCGCTCGCCGCGCAGGGTCAGCACCCATGAGGCCATGACGCACAGGTTGTCCTGGGCGAAGGCGTAACCGTAGCCGTAGCCGAGACCGCCGTGGTCCTTCGCGGAGATGTGCGGGATGCCGTACTCGGTGCGGCTGATGTCGGCGGCGTAGCGGCCCGCGTCCGCCGGCCCGGCGACGAGTAAGGAGGCGGCCAGCACGGTGGTCAACACGGCGACGGCTGTTCTGATCATCGGCTGGTCCTCATTCGAAACGGGCGTTGTCGGGCGCGGTCACGCGCTTGAGCAGGGGCAGACCGGCCAGCACGATCAGCAGCGCGGCCAGCAGCCCGCCGCCGACGGTCAGGAGATAACCCGGGCCGGGCAGCGCCGCGGGAGCGCTCTTGATCGCGAGCTGGTCGATCACCGGCCCGGCCACGCCGAAGCCGGCGACCGCCGCCACCAGGGCGGCCAGCAGCACGGGGACGGCCGTCTCCAGCACCACCACCGTGGACAGGGTCCGCGTCGGCGTGCCGCTCAAGCGCAGCAGCGTGAACGGCTGCCTGCGCTCCACCACGCCCCCGGCGACCGCCACCAGCAGGCCGCAGCCCGCCACCAGCAGGGTCAGCGCGACGATGGCCAGCGCGACCCGCTCCACCTGGTCCAGCAGCACCTCGCGGAACCGGGCGACCTCGGCGAACGTCAGCGGGGTCTCGGCGCTGCCGGAGCCGGCCACGTACGGGGTGAGCGAGGTGCGGATGCGCTCACGGACGGCCGGGTCGTCGGCCCGGATGAGGACCGCCGCCAGGGAGCGCCCGCCAGAAGCCGCCTTCCCCGCGCCGGCGGGCGCGGCCGGGCTGGTGGGGTCCACGATCGGCAGGTTGCGGTCGACCGACAGCAGGTTGTCGCTGGTCAGCAGCCGGTTGAAGTCGGCCGCGACCGCTCGAGCGCCCGCCGGGCACGCGCCCAGCGCAGGGAAGCGGGCCAGGTCGTCGCACTCGACCACGTGGCCGAGCATGAAGTCGAGCCGGCAGCCGGGCCCCGGGTCGCACGGCAGCGGCCCGGTGAGCGGCTCCTGTGCCGGGGTCCTGCGGTAGATCGGCAGCACGGTGACGCCCGGATGGGCGGCCACCTCGGCGAGCAGCTCGTCGGCCTCGTCCGGGTGGAGCGGCCGGCCTGGGGCGGCGTCGGCGTAGCCGAACGGGACCCGCATGACCTCGTTCAGCGTGCCGCCGCCCGCCGCCCGCTGGCCCGAGACGACGGCGGGGACGATCCCGGCGACGGCCGTGCCGATGAAGACCGCCAGCACGATCCCGTTCACCGAACGGAAGGCCGCCTTCGGGTCGGCCGCCAGCCTGCGCGCGGCCAGCAGGGTCGCCGCGCCCCGCGTCAGGCGGGCGGCCAGCCGCGCGGCCAGCATCGTCAGCCACGGCCCGGCCACCACCAGGCCGACCATGACCAGCGCCAGGCCGGCGTCGGCGAGCACCGGGTCCGGCTCCCTGCCGCCGCCCGCGAACGCCGGGCCCGCGAACAGCCCCAGCCCCGCCAGCAGCGGCAGCACCCGCCACCATCGCGGGGACGAGGCCCGCGTCCTGCGGGCCGCGCCGAGCGGGGTGATCCGCACCCGGCGCAGCGACCACACGGCGGCGCCCGCCGCGGCGAGCGGCACCCCCGCGACCACGGCCGCGTACTGCGGCGCGGTCGGCGCGACCACGTCGGGGAAGAAGCGCGAGCCGGTGACGGCGACACCGGCGAGGGCGGGCCGTACCGCCTGGAACAGCGCCACGCCGGCGAGCGCGCCCAGCAGCGCGCCGAGCGCCGCGTCCGCCGAGGCGATCGCGTTGATCTGGCGCGCCGTGGCTCCGGCCAGCCTGACGGCGGCGAAGCGGGCCTCGCGGCGGGCCGCGGCCAGGCGCGTGGCGGTGCCGACGAGGACGAGCAGCGGCACGATCAGGCCGATCGCGGCGATGCCGAAGCCGTGCTCGTACAGGGCCGTCATGTCGTCCGCCGGCGGGTCGTCGGCGACCGTGTCGACGGCGACGGTGCCGGCCATGCCGGCCAGCTCGGCGGGGGTGCGGCCGACGACGGCGACCAGGTCGTCGGGGCCGGACAGCGCCGCCCGCCCGACGAGACCGGCGCGGGCGCCGGGGAAACGGTCGGCGAGCTGCTCGCGCGGCACGGCGGCCATCAGGTCGGCGAGCGCGGGCGAGACGGAGAAGCGCCCGGCCGCGGGCAGCGCCGGCAGGCCCGGCATGGCCGGGGCGGGCGTGCCCGGGTCGAGGACGGCGACGTCGAGCCGTTTGATCGGGCGGCCGGCGTAGGAGTCCTGGCGGTGGTTCCACAGCACCGCGCCCGGGGTGGCGCCCAGCGCCCAGCCCGCCGGCGCCGAGCCCGCCGTGCACTCCCAGCAGGGGCGCTCGGCGGTGACGCGGAAGGCGTTGAACAGGGCCAGCGTGGACAGCAGCACCGTCACCCCCAGCGCGACGGCGGCGCCGACGAGCGCCAGCCGGACGGCCCCCTCCCTGCCGCCGCGCAGCGCCAGCCGCAGGCCCAGCCAGAAGGTCATCGCACGGCCTCGCCGGCGTACTCGGTGGCGTAGGGGTCGGTGACCTTGCCGTCGCGGACGATGACCTCCCGGTCGGCGCAGGCGGCCACGCGGGAGTCGTGCGTCACCACGAT
The DNA here is from genome assembly GCF_039529455.1 of Nonomuraea bangladeshensis. Classification (NCBI taxonomy): domain Bacteria; kingdom Bacillati; phylum Actinomycetota; class Actinomycetes; order Streptosporangiales; family Streptosporangiaceae; genus Nonomuraea; species Nonomuraea bangladeshensis. The sequence goes on from NZ_BAAAMV010000014.1 coordinate 70,707, forward strand.
CACGGTGACGCCCTCCTGGCGGGCCAGGCCGACGAGCAGGTCCATGACCTTCTCCCCGGCGAGGGAGTCGAGCGCGCCGGTGGGCTCGTCCGCGAAGATCACCTTGGGCCGGGTCACCAGCGCGCGGGCGATCGCGACCCGCTGCGCCTGTCCTCCCGACAGCTCGCCGGTGCGGCGCTCGCCCAGGCCGTCCAGCTCCAGCCGTTCCAGCCAGCCGCGCGCCCGCTCGTAGGCGTGCCTGCGCGCGGTCCTGCCGAGCAGCAGCGGCAGGGCGACGTTGTCGGCCGCGGTGAGCTCCGGCACGAGCTGGCCGAACTGGAAGACGAAGCCGAACGCGGTGCGCCGCAGCCGCGAGCGGCCGGCGTCGCTCAGGGTGTCCAGCCGGTCGCCGTCGAACCAGACCTCGCCCGCGTCGGGCGTGAAGATGCCGGCCAGGCAGTGCAGCAGCGTGGACTTGCCGGAGCCGGACGGGCCCATGATCGCCAGGATCTCGCCCGCCGTCACCGACAGGCTGGCCTCGCGCAGCGCCGGCGTACGGCCGTAGGAACGGCTGATCGCGCGGGCCCGCAGCAGCGGGCCCGGCGCGGGAAGCGCGTCGATGGTCATGCCCCGCGCACCGTCTCCGCCAGCGCGCCCAGCCGGGCCGTGGTCACGTCGATCCAGCGCAGGTCGGCCTCCAGGTGGAACAGGGCGTGGTCGGCCAGCAGGGCGTCCACCAGGACGCCGCCGCGTTTGACCTCCGACAGCTCGCGCATGCGCCGCATGTGCGTCGCGCGCTGCAGGTCGAGGTAGCGCTGGGCGTCGTGGCCCAGCATCAGCGCCAGCACGACCTTGGTGAACAGCACCGTCTGCAGGAACGGCTCCGCCGCGACCGGCTCGCTCAGCCACGACTCGACCTCCTGCTTGCCGAGCGGGGTGACGGAGTAGCGCTTGCGGTCGGGGCCCTCGCCCGGCTCGCTCTGGCCGGCGGTGACCTTGCCGTCGCGGGCCAGGCGGGCGAGCGTCGAGTAGACCTGCCCGAAGGGGAGCGGTTTGCCTCGGCCGAAGTAGGTGTCGTAGGCGCGCTTGAGGTCGTAGCCGTAGCTGGGCTCGCGGTCCAGGAGGCCGAGGAGGGCCAAGGGGACTGTCATGGCCGCCGACTATACACCAGGGGTATACACGCGACGTGTAGCCGGATCGGGATGATCGTGGCGGATGCGAACCTTGCCGGGCTCGCCGGCATCGAACCACCCGACGTCACTGATCAACCGGGGAGAACGATGGCGACGGCACTGCTCGACGGGGACCCGCAGCGGCTCGGGCCGTACTGGCTGGCGGGGCGGCTGGGCGCGGGCGGGCAGGGCGTCGTCTACGAGGCCTACACCGAGGACGCCCGCCGCGTCGCCATCAAGGTCCTGCACAGCGACCAGGCCGCCCAGCTCGGCAGGGAGGCGGCGGCCGCGCGGCGGGTCGCCTCGTTCTGCACCGCGAGCGTGCTCGACGCCCGGCTGGACGGGCCCCGCCCCTACATCGTCAGCGAGTACGTCGAAGGCCCCAGCCTGCGCCAGGTCGTGACCGGCGGCCGCCGCTTCGCCGACGGCGACCTGCACCGCCTGGCCACCGCCATCGCCACCGCCCTGACCGCCGTGCACGACGCGGGCGTCGTCCACCGCGACCTCAAACCGGACAACGTGCTGCTCGGCCCGGACGGCCCGCGCGTCATCGACTTCGGCATCTCGCGGACGGCGGAGATGTCGCTCACCGAGACCGGCCTGATCACCGGCACGCCCACGTACATGGCGCCCGAGGTGTTCACCGGGCACCGCGCCGGCGCGCCCGCGGACGTGTTCGCCTGGGGCGGCATCGTGCTGTTCGCCGCCACCGGCGCCGACCCCTTCCAGGCCGAGAGCCTGGGCGGCGTCATGCACCGGGTGCTGTCGGCCAACCCCGACCTCGGCGTGCTGCCCCCGCAGCTGCAGCCGCTGGTGGCGGCCGCGCTGGCCAAGGACCCGCTCGACCGGCCCACCTCCCGCGAGCTGCTGCTCGCCCTGGTCAGCGGCGGCGGGCGGCTCGACATGGCCCGGCTGCTGGCCGAGGGCGGGCGCGCCGCCACCCGGATCGCGGTGCGGGCCGACGACCCGGCGCTCGGCACGCTGGCCGAGCAGGCGTACGGGATGCTCGGGCCGGTGGAGCGCGAGCTGGTGGCCGAGGTGTTCCTGCGGCTGGTCACCGTGGACGAGCAGGGCGAGCTGACCGTGCGGCGGGCCGCCGAGCCCGAACTGCTCGGCGGCCGGGCCGAGCACGAGGCCGAGGCCGTCGAGCGGATCCTGACGGTGTTCGCGTACCTGCTGGCCAGGAAGGGCGAGGAGATCTGGCTGGCCCGGCCCGCGCTGCCGCAGGCCTGGCCCAGGTACCGGCACTGGATCGACGCCAACCGCGACGGGCTGGCCGCGCACCGCGACCTGCTCACCGCGGCCCGCCGCTGGCAGGCCGCCGGCCGGCGCGACGGCGACCTGCTGCGCGGCAGCGGCCTCGACGACGCCCTGCGATGGGCGGCCAACCGGCGGCACGACATCACCCTGTCCCCGATGGAGCGCACCTTCCTGCAGGCGAGCACCGACCTGGCCCGGCGCGGCGCCAAGCGGGCCCGGCTGGTCTCGCTCAGCCTCGGCGGACTCCTGGTGATCTCGCTGGCCGCCGGCGGGCTGGCCGTGCAGCAGGGCATCGTCGCCGACGGGCGCGCGCGCGAGATCGCGGCCTCCCTCAGCCGGTCGGAGGCGGCCCGGCTGGCCGGGCTCGCCCAGCAGGCACGCCTCACCGACCCCCGGCTCGCCACCCGGCTCAGCGTCGCGGCGTGGAGCCTGGACCACACCCCGCTGACCAGGGAGGCGCTGATGACGGCCCTGGCCGGGCGCGAGTCGGCGGCGTTCACCGACCCGGCCCGCGCCGCCGACACCGTACGCGCGCTCGGCGCCGACGGGCGCAGCCTGGCCGGCGTGACCGGCGACGCCGCCCAGGTGTGGGACGTGCGCACCGGCAGCCGGGCCGGCGGCGTCACCCGGCTGGGACTGACGGGTGACCAGGTCGTCGCCGTGGCGCTGGCGGCCTCGCGCCGCACGCTCGCCGTCCTGACCGACCGCCGCGTACGCGTCTACGATCTCCCCACCGGCAAGGCGATCAGGACGTGGACCTTCGCCCGCCCGCTCGACCTGGTCGACGACTGGGCGGATCTCGCGCACGCCGACGACCGGACGGTGACGATCCGCCGCCCCGGCGGCGCCCTGCGCTGGGACGTGCGGACCGGCGGGCGTACCCGGCTGCCCGAGGCCGAGGTGGCCAGCGCGGACGGCGCCTGGCGGGCGGTCCGGCGGGCCCGAGCCGTCCGCCTGACCCGCGCCGGGAACGACCCCGTCGACCTCGGCCTCATGGACGGCGCCGGCAGCCAGGGCGCCTGGAACGGCGGCCGGGTGACGGTCAGCGGCGACGGCACGCTGGCCGCCTCGGTCACCGGCGAGCAGATCCAGTTCTGGCGCCTGGCCGACGCCCAGCTCCTCACCACCGTGCCGCTGCTCGGCAACCCCGACGCGGGCGGGGAGGAACCCCAGGGCGCCTTCGACGGCCGTACCTTCCGCTACCTGGTGGAGGACCGGGTCTTCTCCGTCGACGTCAGCGACCTCGCCCTCACCCCGCCGCGCACGCCGATCAGCTTCGGCAGGCTGAGCCCGGACGGCCGCCTGCTGGCGGTCCGGACCGGCGAGGTGCCCCGGCTGCGCCCCGTCACCGCCGGCGGCCCGGGGGGAGCGATGCCGGCCTCGGATGAGGTGTTCTTCAGCCAGGACGGCAAGCTGCTGGCCGCCGTCGGCCCGGACCGGGTGAGGGTCGTGGACGCCGCCACGCGGGCCGTTCTCGGCGCCGTCGCCCCCCGCCCGTCCGGCATGGAGCTCGTCACCGCGGCCTTCAGCCCGGACCGGGCCCGCCTGGCGCTCGTCCTGCGCGGCCCCGACGACGGGCGCGACGACGGGCGCGCCGTGGCCGAGCACGCCGTCCAGGTGTGGGACTGGAAGTCCCGGCGCAGGCTGTGGACCGTCACGCCGCCGGAGACCAGCGACGTGGCCTTCTCCCCCGACGGCGCGCTGCTGGCGGTCGCCGGCGCCGGCCAGCGCCTGCTCGACGCCGCCACCGGCCGGCCGGTGACCGCGCCGTTCGCCGGCACCGGACGCGACACCCTCGCGACCCGGATCTTCTTCCTGCACAGCGGCAAGGGCGTGGTGGTCCTGGACTCCCGAGGCCGCCTGACGCCGTGGAGCACCACCGGGGAACGTCTCGGCCCGGTCTTCCGCGAGAAGTCCGGCGAACCGTCGGTCGCCGCCTACTCCCCGCGCGACGACCTCGTCGCCCTCGGCATCGGCGACGGCAGGGTACGGCTGGTCGACCCGGCCACGGGCACGAGCCTCGGCATCCTGCGCGACACCGCCGGAGGACAGGACCCCGACACCGGGCAGCTGCAGTCGATCGCCTTCACCGCCGACGGCGCCACCGTCCTGACCCTCGGGCTGGACGGCGTCGTCCGCACCCACGCCATCGCGCCGGCCGCTGTCGTCGAGGCGCTGTGCCGGCGGTCGGGCGGCCCGCTCACCCCCGCCGAGTGGCGGGCCCACGTGCCCGCGCTCGCGTACCGCGACGGCTGCGCGGTCTGAGGCGGGCCGGTCACCGCCCGCCGGACAGCCACTCGGCGAGGACGGCGGCCTGGCTGTGGTCCACGTCCTTGGTGGCGGTCAGCAGCGTGAGCCGGTCCTCGGCGGCCAGGTCGCGCAGGTGGTCCGCGGCCGGCCGGTGCCCGGCGTCGCGCAGCTCGTCGAGGTAGCGGCGGCGGAACTCGGGGAACCGGGCGGGGTCGTGGCCGTACCACTTGCGCAGCTCGCTGGAGGGGGCGACCTCGCGCAGCCACTCGTCCAGGTGCGCGTCCTCCTTGCGCACGCCGCGCGGCCAGACGCGGTCCACCAGCACCCGGCGGCCGTCCTCGGGCGAGGACTCCTCGTAGATCCTGCGGCAGGTGACGTCCTTGCTCATGGCAGCACTCCCTCTGGCCTTTCCAGACGCCTGCCCCCGGGGCCGGGCGCCGAACCGGCCGGAGCGCGAGACCCGGCCGGTTCACGGCGGACGTCAGGGCTGCAGGTCCGTCACCCCCTTGCCGGTGGCGAGGTCGAACGGCACGGAGACCTGGTCGTGCACGATCAGCCACTCGCCGTCGATCCTGCTGAAGCAGAAGGTCGCGCGGACCCACATGCCGCCCGCCGCCGCCCCGTTCGCCAGCGTGCCGCTGAGCCTGCCCAGGCCGTGCCCGAACGCGACGCCGTCGCCCACGGTGAGCGTCAGGTCGCGCAGCTCGTACGTCACCTTCTCGAACGCCTCGAACACCTTCGCCCAGTTGCGCAGCTTCGCGGCCACGCCCACGTGCTGGAGCGGCGGTTCGACGTCGAAGGAGACCACGTCGGGCGCGTAGGCCCCTTCCAGGGCCCGCAGGTCCTTGGCCTCGATCCCCTCCACCAGCGCCTCGATGCGCCGCCGGATCTCGTCCTGCCCGGTCATCGTTTTCCCCATTCCGTCGGATGTCTTCTCCCGTACGACGAGACGGCGCCCCGGAAGGTCAGGCCGGCGCGCCCAGCGCCGTGAGGGCGGCGGCCAGCCGCGGGTCCTCCTGGCCCGCCTCCCGCAGGGCGGCCTCCAGGGTCTCCTCGTACGTCCGGCCGGCCTCGGCGTGCCGGGCCCGGCCCGTCTCGGTGATGACCGTGTAGACGCCGCGCCGGTCGTCCGGGCACAGGTCCCGGTAGGCGAAGTCGGCCGCGTTCAGCCGCGCCACCAGGCGGGTCACCGAGCTCTGGTTGAGCCCGACCTTGTCGGCCAGCTCCTGCATGCGCAGCTCGCCGGCGGGCGAGGCGGCGAGGTGGCCGAGCGCGCGGAACTCCGACAGGCCGATGCCGTGCCTGCGCTGCAACGCGGCGGCGAGCCTGCTCTCCACGCGGGTGTGCAGCAGGACGACGCGCTGCCAGGCGGCGGCGGCGTCCGAAACCGTGGTGGTGGCCATGGGACCTCTCAGTTCGCGAGACCGACTTGACACGAGCATACATGTACATGCAACATCCTTCCCGGCACTTCACTTGCACGTACATACAAATGGGAGCTCGTCCGATGGCCTGGATCCACCTGCTCATCGCCGCCGTCTTCGAGGTCGTCTTCGCCCTGGCGACCAACGCCACCGAAGGATTCACCCGGCTCTGGCCGTCCCTGCTCACGGCCGCCGCCGCGGCCGGCGGGATCTTCTTCCTGAGCCTGGCGCTCAGGACGCTCGACGTCGGCGTCGGCTACACCGTCTGGACCGGCATCGGCTCGGTCGGCACGGTCGTGCTGGGCGCCGTGATCTTCGGTGAGGAGATCACGATCTGGAAGGCGCTGGCCTTCGTCCTGATCATCGGCGGCGTCCTGGGACTCAAGCTGTCCGACCGCCTCTCCCCCGCCGCCTGATCCGAAAGGAACCTCATCATGGCCTGGATCTACCTCTCCATCGCGATCGTCTTCGAGATCGGCTTCGCGCTCGGCACCAACGCCACCCAGGGCTTCACCCGCCTGTGGCCGTCGGTCTTCACGCTGCTGTCGGCCGCCGGCGGCATCTTCACCCTCAGCCTGGCGCTCAGGACCCTGGACGTCGGCGTCGGCTACACCATCTGGACGGGCATCGGCTCCATCGGCACCGTCGTCCTCGGCGCCCTCATCTACAAGGAGAAGATCACGCCCGCCAAGCTCGGCTCGTTCGCCGCCATCATCGGCGGCGTCATCCTCCTCAAGGTCGCCGCCGGGATCTGACCGGGTGCGGGACAGGTTAAGCTACAGGTGTAAGAAAACTTGCACCTGTAGCTTTTTTTCGTGAGGACGGCGTGCCGTGGCCACCAGAGACACCCCCACCGCTCCCGGTGACCCGCGCGTGCGCCGTACGCGATCGGCCCTGGCCCGGGCGCTGATCGAGCTGGCCGAGCAGCGGGACCTGGCCCGGATCAGCGTCTCCGACGTGGCCGGGAGCGCGGGAGTGAGCCGCTCGGCCTTCTACGACCACTACCGCGACGTGCACGAGCTGGCCGAGGACGCCTGCACCGCGATGATCGACGACCTGATCGACTCCCTGCCCGGCCCGGCGCTCGACTCGGCGGACCTGGCAAGGGAGGCGACCGAGTCGCTGACGGCGTTCTTCGACCGCCTGGCCGCGCACGCGGGGCTGTACCGCGCGCTGCTGGGGCCACAGGGCAGCGCCCGCGTGGCCGGCCACATCCGCGGCCGCGTCGCCGAGGTCATCCACGACCGCCTGACGCACGCCGACGCCACCGGCCGGCCCGAACACGTCCCGCACGACGTGACGGCCTCCTTCACCGCCGGCGCGCTCATCGGGGTCGCGGTGGACTGGCTGGAACACCGCTGCCCCCGGCCCCCGGCCACGATGGCCGCCGCCATCTGGCCGCTGGTCAACGCCCACTACCGCGCCGGCGCCGGCGCGAGCTGAGCACCCCCTTTTTCCGAACTGTCCCACCTGAGGAGAACCTCCATGTCCACTGCCGATGTGTCCGGCAAGTCCCTGGCCGAGCTCGTCTCCCTGCGCGGACGGCGCGCGGTCGTCACCGGAGGCGCCCGCGGCCTGGGCAAGGCCATCGCCTCGCGCCTCGCCGAGGCCGGCGCCGCTCTGCTGATCGGCGACCTCGACGAGGAGCAGGCCACGGCCGCCGCCAAGGAGCTGGCCGAGCGGCACGGCGTGCCCGCGATCGGCGCCGCCATGGACGTCACCGACGCCGCCGCCGTGGCCGCCGCGGCCGACCGCGCCGTGGCCGAGCTCGGCGGCCTGGAGATCTGGGTGAACAACGCCGGCATCTTCCCCGCCGTGCCCCTGCTGGAGATGACCGAGGAGACGTGGGACCAGGTGTTCGCCGTGAACGCCCGCGGCGTGTTCGTCGGCGCCCGCGAGGCCGCGCGGCGCATGTCGGCGGGGCACCCCGGCAGGGGCGGCGTCATCGTCAACATCGTCTCCACCGCGGGCTTCCGGGGCAGCGCGCCCGGCCTGGCGGCGTACGTCGGGTCCAAGCACGCCGTCCGCGGCCTCACCCGCGAGCTGGCACTCGAACTGGCCCCGCTCGGCATCCGCGTGCTGGGGGTGGCGCCCAGTTTCGTCCCCACGGAGGGCAACCTGGCGATGGCCGCCGAGGCGGGCGTGAACCTCGACGAGATCCCGCCGACCGACCTCATGCTGAACAGCCCCATCGGCCGGATCGGCACCCCGGACGACATCGCGCGCGTCGCCCTGTTCTGCGCCTCGGACCTGGCGGCGTTCATGACCGGCAGCACCCTGCTCGCCGACGGCGGCGACACCGCCTGAGCCTTCTCAGGCCGGGTGCGTCTCCAGCGGATTGGCGGCGATCCGGCCGGCGACGTCCCTGCGCACCGACGCGGCGGCCGCGCTGCCCGGCTTGCGGCCGGCCTGGTCCTCGAAACAACCGAGGAACTCCGCGCCGAAGCCCAGGCGCGGATAGCGGGCCAGGACCTCCGCCCGGGCCGGGGCGGGGAACTCCGCGGCGTGCCGGCCCACGACCTCCCAGCTCGTCGCGACCTGCAGCACATGCGCCTCGGGGTCGGCGGCGGCCGGCACGTCGTCGCGCATGTGCAGCACGATGATCTCGCGGGCCCGGTCCGCCCGCTCCGGCGGCCAGCCCGCGGCCACGCCGAACACCCACGCCAGCTCTCCGCCGGCCTCCTCGAACGGCAGCCGGTGGCTGTCGAAGGGCTCCGTCAGGCCGGCGTCGTGCAGCAGCGCCGCGACGCAGTACAGCTCGTCGTCGAACGCGATCGCGTGCGCGGCGGCGTACATCGCGCCCCACACGTACGAACGGATGCAGTGGTTGAGCAGCGCGGGCGAGCAGTAGCGCGTCGCCACGGCCAGCGCGGCGGCGGTCGCGGGCGTGTCCGGGAATGTGATCACCGTCACGCAGTGTAGTCGGCGATCAGTGGAGGGGCACGGTTGGACCCGCACGACGTGGGAAGTGGCAGCCGCGGCACTGACCGCCGGCTTCGTGGCGCAGAACGCGGCGATGGTCGTGCTCGGCCGTCGCGACCGCGCGCTCGGCGCCCTGGCTGTCGCGGTTCTCGGTGGCCTGCGGCGTGGCCGGGCTGTGGCTGCTGCGGCGCCGCTACGCCGCCGGGAAGCCGACCGCGTTGGCCGCGTCGGCCTCGAAGTAGTCCGTCGTGGCGAACGCGCCGACCTGATCCTCGAAGAAGCTCCTGACGCCGTCGAGCGAGCCGTGGACGATGACGTTCACCGCCCTGGTCCCGTCGGCGCTCGCCACCGCCATCGTCCACCGGGCGCCCCCGGGGAGCCGGCCGTACGCCTGCTTCAGCGAATCCCAGAAACCGTCGGGGTCGGAAATCAGGGAGACGGCCATGACGTGCACCGTGGCGCCCTCCTCGTCGACCCGCGGATTGACCCGGCAATTGAGGTGGAGATAGCGCGCGGCGCCGTCGTCGAAATCGTAGATGGCGACGGTCTGGGTTTCCTCGGCCGGATGGGCCGGCGGCATCAGGAAATGGGTCTCGCTGATCGGGAGCAGCTCGTGATCGAGCTGTTCCGGCCTGCCGAGGAACCGCGCCTCCATCGGGTCGAGCGTGGATCTGAGGTGGAGCTTGCCGCCTTCGGCCGCCACCTCGAAGCGGGTGCCGGGGCGTTCGTAGACGCCTTCGTACCTGGAGAGGTCGAGGACGAGGGCCGGGTCGGGCTCCGGCAGGTCGGGGATCGTGACGGCGCCGAGGCCGGCCAGGATCTCGTTGAACACCTGGCGGTAGAAGCCGTCGCGCGGACCGGCGTTCGTCAGCATCGCCACGGCGATGCCCGGCTCCGGCAGGATCCGCAGCCGGGCGCTCTGGCTGATCGCGCTGCCGTCGTGCGCGTAGACGGTCTGCCCGTGCCAGTCGCACACGACGAGACCGAGCGCCCATTCCGGCCCGAACATGTACGGGTCGGGCACTGGGACCCGCGAGTGCGTCATCTCGCGGATGATGCCGGGCGAGACGATCCTGGCGCCGTCCGGGGCCGTCCCCTCGTTGAGGAAGACGTACGCCAGCGTGAGCAGGTCGCGGGCGGTCGTGTTGACGTTGCCGCCGGGGCCGAAGGCGCGCGGCAGGTGACCCAGCGGCGACAGGATCGGCCCTTCTTCGAGGGACCGGACCAGGTGCCCGGTCGCGGCCAGCCGCTCGTCCACGTGCTCGCGGCGGGTGCTCGTCGAGGTCAGCCCCAGCGGGCTGAACAGGCGGTCCCGCATGATGTCGTCCCACCGCCGGCCGTCGGCCACCTCCATGACGCGGGCGAGGATCGCGTAGCCCAGGGCCGCGCTGTAGCCGTGGGTGTGCCCCAGGGGGTGGACCTGGCGGGCGCCGGCGATGTTCGCCACCATGCGCTCGTACACGTCGTCGTCCTCGCCAGGATCGCCGTAGCTCTCCTCGATGCCGCTGGTGTGGTTGAGCAGGTGGCGGGCGGTGACCCGGGCGCTGACGTCGGGGTCGGCGACCCGGAACCCGGGCAGGTAGGTCCGCACCGGCTCGTCCAGGGCGACCTTCCCCTCGTCGACGAGTCGCATGAAGGCGAGGGCGGTCCAGGTCTTGGACACCGAGCCGCACTGGTAGACGGTGCCGGTCGTCGCGGGCTCGCCTGTGGAGACGTCCTTGACCCCGGCCGCGAAGTCGGTGATCTGCCCGTCGCGCAGGATTCCGATGGTGGCGCCCGGGATGCGGTGCTCCGCCAGCAGTTCGGACACGCGGGCCCGCATCCGGGCCACGTCCAACATTTCCGTCATGAGTGTCGCCTCAGTCCTCTCGAATTCTTTCCGGGCGGGAAAAGGCTAAGTTGCGTTTATGCAGGCGTCAACGAAATGACGGGTTCTGGCGTGGATCGTTGCAATGGAAATGTCGATGAATGCAATTCATGGCGACCGCCGTTGCAATGTACTGTTGGTGAACGCACCGACAGGAAGGCGGGCCGATGCCCGGAGGAAGGCTGACCCACGAGGACCGCCGGCAGATCGCGGGCTGGCTGGCCGAAGGGCTGGGCTACGCCGAGATCGCCAGGCGGCTGGGCCGGCCCACCTCCACGATCAGCCGCGAGGTGGCCCGCAACAGCGCGCCCGGCGGCTACCTGGCCGACCGCGCTCAGCACAGCGCCGGGCAGCGCGCCCGCCGCCGCGGACCGGCCCAGGCCGCCGAGCCGAGCGGCGGGTGGCCGTCCGAGCCCGTGCGCGGCTTCGTCGAGCGGTTCGCGACGCTGCTGGTCGGGACCGGTTTCCCCCGGATGCCCGCCCGCGTGTTCGTCTGCCTGCTCACCGCCGCCTCCGGGAGCCTGACCTCCGCCGAGCTCGTACGCCGGTTACGGGTCAGCCCGGCGTCGGTGTCCAAAGCCGTCGGCTACCTGGAGACGACCGGGCTGGTCAGGCGCGCCAAGGACACCGGCCGCCGCGAACGGTACGTCGTCGACGACGACGTCTGGCTCCGGGCCCTCGTGACCGACACCGGGGCGCACGCCGAGGTCGCGGCGGCCGCGCGACGCGGCATCGAGATCTTCGGCCCCGGCACGCCCGCCGCCGGACGGCTGGAGCGGATGGCGCGCTTCTTCGCCTGGATCGGCGAGCAGATGTACGGCGGCACGCTCGCCGACGCCGCCGCCGGCGACGCGCTCACCGTGGTGGCCGCCCTCGTGCACGCCGCCCGGCCGCTCACCGCGGACGACCTGGCCGGCGCGCTGGGCTGGCCCGCGCGGCGGGCGGCGGCCGCCCTGGACACGCTCGGCCGCCGCCCGGACCTCGCCGACCCGCTCGCGGTGCAGCAGGCCGGGCGCGGAACGTACGTCGTCGCCCCGAGACCCGACCGCCTGACCCCCGCGCAACGCGAGGCGCTGACCGCCGGCCCGCGCCCGGACCGTCAGCCGGCGTCCCGTTCGTCGTAGGTCTCGCGGTGGGCGAGCACCTCGTCCATGTGCGTCTCGGCCCAGGACTTGAGGCCGCGCATCATCTGGTGCAGGGAGAGACCCAGGTCGGTCAGCTCGTACGTGACCGTGACCGGCACGGTCGGCTTGACGCTGCGGGTGATCAGACCGTCGCGTTCCAGGGAGCGCAGCGTCTGGGTGAGCATCTTCTGGCTGACGCCGGCCAGCAGGCGGGACAGCTCCGAGTAACGCATCGACCGGGGCTCGCCCACGCAGCCCGCCTCCGGCTCGGGCGAGGCGCCGCTGCCGAGCGCGGCCAGGATCAGGGTGACCCATTTGTTGGAGATCCGGTCCAGCAGCTTGCGGCTGGGACACGCCGCGACGAAAGCGTCGTACTGCATCTTGGCCTGCGCCCTCTGCTGGGCCGCCGTCATCGTCGCCATCGGCCGCTCCTCCAACCCGTGGGTGCCCTACGCACTCCGAAGTGCGTACTTCCTGGCAGGAAGTTACCTCACCACAATGAAGCAAGGAGCCGTCAGGCACCATCCCGCACGACCCGAGAAAGCAGAAACATGAGCACGTTCTCCCCTTCGCTTCCCGGCGGCACCTGGACGCTGGGCGACCTGACCGTCACCCGGTTCGGCTACGGAGCCATGCAGCTCGCCGGCCCCGGGGTGATGGGCCCGCCCGCCGACCGCGACGGCGCACTCGCCGTCCTGCGCGAGGCCGTCGACCTCGGCATCACCCACATCGACACCGCCGACGCCTACGGGCCGCGCGTCACCAACGAGCTGATCCGCGAGGCGCTGCACCCCTACCCCGGCACCCTGCACATCGTGACCAAGGTCGGCGCGACCCGGGACGAGCAGGGCGGCTGGCCGCCCGCCCGCAGGCCCGAGGACCTGCGCCTGGCCGTCCGCCACAACCTGGACAACCTCGGCCTCGACACGCTGGACGTGGTCAACCTCCGGCTCGGCGACGCCCGGGGCCCGCAGCCCGGCTCGATCGCCGAGCCGTTCGAGACGCTCGTCGAGCTCCAGCGGCAGGGCCTGATCCGGCACCTCGGCGTCAGCAACGCGACCGCCGACCAGGTCGCCGAGGCACGCTCGATCGCGCCGATCGTGTGCGTGCAGAACATGTACAACCTCGCCCACCGCCAGGACGACGAGCTGATCGACGAGCTCGCCGGTCAGGGCATCGCCTACGTGCCCTTCTTCCCGCTCGGCGGCTTCAGCCCCCTGCAGTCCTCGGCGCTCACGGCCGTGGCCGCCCGGCTGGACGCCACGCCGATGTCGGTCGCCCTGGCCTGGCTGCTGCACCGCTCGCCCAACATCCTGCTCATCCCCGGCACGTCGTCCGTCGCCCACCTGCGCGAGAACGTCACCGGCGCCGCACTCGCGCTCACCGACGACGACCTCGCCGAGCTGGACAAGATCGGCCGCTAGGCGGCCTACGGCTGAGGGACGGCGGCCAGGTTCACCACGCGTACGCCGCCGTCCTGCGCCCAGAAGACGACGCCGTCACCCGCCGACCACTTCCTGCCGCCCGACGGCAGCGGCGTGCCCTCGAACGTCACGGTCGTCCGGGTGCGGGCGTCGTAGATCTCGCCCGAACCGGTGAAGAACCGATCCCGGTACGGGTAGCCGCGCAGCCCCCGACGCACCTCGCTCCGGCTGCCGTCGCTGCGCTGCACCACGGTGCGGTTCCCGCGGGTCCCGGTGCACCAGGTCGGTCCGCAGCGCAGGCCCTCGACGCCCGGCGCGGGGCGGACCTTGACGGTGGCTCCCGTCCGCAGATCGACGACCCTGGCCGGATTCGCACGCACGTCGAGAGGCTCATCCGTCGCCCACGGCCACTCCACGAGCTGCAGCCCCTTGGCGCCGGGTACCCGTTCGGGGACTCCGCCGTCGATCCTCATCCGCCAGACCCCGTCCAGCGGCGCGGACCAGACGAGGTCACGCCCGGCGAGCGCCAGACGATCGACGTTCCCGCCGGGCACCGGCCCGACCTTCCTCGCCCCTCCACCGGCGCGCAAGGAGGCGACCCAGGCCTGCCCGTCGGCGAGCCAGGCCACCCGCTCACGGTCGACGGCCACCAGCCGCGGCGCCCGCCCGAAGGCGGCGACGGTCCGCGAACTCCTGGAGGCGGCGTCGTAGACCTCGAACGTCCCCCGCTCGCCCCGGACCAGCACCTCCGTGGCGCTGATCGCCGCCACCGGCCGGGAACGCGCGGGAAGGGTGAACACCGCCTGCGGCCACACCCGCTCGACCGCGTTCCGCCCCGGCCCCGGCCCCGCCGTGTCCACCCGCGGCACGGGCCAGACGGCCGTCACCACCCAGACCAGGGCCGCCGCGCAGACCGCCGCGAGCGCCCCCCGGGTCCGGCGCTGAGCGCGCCGCCGCCGCCCGGCCAGCACACCGGGCAGCACGTCCCGGTCCTCGGCCCGGTCGGCGATGATGCGCAACGCCTCGGCCAGCTTCTCCTCGGTCGTCATCCCCACCTCCCCGTGAGCGCGTCCGCGCGGACGCGGAGCGTGGCCAGCGCGCGCGACGCCTGGCTGCGGACCGTCGCCCGCGAGACGCCGAGCCTCGCCGCGATCTCCTCGTCGGCCAGATCCTCGTAGTAGCGCAGCACCAGCACCGCGCGCTGCCTGGCCGGCAACGCCCGCAGGCGCTGCCAGATCTCGCCGAGCTCGTGCTCGTCCTCGTGCACCGGCGAGGGAACCTCGGCCGTGAGATGCTCCCGCCGCCGCCTGCGCCACCAGCTCACATGCTGCCGGGCCATGATCGTCCGTACGTAGCCCTCGGGGTCGTCCTTGCCGCGTACCCGCCACCACGAGGAGCTCAGCCTGAGCAGCGCCTCCTGGACCAGGTCGGCCGCGTCGTCGGGGCTGCCGGTCAGCACCAGGCCGTAGCGCAGCAACGCATGGCTCCTCGCGCGGACGAACTCCTCGAACTCCACCTTCCAGGGACGCACCGGCCGGCGTCGTCGTTGCAAAAATCCTGCCGGAGGCCCCGGCACCCGGGCGTTTCCGATCCGTGATCTGCGTCCAGGATGATCGCCCGTCGTGAAGAAAGCGATCATGTGCGGCGCCGCCGGCGCCACCCTCCTCCTGACGGCCACGCCCGCCACAGCCGCACCCAAGGACCCGCTCGCGGCGCTGCGGGCGCAGCTCGCGGCCGGTACGGGCGTGTCGTTCTCGTTCCGCACGCACGGCGAGTCCGCGCCCCTCACCCAGACCGGCCGCCTGCGGTTCGGCAAGAAGGGCATCACGGCCTCCGACATCACCGGCAAGCTCGCCCTCGGCGGCGACGAGAAGCCGGCCGACGACTTCGGCGGCGGCGAGGAGCCGAGCGCCGCGATCACCGCCATGGGCAAGCCGGAGCGCACGATCCGCATCGGCCGGACGTCCTACGTCAGCGGCGGCCCGATGAGCGCGGCCCTGCCGGAGGGCAAGACGTGGTTCAAGCAGTCGCCGGGCTGGACGAGCGGCGTGACCGCGCTCTTCGGCGGCTTCGTCAACGCGGCCGACCCGAGCACGCTGCGGGTGCTGCTGGCGCACTCCAAGCGGAGCGGGTCGACGTACAAGGGGTCCATGAGCATCAAGGACCTGCTGAAGGCGTCGGACTGGTCGCGCGCCACCCTGTGGTGGAAGCTGGACTCCGGCGTGAAGGTGAACTGGACGCTCGCCGTCGGCGCCTCGGGTCTTCCGGTCAAGCTGACCACGCGGCTGGAGAGCAAGAAGGTCGGCCTGAGCAGGACCGCGATGGAGATGCGGTACACCGGATGGGGCGCCAAGTTCTCGATCAAGGCCCCGGCCGCGCGTACGGTGACCACCAAGCTCGACCCCGAGAAGTCCGCGCTCCAGCTCCCCCCGGCGCCCAAGCGCTGACGGTGCTCCTGACGGTGCTCCTGCGTAGTCTCGGCCCATGACGACCGTGCTCTGCGTACCGCAATGGCAAGGATCGGCGTCGGACAGGGCGCCGCGGCTGATGGCCGGCGCCCGCCGCGCCGCCGGGCTCGTTCCCGCCGACGCGGTGGTGACCGTGCCGGTGGTGGAGGCCGGCGGTGACAAGGCCGCCGGCGTCCGCGCCTACGACGTGCTCGTGGAGAACCAGCGCTTGACGCGGGAGGCGCTGGCCGGCATCGACGACCGGGTGATCACCGTCGGCGGCGACTGCGCCGTCGACCTCGCGCCGATCGCGGCCGCCCGCGTCCGCTACGGGGAGGCGCTGACGGTGCTGTGGATCGACGCGCACCCGGACGTCTACAGCCCGCGGACCCTCCCGTCGGGAGCCTTCCACGGCATGGTGGTGCGCGCGCTGCTCGGGGACGGGCCGGCCGGCCTCGCGCTGGAGCAGCCCCTGACCCCGCAGCAGGTGATCATCGCCGGGGAGCGGGCCGGTGACCCGTCCGAGCACGACTATCTCGCGAGGACGGGGCTGCGCAGGTACGGCGTGGACGACCTGGAGCGCGCGCTCGACGGGCTGCGCGGCCCGGTGTACGTGCACCTCGACCTCGACGTCCTGGAGCCCGCCGCCTTCGCCGCGACCTGCTACCCGGAGCCGGGCGGCGTACGGCCGCGGCGGCTGGCCGACCTCGTCTCCCAGGTGGACGACCTCGTCGGGGCCGCCATCACCGAGTACGCGCCCTCCGGCGACGCCCTCGACCCCGGCGAGGCCGAGACCATCCGCCTGCTGGGCGCCGCGCTGACCGGCCGCTGACCGGCCGGGTCCGCATGTAGTGGCGGATCACTGCTGGAGGGTCTGGCTGCGGGCGATGATGTCCAGGATGTCGTCTCTGGTCCGGCGGAAGACAGCGGCGGCGTCGGCGGCGGCCGCGGCGATCGCCCGCTCGGTGGGTGCGACCGTGGGTTCGAGGACGAGGGCCACGGTGCCGGCGAGGACGTCGGCGGGGTCACCGGTGCTGGGCGGTGCGGAGTCCGGGCTGGACATGGCGATGCCGAAGCCGGTGAGCATGGCGTGCATGGCGTAGGACTGATCGGCCAGCGGGCGGTCCTGGCGGAGCAGTCGGTGTCGGCGCAGGATCGGCATGACCGCCTCGCACAGGGCGCTGGGCCGAGTGCGGTCGAACAGGTCGCGGTCGCTGACCTGTTCGGTGAGCAGTCGCAGCAGCTGGGCGTCCTTGGTGGCGAGGCGGCGTGCCAGCGGAGATCGCAGCCCGGTGCGGATCAAAAGCGGGGCCAGGTGGCGTGGCAGGACGGCGGCGGGGTCGGCGGTGATGCGGGCGACGATCTCGTCCAGGAAGGCCAGCAGTTCGCGGGCGAACAATCCGAGGATGAGGTCTTCCTTGGTGGGCCAGTAGAGGTAGACGGTGCCCTTGCCGACCCCGGCTGCCGCGGCGATCTCGCTGACGGTGACCTTGTGCACGCCGTGGTCGGTCACCAGTTCGCGCGCGCTGTCCAGGATGCGGGCGGCTTTGGGCGAATGATGTTCGACCAGCTGACTCACTGTGCTCCTCCACGGTCGTGCTGTCGGGTTGTGCTCCGTCAGGTTGTTCGGCTCTGGTCAGGGAGCGGCGACGTCGATGTTCTTGGCCTGCATGTCCTTATTGTTGAGCATTCTCCTGCCCATGGCCTTGCCGACGCCCGGCATCCGCATCAGGCGCATCATTCCCGCCCGCAGGAGAAGCTCTTTACGGTCGTGCGGGGTGAAGATGCGGCGTCCGGGCAGGGCGCTTTCCTGCTGCAGGTGGATGAACGGCCGCATCCGTGCCTCCCAGGCCCGTAGCGCGCCGGGTACGTCATCGGGATGGCGTTGCAGCATGGTGCCCAGCAGTTCGCCGCCGGCCATGCCGCTGGAGGCGCCCATGCCCGCGTACAGAGTGACGCACCAGGCCGAGTCGCCGATCAGGACGACCCGGCCGCGGTGCCAGCGCGGCATCTTGACCTGTTGCACCGAGTCGAACAGCGCGTCAGGTGCCTGCTCGTAACGTGTGAGCAGCCCTTCCAGCAGCGGGCCGGTGGGTTCGGGGCCGTAGGCGGCGCGGATGGACTCGATCGGCGGGCGGCTGAATTCGGCGTCGATGTCGCTCGTGCGGTAGGAGAACAGCAGGCTCGGGGCGTGGTCGGCAAAAGGGAAGGCCCACACCGAACGGCCCGGTTCGGCCAGGACCAGGCCCTCGTGCAGGGCGAAGCCGTCGACCGGGCCGTCCAGCACGGTGGCGCCGATCATGTAGTTGAGCGGGTGCAGGTATTCCTCGGGGCCGAAGGCGAGCCTGCGCACCGTGGAGCGCATGCCGTCGGCCTTCGAGGAGGCTGAGTGCAGGAATTAGCGGTAGCGACCTGCGGCTTCTTCGCCTGTTAGTGATCCGTGACGTGATGGCCCGGACCTCCTACAGCCCCAGCCAGCCGCCGGTCATGATCAGTGGGTGCGGCGGCGGGGTGCCAGGACCTCGGTGACCTTGGCGATGGCCTCAGGTCCGGGTTTGACGTAGCGCATGGCGGTGCGGGGGTTCTTGTGCCGGGTCTTGCCCATGATGAGCTGCAGCGGGACCTCGGCCTCGCCGAGGTGGGTGGCGGCGGAGTGACGGAGCTGGTGCAGGTCGAGGCCGGCGTACTTCTCCAGCAGGACGCGGGCGCGGTCGTAGCCCAGGCGGGCGCGGCCGGTGTGTGGGCAGATGTCGCTGGCGGCCGGGCGGCGGGCGGGGACGGGGCGGCGTTCGGACAGGAACAGCGGGCCGCGCGTGCGCGTGCTGCCGTCCGGGAGCCGGAGCAGACGGGGCAGCAGGTGGGCGGTGCCGCTGTCCCAATACGGCCCACCGCTCGGGTTCGCGCCACCAGGCCCAAAGTAACTCTGCGTAGTTGCCGCTACTGTTCGTGTTCTCAGAAATGACCAGTTCTGAGAGAGTCGGCCATTCCTTTATCGGTGACCGGTTTGTGCCCGATCTTCGTTCTCAAAACCTCTTGCAAAACCTCTCTCGCAAAACAGGTCTCACGGTAGGTTTTGCAACATGACCGAGCTCGTTGACCCGGCCGCCGCTGTCGAACAGTTCGACTGCCCGATGTGTGAGGCGCCTGCAGGCCCTCCACTCGGGTCCGTGCGATGAGCCCCAAAGTAGTGCCGTTACCTCAGGTCAGAGAGGGTCCGATGCTGAGTTGAGCCTCGTCTCGTAACGGTCTGCCGCCAGAAGCGGAATCGCGTACGTGGGTCTTTTCCGACGTTCTCCCCGGCCGCTGTCTCGTCCACCCCACCTGCGGCCGCCGCGCTCGATGTGGTGGTGGGCGCTGCCCGCGGCATTGCTGGTCGGCGCGGCGGTCTGGGGCGTCAGCGCCTGGCTGCTGCAGGACCTGCACACCGTCCCGGCCCCCGAGCAGGTCGCCGCCCGGATCGAGGCGGTGCGGACCGCGTTGGCGGCCGGTGCCGGGGTCGGCGCCGCGGTGACGCTGCTGCTGGCCATGCGCCGCCAGCGGCACCAGGAGCTGGCCACCGCGCACACCACGCACGACGCCGCCGAGCGCCGGGTGACCGAGCTCTACACCAAGGCAGTCGAGCAGCTCGGCAACGCCCAGGCTCCGGTCCGGCTGGGCGGGCTGTATGCGCTGGAGCGCCTGGCCCAAGACACTCCGGAACTGCGACAGACCATCGTGGACGTGATCTGCGCCTACCTGAGAATGCCGTATGCGCTGTCGCGTGAGGACCTCGGGGAGAAGGTCCGCACCGCGCAGCGCGCCGCCCGCCACCGCGAGCCGACCCGCTCGACCGCTGGCAGCGGCCGCGATCCGCAGGAGGAACGCCAGGTCCGCCTGACGGCTCAGCGCATCCTGACCGCCCATCTCCGCTACGGCGCCTCCCCGGCCCCCCGCCGCCTTGACCGCAATCCGCGCCACTGGCCGGACATCCGGCTCGATCTCACCGGCGCGGTCCTCCTCGACTTCGATCTCAGCACCTGCTGCCTGGGTCCGGCCGCGTTCAGCGGGGCGACCTTCACCGGCACCGCCCGATTCGACGGGGCGACCTTCTCCGGCGATGCCTGGTTCAGCGAGGCGACCTTGTCCGGCGATGCCTGGTTCAGCGAGGCGACCTTCACTGGCGACGCCCGGTTCGACGGGGCGTCCTTCTCCGGCGATGCCTGGTTCAGCGAGGCGACCTTCACCGGTGACGCCGTGTTCAGCAAGGCGACCTTGTCCGGCGATGCCTGGTTCAGCGAGGCGACCTTCACTGGCGACGCCCGGTTCGACGGGGCGTCCTTCTCCGGCGATGCCTGGTTCGGCGGGGCGGCCCTTTCTGGCGTCGCCCGGTTCGACGAGGCGACCTTTTCTGGCGTCGCCCGGTTCGACGAGGCGACCTTCTCCAGCGACGCCGTGTTCAGCAAGGCGACCTTGTCCGGCGACGCCTGGTTCAGCGAGGCGACCTTCACCCGCAGCGCCCGGTTCGACGAAGCGACCTTCACCCGCGACGCCCGGTTCGACGAGGCGACCTTCACCAGCACTGCCTGGTTCGACGGGGCGGCCTTCGCCGGCGGCGCCGGGTTCGGCAGGGCGTCAGGGCTGGAGACGGCGTCGCTGGCTGGGGTGCGGGTGGCGCCGCCGGCCGAGGACGTGCGGCGGGTGTGGCCGCCGTGCTGGCGGGTGGAGGCGGCGGCGGACGGGTGGCAGAGGCTGCGCGTGGTGGCGGCGGGGGACGGCGGCGGTCAGCTCGCGGACGGTGGGGCTCCGGACGGTGGGGCGGGGGTCAGCCGTCGGCCCCCCGGATGGGGGCGGTTGACATAAGCGCCGATATCGAGCACCACCACCTGGGAAAACGTGCTGCTGATCGTTATCGAGCCCGACTTATCCCGCCCTGTTCGAGCCGAAACCCGCCAGAACGTCCGCCGCCAGGGCGGCCGGGAACGGCCCCGCCGCTCGCGTTCCCACGCTCACGGAGCGCTACTTTGCGGCTCATCGCACCGACCCGAGCGGTGGGCCAAGTACCACACTCCTCGCTTCATGCTGGTACCTCAGCTGCGCGCCGAGCTGGAGGTGCGTACTCCCGCAGGCCGGGGGCCTGGACGCGCTTGGCGGGCTGGTCCGGCGGTGAAGGCTATGGCGGCGGCCACTGTCAAGCCGACCCGGGTCGGCTATGCCCGCTGCAGCACCGCGCAGCAAGAGTTGGACAGCCAGCTCGATGCCCTGAAGACGGTCGGCTGTGAACCGATCTTTGCCGAGAAGATCAGCACACGCATAAAGGTGCGGCCGGAGTTCGCCAAGGCGTTGGAGTACGCCCGCACCATCAAGCAGGCCGTTCCGCACCAGCGAGTGATCTTTACAGTGCACGAGATGAAGCGGCTGGGCCGGGGCGCCGCCGAGTTGCTCACCATCGCCGAGGACCTGCGCCACCACGACATCGAGTTGGAACTGCTCACTGGTCCGCTACAGGGCATCTACAACCCTTCCGGGCACGGGGCGGCGTTGTTTGCCTTCTTCGCCGGCATGGCCGAGTCCGAGCGAGAGTACGTGCGCGAGAAGTCCCTGGAGGGGCAGGCATCGGCCCGCGAGCGTGGCCGGCACGGCGGCCGGCCGAAGGTGTTCGACGACGACATGGTCGCCTACGCCCGCTCGCTGCGCGAGCGTGGCGTGGCTGTGCCTGACATCGCTCGCAAGCTGGTCATCCCTGCAGGCAAGAACAAGGGCAGGCATCCGTCCGTGGCCAGCGTTTACCGCGTGCTCGCTGACAGCAACCCAGCGCAGCACACGGATTGACCTGGGTACGTCGGCGGAGGGGGCACCGAGGGTGTCGAACCTGCTCAGATCTGGGAGGTGGGTCTGCGCAGCAGGTAAACGGCTACGGCGATGACCCAGGAGAAGCCGGTCAGCAGGGAGAGGTGTTCGAGCAGGCCGGCGGGAGCTGGTTGCCAGACGCCGAGGGTGTCGAGGCGGTAGGCGATGCCGGCGGCGAACGCGAAGCCGATGATCAGGCCGCCGGACAGGCGCGAGTAGAGCGCCCATCCCTGGCCTTCCTTGCGCAACCGTCGGGCCAGTACGAAAGCGGCGGCGCTCAAACCGGTGAACAGCGCGAAGCCGGCCACCTGGTGAACCAGGCCGCTGGTCGTGACGCCCGCCGGCTGCCCTGGCGGATAGCCCAGGGCGGGATCGGTGGGCACCAGCCCGGCCACGATGAGTCCGGCGGCGGTGATCACCAGCAGGAGTGGCCCCCAGGTGGCGCCGCGGCCGCCGTGTAGGCTCTGGCGCAGCCCGGCTGAGAAGGCCAGCAGGAGCAGTCCGGCGAGGACGAAGTTGACGGTCTGCAGCCAGGCGCGCTCGCCGGTGCCGAGTTGGCTGGCGCCGTGGTGCCACAGGCTGTAGCCGGGGCGGGACGCGCCATCGGCCCACAACAGGGCCGGCAGCAAGACGCCGGCGAGGACGCCGCTGCCGAGCAGCATCGTACGGGGACGGTCGGCCATCGGGGATACCCTCCTGCTTCTCCGCGACGGGGGACGTCGCGGGCCGACCAGACTTCCCGGCTCTCCAGTAGCGCGCCTTCACCTGGGAAGGCACATCCTTGATCAATACAGGCATTTTAGCTCATACTGAAATGACTGCAAGCGGAGGTGACCGGTGACGAACGAGCGGGAACAGCGGCTGGAGTGGGCCGAGCGCATCGCCATGTACCTGGCGCGCGACGGGGTACCGCCGATCGCCGGGCGGGTGCTGGGCTGGCTGATGATCTGCGACCCACCCGAGCAGTCGGCGGGGCAGATCAGTGACGCCATCGGCGCCAGCCGCGCCTCCTTGACCTCGAACCTGCGGCTGCTGACCAGCATGGGGTTCCTGTCCTGGCGGACCAGGCCGGGCGAGCGGACGATCTACTACCGGATGGCCGAGGACGCCTGGGCGGTTGTCGTGCAGCGGCAGATCGCCTCGATCGCCGCGTTCCTGGACATCACGCGGGACGGGCTGGCGCTGGCCGGCGGGCAGGAGGGCGGCGCGGAGCGGGTGCGGCAGGCGCACGCCATGTTCGAGTGGATGGCCAAGGTGTTCGACGACGCGCCGCCCCCGCCGTCGTCCCAGCCCGGGCGGGGCGACCGAGTGGAGGGATGAGGCATGGCACGAAGGCCCGCGGCGGCGCAGACCGCGCTCGGCCCCATGGTGATCGCCGCCGCCGAGCAGTACGAGCCACCCGGCCGTCGCCTGGTCGAGGACGGCCTCGCGGCCAGGTTCCTGCCGCCGGCCGCGCGGGCGACCGTCCAGGCGTGCCGGTGGAAGGCCGTGCGCGAGCGGATGATCGCCGCGACGGCCAAGCGCGCGCCGGGCGTGTGGGGTGGCGTGCTGTGCCGCAAGCGGTACGCCGACGAGAAGGTCGCCGAAGCCTTCCATGGCGAGATCGAACAGCTCGTGGTGCTCGGGGCGGGGCTGGACACCCGGGCGTGCCGGCTGACGCCGCCGGGCGGGCACGCCTACGAGCTGGACCTGCCGGCGAACATCGCCGCGAAGGCGCGGCGGCTGCGGGCGATGCCCGGCGGCGCGCCGGAGCGGGTCCAACTGATCGCCGTCGACTTCGAAAGCGCCGACCTGGCCAAGGTGCTGGCCGGGCACGGGTTCCAGGCGGATCGGCCTGCGATGTTCGTGTGGGAGGCGGTCACCCAGTACCTGACGGAGGAGGCCGTGCACGCCACCTTGACGTTCCTGTCCCGGGCCGCTCCGGGGAGCCGGTTGCTGTTCACGTACGTGCTGGTCGACTTCCTCGCCCACGGTGGGTATGGGGCGGCGGCGTTGCACGAGGAGTTCGTGGCGAAGCGGCGGGTGTGGCGGTTCGGCCTGGCGCCGGACGAGGTGGGCCCCCTGCTCGAACGTTACGGCTGGGCGGAGCATGAGCAGGTGGGCACGGCCGAGTACCGGGCCCGCTACCTGGAGCCGGCGGGCCGGGACCTGCCGATCATGGATATCGAGCGGTTCGTTCACGCCGCAAAGCCGTAGCGGGTCCGGCGTCTAGGGCAGTTCAGCGAAACGTTCGACCTGGTCGGTGGGGCCGGAGACGATGACGACGTCGCCATAGCACAGTTCGGTCTCCGCGGTGGCGTACGTGAACTCCTCTCCAGGCCGCTTGACGGCGACGATCGTGACGCCGTGCTTGCGGCGCAGGCCGGAACGGCCGAGCGGGATGCCCACGTATTCCTTCGGAGGATGCGTCTTGACCAGCGCGAAATTCTCGTCCACCTGCATGTAGTCGAGCATCCGGCCGCTGACCAGGTGGGCGACCCGCTCGCCCATATCATGCTCGCGGAACACGACGTTGTGGAACGCCGATCCGATGCAGGATCCGTCCGTGCTGCCTGCTGACCGCCTTGGCCCAGATGTGCTCGATCTCCAGCTCCACGAGCAGTGACGCGGTCAGGATGCTCGCTTCGATGTCGCCACCGATCGCCACGACGGCACGGTAGGAGTCGGGTACGCCGAGCTGGCACAGAACCCCATGTCGGTGGTGTCCGCGGTGGCGATGTGGGTGATCTCCCCTGCCAGGCTCTGCACACGCTTGGGACGGTTGTCGATGGCCAGCACCTCGATACCGCGCCGGGTCAGTTCGAGGGCCAGCGCGCTGCCGAACCGTCCCAGACCGATCACCACGACCGGATCGCTGTTCTTGTCAGCCAACGATGACCCTCTCCTCAGGCAGCTGGTAGTGGCGGACACGGTCCTTCAGCGCGAGAGCGGAGCCCAGGGTGAGCGGACCGGTCCTACCAATAAACATGAGCAGTGTCAGCAGCACCTGCCCGGCGGGTGTGACGTCCGCGGTGATGCCGGTCGACAGGCCGACGGTGCCGAAGGCCGAGACGACCTCGAACAGCACCCGATCCAGACTGTGCGGCGTCAACGCGAGCAGCGCGTACGTCGACACCGCGACCAGCGCCACGCTGACGAGGCTGATCGAGACCGCCTGACGCTGTGCCGCCTCCGCGAGCCGGCGATGGCCGATGTGCACCTCCCGCTCGCCGCGCATCTCCGCCCAGATGACGAACGCCAGCAGGCCGAACGTGGTGACCTTGATGCCGCCTGCGGTGCCGGCGCTGCCGCCGCCGATGAACATCAGCAGGTCGGTGGCGAGCCAGCTGGTGGGGTACATGTCGGCGAGGTCGAGGCTGTTGAAGCCCGCCGTGCGCGGCATGACGGCGGTGAAGAAGGCGGCCAGCAGCTTGCCGGGATCATCGAGCGCGCCCAGTGTCCTCGGGTTGCGCCATTCGGTGGCCAGGAACACCACCGTGCCGCCGACCAGCATGACCACGGTGACCCCGACGGTGACCCGGGTCAGCACCGACCACCGTCCGGGCCTGCGCCAGGCGCGCAGCAGCTCGAAAGCCACCGGGAAGCCGAGCCCGCCCACGATCACGGCGATCGCGACGGTCAGGCAGATCCACGGGTCGGTGACGTAGCGCATCAGGCTGTCGGACCACAGCGCGAATCCCGCGTTGTTGAACGCCGAGATCGCGTGGAAGACGCCCAAGTACAAGGCGCGGCCGAACGGCTCGCCGTAGCCGAGCAGGAAGCGGCCGGACAGGACCAGCGCCGCGACGGCCTCGCAGACCAGGCTGAAGACGACCACCTTGCGCACCACGTGGCGGACCTCGGTCATGCTCAAGGTCTTGGTCTCGGCCTGGGCGAAGATCCTGGCGCGTAGACCGAGCCGTCCTGTCACGACGATGGTGAACAGCGTCGCCAAGGTCATGATGCCCAGCCCGCCGGCCTGGATCAGCCCGGCGATCACCCACTCGCCGAACGCCGACCAGTGGGTCGCGGTGTCCACGACCACCAGACCGGTCACGCACACCGCGGATGTGGCGGTGAACAGGGCGGTCAGCCAGCCCGCCGGCTCGCCTGACTCGGTGGCGATCGGCGAGGCGAGCAGGGCGGTGCCGATCAGGGCCGCGGCGGCGAACCCGGTGACGATCACCTGGGCCGGATGCCGGAAGCGGCCGAGAACTCCGTACGGGCGTCTCATGTCCGCTGTTCGCGTCTGCGCAGCCGTCCGAACCAGGCCGGGACGTCGTGCTCGTCGTCGAAGCCGCGGGCCACCACGATGTCGGTCGAGGAGTGCAGCAGGATCGAGGCCACGATGGTCACGGCGACGATCTGGAACACCTGCTGCGCCGCGGCGATCCCCGAGGCGAGGACGAGCAGCCCGTACACCACGGACGCGAACCCCTTCGGCCCGAACCAGGCCACCGCCGCCTGCTCGCGCACGGTCAGCCCGGAGCGCAGGAACGACAGCCAGATGGCGACCGGACGCGCCACCACCAGCGCCAGGACCGCGAACAGCCACCCCTGCCAGCCCACCGAGCCCAGCAGGGACGGCGTGATCAGCGCCCCGAACACCAGCAGCGCCGCCAGCTTGAAGATCTCGGCGATCAGCTCCCCGAAGTGTTCGAACGACTCGCGCTGCCGCTGCCCGAACGTCGCCACCGTGATCCCGGCCGAGAACGCGGCCAGGAACAGGTTGCCGTGCGTGGCCTTGCCCACCGCCAGGACGAGCAGGCCGATGGCCAGGGCGTTCAGCGGCTCGTAGGCGGTGGAGGCGGAGAACCAGCGGGTCTGCTCCAGCTTGATCGCCGCCCACGGGATCGCCACGCCGATGAGGACGCCGAGGCCGAGCTCCAGCCCCAGCTCACCGAGGTGCAGGTCGTCGGATCCGGAGGCGATCGCCAGGAACAGGATGACGAACGGCAGCGCGAGCCCGTCGTTGACGCCGGACTCCACGTTGAGCAGCTGCCGCAGCCGGGGCGGCACCTTCTCGTTGCCGACCAGGGCGGCGGCGAAGACCGGGTCGGTGGGCGCCAGGATCGCGCCGATCAGCAGCGACTCGATCCAGCCGAGACCGAGCAGATAGTGCGCGCCGACGGCGGTGATCGCCAGGGTGAGCGGCAGCCCCCAGCCGAGCGCCCGCCCAGGCAACCGCCACGCGCTGCGCAGCTCCGTCCAGCCCACGCGCATGCCGTCGGTGAACAGAACGGCGAACAGCGCCAGCTCGGCCAGGGTGGCGACCAGGTCGTCGCCGGGTTTGAGCGAGACGATGCCGAGCATCCCATCGCCGAGCACGAACCCGGCCACCAGGAACAGCGCCGCGGTGGACAGGACGGTGCGGTGGGCGAGGCTGGACAGCAGCACCGCCAGCAGCAGCAGGGCCGCGAACGCGGTCAGCAGGGCGCCCATCACGCGGCCCGAGAGCAGATGATCATGGGGAGTGTCTCCGGTCGTCGTCGAACTCGTTGCCGACCAGACTTCCCGGCGCACCGGCGCTTACCTTAACAGCGCCGATGGCGACGCGCACCGGAGGGCCACCAGCGGCAGCGATGGCGGCATCCCGGCCTTGAAAACAAATATCCAATCTGGTTTTATAGATGAAAAGCGGGGGCGGACAGCCCTTCCCGATACCCGAGGAGACCTTCATGGACGTGTTCGGCGACTTCCTGGCCTGGGCTTGGCCGCGGCACCTGAACCCGATCAGCTGGTACATCCGGCCGCTGTTCTTCCTGCCGATCGCCTACTTCTGCTGGACCAGGCGCCCGCTCTGGCTGAGCGCGACGATCGTGGCGATGCTGTCGAGCTTCTTCTGGTTCCCCGCTCCCGCCCCTGGTCAGATAGACCCCAAGATCGCAGGTGTGCTGGAGATGGAGAAGGAGTTGTTCGCTGATCCGACGTGGATCACTTGGATGACGCTGCCGTTGATCCCGGCGCTGATCGGCGGGTTGTGCGCGGCGTTCTGGCTCCGCTCGGTCGGATGGGGGCTGGTGGTCATCGACGGCGGCTTGGCGCTCAAGATTGCGTGGACGATCGCCAACTCCGGCGGTGACGGGCTGGCGACCGTGCTGCCGCTGGGGCTGGGTGCAATCGGGATGACGGTGATCATCGTCCTCGTCGCCCGGTGGCGGGGCTTGCGGCTGGCCCTGCGCGGCTCCAGCTGAAACCATATGGACGAAACGTTCACAAAGAGCGAGAAGGATGGTGCTGATGCCGCCCGCGTTCACCGCCGAGGAGAAGGCCCGGATTACCGAGCAACTGCTGGAGACCGGCGGGCGGCTGTTCACGGCCCAGGGGCTACGCAAGACATCCCTGGAAGAGCTGATGGCCCCCACCGGAGTGGCCAAGAGCAGCTTCTACGTCTTCTTCGACTCCAAGGAGGACCTGTACCTGGAGCTGATGGTGCGGCAATCAGCGGAGGTCAAACGCAAGGTCATCGACGGCGCCCTGCTCGCCGCCGGCAGCCCGCGCGACGGGCTGCGCCGCTTCCTGCACGCCACCTTGGAGGAACTGTCGGCCAACCCTCTGTGGCGTCGCCTGATGACCCATCCCGAAGAGATGCAGGCCGTGGCCCGCAAGCTCGACCCGGCCCGTGTCACGGCCATGGCGGACAACCCCGTGACCGCTCTCACCGACTACCTCGCCACCCATCAGGACGACCTGATCCCCGCCGACCCCTTGGTGATCACCGGCGTGCTGCAGTGCGTGCTGCTGGTCCCGATGTACGCCGAGCGGCTCGGCGATCCTGTACTCCAGGCCCGGATCGTCGACCTGCTCGTCGACATCGTCGCCGCGGGCCTCACCCTCGGAAGGGACTGACCGTTCATGAGACCCCGCCCGGCGACGGCTTCCGGAAACGCAGGTCGTGCCGGGGCAGCGCTGTCACGTGCCTCGTAACGGCGGCAAGCCATGATCCTCACGGGCCCTGATACGTTGTGTCCTGGTGCGCCGGGAAGTCTGGTCGGCAGGTCCTTGTCCCTTTGACGTGAGGATGTGCTGGTGCGCGCCCGAGACCTGCTTGCCGACTTCCCCGTGGTCGGGCTCGACTCCCCGGTGATCGACGCGGCCCGGCTGCTCGCCGACCAGGATCTGCCCGGCCTCATCGTCGTCGCCGACGACGGCACACCGTTCACGATCCTGCCCGGCACCCAGGTGCTGCGGCTGGCGGTGCCCGGCTACTGCCTGGACGATCCCGCGCTGGCCCGGGTGGTCGACGAGGCGCACGCCGACGCGTTCCTGCGCGCGCTGGACGGCCGTACCGTGCGCGAGGCGCTGCCGGAGCGGCCGCGCGAGCTGCCGGTCACCGATTCCGACGCCACCGTGCTGGAGCTCGCCTCGCTCATGGCGCGCACCCGCAGCCCGCTGGTCGCGGTCATGGGCGACGGGCGGCTGCTGGGCGCGGTGACGCTGCAGGCGCTGCTGGACCGGGTGCTCGCCGCGTGAGCGTGCTCGCCTGGGCGAGCGTGGCGGCGTTCCTGGCCGCCTACGCACTGATCGCCACCGAGAAGGTCCACCGGGTCGCGGCGGCGCTGGGCGGCGCCGGGATCATGCTCCTGATCCACGCCACCGACGCCAAGGCCGCGTTCTTCTCCGAGCACACCGGCATCGACTGGAACGTCATCTTCCTGCTGCTCGGCATGATGGTCATCGTCGGGGTCCTGAAGGAGACCGGCGTCTTCGAGTACCTGGCGATCTGGGCCGCCAAACGCGCCCGAGGCCGGCCGTTCCGGCTGATGGTGCTGCTCGTGCTGATCACCGCGGTCGCCTCGGCGCTGCTGGACAACGTCACCACGGTGCTGCTGATCGCGCCCGTGACGTTCCTGGTGTGCGAACGGCTGGCGGTCAGCCCGGTGCCGTTCCTGATCGCCGAGGCGATGGCGTCCAACATCGGCGGCGCCGCCACGCTGGTCGGCGATCCGCCCAACATCATCATCGCCAGCCGCGGCGGCTTGACCTTCAACGACTTCCTCGTCCACATGGCGCCGATGATCGTCGTCCTGATGGCGGTGTTCGTCGGCCTGTGCTGGCTGCTGTTCGGCAGGTCGTTCCGCTACAACCCGGAGCGCGCCGAGCAGGTCATGGCGCTGGACGAGCGGGAGGCGATCGCCGACCGGCGGCTGCTGTGGCAGTCGCTGGCCGTGCTGGCCCTGGTGATGGCCGCCTTCGTGCTGCACCCGGTGCTGCACTACGAGCCGGCGGTGGTCGCGCTGCTGGGCGCCGGCGTGCTGGTGGCCGCCACCAAGGTACGCACCGAGCAGGCCATCGCCGAGGTGGAGTGGCCGACGCTGGTGTTCTTCGCCGGCCTGTTCGTCATGGTCGGCGCCCTGGTCGAGACCGGCGTCATCGGACAGCTGTCCCAGGCCGCGGTCGCGGCGACCGCCGGGCGGCCCGAGCTGACCACCATGGGCCTGCTGGGCGGCTCGGCGGTGGTGTCGGCCATCGTGGACAACATCCCCTACGTGGCCACGATGAGTCCCATCGTGGAACAACTGGTGCAGGCCGAGGACGGCAACGGGCCCGGGCAGGTGCTGTGGTGGGCGCTGGCCTTCGGGGCCGACCTCGGCGGCAACGCCACCGCCGTCGGCGCCGCCGCCAATGTCGTCGTGCTCGGCATCGCCGCTCGCAACGGCACCCCGATCAGTTTCTGGCAGTTCACCAAGTACGGCCTGATCGTCACCGTCGTCACGGTCGCCCTGGTGGCTCCCTATCTGTGGCTGCGCTACCTGATGTGACAGTGGCCGCAGTCTGGTCCGTCTGCCTTGCCCCCAGGAGAAAGCCCCCCGATGTCCGGTACCGACCCTGCCCGCCTCGACACCGAGGACTTCTCCATCACAGTCCGCGACCAGGGCGCCGTCCTGCTGATTCAACTGACCGGTCCTCTGGCTGGCCCGTCCGTGGACAGCGTGCGGATGTACGTCGACAGTGCCCTGGTCACGCATTCACCTCCTGAGATCGTTCTGGATGTCGGGGCGCTCACGTGCTGTGATCAGGCTGGTTACGGGATCATCCGCGTGGCTGCCGATCGGGCTCGCGCTTCCGGCGGCCGCCTGCTCATCACGAGAGGCTCCCACGTGTTCCCCGACGACCTCGACGACCTCGACGACCTGGAAACGTTCCCCACCCTCAGGGACGCCCTCCGCGAACTCGGCCGCTCGCAAACGCACGAACACGGCGACACATAAGGCAGCCCACAAGGCGGCGGTCCATGAGGTCGGCTTGCGGGGTCGGTTGCGGCGGGGCCCGGCTGGCCGACAGCGCCCGCCGCCGCCTCCATCGATTGATGTCTCCTCTGGACAGGACGTCTCATTAAGAGCACTATTTAGTTTACGCTACCGATCCGTAAATAAAAGGTGAGGCGATGGACGCCGACGTCCTGGTGGTCGGAGCCGGTCCAGTGGGCCTGGCGCTGGCTTGTGCGCTGCTGCAACACGGCCTGTCTGTACGCGTGGTCGACAAGGCTGCCCGGCCGGCCACCACGTCGCGGGCGAACTTCGTGCACGCCCGCGGCTCGGAGGTGCTCGATCGCCTGGACGCCTTGGGCGATCTGCCGCAGGAGTCGGTACGAGCCATGACGATCACCACCTACGCCGGCGACCGTCCCATGATGAAGATCCGGTTCGGCGACCCTGGCCTGGGCACCGCCGCGCCCCCGATGGTGATCTCCCAGGCCCGCGTCGAGGCGACGCTGCGCGAGCGGCTGGCCGAGCTGGGCGGCGGGCCGGAGTGGGGGGCGGCGCTCGTGCGGGCGGAACAGGACGCCGACGGAGTCACCGCGACGCTGGGCGACGGCCGTACCGTCCGCGCGGGCTGGCTGGTGGGCTGCGACGGCACCGGCAGCACCGTGCGCAAGCTGGCCGGCATCGGCTTCCCCGGCGTCAAGATCAGCGAACGGTTCCTCCTGGTCGACGGACGCCTCGACGGCGATCCACCGCTCGACCGATCGGGCACCAGCGGCTGGGCGCACCCCGACGGCGTGCTGGGCGCCATGCCGATGCCCGGCGACCAGTGGCGGCTGCTCGCCTACGACGCCACCTTCACCGACGACAAGCCGAGCGAGGAGCAGATCGCCGACCGCATGCGGCGCATCCTGCCCGCCCGCACCGGCCTGACCGGCCTGCGCCTGCACGACGTCACCTGGGCGTCGTTGTTCAGCGTGCACCGCAGGCTCGCCGACACCTACCGCGCCGGGCGCGTCCTGCTGGCCGGGGACGCGGCGCACGTGCACGCGCCCTTCGGCGGGCAGGGCATGCTGACCGGGCTCGGCGACGCCGAGAACCTCGCCTGGAAGCTCGCCCTCGTCGCCTGCGGCCTGGCAGCCGAACGCCTGCTCGACACCTACCAGGCCGAACGCCGCCCGCTGGCGACCGCGGTGTTGCGTGGCAGCACCGCGGCCACGAAGGTCAACATCGCCGGCAGCCCGTTCGGCCGGTTCTTGCGCGATCAGGTGTTGATGCGGGTGTTCAGCCGGCCGTGGATCCAGCGGTGGACCACGTACACGACCTCGCAGCTGTGGGTGAGCTACCGGCGTGGCCCGCTGGGCGGCCGGGGCAGCAAGCCACGCCCCGGCGACCGCGTCGGCGACTTGGCGTGCGAGCGCCTTGACGGGAGCCGTACCCGGTTGCACGCCGAGCTGCGCGGCACGTGGGCCGTCCTCGGCGACGACGCCGAGGACGCCTTCGAGGCGGCCCGGCGGCGGCTCGGCGACAGGGTCGTCCGGCTGCGCGCCCGCGGGCCGGCCCTGCTTGTCCGCCCTGACGGGCACCTGGCTTGCAGGGGCGGCCCCGCCGATCTCGCCCGCTGGCTGGACGGAGCGCTGGGATGACCGCCACCCGAGGCCGAGGCCGCCCACGCGACCCCGAGACCGACGCCTCGATCCTGTCCGCCGCGCTGGAGCTGTTCGTCGAGCGCGGCGTCGAGGGCACCAGCATCGAACAGGTCGCCAAGCGCGCAGGGGTAGGAAAACTGACCGTCTACCGCCGCTGGAGCAGCAAGGAGGAGCTGCTCGCCCAAGCCATCGAGCAGTGGGTGAGCACCGAGGTGACCCCATCCGCCGCCGACGTCTACGCCCTGCCACCGCAAGCCATCGTCGAACGCGTCCTGCCCGCGGCGGCCGAGATGGCCGCGAGCCCCGGCTTCCGCGCGCTGGTCTCCCGCATCATGGGATCGGCGGTGAGCCATCCCGTGCTGATGGAGATCTACTGGAGGCACTACGTCCTTCCCCGCCGCGAACTGGCCGCCGCGATGCTCCGCCGCGCCCAGCAGGACGGCACAGTGGCTCTTGACGCTGACCTGGATGTGCTCATCGACATGATGGCCGGGGCGGTGACCTACCGCGTGCTGCAGCCCGACCCGCCGGACGCCGCCGAGATGCTGCGCTACCTCACGGCCGTCTACCGCCAGGCAGGCCTCTGCCCGCCCGCGGAGGAATGATCTGGGCGGCGGTCGGACCTGCGCGCCCACAGCGTCCCAGATCATGAAGGTCGGAAAGGTCTGGTGTGCGGCCGTCTGCGCGGTTACCGTTGTTCCTGGAGCGCCGGGAAGCCTGGTCGGCAACGTCGTATCGGATCGGCTTCGTGAGGGGTGCTCGGCGTTGAACGCTCGGCCTGCGGCTGTCGCCGCCGTCTTTCTGCTGGTGACCTGTGCAGGGGTCTCGTTCTGGGCATGGCTGCGTCTCCCGGACGATGCCCGCGTTCCCGTGCACTGGGGCGTACGCGGCCAGCCGGACCGGCTGGGCAGCAAGACCGGGGCCCTCCTCGTCCGGCCGGCCGCGATCCTGCTCATCGCCATTCTGTTCGCCGTCCTCGCAGGGCTGGCCCGCAGAGCGGGCTCCGCGCGCGCCTACAACGCCCGTCGCGATCGGCGTCATGGCCCTGCTGACCATCCTGCATGTGGCCGCGGCCGTGCACGCCGTCACCGGCGCCGGGCCGCTCGTCCGGGTCGTGCAGGCGGGGGTCGGCGGGCTGATCCTGCTGCTCGGGCTGGTCCTGCCGGGCATCCGGCGCAACTGGCTCATGGGGATCAGGACGCCCTGGACCCTGGCCAGCGAGCGGGTGTGGACGCGCACGCATCAGGTCGGGGGCCGGCTGTTCGCCGTGACCGGCGTGATGCTGGTGGTCACCGCCTTCCTGGTGCCCGAGGCGGCGCTGATGGCCGTCATGCTGACGGCGGTGGTCGCGGTGTCGCTGGTCGCCGCTGTCTATTCGTGGACGATCCGCGACACCGGCTCCGCGTCACCTCGCCGGTAGGAGCCTGACATGGCGCTCCTGATCGTCCTCAGCGTCCTGGGGCTGGCCACGCTGGCCGTCGCCGCCGACCACCTGGTCCTCGGCTGCGGCCGGCTGGCCGAACGACTCGGGCTGGAACCGGTCGTGGTCGGCGTGGTCGTGATCGGGTTCGGCACCAGCGCGCCCGAACTGGTCGTGGCCGGCACCGCCGGGCTGCAGGGCCAGGCGGATCTGGCCGTGGGCAGCCTGGTCGGCTCGAACATCATCAATCTCACCCTGATCCTCGGCGTCGGCGGCCTGGTCGCGCCGCTGGCGGTCCGCTCCTCGGTGCTGCGCCGCGAGGCCCCGCTGTCCCTCGCAGCGGTCACGGTCTTCGCCGTCGCCCTGCTGTACGGGCTCGACACACCGGCAGGCATCGGCTTGGTCCTGGCGCTGGCCGGGGCGCTGGCCCTGCTTTTGCGCTTCGCTCGCGCCGCGCCGCGCGACGCGGTGGCCGGGGAGACCACGGATTATCTGAGCACCGCCGTCCGGCCACGCCTGGCGGTCGAGGTCTTCCGGACGATTGCCGCGCTGGCCGCGACCCTGGCCGGAGCGCACGTGCTGGTGACCGGCGCCTCCGAGCTCGCCCTGCGAGGCGGCGTGCCTCCGGAGGTGGTCGGGTTCACGCTGGTGGCCGCCGGCACGTCGCTGCCCGAACTCGTCACTGCAATCCAGGCCCAGCGGCGCGGCGACGGTGACCTGCTTGTCGGCAACCTCCTCGGCAGCAATCTGGTCAACAGCCTGGCCGGCGGCGCGGTCATCGCCTTCACCGCCGGGACGCCGGCCTTGGCGCCCGCCGTGATCGCCGCGATGGTCGGCGTCAGTGGCGTCACCTGGGCGCTGCTGGCCCGCGGCCGGCGACTCAGCCGCGGCGAGTCGCTCCTGCTGCTGATCCTCTACGTGGCGCTCCTGCCGCTGATCGCCTGAGTCCGCCGCGACCGGTAGATCTTCAGCCGGGCGATGCTCCCGGCAGCGATTGCAGAATCTCGACGGCGCGGCCGGTGCCATCCTCAGCGTGGACCCGTCGCCCTGTCTCGGTTGCGGCGGCCGCCATCGCCTGGTCGGTGGCGGCCTGACGGATGGCCGCGGCCAGGCCGTCCGCGGCCAGGCGGCGCTGTGGCTGGGGCGGCGGGGCGACGCCGATGGCGTGCGCGCGGGCGGCCCAGAACGGCTGGTCGGCGACGAACGGGCAGATCACCTGCGGCCGTCCAGCGGCCAGCGCCGCGCCGGTGGTGCCGCTGCCGCCGTGGTGCACGATCGCGGCCATGCGCGGGAACAGCCAGTCGTGTGGTGCCTGGTCGAGCAGGAAGACGTCGTCGGGGAGCCGATCCAAGCGCATGCCGCCCCACCCGGAGGCCAGCACCGCCCGCACCCCCGCCAGCCGGACCGCCTCAGCCACCACGCGGCCCACCCGCTGCGGGTCGGTGCCCGCCATGCTGCCGAACCCGACGTACACCGGCGGCGGCCCCTCGGCCAGGAACGCGGCCAGCTCCGGCGACGGCGTCCAGCCGGGCGGGGCGGGCAGGAACCAGAAGCCGGTGGTGTGCACCCACGCCGGGTAGTCCAGCTCGCGTGGCAGCAGGTGACGGCTGAAGCCGTGCAGGACGGTCGCCGGACCGCCGTCAGGGCGGCGCAGGAGGTCGTGCCGGCCGCGCCGTCGGGGCAGATCCAGTCGTCGGCGCAGGTCGTCGCTGATGCCGGCGAAGGAGCGCAGCATCAGCTTGACGGGCAGGTATGAGGCCCGGTTCAGTGCCTTGGGCAGGGGGAGCGGCAGCATCGGGTTACGGAAGGCGGCGGTGGGCACCCACACCGGCTGCAGCGCGGCGAGGACGGCGGGCACACCGAGCCGTTCGGCCACGTGCCCGCCCGGCATGCTGGGCGCGTGCACGACCAGGTCGGCGCCCTGCTCGGCCACCCGCGCCACGTTGGCGAAGACCTCGGCCATGAGCGGCTTGGTGCGGCGCATCACCTGCAGGGCGACCTTCTTGCCGCGCAGGCCGCGGTAGTTGGTCTCGACGGCCTGGCGGATGTCCGGGTCGTCGAGGAGCGTGTTCGGGCCGTCGTGCAGGGGCGCGAAGGCGATGCCGTGTGGCTCCGCCAGGCTCGCCATCGCCGAGGGGGCGGCCAGGACCGCCTGGTGCCCGGCCCGGTCCAGGGCGAGCGCGAGGGCCGCGTACGGCTGGACGTCGCCACGGGTGCCGTGGGTGAGGATGAGGACCTTCATCGGCGCTCCTTGCCGGAGAGGGGACTTCTTCGCTCGCCGACCAGGCTTCCCGGCACACCGTCGACCCGAGTGAGGGCCGAATACCGGCAACATAGCCTATTTTCAGAAATTTCTGAACTCTCGAACTTCCAGGTAGGCTCCTCGGGGGAGGTGACCGGGTTGAGTGAGCACGAGCGATGGCAAGCGGCCGAACGGCTGGCGCTGACGCTGACCGAGGGCGGCCTGCAGCGCATGTCGGCGCGTGTCCTGGCGGTGTTCCTGTTCACCGGCGCCGAGACGATCACCATGGGCGAGATCGGCGACCGGCTCGGCGCGAGCGCCGGCGCGGTGTCCGGTGCGGTCAGGTCCCTGCTGTCCACCGGCCTGATCGAACGCCTGCCCGCGCCCGGCAGCCGTCGCGAGCACTACCGGCTGCGCGAGGACGCCTGGCCCACCCTGTTCTCCACGCAGAACACCGTCGTCCAGGTCATGCTGCAGGCCGCCGAAGCCGGCATCGCCGCCACCGCCCCCGGCGACCCCGCCCACGAACGGCTGAGGCAGATGCACGACTTCTACGAGTTCCTGCTCGGCGAACTGCCCGGCCTGCTGCGCCGCTGGCAGGAGCGGCACCCCTCCGGCTGAGCCCCGTACGCGCGGGCCCTGTCCGGGACGGGCCGCCGGGCGTAGGCTGAACGCCAGGTGAGCCGGGAAGCCTGGTCGGCACGTCCAGTCCGCATCGAGACAGGGATGTGCCCATGCACCCCCGAAACACCGTCCCCCCCGAGGCCACCCGCCGCACCACGGCGCTCCCCGCCATCGAGATCACCCACCTGAGCAAGCACTTCGGCGACGTGCGAGCGGTCGACGACGTCACCCTGCGCGTACCTGCCGGGCAGATCTACGCGCTGCTGGGTCTCAACGGCGCCGGCAAGACGACCCTGATCCGCATGCTGCTCGGCATGATCACCCCCACCGCCGGAACCGTGCGCGTCCTGGGCGCCGACGTCACCGGCGGCGATCGCTCCGCCTGGGCGCGGGTGGGCTACCTGGTGGAGGCGGCCGCCGCCTATCCCGAGCTCACCGTGCGGGAGAACCTGGAGGTCGTCCGACGGTTGCGCCGCCTGCCCGGCCCCGCCGGCAGCGCCGGCAGCGCCGGCAGCGCCGTCGGCGACATCATCGAACGTCTCGCGCTCACCCCGTACGCCGACCGCCGCGCCCGCACCCTGTCGCTCGGTAACCTGCAGCGCCTGGCCCTGGCCAGAGCCCTGCTGCACGCCCCCGCCCTGCTCATCCTCGACGAACCGGTCAACGGCCTCGACCCCGCCGGCGTCGCCGAGATCCGCGCCCTGCTCGCCGGCCTGGCCCACCAGCACGGCACCACCGTGCTGCTGTCCAGCCACCTGCTGGCCGAGGTCGCCCGCCTGGCCACCCGGATCGGCATCCTGCACCACGGCCGCCTGCTCGGCGAGCACGACGCCGCCCACCTGGACCGGCACCGCAGCCGCCACCTGCGCCTGGCCACCCGCGACGACCACACCGCCGCCGCGGTGCTGCACGCCGCCGGCTACCACCCCGAACCCGCCACGCCAACCGGCCTACTGCTCACCGATCCCCGCGCCCTGGCCCAACCGGAACAGGTCGCCACCGTCCTCGTCCACGGCGGCATCCCGCCTGCCGACCTGCACCTGGAGGAAGAGGACCTCGAAGCCTTCTTCCTTCGTACTGTCAGCCCCGTCGCGCCTGAGGTCGCGCCCGAGGCCATGTCCGAGGCCGTGTCCGAGGCTGGGAAGGCGGCCGGAGATGCGTGACGCGCTGTGGGCCGAGCTGCTCAAGGCACGACGCAGCCGCCTGCCCTGGATCACCGCGCTGGCCTTCACCATCGCCGCGCTGGTGTGCGGCACATTCATGTTCATCCTCGCCGACCCCGCCCGCGCCCGCGCGCTCGGCCTACTCGGTGGCAAGGCCCAGCTGTCCGGCGCCAGCGCCGACTGGCCCGGCTACCTCGCCCTGCTCGCCGAGGCCGTCGCCATCGGCGGCCTCGGCGTGTACGGGCTGATCGCCATCTGGCTGTTCGGCCGCGAGTTCAGCGACCACACCGCCACCGATTTGCTCGCCCTGCCCGCCTCCCGCACCACCATCGTGGCCGCCAAGTTCACCATCGCCACCCTCTGGGCGCTGCTGCTGGCCGTCCTGCTCGTCGCGCTTGGCCTGGGGATCGGCACCCTGCTCGCCCTGCCCGCCTGGTCGGCACCGGCCGTGCTCGACGGCCTCGCACGCATCCTGGCCGCGGCCGTGCTCGCCGCGCTGACCACCACACCGCTGGCTTTGGCCGCCAGCGCCGGCCGCGGCTACCTGGCCGCCGTCGGCGTCCTGTTCGGCATCATCTTCGCTTCCCAGATCATCGCCGCGCTCGGCTACGGCGCCTATTTCCCGTGGTCGGTGCCCGGCCTGTACGCGGGCATCGCCGGAGAAGGCCAAGACCCGCCCGGCCCGGCCGGGCTGCTGCTGGTCGCGGCCACCGGCGCGATCGGCGCCATCGCCACAGCCGCGTGGTGGAACCGCGCCGACCATACGCGCTGAGCTCGCGCGCAGGGGTTCGTCGGCCGGCCACAGGTCAGCAGCGCCGGCCGTCTCTTGCACCCTGCTACTGCGATGGCCCAGCAACGACGGTGTCCAAGGCGTTGTCCAGCTCCAGGTGGCGGTTCATGTCGAGCTCGAAGCGCCCGTACAGGTTCAGATGCGACCAGAACAGCGCGGTCAGCCCCCGCCGGTCGGCCGGGCTCAGCTGCTTCTTCCAGCCAGGATCGCGCAGCACCATTTGGATCAGGTGCGTGTTGAGGTAGGTGATCGCGGCGGCGAGGAGGTGCAGCGCCAGCGCCGAGACCTCGGCGTGCTCGCGGTCATCCCCGGTCAGGTCGCCGGCCTTGCCGTAGAACAGGTCCTTGCTGGCGGAATTGAAGTTCTCCACCACGTTCAGGCCCTCGCCGATCTCGCGCCTGAGTTCCTCATCCGCGAGGTACTCACAAATGAAGATCGTCCTGATGACGCGGCCCAGCTCCTCGATCGCCTGGTAGGTGGGGTGCTTGGGGCCACCGCGGGTGAAACGGCGCAGCATCTGGTGGGACTCGGCGGTGCGCAGCCGCAGCGCGGTCGCGTACTTGATCATCTGGTCGTAGTGGCGGGCGATGAGATCCCAGTCGATGATCTTGGTCGACAGCACCGTCTCCAGGCGCGGCCAGGCCTCGCCCCCGCCGGTTTCGGGGCCGGTCCCGGGCCGGTACAGCCGTGCCGAGCCGATGTTCTTCAGCCGAGGCAGCAGCTTGAAGTCCAGCAGTTCGGAGAAGGCGAACCCGACGATCGAGGCGCCGTGGGTGTCGGTGTACTGGCGATCGATGTCGGCGTCGGTCAGGTGCCGCAGCAGGCCCTCGATCATCGAGGCCACTTCCGAGGCGGTCGTGCTCGTGACCTGGCTGTAGATGCACACGCTCTTGCGTTCGACGTGCCAATACACCATGATTCCGGGCCCGCCGTAGCGCTGATGCCATTCGGTCATTGCATTGGCCGCCCAGGATCCGAACTTGCG
Source organism: Nonomuraea bangladeshensis (assembly GCF_039529455.1). Classification (NCBI taxonomy): domain Bacteria; kingdom Bacillati; phylum Actinomycetota; class Actinomycetes; order Streptosporangiales; family Streptosporangiaceae; genus Nonomuraea; species Nonomuraea bangladeshensis. The sequence continues at coordinate 110,460 of NZ_BAAAMV010000014.1, forward strand.
CGAGTCGGACGCGCACGAGGTGCCCTCGCCCCACAGGGTCACATCGCGCGCCTTCAACGTGGCATTGACGATCACGCGGATCGCGCCGCGCAGGTTGTCCCGGTTGATGAACAGCCGGCGGGTGCGCCGCAGGGCCGCCTCGGTGTCGAGCTGCCCGGCCGGCAGCGCGGCCGCGGCCACCCCGTCGGCCACCCGTTTGATCCCGACGTTCGTGCCCAGCCCGTACAGGCACAGCAGCAACCGTCGCCGCAGCACCGCCTCCTCGAGGACAGTGCGCGAGGCCACCGAAGTGAACGCGGCGGTGTAGCCGGTGACGTGGGCGACATCCTTGAGCACGTCCAAGAGGTCGATCACACCCCACCGGCGGGAGATCTCCGCCTTCAGCGCCTTCAGCCCGGCAGGCTCCTCCTGCTTGTCCAGCGGCGGCACGCTGATCCACGGCTCACCCTTCTTCCGCGTGATCATCACCCCGCCGGTGCTGCCCTTGCGCAGCGCCGTCTCCAGCCGGTCCAGAGCGGCGGTGTGGCGGCGTTGCAGGTCGGCGATGAACACCGCCGCATCACGCGGCTTGGCCAGGGCCTCATAATGCACATCCCGGTTGTCGTCGAAGTCAGCCGGCAGGTCGGCCTCGGGGTTGCGCCAGGTCTTGCCGCCCTCCACCCAGATCTCGCGGCGCCGGATCGCCTTGCGCAGCGCCACCAGCGCGCACAGCTCGTACGGGATGCGCTCGATACGGCCGCGCTCGTCGGCCACCGCCTCCTGCCAGTCCTCAGGCACCACGTGCTCGATCGGCACCATCTCGGTGGCGTCGTAGAAGACGGCCTCGGAATCGGCGTAGCGCTCCAGCAGCGCCAACGCGTCCATCACCGGCTGGAAGGCGGTGTTGTTGCAGCGGAAGTCCAGCGCGCGCAGCAGCTTGGGCAGCCCGCGCCGGTAGTGCCGCGAGTAGGAGCCGCGCAGCTTGACCCGCACCCGGGTACGCAGCTCCTTCTCATTCGCCTTGGCCTCGGCGATGATGTCAGCCAGCGTGGCCGTGCCCACCACCGGATAGATCGCCGTACGGACGAGTTCCTCCGGCAGGTCCAGCGCCGCCTGTGCCAGCCGCGCCAAGATGCCGTGCTTGCCCTGCACCCGCCGGAACTCGCTACCGAGCTCGTTCTCCACCTTCCGCTCGGCCCGCACGCTGATCTTGTGCACGATCTGGATCAGCAACTCGACCAGGCCGTCGATCATCTCGGTCTTGCGCACCCAGCACAACGCCGCCAGCAGGGTCAGCCTGATCGCGTCCGGCGCGGCGGCGAAGTCGGAGGGGTACATGCGCATCGCCCGCGCCCGCCACGCCTCCACGACCTTCTCCGAGGTCCCCTCGAACAGCGTCTCCGGCAGCCCGATCGCCTTGACCCGCTCCAGCTTGACGATCTCGGCCAGCAACGTCTCCAACTGCAGCGGTCCGGGGTCCTCCTTCAGTTCCTGCAAGAAGCTGCGCATCGCCGCGCCGCCCTCTCCCTCGCCGTCCGGGACGGGATCGGGGACCGCGATCAAGTCCTCCAGCGCGGCGACCGCCGCGGCCGGCAACCGCTGAGCCGTGGTGGCGGTGAACTCGCGCTCGAACATCGCCTCGGCCGCTCCAGCGAGACGTTCGACGCGCTTGGCCGCGGGAGGCTCCATCCGTTCCTCCCGGCAGCGGGCCAGCAGCGCGGCCCGCAACCGCTCCCGCGCGGTCTCCACCGGGCAGATCTCACCGGCCAGCCAGAAGATCAGCTTGTCTTCATCGGCAACCGTCGGCTGCCGGAAGCCGTGGAACTGGCGGACCTGGGACCGGTGATACTCGATCGTGCTGCCCGACCACTGGTACTGGGCGAACAGGGCCGGATCGACCTTCACCTGGCCCGCCATGTAGTCCACCGCCGCCTTCGGAACGTCCTCGCGGCGAGGAAAACGCCCCTCCAGCTCGAAATACTTAAGGATCAAGGCGAACCCAAGACGGGTGGCACCGCTCTTGTTCGCCAGCAGATCGATCTCGCCCTCATCGAGAGTCCAGCACTCGATGAGGTCCTCCAGCTGCCACTCTCTGCGCATCGGCAGGGATCCCTTCTCCCCCGATCGCACTGAAGATGCGCAAGCCACCCTGCTCGGCACGGACGTGTCTACGGTCCGGTACCGCCCAGCTGTAACCACTACGTGTTGAACCAGAAACATTACACAGCGTTACTTTGGGGCTGGTGGCGCGAACCCGAGCGGTGGGCCTGGTCGGGCGTGCCGGGCGGGTAGCCGCCTACCGGATCGGTCACGAAGACGCCGACGCCGATCAGCCCGATCGCGTACGCCCCGACCAGCAGGGCCCCAGGTCGAGGGTCGTCCAGCGGCGCGAAGACGTCGGCGTAGGCCGATGGCGAAGAGAAGCATCAGCAGGCCGGCGGTGACGAAGTTGGCGATCTGTGTCCACCCGGACGAGCCCAGCGCCAAAAAACTGACCGGATGCCGGATGGGGCCGTAGTCGGCGCGTAATGCGCCCTCGATGAGGAAGGCGATGACGAACAGGCGCTGGCCGTCAGGGCCGGGCGCGCGTGCTAAATTGGCCGTATGACCAATTTGGCCGAACGACCAAATTCGGCACGTGGGGACCGGCGGCGTGAGCAACTGGTGGAGACCGGCCTCGCGCTCCTGAGTGAGCACGGGTGGCCCGGCGTCACCGCGCGCGCCGTGGCCGAGCGCGCCGGCACCAATCCCGGCCTGATCCACTACCACTTCGGCGGCCTGCCCGGCCTGCACGCGGCGATCTTCCGGCGCGGCACCGACCTTCTCGTCAACCCCCTCGTCGACGAGCTGCTGACCGCCGGGGGCGAGCGGGCCGCGCTGGCCTCCATCCGGACCCTGCTGCCGCGGACCGCCGGTGACGAGCCCGCGTCCCGGCTGGCCGCCGAGCTGATCATCGGCGCGACCCGCGACCCCGCGCTCGGCGCCGTGCTCCGCGACGAGCTCCGCCAGGCCCGGCAGCAGATCGCCGACCGGCTGCGCGCGCTTCACCCCGGCTGGTCGGCCGGCCAGGCGCTCGGGGTCGCCACGCTGACCGTCGCCTCGATCGACGGGCTGATGCTGCACCGCATGATCGACGGCGAGCTGCCCACCGGCGAGGCGCTGGACGTGGCGGAGCGCCTGCTCCCCGGGGATGCGACGTGAGAGTCCTCATCAGCGGGGCCGGGATCGCCGGGCTCACGCTGGCCTACTGGCTGCGCCGTCGCGGCATCGAGGCGGTGGTCGTGGAGCACGCGCCGCACGGCCGCCTGGGCGGCTACGGGGTGGATTTCTTCGGTACCGGCTACGACGTGGCCGCCCGCATGGGCATCCTCGACCGGCTGACCCCACACCGGCTGCCCGTCGACTCGGTCGAGTTCGTCGACGCCTCCGGCCGGTCCTCGGCCCGGTTGTCGGCCGGCCTGCTGGAGCGGGTCATCCGGGGGCCGCACCTGCCGCTGATGCACACCACGCTGGAAGGCGCCCTGCTCGACGCCGTCGCCGGCGAGGTGGAGATCCGCTTCGCCGACAGCGTCGCCGAGCTCCGCGACACCGGCGACGCAGTCGAGGTCGGCTTCGCCGGTGGCACCGGCGAGCGGTTCGACCTGCTCGTGGGGGCCGACGGCATCCACTCGCGGACGCGGGACCTCGTGTTCGGCGCGGAGTCGCGGTTCGTCCGCCCCCTCGGCACCCGTCTGGCCTCCTACCCGGTGCCCGACCGCTACGGCTGGGGCCGCGTGCGGGCCCACTACACCGAGCCCGGCCGCCAGGTCGTCGTCTATCTCAGCGGCGAGCCCGGCACGCTGGTCGCCCTGCTGCTGTTCCGCTCGCCGCACAGCGGGAGCGTCCCGCGCGACCAGCGGGCAGGCCTGCTGCGGGAGCGCTTCGCCGGCACGGGCTGGCTCACGCCGTCGCTGCTGGCCGACGCGCCCGCCGGGGAGTCGATCTTCATGGACGCGATGGCCCAGGTCGTCATGCCCGCCTGGTGCCGCGGCCGGGTCGCCCTGGTCGGCGACGCTTGCGGCTGCATGACCATGGTGTCGGCCCAGGGCGTCTCCATGGCGATGGCCGGGGCGTACGCGCTGGCCGAGGCGCTCGCCGCCGGGCCCGGCCACGAGCGCGCGTTCGCCCGCTACGAGGCCCGGATGCGCCCCGAGGTGCGGCGGCGCCAGCGCAACGCGCTCCTGTTCGCCCGCATGCTGCTGCCCTCCGGCCGGGCCGGGCTGGCCGTGCAGGACCTGGCCAACCGAGCCATCACCCGTCAGGCGTTCGCGCCCGTGCTGCGCAGGCAGTTCGGCGCGGGGAGCATCCTGCCGCCCGCGACATCCGCAGAAAGGTGACATCATGGAGATCGTCAAGAGGCCCGCACCACCGACCGGGCTGCGCCGCAAACTGTGGCGCCTGCCCATCCCGCTCTACCGGCTGGGCCTGGGCGCCCTGCTGGGCCACCGCGTCATGCTGCTCACCCACACCGGCAGGGTCTCCGGCCTGCCCCGCCAGGCCGTCATCGAGGTCGTCGAGCACGACGAGCACGGCTACGTGGCCGCCTCCGGATTCGGCGCCAAGGCCGACTGGTATCGCAACGTCATGGCCTCCCCCGAGGTCACCATCCAGGTCGGCGGACACGTCCACCACGTGACGGCCACTCCCCTGCCCGCCGGGGCCGGCCCGGAGATCATGGCCCGGTACGCGTCCCGGCACCCGGCCGCCGCCCGGCGGCTGTGCAAGCTCATGGGCTACGCCGTCGACGAGAGCCAGGAGGACTACCGCGAGGTGGGGAAGCACATCCCGTTCGTCCGGTTCGTCCCGCACCGGGACAGGCGATGACCGCAGGCCATTCGGCGGGCGATCGAGCTGGTGCGAGAGGTGGTGCCCCCAAGGCGGTTCGCAGCCATTGCGGTGATGGCTGGCCCGGGCTGGAAGACCTCAGCGGACGCCCCAAGTGGCGTCGTACCAAGCCGGACCAGATCGCCACCGACCTGGTCCACCGCGCCTTCGCCCGGAAGGGGCCCGACCAGCTGTGGGTCACCGACATCACCGAACACCCGGCGCGCGGGGGCAAGGTGTGCTGGTGCGTGGTGCTGGATGCGTACTCGAGCCGAGTGGTCGGCTGGTCGATTGACCCTACCCAGACTGTCACGCTGGTGACTAGCAGGGTTGCAATGACTGATTGAATCCGAGCAGTTCGGCTCCTGGGCCTTCACCCAGCGCGCCAAGGACGCAAGGCCTGCGGCCGACGACGGATTGCGCCGCCGGCGCCGGTTCCGGCTGACCGCGGCCGGGCTGGCCGCTCGCGGGGCGGGCTGAGCAGCAAGGTGCATCTTGCGGCCGACCGTCGCTACCGCCCGCCGGCCTTCGTCCCGACGCCCGGCCAGGCCGGAGACAGCCCGCAGTTCCGCGCCGTGCTGGAGCGCATCACGATCCGCCTGCCGGTCGGCCGGGCGCGCACCAGGCTGAGAGCGGTGGGCGCCGAGGTGTACTCCTCCCGTGGCAACTGCGCCTACCTGCGCCGGCGCCGGATCAAGGGGGTCATCCTGGAGAAGACCGACCAGGCGGCCAACCGCAAGAACCAGGGCTCTCGCGACGGTCGGTCGGTCGGTCATGATGCCGAGTATGGATCCGAAGCCTCCGACCGGCCTAAAGGTCCGAACGTCGTACAGGCTCTAGCAGCGCCCCACCAGCATGACCAAAGCGGCGGCGGTCATCGGCGTGACCTCGCGCTCCTCGCCGCCCCTCTCGGGGGACCGCACCTCGTCGAGCGCCTCGGGCAGTCGCGGCGGGCTAGGAGTCGAGCCAGAGTCCACAGGTCGGCGGGAATTCGCGCGAGCATCAGCGGCAGCCAGGACACGCGTGGCCGGTGGCGCAGTCCTTTCCCCCGGCGTACAAGCACCGCCGGCCACGCGTACGCCCGCCGCTATGAGTGCCCCCGGCTACCATCTCGACGGGCAGTTAGGAACTGATCAGGTCCAAGTAGCCGCCGAACAGCAGCAACCACAACATGACGAATGCGTACCGTTACCGCGTGGCCGCCCCGAGCACCCGCGTGTGCGAACACCGGCTGGGACGTGGTGGGCCAGCGCGCGGGGGTAGGGAATGGTGAGGTCTCGAAGAGCAGGGGATCCGGGTTGCGGGGCGAGGTGGTGCTCCGGCCGAGCCTGAGCACCGTGCATCGGCCGAGTTCGAGAAACGAGGCGCCCATGAAATTTGCCCGCTTCGACGACTTGTCGCGACTGGCCGGTCGACGCAGAAGACGGCGGGGTGTCGCCCGTGACATCTGGCGGACACGGCTCTGGCCGCTTCCCGCTGCGGGGGTCGTTCTTGCGGTCCTGCTCGGTGTAGGACTGCCTATCTTCGATGCCTGGATGATCGACAATCTACCCGCGCAGGCGACCGCTCTCCTGTTCGGCGGCGGGCCGGAGTCGGCACGCACGGTGCTGTCGGCGATCGCGACTTCACTGATCACCGTGTCGTCGCTGACGTTCTCCTTGACGGTGGTAACGCTGCAACTGGCCAGCAGCCAATATTCTCCGCGCCTGTTGCGGACCTTCGCCCAGGACCGCTTCGTCCATGTCACGCTGGCACTGTTGCTGTCCACCTTCACGTATGTGCTGACGGTGCTGCGTGCGGTGCGTGCCTCGCTGGAGTCGCACTCGGCCTTCGTGCCGCAACTGTCGGTGACCCTGGCCTACCTGATGGCACTGGTGAGCGTGGTCACTTTGGTGGCGTTCCTAGCGCATCTGGCGCGGCAGATCCGGGTGGAGACGCTGCTGGACAGCGTACACACGGAGACCCTGCAGACGATGCGGCGATGCGCGGACGGCTGCGGGCAGACCGAGGAAGCCTCGACCGTGGTGACTCCGGAGACCGGAACTGTGCTGCTGTGCGGCACCGTATCGGGCTTTCTCACCTCGGTCGACGAAGAAGCGCTGCTGCGTACCGCCGTCGACACGGGCAGTGTGGTGGTCCTCGATCCTTTCCCTGGCGCTTGGCTGACCGCCGGCACCCCGATCGCCGTCGCCTGGCCTGTCACCGAGGGAAGGGCCGAGCGGGATCGCCTGGATGCCGCTGGCCTGTCGCACCTCCTGTCGGCTGCGATCCAGACCGGAGCTGAGCGCACCGCGGCGCAGGACATCGCGTTCGGGCTGCGCCAGATCGTCGACATCACGATCAAGGCGTTGTCCCCGGGGATCAACGATCCGACCACCGCGGTGCACGCCCTGTCCCATGCCGCCGCACTCTTGTGCGAAGCGGCCGGCCTGAACCTCGGACCGCTCATGTTGCGCGATGACCGCGGCAGAGTCCGCGTCGTCGTACCACGTCCTGATATGCCCGCGCTGCTTGACCTGGTGATCTCTCAGCCTCTCCTCTATGGCGCCGCCGACCCGCACGTGACCGCGCGGCTCTTCACTCTGCTGGGGGAGGTCGCCTGGTCTACCCGGCGACCCGAGCACCTCGCGGCAGTACACAATCAGCTCCTCCGACTGCGTGCCGCCGTGGACCGTCAGGAATACGACCGCGCCGAGCGGGCGTGGATGGAGGATCTGGTTCGACTGGTGCAGGCAGCCTTGGCCGGGCGCTGGGAACAGGGCGCGTTCCGACAGTCCTAGGGAGATGCCGGCCGGAGTCAGTCCCGGAGCCCGGCCCTGGCCAGTGCGTGCTGATCGGCCAGGGCGATGGCAAGTTGCCCCGCCACTGTGGGGTGGAGAGGGGCCTTGTCCGACAGGCCTTGGACGAACGGCGTGTAGCTGCACACACCGTGCCCGGCGAAATGCTGCCGCACTGCCGTGAAGCCGAAGGTCTTGGCGCCCTCGGCCAGAACGGTGTTGAGGACGTCCAAGAGCGAGCGGAGTGCCTTGGCCTTGGCCAAGGTCATGCCCTCCGGCTTGAGGCAGCCTACGTTGTTCGACAAGGGGTCGTAATACTCGTTCACCAGCACCGCTGGACGTTGTGGTAGAGCCGCCAGTTGGCGCAGCAGTGCGGCGTAGGCGCGGGAGAAGGCGGCCAGCTGCTGTTGAAAGTAGGCGGTGGTCAGCCGGTCGGCGCAGGTACGGGAGGCGGCGCACACCTTGATGATCTCCGGCCATCCCAGATCGTTCGCGCCAACGCTGACGATGATCACGGATGCGGTGGTGGCGCGCTGGGCCACGGCCAGCTGTGGTGGGGCCACCCGGTCGCCGAGGATCTGTGGGCCGAGGAGGCCGTCGCGGACCGTGGCGCCGCTGCAGGCCAGGTTGATGACATTCCACCCGTTGGCCGCGGCCAGGTAGGCGGCATAGGAATCCTTGCTGCGCCCACATGCTCGATCCAATGTGTCCGGCCGCTCCACCAGCGGGTTGCCGACGGCGGCGGCCGTCGAGTCACCGATCACCACGGCTTGCACTCCGCTCAAGGGCGGCCCCTGCGCCGGCGGAGTCGGCCGCGATGGGCTCAGCCCCACCAAATCCCCCAGGCTGTGCACCTGCCGGAGAGCGGCAGGTGTGTTGGCGGCCATGAGGTAGGCTGCGGCGGCGTTCACCACGCACACACCCACTACTCCGGCAGCAACTGCCTTAAGCGTGCCGACAGGAGTGGAGCGGCGCACAGCGGCCGCTGCGGCGACGAAGAGAGCAGCGAAACCGCCTGCCACAGCGATCTCTTGTATGCAGTAGCGCCTCCATCCGGAGGCCAGCTCGCGGCTGAGCCGCAGTTCCAGATTCCGATGGTCGCCGGAGCGGATGAGCGAGGCGACCTGGGCATCGACAGTGATGCGCGCCAACTCCAGGCGAGGGCGAATCGGCCCCGGAAACTGCAGTTGCGTCGGTATCGTCTGGCCGAACAGGTCCAGTTCCCCCGGCCCGGACAAAGTGATGCCCGGCAATGCGGCCCCGACCCGGACAGTCTGTCCGGCCGCGGACACCTCCGCCATAGGAGTCACTCGTATCGACAGCCAGATCGAAACAGCGCACAACACCACGAGTGCACCCAGGCCGAGCGCGGCAGCGCGTGTCAGGTGCAGCAGGCGGCGTCTCATGCCCGCACTCCTTCCCGCTGGTCAGGGGCCCAATGCGGCTTGCTCATGCCATGGGACTCGGCAAGGAACCGACACGACGATCTTGAGATTGTCGGGAACGGTCGCCGGATCGATCCGGCCTCATGGCTTGCCGAGGAACACCTCATGCTCGTGGTTCATCCGGCCTTCCGCGCCATCGTCCGGTGATGCCGTGCCAAGCCGGTACGTCCCGCTCGTCCTCGAAGCCACGGGCGACCACGATGTCAGTAGAAGAGTGCAGCAGTATCGACGCCACGATGGTGACAGCCACGATTTGGAACACCTGCTGTGCTGCGGCGATGCCGGAGCCAAGCACGAGCAGGCCGTAGACGACGGAGGCGAAACCTTTGGGGCCGAACCAGGCCACTGCCGCCTGCTCGCGTACGGACAGTCCCGAGCTCAGGAAGGACAGCCAGATGGCGATCGGGCGGGCCAGCGCCAGGGCGCCGATCGCGAACAGCCAGCCCTGCCACCCCACCGAGCCGAGCAGTGACGGGGTGATGAGCGCGCCGAACACCAGCAGCGCCGCGAGCTTGAACACCTCGGCGATGAGCTCACCGAAGTGCTCGAAGGACTCCCGCTGGCGCTGTCCGCAAGTAGCGACTGTGACGCCGGCGGAAAAGGCGGCCAGAAACAGGTTGCCGTGCGTCACCTTGCCGACCGCGAGCACCAACAGGCCGATGGCCAGGGCGTTCAAGGGTTCGTAGGCAGTGGAGGCGGAGAACCAGCGGGTCTGCTCCAGCTTGATCGCCGCCCACGGCATGGCGACCCCGATGAGTATCCCGAGCCCGAGTTCCAGTCCCAGCTCGCCCAGATGCAGATCCTCTGATCCGGACGCGACGGCCAGGAACACGATGACGAACGGCAGCGCCAGCCCATCGTTGACACCGGACTCGACGTTGAGGAGCTGCCGCAGCCGGGGGGGCACCTTCTCGTTGCCGACCAGTGCGGCGGCGAACACCGGGTCCGTGGGAGCCAGGATCGCGCCGACCAGCAACGACTCGATCCAATCCAGCCCGACCAGGTAATGCGCTCCCGCGGCGGTAATGACCAATGTGAGCGGCAGGCCCCAGCCGAGCGCCCGCCCTGGCAGCCGCCAGGCGCTGCGCAACTCGGCCCAGCCCACCCGCATGCCGTCGGTGAACAGCACCGTGAACAGCGCCAGTTCGGCAAGGGTGGCGACCAGGTGGTCGCCGGGCCGGAGCGAGACGACGCCGAACACGCCGTCGCCCAGCAGGAACCCGGCCACCAGGAACAGCACCGCCGTGGAAAGGACGGTGCGGCGAGCCAGGCTGGACAGTAGCACGGCCAGCAGCAACACACCTGCGAACGCGAGCAGTAGTGCACCCATCAGGGGCACCCAGGGCAACAAGACACCGCAAGCCTCCGGCCGAGATGCTTCACCAATCTCGCCGACCAGCCTTCCCGGCACGCCGGCGCTCACCCTAACAACGCCGTAGATTCGACCGGCCGCGGAGGCCCCCTGGCCGCGGCGTACCCGCCTTCAATGGCCGCCATGGGGGACCGAACAGTGCGGGCACCCATAGAGGTCTGGACACCACCATCCTTGCACCGAGCACCGGATACAGGCTGCGCGCTGCGGGTAGCCCGGGAGCGACCAATAGGACCGGGAAGGAGACGACGATGTCGTTCGATTCCTGGGGCGGGATCATCCGGGTCGTCATCGCCGCCATGACCGCCTACGCGTTCCTGGTGACGGTGCTGCGTGTGTCGGGCAAGCGCACCCTGTCCAAGATGAACGCCTTCGACCTTGTGATCACCATCGCACTGGGCTCCATCCTGGCCACCATCGTGCTCTCGGCCGACGTCGCCCTCGCTGAGGGCGCACTGGCACTGGTCCTCCTCGCGGCCCTGCAGTTCGCCGTCGCCTGGCTCGCGGCGCGTTCGGCGCGGGTACGGAGGCTCATCAAATCCGCGCCCACCCTGCTGCTACGCGACGGACGGCTGCTGGAGCAGCCGATGCGCGAGCAGCGTGTCACCGCCTCTGAGGTGCGCCAGGCGGTCCGTTCCACCGGATCCGGCGCCATGGAGGACATCTCCGCCGTCATCCTGGAGACCGACGGCACCTTCAGCGTCATCGCTCACAACAGGCTCGGCTCCGGCAGCGCGCTCGCCGACCTGACCGATCACGCCGATCCAGACGCCGAGCCCGACGGTTCGCGGCATGCTCCAGGTCCACCTGGGTGAAGAGGCGACTCGCGTGCCGCCGGGAGATGCCCCCGATCGGGGTCGTGGTAACCGCAGAGCCCTCGCTCCTGCCCCGCCGACAAGTGGCCGCCGCCCGCGATATCGACGCTCCGAGCGGCCTTGATGCCTCCTTGCCGTAGGCACCAGCGGATGAGGTCCGTAGCGGCGCCGGGGGCGCAGTCGCCGCCCGGCCGACACGTACGCCCGCCAGAAGCGCTTCTCCGATGCTGATGACATGGCCCGCAGGCGCCGGCCCGCCGAGTTCGATCAGCAGGACGGTAGGGCGTCCGCGTACCCATCTCTGAGCCGGAGGCGACGCCACGGCGGCGAACTCAGGGAGCCGAGGAGCCGGATTCGGTGTGTCCACGGAGGTTTTCGCCGCTGAGGGCGGACAGGCGTATAAGCTCTGCGCGCACTTCTTGCAGCTCGGCGAGTACGGACCGTCTCCACCGCTTGCGGCAGGCCCTTGAGCCCGTCACAGACCAGCATGAGCACATCGTCGACGCCGCGGTTCTTCAGTTCGGTCAGTACCGCCAGCCAGTGCTTGGCACCCTCACCGCCGTCGCCGGCCCAGATGCCCAGGATGTCACGGTGCCCCTCGACGGTGACGGCCATGACCAGGTAGATGGGCCGGTTGGCGACGTGACCGTCTCTGATCTTGACGTTGATCGCGTCCACGAACAGGACCGGGTACACGGCTTGAGCGGCCGGTTCTGCCATTCGGCCATGCCGTCCATCACCTTGTCGGTGATGGTGGAGATGGTCTGCTTGGACACGTTCGCCCCGTAGACCTCGGCAAGGTGGGCGGAGATCTCCCCGTGCGTGAGGCCCTTGGCCGACAGCGACAGGACCATTTCGTCCACGCCGGACCGCCGGCGCTGCCGTTTGCGCACCAGCTGGGGCTCGAAGGTGCCCGCCACATCGCGCGGCACCCGCACCTGGACCGGGCCGACGTCGGTCACCACGGTCTTGCTACGGGTGCCGTTGCGGCTGTTGCCGCTGTTCTTCCCGGCCAGGTCGTGCCGGTCATAGCCGAGGTGATCGGTGATCTCGCCTTCCAGGGCCGACTCCAGCACCCGCTTGGTCAGCTGCTGCAGCAGGCCGCCTTCACCGGTCAGCTGCAGCCCCTCGCTACGCGCTCGATTGACGAGCATCGAGATCAGTTGCTCGTCCGTCATCGAGCGGTCCGGCTCGACAGGCAGTTCGTTCATCGACAGCGACTCCACGGCGGTCTCGGACATCAAGCGTCTCTTCCTTGATCATCAGATCCGCCGTTAGTTTTACAGTCCCGAATGTGAAAACGAGACTTTCCATGATCGTCTGTGTCGTTTTCAGAAGTCGTCTGCACGGATGCGCGAAGTAGTCTGCACGCTGCGGGCGTGCAGACCATCCGCTGGTACTCCCGGCGACGCGATCAGCGGCTCAGACCAGTGCGCTGGCCAGCAGGAAGATCGCGGTTCCGTGGGCGAGGGCGGCCGGGATGACGCCGTTCCGTACCCACAGGAAGGCGCAGACCAGCCCTTCGTAGAAGGTGGTGAGACGCTCGATGTGTATGTATGGGTGGCCTTCTGCTCGCACGACGGTCTGGGAGATCCGGGACCTGCTGGAGCTGTCGGTTCTCCAAACGGCGAGCAGGAGGTCCGCGACAATTTGGCCACCCGGGTGTGGGCGACAATCGAGTGGCCGCGAGTGCGTACGTGCTTGCCCCAGACGCCCACCACCCTGCACAAGCCTGCTCCCCTCCAGCAGCCGACCTCACCCCTTGGGGACGGCGGTGCACCTGATGGCGTCCGATCCGCCGGATGCTTCCGGGCTCACCGTGTTGTTCGGCGGTCAGCTCTCCGGAGCGAGAGGGCCCAGATCGCGGACCACCTCGGCCAGGGCCCGGATGGGCTCGTTCTCCGACTCGCTGCGCCATACCAGCGCGAACGGCAGCTTTTCCATGCCGGTGACCGGCAGGTAGGTGATGTCCGGCCGTACCCAGTAGCGGGTCATGTGGGAGGGGAAGAGCACGACGATCTCGGCCATGCCGGCGAGAGTGATGGCCTCTTCGGTGTTCTGCACCACAGGGCCCCGCTCGATCGTGCGGCCGCGGCGGGTCTCGCGCGGAACGAAGGCGTCGTACCAGTAGCCGGGCGCGGTGCTGGCCTGCGGATGCTGGAAGTCGGCGGCCATCTCTAGCGAGACCGACGTGCGGCGGGTGAGCTCGTGACCGGTGGAGACGGCCAGCACCCGGGGTTCGGCGAGCAGGACCGGTCCCACGGCGAGGTCGGGCTCGTCGACGGGCAGCCAGGCGACCAGGACGTCGATGTCGCCGCGACGCAGCGTGGCGAAAGCGTCGCTGAACTGGGTGCTTCGGACGCGCAGCTTCCACTGTGGGTGCCGGAAGCGGAAGACGTCCCAGTAGGCGCGCAGGTCGTAGGCGTTGGCGGGCAACATGCCGACACGCAGGATGCCGGTGATGCCCTGGCCGGCGAGCTGGGCGCGCTCCACGCTGTGCTTCAGCCCGGCGTAGAGAGGCCGCAGGTCGTCGCGGAGCTGCCGGCCGACCGGCGTCAGCCGTACCGTGCGGCTGGTGCGCTCGAACAACGGTGCGCCGATCTGCCGCTCCTGCTTCTGGATCGCCTGGGTGACGCGAGCGGGTGACAGGCACAGCCGGGCGGCGGTACGGCCGAAGTGCAGTTCCTCGGCCAGGGTCAGGAAGATCTCGATGTCGCGCAGTTCCACGCCTGACCTGCTCCGTTCACTCTCACTGAAGGTGATCTTTCAAGATTCGTCGTTGTTCCGGGCGTTCACCGTACTTGATCCTCGAATCGCACGAATCGTTTATTCGATGGAGCATGGTGATGGACGTCCTCATTTCCGGCGCCGGCGTCGCCGGGACCGCTCTGGCGTACTGGCTGCGCCACCACGGTTTCACCCCCACCGTGGTCGAGCGGGCCCCGCGGGTGCGCGCGGGCGCAGGCGTGGTGGGCTTGCGCGGCGAGGCTCTGGACGTGCTGGACCGCATGGCCCTGCTGGAGCAGGTCAAGGCGCTGCACACGCACCTGGGCGGCACGCCGAGGCCAGACGGTGACGGCGACCCGCCCGCGGTGGCCTTCGCGGGCGACCTGCAGATCCTCAGAGGTGACCTGGTCGGCCTGCTTCATGAGGCCGCCTGTCAAGAGGTGGAGTACGTCTTCGCTGACTCGATCGCCTCGGTGGAGCAGGACCCTGCCGGCGTGCGGGTGACGTTCGAACGCGGCCGGCCGCGCCGCTTCGCCCTGGTGGCCGGCGCCGACGGGCTGCACTCGCGCACCCGCTCGCTGGCCTTCGGGCCGCGCGAGCGGTTCATCCGGCACCTGGGCATCTACACGGCGACCTTCAGCCTGCCCGGCCACCTCGGCCTGCCCGGCTCCGACCGGCTCCCCGGCATGGCGGGCAAGGCGGCCGGCGTCCTCACCATCCGCGACAACGCCAAGGCGCACGCGGCGCTGCACTTCGCCAGCGGACCGCTGGCCTACGACCGTGACGACGTCACGCAGCACAAACGCATCGTGGCCGGACGGTTCGCCGGCGAAGGCGGGCCCATCCCGCGCCTGCTGGAGGAGACGAGCAGGGCGCAGGACTTCTTCTTCGACGTCAACGCCCAGGTGGAGATGGACCGCTGGTCCTCGGGTCGGGTGGTGCTGCTCGGGGACGCCGGCTACTGCGCGGCGCAGACCTCGGGCCTGGGCGCCTCCCAGGCGCTGATCGGCGCCTACGTCCTCGCCGGCGAACTGGCCGACGCCAGCGGCGAGCACACGGCGGCGTTCGCCGTCTACGAGCGGGAGATGCGCGGCTTCGTCGCCGAACATCAGCAGATGGGACGCGAAGGCGCCGACCGGTTCTTCATGGGCACGCCCCTCCATGAAGGGGTTGGCATGGTCGCCGCCAACGTACCGGAGGTTGCCTGTGGCCAGATCGTCAGGCTGAAGGACTACGCGCCCAGCTTCGCCGCGACGCGACCGTGACCGATGCAAACCATGGAGGCTCGTTCTCCACCGGCCCTCACGCTCACCGCCACCAGGCGGTGTCTTGTCAGCGGTCGCGTCAGGACGGCGACGGCTTGGTGTCAGCGCGGTCGGCGATTGTGGATGCCATGAACGATCCGGCGAAGACGCGTCCGTCCGATCACGTGATTTTCGTAACGAGTATGAAGGAGCACACAGCCATGTCGATCACCCTTTCCGAGCAGAACCAGCTCACCTTGCGGACCGCCGCGTGGGGCGCCGTGTCGCTGATGTCGGCCGCCGGTGCCGCCGGCTCGGCGCACAAGGCCGCCACCGAGGGCTCCATCGCCCTGACCTCCGCGACCGGCCTGGTCGGGCACGTACTTGCCAAGGCCCCCAAGGGTGTGAAGTACGGCAAGACCGTAGCCGAACTCGCCGACCAGGTGCTGCCCGCCCTAACGCAGTCCATGAGCCTGCTCCAGCAGCGGGACCCGGCCGAGGCCGCCGACTTCCGCCGCACCGTCCTGGTCGCCGTCCAAGCGTCCACCCGGGGTGAGGCCGGCCCTGCCATGGCGGAGATGGCCCGCAAGATCACCGCGGCCCTCGACGCCGCCTCCGTCTCACCCGGCACGGTTGCCGCGGACAGCGTCCCGGCCGTGCCGGAGGCCGGCC
Source organism: Nonomuraea bangladeshensis (assembly GCF_039529455.1). Lineage (NCBI taxonomy): Bacteria > Bacillati > Actinomycetota > Actinomycetes > Streptosporangiales > Streptosporangiaceae > Nonomuraea > Nonomuraea bangladeshensis. The sequence continues at coordinate 126,354 of NZ_BAAAMV010000014.1, forward strand.
AGGACCGCCCGGAGCTGGACAAGGTCCTCCAGGAGATGGTCGATGCCGGTTTCGTCGGAGTGTCGCTGCGGGTGCACGACGAGCGGGGCGAGTGGGCCGGCAGCGCCGGAACGGCCGAGCTCGGCGGCACCGAGGCGGTGCCGGTGGACGGGCACGTGCGGATCGGCAGCAACACCAAGACCTTCACCGCCACCGTGGTACTGCAACTCGTCGCCGAGGGCTGGATCGACCTGGGCTCCCCCGTGGACGACTACCTGCCCGAGTTCGGGCTGGACCGGCGCATCACCGTGCGGATGCTGCTGCAGCACACCAGCGGGATCTTCAACTTCACCGGCGACTTCGACCCCGACGGCACGTTCGCGCCGGGTATCCCCGCCACGCCTGCGGGCAAGGAGTGGGTGGACAACCGGTTCACGACCTACCGGCCCGAAGAGCTGGTGCGGCTGGCGTTGTCGAAGCCGGCGCGGTTCGAGCCGGGCACCGACTGGAGCTACGCCAACACCAACTACGTGCTGGCCCGGCTGCTGATCGAGAAGGTCACCGGCCGCCCGGTCGCCGAGGAGATGCACCGGCTGATCCTGGGGCCGCTCGGTCTGACCGGCACCGTCCAGCCGGCCGGCGAGACGGATATCCCCGAGCCGCACGCGCACGCCTACTACCGCTACGAGGAGGACGGTCAGACCCAGACAGTCGATGTCACTCGGCACAACCCGTCCTGGATCTCCAGCGGCGGGGACATGATCTCCACCACCCGTGACCTGCACACGTTCATCTCCGCCCTGCTGGGCGGCAAGCTGCTGCCGGCCGAGCTGCTGGCCGAGATGTGCACCCCCGAAGCCAAGGCCGGCTACGGGCTGGGCGTGTTCGTGCAGGAGGCGCCCGGCGGCGGCACCCTCATCACCCACAACGGCGGCATGGCCGGCCACGCCGCGCTCATGTACAGCACGCCCGACGGCAGCAAGACCCTGACCGCCGCGCTCAACTACGTCGACGACGCTGCCCTGTCCCTGGGAGCGGCCTTCCAGCAGGCGACCCAGCGCCTCGTCGCCGAGGTGTTCGGCAGCGGGCAGGCCGGACCGGCTCAATAGCCGGACCGGAGCACCAGAAACACGCCCGGGACATCTCGGTAGGCGAGCCGGCGAGCGCGCGGCCGCCTACTGAAACCCGGCCTCCCCACCCCCGCATTGCCCGGCGAACGGTTCGCTGAGCACGACTTTGAAGACGAGGAACCATGAGAACCCAACGCCTACCCGCGACCAAAGCCCTGCGGCGCATGGCGGTCACAGCGCTGGCGGCCACGCTGCTGGCCGGGACGGCCACGCCTGGGCCGGCCACCGCGGACAGCAGCGTGACCGTGTCGGCGGCCTCCGGGCAGGACCGCCCGGAGCTGCGGAAGGCCATGCAGGCATTCGTCGATGCCGGCTTCACCGGAGTGCAGCTGCGCGTGCACGACGAGCGGGGCGAGTGGGCCGGCAGCGCCGGAGTGCGCAAGCGGGGTGCGACCGCGAAGCCGCCCACGAACGGTCGGTTCTGGACGGGCAGCATCATCAAGCCCTTCACCGCGACCCTGGTGCTGCAACTGGTGGCCGAGGGCAAGATCGTCCTGGACGCCCCCGTGGCCGGCTACCTGCCCGAGCTCGGGCTGGACCGGCGAATCACGGCGCGGATGCTGCTGCGGCACACCAGTGGCCTGTTCAACTACACCGGCGACTTCGACTCCGACGGGACGTTCGTGCCGGGCATCTCCGCCAACGGCGACGCCTGGCTGCCCGACCGCTTCCGCTCCTACCGGCCCGAAGAGCTGGTCAGGGTGGCACTGGCCAAGCCGCTACGGTTCGAGCCGGGCAGCGACCAGCAGTACACCAACACCAACTACACCCTGGCCATGCTGCTGATCGAGAAGGTCACCGGCCGCTCCTACGCCGAGGAACTGCGGCGGCGCATCCTGCGGCCGCTCGGCCTGAAGGACACTTCGGTGCCGGGTGACCGGACGCGGCTGCCCGGGCCGTACGCCCATGGCTACTACCGGTATGAGGACGCCGCCGGCCGGGAGCAGGTGGTCGACATCTCGCGTCAGAACCTCTCCCTGCTGGCTGGCGCCGGTGACCTGATCTCCAGCACCCAGGACCTGCACACCTTCATCTCCGCGCTGAACGGCGGCAAACTCCTGCCCGCCCCGCTGCTCGCCGAGATGCGCACGCCGCACCCCAAGATGGGCTACGGCCTCGGACTGTTCGTCCAGGACCTGGGCCCGGGCTGCGGCAACGTCTACCAGCACATGGGCAGCCCTCCGCACGGTTACGGCGCGCTGATGTACAGCTCGCCCGACGGCCGGACGACCGTGACCGGCTCGGTGACCTGGGTGGACGAGGCCACCAGGGGCCCAGGTAAGGATTTCCAGAAGCTGGTGGACGCGCTCGTCAAGGAGGTCTTCTGCGACGGGCAGGGCGGGCCGCGTCAGTAGACGCGGCCGAGCACCGACAGTGTGCGTGGCCTGACGGCCCCGGACTGAGCGACCAACAGCGCCAGGGCGCTGTCAACCTTTCTTTCCTGCGCCCCCGCGCCGGGGCCTGCTCCGCCGCGCCCACCTGTCCCTGTGGGGGAGGGACCCGGCCCATTCCGCGGCCGACTGCGGTGATCACGTCGATGATGACGGCAGTGGTGGCGTCGCCTGCGGCCAGATCGTGGAAGTTCGACACTGCGAGCTCGGCCCAGAAGCGGGCATTGCGCGATTGCCGCTCCAGGACGCAGTCGGTCAGCGCGTGGCGCTCCGCTTCGTGCAGACCGTAGGTGTCGGCGAGGAGGCGGACCTGCGCCGCCTGGTCCTCCAGCGCCATCGTTTGTTTCGACGAGATCGACCAGGTCCACGCCATGTAGGCGACATCTTCAAGGCGGCCACCCGGGGTCGCCTGCTCGAAGTCGATGAACGCAACCCGCAGGTCGCTCTGGAAGACAGCGTTGTTGGGGCCGGGGTCATGGTGGCACACCACATCGAAGCGACCAGCCAAGTCACTTCCGCGCGTAGCGTCATGCATCTGGCGCAAAAGGCGGGCCGCTGCGCCCACCTGGCCATCGGACCAGGGCCGGAATTTCGCGGGCACGTCACCCGGAATATAGGTGAATATATCCTTGCCGTCCACCTGGCCCAAATACTTCGGGGCACCCGTGAAATTCTGCTGTTCGAAAGTTTTAAGAAGTGCAGCCATGAATTCGGAGGAATTCGAGGCGGGCCGCAGAACCGTGTCGTTCCTTCGGAGGACTTTCGACGCCATGCGCCCTCCGGTCAGTGCGACCGCGCCTTCAGAGACATCAGTCATTCTCGTCGCTCCACACCTTGAGTGCCGATCGGTTCATATAGAACACCCTCGTTGTCCGCTTCGAACTCGACGATGGCACATCCCCGATCAGGCCCCCGCACCGCCGACCGCGTGGGCACCCTCCACTTCCACAACTGCCCCTGTCCGTCCTGGCACCCTCCAGGACGTCTTGGCGTGGACGCTCCCCCCACTCGCCTTGCCAGGCTTCGCAGAGTTCCAGGGCCAGCGCCGCCGAAGGCCGGCAGCGCCGCGTCACCGGGGCGAGCGCCGTGGGGTCGGGCGCTACACCCAGACCTGTAAGCAAGACTAGATGATTTTCATCTAGTCTTGCTAGACGAATCCTGTACCGTCTGCCTAGAGTTCCAGGGCATGAGCCACTTCGACGGGATCTTCGACGAGCCCGAATCCCACGGCGACCCGGACGAGTACGCAGACGTCGAGTACACCTCGTACCAGGCCATCGCGACCCGCACCGGCAAGCACTGGACCGTCAACGTCCGCGATCTCCCCGGCGGCCGGGCGGTCCTCGCCCAGGGCTCGCACTGGAACGAGGCCCGGCGCAACACCCACCAGGCCATCGTCGAGCTGCTCGGCGTCGAGCCCCACACCGTGGGCGTCCACCTGATCCCGGACGACCCCGAGATCGTCGACGCCGTCAACGCCGTCACCGCCGCCCGCACCGCCCGCGCGGACGCCGAGCAGGCCGAACGGGACGCGGTCACCAGCGCGGCCCGCCTGCTCACCCGCAAGAAGTGGAGCACCCGCGACACCGGCGGCGTGCTGAGCCTGTCACCCCAGCGCATCTCTCAACTGGCTCCCCGCGACACCGCGTAAGACGCAGACCCACGCGCCAGCCGGCTCGTCAGCGCGTGAGCCAGGTCGGCTCCACGGGCGGGCCTGTGCTTCTCGTCAGGGGACGTCACGGCTGAGGCGAGCTGGCGACGGTCCCCCTCCGCCGGCTACTAGAGCCTGTACGAAGTTCGGATCTTCAGGTCGGTCGGAGGCTTCGAATCCATAAGACGGCTCCACATAGGTGGAGGCCAGCCAAATAGTTGTCGGACGTCTTGTCGAACCGGAAGGCCAGCCCACGCCACTCCTTCATGCGGTTGATGCACCGTTCCGCCGTGTTGCGCTGCTTGTAGAGCTCGGCATCATGGGCGACCGGCCGGCCGCCGCGAGAGCCCTGGTTCTTGCGGTTGGCCGCCTGGTCGGTCTTCTCCGGGATGACGGTCTTGATCCCGCGCCGGCGCAGGTAGGCGCGGTTGCCGCGGGAGGAGTACGCCTTGTCGGCGGCCACTGCTCCCGGCCTGGTGCGCGGACGGCCGACGGGCAGGCGGATCTTGATGCGCTCCAGCACAGTGCGGAACTGTGGGCTGTCTCCGGCTTGGCCCGGGGTCAGGACGAAGGCCAGCGGGCGGCAGCGAAGGTCGGCCGCAAGATGCACCTTGCTGCTCAGCCCGCCCCGCGAGCGGCCCAGCCCGGCAGCGGTCAGCCGGAACCGGTGCCGGCGGCGCAGCCGTCGTCGGCCGTCCCCGTCCCCGTCCCCGTCGTCGCCGAAGGCGCCGTCGCGGGCGTTTTGCCCCTTTGACGCAGCCCCTTTTCCCGTTCGGTGGCTTCTTCGAGCGCTGCCGCCAGCTCACCGTCCAAGACCATCCCGGCGGCATGGTGGTGCGCGCGAGCGGTGGTGGAGTCCACGCTGACCAGGTCGAGGTCGGCCTGCCCGCGAGCCGCGGCTTCGGCGATCATCGCCTGCATCAGCCGCTCGAACACGCCGGCCAGCGCCCAGGCGCGGAACCGGTCGTAGGTGGTGGACCAGGGCCCGTACTCGGGCGGCAGGTCCCGCCACGGGCTGCCGGTGCGAAACCGCCACATCACCGCGTTGAACTGCTGCCGCAGGTTCGGGATCGGGCCCCGCTCGCCTAATGGCAGGTGAGGCTTGATCAGAGCCCACTCCTCGTCGGTGAGTTCTCCACGCGCCATGCCCGATGGCCTACCAGGATCGCCGACTGCGGCGCAGGCGATCTCACTGATCTCAACTCCGTACAGGCTCTAGCTGTTCATCGTGGATGCTCTAGGCTTTCTTGATAATTTCTATACCGAATGGGGGTTTTGTCTGTTTCGGGTGGCCGATAGAAACCAGGCGCGGCCACCCTTTCCGAGCAGCGCAAACAAGCCTATAATAGGGAAGTCGTCAAGGCCGTGGCCGACTTTCCTCCAGGCCGTCCCGGCGCCTATCGGTACGAGCCCAAGTTTGACGGGTTCCTTCTCTGAACTATGCAAGAGGGTTTGAGTTATGAGCCCCACACAAAACTGGATCGGCGACCATCCGCAGCGGCGCCCACGTCCCTGAATCGGTCCCGAAACACGAGGATCAGACTTTCCAAGATCGTCTGTTGTCGGTTTTCGAAGTCGTGTGCACAGATGCGCGAAGTGGTCTGCACGCCCGCAGCGTGCAGACCATCTGGTGATTGGCCCGGAACTCCTGCAGCTTCGGCCAGCCGCCATTCGGTTGATCAATGGGTACGGCGACGGGGTGCCAGGACTTCGGTGACCTTGGCGATGGCTTCGGCGCCGGGTTTGACGTAGCGCATGGCGGTGCGAGGGTTCTTGTGCCGGGTCTTGCCCATGATGAGCTGAAGCGGGACTTCGGCGTCGCCGAGGTGGGTGGCGGCGCTGTGGCGCAGCTGGTGCAGGTCGAGGCCGGCGTAGGTGTCGAGCAGGACCCGGGCGCGGTCGTAGCCGAGGCGGGCACGGCCGGTGTGCGGGCAGATGTCGGCGGCGGCCGGTCGGCGGGCGGGGACGGGGCGGCGTTCGGCCAGGAACAGCGGTCCGTGCGTGCGCGTGCTGCCGTCCGGGAACCTGAGGAGCCGGGGCAGCAGGTGGGCGGTGCCGGAGTCCCAGTAGACCCATTGGACGGCGCCGCCCTTGGAGCGGACGGGGGCGCGCCGGTTCTCCAGGTCGAGGTCCTCGACGTTCAGCGCCAGAATTTCAGCCGCTCTGGCCGCTGTTTCGTAGAGCATCCGCCACAGCGTCTTCTCCCGGAGGGGAATGTCGCGGCGCGACAGCAGCCGGTGGATCGTGGTCTTGGCGACCGCGCGGGTCTCGTCGGTGGTTTCCTTACGGCGTTCGGCGTCGACCGGCACCGACGGTGCGGCCCAGTGCTTCTTGGTCTGGCACCAGGTGAGCCAGGAGGCGATGGCGGCGCGGTTGCGGTTCCAGGTCGCCGGCGCGCTCGCCCCCCACAGGTCGGCGAGCGCCTGGCCGATCTCGGTGTCGGCGATCTCAGCTATCGGCCGAGCAGGGCGATGACGCGGTCGATGGCCGAAGCGTAGGCGCGGTGGGTGTTGGGGTTGGCCGTGCGCTGGGTGGCCAAGTAGGCGTCGGCGGCCGCGGCGAGGGTGACGTGCCCGCCGCATAGGGCGGCGACCTTCGGTGCGGCGCTCATGCCGGCCGCCTTGTGACGTCCGCCGCGATGTACCGGATAACGTGCTGGAGTCGCGCACCTGCCCGGCGAGGGGTTCTCCTGGTCGCCGCGTCGCCATGATCGCTCAAGTACATGATAATAATCCATTATCACGTACATCGAGCCTCTTGTGAGAGCGAGCGGGGGCTTCCGCTTTTCTGATGCATCGAATATCGTCGATTGACGATGAACGAGAACAAGGAACTCTTGCCACGGGCGGAGGCCGAGGAGTACGCGAGCTGGTTCAAGGCCCTCGCGGACGCGACCCGGATCCAGATCGTGTCGCTGCTGGCCCGGCGGCGCGCGCCGATGAGCGTGGGCGAGATCGTGGCCGCGTCCGGGGTGGGGCAGTCCACCGTGTCGCACCACCTGAAGATCTTGGCCGAGGTGCGGTTCGTGCTGGTCGACAGGCAGGGCACCTCCAGCCTGTACCGGATCAACGAGAACTGCGTGAGCTGTTTTCCGACCGCCGCCGACGTAGTCATGGGCAACCCCGCGCCGGTCGCGCCCACCTGCCAGTGAAGGAGCCTGGTCATGGCGTACGACGAGATCATCGACCACTACTCCGCGCTGGCCCGTGCCGCGGACGCCGGAAGGACGGTCGCCGACTGCGGGCAGGACGCGTTCGAGCAGGGCGGCTTCGGCCCGGCCGGCTATGAGGAGCTCGGCATGCTGCCCGAGGGTGCGGTGCGGGCCAGCCTGGGTTGCGGCAACCCGGTGGCCGTCGCCGAGCTGCGCGCCGGCCAGACGGTGCTGGATCTGGGCTCAGGCGGCGGCATCGACGTGCTGCTCTCAGCCCGCCGGGTCGGCCCGCAGGGCACGGTGTACGGGGTGGATGCCAGCGCCGACATGCTGGCACTGGCCCGGCGCAACGCCGAGCAGGCCGGCGCGCGCAACGTCGAGTTCCTGCACGGCAGCATCGAGCGGGTGCCGCTGCCAGACCAGTCGGTGGACGTGGTCATCTCCAACTGTGTGATCAACCTGTCCGGAGACAAGGCCGCGGTGCTGGCCGAGGCGTTCCGGGTACTGCGGCCGGGCGGCCGGTTCGGCGTCAGCGACGTCGTGGTCGACGGCGAGCTCGATCCGGAGCGCCGCCGGGCGGCCGAGCAGCGCATCGGCTGCGTGGTCGGGGCCCTGCCGGTCACCGAGTACCGCATGCTGCTGGCGGCGGCCGGGTTCACAGACGTGCGGATCGTGCTGACCGCCGATCACGGCGACGGGGTGCGGTCGGCGATCGTCCAGGCCGTCAAGCCCGCCATCGGGCCCGGCCTGGAGATCCGGCCGATGCGCGAGAGCGACGCCGCCGAGGTGCTGGCCATCTACCAGGCCGGGCTGGACACCGGCCAGGCCAGCTTCGAGACCACTGCGCCCAGCTGGGAGGGGTTCAGCGCGAGCCGGTTGCCGCACCTGCGGTACGTGGCGGTGGACGCCGACTCCGGCGAGGTGCTCGGCTGGGTGGCCGCCTCGGCGGTATCGTCCCGCCCGGTCTACGCCGGAGTGGTCGAACACAGCATCTACGTCCACCCCGGATGCCAGGCACACGGCATCGGCCGGGCGCTGCTGGCGGCGTTCATCGCCGCCGCCGAGGACGCCGGCGTCTGGACGATCCAGTCGGGCGTCTTCCCGGAGAACGCCGCCAGCCTGAGCCTGCACCAGGCGCTCGGTTTCCGGGTGGTGGGCACGCGTGAGCGTGTCGGTCGCCACCACGGCATCTGGCGTGACGTGCTGCTGATCGAACGACGCAGCGCTGCGGTCGGCGCCTGAGCGAGCGAGGGCCGATGTTGGCCCGGCGTTCACCCGCATGACATCGACGGCTGCCAATATCGATGAATATCGAAATCGACAGTCGTCGATATGAGCGACGTCGCCGGAGCCCTTCATGGACAGCACCTACCGCCACGCTGATCTGACCGTCGATCAGCAGCACGCCTTGCTCACCGCAGCCCGCACGCTCGCCGAGGAGTTCGCCGGCACCTTCGGCGCCGAGACCATCGAGCGGTTCCTGCACACCAGCTACGACCAGTTCGCCGGCCGTGCCGTCATCGCCAACTACCTGCCGCTGCTGGCCGAGCGGTTCGCCCGCCAGCGGCTGCGCGCGCTGGCGCGTGTCGAGGGCAAGGACGGCAGCGGCGTGCCGATCGTGCTGTTCCTGTGCGTGCACAACGCCGGCCGCTCGCAGATGGCGCTCGGCTTCTTCACCCGCTTGGCCGGCGAACGCGCGCTCGGCTGGTCCGGCGGCACCGAGCCCGGCGAGCTGATCAATCCGGCCGTCGTCGAGGTGATGCACGAGCGCGGCATCGACATCACCGGCGAGTTCCCCAAGCCGTGGACCAGCGAGATCGTCCAGGCCGCCGACGTGGTGGTCACCATGGGCTGCGGCGACGCCTGCCCGGTCCACCCGGGCAAGCGCTACCTGGACTGGGACCTGGACGACCCCGACGGCAAGACGCCGGAGCAGCTCCGCCCGATCCGCGACGACATCGAGCGCCGGGTCCGCGCCCTGCTGGCCGACATCGGCGTCCCGGCCGGCTGAGAGCACTCCCCGTTCCAAGCACGCCGAGACAGATGTCAATATAGACATGTACCTATTTCGATGAACATCTATACGGGAAGGGCAGTGGGATGGAACTGCTGGAGATCCTGGAGTGCAGCCCGCCGCTGACCCGCGAACCGCTGGACAGCGAGCAGGCGGCCGGGATTGCGCGCGTGTTCAAGGCCCTGGGCGACCCCGTACGGCTGCGCATCCTGTCCATCGTGGCCAGCCGCGCCGGCGGCGAGGTGTGCGTGTGCGACATCACCGACGCCTTCGAGCTGTCCCAGCCGACCATCAGCCACCATCTGAAGGTGCTCAAGGAAGTCGGGCTGCTGACCTCCGAGCGGCGCGCCTCCTGGGTCTACTACCGCCTGGTGCCCGAGACGCTGGGCGAGTTGTCGGCGCTGCTGACCCTGCCCGCCAGTGGGCCCGTCACTGGGCCGGCCGCTGCGGTGGCGGTGTCACGGTGATGTCGACTCAACCCGCACAGGCCACCGCGCCGTCGGCCGGTGTGATCGGCTCCCTGTCGGTACTGGATCGGTTCCTGCCGGTGTGGATCATCGCCGCCATGGGCGCCGGACTGCTGCTCGGGCGTCTGGTGCCTGGCCTGGATGCCGCGCTGGACGCCGTCAAGATCGGGGAGATCTCGCTGCCGATCGCGCTCGGCCTGCTGCTGATGATGTATCCGGTGCTGGCCAAGGTCCGCTACGACCGCTTGGGCACGGTCACCGGTGACCGTCGCCTGCTGCTCTCCTCCCTGGTGCTCAACTGGGTGCTCGGCCCGGCCATCATGTTCGCCCTGGCCTGGATCTTCCTGCCCGACCTGCCCGAGTACCGCACCGGCCTGATCATCGTCGGGCTCGCCCGCTGCATCGCCATGGTCCTGATCTGGAACGATCTGGCCTGCGGCAACCGGGAAGCCGCAGCCGTCCTGGTCGCGCTCAACTCCGTCTTCCAGGTGATCGCCTTCGGCGCGCTCGGCTGGTTCTACCTGCAGGTGCTGCCTGGCTGGCTCGGCCTGACGCAGTCGGCGCTGGAGGTGTCGGCCTTCGACATCGCCTTCTACGTGCTGGTCTTTCTCGGCATCCCGCTTGCCGGCGGATACGCCTCCCGCAAGCTGGGCGAACGCGCCCGGGGCCGCGACTGGTACGAGCGGCGCTTCCTGCCCCGTATCGGCCCCATCGCCCTGTACGGCCTGCTTTTCACGATCGTCATCCTGTTTGCCCTGCAGGGCCACACCATCACCTCTCAGCCCGGCGACGTCGCGCGCATCGCGCTGCCGCTGCTGGCCTACTTCGCCCTCATGTGGGGCGGCGGCTTCCTTACAGGCCGGGCGATCGGCCTGCCGTATGACAAGACGACCACGCTCGCCTTCACCGCCGCTGGCAACAACTTCGAGCTGGCCATCGCGGTCGCGGTCGGCGTCTTCGGCGTCACCTCCGGCCAGGCCCTCGCGGGCGTGGTCGGCCCGCTCATCGAGGTCCCAGTTCTGGTCGCCCTGGTCTACGTCAGCCTGGCCGGCCGCCGCCTGTTCACCGTCAAGGAGCCCGCCCGTGCCTGACAGCGCCACCGAGACCACGACCGGCAAGCCGTCGGTCCTGTTCGTCTGCGTGCACAACGCCGGACGATCCCAGATGGCCGCCGGATGGCTCACCCACCTGGCCGCAGGCCGCGTCGAGGTCCGCTCCGCCGGATCGGCGCCCGCCGATCAGGTCAACCCGGTCGCGGTCGAGGCGATGCGCGAGGTGGGCATCGACATCACCGCCGCCCAGCCCAAGGTCCTCACCGTCGACGCGGTCGAGGCGTCCGATGTGGTCATCACCATGGGTTGCGGCGACGCCTGCCCGATCTTCCCCGGCAAGCGCTACGAGGACTGGAAGCTCGACGACCCGGCCGGCCAGGGCATCGACGCCGTCCGGCCGATCCGCGATGACATCCGCCGTCGTATCGAGAAGCTGCTGGCGGAACTCGTGTCGGCCTGATCCTGCGCCCGCAGGGCCCCGTCGTGATCAGATGGCGGGGCCTGCGTCATGTCCGCGCCGAAGGCGACTGTCGGTGCTGGGTGGTTTCCTGGGCTGTATGACGCTGGTGAATTGGGAACGCTTACCGGGCGAGACGGTGGAGGAGTTCGTCGCGGCGATGCTGCTGCTGCGGCATCCGCACGGTAACCGGATCACTCCCTCACGCGGGGACCGCGGCGTCGACATCCGGGTCGCCAACCCAGATGGCTACGACATTTACCAGGTCAAACGCTTCTGCCGGCCGCTGACCTCCCGGCAGGTCAGCGACGTGGAGAACTCCTGGCAGCGCTTCGTCGATGAGACGCTGCCGACGTTGCCGGTCCGCTCATGGACGCTGGTCACACCATGGAATCCCACCCATGAGCGGCTGGAGTGGCTGGAGCGGCTGACCGCGGGCAGCGGGCTGCGCATCAGCTGGATGGACCGCGACCACCTCGACGGCATGGCGGCCGACCACCCGGCGCTGATCGCGTACTACTTCGGCGACGGCGGCGAGCGGATCCAGCACCTGATGGCGCAGGCGTTACAAGGCGGGCGAGACATGCCCGACTCCGGCCAGGTCCCGGCCGAGAGCCTGCTGACGGCCGCGATCGAGCGCTATGAGGGCCTGGCCGCGGCCTTGACCGACATCGATCCGTTCTACCGCTACTCCTTCGACGTACGCGAAGGGCGGGTGAGCGAGCAGCCCTGGGACGGGGACGTGCTCGGCGACGATCTGACCGCCTTCGTGCGCTACCTGCAGCTCAACGAGCGGCACTACCTGGTGATGCGCCTGGTGGCGCGAGCGGTGGAGTCGTTCAGCCTGCGTCCGATCACCGGCTCGTTGGAACTGCAGGTGCCGGTCGACTCGGCCGAGCGCCAGGCGGTGGAGGAGTTCCTCCGCTACGGCGCACCCTTCGCCGACATCGACGGCACGATCACCCACAGCTCGGGGCCGCCCGGCCTGCCGGAGGAGTCGGGCCCCGGACGGCTGAGCTTCATGGTCGCCGCCGGTGCGGCCGGTGATCGGCCTGATCTGGAGCTCCGCCTGGTCGCCGCGGACGGCACCGTGCTGCATGCGCTGGATCTGGTACAGGTACGCGCCTCACGCGGCGTGGACAGCCCCGGCATCTGGCTGGCAGGCCAGGACCCGGGCGGCCTGCTGCACCTGCAATTCCTGGTCAACGCCGGTGACCGCGACACCTTCCGCCTGCAGGTGGATCTGGACGATCTGATCGGCAAGACCCCGGCCGCGGTGTTGCCAGCGATGCGCCTGCTCGCGGCCCTGGCGCCAGACACCATCCTCCTGCTGGCCGTGCGCGGCGGCCCCGCGTACTCGCCCCGATGGCAGCCTGAGGCGTCCTCCCTGGCACTCCACGCCCGCCGGCAACTCCGCGTCCTGGAGGCGTTGCAGGTGATCCAGTCCCACAGTTACCAGCGCATCGTGATCCCCGCACCGAGCCGCACCTCCAGCGAAGAACTTGCCGAGATCATCCAGCTGGCCCACCTGCTGCAGGGCGCTCAGGTCGAAGCGACGTGGCCGCAAGTGGACTTCCCGATCCCCGCCAACGCCGGTCCGCCCCCTGAGGGCGAGTTCCCCGTCGCCATCTTGCACGAGCTGAACGCGCAGGTGGGCGGCCGCCAGATCCCTCTGGGCATGTACCAGTGCGTCACCTACCTCGCGGCGCGGATCGCTGATCCGGCAGAAGCGGCAGCGGCCCAGGCCGGCGACAGCATCCGCCTCCTGCCTGGCTCCACCGACCGAGCATTGATCACCGCCGTATCGGCCGCCGAGGCCCTCGCCGCTCTCGCCGCGCGAGATGGCGCGCCGCCGACTGGATAGCATCCACGGCACGCCGGACCGTCGCGCGTCATCATCGTCCTGACGGTGATGCGGCCAGCTCTGCGGCCTGCCGTCGAACTGGCCTTGGCCGGCTCGATGGCCCAGGTGAGGGAGTTGTGTCCCCGCTCTGGCGTTCCTCCTACGTGTTGAGCAGCATGACGGTCGCCACCAGCAGCCGGGCGGCAGCCACCAGCGTGTCCGGCTGCACGCGATCCGGGGTCTCGGCCGGAGTCTGGTAGCCGGGCATGCCCATGCCGATGCCGATCGCGGCCAGGCCGGCGGCGGCGTAGCGGCGGTTGTCGGAGGCCATCGCGCCCGCTCGCAGCGGCACGCCGACGAGGCGGGCGGCCTGGTCAAGGGTGGCCAGCCGGGCGTGGACGGGTCCGCCGGCCTCGACCGAGGCGGCCTGGTGCAGCTGCGCGGCGCCGTCGAGGTTGATCACCAGCGTGTCGGACGGCAGGGCAGCTGCGTGGTGGGCCGAGCCCCATGCCCCGCTCTCCTCGGCGTCCAGAAAGACCACCGACAGGTCGGCCCGGACGGCCGGGCCCGCCGCCAGGACGCGGGCAGCCTCCAGGACAGCGGCCACGCCGGAGGCGTTGTCGGCGGCCGCGGGCAGCCGGACGCCGGGGTCGTCGCCGACGCCGTCGTAGTGCGCGCTCAGCAGTACCCGCGGCCCGGTCCCAGCGCCCCTGGTGTGGGAGGAGGCGGGGAAGCGGGCGTGGACGTTGTGGCCCTCCGTGGAGATCTGCCGGAGCGGCATCGATCCGGTGACCTGCACCGGGCCGGCGGCCAGGGCGTCGGCCAGGCGGGCGTGCTGGTCGGTGCGCAGGGCGATGATCGGCACGGCTCGGGTGGCCGGTCCGGCGATCATCTTGGGCATCCACCCCTCGGCGTCGGTGCCGCGCGGGGTCAGTACTCCGGCCGCGCCGTGGGCCTCGGCTCGTTCGCACGCCTGCGCCCAGTCTCCGGCCTCGGCCAGCACCCATCGGCCGTGCAGGTCGGCCTCGGAGGCGGCGGCCAGCGGCGCGGTGCGTGGCTCCGGCGACTCAGCCGAGGCGAGGTGCTCGACGAAGTCCCGGCGGTGTTCCAGGCGCACTGCCTGGCCGCCTGTGCTCCATTCGAGCATCGGGGTGGCATACAGCTCTCGCACGTCGGTGACGGGGAAGGAGTCGAGTTCGACCTCGGCGCCCAGCTCGCGCAACTGCTCGGCGAGCCATGCGGCGGCGGCACGGCCTCCGGGCGTGCCCACGCGCCGACCCGCGTAGTGGTCGCGGGCCAGCTCGTGCACCGTGGCCAGCATCCGCGCCGCCGACACCCGCTCCACGACGGCGGCCAGGCCGGGTGTCTGAGGGGTGTCCGGCATGGTGGAGGTCATCCGCAGCAGCCGGTGGAGGCTGCCTCGGCGGCCGGGGTGACGGCGGGGGCCGGCGCCTGACCGCAGCAGCCGGCCTGGGCGGCCTGCTGGGCGGCGGACGTGCTGCCGCAGCAGGCGGTGGCGACCGCATCTGCCTGCTGGGCTGTGTCACTGGCCGGGGAGGGGGAGGCAGGAGCTCCGCAGCAGCCGCCGGCGGCGGGCGGTGCGAAAGCCTCTGCCAGGTCGCCGATGAAGCCGCCGCTGGTCTGGTTCGTCGTCATGGTGGTTGCCCTTCTGCCGGTGCGAGGTCAAGGTCATCAACACTTAGATGCATGTCGAATCAGGAGTCACGATCTCATGCTGTTTAGATGTTCGTCAAGATAGACGTGGGTCGAATCAACGTGTGAATATCACTGAAGTGCGTGCGCCTAGAGCTGGGCGATGACCTCTGCGGCCAGTTGGCGGGCGGTGCGGCCGGCGCCGATGAGGGTGGCCGAGGCCGGGCCGGTCCAATCGCCATAGCCGAGCAGATGCAGGCGCGGTTCGGCCAGGGCGCGGGTGCCGTCGGTGCCGATCACGCCGCCGGGGCCGCGCAGCCGTAGCGGGGCCAGGTGAGCCAGTGCAGGTCGGAAGCCGGTGCACCACACGATCGCGTCGCACGCCGCTGTGCTGCCGTCGGCCCACGCCACCCCGTCGGGGGTGATGTGGGAGAACATGGGCTCGGCCTTGAGCGCGCCCCGGTCTCGGGCCTCGCGCACGGGCGCGACGGCGACGATGTCGCCCAGGTCGCCGATGCCCTCGACGCGCTCGCCCGTCTGCGCGGCACGGTGGCGGCGGGTGGCCAGGTCGAACAGGGCGCGGCCGTCGATCTCGTCGGGCAGCAGCCGGGGCGGGCGCAGTGTCGCCCAGGTGGTCTGGGCGACCTGGGAGAGTTCGGCGAGGATCTGCGCGGCGGAGTTGCCGCCGCCCACGACCAGCACCCGGCGCCCGTGGAAGGGCTCGGGGCCGCGGTAGCCGGAGGTGTGCAGCTGCTCGCCGCGGAAGTCACCGATGCCGGGGTAGTGCGGGACGTAGGGGCGCCACCAGGTGCCCGTGGCGCTGACGACGATCCGGGCGCGCCAGGTGCCGGCGCTGCTTTCCACGGCGAGGCGGTCACCGGCACGTCGCACGGCCTGCACGGCGGCGGGGCGGACGATCGGCAGGCGGTAACGCTGCTCGTAGTCGGTGAGGTAGGCGACGACGTGGGCGGCGTCCGGATAGCCGCCGTCGGCCGGGATCGGCATCATGCGGCCGGGCAGGGAGCTGTATTGCGCGGGCGAGAACAGCCGCAGGGACGGCCAGGCATGCTGCCAGGCTCCGCCGGGCGTCTGCTGGGCGTCCAGGATGACGAAGTCGGCGCCTGCACGCCGCAGGTAGTAGCCGGCCGCCAGCCCGGCCTGTCCGGCGCCGATGACCACGACATCGGCCAGGCGGGCCGCGTCGGTCATGCGTTGAGGAGTTCCACGTCCACCGGGCCGTTCTGCGCCGTGGCGGGGGCGGCGAGCGGTGCGAACAGCGCGCCCAGCTTGTTCACCACCTCGGGGATGATCCGGTAGTAGACCCAGGTGCCACGGCGTTCGCCGTCGATGAGCCCGGCGGTACGCAGCACCTTCAGGTGGTGGGAGATGGTCGGGGCGGTCAGGTCGAAGACGCCGGTCAGGTCGCACACGCACGCCTCGCCGCCGGGGTGGGAGCCGATCATCGACAGCAGACGCAGCCGTACCGGATCGGCCACGGCCTTGAGCAGCGTGGCCAGTTCAGCGGCGTCGGCCTCGCTGAGCGGCTCGCGGGCGATCGGCGCGCAGCACTGGATCGTCACGGCGGTCATCCGCGGCTCCTTAATTCGACATTCGTCTAAATTATACGCGATGGTAGGCGACCAAGGACAAGGCGGCGGTGACGCAGACGGCGGCCACCGCGCTCATCACCCAGGTGTAGCCGACGGCCTGGGCCAGGGCGACCGCGCCGAGGGGAGCCAGGGCCTTGTCGGCGACGGAGAAGAGCGCGATGCGGCCCGACAAGGTGGCGTAGGCGGCGGTGCCGTACCGCTGCACGAGCAGGTGCGGCAGCGTGATGGAGCCGATGCCGAAGCCGAGCCCGAAGAGCAGGACGCAGCCGATCGCGCCCGCGACTCTCGCTCCCAGGACCGGCAGGAGCAGCGCCGCGACGCCTTGCAGCGCGTAGATCGCGGCGGCGATGAGAGCGGCGGGCAGACGGGTCTGCAGACCGGTGGTGACCAGCCGCCCGGTGACCGACAGGACGCCGAGCAGTCCGGCGAGCGTGGCGGCCAGGACCGGGTTGTGGCCGAGGTGGATGAGGTAGGTGACCAGCACGACGGCGACGACGGCGACCGCGCCGCCGCTGGCGGTGAAGGCGATCACCAGCAGCCAGAACGGACGGCGGCGCACGGCGGCCCTGACCAGGTCGGCGCGTTCCCCAGCGGCCTCGGGTGTGCGAGAGTGGGCCGGGCGGCGGCGGATCACCAGCGCGTGCAGCGGGATCGCCGCCAGGCCGTAGACCAGACCGAGGACCACGAGAGCCTGGCGCCAGCCGTAGGCGTCGACCAGCAGGCCGGTGAGCGGGATGAAGATCGAGGAGGCGAACCCGGCGACGATGGTGAGGGCCAGGATGCCTCGCGTACGGCCTCGTGCGTCGGCGCCGTACCAGGCGATGATGACGGCGAACGCGGCCTCGTACAGCACCATCGAGCAGGCGATGCCGATGGCGGCGAAGACCAGGTAGAGCTGCCACAGCGCGGTGACCTGTGACCAGGCCAGCACCGTCCCTGTGCCGAGCAGCGAACCGAGCGTCATCAGCGCGCGCCCGCCGTGGGCGTCCAGCCACCGCCCGGCGAGCGGCGCACAGACAGCGGCGATCAGCACGGACACCGTCAGCGCGGCGGCCACCTGGGCGTTGGTGGCGTGCAGGTCGCGGGCCATCGGGACGAGGAAGACCGAGAAGGCGTAGTAGAGCACGCCGTAGCCGATGGTTTGGGTGACGGCCAGCGCGGCCACGACCCGCCGGCCATGCCGGGAGCGCGGCGGACCGCCGCCCTGCTGTTGGAGGCCGGCGGTCTCGGCGGGGGAACTCATGCTGGACAGGCGATCAGCACGCGCCCCTCGGTCGTGGTCGCCCAGTCGCCCGCGAGGGTTTCGGCGATGAAGCCCTGAGCCTGCAGCCGCCAGGCGAGCGTTCCTGCCATCCGGGCGATCGCCGGGCCGTAGCCGGGGTTGGTGCTGGGCTTGCAGGCGGCGACCAGTTCGTCGGCCAGCCGGTGGGCGGGCATCGGCTCGTGGTCGCAGATGAGGCGCAGTGCTTCCTTCTGGGCGGCGGTGGGGTAGCCGTCAGACATCGGGGTGCTTCCTTCAGCCGCAGCAGCTGCCGCCGGACTCGGCCGACGCTCCGACGGTGGTGAGCGGAAGCGGGGCCGCCAGCAGGCCGCCGCTGATGCCGGTGGCCAGGCCGACGCGCTGCTCCTGGGCCTGGACCAGGTTGGAGGAGCACACGCCGGTCTCGGGCAGGTCGAGCTGCACGTCGCGGGCCGCCTGCCAGTCGTCGGCCAGCGCCGCCACGACCGAGCGGACCTGCTCATACCCGGTGGCCATCAGGAAGGTCGGGGCGCGGCCGTAGCTCTTGACCCCGACCGCGTAGTAGCCGGGCTCGGGGTGGGCGAGTTCGTCAACGCCGTGGGCGGGGACGGTGCCGCAGAAGTGCTGGTTGGGGTCGATCAGCGGGGCCAGGGCGCGGGTGGAGCCGAGCACCGGGTCCAGGTCCAGGCGCAGTTCGGAGGCGATGGAGTGGTCGGGGCGGTAGCCGGTGGCCGACACTATGCGGTCCACGGTGACGCTCTGCTCGTGGCCGGACGGGTCGCGGCTGATCACCTGGATGCCCTGGTCGGTGGCGTTGACGCGGTGGGTGAAGAAGCCGGTCAGCAACTTAATACGGCCGGATTCGACGTGGACGCGCAGCCGGGTGCCGAGCGCGCCGCGGGCCGGGAGAGCGTCGGCGTCGCCGCCGCCGTAGGTGCGGCTGGCGTCGCCGGCGCGGATCGCCCAGGTGATCGGCGTGTCCGGCAGCTCGGCCAGCGCGAGCAGGGTGGTGGCGGCCGAGTGGCCGGCGCCGACGACCAGCACGCGCTTGCCCTCGTAGCGGTCACGGTCTGCGCCGAGCACGTCGGGCAGGGCGTGGTCGACGAACACCTCGTGCTCGCCGTGGGCGGGCAGGCCGCTGGCGCCGAGCACGTTCGGGCTGGTGTAGGTGCCGGAGGCGTCGATGATCGCGCGGGCCTGTAGTTCGGTGCCGTCGGCCAGGCGGATGAGGAACGGCATCTGCTCGCGGCCTGTCGTGCGTACGCGGTCGTAGCCGAGGCGGCTGATCGCGGTGACCTTCGCGCCGAGCCGCACCTTGTCGCCGAACAGCTTGGCCAGCGGGACGAGGTAGTCGTCGATGAGTTCAGCGCCGGTCGGCAAAGTCGGAGTCCGGGGCCGTCCAGCCGTCGGCCTCCAGCAGGCGGCGGGCGGCGGCGTCGATGTTGTACCGGTACGGGCTGAACACCCGTACGTGTCCCCACTGCGCGACTGAGGAGGCGACGCGGTCGCCGGCTTCCAAGAGGAGGAAGTCGAGGCCGCGCTCGGCCAGGTGGGCGGCGGCGGCCAGCCCGACCGGACCTGCGCCGATCACGACGACGGGCAGGTCGTCCCACTGCCCTGAGGTGGCCTGCTGAGGGGCCGTGATCTGCTCGATCGCGATGGGGGTGGGGCCGCAGCAACTGTCGCTCATGACTGTTTCTCCAGGTGGCGAGAGGGTTAGCGGAAGGACGGGAACGTGGCGTAGAGGCGGGCGCGCTCGATGGCGGCATCGGCGCGGCAGTCGAGGTCGCACACCCGCGAGGTGGCCTTGTCGACGGTGAAGCCGGCCCGGTCGATGGACGGGCGGCGCCGGGTGAACAGAGCGCGCATCACGCACCCCTTTGAATAGAAGTTCATCTAAGCAGAAGTCATCATGCGTCACTGCTTAGACGGAAGTCAAATCAGCCTTGTGGCCAGAGTGAAGAGCCGAGCAGCCTCAGGAGCGCTCCCCGGCGCGCTGCGGAGCGCCACGCAGGTGACGGGCGAGCATCCCCACCACGTGCGCGGCGTCCGCGCCGACGCCGCGCAGGGTGTTGGAGGAGGGCGTGCGCTGCCACTCCAGGCCCAGATAGCCCAGGCCGGGATGGGTCAGCGACAGACCGCGGCGCTGGCGCGGGTGACCGCCGTTGTCCAGTGCGCCCAGGTCGGTGAGGTAGGGCAGGTTCGGCCGGTAGCCGGTGGCCAGCAGCACCGCATCGACGCGCTCGCGGCCGCCGTCGGGCCAGACCGCGTGATCGCCGTCGAGCCGGGTGAACATCGGCCGGCGCGTGTAGCGGCCCTCGCGCAGCGCCTGGCGGTAGCGGCCGTCATCGAGCACCGGCGAGGCGGGCGGGGCCTCGGCGCGGGCCAGCGGCAGCCGGTCGAACCCGGTCACGCGGAACCAGAAGTGCAGGTCACGTCCCAGCGGGCGCTGGGCCACGAAGTGGATCGGCTCCCGGCTGGCCAGCGTCACCCGGCGCCCGGTGGCCACGTCGGTGGCCATGTCGGTGGCCATGTCGGTGGCCAGCTCGTAGGCGACCTGGACCGCCGAGTTGCCCGCCCCCACCACGACGACGTGCCCGCCCGGCAGCGAGGCCGGGCAGCGGTAGTCGGCGACGTGCAGCACCGGGCCGGTGAAGGTGTCCAGGCCGGGCAGCGCGGGCCGGTTCGGGCGGCCGAAGGAACCGCTGGCCGCGATGACGGCAGGAGCGGTCAGCTCCTGCCCGTCGGCCAGGCGAACGAGGAAGCCGCTCGCGCCGGGCTCGCCGCCGGGATGAACGGCAGGATGGACGGCAAGATGGACGGCCTCGACGCGGGCGCCGGTGCGCAGCTCGGCGCCGCGCTCGATCAGGGTGGCGGCATACCGCTCCAGGTAGGCGACGACTTCGTCGCGGCGCGGGTAGCGCTCGGGGTCGCCGTCGAAGGCAAGGCCGGGCAGGCTGCTGTAACGGGCGGACGAGAACAGGGCGAGGCTGTCGTAGTAGCGCGGCCAGGATCCGGCGGCCCGATCGGAGGCTTCCAGCAGAAGGGGCCGTAGTCCCTGCTCCAGGGCGGCATGGGCGGCGGCCAGGCCGGACTGTCCGGCTCCGACGATCACGATGTTGTCGTTGTCGAGGGGCATGCCGCAGAACGTACCGTCATTTCATAATATGTCAATAACTTGAAACGAGGGATAGAGTGCCGGAGCAGAAGGGAGCACCCATGGCCGAACCCGCGACATCCCCAGCCGCGACAGCGGACGCGCCGACGGGCGCCACATGCGCGCCGCAGCTACCCCAGGCCGCTCAGGACTTCCTCAAGGCCCTGGCCAACCCCGGACGTCAGCAGATCATGCTGCTGTTCGCCCAGGGCGCCGAGCTGTCGGTCAACCAGGTCGCCGAACGCGCCGGCATCAGCCAGTCCGCCGCCTCCCAGCAGCTCGCCCTGCTGCGTCGCGGCGGCATCGTCACCTCCCGCCGCGACGGCAAGGAGGTGCTGTATCGAGGCGATCGTGACGGTGTCGCCCGCATCCTCGACGACCTGCAGGACTACCTGAAGTTCTGCTGCTGACCGCCCGTCGACGACGGCGAGCTCACCCGGCCGGGGCGGGCACGTCGTGGAAGGGGCGCAGCCCGGAGCCGACGTCAGCGCGGGTGAAGGCGTAGCGGCCCAGGAAGTTGATGTGCTCGTACTGGATCGGCGACAGCCGGGCGCACATCTCGTCGGTGACCGGGAAGCCTTGGGCACGCAGCCGCTGCACGGCGGCATCCAGATAGAGGCTGTTCCACCAGATGACCGCATTCAGCGCCAGGCCGAGGCTGCCGAGCTGGTCCTCCATGCCCTCGCGGTAACGCTGGCGCAACTGCCCGCGGTTGCCGAAGGCGATCTTGCGGGCGAGCCGGTGCCGGGCCTCCTGCACGTTCAGCTGCGTGCCGATCATCCTGCGGTAGCCCTCATCGTGCAGGAACTGCAGCAGGTGCAGAGTCTTGAAAATGCGGCCGTAGTGCACGAACGCCTCGCCCAGGCCGGTGGGGCGGCCCTCGGCCGACAGCATCCGGATCAGGTCGTAGGCGCGCACGGTACCCATCGTCAGCGAACCGGCCACGCGCAGCATGTCGCCCCAGTGGGCGCGGATCCGGTCCAGGCGGACGACGTGGCGGGACATGTGCTCCAGCGGCCCGTAGGTGGCGGCCGTGTTGGTCCGCCACAGCCGCATGTCGGCCAGGTCTGCGATACGCGGGGAGAACTGGTAGCCGCAGATCGCGAACAGGCCGAACACCAGGTCGGAGTAGCTGGCGGTGTCGGTGACCACCGTTTCGGGGCGGGGGCCGCCGTCGAGGTTGTGGATGGCGTCCAGGATGAACAGCGAGTCGCGCAGCGTGCCCGGCACCACCAGCCCGCCGATCCCCATCACCTGGTCATTGACCACGTTCAGCCAGGTCGCGCCGCGCTGCCGGCCGAAATAGATCGGGTTGTGCCCGGCGTGCAGACTGGCCACCGGGACCACGAAGCGCAGCCCGTCGGCCGAGGCGATGTGCCCGCTGCCCCAATGCCGGACGATGCCGATGCCGGCCTGGGCGCCGATCAGCCGGGCGTTGGCCGCCGCGATCGTCTCCGCCCGCAGATAGCCCTGGTCGACCTGCTGCAGCCGGGCCCGGGTCAGGGCGGGCACGTTCGGCTTCTCGATCGGGACCAGCCCGACGTTGCACGCCTCGGCCACGATGAGGGCGGCCAGGCTCATCGGGAAGTCGTCCATCGTCGCGTCGACGCCGGAGACGTGGGTGAAGTCTGCGGGCAGGCCGGTGCGGTCGAACACCTCCAGCAGCAGCTCGGGGAAGTCCAGCCGGGGCAACATGCCGTCGACCAGGCTGCGCAGCTCCTTCATCAGCGGCGGCTCGGCCAGCGGGCCGAGCTTCTCCAGCCGCAGCCGGCCGCCGGCGAACTGCACCGCGGTGTTGCTGCCGAGCCCGTCCAGCACGCGCACATAGGCGCCCTCCAGCGCGCTGGCGAGCTCGGCCAGGTGCCCGGCCGGCTCCAGCTCGAGTTCCAGCGAGGTCAGCAGGCGTGGCCGTGCCTGCTCCCATGCCTGGCCGTCCAGCAGCCGGGCTCGCGGATCGCTCCACCGCTCCGAGCCGTCGGCGAACACATCGCGCCGGCGCAGCGCGGTGTGCAGGTGCATGAGCGCGCACAGCACGAACGCGGCCTTGTCGACCTGCCCGTCGGGAAGATCGGGGTTGCGGTACACCAGCGGCCGCCACGACCCGGTGATCAGCTCGTCATGCGCGGCGATGTCACCGGGCGTGTAGCGGCGGCGGCTCTTGGCCATCGCCGCGGCGGCGCGGACCATGGCCAGCACCGGTGTGCCGGCCTCGACCGTGCGGAACCGGATCGTCTGCAGGAGCGGGTCGATGAAGCCCTGCACGGTGCGGTAGCGCTTGACCAGCTCGGCCCGCCACTGCGCGGCCGCGTCGTCATCGCTGACCGGCACGAACGCCGCCACCGTCTCCACCGCCGAGGCCAGCTTTTCGCGCGGCACGACCTCCTCGATCGCCTTCCACACCTCCACCAGCGACACCAGGCGTTCCTCGGTCGCTTCCGGCACCGCCATGAGCACCTCCATCGCCGAGGCCATCGTCCGCGCCGCCTTGCGCAACCGCGGGAAGGTGCGCAGCTGCTCGGCTTTGCCCGCCCGCTCCGCGCGGGCCAGCAGGTTGGAGGAGATCAGCAGATCCAGCACGTCCAGGGCGTCATCGACCGAGGCGGTCTCCAGGTGCCGCACCGTGGCCAGCAGCGTCGCGCCCTGCCGATCGGCGGCCAGATCCCGCAAGGTGGGTGCCTTGGCCGCCAGCCCGTATCGGGCCAGAGCTCCCAGCTTGACCGCCGGCACCGGATCGGTGGCCACCCCTCTGGCGCCGAGCTGGGCGATCTCGGCCACCCGGCGCAGTTCGTCGGCCAGCACCCGGCCCGAGGCCTTGGTCGGCGCCGTCCGCAACCGCTCCAGCTCTGAGCGGCGCTTGCCGTCCGGCACCTCCAGCAGCCCCACCAGCGCGGCGCGCATCTCGGCCGGCAACCGGCCTGACAGCAGCGCGTGCAGCCGCTCGTTCTCCGCCCGCCGCACCTCGCCGATCAGCCGCACCAGCACGGTCATGCCCGGCAGCAGGATGCGCTCCTTGAGCATGTGCACCCGGGCCCGGTCGAACAGCGCCCGAGGCCCCTCCGCCGAGGCCCACACCCGCGCCGCCACGTACTGGCGCACCTCGCTCTCGCACGAACCGAAGTCGCGGTAGTCCAATAACTCCCGGATCTCCCAGGCGTGCTCGTACACCGTCTGCTGCCGCTGCCCGTAGTCGGCCAAATGCGCCGGATCCAGACCGAGTTGCTCGGAGACGAACGCCACCGCCTCCGGCGGCACGGCCAGCGGGTCGTCGGTCAGGAACACCCCCAGCATGCGCACCGTGCCCCACTGCACGGCCCAGCCGAGCTTCGTGGCCGGACGCCGTTTCGAGGCCAGCGCATCCAAGGCAGCGCGGTCCAGCCGGAAGAACTGCTCCAGCTCAGCGGCGGAGGGCTCCTCAGGGAAGCGGCCATAGCGGGCGATCTGCTCATCAGAGAGAAATTCGAAGGGCATGGCCCAGGAACGTAAGCCCAGAGACCTGCCCAAACAGGCACTGTCGCCGAACCGGTACGAAGATCAACTCTCTACCGCTAATTTCTGCACTCAGCCTCCTCTAAGGCCCGTCGGCGCCGATCACCAGGTCGAAGCGCTCGGTGACGGTGGCGTCGGCGGCCGTGTCGTGCAGCGTCACCTCCGTCGCAGCGTCGTCCTGGACGATGCGGGTGGGCACGGTGGAGTAGCGGATCTCCACATCGTCCGGCAGTGCCTCGAACAATCCTCGCTCCACATCCCCGCGCAGCAGTGGCCGGGGGCCGGTGGCCATGGCGAAGGGGTTCATACCGGGACGGCGGCCTCCCGCGCGGTCTACCTCGTAGCTGGTGACGTGGGGGCCGCTGCGGTCTCCAATGGCCTCCAGCACGCCCAGGCGCCGGGCCGAGGCGATGCCGGCGCCGAACAGGACGATGAAGTATCCGCCGGAGCGGCGTGCCGGCGCTCGTTCCACCACGACGGGCTCCCACCCGACCTGCCGCAGCCGCAGCGCGGTGGCGATGCCGGCGATTCCCA
The DNA here is from genome assembly GCF_039529455.1 of Nonomuraea bangladeshensis. NCBI lineage: Bacteria > Bacillati > Actinomycetota > Actinomycetes > Streptosporangiales > Streptosporangiaceae > Nonomuraea > Nonomuraea bangladeshensis. The sequence continues at coordinate 151,169 of NZ_BAAAMV010000014.1, forward strand.
GCCCGACCACCAGCGCCCGGCCGGTCTTTCCGATGTTCGTCATGTCGACTCCTCTCGGGGCTTCCCGCTCAGAGTAGCCGACCAACTGACCAGATTGGTCATTTTGGTCAGTTGAGACGATCTCCCGACAGCTCGTGCGGCTCCGGGCTGGGGCATGAGCGCGTCTCGGCGATCACCGCCCGCGAACCCGCCGCCTGGCGCGATCAGCTGGCCGCCGCCGATGGAGACCACCCGGGTGCTGGCCGACCACGCGCAGCGCGAGCACGTGGTCGGCGAACAGGTCGGCTTCCGCCGCGAGAGCGCCGCGATCGCCTGAGGGAAGACGTGACGACCTAGGATCGGGACATGTCCCTGACCGCGGCCGACGTCGACCGGTTCGAAGCCGCCAGGCCGCGCCTGGAGGCCATCGCCTACCGCCTGCTCGGCTCCGCCGTGGAGGCCGAGGACGCCGTGCAGGAGACGTTCCTGCGCTGGCAGGCCGCCGACGTCGGCCGCGTCGAGGTCCCCGAGGCCTGGCTGACGAAGGTCCTCGCCAACCTGTGCCTCAACCAGCTCGCCTCCGCGCGGGCGCGCCGCGAGACCTACGTGGGCCGGTGGCTGCCCGAGCCGCTGTTCGCCGGGGACCCGATGCTCGGCCCGGCCGACACCGCCGAGCAGCGCGAATCGGTCTCGTACGCGGTCCTCACCCTCATGGAACGCCTCTCCCCCAGCGAGCGGGCGGTGTACGTGCTGCGGGAGGCGTTCGACTACCCGCACCGGGAGATCGCCGGGATCCTCGACATCACCGAGGCCGCCAGCCAGCAGATCTTCCACCGCGCCAAGAAGCACGTCGCCGACGGCAGGGCCCGCACCGAGATCGACGAGGCCGCGACGAGGCGGATCGTCGAGGAGTTCCTGGCGGCCGCCGCCAGCGGCCGGATCGAGCCTCTCCTGCGCCTGCTCACCGAGGACGCCGTCGCGATCGGCGACGGCGGCGGGAAGATCCCGGCCCGCGTCAAGGCGTTCGAGGGCGCCGTCGCGGTCGCGACGTTCCTGCGGGGCCTGTTCAAGCCCGCCGCGGCCAAGCGGGCCCTGGTCGGCGGCTCGCCCGAGGTTCACGTCCGGACCGCCAACGGAGAGCCCGCCCTCGTGGCCGTCGTGGACGGCCGGGTCGTCGGCGTCATGTGTCTGGAGATCACCGCCGGGGGCATCGCCGCGTTCCGCAGCCAGTTCAACCCCGCCAAGCTCGAACGCGCGACCGCGCGGTGGGCGGCCGGCGACCACGGGGAGCCCGTGATCGCCGGCTTGTGACCCGGGATGTGAGGCGCTTCACACCCCGATCCTGTCAGGAAGCGGCGCGCTGCCCGGTTCAAGAGGCGAACCTCGCCGGACAGGAGCAAGGGCATGCAGCACCGCATCATCGTTCTCGGAGCCGGATACACCGGAGCCACCGCCGCGGGACGCCTCGCCAGGAGGCTCCGCCGCGAGGACGTCACCATCACCCTCGTCAACGCCGAGCCCGACTTCGTCGAACGTGTCCGCCTGCACCAGCTCGCGGCCGGTCAGGACCTCAAGCCCCGGCCGCTGCGGGCGATGTTCGCGGGCAGCGGGGTCGAGCTGCGGCTCGCGCAGGTCGCCGGCGTCGACGCCGGCCGCAGGACCGTGACCGTCGCCGACGCGGACGGCGTCGAAGAGCTCTCCTACGACACGCTCGTCTACGCCCTCGGCAGCGGCTGGGACGCCCAAGGGGTTCCCGGGGCCGCCGAGCACGCGTACGAGCTCGCCGGCCGTTCCGGAGCGCTGCGGCTGCGCGAGCGCCTGGCCCGCCTCGACGCCGGGCAGGCCGTGCTCGTCGTCGGCGGCGGCCTGACCGGCGTGGAGGCCGCGGCCGAGCTCGCCGAGGCCCGCCCCGACCTCGACGTCGCCCTCTCCGTCCGCGGCGGACTCGGCGACTGGCTCTCGCCCAAGGGCCGCGAGCACCTGCGGAAGGTGTTCGGCCGGCTCGGGGTCACCGTGCACGAGCGCGCCGACGTCACCGCCGTCGCAGCCGGCCGCGTCAGCACCGCCGACGGCCGGGACATCCCGGCCGCGGTCACCGTGTGGACCACCGGCTTCGCGGTCCACCCGATCGCGAGGGCGACCGCCCTGGAGGTCACCGGCACCGGCCAGATCGTGGTCGACGCGACCATGCGCTCGGTCTCGCACCCGGACGTGTACGCGATCGGCGACGCGGCCCTGGTGATGGGCCCCGGGAACAAGCCGCTGCGCATGTCGTGCGCCTCCGGGACGCCGACCGCCTGGCAGGCCGCCGACGCGATCGCGGCGCGCCTGACCGGAGGCAGGCTCCCGGCCACCACGATCCGCTACTTCAACCAGTGCGTCTCGCTGGGCCGCAAGGAGGGCCTGATCCAGTACGTCACCGCCGACGACCGCGCCGTGCCGGCGGTCCTGACCGGCCGGCTCGCCGCCGTCTACAAGGAGCTGATCTGCAAGAGCGCCGCCTGGGGCGTCGCCAACCCGACGCTCGGGCTGCCGAGCCGGCGCCGCCGCGTCACGCGGGCGCGGGCCGCCGCGGCCGCCGGTCCGCTCGGCGCGCGCCTCCCGTGAGTGATGATGACATCATTCTAGAGAAAAGCCTCTAATACCGGGAGTCGGCGGGACGTCCACAGCGCTCCACGTCGTCGAGAACTTCTACCGCGCCGCCCAGGCGGGCGACGCGCCGCGATCCTGGCCCTGCTGCATCCGCGATTCCGCGCTCATCGTGGTCACGGGTCACCACCGGGGCGTCGCCCGCGCCACCGGCCGCCCCCACCGGGCCGAGTTCGTCCTGTGGCGGGTCACCGACGGCCGGCTCTCCTGGCTGCACCAGTACACCGACACCGCACGCCGGCACGACGCCCTCGTTCCCGCCGCCGGCTGACCGCGCTCGATCAGGCGGGGCGCAGAAGCTCCTCGCGCCTGGCCAGCAGCCGGGCCCGCTCGGCCAGCAACTCGGCCCGGAGCGTCTCCAGGTACGCCCCGGTGTCGCGCACCCACTGCGCCAGCTTGTTCACCCCGGCCCTGGTCTTCTCGATGCGCTGATGCTTGAGCGCGTCGGTGATGATGTTGTCGAAGAAGGCGTCCACGAACCACCGCGTGTCCACCTTGGGCATCACCGGCCGGGCCGCGACGACCCCGGTGTCGGCCAGCTCGCGGGAGAAGACGTCCAGAGCCCGCTGGGCATGCCAGGCGGCCTGGTCGGCGCTGGTCAGCTTGCTGTGCTCGTAGGCGTCGGCGAGCAGGCCGCCGCCGAGCATGTCGAAGGTGGAGGCGTTCCTGGCGGAGCCGAGGAAACCCAGCACGACGTTCAGCGCGTCGAGTGCGCCCCGCCCCGCCTGGTGGGCCTCGTCGCACTCGCGCACCTCGGCGCTCGACCGGTCGAGCGCGGCGGCGAGGTCGGCCAGCTCGCGGGCGCGCGGATCGCCGCTGTCGATGAGCTGCCGCTCCTTCTCGGCCAACAGCCGGGCGTACTCCCCGGGCGCGGAGGCGAGCACGGCCAGCTCGGCGTCGGTCGCCGCCGCGTCGGCTTCGAGATCCGCGAGCCGGGCCCGGTGACCGTCGACCCGCTCCCTGGCCACGGCCGCCTCGGCGCGCTCGCGCTCCAGCCGCTCCTCGCGGTTGCCCAGCACCCGGGCCAGCACGGCGGACAGCCCGCCTTCAAGGCGGGCGACGTCACGCTCCTCCTCGGCCAGCTTGGACTCCAGGTCCTCCAGGGTGGCGCGGACGTCCGCGATCTGCTGTGCGGTGGTCTCGCGCAGGCGCCGGACGTGCTCGGCGCGGTGCATCCTCGCGGCCGCCTCGCGCAGCCGTTCGTCGAGTTCGGATGGGAGGGTCACACCATGACGACGAACGGGCCGCACCGGGCGTTCCTGCGTCAGTGGTCCACGGTGACGACGATCTTGCCGAACTGGTTGCCGGACTCCATGTGCCGATGCGCCTGCACGATCTCCTCCAGCGGGAACACCCGGTCCACCACCGGCCGGAACGCCCCGCTCCGCAGCCCCGAGGCGACGAACGCGGCGGCCCGGCGCAGCCGCACCGGGTCCTTGGCGATCTCCAGCATTGTGTACGTCCGCATGTTCAGGGCGGGCATGCCCAGGTCGAACCCGGGATACGGGGTCGGCTCACCGCTGAGCGCGCCCCACAGGAACAACGTCCCGTCGGCGGCCACCGCCCTGGCCAGGTCGACCACGCCCGGACCTGCGACGGCGTCGAAGACGTACCGGGCGCCCTGGCCGCCGGTCAGCTCCAGCACGCGTCCGGTCACGTCCTCCTCGTCCGAGACGATGACCTCCGCCGCGCCCTCGTCGAGCAACTGCCGGGCCTTGGCGCGGGTACGGGTGACCGCCACCGGCACGGCGCCCAGGCGGTCGGCGGTGTGGATCGCGGCCAGGCCGACGCTGCTGGAGGCCGCGTTCACCACGGCCACGTCCCCCGCCCTCATGCGGCCGATCTCCACCATCGCGCCGTAGGCGGTCAGGTACGGCATCCACACGGCCGCGCCGGAGACGGCGTCCACCTGCTCGGGGCGGTGCAGCAGCGCGGTGGCCGGCACGATCGCCCGCTCGGCGTAGACGCCGTAGTCGTTCTGGGAGAAGTTCGGCACGACGCTGACCGGCTGTCCCGGCTCGAAGCCGGTCACGCCAGGGCCGACCGCCTCGATCGTGCCGGCGGCCTCGGAGCCGAGCCTGGCGGGCAGCTGCTTGACCGGCTCGATGTAGTGACCGCTCCTGAACAGGGCCTCGGCCCTGTTGACGCCGATCGCCTCCACCCGGACGCGCGCCTCACCCGGTCCGGGCTCGCCCGGGTCCCGGTCCTCCAACCTCATCACCTCGGGCCCGCCGAGCTCGTGGAACAGCACCGTCCTGGCCATGTGAACCCCTCCATAAAAGTACGAAGACCGTCAAACTTCGACCGTCATCGTACTACGCGGCGCCGGCAGCGGACGAGCCCGATCACAACGTCAGATCCGGGTGCTCCGGCCCCGGAGCACCCGGACACCCGTCAGCCGGCGGGGCGCAGGTCGGCGGCGTCCGGGTCGGACGCCGCGGCGGCCTTGGCGCGCTGGCCGGGGAGCCTGAACGCGGCCAGGACGGCCGTCAGCATGATCGCGCCCAGCACGTAGACGGCGACCCGCATGCCTTCGGCGGAGGCGGCGCGCAGCACCTCGCCGGACAGCCCTGCGATGTCGCGGTTGGCGACGGCCACGAGAACGGCCAGACCGGCGGCGGTTCCCACCTGCAGCGCGGTGGAGGCCACCCCCGAGGCCAGACCCTGCTCGTCCGCGGGGACGCCGGTGCCGGCGGCGATCCACATGGCCTCATAGGTGATGCCCATGCCCAGACCGATGACGACGACCCCGGCCAGGACGGTGAGGACGGAGCCGTCCTCGTACATGCCGGGAGCCAGCAGCGCGGCGCCGACCGCGTTGAGCACGATGCCGGCGACCAGCGTGCTGCGGGTGCCGAAACGATGGTTCAGCCGCTCGCTGAGGAAGTTGCCGGCGGTGATCGACAGGGTCGGGCCGAGGAACGCCAGCCCGGTCTCCAGGGCACTCAGGCCGAGGACGTCCTGGAAATACAGGGTCAGGAAGTACGGCACGGACTGCGTCGTCAGCCCGAAGATGAGAATGACCATGATCGCTCCGCTGAGCGCGCGGTTGCGGAACAGCCGCAGCGGCATCAGCGGCGCCCGGCCACGGGCCTGGAGGAGCAGGAACGCCGCCAGCAGGACCACCGCCAGAACGGCCGCCGCGATCACCTCGGTCCGCGCCCAGCCCGCCTCGGAGCCGTGCGCGACCGCGAAGATCAACAACGTGACGCCCCCGGTGCCGGTCAGCGCTCCGGGCACGTCCACGCTCCCCTTGGTGGCCCGGCCGTCGGCGGGCAGCAGGGCGAAAGCGGCCGCGGCACCGGCGACGGCCAGCGGGACGTTCACGTAGAACACCGCCTGCCAGCCCAGCGCCTGGGTGAGCACCCCGCCGGCCAGCGCGCCCGCGGTGAGCCCGCCGGCGCCCGCCATGGCCCAGACCGTCAGCGCCCGGTTGCGCTCTCTGCCCTCGGCGAAGGCGGTGTTGACCAGGGCCAGCACCGCGGGGAACAGGATCGCGCCGGCGAGGCCCTGCAGGGCGCGCGCGGCCAGCAGCATCGCCGGCGCGGTCGCCAGGCCGCCCAGCAGGGACGCCACGCCGTACAGGGTCATGCCGAGCACGAACATGCGCCGGCGTCCCACCAGGTCGGACAGCCGGCCGCCGACCAGCAGGAAGCCTCCGTACAGGACGGCGTACATGGTGACCACCCATTGCAGGGTGTGCGGCGTGAAGCCGACCTCGGCCGCGATGTCCGGCAGGGCCACGAAGATGATGGTGAAGTCAAGACTGATGATCAGGTGCCCGAGCGCGAGAAGCGCGAGGCTCCACCCCGGCCGGCGGCTGCGGGCCGGGGAGTGATCGATGGACATGGGTGTGCCTTTCGTCCGTGAGGGTTCGGTGACCTGTCATGGCTGCACCGGGACCGGCGGACATTTGTTGGCACACCCCTTCAACGCGCTGGGATGGGCGGCGCCCGGGCTCGGCCCGTCCGGTCCGAACATCGCCCCTCCCCCCTATGTCGTCGTGTGCGGTACGACTATGGCGTCCGCCACGGCCCACGGCATCGGACGTCGGTCGGGCATGATCCGGGACCTTGGACCTAGGACCCGCGTTCAGCCGGGGATGGGGAAGTTGCCGCGGATCGTGTCGTGGGGGTCGTGGCGGCGTTTGACGTCGCGCAGCCGGTTCAGCGTCGCGGGGGTGAAGGCGTCGGCCACGCTCTCTCCGGGCCTGAGGAAGGTGAAGGGCTTGCGGCCGCTCACCGGCAGGGCCTCGGCGAGCTCGCGCTGCCTGACGGTGACGGCCTCGGCCGTGGCCGGGTCGGCCGGCACGCCGAACAGGTAGAGCGCGTACGGTTCGAGCAGCGGTCCGTGCGGGCTGTCGGACGGGCGGGCGAACGCGCCGCCGAGGTGGCGCACCTGCGCCATCATCAGCGGGGCGACGGGGTCGGCCAGCAGGGTCTTGGCCGTGGTGTCGTCCAGGTCGGTGAGCAGCTCGGCGCGCGAGGAGCCGGCGCCGGGGTCGGTGGGCTCGCCGGTGATGGTGCCGAGTTCGGCGGCGGTCATGGGGCGCCTGCCGTCGGCGAGGGGATGCGGGAGGCGCTCCAGCGGGCTCAGCAGGTCCCGGGCTTCCGCGGCGCCGCCGAGGTAGGTGGCGTCCACCGCGATCATGGGGTCGGAGCCGGGGAAGTGCAGCAGCTCCAGCCAGAGGGACAGCTCGTCGGGGGCCGTGGCGGTGATCTGCCGGAAGGCGTCCATCACGTCCGGGGCGTGCGCCGCCGCCCACAGCACCCGGCCGCCGTACAACTGGGGCGCGCGGTGAAGGGACAGCTCCAGGGCGGTGACGACGGCGAAGGAGCCGCCGCCGCCCCGCATCGCCCAGAACAGGTCGGCATCGGTGCCGGCGGTGACGCGCCGCTGCCGCCCGTCGGCGTCGACCACGTCGAACGCCGTGACGCTGTCGGCGACCCAGCCGTGCTTACGGCCGAACCAGCTCAGCCCGCCCCCGAGAGCGACGCCCGCGACGCTGACGACGGGGGAACTGCCCGGAAGACCGGTCAGCCCGTACGGGGCCGCGGCGGCCTGGAGGCTGCCCGACGCCACACCCGCGCCGACGCGGGCCCGGCGGCCGGCCGGGTCGATCTCCAGGGTGTCCAGCCGCCGGGTCCGCAGCAGGATCGCGCCCTCCGGCTCCCCGGTGGCGCCATGCCCGTTGGGCTGGGCCGAGACGGCCAGGCCGCGCGCGCGGGCGAAGCCGACCACGGCCGCGACGTCGGCCGCGTCCGCCACCTCGACGACGGCGGGCACGCGCTGTTCGACGGCCAGGTTCCAGGGACGCCGGGCCTGGTCGAAGCCGTCGTCACCGGGCAGCAGGACCCGTCCCCGGACGAGGGAGCGCAGGTCGTTCAAGTCGTTGCTCATCGTTCTTCCTCATTCGTGCAGGTCGGAGGACATGCGAGTGGTCCCACTCTCGGGCGGGACGAGGAGCTGATCAATCCGTACCTGTGGAAGGATCGTGAAGCTGGGCTTAACGACGAGGAGGACGGCCATGCTGGAGCGGCACGAGCTGGAGGCGTTCCTCACCCTCGCCGAGGAGCTGCACTTCGGCCGCACCGCCGAGCGCCTGCACGTGTCCACCGCCCGGATCAGCCAGACGATCGCCAAGCTGGAGCGCCGCATCGGGGTCCCGCTGTTCAACCGGAGCAGCCGCCGCGTGGAGCTGACCGCCGTGGGACGGCAGCTGTACGGGGAGATCCGGCCCGCCTGGCACCAGATCATCGCCGCGTACGAGCGGGCGATCGACACCGGGCGCGGCCTCACCGGCACGCTCCGGGTCGCCTTCGTCGGCGCGGCGGGCGGGCACCTGCTCGTCGGGGCCGCCGAGCTGTTCCGCCGCCGCCAGCCCGACTGCGACGTACAGGTGCGTGAAGCGCAGATGGTCGACCTCATGCCCTGGCTGCGCGCCGGCGAGGTCGACCTCGCGCTGGGCACCTTCCCGGTCGACGAACCCGACATCGTCACCGGGCCGGTCCTGGTGTCAGAAGCACGGATGCTGGCCGTGCCCGCGCGGCATCCGTTCGCCCGCCGTCAGAGGATCTCCATGGAGGATCTGGCCAGGGTGAAGCTCCTTCAACTGCCCGACTCGCTGCCCGGCTCCCTGCGGGAGGACCGCACCCCGCCCGCCACCCCGCAGGGGAGACCGATCGAGCCCGGCCCGTCGGCCTCGACGTTCAACGAGATGCTCACCCTCATCGGCGCCGGCCTCGGCGCCTTCCCCGTCGGCGCGCAGGCCAGGCGCTACTACACCCGCCCCGACGTCGCCTACGTCCCCATCAGCGACGCCCCGCCGCTGCGATGGGGTCTGCTGTGGCGGGCAGAAAGCGCCACAGCCCGGGTACGCGCCTTCGCCGAGGCGGCCCACGACCTGCTCACGGCCCCGGGGGCTTGTTGACCTGTCGTGGCCGATAACCCATTGCGGTGGGACCGGCGGGATTGGTGGGGTGTCCGCATGGACGGTGGGACGGCTCGATGGCGTGGGCCAGCGGTGCTCGCGGCTCTGATGCTGGCCGCCTTCACCTTCAACACCGCGGAGAACCTGCCGGTCGGCCTGCTGGAGCTCATCTCCGCCGACCTGCGGGTGTCCCTGTCGGCGGCCGGCCTGCTGGTCACCGGTTACGGCGTGACGGTGGCCGTCGCGTCGGTGCCGATCGCCCACGCCGTGCGGGCCGTGCCCCGGCGCCACGTGCTCACGGGGCTGCTGGCCGCGCTCGTGGTGTCCAGCCTCGTCGCGGCGCTGGCCACCTCCTACTGGCAGCTCCTCGGAGCGCGGCTGCTGACCGCGCTCGCCCAGGCGCTGTTCTGGGCCGTCATGGGGCCGGTCGCGGTGGGGCTGTTCGCGCCCGAGGTCCGGGGACGGGTGGTCGGGGCGCTGTCCGTCGCCGGCTCGCTCGCCCTCGTGCTGGGTGTCCCCGCGGGGACCTGGCTGGGGCAGCAGAGCCACTGGCAGGCGCCCGTCGCCCTGCTGGCGGCGCTGGGGTTCGTCTCGCTGGTGACGATCGCCGTGCTGCTGCCGACGTCGCGCCCGGAGGAGGAGCCTGCCGCCTACGCGACCGGCCCCGACGTACGGCGGTTCTGGACGGTGCTGGCGACCGGAGCCCTGTCCGCGGCCGGGGCGTTCACGGGATACACCTACATCGTGACGTTCCTGGGCGAGGTGGGCGGGTTCTCCCCTGGCACGGTCAGCGTCCTGTTCGTGGGGTTCGGGGTCGCGTGCCTGGCCGGGGTGGGCGTCACGGGGGCGTTCCTGGACCGTTTTCCGCAGTCCGCGCTGGCCGCCGCCGTAGCCACGCAGGCGGCGGGCATGCTCGGCCTGTACGCGCTCGGCGCTCACCAGGCGGCGGCGGTGGTGTGCCTGATGCTGATGGGCGGCGCGCTCGGGCCGGTGTTCATGGCCACGCAGAACGCGATGCTGCACTGCGCGCCCGGCCGTACGGACATCGCCCTGGCGGCGAACTCCGGCGCCTACAACGCCGGCATCGCGGGTGGCGCCGCGCTCGGGGCACTGGTCCTGCCGCTCGCCGGGGCACGGGGCACCTTCCTCGCTGGTGGGCTGCTGACCGCAGGGTCCTGTGTGGTCCTCCTCGGTGGGCGGCTGCTGGGCGGGCACCGGCATCGGCTTTAACCGAGGGTGCCCGCAGTTCTCCGTGATTGTGGTGGCCGCTCGGGTCGGCTTGCCGCCTTCGGGGGCGATGAGCTGCCGGCCACGACGCCGCGTCGTGAAACCCCGCTAGGCATGCTCGGACGGCGGCGCGTCGCCTGCCACCGGCTCGTCTGCCACCGGCTCGTCTGCCACCGACCGCTCTGTCACCGACCGCTCTGTCACTGACGCGGTGGAACTGGGCGCCCAATCCGACGACGGTTCTGCCGGTGCTGCTGCGGTCCCGTCCGTGCTGTCGGGCGCAGGGTCGGCGTGACCTGGAGGGTCGGCGTGGGCGGGCGGGGGTGCGGTGTCCCGCGCGCGCAGCAGGGCCTGCGCCACGGCGGCGGCGGTGACCGCCTCCTCGCGCTGCTGCCGGGCCGTCTTCAGCGTGCTGGTGACGTCGGCGAGCTCGGCCCGCAGCCGGTCGGCCTCGGCGGTCGCCGCGGTCGCGGCCTGCTCGGCGGCGGCGCGGCCCTGCTCGGCCACGGCCGCCGAGGTGACCGCCTGCTCACGCCGCCGCTGTTCGGCGGCCAGTTCCCGAAGGAGCCGCTCGGCCTGTTGAGCGTGGGCCGTGGCGGTGCCGCGGGCCTGGTCGCGTTCACGCTCGACCTCGCGCGTACGTTCCTCCTGCTGCCGGGCCTGCTGGCGCAGGCCGTCCAGCTCGCTTCGCCGGTCGGCCGTCTCCCGCTCGAGTTCGGCGATCCGGGCGAGCGCCGCGGTGTGGAGGTCGGTGAGCTCGGCGGCCCGCTGCCGGGCGGCGTCGCGATCCTGTTCGGCCTGACGCTGCCGGTCGGCGGCCTCGGCGGCGGCTTGCTCCGCCCGGGTGCGGGCGGCCTGGTGCTCGCCGACCTGCCGCCAGGCGTCCTGCTCACGTTCTTCGGCGCGATCGCGGGCGTTCTCCGCCTGAGTCCGAGCCTGTTCGGCGGCGGCGATCCGGTCGGTGGCGGTGTTCATCGCCTCCGTGGCGCGTTGCCCGGCCGCCGCCGCGGCGGCCCGCGCCTCCTCCGCGGCCTGTTCGGCGGCCTCGACCTGGGCCAGCGCGCCGCTGCTCAGCTCGGCCAGCTGCGCGCGCAGGGCGTCTTGGGCGGACTGCCGCTGCTCCCCCACGGCCAGCAGCGGCCCGAGCAGATCCTGCGTCCGTAGCAGCGCGTTGGCCACGGGCGCGGCGTGCGCGGTGGTCCGGGCGCGGTAGGCCAGCCGCGCCTTCACCCCCCGCACATGATCGAGCACATGCGTCACAGGATCGCCGAGATCACCAACGAGCTGATCGGCGACCTGAAGGACGAGGACGACCTGGTCGCCGCATTGGCCTACCCGCTCCCGGTCCGGGTGATCAGCGAGATTCTCGGCGTGCCGCCACTGGCCCGCGAGCGCTTCGGCGCCTGGAGCCAAGCCCTCGCCCGCGGCCTTGACGCGGAGCTCACGGGTTCCGAGCAGGCGCTGGCCGAGCGAGACCGCGCCCGCGAGGCGTTCCGCGGCTACTTCACGGAACTGCTGGCGGAGCGCCGTGAGCGGCCGGCCGGAGACATGCTGAGCACCCTCGTCCAGTTGGACGAGCTGACCACCGACGAACTCCTCACCACCTCGAGCGACCTGCTCGTGGCGGGACATGAGACCACCGTGAGTCTGATCGGCAACGGCGTGCTGGCGCTGGCCCGCGCGGGGCAAAGCGGCTATCTCGCCCGGCATCCCGAGCGCGCTCCCGCCGTGGTGGAGGAGATCCTGCGCTACGACCCGCCGATCCAGCTGATCCCGCGGGTCGCCCTCGAGGACGTGGAACTGCACGGCCAGGTCCTGCGCGCGGGCGAGCCCGTCCTCGCGCTGGTCGGCTCAGCGAACCGCGACCCCGAGGTGTTCGACGATCCGGACCGTCTCGACCTGACCCGCGAGCCAGGCCGCCACCTCAGCTTCGGGCTCGGCGTGCACTACTGCCTGGGCGCCCCGCTGGCCCGCATGGAGGCCGCGATCGCGCTGACCACCCTGTCCGCGGCGGCCCCTGACCTTGCGCTGGCCGACCCCGTACCGCCGTACAGGGAGAACCTGTTCCTGCGAGGACTGGCCTCGCTCCCGGTACGGCGCCACGGGCGGGCGGCCTGACGACCTATCCGGACACCGCCGTCATCGCGACGCCGACCGGGTTCCGGCAAGAGGTGATCGTACGGCAGCGGCCGGTGAGCCGCAGGAAGGGCGCGTCGGCAAGGTGACGCCCTCGGTCGAGAAGAGCGCGGCGGGCCAGGTGCTCGTCCACCGGCCCGACGCGACCTTCACCAACAACTCCGCCTACCGGAACGGCTACGCCAACGTCAGCAGCACAATCAGCGTGACGTTCTCCTCAGGAACCGACAGCCGAGGCGCGACGTGCCCGGCCGACTGCCTCGCTCACAACCGTGGACACCCGCGTAACGCGAGGGTTACTGCGTGGTGGTCGCGGTCGCCGGTGCCGGGGATCACGTCAGCCTGTGATGGTCACGGGGCCGTAGTCGGAGAGGTTGGTGATGTTCATCTGGCTGAGTGACGTGGCCGAGGTCGAACTGCCGGGCATGTACACCCGGTCCAGCGTGACACCGGTGATGGGAGCACCGGGCTGGCCGTTGATCCGGCCCGGTGTCGTGCCGGCGTTCCGGATCCGCGCGTTGGTCACGGTGACTTCGCTGACTGGGCCGACGCCGTGGGTGTTGCCGGTCCACAGGGCGAGCCAGGTGCGGTTGCCGTCGTTGCTGTAGCTCAGCCGTTCCACGTCGACGTCCTCGAAACGTATCTGGGAGGCCGCGCCCGAGCCGTACTTGTGGTGGACGCCCATGCCGACGGCGGCGTCGTAGACGACCGCACGGCGGAACGTCACGCTCTCCTGGTTCTGGAAGACGCCCTGGCCGACCTTGAGCCCGTAGCAGAACGTCCACGACAGGAGGTCTTCGAAGGTCACCCTGGAGAGCGGCCTGGGGTCGCCGGGCACATTGCGGAACAGATCCACGGTGTTGTCCCAGGTCTTGGTGCTGAAAGGATCGTCATGGCCGATGCCGACCGCGTTGCTGACGATCACGTCCGACGACTCCATGACGTCGATACCGTCATTCTCGCCCATGCCGAAGCGGTTGAAGATCTTCAGGTTGCGGAAGGTCATGTTCGACGAGCGAGTCGGCATGATGGCCCAGCTGCTCGACTCGCGGAAGGTGACCCCGTCCACGGTGAACCCGTTGGTGTAGATGGGCGTGAGCAGGTTGACGCCAAGATTGCCGGGCTGCAGCGACGCCGCCCCGTTGCCGTCGATGACTCCACGCCCGTAGATCGAGATGTTGTTTGACGAGTAGCGGGTCGATATGAACCAGGTGACGTCGCGGTTCTGGGAATCCTTGTGCCAGTGCGCGGTGTAGTTGGCCCGCTCGCCGGTGTAGCGCAGCACGGCGCCTTGCTCCAGGTAGAGCGCAAGGTCGCTGCGCAGGTACAGGTTGCCGACCGTGTAGACGCCGGGCGGCACGTAGACGATGCCCTGCCGGCCGTTGGCCGAACCCCACGCGGCGGCGTCGTTCAGCGCCTGCTGGAACGCGGTGGTGACGTAGCCGCTGCCCGGCTGCACGGAGTACGGGGCGTTGCGGACGTTGAAGATCCCCGTTCCGCTGGACGGGGGTCGATCATTCTCCCCCGGGTCGATCGCTATGACGAGGTCGGGCCGGCCATCGACCTTGACGATCAAGTAGGCGTTGTCGTGCACCGTGAAGGTGAGGGTGGGACCGCTGACGGTGCCGACGATACCGAGCTTCTGCGGGCTGATGCTGTACGCGCCGATGTTCGTGTTGTTGATCTTCGTGACCGCCAGGGTGGCGTCGCCGTCGCCCATGGCGAACTGTGCGACGTCGTAGCCTTGGTAACCGTTGTAGCCGGCGTGCTTCTGCACCGGCACGTTGCGGCCGTTGACGGTCAGCCGGTAGTCGGTCGACAAGGGGTAGATCGACTGCACCGGGTAGATGGACGTGTCGGCGACCGCGGCTACGGCAGTCTGTGGTGTGACGACGACAGCCACCATGCCGACGAGGACGGACGCGGCCGCGAGCACGCGGGAGACGAGAGACGGCCAGGGACGGTGGTGGGGTCCAAGGTTCATGTGAGACTCATTCCTAGTGACGCGTACGGTGACGACCGGGAATGGCGTGTCGCAGCGAGCCTGCACGGCGACGTGCGAAAGGAGGCGTCAACGGCTCGGCAGCGGGGTGGCCACGCGGACGTCGTCGAAGTCGACGGCCGCGCGGCCCGTGACGAGCTGCACATATCCCGGCCCGTTGATCGGGTCCGGGTCGGTGACGGTGACGCGGGGTTCCGGGTCCACGCCGACGAAGGCGCGGATCTCGGCCCCACGGAGCACCACCCGGAGCGTTGTCGGTCCGGTGACCGCCGCCCCGGTGCCCGTCGCGATGACGCCCGTGCCGGCGCGGAAGACGTCCACCGAGCCGTTGGGGCGGAGATAGATCATGTATCCGGACTGCGTGTAGGCGTCGCCGGGCTTCACCGTCCGCACCTGGATGCCGCCGAAGGCGGTCGAGGTCGCGAGTGTCCGGAAGTGAATGCCGGCCTCGACGGAGCCGTCGCCGATCTTCAGGTCGTCGACGACGGACTTCCAGCCCGTGCGTGTCGTGTCCTGCTGGCGATACACGCCGTCCGTCACGGTCCAGACGCCGTCGACGGCGCTCCACGCCTCGTACGTCGCCGCCGACGAGAAGCTGTCGCGGAAAACCACGCCCTGGGCGTCCGGCACGATCTCCACCTGGAAGGTGTCGACCTCGGTCGTCCCCGTGTCACGCACCGTCTCGGCCGTGAGCCGGCACGGTCCGGGGAGCATCGTCTCCCGGATGGCGACCTTCACCTCGCCGGGGCCGGAGGTGGTGCCGTCGCCGGTGAGGCACGGTCCCGAGACCGTCACCTCGGCGATGCTTCGCCCTGAGATCCCTACCGCAAGCTCTTGCCCGGCCACGACGTTCGCCTGGCCCGGTGCGGCGGTGACGAGGTCGCGCCCCACGTCGGAGCGGGCCGCGGCGACCACCAGGCGTGCGGCGTCGCGCCGGCTCAGCACACGCTTGCGGACGACCGCGTCGGCGGTCTTCGTGGCGTGGACGACGAACGCGGCGTGGCTCTCCCATTGCTCGCCGGCCCGCAGAAGGTCGGCGACCGTGCAGCCGGTGCCGTCGTCGGGGTTGGCGACACCGGTGTCCCGGTTGCCGATGAAGACCGTCGCCCGCTCGTCCGACCCGGAGCAGGCGTCGTCCAGGATCCGGATGTCGTAGGCGAGCCGCCCCGTGGCCTTGATGTCGAGGACCTGCAGCCTACGGTTCCCGTCCGCGACCGGGAAAGCCGACGGCCACAGCGTCGCCGCGCCCGCGCCGGTCCAGCGGATCTCCACACTCCGGCCGTCCCGGTTCACGACGAGCCCGGTGACGTTCTCGGCCGTCGCCTGGGAACCGACCTTCAGCGCGACGGCCGGGCCGCTGCTGATCCACTGCAGCGTGTCGCCCTCCTCCAGGACGAGCGGGACACGTTCGAAGAACTGCGCGGAACCGGCCTCGACCCGCACCTGGAGCCGGTCCCCGAGAGTCACGGACTTGGACACGGGCCCGCCCGCCGCGGCGTAGCGGATCTCCAGCGGATCAAGATCGCCCACGGTCGCGGGATCGACGGGGGATCCGTCACGGAAGAACGTGGGAACGGGCTGGTCGTAGGCGTCGAAATGCACACCGTCCGCCGCGGTCCAGCCGGTGCCCCACGACAGCTCCGCGTCCACCGGGCGGGTACGCGGCGCGCCGATCTGCGGGGCGTTCTGCCCCTGGACGATGACCCCCAGCTTCGGGTCGTAGAGGTAGTTGAGCCCGAACCGCTGGTTGTCCCAGAACCCGTACTGGGTGTTGAAGTGCTTGCCGAAGCCCATGCCGACGACGTAGCCGGGGCGTTTCGCGAAGACGAACTGCTGGCCGGTGGCCGCGTCCGAGCGATGCTCGGTGTACGGGGCACCGGCGTAGGGGCGCAGCGTGCCGATGGCCGCCCGGCGCTCGGCCGCGGCCGGGTAGTACTCCTCCCGCAACACGATGTCGCGGATGATCGACGGATCGAGGTACGCCCACGTCGGGGCGATGAGCGGCGCGACGGAAGTCTGCCACCCCGCTGCGGCGAACGCGGCACGGCGCTCCTCCATCTCCTCCCGGGTGGCCGAGTAGGCACGTGCCTGCGGGATCACCGCACCCCAGAGGTTGTTGGAGCCGATCGGCAGTTCGCTCGCGTAGTTCCAGCCGCGGTGCCGGGAGTCGATGGCCGTGTTGATGAAATAGCCGTCGAGCCGCTTGTCGTAGAGCAGGTTGTACTGGGCCCAGTCCATGTAACGCGTCTGCATCCGGTCGATCGTCGCCCGGGTCGCGGGATCGGCCCAGCCGGCGAGGTCTTCCGCCTCGACTTCGAGGCTGTAGCGGTGGGCGACCGTACCGTCGCGGAAGAAACCGGCCGCGCCCTGCGAGATCCGCTCGTGGTCGGTGAGGCGTTGCTCGAACCTCGCACGCAGCGCCGCGTCGTCGAAGCGGCGGAGGAGGCGGGAGATGCCCACCAGCCCGCCGGCGACCTGGTTGGCGAACTGCGCGCCGCGTGGCCCCCAGACCTCCTCGTCCTCCAGGAACCATGTGCTCGCCTTCCGCATGGCGTTGGTCAGGCCGGACACCAGCGCCGGATCCAGCGTGCCGTCGGCGTCGAGGAGCTCCAGCATGACCGCGTACAGTTCGAGCGCGAACCCGGTCGCGGCTCGCGAATGCGCGTCGCCGCCGCCTTGCGGGAACGATCCGTCGGCGTTCTGGGTGCTGAGCAGGAACCGCAGGGCCGCTTCGAGGCGCTGGCGCAGGGCCGTGTCCCGGTGGTACGGGTTCCACGGGCGGTCGGCGGTGTAGAAGTAGGCGAGCGTGAGGACGTTCTCCATGACCCGCGCGTCGCTGGGCCCCTGCCCCGTACGCCAGCAGTTGCAGGTGATGTACCCGTGGTTCGTGGTGCTGTCGTCGTTGACGCTGTTGGCGAGCGGCGCCAGGTTGGCGAGGTAGGGGGCGATCTGCTGTTCCAGGCCGGTGAAGTCGGCGAGGTCGATCGTGGTCGGGTCGAGAGCGGCGACTTCGGGTAACGTCCCGGGGACGACCGCGGCGGCGGGGGTGGCCGGGGTCAGCGCCAGGGCCACGGTGGCGGCCACCGAGGCGATCCGGCGGCTGCCATGAGTGTGGGGACGTTTCGATCTCATGATCGTGCCTCCAGGACGCGGTGTGGAGCACCACGGTTTCCATGATCGTGAATCGATTCACGACATGGGCGGAGCGTAGTGACGACGTTGCGGCCATGTCAACAGCCTGTTACGCGCGGTCTCCCGCGACGGGAAGAGATGTCGCGCGGACTACGAGCTCCGGCTCGAAACGCCCCTCCACGTCCTGCTCGCTCTCGAGACCGAGCAAGATCCGGACGGCGCTTGCCCCGAGGGTCGCGGACGGGTGGCGGATGGTCGTGAGCGGCACGATCGCGAAGTCGGCGAACTCTATGTCGTCATAGCCGACCAGCGAGAGATCCTCGGGCACCCGGACCCCGGCCACGATCAGCCCGTGCAGGAGGCCAAGGGCGAGCAGGTCGTTGCCCGCGACTATGCCGTCGGGGAAGCCGGCCGTCCGGCGCCGGAGCAGCGTACGCGCGACCGCCTCGCCGACCTTCGCGGTCTGCACCTGAGTGCGGATGATTTCCAGCGCCGGTGGCTCCGGAGACTCCTCGACAGCCCGCTTGACCCCGGCCAGCCGCAGGTCGACGTGAGGGTGCGCGCCGCCGATGAAGATCAGTCGCCGCCGCCCCTGGGCGAGCAGGTGCGAGGCGGCGAGATGGCCGCCCCGCTCGTTGTCGCCCGAGATCGCCGGATAGCTGTGCGGGCCGGGCGCGACGCCGACGAGAACGAACGGCGTGCCACGCTCCCGCAGCCCGAGCAACTCCGCGGGCACGTCGCCGACAGGGGCGGCGAGAATGCCGCTCACCTGCTGGGACTCGAAGAAGTTGAGATAGGCGCGCTCGCGTGCGGGGCTCTCGTCGCTGTTGGCGACGAGGATGAAGCGACCGTGCGCGGCGGCCTCCGCCTCCGCGCCCGCCGCGAGCTCCGCGTAGACGGGGTTGCTCATGTTGGAGACCAGTAATCCGAGCGCGAGGCTGTGGCCGACCCGCAGCCGCCGCGCCGCGTCGTTGCCGACGTAGCCGAGCTCGTCGGCCGCGGCGAGGACGCGCCGGCGCAGGCTCGGGGAGACCCGGTTCGGCTGGGTGAAGGTGTAGGACACGGTCGCACGAGAGACGCCGGCGCGCGCTGCGACATCGCCGACCGTGGCAGCGGAGGCGTCGGCCTTCTTCGGCGCGGGTCCAGAGGTCATCGGGCTCCTCACTGCGATACGTCGGCGCATGTCAGCCTAGCGCAGGCGTGAATGGATTCACGAAACCACTCTCCGGACAGCGGCACCATTGACACGCCTTCGAGGGGGCGCGTAATCTGCCCGAAATTCCGTGAATCGATTCACGATCTTGAAGCAATGGCCCGATGACGGCCGCGATCACCCCCGCCCCCTCACGTCCGGCAGCACACGCTTGCGCGCTTACGGACGCGATCACGGCGCCTGCGAGAGGAGTCACACGTGGCTGTGCCTCATGCCACGACGACACCGTCTGACGTGAGTGAACCCGCCGCCCGGCCGATTCGTGGCGACGCGGGCGGTTCCCGGCGCAAGGTCGGGGTCCGCGCGCCGTGGTGGTTCGTCGTACCGGCGATCTCGATCTACCTCTTCATCGTCGTCGTGCCCAGCGTCCGGGGCGCGATGTTCTCCTTCACCGACTGGAACGGCCTGCGCCCCGACTGGTCCTTGGTCGGCCTGGACAACTACGCCTCCGTCTTCTCCGACCGCACGGCGCGGGACGCGCTGGTCAACACCCTGGTCCTGGCCGTGCTGGCCATGGTGGTGCAGAACGTCGTCGGCCTGCTGCTGGCCCTGGGCGTGAACAGCATGGTCAAGAGCCGCTACGCGCTCCGAGTGATCTTCTTCGCGCCGGTGGTGCTGACACCGCTGGTGGCCGGGTACGTGTGGAGCTTCCTGCTCTCGCCCAACGGCGCGATCAACGAGGCGCTGCGTGCCGTGGGACTGGGCGGGCTGGCGCACGACTGGCTCGGCGATCCGGACACCGCGCTGTACGCGATCGTCCTGGAGATCGTCTGGCAGTTCTCCGGCTACTCCATGGTGATCTACCTGGCGGGGCTGCAGGCGATCCCCGCCGAGGTGCTGGAGGCGGCGACGATCGACGGGGCAGGCGCCTGGAGCAAGTTCCGCCGCGTGGTGCTGCCGCTGCTCAACGGCGCCGTCGTGATCAACGTGATGCTCTGCCTGATCGGCGGGCTCAAACAGTTCGATCAGGTCATGGCCATGACCGGCGGCGGGCCCGGCACCGCGACCGAGACGATCTCGACGGCGATCTACAAGAGCGCCTTCTCGCTCGGCGACTTCCCGTTCTCCATCGCGCTTGCCGTCGTCATGACCGTGGTCATCGCGGTCCTGGCAGCACTCCAGTTCCGCCTGACGCAGAGGAAGGTCTCCTGATGCACGCGCGATACACCTGGCGGACGCTGCTTCGCGAAGTGAGCCTGATCCTGCTCGCGCTGGTGTTCCTCGTGCCGCTCGTCGGCCTGCTCAACGTGTCGCTGAAGCCGCAGGACAGCCAGACCGGCACGCTGGCCTTCGCGTTCCCGCCCACCTTCGACAACTATGCCGCGGCCTGGGAGCAGGCCAGCCTCGGCGCGGCGCTGGCCAACAGCTTCCTCATCACGATCGTCAGCGTCGCCTTGATCATCGCCTTCGCGGCGATGGCCGCCTATCCGCTGGCCCGCGTGACCCGCGGCTGGTCGCGGTACACGTTCTCCTTCGTCATCGGCGGCCTGCTCGTCCCCGGTCAGCTCGCGCTGCTCCCGTTGTACGCCACCATGCGCGACCTCGGCCTGCTCGGCTCCCTCTGGTCGGTGATCCTGATCAACGTCGGGCAGCAGATCCCTTTCTCCGTGTTCCTGTACACGATGTTCCTGCGCGAACTGCCGCTCGACTACGAGGAGGCCGCGCTGCTCGACGGATGCGGGCCGCTGCGGTCCTTCGTGACCGTGGTGTTCCCGCTGCTGCGCCCGGTCACCGGCACGGTGGTGATCCTCAACGCGGTCGGCATCTGGAACGAGTTCTTCACCCCGCTGCTGTACCTGGGCGGCAGCGACAACACCACCGCCCCGGTGGCGATCTACGGCTTCGTCAGCCAGTACGTGTCCCAGTGGCCGCTGATCTTCGCCGGCCTGGTGATCAGTGTGATTCCCATCCTGGTCGTCTATCTCGCGCTGCAGAAGCACATCATCAAGGGCTTCGCGGGCGGCCTCAAAGGCTAGCCGCCCTCCGCTCCCCCGCTCCCTGAATTTCGGAGACTCTCATGAAATCGATTAAAACGTTCGCACCCGTGTGCTGCCTTGCCATGGCGGCCGCCGCCTGCTCGACCTCGGGTGGCGGTGAAGCCGCCGCGCCGTCCGGGCAAGTGCTCACCCTGGCCGCCGCCGGCCAAGGTCCGGCCGAGGCCGCGGTGAAGGCGTTCGAGAAGGCCAATCCCGGGGTTACGGTGAAGACGACGTTCACCGAGGACGATGCCTCCTACCAGCAGCAACTGCGTACCCAGCTGTCCTCGGGAACGGCGCCCGACGTGTTCCGCATGTGGCCGGGCGGCGGCAACACCATGGCCGTACGAGACCTCGGCGCCGACGGCATGCTGATGGACCTCTCCGGCGAGAGCTGGGCCGGCGGGCTGAGCGCCGACCTCAAGGCCGTCACCAGCGACCCGGCGGGCCAGGTCACGGCCGTGCCCGTGACGATCGGCGCCGTCGGCGCGATCTGGAACGACCAGGCGCTGGCCAAGAGCGGCCTCACCAAGCCCACCACGTGGCCGGAGGTGCTGGCGTTCTGCAAGGCCGCCAAGGCCAAGGACGTCGTGCCGTTCGCGCTCGGCCTCAAGTCCGCGTGGGTGACCCAGCTGGTGCCGTACGCGCTGACCGCCTCCCTCGTCTACGGCCCCGACCCCGCCTTCACCCAGCAGCAGAAGGACGGCAAGGCCACCTTCGCGGCCTCGGGGTGGAAGCAGGCCATGGAGAAATACCTGCAGATGCGGGACTCGGGCTGCTTCAACGACAGCCCCAACGGTGTCGGCTACGAAGAGCAGATGCAGCTGCTCGGCCAGGGCAAGGCGCTGGGCGCCGTGCACGTGCTGTCCGCCGTGCAGTCGGCGCTGAAGTCCGCGCCCCAGGGCACCACGTTCTCGATGAGCCCGTTCCCCGCCACCGACAACGCCGACGACACCTACATACCGGTTTCGGTGGGCATCGCGTACGGGGTCAACGCCAAGGCCAAGAACCCAGCTCTGGCCAAGAAGTTCATGGAGTTCCTCGCCTCGCCGGAAGGACAGGCGCTGTACGCGACGGAGTCCGGCAGCAGTCCCGCGCTCCCCAGCCCCTCCTTCAAGGCCGACGCGCTGCAGCAGCCGGTGCTCGACGCGGTCAAGGCCGGGAAGTCCACGCTCTACCCGGACCAGGCCTGGCCCAGCGCGAGGGTCCAGCAGGAGCACCTGACCTCCATCCAGGAACTGTTCAACGGAACGGTCGACGTGCCGACGCTGCTCGGCCGCATGGACAAGGCGTTCGGCGAGGCCAAGTGACCGACACGCGAGATTCGGGAGCCCGGCGATGACCGCATGGGAGGCATGCCTGTGGATCACACCCAAGATCTTCGACGACCTGCGTGACCCCGCGCCCGGCGTGGCGGCGTTCTTCGACCATCATGCCGACTGGCTGGCCGACCGGCCGGTCACGGTGGTCGTCTGCGCGGGCAACGGCGACCATGTGCTGAACTACGCGGGCCTCCAGTCGTGGGAGGACCGCTTCGACTGGGCCCGCTACAACTGCTTCGCGATCGCCCCCGGCGGGCCTTCCGCCAGTGCCCGGGCGCACAACTCGGACTGGCTGGCCCGGGTGCGCGACGGCGGGGAGCGTTCGGCCAACCCGTACTCCGCCGGGCCGATGTTCATCCTGTCCGAGCAGCCGATGGACTACCGCACGCTGGCCGGGATCTACGCGGCCATACGCGCGGAGGCCTCGCGCCGCGGGCTCCAGGTGAATCTGCTGGAGTATCTGGAGCCCGGGCCGGAGTTCTGCCGCAGCGAGTGGAAGACGGCACGGCACCCGGAGGTGGCCGCCGGCACCGCCGACGCCGGCGGGCACCTGGTCCCCGGCGTGATCGACGTGACGGCCGCGCTCTCGGCCGACACCCGGCCGTACGCGGCCTTCCCCGCCGGCATCCCGGGCGGGTTGCCGGCCGGGGACTTCGTCGCCGCCCAGACGGCCGCCTTCGTCGCCGACTTCGGCCTGGACGGGGTCATGCTCGGCAACCAGTTCGGTCTCGTCGGCTTCTGGCATCCGGACAACGCGCCGCCGCTCACGCCGCAGCGGTCCGCCGGGATCGAACG
This sequence comes from Nonomuraea bangladeshensis, assembly GCF_039529455.1. Taxonomy (NCBI): domain Bacteria; kingdom Bacillati; phylum Actinomycetota; class Actinomycetes; order Streptosporangiales; family Streptosporangiaceae; genus Nonomuraea; species Nonomuraea bangladeshensis. The sequence continues at coordinate 174,030 of NZ_BAAAMV010000014.1, forward strand.
GTTCTTCCTGCGCCTGCGCGAGGCCATGGGAGACAGCCTCGTCTACTGGATGGACACCTACTGGCGGGCCGAGGTGGAGCGGTCTGCCTGGGGCATGACCGACGCCGCCTACCAGTCGCTCGACGCGATTCTGGTCAGCACGTTCGCCGTGCTGGTGGAACGTACCGAGATCGTGCCCAACCTGCTCAGCAAGGCCGCGCTCGGGGGACCGCGGCCGCTGCTCGGGCTGGACTTCGTCGACCCCTGGTACTGGTACCGCACCTACCTCGACGACCGGCGCACGTACCTCTACCAGCGGGATGTGCTCACCGCGCACGCCGCTGCGGTGGCCGGCGTCTCCTTCTTCGCCAACGACACCTTCGGCCACTTCGTACCGGAACCCGAGTTGTCACTGACCCTTGAGGTGGTGAGAAAAGCCGAACACGGGTGACACGGCCACCGCACACGCGCCCATCCGGGTGCGCGACGTGACCTGCGCGCCGGCCGCTGGAGCATCTGGACGGTCGGCGGCGCCGGCCTGGTCAGCTTGACGTCGGTGCCCGGCCTGCGCCCGATCGGCTCGGCGCGCCTGCCCGCGGGGTCGGACGGGCAGGCGCCGCTCAGTCCGCACGCGGTCGCGGCGGCCCTCTCGTCGTCTTGGCCCGGGGCTGGGCGACCCCCCGCAGGACTGGGCCGCGCGTCTGTGCACCGTCCTGGGCGGGCGCTCGTTCACCTCGTGGGCGGGACCGTCAGTCCACTCCTAGGCTGGGCGGGTGCTCAGCAGTAACAGGCTCCGCGTCCTCCTGGAGATCTTCCGCACCGGCAGCATCGCCGGCGCGGCCAGAACCATGAAGCTCTCGCCCTCGGCCGTCTCCCACCAGCTGGCGAAGCTGGAGGAGGAGTCGGGCGTCGGCCTGGTCGAACGCAACGCCCAGAGCCTGCGCCTGACGGAGGCGGGCAGGCGGCTCGCGCTGCGCGCCCAGGAGGTGGCCGACATCCTGGAGGCCGCCGAGAAGGACCTGCTCGCCCAGCAGCGGATGGACGCGGGGGAACTGCGGATCGGCTTCTTCGCGTCGGCCGGGTACCGGCTGCTGCCGCTGGCGCTGTCGCGCTTCGCCGCCCGCTACCCGAACGTGGCGCTCGACCTGGCGGAGGGCCAGCCGTACGAGCTGCTGCCGGACCTTGAGCGCGGCGCGCTGGACGTGCTGGTGGTGTTCGATCACGCGCTCGACCCGTGGCAGCGCCCGGAAGGGGTGGAGGTGCTGCACCTGTTCGACGAGCCGCAGCTGCTCGTGGTCCCAACCGGTCACCAGGCGGGGCAGCGTTCGCGGGTACGGCTGGCCGATCTGGCCGAGGAGCCGTGGATCACGACTTTCGGCGCCGAGCACCCGGTGTCGATCCTGGAGCGTGCCAGCATGCTGGAGGGGTTCACGCCGCGGATCCGCTGCCGCAGCGATCATTACGAGGTGACGATCGGGCTGGTACGGGCCGGGCTCGGGGTGGCGCTGGTGCCCAGCCTGGGGTTGATGGGGGTGACGGGGGTGCAGGTGTGCCGCCTGGCCACGCCGCAGTTGTTCCGCCGGATCGGGGTGGCGCGGCGACCGACCAACCCCAACCCGGCGGCGCGTTCCTTTCTCGCCTACCTCCGCACGGCAGCCGCCCAGCTCCGCAACTCCCTGGAACCGACCCTGCGCTGACCCGTCACCCCGCCCGACCGCGGCGCCCGCCTAAGCTTCAGGGGCCCGGTGGGCGCCGCCTGGCCAGGGCGTCAGGGTCGTAGACGGGCGATGAAGAGGCCCGCCTGCCGTACCGCGTGGACCAGGGCCTGTTCGGAGCCTGCGGGACCGTGTGCGAGGACCGCGTACGCGACCCCGCCCATCAGCCCCACGTCCGTGCGGATCCCCTCATCGGTGCCGGTCTTGTTGGCCAGCCACGCCGCCTCCAGGTCGTGCCGCAGCAGCGCGGGGACCAGGCCGTGGTCGGTGTTGGCCAGCATCCACTCGCGCAGCTGCACCTGCCACCCCGCGCCGCCCCCGACCAGCGATGCCAGCCCAGCCAGTTCCCCGGCCGTCCCCAGCGCGAACGTCGGCGGGTCGGCGGGCGTGCGCGGCTCGCGGATGCGGTCGAGCAGCCGCGTCCTGGTCAGCCCGAGCGCCGCGGCGGCCGCGTTGACCCGGTCCAGGCCAACGCGGCGCAGCAGCGCGTTCGTCGCGGTGTTGTCGCTGACCGCCGCGGTCAGCAGCGCCAGGTCGCCGACCGTCCACCGCCGCTGCGACAGTCCGAGCAGCAGGCCGGACCCGCCGCAGTAGTCGTCGTCGACCAGCTCCACCGGCTCCTCGGCGTCGAGGATGCCGCCTTCGAGGGACATCGCCACCTCCGCCAGCAGCAGCAGCTTCCCCACGCTGGCCAGCGGCAGCTCCACGTCGGCGTTGACGGCCGGCCCCGGCACGCCGGAGCCGCGGACGGCCACCGCCAGCGTCCCCGGGCAGGCCTCGGCGATCTCCTCCAGGGTCTTGGGGGCGCTCACGGCGTGACCACCCCTCCGGGGCGGGCCGCCGTCAGGTCGCCGTCGCGGACCGCGACCTGCCCGGCCACCACCACGGCGCGCAACCCGTCCGGCGGCTGCAGCGGATCCTGGTAGGTCGCCCCGTCGGCCACCGTGGCCGGGTCGAACAGCACGAGATCGGCGTGCGCTCCGTCACGGACCGCGCCCCGGTCCCGCAGCCCGAAACGCGCCGCCGCCATGCCGGTCATCTTCGCCACGGCCGTCTCCAGCGACAGCAGCCCCTGCTCCCTGACGTACCGTCCGAGCACCCGCGGGAACGTGCCCGCCAGCCGCGGGTGCGGATGTCCCGGCTTGGGCACTCCGTCCGAGCCGATCATCGAGAAGTCGCACGCGAGCACCCGCCGCACGTCGTCCTCCCGCATCGAGTGGCTGATGATCGTCACCTCGCCCTCCTCGGCCAGCAGCAGCTCCGCCGCCGCGTCCACCGGATCGCCGCCGAGCGAGGCGATCGTGCGCCCCTCGACCTCCGGGTTGCGTACGGCGCACGCCACCGAGATGCGGTCCCAGCCGCCGTTGCCGACCGTGTTCTCCCAGCCGGGCACGCCCTCGGCGATCGCCCGCCGCATCCGCTCCCGCTGCGCGGGGTTCCGCAGTCGCTCCAGCAGGGCACCGGTTCCGCCGTCGTTGGCCCACGGCGGCAGCATCGCCGACAGCGACGTCGACGCCTCGGTGTAGGGGTAGACGTCGCAGGTGACGTCCATCCCGCCGGCGCGCAGCTCGGACAGGTAGGCCAGCGTGTGCTCGGTGCGGCCCCAGGCGTACTTGCCCGCCGTCTTGTGGTGGGAGACGTGCAGCGCCGCGCCGCTCCTGCGGGCGATCCTCACCGCCTCCTCCAGCGCCTCCTCGACGCGCGCCATCTCGTCGCGCAGGTGCGTCACGTACGGCCTGCCGTACCGTGCCGCGACCCTGGCCAGCGCCACCACCTCGTCGGTGCCGCCGTACGTGCCCGGCGTGTAGATCAGGCCGGTCGACAGGCCGGCCGCGCCCTGGGCGAGCGCCCGGTCCAGCAGGTCGCACATGACGTCAAGCTCGTACGGCGTGGCCGCCCGGTCCGCGTAGCCCACGACCCCGGCCCGGAGGGTGCCGTGCCCCACCAGTGAGGCCAGGTGGTTCGACCGGGGAGCGTCCGCATGGGCCGCCGCGAAGCCCTCGAAGTCCTCAAATATAGGTACGTTGCCGCCGAAACCGACGCGGCTTGAGGCCCGCATCTCCGGGATCCGCTCGGGCAGCGCGGGGAAGAGCCCCGACCCGCAGTTGCCGCTGATCTCGACCGTCACCCCCATCCGGACAGGCGCGGCGGCCAGTTCCCATGCCTCGGGACCCAGCAGGGTGGCGGCGTCGGAGTGTGTGTGCACGTCGATGAAGCCGGGGGCGACCACCAGGCCGGCGGCGTCGAGGACCTCCCGCGCCGCGGCCTCCCCCGTGGGGGGCAGCAGGACGACGCGGCCCTCGCGCACGCCCACGTCGGCCGGGCGCAAGGGAGTGCCGGTGCCGTCGGCGACCTGGCCGCCGCGGATCAACAGGTCGAGGTTCAAAGCACCTGCCCCAGGAACGCGCGGGTGCGCTCGTGGCGCGGGCGGGACAGCACCTCGCGCGGAGGTCCTTCCTCCACGATCACGCCGTCGTCGATGAACACCAAGTGATCACCTGCCTCCCGGGCGAACCCCATCTCGTGGGTCACCACGATCATTGTCATGCCGCTGGCGGCCAGGTCCCGCATCACGGCCAGCACCTCCTGCACCAGTTCGGGGTCCAGCGCGCTGGTCGGCTCGTCGAAGAGCATCACCTTCGGGTTCATCGCCAGGCTCCTGGCGATCGCGACCCGCTGCTGCTGCCCGCCGGACAGCTGGGCGGGGTAGTGGTGGGCGCGGTCGGCCAGCCCCACCCGCTCCAGCAGCTCGCCCGCCTGCCTGGCAGCGGCGGCGCGCGAGGCGCGCAGGACCGTGCGGGGGCCCTCCATGACGTTCTGCAGCGCCGTCATGTGCGGGAAGAGGTGGAAGCGCTGGAACACCATGCCGATCTTCTGCCGCTGCTCGCAGAGCTCGTCGGGCCGCAGAAGGTGCAGCCGGTCGCCGTGCTCGCGGAAGCCGATCAGCCGGCCGTCCACCCAGATGCGGCCGGAGTCGATCGTCTCCAGCCGGTTCACGCAGCGCAGCAGGGTGGACTTGCCGGATCCCGAGGGGCCGACGACGCAGACGACGCCGCCCTCCGGCACGTCCAGGCTGACGCCCTTGAGTACTTCCAGCGAGCCGTACCGCTTGCGGACGGACTGGATGCGCACCATGCTCATGACCGCTCACCCCGCGCGAACCGCTTCTCCAGGAAGTGCTGGCCGACGCTGGCCACGCTGGTCAGCACCAGGTACCACATCGACGCCACGATCAGCAGCGCGATCACCTCGAAGTTGCCCAGGTAGATGCGCTGAGCCACGGTCAGCAGCTCCGCGCCCGCGATCACCGACACCATCGAGGTCGTCTTCAGCATCGAGACGAACTGGTTGCCCGTCGGCGGGATGATCACCCGCATCGCCTGCGGCAGCACCACCCGGCGCAGGATCTGCCTGTGCGACATACCGAGCGCCTCGGCCGCCTCCCGCTGCCCGGGATCCACCGAGCGGATGCCCGCCCGGACGATCTCTGCCATGTAGGCGCCCTCGTTGATCGTCAGACCCAACGCCGCCGCCACGAACGGCGTCACCAACGTGTTGGCCTGCCATTCCACGAACATCGGCCCGCCGAAGGGGATCCCGACCCCGATCACCGGGAACACCAGCCCGATGTTGAACCAGAAGATCAGCTGCACCAGCAGGGGTGTGCCGCGGAAGAACCACGTGTACAGTCCCGCCGCGCCGCGCAGCACCGGGCTGTCCGACAGCTGCATCACCGCCGCGAGCACGCCCAGCGCCACGCCGAGGACCATCGACAGGAGCGTCAGCGCGATCGTCACGCCGAGCCCGCCCAGCACCCGGCCGTCGAACAGGTACTCGACCACCACGTCCCAGTGCAGGTTCTCGTTCACGGTGATCGTGTAGGCGAGCCAGATCAGCACCAGGCCCGCGGCGGCCCCGGCCACCATCCGGCCGGGCCGCCGCGGCGCGACGGCATTGACGGGGAGTTCGGTCATGACGCGCCGGTGTTGATAGTGATCTTCGGCACCGCGTTGGCGGCCGTGCCGTACTTCTCCAGGATCTGCTTGTACTCGCCGCTGTCGACCAGTTCCTGCAGCGCCTTGGCCACCGCGTCGCGCAGCGCGGGGTTGCGCTTGTCGATCGCGATGCCCCACGGGCCGGCGTCGTACTGCTCGGGCAGCACGTCGTACTTGCCGGTCTCCTTGGCGTACATGTGGCCGACGGGTGAGTCGACGATCGTGGCCACGCTGCGGCCGGAGTCGATCGTCAGCAGCCCGGTGGGGGCGTCCTCGCTCTGCATGATCTGCATCTTCTGCGCGCACTTGTCGTTCTGCCGCAGGCCGATGTCCAGGTTCGAGCTGCCCTTGGCCAGCACGACCTTCTTGCCGCACAGGTCCTCGAGCGTCTTGATGCCCTCGGGGTTCCCCTTCTTGACCATGATCGAGCCGCCGGCGTTGAAGTAGTCGACGAAGTCGACCGCCTTGCGGCGCTGCTCGGTGTCGCTCAGCGAGGACATGGCGATGTCCCAGCGACCCGCCTGCAGGCCAGGGATGAGCCCGTCGAAGGCGGCGTTCGTCGTCGTCACCTTCAGGCCGAGCCGTCCGGCGATCGCCGCCGCCAGGTCGATGTCCACGCCGGTCAGCTCCTGCGTGCCCGGCTTGTACATCTCCATCGGCGGATAGCCCTCAGAGGTCGCCATCCGCAGCTCGCCCGACTTCCGGACCTGGTCGGGCACGAGCTCCTTGGCGCTCTTGCCCGCGGCCGAGGGATCCGTGCGCGCCGCCGTACCGGAGGTGGACCTGCCGCAGCCCGCGGACAGGGCGCAGACTGCGATCATCGCGATGACCAGGTGTTTTCGCATGGCGGACATGGTGACGGCCGGTGCGGGGGGAGCCCAACGAACGTGCAGGGTTCTGGCCCTGAGCCTCAAATTCTTCGATGCTCATGAAGATCTGGACGACTCAGTCCCTAGGGTGTGCGGCCATGACCATCTGGCCCCGCACCGCCACCTGGACCAGCGGCGAGCTGCACCTGGGCGGCCTGTCCGCCACGGAGCTCGCACAACGCCACGGAACCCCCGCCTACCTGCTGGACCGGGCCGACTTCGAGGCCCGCTGCCGCGCCTGGCTCGACGCGCTGCCCGACGGCGACGTCCACTACGGCGGCAAGGCGTTCCTGTGCCCCGAGGTGGTTCGCTGGCTCGCCGACCTGGGGCTGTCCCTGGACGTGTGCACCGGCGGCGAGCTCGCGGTCGCCATGGCCGGCGGCATGCCGCCCGAGCGGGTGGTCTTCCACGGGAACAACAAGTCCCTCGACGAGCTGCGCCGCGCCGTGGAGTGGGGCGTCGGCTGCATCGTCGTCGACTCCTTCACCGAGCTCGAACGGCTCACCTCGCTCGGCGCCCGCCAGCGGGTCATGATCCGCGTCACCCCCGGCGTGGACGCCGCCACCCACAAGGCCATCGCCACCGGCGGTGAGGACTCCAAGTTCGGCTTCTCCCTGTCCAACGGCGACGCGCTGCGCGCCGTACGCGCCGTCAGGGACACGCCGGGACTCGAGCTGTACGGCCTGCACTCCCACATCGGGTCCCAGCTCTTCGACACCCAGGGCTTCGCCTTGGCGGCCCGCCGCATGGCCGACTTCGCCGGCAGCGTCGGCGTCACCCGCCTCGACCTCGGCGGCGGGCTGGGCGTCGCCTACCGGCCGGGCGACCCGGAGCCGCCCACCCCGTCCGACGTGGTCACGGTCCTGCGCAAGGAGGTCGGCGGGCTCGACCTGGCCGTCGAACCCGGCCGCTCCATCGCCGGGCCCACCACAGTCGCCCTTTACCGGGTCGGCACCGTCAAGGGGACCTACGTCAGCGTCGACGGCGGCATGAGCGACAACCCGCGGCCCGCCATGTACGGCTCCCCGTACACCGCCGCGCTCGCCTCCCGCGCCTCGGACGCGCCGCTCGAACGAGTGGACGTGGTCGGCAAGCACTGCGAGAGCGGCGACTACCTCGTACGCGACATCCCGCTGCCCGCCGACCTGCGCCCGGGAGACCTGCTCGCCGTGCCCGTATCGGGGGCCTACCAGCGCTCGATGGCCAGCAACTACAACCACGTGCCGAGGCCACCCGTGATCGCCGTGTTCGAGGGGACGGACCGGGTGATCGTCCGCAGGGAGACCGAGGAGGACCTGCTGCGGTTGTACGCGTGACAGATGTGACTGGCGGGCAGCCGTTGCCCGCCGGGCGCAGGTGCCTAGGCCGTCCCGGCAACTCGGATACCCCGGCCGCCAGCCCAGCTGCCGCTTGGCCTTCTCCCGCCGACCAGATCCTCGACCGCATCTGCCGTTGCCGCGACAGAATTTCAAGACCGGCTCACTAGCCATTGCGCCGCCTGCCCCGCGGCCCCTGCCGCTTCTCCGATCCCGGCCGGCTCAGCCGGAGGCCAGGCCCCGGAGGCGGGCGGCCGCCTCGAACACCTCCGCCGCTCAAAGGCAGGTCTGTCGGCTCTCGCCGATCCGGCCCGCCGCGGCCAGCGATTCGGCGAGGCGCACCATGCAGCGGCCCTTGGAGGGGGCCACCGGGAACTGCCCGAAGAGGGTGAGCGCCTCGGCGTGCCGTCCCAGCTCGCTCAGGCAGAGCGCGATGGCGCCGCGAGCGTGCGGCCGGGTGAGCGCCGCCACGCTCGGCGTCATCCCCGAGTTCTCGTCGCTGGTCAGCTCGTACATCTCGGTGTACAGCTCCAGTGCCTCGGCGTGACGTCCGGCTCCGCGCAGGCACTCGCCAAGCAGGCCGAGGCTCTGGCTGTACGCCTCGAGCTCGCTGTCGGCCTTGAACATCTCCGCCGGCCTGGAGACGGAGACGATGGCCTCGTCGGGCTGCCCGAGCCGCAGGAGGGCACGTCCCACGTACATGCCCCCCAGCCGCTCCGGAAGCCGTAGTCCAGCACCTCGTTCGCGGCGCGCAGCTCCACCTCCGGATCGACCTGCGGAATCGTGTGATGAACCGCCAGATACCTCAGCAGGGCGGCCTGATGTCTTGGGTCGCCGAGCGCGGTGCCGGCCTTCGCGCCGAGCCCAAAGACCTCCGGCCAGTACGGCCACGGTCACGTCCACGGACGTGGTGTATGAATCAAGCTTCGAGTGATCCTGTTTCTGCAGGTTAAGCGGTAAGTGTCTGTGGGAGCAGGTTCGGGGCCGGTGTGTCGCCTGCGATGAGCCGGACGCGGGCTTTGGCCAGAATGTCCAGACCCGTGTAGCGGCGGGCTTCAGTCACGCCTGGGTCATCAACGCCCTGGAAGCCAAATACCCGGCCGCACTCTGTCCCCAGGGCCGGAGGACAGCGTGTCCTTCGGCTTCGTCCCGCGAAGGGAAAGGGCCGAGACTATCCCAGGCGGCGGCCGTCGTCCGGCGAACGGAGATCGGGTCAGTGCTTGTGCTGCTGCTCCCTGTCTGGGGGCGCGAAGCGGGCGCGGCCCGGCGCGGTGGTGCGTAGATCCGGTATGCGCGGCCCCAACGTGAGCGCCGGTTCCTCGACGGGTGGAGCGTCCCCTGCCGGCCGCGACGGTCCGGACGTGGGCGCCGGCGCAAGGTCTCAGGAGCCGGGGCGACTGAGTGCTGCCCTCGCCCGGCCGTGTGGATGACCGACAGCGCTCCTTATGGAAAGTAATCTTTATATGACGGCAGGTGACTTGGCTGGGCGCGCGGGCCCGCTGGTACTGTGGGCAGCTATTCCCCTACCCGCTTCGGTGGGTGGTGCAGGCCCCGCCTCCGGGCGGGGCCTTTGCGTTGTCACCACTTGGCAGGACGGCGAATCTCTCCCCAGCCGTCCTGGAGGACTTCAGGAAACTGCGAATTCTCGAGCGCTTTCGACTTGATCTGCTTGAAGAAGTGCGGGGACAACGCCAGCAGGTCACGACTGCGGTACATGGGGTTGTGTGAGAGTCCAGCATCAGGACGTCGCCGGCCGTCTGCACGAGGAAGTCAGGTGCGTGCCGGCGGATCCTCCCGCGGGCAAACCAAAGGAGCCACAACGGCTGCGACACGATCGTGGTCACCGCAGGGTCGAAGTCGAGCGCGACCAGGTGGTCGCGCTCGACCCATGACTCGTACCCGACGTGGCGCCCATGGTCGCTGACCAGTACCAGCCCGGATAGTTCCGCTGCCCCTTGTACGACGGGAACGAGCGAACCGGCCGCGCCAGCGTCTCGACCTCCTCCGCCAGGAGAGCCAACGGCACCCGTCGTTCTGTGCCGTCGTCGCTCAGATATACCGCCTCAAAGCTGTCTTGTCCGGGCGTACGTGGCACGGGCAGGTGCGCCTTCACATCGGCACCATCGACTTCATGACAGCGCGGATGGAGACGTCTTCGAATCCACATCTCTGTAGTGCGCAGACGTAGCGCACCTTGAGCAGCTGACCACGTCCCGCCACGGCGAGCAGCACGATTTCGCCGGTGGGGAAGCTTTCCATGTCGGAGGCGTACTCAACATAGGAACTACGCAGCATGTAGCCCGGCGCACCGGTGCCCACCACCACTCTCTCGCGTTCTTCCAGGACGACATCGTGGTAGACGTCGCGGACGTCCTTGAGATGCTCCTCCACCGCCTCTTCCAACGAGGCTCCATGCGGGAGCAGGGACACCTGATATTCAGCAAACCAACCGAACGGCCACCATGGCGGCTCGGCAGTCATGGCCATCGGCGGGCGTAACTCAGCGTCGACGTCGACTTGCCAGCCTGCCGGGTAGCCAACTCGAAGGCCCTGCGCGACGTAGTACCGCACCTGCGGCCCCACCCTGTCAGCACCTGCCAGCAGACATACCATGACGACCGCCACGACGGGGTTCTCAGAAGACGAACCGGGAGATCGCACACCCACCGGGCTCCCTCCTCTCACCTGATCATCCTCGCCACATCAAATGAGAGCTCGCCACCTGCTTCGTCAGATCGCCTGAGAACTCGCCACTTCGGATGAGAACCCACATGTGGCACGGACCCGAGAGGCCGGGCGGGGCCCATGCAGGCGAGCCCTTGACGTGTCAATAGGCGCTATCGCAGTTCAGCGAGCATGCTCTGGCATGGAACTCGGTGCCGACGAGACCCCTGCGGCCGCCGCGGTGCGGAGCTGTGTCGCAGGTCAGAGTCTCGGCGACGAACGGCACTTACGTTGTTTCGTTATTGACACTGCGTATGGGTGGGGCGCTGGCATACCGTCACGCTCGTGACAGTGCCGAACCCCCTCAGGCCCAGTGGTCCGGTTGAGATTGCCGCCGGAGCCTGTGCCCTGTTGGCCAGCCATCTGGAACTGCTGGCCCATCAGCTGCGTGAGCAGGTCTTGGACGACTCTGCCCGGGACCGCTTGGCTGAGGCCGCCGAGCGCGTCAGGCGAGCCCTGGACGTTGTCACGGCCGCTGCAGGCGCCGCGCTGCCGGACGCCCCTCAGGCCGTGGCCGCTCCAGCCGCGCCGGCCGCACAGGCCGTAGCGCCGCCCCGGCACGCGCCCGCCGGGCGGGTGCCTGTGACGGCGACCATCGTGACCTGGACCCGGCCCCGCCAACGCCGGGAGGGCAACCGCTTCGTCGACACCGGGCAGCGCGTTGGGCTGAAGGTTCACGTGAGCCTGGACGGCTCGCTCACCATATGCGGGTCCGAGATCCCCGACCACGCCACCATGGTGGCCACCACCCCTGACTGGCACCTGCACACCAACTGCTACAACTGCGCCTACCGGCTCTGGCCCGACCACGGCCCCGCCGGCTACATCCGGCCGGTCAACAGCCGTGACTTCCCCCTGCGCACAGAGTGCCCCCATAACCAAGGCCGCGGCATCGACGCCAAAGGCTGCATCACCTGCACCCCGGCAGCCGCGCGCAACTGGCCATGTCCCCGCGGCTGCACCGATCCGGCCGACCATGACCCTGGCCACCGGTTCACCAAGTGCACCGTCTCCCCACCTCGGCAGCCGCTGGGGCCGGACGGACGATGCCTGGGCGAATGCGAGTCGACCGACGCCGCGATGCGCAGAGCCAACCCTGGCTTCTTCTACGACCTGGCCGACAGCGCGATGATGTACTGCTACCACTGCGGTCATCCGCTGCCGCTCTGGGCTTGAGCTAATCGTCAGCGGCCGGGAAAATGCCGGTCGAAGATGTCGGCCCATTCCGGCAGGATGACGAAACCGCCGTCGCCGTGGAAGCGGTCGGCCTGAAGGGCGACCAGCTCGGCGAGCGCCGCGGTGAATGGGCTGGCGGCCTGGCCGCATCAGCCGCTGCCGTTGAACGGCCGCGAGTGGGCCTGCGCCTGCGGCGTGGTCCATGACCGGGACGTGCGCGGCCAGAAACGTGCTCGCCGCCGGGTCGGCGGAGAGCTGAAACGCCTGTGGAGCTGGTGTAAGACCTCAAGCGGGAGTCCTCCTCTCGGGCGGGCGATCGGCGGTGAAGCAGGAAGACCGACCGGCGACGGTCGGAGTCCCCCTCGTTCACGAGGGGGAGGACGTCAAGCTCCGGTTCGGTATTCACTGCTGCTCCTGCGGTGTCTGTTTCTCTCTGAGTTCCCTTTTCACGCCCAGAATGTTGCCCAGGACGATGCCCGCGCCGATGGCCACGGTGACGATCAAGGCGCTGAGGAGCTGCCTTCCCGCGCCCGACGGCCCGACAGCATAGGCGGACAAGCTGCGATACATGTCGGGGCCGGGAAGCAGGGAGGCGCCGATGGCGGGGGTGACCAGCGCGCCCGCCGGGAGGCGCAGCCGGGGCGCCAGGCGGCTCGCGACGGTGCCGAGCACCGTGGCGGCCAACAGGACGGCGAGGGAGGGCGGCAGGCTCAGATGTGCCAGGCTGAGAGTCCGGACGGCGATGGAGAGCATGCCCATCAGGGCAGCCAAGGGCAGCAGTCGCCACGGCGCCCCCGAAGGCGACGGCACCCGCAACCGCTCCGATCCCGGCCGCCAGCAGGGCGAGCCAGATCGGCAGCGCAACGAACTGGACGCTCTGTGCACTGCCGACGACGCGCACATCCCGGGCGATAAAGCCGATAGTGAATATGCCGGCGAACAGTGCGCCGAAGACCAGCACCACATTGATCAACCGCACCGCGGCGAGCGTGCCGAACTGGGTGATCGCGTCCTGTGCGAGGGAGACGATCGATCGCACCGGTAGCAGCAGCACCAGGTTGGCCGCAGTGGCGCTCGCGTAAGCCTCGAGCGACAGCACCTCGAGGTTCAGCGCCGAGATGCCCAGCCCCGCCACCAGCGCCGCCTGCGCGAAGGTGGCGTAGTAGCCAGGGATGCCGCCACGGGCCAGCGCCCACCGCGCGCGGTCGACGACGATGAGGACGCCCATGGCGAACAGGACGCCGTCCAGGGTGCCAGCGGTCTGCAAAGTGACGGATGAGACCAGCACCGCCCGACCCGCGAGCCGCACCCACCAGGGCCACCGCGACGGGAGCCGCTTGATGCCATGTAGTGTCCGCTCCGCGCTGGAAGCTCGAGATCGTGCTGGACGATGCCCTCCACCAGGCGGTAGATCTTCACCGCCCGGTACAGGTCCCGAATGTCAACGGTGCGGGCGACCCTCATCATGACCTGCGGCTCGCCGTTCTGCGGCGCATACTGGACGATGACCGTCCGCCCGACGATCGTGAACTCGAACGGACTGAGCCCGTAGCTCGCGGCGACCGCGACAATGGAGACCTCTATCGACCGCGTATCGGTTCCCGCGATGAACATCTGCTCGCTGAGGTCAAGAATGAAGGTCATCACCCGCCGCGCCCGCCGGGGGGAGAGATGGCCCTCCTCAGGCGGCCTCTTCCCACGCCGCCCCTCCCGCGCGCATCCGATTCCGGTGACCTGATCTCAGTGTCGAATGCGCCGGCGTCCGTGGCGGCACAGATCTGATGCGTCGTTGGTGATCCGTGAGGAGAACATGACCCATTCCGCGATGGCATCGTTCAGGCGCGGGACACTGAGCGGAGTACTCCGCCGGGACCGCTTCACCGACTTCCGTTCAGAGACCCACAGTCCGGTTCCCACGGCCACGGCCAGCACCACGTGATCGCGCCTGCCGGTCCAGGCAGACGGTCGGGATGGTGTGGTACGGCATGGCGAACAATGAGTGGATGGCCGGCAGGCGGGAGTTGCGGGTTCTGACGCTATCGCCGTGAAACGCACTGATCAGCGGTGCGGCGAGATCGGCCGCGGCCGGGGTTGCCATGGGCACTGTTCACTTCGCCGACAGGGTCCCATCGTTATCTTGGGTTGTTGACCTGTTCCGCAGGTCGGAGCTCGATGATTTTGTCAGGCACGTAAGGCACGTCCAGTGGCGGACAGGATGCCTGGACCGTCGCTGCGGCTACTGCCGGGACCCCTTCGGGCACGACCGCCTCTGCGTCCTCACCCCCCGAGAGGCCACCGCCTGGCGCGACCACCTAGACGATTGATTCCAAATGGGTGAGGATCATCCGTTGGGCCTTACGAGGCCACGCCGGCTGACTGCGAGCGGGTGCTGGGCGGCGACTACCCCGGCACCCTGGGCTCTCGCAACATGCTCGCGGGCGCCTTGGGCAGCCCGCCACTTACCAGAGTTATTGGTGTCTGATGCTGATCCAGGTGGTCTTCGACTCCATGTACTTGTCGAGCGCGTGGAGCGACTTGTCGCGGCCGATGCCGGACTGCCGGAACCCGCCCCAGGGTGTGGTGATGTCGCTGTCGTCGGAGTTGTTGATCCAGGAGACCGGAAGAAACCGTGGGATTTGGCCTTCAGTGAACCTTTTTCATCCTCGTGCGACCTCGTAGTCCTGCCCGAGCGCATGTGAAGATGACCGCATGATCGAGACGAGCCGCGGGGAAAAGCCTGCGGTACGCAGAGCCGCGTACGTGGGTGCGACGCTCCTGGCTGGCATCCTTGTCGTGGCCCTGATCTGGGCTGAGGACCTGCGCTTCATGCACTCGTCAGGGGACATGGAGGCGGTCGCCCGCACCTTGGAGGAGGGCGTCGAACTCAGGGATCAAAGCATCGGAAGCCTCTCGTTCGAGTTCGTCCGCCGGGAGGACGAACAGGTCTACTTCTACCGAGGCAAGGGGTGGGGAGGGGACGGCTACGGCTATGTCTGGAGCCCCGTGAGCCGACCGGGCGATGTCCGGCACGTGAAGGGGCCTTGGTACGAGTTCCGGGACGACGCGCACCAGTGAGCTGCTCCGCCCTCAGGCGGCCTGGGCGACGCGGTGGTTTTGAAGGACGGCGATGGCCTTGCACAGGGGGCCGGCCTTGGACGGGCTGCAGCGTAGCTTTCGGAGGATCTTCCAGCTCTTCAGCTGGGCGTTCGCGCGTTCGCCAGGTCCGCGGATTTTGGCGTGGGCGCGGTTGGCCTGCTTCTGAGGTTCAGGCTTGTCCTTGCCCTTGTACGGGGTGAGAACCGGACCTTCGGCCCCTTGATACGCCTTATCCGCCAAGGTGACGATGCCCGCCTGCTCCAGTGCACGCAGGATGCCCCAGATGCGAGCAGCGCTCAGATCATGGGCCTTGCCGGGCAGGGCTCCAGACGTCCACAGGATGGTGCCGTCCGGGGAGGCGATGACCTGGACGTTCATCCCGTGCACCCGGTGCTTGCCAGAGAAGTACGGCCGATCGGCGGCGATCCGGTCGGTGCGGATCAGCGTGCCGTCCAGCACCAGGTAGTGCAGCCCGTCCCGCTTCGCCTTGCGCAGCGCCTGGCCCAGCTTGGGCGAACGCGCCGACAACAGTGCCACCGTCTCCTCCACGTACCGCCACGCGGTTGCCGTTGACACCCCGAAACCGGCCGCGAGCTCGGTATAGGTCTCGCCCTTGCGCAGATAGACCAGGACCAGCAGCGCTTGGCGCCCCGGGTTGAGCCGCCGCCAGGCCGACCTGATCGCCTTGCGGTGCCGGCGGATCACTCCGGCGACGTAGTTCAGGGTCTAATGCGACAAATCGACGGCAGCACGATAGAAAAGCATCCGAGGCCCCTGGTCGTGACGGATCTGATTGTGGTGATCAATCCATCTACCAGGGGTTTCTTACGCCGTCAGGCGAACGCCAGGCTCGCGATCAGGTTGCGTCCACGGGAGTGGTGTACGAGTTTGACCTGGTCACAGGCGTGGCGTCGTGAAATGAAGACGGCCATCGCGTGATCCTTCGAGTAGCAAGATCAAGATCGAAGGAGAACCAGGCGATGGCC
>NZ_BAAAMV010000015.1:0-187441 GCF_039529455.1 Nonomuraea bangladeshensis
ATCGTGCCGGCGCCGCCGGAGTTGATGAACGTGCCGGGGTTCTCGTAGTCGATGAACTGCGAGGCCCACATCTGGTGCTGGCCGACGCCTGCCACGTAGTAGGCGTCAGGCCCGACGATCGCGCTCAGCCGCTCCATGACGTACTGAGGGGCGAGCGAGCCGTCCTCGAACTGCTCGTAACCCAGCGGGTAGGTCCGCTTGTAGCCGTTGAGCAGCCGCCACCACTCGTCGTAGTCGCCCTTCTGCCCGCCGGCCTGGACGGCCGCGATGAGGTCGGTGAGGACCTCCTTGCAGTCGCCGACGATCGGCACGTCGGCGTGGCGGTTCTTGGAGATCTCGGCCGGGTCGATGTCGGCGTGCACGATCTTCGCGTACGGCGCGAACGTCGACAGGTCGCCGGTCACCCGGTCGTCGAACCGCACGCCCAGCCCGATGATCAGATCGGACTGCTGCAGCGCGCCGACCGCCGAGACGGTGCCGTGCATGCCGGGCATGCCCATGTGCTGCGGATGGCCGTCGGGGAACGTGCCGCGGGCCATCAGGGTGGTGACGACGGGGATGTTCGTCAGCTCGGCGAGCTGCAGCAGCTCGGTGGAGGCGTGCGCCTTGTGGACGCCGCCCCCCACGTAGAGGACCGGCCGCCGGGACTCGGCGATCAGCTTGGCCGCCTCGCGGATCTGCTTGGAGTGCGGCCGCGTCACCGGGCGGTAGCCGGGCAACTGCATGACCGGCGGCCACGAGAACGTGGTCTCGGCCTGCAGCGCGTCCTTCGAGATGTCGACGAGCACCGGCCCGGGACGCCCGGTCGAGGCGATGTGGAACGCCTCCATGATCGTACGGGCGATGTCCGCGGGATCGGTCACCAGGAAGTTGTGCTTGGTGATCGGCATGGTGATGCCGGAGATGTCCGCCTCCTGGAAGGCGTCCGTGCCGATCATCGGCGAGGCCACCTGCCCCGTGATCGCCACGATCGGCACCGAGTCCATGAACGCGTCGGCCAGCGGCGTCACCAGGTTCGTCGCACCCGGGCCGCTGGTCGCCATGCACACGCCCACCTTGCCGGTGGCCTGCGCGTAACCTTCGGCCGCGTGCCCGGCGCCCTGCTCGTGCCGTACAAGCACGTGCCGCACCTTGACCGAGTCGTAGAGGGGATCGTAGGCGGGCAGGATGGCGCCGCCGGGGATCCCGAACACGGTGTCGACCCCCACGTGCTCCAGCGCCCTGACCAGGGCCTGTGCACCTGTCATGCGTTCGGTCATCGGCTCGTTCCTTGCGTGGCTACTCGCTTAGGACATAAAAAATGCCCCTTCCCACCTGGGACGGCGGGACTGGGGCGGCGCGCAGGTCGTCGTGCTTCGCTATCGGCCTGCGCGCCGGCGAAGTACTACGAGAATCTCACTGCGAAGCATGTCGTCCACGATATCCGCTCCGAGAGCCCTGGTGTCAACTTGGTGGACACAAGTCTCAAACAGTGAGACTTGTCCGCATCAGCGAGTCGACGCCCCGCGCCGCCATCGGCCGGGCCACGAGGAAGCCCTGACCTCGGGTGCAGCCCATCTCTCGGAGGAGTTCGAGCTGCTCGGGACGTTCGATGCCCTCCGCCACCACGATGAGGCCGAGATCGTGGCCGAGCCGCACGATCGTACGGGTGAGCAACGTCAGGGTGTCGTCCCTGCCGAGCCCCGCCACGAACGACGGATCGATCTTGATCATGTCGACGGGGAGCTGCCGCAGGAACGCCAGCGAGGCGTAGCCGGTGCCGAAGTCGTCGATGGCCAGCCGCACGCCGAGCGCGCGCAGCTCCGACAGCCGCTTGATCGTCTCCTCGGCGTCCTCGACCAGCATCTCCTCGATGACCTCCAGGGTCAGCGCGGAGGCGGGCAACCCGCTCTCGGCCAGCGCCTCCTCGACGGTCTCGACGAAGCGCGGCGCGGTGATCTGGCGGGCCGACAGGTTGAGCGACAGGCCGATGTCCCAGGAGGAGGCCCGCCAGGCGGCCACCTCGCGGCACGCCTCGCGCAGGATCCACTCGCCGAGCGGCACGATCAGGCCGGTGTCCTCGGCCGGACCGAGGAACTGCTCGGGCGGCACGAACACCGACCCGCGCCACCAGCGCACCAGCGCCTCCACGGCGGTGACGCGCGAGGTGGCGAGGTCCACGACCGGTTGGTACTCGATGGCGAACTGGTGCTCGATGAGCGCCCGCTGCAGGTCGGCGGCGAGCTCCAGGCGTCGTACGACGTCGGCGTGCATCTGCGCCGCGAACACCTCCACGCGCCGCCCGCCCAGCTCCTTCGAGCGGGCCATGGCCACGTCGGCGTTGCGGATGAGGTCACCGGCGGGGATGTCGTCCTCGGCGAAGGCCACGCCCACGCTCGCGGTGAGCGCCACGTCGCGGTCGGCGACACGGAACGGCTCCTGCGACACCGCGCGGACCAGCCGCTCGGCCAGGTCGACCGCCACCTGCGCGTCGCCGCCCGTCTCCACCAGCACCGCGAACTCGTCGCCGCCCCACCGGGCGAGCGTGTCGTCGGCGCGTACGGCCCCGCGCAGCCGCCGGGCCGCCTGCCCGAGCAGGTAGTCGCCGCTCGCGTGGCCGACCGAGTCGTTGACCGAGGTGAACCCGTCGAGATCGAGGAAGATCACCGCGACGTTGCCCACCGCGCGGCCGGAGAGCACCTCGCGGGTGCGCTCCTCGAAGTAGGCGCGGTTGGGCAGGCCGGTGACGCCGTCGTGGAAGGTCAGGTGGGCGACCTGGTTGCGCAGGGCCTCCTCGTCGCTGACGTCCCTGGTGGTGACCAGCATCAGCTCGTCGCCGCCGACGTGGCGGGTGGCGACGGACTCGGTGGGCCGCCAGGTGCCGTCGGCGGCGCGCACCCGGCAGGCGATGAGGCAGGCGCCGGCGACGGCGGTCTCCTCGTCGAGGCCCATGGCGCGCAGCGCGGCCTGGATGCCGGGAACGTCCTCGGGATGGATGTAGTCGAAGATCGAGCCGCCGACCACCTCGTCGGGCGCGTAACCGTAGGTGACCTCGACGCCCGCGCCGATCTCGCGCACCACGCCCTCGTAGTCGCACAGGAAGACCACGTCGCCGGTGCTCTCGGCCAGCTCCCTGAGCTGCCGCTCGCCGAGCCTGACCAGGCCGCGCAGGCGTACGTTGACCGCCGAGACCACGACCAGCCGGACCAGCAGGAGCAGCACGACGCTGACCGCGACCACCACGACGCCGGTCACCGGCCGCCCGGCGTTGCCGCCGGCCACGTGGACCAGCAGCGTGCAGGCGGCCACGGCGACCAGGCCCAGCGGGACCATCGCGACGAGGCTCTTCGCCGTGGGCCCGCCGCCGTGGCCGGGCCACTGGATCCAGGGCACGGCGGCCAGCAGCAGGAACACCACCGGGGCCGGCAGCACCGCCCAGGCGGACGGCGCGCCGTCGTCGAGACGGGCCACGGCGACGGCGAGGCCCGCCACGTTCATGGCGACGAGCGCGCCGGCCCCGGCCAGGCTCAGCGTCCACGACCGCGCCCTGCTCATCGCCACCGACGGGAGCACCGCGCAGGTCACCAGCAGGCCCATCATGGGCGGCAGCATGACCAGGGTGAACGTCGGCGGGTCGGCGGTGGCGTCGTAGACGTGCCTGAGCTGCACCACCCATCCGACGAGGAAGATCGAGGCCGCGCACAGGTAGGCGTCGGTGATGTGCCGTAACACCGACCTGGCCGGCAGCTTGCGGTCGGCGGCGATCAGCGCGCCACCCGCGGTGACCACCGTGCCGAGCAGGAGGAACAGGTCGGCGAAGCCGGCGACGAAGCCTCCGTCGACCGGCCGCAGCGCCAGTCCGGCGCCCCAGATGACGGCGCCGCCGCCGATCCAGCGGGCGCCCATCGCGGTGGGGCGGTGCCCGCCCGACCGCAGCGAGGCCACCACCAGGGAGGCGGCGGCCGCGAGCGCGGCGATCCCTCCGATGACCGCTCCGGCGACAAGGACCTGATCGTCGTTCAGGAACGCGGCGGCGAGCACCACCACACCTGCCGCGATCACGGCGGTCAGCGGCGCACGAGGATCACGCCAGCGGATCACAGTCGTTGCCCATCCCGTCTCGAACTCGGCGTCTCGCGACCGCCGAAGCCCGGCGATCACCTCGCCAGTGTGTGCGGTCCCGGGCGCCCGGGTGGTGACAACGCCGATGTCGTCACCGATCTGATAACCACACGGACCAATTGCCGCCAAGAGATCCTTGACAGCGAGTCAGGAGTTCCCTGCAAACGTAACGGTACGCACCCCAGGTCACGGACCAGCCACGTTCCGGAATCCTCTCAGTACGCGTCCCTTCAGTAGGACGCGGTGATGACGTTGTCCAGCTCCTCGCCCGCGCGGTAGCGCCCGAGCTGGGCCCTGATCAGCCGCAGCATCCGCCGCTCCGAGGCAGGGGTGCTGCCCGCCACGTGCGGGGTGATGAACACGCCCGGCGCGCTCCACAGGGGGTGTCCCTCGGGCAGCGGCTCGGGCGCGGTCACGTCCAGCGCGGCCCGCAGCCTGCCGGTACGCAGCTCCGCGACCAGGGCGTCGGTGTCGACGACGCTGCCGCGCGCGGCGTTGACCAGCACGGCGCCGTCGCGCATCCGGCCGAGGAAGGCGGCGTCCACCATGCCGGCGGTGTCGGGCGTGGACGGGACGAGCAGCACCACGACGTCCGCCTCCGGGAGCAGGGCGGGCAGCTCGGCCATGCCGTGCACGCCCTCGCGGGCCGTGCGCGCCACCCGTACGACCTCGACCTCGAAGCCCTCCAGCCGGCGTTCGAGCGCCGCGCCGATGGAGCCGTAACCGATGATCAGCACGGTGGAGTCGGCCAGCACGCTCGTGTGGTGGTAGGTCCACTCGCCGCGCCGCTGGGCGTCGGCGAACCCGGGGAACTCCCGCAGCACCGCGATCATCGCGCCGACCGCCCACTCGGCGGTGCCGGCGTCGTGCACGCCGCGCGCGTTGCAGAGCAGCGCGCCCGCGGGCATGTGCGGCCGGTACGGGTCCACGCCCGCGGTGACGGTCTGCACCAGCCGCAACGAGGTCATCTTGGCCAGCGTGCCGGGCACGTCGGGCACCGGGATGAGCGGCGGGACCCAGACCTCCACCTCCTCGATCCCCTCCGGCATGGGGGTCGAGGAGTTGTAGACGGCACATTCCACGCCCGGGAGGTCGGACAGGACTTCGGCTACCGATGCGGACGGAACCCAGGTCTTCATGCCCAGAACCTTACGGCGCGCGGGTAAGTATGGAACACATGAGGAAGCTCTGGACGCTCGTGCTCCTGGCCGCGCTGACCGCCTGCTCCCCCGGCGCCCCCGAGGCCGGTCCCCGGGAGGGCCCGGCGACCCCGCAGGCCGCCGCCACCCCGGCGGCCTCGGTGACCGCCGCCGTCAGCCCCGGCACGCCCAAGGACGTCGCCACGGGCCTCGCCGTGCCCTGGGGCATCGCGTTCCTGCCGGACGGCGGCGCTTTGGTGACCGAGCGGGACACCGCCCGGCTGCTCAGGATCAGCGCGTCCGGGCAGGTCAGCGAGGTGGCGAA
Source organism: Nonomuraea bangladeshensis (assembly GCF_039529455.1). Classification (NCBI taxonomy): domain Bacteria; kingdom Bacillati; phylum Actinomycetota; class Actinomycetes; order Streptosporangiales; family Streptosporangiaceae; genus Nonomuraea; species Nonomuraea bangladeshensis. Next base: position 5,566 of record NZ_BAAAMV010000015.1, read on the forward strand.
GATCGCCGAGGCGCGCCCCGACGGCGAGGGCGGCCTGATGGGCGTGGCGGTCAAGGACGACCGGGTCTTCCTCTACTACACCGCCGAGCGGGACAACCGCGTCGTCGGCTACGCCTTCGACGGCAACCGGCTGGGCGCGGCGAAGGTCCTCGTCGAGGGCATCCCGAAGGGCGGCATCCACAACGGCGGCCGGCTCGCCTTCGGCCCCGACGGCTACCTCTACGCGACCACCGGCGAGACCGGCGACCGCCCGTTGGCGCAGGACCGCGCCTCGCTGGCCGGCAAGATCCTGCGCATGACCACCGAGGGCGCGCCCGCGCCCGGCAACCCGTTCGGCACGCTCGTCTACAGCTACGGCCACCGCAACGTCCAGGGCCTCGCGTGGGACCAGGAGGGCCGCCTGTACGCCAGCGAGTTCGGCCAGAACACCTGGGACGAGGTCAACCTGATCAAGCCGGGCGGCAACTACGGCTGGCCCGAGGTCGAGGGGCGCGGCGACGACCCCCGCTACGTGAACCCGATCGTCACCTGGCCCACCTCCGACGCCTCGCCGTCCGGCATGGCCTACGCCGGCGGCTCGCTGTGGGTGGGCGCGCTGCGCGGCGAGCGGCTGTGGCAGGTCCCGCTGGCGGCCGACGGCACGGCCGGCGAGCCGGTCGCCCGGTTCGAGGGCCGCTACGGAAGGCTGCGCGCCGTCGCGGCCATGCCGGACGGCTCCGCGCTCTGGGTCGGCACCAGCAACAAGGACGGCCGCGGCTCGCCGCGCGCGGGCGACGACCGCGTGCTGTCCGTCCCGATCTCCTGACCCGCTACTGGCCGCTGCCGGTGCAGGTGATCTGCGCCTGCGGCCGGTACTCGGTGGTCAGCTTCGGGTCCCGCTTGACGACCTTGCCGCCCTGGTGGAAGACCCGGGTGACGTCCACGGTGAAGCCCTCCTGCCCGAGGGTGGGCAGGCAGCCGGGCTCGGAGCTGACCTCCGTACGGAAGGCGACGACGTCCCGCCGCTCCGACGTGATCGCCTCGATCTTGTCGTAGCGCTTGGTGCTCCAGAGCGTCACCGTCACGGACGTGTCCGTGGAGGCGGTCTTCACCAGCACCCCGAACTCGGAGTCGTTGCGCCACTTGAGGTCGGTCTCGGGGTAGAGCAGCGCGACGTCGCGGCCGGCCGGGTAGCGCGGCGCGTAGTAGTCCATGGGCTGGTGCTCGACGTCCTCGAAGCCGCCGAAGAAGGCCGCGTTGTACATGGTCGTGGCGAACTGCGAGACGCCGCCGCCGACCAGGCTCACCATGCGCCCGCCGACGATCTGCCCGGCCATGACGTAGCCGTCCTCGACGGTCCGCTCGCCGACGACCTCGTTGATGGAGAACGTCTCCCCCGGCTTCACCACATGGCCGTCGAGCTGCTGCGCCATGCGCCTGATGTTGGTGACGCGGGTCTGGCAGCACTCGAAGGACGTGGTGAAGGTGGCCACCTGCTCCTTGATGCCGAGGCCGCGGATCTGCTGGGTGGTGACGGCCGGCTCGACCGTGCCCAGCCGTACGGGGACGACGCGGGCGCCGCCGGCGTCGAAGACCTTCTCCGCGTCCCTGGCGAGCAGCTTGTCGTTCACGCCCCGGCCGGTGCGCGAGGGCACCAGGACCGGCGCGCCGTTCACGATCTGGTACGTCGCGTCGCGCGGCTGCTGGGCGGCGTCGACCAGGGTGCTCTCCAGCCCGGCGAGCGCCGCCTTGGCGTCGAACTGGGCCACCAGCGTGCCGTCGCCGTCCGGCACGTACGCCAGGTTGGCCGCGATCATCGCGGGCGTGACCTGCGCCTGCCTGCCGTCCGCGGTGAGCGTCAGCGGCGCGGACACGGCCTGGCGCGCCTTGGTCACGGCCGCCTCCACCGCCTCGGAGGTGGTGACGGGCTTGGCGGGCCGCAGGGTGAGGACGACGTTGCCGCCGCCGCGCAGGAAGGTGTCGCCGATGCGGCGTACGGCGTCCTCGCGGTCGAGCACCACGCCGTCGGCGGGCTGACGGGCCTTGGGCTCCAGCCCGGCGAACGTGACGCGCCCTTCGACCGCGGGCTTGTCCACGGTCTCGGCCAGGCCGTCCACGGTCCTGGCGAGCTGGGAGGAATCGATGTTGATCTTCGGCTGGAGCTCGGTGGTGCCGGTCAGGCCCCGCCAGACCTCCACGGGGCTGGGGAAGCCGCTGGGCGCCTGGCCGATGGTGCCGACCACGTCCAGCTCCAGCCCGGCCTCGTCGGCCTGGACGGTGTCCTTCTTGTCGCCGATCTCGACCGTGACCGGCCTGCTGAGCTTGGCGCCCAGCTCGTCGCGGAGCTTGTCGGCCGCCTGCGTGACGGTCAGCCCGCCGATGTCCACCCCCGCCACGCGGGTGCCGCGTAACACCGAGCCGGACATGAAGACGGCGGGCACCACGTACGCCAGGGCGGCGAGCACCACGACGAGCAGCGCGAGGCCGGGCAGCAGGCGGCGGCGCCTGGGCGGCTCGGGGTCGCCGGCGAAGGATGGCCGCTCGCCGGGCCCGGACCCGAACACGGGCGCGGGCTCCTTCTCCTTCATCGGCCACGGCTGGGCCGGCGGCGTCGCGGGCGGCAGCGTGCCGGCCGCGGGACCGCCCGGCGCGCCGGGGCCCTGAGCGGGCCGGCTGTCCTGGCGGTCCGGCGGGCCGAAGATGTCGCGGGAGACGCCCGGCGGCAGTCCTTCGATGCGCGGCTTCCTGGAGACGCTCGACGAGGGCAAAGGCACCGAGGCGAACGGGTCGGTCGGTGATTCGATCGGTCCGGCGTCGCGCACGCCCTCAGTCTCCTCCCGGTCCGCAGCCAAGTCTCAGGCAACAGTAAGGCACGACGATCCGCATATGTCACGGGAAATGGATACGGAAGTGTGTCAACCTAGCCACCGGTAGCGGTGCTCCGGCCGGCCGGCGGTGCCGTACCGTGGCCGCGCCTCGGCCCGGCCCGCCGTGCTCAGGTGGTCGAGGTAGCGGCGGGCGCTCACCCGCGACAGGCCCGTGAGCTCGGCGGTCTCGGCCGCGGACAGGTCGCGTCCCGCCTCCCTGAGCGTGTCCGCGACCAGCGCGCACGTGGCCGCCGACAGCCCCTTCGGCAGGGGCGCGGTGGCGGCGGGGGCGCCGAAGAGCCGGTCCACGTCGTCCTGGCGGACCTCGGCGCCGATGGCGGTCAGGCGGCGGCGGGTGTCGGCGTAGTGCCGGAGGCGTTCGGCCAGGGCGGCGGCGGTGAACGGCTTGATCAGATAGTTCACCGCGCCGCCGCGCATGGCCTCCTGCACCGTGGGCACGTCGCGGGCGGCGCTGATCATGATGACGTCCACGTCGTGGAGCGCCTTCAGCACCTCCAGCCCCGACATGTCGGGCAGGTAGATGTCGAGCAGCACGAGGTCGGGCCGCGACTCGGCCGCCGCGGCGAGGGCGCCCGCCCCCGTGTGGGCCGTGGACACCACCCGGAAGCCGGGGACGCGGGCGACGTAGCCGCCGTGGATGCGGGCCACCATGAAATCGTCGTCCACGACGAGCACCCGTACGTCGTTCATCGCGTCCCACCCTGCGTGAGGGCCGGCAGGAGGGCCGTGAAGACCGCGCCGCCCGCGTTGCCCACGCGCACCCAGCCGCCCCGGCGCAGACACGCCTGCCGGGTCAGGGCCAGGCCGAGGCCGCGCGGCCCCGAGTGGGCGGCCTTGGTGGTGAAGCCCTCCCTGAACACCTCCTCGACCAGGTCGGGGGCGATGCCGGGGCCGGAGTCGCCGACCCGTACGCGCAGGCCACCCGCGTCGGAGCGCACCGAGACCTCGATCGTGCCCAGCGCGCCGTCGAGCGCGTCGATCGCGTTGGCCACCAGGTTGCCGACGACGAGGACCGCGTCCTGCGGATCGCCGAGCGTGCCCTCGGGCACCCGGGAGTCCTCCGACAGCACGAGCGTCGCGCCGCGCTCGGCGGCCTCGGCGGACTTGGCCAGCAGCAGCGCGGCCAGCGTGGGGTCCTGGACGCGTTCGCGCAGGTCGCTGGCGTACGTGCCGCGCGTCGTGCGGGTGATGAAGCCGATCGCGGCCTCGTGCTCGCCCAGCTCCAGCAGCCCGACGACGGTGTGCATGCGGTTGGCGAACTCGTGGGCCTGCGCGCGCAGCGCGTCGGTGGCGCTGCTGGCGTCGTCCAGCTCGCGGGCCAGGCGGATCAGCTCGGTGCGGTCCCTGAGGGTGACGACCCAGCCGAGCTGCCGGCCGCGTACGGACACGGGGGTGCGGTTGAGCACCAGCACCCGCTCGCCGTGCAGCACGACGCGGTCCTCGCCGGGGTCGGCGCCGCCGAGCACGTCGCGCAGGCGCTCGGAGACCGGCAGCCTGGTCAGGTCCTCGCCCTCGGCGACCGCGCCGAGCAGGTCGCGGGCGGCGTCGTTGACCAGCGTCACGCGGCCGTCGAGGTCGAGCGCGAGCACGCCCTCCTTCACGCCGTGCAGCACGCCCTCGCGCTGCTCCAGCAGCGCCGCGATCTCCCTCGGCTCCAGGCCGAAGGTCTGCCTGCGCACCCGGGCGGTGACGAGCGCGGCCAGCGCCAGCCCGGCCAGCATGACCGCGAGCGCGGTCCACACCAGCGGCGGCAGCGCGCCGCCGAGCTGGTTCATGACCGTCGTCTCCAGGACGCCGACGGAGACCAGACCGATGACGGCGCCGTACTCGTCGCGGATCGGGGTCTTGCCGCGGACCGTGGTGCCGAGCGTGCCGGTCTCGGTGCCGACCCAGCTCCGGCCGGTGCGCAGCACCACCGTGCCGTCGGTGGACAGCCGCTTGCCGATGAGCGAGGCGTTGGGGTGGGCGTAGCGGCGCTGCTGGGCGTCGGCGATGACGACGTAGTCGGCGCCGGTCTCCTGCTGGACGCCCAGCGCGAGCGGCTGCAGCACGCTCTCCGGATCGGGCCGCCTGAACGCGTCGCGGACCTGCGGGAGCGCGGCCACCGACTGGGCGATGGCGAGCGCCCGCTGCTGGTGCAGCGCGTCGAGCTGCTCGCGGGTGTGCCCCGCCCACACCGCGGCGGTGCCGCCGGCGGCCATCAGCACGATCACCATCTGGAGCACGAAGAGCTGGGTGCCCAGCGGGGCCTCACGCACCCGTCTCGCGGACCACATATGCCTGCACCCAGGTCACGACCAATACGACCACTATGACGGCAAGCATGCAAAGCCTCGACGCGGATCGGAAGGGGATTCACCATCCCAGTTTCATAACCGTGAACTCTCTTTCCTGGAGTCGATCATGCGTCTGCGCATATTCGCCACGCTCGCGGCGTTCTCCCTCGCCGTGCTGAGCGGCTGCGGCGGGCAGGGCGGCGGGACCAGCGCCTCGGGCACGCTGCGGATCATGGCCCCGGCCGCGCCCGGCGGCGGCTGGGACCAGACCTCCCGCACCGCCGAGCAGGCCTTCAAGAGCGCCGCGCCGGACCGCAAGGTCGAGGTGTACAACGTGCCGGGCGCGGGCGGCACGATCGGCCTGGCGCAGCTGGCCGGTGAGAAGGGCAATGGCAACCTGCTCATGACGATGGGCCTGGTCATGGTGGGCGCCATCGAGCAGAACAAGTCGAAGGTCACGCTGGCGGAGACCACGCCGATCGCGAAGCTGACCGAGGAGTACGAGATCGTCGTGGTCCCGGCCTCCTCGCCGCACAAGACGCTGGCCGACCTGGTGGCGGCGTGGAAGGCCGACCCGGCGAAGGTGTCGATCTCCGGCGGCTCGGCGGGCGGCACCGACCACATCGTGGCCGGGCTCATGGCCAAGGCCGCGGGCGTGGACCCCAAGCAGGTCAACTACATCGCGCACTCCGGCGGCGGCGAGGCGCTGAACGAGCTCCTCGGCGGCAAGGTCACCGCGGGCGTCTCGGGCGTCTCGGAGTTCGCCGAGCACGTCAGGTCGGGCAAGCTGCGCGCCCTCGGCGTCACCTCCGGCGAGCGCCTGGCCGACCTGGACGCGCCCACGCTCAAGGAGGGCGGCCTGGACGTGGAGCTGGCCAACTGGCGCGGCTTCGTCGCCCCCGCCGGCCTGTCCGAGGCCGACAAGACCGCGCTGACCGACCTGGTCACCAAGATGCACGACGCGCAGCCGTGGAAGGACGCCGTGGCCAAGAACGGCTGGATCGACTCCTTCCAGACCGGTCAGCAGTTCGCCGACTTCCTGAGCGCCGAGCAGGCCCGGGTCAAGGGCATCATCGCCGAGATGGGGCTCGTGTCCTGATGACGCGCCTGCGTTCGTGGTGGCGGCCCGAGCTCGGGCTCGCGCTCGTGGTGCTCGGGCTGGGGGTCTTCGTGATCGCCGGGACGCTCGACGTCTCGGCGGCGGCCTCCCGGCTCGGGCCAGGGCCGCGGTTCTTCCCCGTGCTGGTCGGCGGGGCCATGGTCGTGATCGGCCTGTTCTACGTGCTCGACGTGCTGCGCGGCGGGCACGGCGACCCCGAGGAGAGCGAGGACGTGGACGCCGCCGCCCCCGCCGACCTGCGCGGCCTGCTGCTGGTAAGCGGCATCTTCCTGGCCTTCGCGGCGCTGCTCGACCTGCTCGGCTGGATCATCGGCGCGAGCCTGCTGTTCTTCGGGCTGTCGGTGGCGCTCGGGGCCGAGCACAAGGCGCGGGCGGCCGTGGTCGCCGTGGTCATGGGCGTGCTCACGTACGTGCTGTTCGTCAACGGGCTCGGCGTGCGGCTGCCGGACGGGCCGCTCGCGGGGGTGCTGTGAGATGACCTCCCTGGAGCTGCTGCTGGACGGCTTCGCCGCCGCGCTCACCCCCGTCAACCTCATGTACGCGCTCATCGGCGTCACCCTCGGCACCCTGGTCGGCGTGCTGCCCGGCATCGGGCCGGCGATGACGGTGGCGCTGCTGCTGCCGGTCACGTTCACGGTGCCGCCGACCGCCGCGTTCATCATGTTCGCCGGCATCTACTACGGCGGCATGTACGGCGGCTCGACCACGTCCATCCTGCTCAACACGCCCGGCGAGTCCTCCTCCATGATCACCGCGCTGGAGGGCAACAAGATGGCCAGGCGCGGGCGGGCGGCGCAGGCCCTCGCCACGGCGGCCATCGGCTCGTTCGTGGCCGGGACCATCGCCACCGCGCTGCTGGTCGTGGCGGCTCCCGCGGTGGTGGCGTTCGCGATCTCGTTCGGGCCCGAGGACTACTTCGCGCTGGCCGTCCTCGCGTTCATCGCGGTGTCGTCGGTGCTGTCGCGCTCGGTCGTACGCGGTCTCGCCTCGCTCGGCCTCGGCCTGGTGATCGGGCTGATCGGCATCGACCAGCAGACCGGGCAGGCGCGGCTCACGCTCGGCGTCCCGCAGCTCCTCGACGGCATCGACGTGGTGATCGTCGCGGTCGGCCTGTTCGCGCTCGGCGAGGCCCTGTACGTGGCCTCGCGGCTACGCCACTCCCCGCCCTCCGTGGTGCCCGTCGGCCGGGCGTGGATGGGGCGCGCGGACTGGCGGCGCTCCTGGGGGCCGTGGCTGCGTGGCACGGCGCTGGGGTTCCCGTTCGGGGCGCTGCCGGGCGGCGGGGCCGAGATCCCGACGTTCCTGTCGTACGCGGCCGAGCGCCGCCTGGCCCGCGGCGTGGCCCGCGAGGAGTACGGCAAGGGCGCCATCGAGGGCGTCGCCGGGCCGGAGGCGGCCAACAACGCCTCCGCCGCCGGCACCCTGGTGCCCCTGCTCACGCTGGGCCTGCCCACCTCCGCGACCGCCGCGATCATGCTGGCCGCCTTCCAGCAGTACGGCCTGCAGCCCGGCCCGCAGCTCTTCGACCACAACCCGGCGCTGGTCTGGGCCATGATCGCCTCGCTGTTCATCGGCAACGCGATGCTGCTGGTGCTCAACCTGCCGCTGGCCCCGGTGTGGGCGCGGGTGCTGCGGGTGCCCAGGCCGTACCTGTACGCCGGGATCGTGCTGTTCGCCGCCCTCGGCGTGTACGCGCTGAACGGCACCGTCGTGGACCTGTTCGTGCTGTACGTCCTCGGCCTGCTCGGCTACGCCATGCGCCGCTTCGGCCTGCCGATCGCCCCCGCGGTGATCGGCATGATCCTGGGGCCGATGGCGGAGATCCAGCTCCGCCGGGCGCTGGCGATCGGCGCGGGCGACGTCAGTGTCCTGGTGCGCAGCCCGGTCGCGGCGGCGCTGCTGGCGCTGGCGGCGCTGGCGCTGCTGACTCCGCTCGCCAGGCGGCTGGCGGCCCGGCGCCGCGCGACCTCCTACACGGAGCCCGCCGAAGACTGACCCGCCGCCGCCCCGGCCGGGCCCGCACCGCTCGCCCGGCCGGGGCTTTCCTGGCCCGCGCTTTCCTGGCCGACGCTTGCCTGGCCGACGCTCGCCTGGCCGACGCTCGCCTGGCCGACGCTCGCCTGGCCGACGCTCGCCTGGCCGGCGCTCGCCTGGCCGGCCTGGCTCCTCCCGGCGGCCTGGCCGGCCTCGCCGTCCCCGGGTGTTCCGGTGGCCTTCGGGCCGCCGAACGCCCTGGGGGCGACGGCCAGCCCCGCCACCGCCATCACCAGCGTCGCCGCGAACACCACCCAGTACTCCCGCCCCGCCGACAGGAACAGCGCCCCCGTGACCGCCACCGACACCACCGAGAACACCGACTCCCCCACCTGCAGCGCCGAGCTGTTCTCCCCCTGCTCGCCGGGCGCCGACAGCTCCAGCGTGAGCACCGACAGCGTCGGATAGATCAGCCCGATCCCGAACCCGGTGACGATCCACGCCGGATACGCCACCGCCAGCGGCACCGACGGGATCGTGACCGCCCCCATGACCACGATGCCCAGCGCGATCATCGCCGAGCCCAGCCGCAGGTTGGTCCGCTGCCCGAAGACCTCCCGCCCCTGCAGCCACGACGCGAACGACCAGCTCAGCGCGCCACCGGTGAGCACCAGCCCGGCCGCCGTCGTGGACAGCTCCCGCTCCTCGCGCAGCATGAGCGGCACCATGACCTCGGCCGCGAAGAACGCCCCGGCGGCCAGCCCGCGCAGCCCCACCACGGACGGCAGCCCGCGGGCCGCCCGCAGCGTCCCGGCCGGCAGCAGCCTGGGCAGCGCCACGGCCAGCACCACGAGCCCGATGATCAGCAGGGGCAGCCGCCCGTCCGTGCTTCCGTACTGCATGAGCGCGGCCCCGACGGCGGTCACCGCCGCCCACGTGATCTTCGCCGGCAGGCCGGGGGCGGGCCCTCGCTGCCCGCCGCGCACCGGCTGTCCCGCCAGCCCGCGCAGCAGCAGCAACCCGGCGACCACGGTCAGGAACGGCACCAGCAGGAACACCGACCGCCAGCCGAGCGTGTCGGTCAGCACGCCCACGATCACCGGGCCCACCATCGACGGCACCACCCACGCCGTCGCGAACAGCGAGAAGATCCGCGGATGCAGCTCCTCGGGATAGACCCGGGCCACCAGCACGTACAGCGCCACGCTGACCAGCGCCCCGCCGAACCCCTGGACGAAGCGGCCCGCGATCAGCACCTCCATGCTCGGCGCGAGACCCGCCACGGCCAGCCCGGCCCCGAACCCGGCCACGCCCGTCCACAGCGGCGCCATGGGCCCGCGCAGGTCGGCCCACCGGCCGCCGAGCACCGTGCCGACCACGCTCGCCGCCATCGCGCCGCTGAAGGCCAGCCCGTACAGCTCCAGCCCGCCCAGTTCCTCGGCCACGACCGGCATCGCGATCGCGACCGCCATGTACTCGAAGGCCACCAGTGACATCAGCGCCACCAGGCCGGCCGTCAACGCTCTTCTCGACATGCCGCAGAACCTACGGCCTGCCGGCGCGCCGCACCTCCGGCGGGGGTGCCGCTCCGCCTCGGCAATCGGTCCTAGGACCGGCCCTGCCCACGTACGAGGGCCCCGCCGCCGTAGCGACGAGGCCCCTGACCACACGTCCGTACGGTTACTCGGACACGCCCAGCTTCTCCAGGATGAGCTGGCGGGCGCGGGCGGCGTCCGCCTTGCCCTTGCTGGCCCGCATGACGCCGCCGACCAGCGCGCCGGCGGCGGCGATCTTTCCTGCGCGTACCTTGTCGGCCGCGTCGGCGTTGTCGGCCAGCACCTGGTCGATGATCGCCGACAGCTCGCCCTCGTCGTTGACGATCTTCAGCCCGCGCGCCTCGACGACCGCGTCAGGGTCGCCCTCGCCGCCGAGCACGCCCTCCAGCACCTCGCGCGCCAGCTTGTCGTTGAGCGCGCCGGAGGCGACCAGCTCGGTCACCCGCGCGACCTGCGCCGGCGTGATGGCCAGCTCGGCCAGCGGCACGCCGGTCTCGTTGGCGCGGCGGGCCAGCTCGCCCATCCACCACTTGCGCGCGTCGGCCGCCGGCGCGCCGGCCGCCACCGTCGCCTCGACCAGGTCGAACGCGTCGGCGTTGTGCATGGCCTGCATGTCGAGGTCGGACAGCCCCCACTCGGCCTGCAGCCGCTTGCGCCGCACCGACGGCAGCTCGGGCAGCGCCGCCTTCAGCTCGGCCACCCACGCGGGGTCGGGCGCGATCGGCACCAGGTCGGGCTCGGGGAAGTAGCGGTAGTCCTGCGCCTCCTCCTTGGAACGGCCGGACGTGGTGGTGCCGGTGTCCTCGTGGAAGTGCCGCGTCTCTTGGACGATCGTGCCGCCGTCGGCGAGGACGGCGGCCTGCCGCTCGATCTCGCTCCGCACGGCCCGCTCGACGCTGCGCAGGGAGTTGACGTTCTTGGTCTCGGTGCGGGTGCCCCACTCCGACGCGCCGCGCGGCATCAGCGAGACGTTGACGTCGCAGCGCAGCGAGCCCTCCTCCATGCGCACGTCGGAGACGCCGAGCGAGCGCATGATCTCGCGCAGCTCGGTGACGTACGCGCGGGCGACCTCGGGCGCGAGCCGGTCGGTGCCGGGGATGGGCTTGGTGACGATCTCGACCAGCGGGATGCCCGCCCGGTTGTAGTCGACGATCGAGTGGTCGGCCCCGTGGATGCGCCCGGTCGCGCCGCCCACGTGGGTGGACTTGCCGGTGTCCTCCTCCAGGTGCACCCGCTCGATGCCGATGCGCACGGTCTCCCCGTTCACCTCGACGTCGAGGTAGCCGTCGAAGCAGAGCGGCTCGTCGTACTGGGAGATCTGGTAGTTCTTCGGCATGTCCGGATAGAAGTAGTTCTTCCGGGCGAAGCGGCACCACTCGGCGATCGAGCAGTTGAGCGCCAGGCCGATGCGGATCGTCGACTCGATCGCCATGGCGTTGGCCACCGGCAGCGAGCCCGGCAGCGCCAGGCAGGTCGGGCAGACCTGCGTGTTGGGCGGAGCGCCGAAGGTGGTCTTGCAGCCGCAGAACATCTTCGACCTGGTGCCCAGCTCGACGTGCGTCTCCAGCCCGAGCACCGGCTCGAACCGCTCCAGCGCTTCGTCGTACGGCATGAGCGTGTGCGTGCTCACAAGTAACCAAGTCCTTTCAGTACGTTCTTCGCCTCGGCAACCCAAGCGGCGTAGGCGGGCACCTGCCCCAAGACGTCGAGGTCGATATTTCTGCCTATGTATTCGAAGTAATCGCGGACCGGCCAGTCCTGCCCCCCGACGACCTCGTCCAGGAGCTTCTTAGGGTCGGCGACCTTCTCCACCTCACCCGGACTGCCGGGCAGAGGTCGCAGGTCGACGCCCTTGAGTCCGCCCCAGACCTGCCGATCGGCCAGGAGCCATGCCTCGGTCTCCTTCACCGGTATCAGGCCGATGACCGGAAGCCGCAGACCTGCCAGGACGGCCTCCGCCTTGCCGCGTTCGCGATGATCGTTGTGCACGAACAGCACGTGGCAGTCGGCTGCCAGGTCGGTCAGCGCGCTCGTCACGCGCGTCTGGCCACGGATCGACCGGCAGGAGGCGATCTCGGTCGGCTCGACGTCGACCACGCACCGCCCTGACGACCACGTCAACTCCCGCAGCTGCCTGAAGATCACCAGCCCCAGGAAGATCTCGTCAGTCTCCCCTTCTGCGATCAGGCCGGGCACCAGCGGGCGGCTCATCCGGGTATCTCCACGGCGCTGAGATAGCGCCGCACCTGCCGCGGGGAGACGAAGGTGCCGGGCCGGCCCTCGTCGCGCACCGGCTTGGCAACCGTGACCCGGGACATCCCCTTCTGTTCCGGATCCACCCGGGCGACGCTGTCCAGAAAGACCAACGCGTCCGGCCGGAGCCGGTAAAGCTCGGAGACCACCACGGGTGAATGTGTCGTGAGGATCACCTGCCGCAGGGGCCGCCGCAGCGCCTCGCGGTCACCGAGATCCGTCACCAGCCGCTGGACACGGCGCAGCAACTCGGCCATTCGGCTGGGATGCAGGCCGTTCTCGATCTCCTCGATCAGCAGCACGCCCGCATGATCCGGGTCGTGCAGGGCCGCCAGCAGCCCCAGGATCCTCAGTGTGCCGTCGGAGAGCAGCGCGCTGGGCACGGCGCCCTGTCCGTCCACCATCAGGTCGAAGGACCATTCCTGCCGGCGTTCGTCGTGGAAGGGCACGACACCGATGACGTCCGGGATGAGCGCCGCCAGATCAAGAGCGACCCTGTCGAGGGCCTCCGTGGCGCTGAGCCTGCCCAGCACGGCGGCCACGTTCGAACCGTCGGAAAGGAGCGGACGACGGTCGGCCGCCGACGCCACCTCGCGCATGGCCCGCGGCTCTGGTTCGTACCAGCGCCAGTCGACCATGGCGGCAGGTGTCGAGGAGAGCTCCGGGTGCTCGCCCTCCACGCAGTCCACTGCATCGAACTCCGCGGCCCAGCACTCCTTCACTGCTTCGGGCAGCCTGTCACGCTCCCCCGGAGCCCAAGGGAGCAGTCGCGACTGCTCCACGACCGCACGTGCGGGGTCCGGGCGATAACGCGCCGTCGTGTCCAGACGGACCGGTCGCACGCCCGAGCCCTGCTCAGCCAGCAACCTGAGCCGGATCTGGAACTCGCTCCGCGGCATTCCCCGGGCCGGCCGGTGGAAAAGCTGGTGGGCGCGGCCACGTTTGGCGGTGAAGAACGCCTCCTCCCCGCCACGGGCCGCGGCCGCCACGAAGTCCAGCGCGTCCAGCAGGTTGGACTTGCCGCTTGAGTTCGGGCCCACGAGGGCGAGGAACGGCGGCACGTCGAGGGCGAAGTCCAGGAAGGACTTGAACCCGTCGATCTCGATGCGCGTGAGCATGCCGCCGTCTCCTCCCTCGTCCTGCAGTCCGCGTCTGACAGCCCGCAGTCCTACAGCTCCGGGGCCTGGGCCAGGAGGCTGCCGCCCCAGCGGCTTTCCAGGGCGTGCTCGATGGCGGCGCCGACGCGGTAGCAGCGGTCGTCGGCGAGCACCGGGGCCATGATCTGGAGGCCGACCGGCAGGCCGTCCTCGTCGGCGAGGCCGCACGGCACCGACATGGCGGCGTTGCCCGCGAGGTTGGACGGGATGGTGCACAGGTCGGCGAGGTACATCGCCATCGGGTCGTCGGCGCGCTCGCCGATCGGGAACGCCGTGGTCGGCGTGGTCGGCGAGACCAGGACGTCGACCTGCTGGTAGGCGGCCTCGAACTCGCGCGCGATGACGGTGCGGACCTTCTGCGCCTGGCCGTAGTAGGCGTCGTAGTAGCCGCTGGACAGCGCGTACGTGCCCAGCATGATCCGCCGCTTGACCTCAGGGCCGAAGCCGGCGGCGCGGGTCAGCGCCATGACCTCCTCGGCGCTGCGTCCGCCGTCGTCGCCGACGCGCAGGCCGTAGCGCATGGCGTCGAAACGGGCCAGGTTGGACGAGCACTCCGACGGCGCGATCAGGTAGTAGGCCGGCAGCGCCGTGGTGAACGACGGGCAGGAGACCTCGACCACGGTGGCGCCCAGCGACTCCAGCAGCTTGACGGCCTCGTGGTAGCGGGCCAGCACGCCGGTCTGGTAGCCCTCGCCGGAGAACTCCTTGACGACGCCGACGCGCAGGCCGGCGATGTCGGGGTTGCGGGCCGCCTCGACCACGCTCGGGACCGGCGCGTCGATGGAGGTGGAGTCCATCGGGTCGTGGCCGGAGAACGCCTCGTGCAGCAGCGCCGCGTCGAGCACGTTGCGGGCGAAGGGGCCCGGCGTGTCGAGCGAGCTGGCGAAGGCGATGAGGCCGTAGCGGGACGAGCCGCCGTAGGTCGGCTTCATGCCCACGATGCCGGTGACCGAGGCCGGCTGCCGGATCGAGCCGCCGGTGTCGGTGCCGGTGGACAGCGGCGCCTCGTAGGCCGCCACCGCGGCGCTGGAGCCGCCGGAGGAGCCGCCGGGCACCCGCGTCAGGTCCCACGGGTTGCGGGTGACGTGGTAGGCGGAGTTCTCCGTCGAGGAGCCCATGGCGAACTCGTCGAGGTTGGTCTTGCCGAGGATGACCAGCCCGGCCTCGCGCAGCCGGGCGGTGACGGTCGCGTCGTAGGGGGGCCGCCAGCCCTCCAGGATCTTGGACGCGGCCGTGGTCGGCATGTCGCGGGTGGTGAAGATGTCCTTGTGCGCGATCGGCACGCCGGCCAGCGGGCCCAGCTTCTCGCCCGCGCGCAGCCGGGCGTCGACCGCCCGCGCCTGCTCCAGCGTCACCTCGCGGTCGACGTGCAGGAACGCCTGGACCTTGGGCTCCACCTCGGCCATGCGGTCGAGGTGCGCCTCGGCCACCTCGACGGCCGACACCTCGCCCGCGGCGATCATCGAGCCCAGCTCGGCGGCGGTCTTGCGGATGAGACTCATGCCTCCTCCCCGAGGATGCGCGGCACCTGGAAGCGGTCGTCCTCGACGGCGGGCGCGCCGGAGAGCGCCTGCTCGGGGGTCAGGGACGGCCGCACCTCGTCGGCACGGAAGACATTGGTGAGCGGAAGCGCGTGCGACGAAGGCGGAACGTCCTCGGCCGCGACCTCGGCCACCTTCGCGACCGACTCGATGATGGCATCGAGTTGGGTGGCGTAGTGGTCGAGCTCGTCGTCCGTGAGCGCCAGCCTGGACAACCGGGCCAGGTGTGCGACCTCGTCGCGGGTTATGGCGGACATGAGTCGTTTAACCCGTTTCGTGGATGGAGTCTTTGGACACTGCCATCCTAGGGGGCTTGACGCAGCGCACCCGAACGATTAACCCCCTGGCAACATCCGCGCGGCGATCCGTGGAAGCGCTCCCACGAAGCACGGCGGCATGGTCAGGCGGTGTGGGTCACCTCGGGCTGGTAGCCGTACTCGGCGGACAGGGCCCCGGCGCGCTCGCGCAGCCAGGCCGTCATCTCCGCGGCCGGCATCGGCTCGCCGAACAGCCACCCCTGCCCCACGTCGCAGCCCATCTCGGCCAGCCGCATGGCGACGTCGTCCGACTCGACGCCCTCGGCGACCGAGCGCAGCCCGAGCGAGCGCACCAGGTCGACGATCGAGCGGACGATCCGGTCGTCGTCCTCGGACTCGGCGATCCTGCGGACGAACGAGGCGTCGATCTTGACCTCGGACACCGCCAGCCGCTGCAGCCGGATGAGCGAGGAGTAGCCGGTGCCGAAGTCGTCCAGCGACAGCGGCACGCCCAGCGTGACGAGCGCCTTGATGGTCTCCTGCGTGTAGGCCTGGTCGCCGGTCAGTATGCGCTCGGTCACCTCCAGCTGGATGGCCGCGGGCGGCAGCCCGTAGCGGGCCAGCCCCACCTCCAGCTGCTCGGGCAGCGCGGAGTCGAGCAGGTCGCGGGCCGAGATGTTGACCGAGACCGGCACCCGCAGCCCGCCGTGCCACCAGCACGCGGCCTGCGCCAGCGCCTGCTCGATCACGTACGCCGTGAGCTGCCGCATCAGGTAGGACTGCTCCGCCAGCGGCACGAACTCCGACGGCGGGATCATCCCGTGCACCGGGTGCCGCCAGCGCAGCAGCGCCTCCACGCCCCGCACCGCGCCGCTGCCCAGCCCGACCGCGGGCTGGTAGTGCAGGCGCAGCTCGCCGCCGTCGATGGCGCGTCGCAGGTCACCCAGTAACGTCAGCCGTTCGGGCGAGTTGCGGTCCTTGTCCGGCTGGTAGAGCTCGACGCCGGTGCGTCCCTCCTTGGCGAGGTACATCGCCACGTCGGCGCGCTGGAGCAGCAGCTCGAAGTCGGGGGCGTGGTCCGGGTAGAGCGCGATGCCGACCGAGGCGTCCACGTCGAACGTCATGCCCTCCAGCCGCACCGGCTCGGTCAGCGCCGCGCGCAGCCGGGCCGCGACCTCGCGGGCCGCATGGGTGTCGCGGATCGAGGGCAGCAGCACGGCGAACTCGTCGCCGCCCAGCCGGGCCACCACGTCGCCGGGCCGCACGGAGTGGGTCAGGCGGTGCGCGACCATCTGCAGCAGCCGGTCGCCCACCGGGTGGCCCATCGTGTCGTTGACCTCCTTGAACCGGTCGAGGTCGAGCAGGAACAGGCCGACCCGCTCGTCGTGGCGGGCCTCGGCCAGCGCCTCCTCGGTGCTCACGATGAGCATCTTGCGGTTGGGCAGGCCGGTCAGCTCGTCGTGCATCGCCTGGTGGTCGCGGCGCATGGACAGGGTGGCGGTGAAGTAGACGGCCGCGAGCGGCGCGACGAACAGCGGCACGAGGCCGGGCGTGTGGTTCATGACCACGACGACCAGCGGCGCCATGCCGAGCAGCGCGACGTAGACGAGGCCCTGCGGCCCCACGGTGACCCGCAGCACCCGGACGATCGAGCGCCGTTCGTGCAGCGCGACCGCGCCGCAGACGAGGGTGGCGCGGGTGGCGAAGTAGGCGATCCCGGCCAGCGCGATCGGCACCAGGCCGGGCACGTCGGGCTCCCAGGGCACGGACGGGCTCGGCGCGATGCCGAACGCCCCGAGGACCACGGCCGCTGCGGTGAGCGCGAGGGTGGACTGCGCGATGTTGAACATGACCCGGTGCCACGCCTTGCGCGTCAGCACGCCGTTGAGCGCGACCGCGACGGCCTGCAGCAGCACCGCGACCGGCAGCCCGTAGTGCAGCAGCACGGCGAAGGTGAACATGGTGGACGGGTAGGTGCCGCCCACCGAGGCGGCGGAGGACACCATCACGGGCCGCAGCTCGCCGAGGATCACGAGGACCACCAGCACCCAGAACAGCGCGGTGCGGGCCAGCGCGGTGAGCCCCGTGGCGTCGAGCCTGAGCATGGCCACGAGCAGAGCGGTGAAGCCGATCACCGTGATGCCGGCGAGGAACGCCCAGAGCGGCGTGCCGACGCGTGGTCCGGTGTCGCGGGTGTCGGTTGGGTCAGTCATCGATAACAGAACCCCCATGAGGTCACTATGGGAGGGTACGACCTTCAGCCCACTTCGCGAAACCAAGCGCGTACGGTCCGTAATTCTCCTTTCCGACATATACCCAAAAACCACCGTACGTAGCAAACCCTGCCCGGTGCGTACCGGCCCTCCCGGTACAGGCAGTTCACTCCTCCGGCTTGACCGCCGCCGCGGCCGCCGCCTCCGGCCCTTCCTCCAGCAGCACCGCGAACCCGGCCCCGTCCAGGATCGGCACCCCGAGCGTCACCGCCTTGTCGTACTTCGACCCCGCGTTGTCCCCCGCGATCAGGAACGACGTCTTCTTCGACACCGACGAGGCCACCTTGCCGCCCCGCGCGGCGATCGCGTCGGAGGCCGAGTCGCGCGTGTAGCCCTCCAGGGTCCCCGTCACCACGAACGTCAGCCCTTCGAGCGTCTGCGGCCCCTTCTCCGGCGCGGGCTCGTCCTCCATCCGCACCCCGGCGGCCCGCCACCGCTCGATGATCTCCCGGTGCCAGTCGACCTCGAACCACTCCTTGATCGTCGCCGCCACCCGCGGCCCGATGCCCTCGATCGCGGCCAGCTCCTCCTCGGACGCGTTCATGATCGCGTCGATCGAGCGTAGGGCGCCCGCGAGGTCGCGCGCCGTGGGCGGCCCGACGTGCCGGATCGACAGCGCCACCAGGAGCTGCGCGAGCGGAACCTGCTTGGCCCGCTCCAGCTCCTCGATGAGCAGCCGGGCCCCGGCGCTGGGCTCGCCGTTCTGGTTGGAGAAGAGGGTGACGACCTTCTCCTCGCCGGTCTTCGGGTCGATCTTGGGCAGGCCGGAGTCGGGGTCGCGGACCACGGACCTGATGGGCAGCAGCTGCTCCAGCGTGAGGTCGAACAGGTCGGCCTCGGTGCGCACCACCGGCTCCTGCGGCGGCAGCGGCTGGGAGAGCGCGGTGGCCGCGACGTAGCCGAGCCCGTCGATGTCGAGCGCCCGCCGCCCGGCCGCGAAGTAGACGCGCTCGCGGATCTGCGCCGGGCAGGCCCGCGCGTTGGGGCAGCGCAGGTCGGCGTCGCCCTCCTTCTCGTACGCGAGCCGCGTGCCGCACTCGGGGCAGTGCGTCGGCATGACGAACTCCCGCTCGGAGCCGTCGCGCAGCGCCGTCACCGGGCCCACGACCTCGGGGATGACGTCGCCCGCCTTGCGCAGCACGACCGTGTCGCCGATGAGCACGCCCTTCTTCTGCACGATCGCGGCGTTGTGCAGCGTGGCCCGCTCGACCGTGGACCCGGACACCACCACCGGCTCCATCACCGCGAACGGCGTCACCCGCCCGGTGCGCCCCACCCCCACCTGGATGTCGAGGAGCTTGGTGTTGACCTCCTCGGGCGGGTATTTGAAGGCCATCGCCCAGCGCGGCGCCCGCGAGGTCGAGCCCAGCTCGCGCTGCGTGCGCAGGTCGTCGACCTTGACCACGACCCCGTCGATCTCGTACGCCGGGTCGTGCCGGTGCACCCGGTAGTGCTCGATGAACTCGTTGACCTCGGTGAGCGTCGGCACCACCTGGTAGAGGTCGCTGACCGGCAGCCCGAACTCGCGCAGCCGCGCGTAGGTCTCCGACTGCGTGCGCGGCGCGGCCGCCCCCTCCCAGACGCCGACGCCGTGCACCAGCATCCGCAGCGGCCGCTGCGCGGTGACCCGCGGGTCCTTCTGGCGGAGGGTGCCCGCGGCGGAGTTGCGCGGGTTGGCGAAGGGCGGCTTGCCCTGCTCGACGAGCTGCTCGTTGAGCCGTTTGAAGCCCTCGACCGGGATGTAGACCTCGCCGCGCACCTCGACCAGGCTCGGCACGTCGTCGCCGGTGAGCCGGTGGGGCACGCCCTGGATCGTGCGCACGTTGTCGGTCACGTCGTCGCCGGTGCGCCCGTCGCCGCGGGTGGCGCCCCGCTCCAGCCTGCCGTCACGGTAGACCAGCGCGATGGCCAGGCCGTCGATCTTCAGCTCGCAGAGGTAGGGCCCCGGATCGCCCTCGGCCAGCCGCTCGGCGCGGGCCTGCCAGGCCGCCATGTCCTCGGGGGTGAACGCGTTGTCGAGGCTCTCCATCCTGGCCAGGTGCTGGACCTTGGCGAAGTCGCCCGAGGGCGGCGCCCCCACCTTCTGGGTCGGCGAGTCGGGCGTCTGCAACGACGGATGGGCCTCCTCCAGGGCCAGCAGCTCCCTGAACCACGCGTCGAACTGCGCGTCACTGACCGTCGGCTGGTCGAGCACGTAGTAGCGCCAGCGGGCGTCCTCGACCAGATCGCTCAGCTCGGCGTGCCGCTTGAGCGCGGCCACGGGCACGCCCTGGACCTCGGTGCTTGACTCGCTCACGCGGGCTCTCCTTCCGTACGGCAACCTGAGCAAACGCTACCGCTGAGCACCGACAACACCGTGCTCACGAAGGCGTGCCGTTAGCCCTCGCCGCCCGCCGGATCGTCCTTGAGCACCCGGGCGGCCTTGCGGCAGGCGGCCAGCGCGGCCCGCGCGTACGCGGGCGAGGCCCCGGCCAGCCCGCACGCGGGCGTGAGCACGACCCGCCCGGCCAGCTCGTCCGGCGCGAACCCGAGCCGCCGCCACAGCTCCACGGCCGGTCTGGCGATCGCCCCGAGGTCCGGCAGCCGGCTCCCGGCGCCAGGCACGACCCCCAAAAACAGCGTCATCCCGTCCTCGACCAGCTCGCCCAGCTCGTCCTCGTCCCGCCGCCGCAGCAGGGCGGCGTCGACGGAGACCCCGCGCGCCTTGGCCCGCCGCAGCAGCGCGAACGGCACCGCGGGCGCGCAGCAGTGCACCACCGGCTCGCCGAACAGCCCCAGCGACTCCTCCACCCGCCACTCCTCCACGGCGGCCAGCCGCCCGAACCCGGACGCCGTCGGCACCGTGCCCGCCAGCGCCCCCGGCAGGCCGGGCTCGTCGAGCTGCAGCACGATCTCCGTCACGCCCGGCAGCCGCCGCCGCACCTCGGCGCAGTGGTCGGCCACGCCCTGCGCCAGCGAGGCCGTCAGGTCGCGTACGGCCCCCGCGTCGGCGAGCATCTTGTCGCCGTGCCGCAGCTCGATCGCCCCGGCCAGCGTCCACGGCCCGCACACCTGCACCTTGAGCGGCCCCGCGTAGTCGTGGCCGATCTCCTCCAGCCCGTCGAGGTCGCGCCGCAGGTGGTCGACGGCCCGCTGATGGTCGCGGCCCGGCCGGTCGGCGATCCGCCAGCCCGACGGCTGCACCTCGACGGGCATGTCGACCAGCAGCGAGGCCGTCCGGCCGATCAGGTCGGCGCCGACGCCCCGTGCGGGCAGCTCGGGCAGATAGGGCAGTCCGGGCACCTCGCCGAACACGACCCGGATCGCCTCAAGATGATCGTCGCCCGGGTGCGAGCCGACCCCGGTGGCTTCCCACGTTGACATGGCACAAGCGTAGGCTCTTCGCCATGGAGCTCACGAAATACGGTCACGCCTGCGTCCGCCTGGAGAAGGACGGCAAGGTCCTCGTCATCGACCCGGGCTCGTTCACCCGGGACCCGGTGCTCGACGGCGCCGACGCCGTGCTGATCACGCATGAGCACTTCGACCATGTGGACGTGGCGAAGCTGCGGGAGTCCTCGCCCGGCCTGGAGGTCTTCACGTGCGAGGGCGTGGCGGCCCAGTTGTCCGAGGTGCCGGCCAAGGTGCAGGTGGTGCGCGACGGCGACGCCTTCGAGACGGCCGGTTTCCGCGTGCGGGTGTTCGGCGAGCGGCACGCGCCCAACCATCCCGACATGGAGATCGTCCAGAACGTCGGCTTCCTGGTGGACGACGAGGTCTTCTACCCCGGCGACGCCCTGACCGTGCCCCCGGCCGAGGTGCCCACGCTGCTGGTGCCGACCGGCGGGCCGTGGCTGAGGCTGGCGGAGATGGTGAACTATCTCCGAACGGTGCGGCCGGCGCGGGCGTACTCGACGCACGACGCCCTCTACAGCGACATCGGGCTCGCGCTGGTGGACGGCTGGCTCAAGATGGAGGCCGACAAGCAGGGCGCCGACATCCGCCGCCTTGCGGTCGGCGAGTCGGTGACCCTCTAGCCGAGCTGGTCCCTGCTCGCCGACCTGATCGTGGCCGAGCCGATGACCGTGTCGCCGGAGTAGAGCACGGCCGCCTGGCCCGCCGCCACTCCGGTGGCCGGGCGGTCGAGGTCGATGCGCAGGCCGCCCGCGACCTCAGCGAACCGGCAGCCGTAGACCTCGCCGTGGGCGCGGAGCTGGACGGTGAGGTCGTCACGCCGGTCGGGGCCGTTCCAGACGGGCGGGCCGCAGTGGATCGTGGTGACCTCCAGCGCCGAACGCGGCCCGACCGTGACGGTGTTGCTCACCGGCTCGATGGACAGCACGTAGCGCGGCCGGCCGTCGGGCGCGGGCCGGTCGATGCGCAGACCCTTGCGCTGCCCGACGGTGAACCCGTGTGCGCCCTGGTGGCTGCCGACGACCGCGCCCTCCTCGTCCACGATGGGGCCCTCGGCCGCGCCCAGCCGGTCGGCGAGGAAGCCGCGCGTGTCGCCGTCGGCGATGAAGCAGATGTCGTGGCTGTCGGGCTTGTCGGCGACCGTCAGCCCGCGCCGGGCCGCCTCGGCGCGCACCTCGGCCTTGGTCGAGTCACCGAGCGGGAAGATCGCGTGGGCGAGCTGCTCGCGGGTGAGCACGCCCAGCACGTACGACTGGTCCTTGCCCTGGTCGGGGCTCCTGGACAGCACGCCGTCGGTCAGCCGGGCGTGGTGGCCGGTGGCCACGGCGTCGAACCCGAGCGCCAGCGCCCGGTCGAGCACCGCCGCGAACTTGATCTTCTCGTTGCAGCGCAGGCACGGGTTGGGCGTGCGGCCGGCGGCGTACTCGGCGACGAAGTCCTCGATCACGTCGCGCTGGAAACGCTCGGCCATGTCCCAGATGTAGAAGGGGATGCCGATCACGTCGGCCGCCCGGCGGGCGTCGCGGGAGTCCTCGATCGTGCAGCAGCCCCGGGCGCCCGTGCGATGGGATTGGGGGTTGGCCGACAGCGCGAGGTGCACACCGGTGACATCGTGACCGGCCTCGGCGATGCGAGCGGCGGCCACGGCTGAGTCGACGCCGCCCGACATGGCGGCAAGCACACGCAGTCCCATGACCTTTCAAGCGTACTGTCCGGCACGGGGTGCGCGAGCGCGCCCCTCACAGACACAGGGTGCGCGAGCGCGCCCCACGTCTGCGAGGATTCAGCTCATGCGACTGTTCGGGCGCAAGGACGCCGAGGACCACGGCGGCGGGTCATCCGAGGACGGGCTCGCCGGATTCTGGACGTGGTGGGAGGAGACCAGGCCGGCCGTCGACGCGCTGGTGGCCGCGGGCGACACCGCCGGGCTCGAGGACCTGGTGGCGCCCGCCGTGGCGGCCGTGCACCCCGACCTGGTGTGGGAGATCGCGCCCGGCCGCAACGCCATGCACGCCCTGGTGGTGACCTCGGCGGGCGACGCCGAGCTGCGCCCGCTCGCGCATCGCTGGGCCAAGGCCGCACCGCCGGCCGACCTGTTGTGGGAGTTCCATCCGTCGCGGCAGGCCAACCCGCAGGCGGCCGAGCTGACGCTGGACGTGGGCGGGTTCGACTTCGCGCTGGACAAGCTCGTGCTGGGCCTGCGGGTGCCGCGCAACCAGCCGCGCGTGGACGTCGCCGCCTACCACCCGATCTTCGCCGAGCTCGACGAGGACGTCAGGCTGGACGCCGCGCTGCTCGCCCTCGACTGGCTCCTCGGCGAGGACGAGGTGGCCCGGTGGGTGGGCGAGATCACGGCGGTGACGTTCGAGCCGATCGACGCCGTGGCCGCCCCGCACCTGCCCGCCGTGGTCGCCGACCTCGCCTCGGGCTACGACGAGGAGGAGTGGGTGCTGCTGGAGGGCCAGACGGCCGGCGGCGCGCCGCTGGTGGCCACCGCCCGCTACCCGCTGCGGCCGGTCGATCATCCGCTCTTCGACCAGCACATCGCGATCACGCTCCCGTACGCGCACCGCGACGAGGCCGGGCTGCCGATCGGCGAGTCGCTGGCCGCGCTGCGCGACTTCGAGGAGCGGCTGGCCGCCCGCCTGCTCAAGCTGCGCGACGACGCGGTGCTGGCCGCGCACCTGAGCGCGGAGGGGCAGCGGACCATCCACGTCTACGCCGATCCGACCGGTGACGCCGCGATCCACGCGAAGGAGCTGATCGTGAGCTGGGAGGAGGGCGAGCCCCGGGTGGACGTCGCCACCGATCCCGCCTGGACGGCCGTCTCGCCGTTCCTCAGCTAGCGCTCGGCAGCCTCCGGACGCGGCGCTCAGCCCTCCTCGGACGCGGCTGAATCCTCGGACGCGGCTCAGCCCTCGGACGCGGCGCTCAGCTCAACCCGGCTCGGCGGGCGCGTTCGACGGCGGCGGGCAGCACCTCGATCAGGCGGTCGATGTCCTCCCTGGTCGAGGTGTGTCCGAGGGAGAAGCGCAGCGAGCCCCTGGCCGCGGCGGCGTCGGCCCCCATCGCCAGCAGCACGTGCGACGGCTGGGCCACGCCCGCCGAGCAGGCCGAGCCGGTCGAGCACTCCACTCCCTTGGCGTCGAGCAGCATGAGCAGCGCGTCGCCCTCGCAGCCGGGGAAGGAGAAGTGGGCGTTGCCGGGCAGCCGCTGGGTGGGATGCCCGTTGAGCACGACGCCGGGGACTGCCTGGCGGACGCGTTCGATGAGCTCGTCGCGCAGCGCGGTCAGGTGGCGGCTCGTCTCCTCCTGGTGCGCGACCGCGGTGCGGACCGCCGCCGCGAGCCCGGCGATGGCGGGAGCGTCGAGGGTGCCGGAGCGTACGTCGCGCTCCTGGCCGCCGCCGTGCTGCACCGGCACCGGCGTGAGGCCCCGGGCCAGCAGCAGCGCGCCGGCCCCCATCGGGCCGCCGACCTTGTGCCCGGTGAGCGTGAGCGCGTCGGCTCCCGACGCGGCGAACGACACCGGCAACTGCCCGACGGCCTGCACCGCGTCGGTGTGGAACGGGATGCCGTGGTCGTGGGCGATGGCCGCGAGCACGTGGAGCGGCTGGATGGTGCCGACCTCGTTGTTGGCCCACATCACGCTGATCACGGCGACGTCGTCGGGGTCGCGCTCGACGGCGGCCCGCAGCGTGTCGGGGTGCACCATGCTGTGCTCGTCGACCTCCAGCAGCTCGACCTCGGCGCCCTGGCTCTCGGCCAGCCAATGGGCGGGGTCGAGCGCGGCGTGGTGCTCGATGGCGCTGAGCAGCACCCGCCGCCGGGGCCGGCGCGACCAGTAGAGGCCCTTGATCGCCAGGTTGTCGGCCTCGGTGCCGCCGGAGGTGAACACGACCTCGCTGGGCCGGGCGCCGAGCGCGTCGGCGATGCTCTCGCGCGACTCCTCCACGACCCGGCGCGTCTGCCGGCCGGCCGCGTGCAGGGAGGAAGGGTTTCCGACCCGCCGGAGTTGCTCCGTCATGGCCTCGATCGCCTCGGGCAGCATGGGCGTGGTCGCGGCATGATCGAGATAGGCGGACGGTCTGGTCACCCGCTCAGGGTATCTCGTTTGCGACTGTACCGTCCGGCCGGTACAGTAGAGGCATGCGAAGGAACGAGCTTTTGGACGCGGCGGAGGAGATCCTCTGCGACCAGGGCTCGGCCGCGCTCACCCTCTCCGCGGTGGCCGACCGGGCCGGCGTCAGCAAGGGCGGGCTGCTCTACCACTTCAACTCGAAGGAAGCCCTGATCAAGGGCATGGTCGAGCGGCTGATCGAGGATTTCGACCAGCTCATGGCAGCCCAGCAGGACGACACCTACACCGAGCGCTACCTGGGGGCGACCCTGGCGGCGGTGCGCACGGGCCGGCTGCGACGCTGGGCCGTGGTCACGGGCGCGTCGGGAAACCTGTTCCTGCTCGCCCCGCTGCGCGAGGCGATGGCCCGCTGGCATCGCGAGGACCTGGAGGCCGAGCCCGACCCGGTGACGTCGCAGATCGTCCGGCTCGCCTGTGAAGGGTTGTGGGATGTCGCCAGCCACGCCCCGGAGCTGAACACCGAGTCCGACCTGCGGACCTTGGAGACGCGCCTGCGGGCGCTGCTCGCGCCCGCCTGACGTCCGGCTCCACCGCCCCTCGCGGCTCCCCTCCAGGCCCCGCCGGCCCCTGGAATTTTCTCCCTCCTCATCCTGTTCCACCCTCCTGTCTCGCCCTTTCCGTCCCATCTGTCCCATACGTCCCGTCGCCAGTGCTCGTCCGGCGTCGGGGGCTTGGTGTGCCCTCTCCCCCTGCGCGAACCTTCGCGCGGCATGCCCGCCCTCGCCTCGCCGGCCGCTGCCCGCCCGAAATATCCCCATAAGTAACTGTTCTGTGGAAGGTGTTGCCGTATGACCCGCGCCCTGAGGAGTGCCCGCTACGGGGCGGTCCTCACTTTCGTCCTTGCCGGCCTGATGGTGGGCACGATGACCGTGCGCATCCCGGCGCTGACCGACAAACTCGGGCTGTCCGAGTCCATGGTCGGCACCGTGCTGCTGGTCTGGGGCGTCGGCGCCCTGGTGACCATGCAGAGCATGCGCCGCGTCATGGCCCGGCTGGGCAGCAGGACGGTCCTGCGGGTCGGCGGCCCCCTGACCGCGCTCTCCCTGGTCGCCGTGGCCTTCGCCCCTGACCTGCCGCTGCTCATGGTGGCCGTGGCGTTCTTCGGGATGGCGTTCGGCATGGTGGACGTCGCCATGAACGCCCAGGGCTCCACGGTCGAGCAGGCGTACGGACGGCCGCTCATGAACGGCATGCACGCGGGCTGGTGCGTCGGCGCGATCACGGCGGGCGGCGTCGGCAGCCTGTCCATCGCCGTCGGCCTGTCGTTCACCGCCAACGTGGCGCTGATCGGGCTGGTCGCGCTCCCGCTCATGATCGCGGTCGGCCGTACGCACCTGCCCGAGCCCCCCGCCTCTGAGCGCTCCGTCGCCGCCGGCCGCCGGCGCCTGCCGCCGATCGTCTACCTGCTCGGCGCGATCATGTTCTTCGCCTTCATGGTGGAGGGCACCGTCGCCGACTGGAACGGCCTCTACATGCGCGACGAGCTCGGCGCCCCCGAGGCCGTGGCCGCGCTCGGCTACCCGGTCTTCGAGGCGGGCATGCTGATCGCCCGGCTGACCGGCGACCGGCTGCGCGTCAGGTACGGCGTGCGCGGCATGCTGACCGTCTCCGGCGTGGCCACGGCCGGTTTCTTCGGGATCGTGCTGCTCGCCCCGGCGGCGCTGGTGGCGGTGGGCGCGATGTTCTTCGTCGGCCTCGGCGTGGCGACGATCTCGCCGCTCACGCTGTCCCTGGCCGGAACGGCGACCGCCACCCCCGGCCCGGCGATCGCCCAGGCGGGCGCGATGGGGTACGCGGGCCTGTTGCTGGGCCCGGTGGTGATCGGCTTCCTGTCGGACGCCACCACGCTGCGTACCGCGCTCGGCATCGGCGTCGTGCTCGGCGTGCTGATCGCCCTGGCCAGCCGCCTGCTCCCGAGCCGCGAACCGGCCGCGGTGAGCACGCTCCCCGTCACCAGGGAGCGGGAGCCCGCCGCCGCCTGACCTCCGCGCCAGCCGCCCTCCCGGCGTGCCGGGAGGGCAGCGGCGTCGACTACGAGGACGAGCTGGCCGTGGTCATCGGCCGGCTGTGCCGCGAGGTCCCGGTCGTGGTCCCGCTCTTCACCAGCCTGTCGACGTACGCGCCGCTCCGCGTCGTGCTGCGGTACGCGCTGAGCCGGGTGGGCGTCCACGTGGGCCTGGCCGTGAAGAACGAGCAGATCGCTTCCATGAGTCAGAGTGTCGAACGGCCGCCGAAGTCCTGGCGTCGCCGTCTTCGAGGGTCATGCTCGCCGTCACCCCACGCGCCGCCGCAGCGGCGAAGCGGGTCTCGAGCGGGGGTTCGGGGGGCCGTGTCCCCCGAGGTCACAGCCCGAGCCCCCTGCGCGAAGCTCCCCTAGGGAGGTCCTATGGGCGGCGCGTGCCGGGATGCGGGTTCATGCCGCATCCCGGCGTCGTGCGTCACTTGCGCTTCTTGATCTCCTCGGTGAGCTGGGGCACGACCTGGTGCAGGTCGCCCACCACGCCGTAGTCGGCCAGCTCGAAGATCGGGGCCTCCGGGTCCTTGTTGATCGCGACGATCGTCTTCGCGGTCTGCATGCCCGCCCGGTGCTGGATGGCGCCGGAGATGCCGGCCGCGATGTAGAGCTGCGGCGAGACCGTCTTGCCGGTCTGGCCGACCTGGAACTGGTGCGGGTACCAGCCCGCGTCCGTCGCGGCGCGCGAGGCGCCCACGGCCGCGCCGAGCGCGTCGGCGAGGCCCTCGATGACGCTGAAGTTCTCGGCCGAGCCGACGCCGCGGCCGCCGGAGACCACGATCGCGGCCTCCGTCAGCTCGGGGCGGGCGCCCTTCTCCTGCTTGACCCGCTCGACCACGCGCGTGGCCTTGGCGGCGTCGGACAGGGTGACCGCGATCTCCTCCTCGGCGCCGGCGCCGGCGGACGGGGCGGGAGCGGTGGAGTTGGGGCGTACGGCCACGATGGGCGTGCCCCTGCGGACCTTGGCGCGTACGTTCACGCCGCCGCCGAAGATGGACTGGTCGGCCACGAAGCCCTCGCCGAGGCCCACGGCGTCGGTGATGACGCCGGAGTCGGTCTTGACGGCCAGGCGGCCGGCGATCTCCTTGCCCTCGGCCGTGGCGGCCACGAGCACGGCGGCGGGCGACTTGTCGGCCACGAGCTGGGCCAGGGCCTCGGCCTTGGGCGCCACCACGTACTGGACGAGCTCCTCGGAGCCGCCGACGTAGATCTTCTCGGCGCCGTACTCGGCCAGCTTGGCCTTGGCGTCGGCGGTGATGCCGGGGCCGAGCCAGACGGCGGCGGGCGTGCCGAGCGAGCGGGCCAGCGTGAGCAGCTCCAGCGTGACCTTCTTGACCTCGCCTTCGACCTGCTCGACGAGAACGAGAATCTCCGACATTTCAGTAAACCCCCGTTCTCAGATGAACTTCTTGGACGCGAGGAAGTCAGCGGCGTTCGCGCCGCCGTCGCCCTCGTCCTTGACGATCGTGCCGGCGGCGCGCGGCGGGGCCGCGGCGAAGTCGACGACCTCGGACCAGGCGGCGTCCAGGCCGACCTGTCCGGCGTCGATGGAGGCGTCGCCGATGGCGAGCGTCTCGACCGGCTTCTTCTTGGCCGCCATGATGCCCTTGAACGACGGGTAGCGCGGCTCGTTGATCTTCTCGACCACGGACACGACGGCGGGCAGCGTGGCCTCGATCTTGTCGAAGCCGTAGTCGGTGATGCGCTGGACGCGGATCGAGGTGCCCTCGACCTCGACCTTGTTGGCCAGCGTGAGCTGCGCGGCGCCGAGGCGCTCGGCCAGCATGGCGGCCAGCACGCCGGTGCGGGCGTCGGTCGACTCCGAGCCGAGGATCACCAGGTCGAAGCCGATCTTCTTGAGCACCTGCGCCATCGCGTACGAGGTGGAGAGCGCGTCGGAGCCGTGGAGCGCGTCGTCGCTCAGGTGCACGGCCTTGTCGGCGCCCATGGCGAGGGCCTTGCGGATGGTCTCGGTGGCCTTGCCGGGGCCCATGGTCAGCACGGTGACCTCGCCACCGTGCGCTTCCTTGAGCTTCAGCGCCTCCTCGACCGCGTACTCGTCAAGCTCGTTGACCACGCCGTCGGCGGCGTCGCGGTCGAGCGTCTTGTCATCGGACCGCAGCTTGCGCTCGGTCGCCGTGTCGGGGACCTGCTTCACGCAGACGACGATGTTCATGGCCGGTGGCCGACCTCCCGTTTCGCGTGCGCCACCGCGTCGCTGCGGTGGGCGCCGGATGCAATGCTGTCCAGACTGCCAGGTGCCTGTTCGGCCTCCGGCAGAGGGTGGCTTGTCGCGGTCATGTTACCCATGAGTAGCTTACGCGCAAACCGTGCGGAAACACGGTCGGCACGCCGGACTCTGCCCCTCCACCATACCGAACTTCATTCTGTTCGTGCCGCCCGCCCCCCGTCGTGGCCGGCTCAGGCCGACAGCAGGAACACGACCCCCACGACCAGCGCCGTTCCGGCGAACAGCGCCAGGGTGAAGGTGCTGAACACCGCCGCCAGCCCGAAGCAGAGGCCGACAACCCCTGCCACGGCGACCATATCGACGATCACGCGGGACCGCCGGTACGGGCCGCGCGTGAACAGCGCGACCCCGGCGTCCGAGACCACGCCCAGCGCGTACGCCGCCAGCAGGAACAACCCCACCTCAGGCAGCACCTTCCAGGCCGCGGCCGCCAGTAACGACACGAACAGCCCCGACCCGATCACCCACCGCCTGCGCACCTTCTCCCGGTGCCGCGCCCTCGACTCCTCGACCCTGCGGCGCCGCGGGTCCTCGCCCGGCCGCCACTCCATGGTCGCGGTGTCGTCGCCGGGCCGCGCCGGCACGGGACGGACGGCACGGGGAGCGGCGGGCACGTGCTCGACGCCCAGAAGGGCGCAGATCTGCGCCGCCGTCGGCCGCTTGGCGGGATCGGTGGTCAGGCACTCGCGTAACAACGGCGCCAGCCACCCGGGCACGCCCTCCAGGTCGGGCGGATGGTGCACGACCCGGTAGGCGACCGCGGCGGCCGGGCCCTGCCCGTACGGCTGCCGCCCGGTGGCCGCGTACGCGAGGGTCGCGCCGAAGGAGAACACGTCGGCCTCCATGCCCGCCTGCCGCCCCTCCAGCACCTCGGGGGCCAGGTAGCCGGGCGTGCCCACCACCGCGCCCGAGGCGGTCACCGACAGCGAGTCCAGCGCGCTGGCGATGCCGAAGTCGATGACGACGGGGTCGCCCTCGGTCAGGATGACGTTGGCGGGTTTGAGGTCGCGGTGCACGACCCCGGCCTCGTGCATGGCGAGCAGCGCGCCGGCCAGCCCGGCGGCCAGCCGCCGCAGGTCCTCGACCGGCGTGGGGACGGCGCTCAGCGGCCGGCCCTGCACGTAGCGGGTCACCAGATAGGGACGCCCGCCCTCCAGGGAGGCGTCCAGCACCTCGGCCACGTTGGGGCCGCCGACCCTGCGCATGGTCTCCACCTCGCGCGCCAGCCGGGCCAGCGCGGCGGCGTCGGCGGCGACGTGCGGGTGCAGCACCTTGACGGCGACCGTACGGCCCTCCGCGTCGAGCGCCAGGTGCACCTCGCCGAAGCCGCCCGACCCCAGGCGCGAGAGGAGTTCGTACGGGCCGAGGCGCTCGCTCATACCTCTACTCTCCCCAAGGGAGCGGCCGGAGACACGCCGGCCCCCGTCGCCGGCTCAGAACCAGTTGGTCAGGAAGCCCAGGCCGAGGTCGTCGAGCAGGCTGCCGATGAGCCCGGTGATCAGCCCGGTCACCGTCTGGCTGGCCTGCGCGCTCAGCTCGTCGATGATCTTGCTGGGTGCGCGCCACGGCGTCCACACCGGGTCCTGCCCCAGCGCGAACATCACCGCGAACAGCGCCGCCGTGCCCACCACCACGACCGCGACCAGGGCCGCGCCCGGCGTGCGCAGGACGCCGGTGAGCGAGCGGGTGACCGCCTGACGCGGCGCGCCGCCGCCGGGCAGCACGAACAGGCCGGCCGCCATGGCCCCGGCCCCGTACGCCGCCGCCTCGTTGAGATGCATGCCGCCCGCCCAGTGGAGCGCGCCCCACACACACACGCCGAACAGCAGCGCCAGCGGCACGTGCACCGCCGTCACGAGCGCCGACTTGATCAGCGCCCAGGGCGTGCCGACCAGCGCGAGCAGCGGGTCGGCCGCGCTGCTGCCGCGCACCTGCCGCCGCTTGACCATGTCGCCGAACAGGTATTCGCCGAGGCGCAGCACCAGCGCCAGCGCGACCGCGATCGCGCCCGCCATGACGGGCAGCATCACGGTCACCGCCACCAGCGTGACCAGCAGCAGCAGCCCCGTGAGCTGGGCGCCGAACAGATAGCGCTTGCGCTCGGCGGGCGGCTGGGCCTGCTGGCGCGGCGCGGGCGGCGGCGTGTAGGGCCGCACCTGCTGCTGCGGCGGCGGCGCGGGGTAACCGGCCACCCGCTGGTCGCCGTAGGGCGGGCGGGCCGGCACGTAGGGCGGCGGACGCTCGTCCTGCCGGGGCCGCTCCTCGTGGCGCGGACGCGGCGGCGCCTGCTCGCGCCGCTGCCTGGGCGGCGGGGGCGGAGGCGGCTGCGGCTTGGCGTACTCGACCGGCGGCAGCAGGTCGGAGTAGTCGCTCTGGCCCATCACGCGGGTGCCGCTGCCCATGCGCTTGGTGCCGGTCGGCCCGTCGAACGACGTCGTCTCGTTGAACGTCGTCACCGCCGGGTCCAGCGCCCTCGCCATGCGCAGCAACTCCTGCGCGCTCGGCCGGGAGGCGGCCTCGACGTGCAGCGCGCGGCTCAGCCAGCCGCGCAGCCAGGCGGGCGCCTTGTCGAGCTGCGCCCGCCCTTCCATGATGTTGAAGCAGACCGACTCGAACGTCCCCGTGCCGAACGGCGGCGCCCCCGTGGCCGCGAAGAACACCGTCGAGGCCAGCGCGTGCACGTCGGCCGCCTGGGTGATCTCGGAGTCACGGATGATCTCGGGCGCGAGGTAGCCGGGCGTGCCGACGAACATGCCGGTCTGCGTCAGCCGGGTCGCGTTGACCAGGTGGGCGATGCCGAAGTCGATGACCAGCGGCTCCCCGTCGACCAGCATGACGTTGGACGGCTTGAAGTCACGGTGGATCACGTCGGCCGCGTGGATGGCGACCAGCGCCTGGCACAGCCCCTGCGCCAGCTTGATCACCTCGCGCGCGGCGAGCGGACCGTCGGCCAGGACGGTGTCCTCCAGCGTGCGGCCCGGCGCGAAGCGCGTCACCACGTAGGGCTGCCCGCCCACGAGCTCGGCGTCGATGACCTCGGCCACGAACGGGCTCCGCACCCGCCGCATGGTCTCCACCTCGCGGGTGAGCCGGTCGCGCGCCTTGAGGTCGGCGGCCACGTGCGGGTGCAGCACCTTGATCGCGACCTCGCGCCCCTCGCCGTCGAGGCCGAGGTGGACGACGCCCATGCCGCCCTCGCCGATCTTCCTGACCAGCCGGTACGGGCCCAGGCGTTCCGGTGCTTGAATGCTCATCGCCGCCCTTCCCGTGTCATCCCCCGGTGTTCACCCTCAAGCCGTCCAGTTGGTCCGTCACTGGCCCGACGTTCAGCGGAGTCCATCCAGCCCCCCTTGGCTTGTCCCCGAACGTGCCGAAAGCGAGGATCAGCGAGAGCGCGGCGACCGCCGCCAGAACTCCCGCCATCACCATCGCCGCTGTCCTCGAGGGTACGAGCGATGCGAGTGTTCTGCGCATCTGCTTGCCGGGGCCCTCGACCCCGGGCCCCGCGCAGACCGTCCAGAGCGCGACCGCCGCGCCCCAGGCCAGGGCGTTGGACGAGACGGTGTCGGTGACCACCGTGAGCAGCAGCGTCACGGGCAGCCCCAGGATGAGCGCGTAGAGCGTGAGCGCGAGCGTGATGCCCGCCGACTTGGCCAGCGCCGCGGGGTGGGCGAACACCCGCAGCACGTCGAGCGCCGCCGCCCCGGCCGGACGCCTTCCGGCGAGCTGCGGCTGCGCGATGTCGGCCGCGCGCAGCAGCACCGCGAACGGGACGGCCACGATCGCCACGAGCAGGGGCTCCAGCGCCGCCGCCACGACCATGATGACCAGCAGCATCCAGCCGGCCACGCCGTACGCCCTGGACCGCTGCAGCGGGTTGCCCGGGATCACGCCCGGCAGGTAAGGCTCCCGCTGCGTCGGGTCGTGATGATAGTGCTGCTGTGCCGGGATGTAGGGCGGCGGCTGCATCGGCATGGGGCCGTGGCGGCCGTACTCGGGAACGTCGGGGGCCACGCGGCCCGCCGGGTCGTAGCCCGGGGCCATCCGGCCGGCGTCGGGCACGGGCCCGGCCACGCCGGGGGTGAGCCGCGCCGCGTCGAGCCCCTGCCCGTGCAGGTTGGGCCCGGACAGGTTGGGTCCGGACAGGTTGGAGCGACCCAGCTCCGGCGAACCGGGACGGACCCGGCGAGTAGGGACGTCCTCCTCGCCGGACGGCACCGGGTGGCCGCCGCTCTGCAGGCCGGGCCAGGGCTGCACGGGCTGCTGCGGGGGCGCCGCCGCGGCGTTCTCGCGCTGGATGCGGCGCAGCTCCTCCGGCGTCACCCTGCGGGTGGGCCAGGGGTCGCCGCCGTCGCCGAGCAGGCTCTCCGCGGGCACGTTGGGGTGCGATCCGCCCGGCACGCCGGAACCCGGCGGGTTCGGGGCCTCCTGGCCGGGCAGCAGCGACACGTACGGCTGGTCCTGCGGCGGGATCGTCGGCTGCCGCTCCTGCCCGTCGAGCAGCCGCCGCGGCGTGACCGCCGGCGTGGAGATGTCGTAGGACGGCCGGTCGGCGAGGTGCGGCGGCGGGGTCTCCGGCGGGCGCGGCACCGTCGAGATCTCGTCGGGGACGCTGCCCGGCGGCGGCTGCGGCAGCATCCGGGCGGTCTGTTCGGCCAGCTCGGCCGCCTTGGGCCGCTTGGCCGGGTTGCGCTGGAAGGCCGCCTTGAGCAGCGGCTGCAACGTCGCGGGAGCCGCGCTCACGTCGGCCTTGCCCGCGGTGATGTTGTAGAAGATCATCTCCAGCGTGCCCTTGCCGAAGGGCGGCTGGCCGGTCGCGGCGTAGAGCAGCGTGCCCGCCCAGGCGTGCACGTCGACCTCGGGGCCCGCCTCCTGGCCCTCGATGATCTCGGGGGCGAGGTAGCCGGGCGTGCCGATGAACATGCCGGTCTGCGTCAGCCGGGTCGCGTCGACCGCCTGCGCGATGCCGAAGTCGATGAGGACGGGCTCGCCGTCCAGGATCAGCACGTTGCCCGGCTTGAGGTCGCGGTGGATCACGCCCACCGAGTGCACCGAGGCGAGCGCCGCCGCCACGCCGTGCGCCACCCGGACCAGCGCGGGCAGGTCGAGCGGCCCGTCGTCCTTCACGATCTCGTCGAGCGGACGTCCGGGCACGTAACGGGTGACGATGTAGGGGCGATGACCGGTCACATCGGCGTCGACCACTTCGGCGATGTATTTGCTGCGCACCCGGCGCATGGTCTCGACCTCGCGCGAAAGCCGCCGCCTGGCGACCTCGTCGCCCGCGACCTCGCCCCGCAGGACCTTGACCGCCACCTGCCGCCCCTGCGGGTCGACAGCGAGGTGGACAACGCCCATCCCGCCTTCACCGAGCCGCCTGAGCAGCCGGTAAGGGCCTAGTCGGTCATCGTTCATGGCATGAAGCACCATACCGGCTTAATCCCCGCCCACGAGATGAACCATGAGGCCACATTCCCACCTCGTACAACGTCCGGAAGGGCCTCTCCGGTTTCCCGGACGTGGGTCTCGAATCGGCCTCGATTTCTCCTTCAGCCCGCCAGCGGCAGGACCTCGGCGCGCTTCAGCCCGGCGAGCGCCGCGCCGGGCAGCGCCAGTTTCGAGCGGCGCAGCCCGCTGCCGATCACCACCCTCGCGTGCTCGGCGACGTGCGTGTCCACCAGGATCGGCCACTCCTCGGGCAGGCCGATCGGGGTGATGCCGCCGTATTCCATGCCGGTCAGCTCGACGGCCTCGGCCATCGGCGCGAAGCTCGCCTTGCGGGCCTCGAGGTGCCTGCGCACCACGCCGTTGACGTCGGCCCGCATCGTCGCGAGCACCATGCAGGCGGCGTAGCGGGTCTCGCCGCCCCGTTTCGCGGCCACGATCACGCAGTTGGCGGACTCGTCGAGGCGTACGCCGTAACGGTCGCAGAACGCCGCGGTGTCGGCCAGATCGGGGTCGATCTCGGCCACCTCGACGCCGTCGACCGCCGTCACGGCCCGTGCCACCGGGCCGGCCAGCAGGTCGGCTCGTCCGGTGGCGGGCTCCCAGTGCAAGCTCATGCCATCTCCTTGTTCGCCTCTCCCGGAAACCCTACGGCGGTCCGGGGAGTGGCGGGGTTCAGGGGACGGCCGGTGCCGTCAGGCCGACCGCACCGCGCGCTGGTGCAGTTGGGTGACGGCGGCGCGGGCGGACTCCATGGCCCCCGCCTGCCAGGCGATCAGCTGGGTGAGCCAGTCGCCCGCGAAGTAAACCCTTCCGGCGGGGCGTTGCAGAAGAGTGAAGGACGAATCAAAGACCGGCCAGCGCACCCACGCCCCCTCGATGTGCGGCTGGCGGTGCCAGGCGATCGAGACGTCGGCCAGCACGCCCTGGCGGTACTTCTCGCCGTGGATCTTCTTGCCCTGGGTGAGCGCGCGGCGCCGGCGGTCCTCCGGGGAGAGCGCGCCGTACAGCTCGGCGTCGCGCTCGGTGTTGTAGTAGCCGACGAGCACGCCGCGGCCGGAGTGGTAGCCGTGCGAGGGGTACCAGATGTGGGTGATGTCGAGGTCGGTCTCGGTGACGCCGCCGTAGATGCGGTCCTCGCTCTCCCACCAGCGCCGGTCGTACTCCAGGCCGATCTTGCCGGCGGCGACCGGGACGGGCGTCTTCAGCGCGGCCGTGACCTCCGCGCCGAGGTTGTGCGGGATCTTGGCCATGACGTGCGGCGGGAGGGCGGCCACGCAGTAGTCGGCCTTGATCGAGCCGCCGTCCCAGACGACCTCGACGCCGTCGGCCAGCGTCGTGATCCTGGTGACCTTGGCCCCGGTCCTGATGCGCTCGGCGCCGACGGCCTCGACGAGCTTGACGACGATCGCGTCCATGCCGCCGACCGGCTGGAACATGGGGGTGGCCATGTCGTGGCCGAAGTCGTTCAGCACCAGCCGTCCGGTGCCGGCGGCCAGCACGTCGGTGAGGGAGAGGGGCGCGTCGAGCGTGCCCGCGTCGACCCCCGGGTACGTCGCGAAGCCGCGGCGCGCGGAGCCGTCGTACTCCAGCTTCGGGCCGAGGTCGCCGAAGCGGCGCAGGAAGTCGAGCAGGCGCTCCCGGTCCTGCGCGGAGACGGCCCGGTCGAGCGCGCCGCGGTCAGTGGCCTTGGCCAGCAGCTCGGCGACGTAGCCGTACAGGTCGGCGCGGGCGGCGCGGACCCGCATGGTCCGCCCGCCGGTGTGGACGTAGGCCATGGCGTTGTGGTTGACGAACACCTCGACGGGGACGCCCAGCTCGCGGCAGTAGTCCAGGGTCAGCATCCAGGGCGCGATGCGGCCGGGGCCGGCGTTGAAGTACTGGCCCTCGCCGAACGCGGCCTGCTGCACCGGGCCGTTCAGCTCCGGCAGGCGGTCGCCGCCGCGCAGCGTCAGGTTCCGGCCGCCCGCCTTCTCCCTGGCCTCCAGCACGGTGCAGTCGTAGCCGGCCTTGCCCAGCTCGTACGCCGCCGTCAGCCCCGCCACCCCGGCCCCCAGGATCACGACCTTGGCCGAGCCCTTGCCGCGCAGCGTGAAGTCGCCCTGCCGGGGTGGGGTGAACGCCTTGTCCTGCTCCGACGGCGCCAGGCCGAGGGCGCCCATGGCCGCGTACATGGCGCCCGCGCCGCCCGCCGCGCCGATCCCGATGAGCAGCCCTCGCCGCGTCAGCGCCGCCCGTTCCACGTCCCGCTCCTCATCCGTACGGGCCGCTGCCGCACGCTATCTGGCCGCCGATCGTGGCGAAGATGCCGAACAGAGCCATGATCTGGGTGAAGTCGTCCGTGGTGAACTCGGTGTGCCGCGAGCCCACCTGCTTCACCCCCGGCACCAGCGCCACGGCGGCCGCGATGGCCGTCGAGTTCCACTCCACCCCCAAGGTGTACGGCGCCTCCACCCGGTACGGAGTGAAATCGCCGAGCCGCCCCAGCGCGCGGGCCGCCGCCTCGCGGATGCGGGCCTGGGCCACGCTCGGCGGCAGCAGCTCGGCCGAGAACTTGTCGATGCCCTTCTTGACCGCCACCGTCTCGACGTCGCCGAGGACCTCGCGGGCCTCCTCGCCGACGGCCTCGTCGCCGGTGACCAGCACGACGGGCACCCCGTGGTAGCCGGCGCAGGCCGCCACCAGCCGGGTCTCGCCGCACGGCTCGCCGTTGAGCTGGACGTTCTGGATCTCCTTGCCCATCCACGTGTGGTTGAGCACGCCGTCCTGGACGCCCGCCCGCGCGTGGTAGCCCACGAAGCACGCCGCCGCGAACGACCCGTCGAGGCCCTGCGCCATCCGCTGCGCCTTGCCAGGACCGCGGATCAGGCTGGCCCGCGGGTCCAGCAGGTCGATGCGGAGGTTCTTGGTGGAGCCGTGGGCGTCGTTGACCAGCACGGTGCCCGCGCCCGCGTCGAACGCGCCCGTGACCGCGGCGTTGGCGTCGGCGGTCATCAGCTCGCAGCCGCGCTCGTAGTCGCGCCCGCCGGTGTGCATCTCCTCGGGATCGGTGAGGCCGGTCACGCCCTCCATGTCCACCGACAGATAAACCTTCACGGTCAGCTCCCCCAGTTCTCCACGCGCCGAGTCTCGGCCTCGGTCATCATCCCGACGTTCTCCGTCATGAACGCGGCCGCCTGCGCCCGCCACGCCTCCGGGATCTCCTCGATCGCGGGCGGGTAACAGTGGTCGAGCCAGCTCGTGGACTCCTCCGTCGCCTCGAAGAAGTCGAGCGCCGGGCCGAAGAGCGTGTTCTCGATGCCCGGGACGCGGGCCAGGCCGTACTCGATCATCTCCTGGCCGCCGTAGGGCGGCTTGCGCAGCCACTTGCGGGCGAACGGGCGATCGGCGGTGACGGGCGTGTTCAGCGGGCGGCGCTCGACGGCGGCCTGGATGAGCTCCTTGTAGAGGCACTTGCCGCAGTCGCGGCACGGGCCGTCGGTGCCGCGCAGGCACCAGCGGACCTGTTCGCGCAGGTCGGAGTTCAGGGCGAGGCGCATCGTGGTCGCCTCGCTGACGCCGCCGACCGGCAGCACCAGGTGGACGCCGGCGGCGGCGAACAGCCGGCCCCACTTGCCGTGCGGCGACCACATGGGGTTGTCGGGGGTGTAGCGGTGCAGGTAGCGGCCGCCGCCGAGCCAGCGTGAGCCCATCTCGTAGCCGAAGCCGAGGCCGCCGAGGCCGAGCTGGTCGGCGAGGAGCAGCGCCCCGGCGGCGACCGCGTGGTGCTCGGGGTAGCCGGGGCGGGGCTCGGCGAGGGTGTACTCCAGGTCGGAGGTGACGGTGGTGACCTCGCGCCCGGTCTTCGCGGCGAGCTTGGCCAGCACGTCGGAGCGGTAGTGCGGCCACCGGTTGGGGATGCGCCGGTGCGGCACCCGGTGGAAGTGCAGGAAGGGCGACTCGGGGAAGATCGTGGCCGCGGCCACGGAGTCGGCGCCGCCGCTGTAGGAGATCCCGAGCGTCGGCCCCGGCCGCCTCGGCTCGGCGCCGACCGGCCCGGCCTCGACGCCCCAGCCGTCGTGCAGCGCGGCGGCGACCTCGGCCGAGATCGCCCGGTCGAAGAGCACCCGCCTGCGCGTCCAGGGGGCGACGACGGTCCAGGCCGCGACGGCGAACAGGTCGGGATGCGCGTCCCCGGGGACGCCGCCGATCGTGCAGGAGTTGATGGCGAGCTTGACGGGGTGCTCGTCGGAGGCCCTGCCGGTGATCTCGTCCTCGGCGTCGAGGCGGAAGCTCAGGTCGCCGCCGGTCCAGGTCACGCGCATGGGCGTTCCTCTCCGGAGCTCTGGCCGGGCACGGGCGTGCTCTGCCGGGCGCGCAGGTCGTCGATGGCCTGCCAGACCAGGACCTCGTTCTGCAGCACGCCGTCCAGCGCCTTGGCCGTCTCCTGCGCCAGCCGGTGGGTGTCGTCCAGCCGCGCCTTGTCCGTCGCCGCCATGGCGGGGCGCGGCGCGGGCTTCGCCACGGCCTTGCGCAGCCGCTCGACCTCGGCCTGGAGCCCGGTCACCTCGCGCCGGAGCGTCTGGACCTCCCAGAGCGCGTCCCTGATGTCCTGCCGGTGGTCGGCGACGGAGATGTACCGGGAGTCGAACCATGTGCGCACGGCCTTCCGGAGCCGCGCGGGGACCAGGGTGCGCATCATGAGACGTCACGATACTGCTAAAGGCAGAGTAAAAAGTGCGCCAGTGATAACAGGTACAGCTCTGTGTGGACCGCCCCCCGGAGCCGGGGAGCGGCCTGTGTAATCAAGTGTTTACCGGCCGGTGAACTTGGGCTTGGCCTTCTCCGCGAACGCGCGCATGCCGATCTTGGCGTCGTCGGTCGCGAACAGGCCGGAGAACTGCAGCCGCTCGATCTCAAGCCCGGTGTCGAGATCGACCTCCAGGCCCTGGTCCACGGCCTGCTTGGCGGCGCGCACCGCGATCGACGGGCCGCCCACGAACGTCGCGGCCCACTCCAGCGCCGCCGTGTAGACCTGCTCGTCCGGCACCACCCGGTCGACCAGGCCGATCTCCAGGGCCTCGGCCGCGGACACGTGCCGGCCGGTGAAGATCAGGTCCTTGGCGCGGGCCGGGCCCACCAGGCGCGGCAGACGCTGGGTGCCGCCCGCGCCGGGGATGATGCCGAGCAGGATCTCCGGCTGGCCCAGCTTGGCCGACTCGCCCGCCACCCGGAAGTCGGCGCACAGGGCGAGCTCGCAGCCGCCGCCCAGCGCGTAGCCGGTGATGGCGGCGATGACCGGCTTGCCGATGCGGGCCACCGTCGTGAAGCACGCCTGCAACGTGCTGGAGTGAGCGGACATGTCCGCGTAGGACATGTCGGCCATCTCCTTGATGTCGGCGCCCGCCGCGAAGACCCGCTCGCCGCCGTAGAGGATGACCGCCTGCACCTGCGGGTCCTCGTCCACGATACGGGCCGCTTCGGCGATCTCTCGTTGGACCTGGCCGTTGAGCGCGTTCATCTTGGGACGGTCGAGACGGATCGTGGCGATCTGGTCGGCCACTTCGACGCTCACAAACTCACCCATGGTCCGAACCTAACAGGCCGCTCCCCCGCCGCCCGGCCGGGCTCGGGCGCGGCGGCGTTTGCTCCTCCGGCCGGCGGGGAGGCGAAGGTCTTCCCGCAGGTCTTCCCGCAGGTGAGGAGCTCGGACGTGCTGACTGTGACCGACAACGCCGTGGACGCGATTCGCGACCTGATGGACGGCGAGGACGTGCCGCCCCACGCCGGCCTGCGCATCGCCGCCATCCCGGACAGGGCGGGCACACTGGAGTTGTCCCTGGCTAGCACGCCGGAGGCCGGGGACCAGGTGATCGAGAAGGGGGACGTGCGGGTCTTCGTGGCCGAGGACACCGTGGCGGTCCTGGACGACAAGTCGCTCGACGCCCGGCCGGGGAGCCCGAGGCAGCCGACGTTCCACCTGGACCGGCGGCCCTAGCCCCGGTGGATTTGTCACTACGTACCCACTGATATCGGTCGCACGGCGGCAGATCCCGTGTCACGATGACGGCGCGTCCGATCTCAAGGAGTGCCCGATGCGTCACGATCCGTTGTTACCGGAAGCCGTCGCCCGCGCCGTGGCCCGCTACCGCTCGCTCCGCGACGAGCACGGGGTCACCTGGGGCGAGCCGTCCCTCTCCTACGTCACGCAGGCCCGCGCCACGGTCTTCCTCGACCTCAGGCACCGCTTCTGGGGCCCGGCCATGAGCCTGCTCGCCGCCCGCCACCCCGGACTGTCCGACGGGGAGCTGGAGGACCGCCTCGGCGAGGTGGACGTCGACCTCGTGGTACGCGACGCCCTCGGCGACGAGGTCGCCGACAACCTGCCCGCGCTGCGCCTGACCCCGTCCGGGGCGGCGCTGGAGGCCGTCGGGCGCGTGCTGCTCGACGGCACGCCGCTGCGCACCGCGCTGCTGCTGGACTCACGCACGGACGACCCGGTCGAGGTGGTCGTGGACGGCGTGCCGCACGTGGTGCCGCCGCGCGGCGCCGAGATCGTCGAGGTGACGGGCGAGGTGGTCGTCGCGGGCCGGGCCGTGGACCTGTCGCCGCTGGCCCGGCGGGCCGGCGCGGCGGCGCTCCGGTTGCGGGCCGGGTTCCCGTGCCGGTGGAGCGTGACCGGCGCGAACGGCCAGGGCTGGTATCCCGAGGGCGTCCCGCCCAAGGTGGACGCGCACGGGAGGCCGTACTTCCACGGCGACGACCTGGTGGTGGCCGTGCCCGCCGAGCCGCTGACCGTGACCGTGACCAGGGGCATGGAGTACGCCTCCGCCGAGGCCGCGGTGACCCCCGTCCAGGGCCGCGAGACGCTGGTCGAGCTGACCCCCGAGCGCCTGTACGACGCCGCGGCCCGCGGCTGGTACGGCGGCGACCTGCAC
The DNA here is from genome assembly GCF_039529455.1 of Nonomuraea bangladeshensis. Taxonomy (NCBI): domain Bacteria; kingdom Bacillati; phylum Actinomycetota; class Actinomycetes; order Streptosporangiales; family Streptosporangiaceae; genus Nonomuraea; species Nonomuraea bangladeshensis. The sequence continues at coordinate 47,000 of NZ_BAAAMV010000015.1, forward strand.
GTCCACCTCAACTGGATGGGCGAGGAGCCGGCCGCGCCCGAGCTGGCCGCCGCCGCGCAGCACGGCGAGGACCTGCACGTGCTCAACCTGGTCGCGGGCAACGTGGCGGCCGAGCGGGTCTACGACGCCGAGGCGCTGGAGCACTGGGCGGGCCGCGACCTGCCGTGGTCGGACGGGCGCCACCTCGCCAGGTTCGGCGTCGAGTACCGCAACGACCTCGTCGGGCACGCGACCGCGTTCGGGCTGCGCGCCGCGCCGGAGCGGCGGCACTCGGGCTTCCTCGGCACGGCCGACTGGCCGCCGAACGCGGTGGCGCTGGAGGAACTGCGCGAACTCGGCGGCGTGACCGGCTACGGGCACCCCTTCCACACGCCCTTCACCGACGACGACCCTCCCGACGTGGTGCTGAGCCGCGGGCGGAACTGCTCGGCCAGGGAGATCGTGGCCGACGCCGCGCTCGGCCTGGTGGACTGCCTGGACGTGCTCAACCACTCCTCGGTCGCCGCCACCGCCGCCGTCTACCGGCGGCTGATCGGCGCGGGCAACCGGCTCGCCGTCACCGCGGGCACCGACGCGGTGCTGTCGTTCTGCCGGCGCGGCACGGCGTCCTCGCCGCCGGGCTGGGAGCGCGTGTACGCGCACGTCGGCGGGCCGCTGACCGCCGAGTCCTACGCGGAGGCGCTCCTGCTGGGCCGCACGTTCGCGACCTCCGGGCCGTGGCTGGAGCTCACGGTGGACGGCCACGGTCCTGGCGACACGCTGGACCTGCCGGTCGGGGCCCGGGTGGAGATCGCCGTGAGCTCGGTGGGGCCCGAGGTCGAGTCGCTGGAGATCCGCACCGCGGACGGCGTGCTGGCGCAGGGCCCGCCGGGGCGGCTCGCGGCCTCGCTGGTGGTCGGCGAGCCCACGTACGTGGTGGCCGTGGCCACGGGCGGGCCGCACCCGCGCGCCTTCCACCCGTCCGGCGCCTACGCCCACACCAGCCCCGTCTACCTGAACGTGGCCGGCGAGCACGTGGCCAGGCAGGCGGACGTGCGCTGGTGCCTCGCCTGGCTTGACCGGCTGACGGAGCTCCTGCGCGAGCACGGCTCCTTCGAGACCGAAGAGCAGTTGGCCGACCACCTGCACCTGTACGAGCGCGCCAGAGCGGTCTACCGGGGACGCCTAAGCCCATGACTGAAAAATGTCTTCGCAAAGATCTCGCCTACGAAGGAAATTGTTGAGACGCTGAACGCGCACCGCACCCCCAGTCCCGAGGAGTGTCCATGCGCAGACTTCTGGCGCTCGGCGTGGCCGTCCTGTTGCCGTTAACCCTTGCCCCCACCGCCCAGGCCCAGGCCCAGGACGCCGCCGACCGGCAGCGGGCCTTCGCCGCCGCCGCGGCCGAGTACCAGGTGCCCGAGAGCGTGCTGCTCGGCGTCTCCTACCTGGAGTCGCGGTGGGACGCCCACGCGGGCAGGCCCTCCAGCGACGCCGGCTTCGGCCCCATGCACCTCACGGACGCCGCCGCCTACACCGGCTCCAACCACCACGACGCGGGCGAGGAGGACGCCCGCGGCGACGACGCCAGACCCCTGCCCGCGCCCGCCGAGCGGCCCGCCCCCGCGGAGATCCCCGCCCGGCTGCGGACCATGGAACGCGCTGCGGCGCTCACCGGCGAGAGCCACGAGCGCCTGCGCTCCGACGACGCCGCCAACATCCGCGGCGGCGCGGCCCTGCTGGCCGACTACCAGAAGTCCCTCGGCGCGCCGCTGAGCGACGACCCCGGCGAGTGGTACGGCGCCGTCGCCAAGTATTCAGGCGCCGAGGAGGCCGGGGCCGCCAAGTTCTTCGCCGACGAGGTCTACTCGGTGATCGCCGAGGGCGCCCAGCGCACCACCGACGACGGCGAGCAGGTCCGGCTGCCGGCCGTGACCGGCCTGCGCAAGATCGAGAAGTGGCTGGAGAAGCTGGGCCTGCGGCCCCCGGTCCGCCCCGACGGCGTCGAGTGCCCGGCCTCGATCTCCTGCGAGTGGATCCCGGCGGCCTACCAGGAGCTGCCGCCGGACGACTACGGCCACTACGACCTGGCGAACCGCCCGGTGAGCCAGAAAGTGGACTACATCATCATCCACGACATGGAGGGCTACTTCCTGCCGTCCATCCGGCTCAACCAGGACCCCAACTACGGGGCGAGCTGGCACTACTCCGTCCGCTCCGCCGACGGCCACATCGCCCAGCACATCAAGACCAAGGACGTCGGCTGGCAGGCCGGCAACTGGTACATCAACGCCAAGTCCATCGGCATCGAGCACGAGGGCTTCCTGGCCGAGGGCAGCACCTGGTACACCGAGGCGATGTACCGCTCGTCCGCCCGCCTGGTCCGCTACCTGGCGCTGCGGCACGGCGTGCCGCTCGACCGCGCGCACATCCTGGGCCACGACAATGTCCCCGGCACGCTGCCGACGACCGTGCGCGGCATGCACGAGGACCCGGGCCCGTTCTGGGACTGGGCGCACTACTTCCAGCTCATGGGCGCGCCGCTGCACCAGCTCGGCGGGCCGCGCTCCGGCAGCGTCATGATCAAGCCGGACTTCGCCACCAACAAGCCCTACTTCTACGGCTGCGACCGCAAGAACCCCGAGGCCGCCTGCCCGCCGCTGCCCGCCCACACGGTGTGGCTGCGCACCGAGCCGCGCGCCGACGCCCCGCTGGTCAAGGACATCGGCAAGCACCCCACGGGCGAGTCGCTCTACAGCGTCTACGACCACAGCGCCCGCGCCAGCACCGGCCAGCGCTTCGCCGTCGCCGAGCGCCGGGGCGACTGGACGGCCATCTGGTATCTCGGCCAGAAGGCGTGGTTCCACAACCCGGCCTTGGCGCCGACCGCCGTCCCGTCGGCCGGCCTGGTGGTGACGCCGAAGCCGGGCCTCGCCACGGTCCCGGTGTACGGGCGGGCGTACCCGGAGCAGGAGGCGTACCCGGCGGACATCCCGTACCAGGCGGTGACGCCGCTACAGTACACGTTCTCGGCGGGCGAGAAGTACACCCTCGCCGGACCGGCGGCCACCGAGTACTACCGGGCGGTCACCTTCAACCTGGAGGACCACAAGGTGGTGCGCGGCAAGACCAAGTATCTGCAGATCCAGTTCGGTCACCGGGTGATGTTCGTCAAGGCTGACGACGTGCGGGTGTCGTTCTCCGGGTGAACTCGCTGACGGCCCTGCGGGTGCTGGCCAGCGCCTCCTGCGAGGAGTCGTAGGTGCGCTGCGCCACCCCGACGAACAGGCAGTCGACGACGAGGAGCTGGCTGATCCTGCTGGCCAGGGCGCCGGGACGGAACTCCGTCTCGCGCCCGGCCGAGATGAGCACGTGCTCGGCCAGCTCCGCGATCGACGAGCGCGGGTTGTTGGTGATCGCCACGGTGGTGGCGCCCGCCTCCTTGGCCCGCGTGAGCGGCTCGATAACGTCGGGGGTCTCGCCCGAGGTGCTGATGCCGATCGCCACGTCGCCGGGCCGCAGCAGCACGGCGCTGGTGAGCGCGAGGTGAGCGTCCTGGAAGGCGTGGCTGGACAGGCCGATGCGCAGCAGCTTCTGCGCGACGTCCCCGGCCACCAGGCCGGAGGCGCTGACACCGTAGGCGTCGATCCTGCGGGCCCCGACGATGGCGTCCACGACCAGGCCCAGCCGCTCGCTGGTGAGCTGGGCGACCGTGTCGTTGATCGCCTCGGACTCGGCCCGCGCGACCTTCTGGATCACCGCCGACAGCGGGTCGTCGGGGGCGAGGTCGCCGGGCACGAGCCGGTCGGGCTGCGCGGCCGCGGCCGCGAGCGCCAGCCTGAGCTGCGGGTAGCCGGCGAACCCCAGCAGCCGCGCGGTCCGCACGATCGTGGCCTCGCTGGTGCCCGAGGCGGCGGACAGCTCGGTGATGGTGCTCCGCGCCACCGTCGCCGGGTCCTCCAGGATGAGGCGGGCCACGGTCTGGGCGGCCGGCGTCAGGGACGGCAGCACACCTCGGACCGTGGCCACCAGAGTGTCGGCCCGCAGGCCGTTGGCACTGTCGTCCACCCCCCGATTATGCCTGGGCTTTAACGCAATGTGCCGTTCGTCATGCCCACGGGTTCCTCGGGGACCGCGATGAGGCCGAGCTCGGCCGTCGTCGCGACGAGCGGGTGATCCGGGACGACCCGGACGGTGTAGCCGAAAGCACCCGTGCGGTCGAGCGGCACCACGCCCGTGTAGTGGGCGCGGCCGTCGTCGTCCACCGACTGGCAGGTCATCTTCGCGTACGACGGGTGGACCAGCTCGTCGTGCGGCCCGACCTTGCCGTACGCGGCCTGGACCAGCACGTCGCCGGGCTCCAGGTCGCCGAGCGCCACCGTGGCGTGCACCTCGATCGCGGCCCCCACCTCGGGGGTGTCCGTGTCGCCCGCGCCGGACGCCTCCACGTGCTCCACCCGCACCCCCGGCCAGGCCCGGGTGACCCGGACCCGCCAGGCGGCGAACGCCTTGGCCGGGGCGTGGGCGTCGGCCGCCAGCGCCCGCGCGGACTTGGCGGCCGGGGTGTAGAGGTCCACGACGTAGTCGCGCAGCATGCGCCCGGCCAGCACCTTCGGCCCGAGCGAGGCGAGGGTGTGCTTGACCATCTCCAGCCAGCGCCGGGGCAGGCCGTCGAAGGCCCGGTCGTAGAAGCGGTCGGACACCTCGTGCTCGATGAGGTCGTAGAGTGCGGCGGCCTCCAGCTCGTCACGCCGGTCGGGGTCGGTGACGCCGTCGGCGGTGGGGATCGCCCAGCCGTTGGTGCCGTCGTACCACTCGTCCCACCAGCCGTCGCGGATCGACAGGTTGAGCCCGCCGTTGAGCGCGGACTTCATGCCCGAGGTGCCGGACGCCTCCAGCGGGCGCAGCGGGTTGTTGAGCCACACGTCGCAGCCCTGGGTCATGAGCTGGCCGAGCGCCATGTCGTAGTCGGGCAGGAAGACGATCCGGTGGCGCACGTCGGCCTGGTCGGCGAACTTGACGATCTGCTGGATGAGCTTCTTGCCGCCCTCGTCGGCGGGGTGCGCCTTGCCGGCGATGACGATCTGCACCGGCTTGTCCGGGTCGAGCAGCAGCTCGGTGAGCCGCCGCTGGTCGCGCAGCATGAGCGTGAGCCGCTTGTACGACGGCACCCGCCGGGCGAAGCCGATGGTCAGCACGTCGGGGTCGAGCGCGTCGTCGATCCATCCCAGCTCGGCGTCGGAGGCCCCGCGCTCCCGCCAGGACCTGCGCAGGCGAGCCCGGGCGCCCTCGACCAGGCGGCGGCGCAGCACCCCCCGGATCTCCCACAGGTCGGCGTCGGAGAGCTTCTGGATGCCCTCCCAGCCGCGGGCGCGCTCCAGCAGCGCGGGCAGCTCGCGCCCGGCCAGCTCCATCAGCTCGCGGCCCACCCAGGTCGGGGCGTGCACGCCGTTGGTGATGGAGCCGATCGGCACCTCGTCGAGGTCGAACCCCGGCCAAAGGTCCTTGAACATCTCGCGGCTGACCTCACCGTGGAGCTGCGAGACGCCGTTGACCCGCTGGGCCAGGCGCATGCCCATGACGGCCATGTTGAACCGCCCGGGGTCGGACTCCGCGCCCAGGGCGAGGATGCGCTCGACGGGCACGGTCGGCCAGGACGCCGAGCCGCCGAAGTGGCGCTCGATCAGCTCGACGGGGAAGCGGTCGATGCCCGCGGGCACCGGCGTGTGCGTGGTGAAGACGGTGCCGGCGCGTACGGCCTCCAGCGCCTCGTCGAAGGTGAGCCTCGCCTCGGTCAGCTCGCGGATGCGCTCCAGGCCGAGGAAGCCGGCGTGGCCCTCGTTGGTGTGGAAGACCTCGGGCTCGGGGTGTCCGGTGACCCGGCAGTAGGCCCGGATGGCGCGCACGCCGCCGACGCCGAGCAGCAGCTCCTGCATGAGCCGGTGGTCGGTGCCGCCGCCGTAGAGGCGGTCGGTGATGTCGCGGGCGGCGTTGTCGTTGTCGGCGACGTCGGAGTCGAGCAGCAGCAGCGGCACCCGGCCGACCTGCGCCACCCAGACCTGGGCGTGCAGCACGCGCTCGTCGGGCAGCCCCAGGCGGATCTTGACCGGGGTGCCGTCGGCCTCCTTCAGCAGGGACAACGGCAGGCCGCCCGGGTCGAGCGAGGGGTAGTGCTCAAGCTGCCAGCCCTCGGGCGACAGCGACTGCGTGAAGTAGCCGTGCCGGTAGAGCAGGCCGACCGCGAGGATCGGCACGCCGAGGTCGCTGGCGGCCTTGAGGTGGTCGCCGGCCAGGATGCCGAGCCCGCCGGAGTATTGCGGCAGGGCGGCGGCGATGCCGAACTCGGGCGAGAAGTAGGCGATGGCCCGCGCGCCGTCGGGCAGCGTCTGGTACCAGCGCGGCGAGGTGATGTATTCGCGCAGGTCGTCGGCGGCGTCGGCGAGCCGCCGCAGGAAGCGGCGGTCGGCCGCCAGCTCGGCGAGCCGTGCGGGCGTGACGACCCCCAGCAGGGCCACGGGATCGTGCCCGACCTGCTCCCAGAGATCGGCGTCGACCTCGGCGAACAGGTCCAGCGTCTCCGGGTGCCAGGACCAGCGGAGATTGTGTACGAGCTCGCCGAGGGCGGCCAGCTCCGTGGGCAGGACGGTGCGGACGGTAAACCGACGGATAGCTCTCACGTTGTGCACCCTACGGGCTAGGAGGGACCTCTCGTTCCTTCACCCCCATCGGAGCCCTTCAAACCACTTCCGAAGACAAGCATGAAGAGGGCGCAATGGGGCAACTTTCCCTAATGTTGGGTTCTCCCGCGAACTTCTGCGGGAGGTCTATCCGCTGCTGTCCAGAAATAACGTGCGAGGATCGTTCCTGCCACGGAAAACCTCCGGCGGCACCGAGTGTGCCGTCGCAAACCCTTGATTGCGATGATCGGACGAATTCCCATCACGGACATCTCCCCCGTCGTCGACTGCGGGCAGCGGCCCGCCAAGGCGGTCGCCGGCGAGACCTTCGAGGTCTCTGCGACCGTCTTCAGAGAGGGCCATGACGCCGTGGCCGCGGGCGTGGTGCTCACCTCGCCCGATGGGCAGCGTGGCCGGTTGAGACCGATGCGCGAGCTGGGTCCGGGCACCGACCGCTGGGCCACCGAGGTGTGCCTGCCCGCCGAGGGCGACTGGCTCTACCGCGTGGAGGCCTGGAGCGACCCGATCAGCACGTGGCTGCACGACGCCGAGATCAAGATCCCGCGTGGCATGGACGTCGACCTCATGTGCGAGGAGGGCGCGCGGTTGTTCGAGCGGGCGGCCAAGGCCGTGCGCGCGGCCGACTGCCCCTCCGTGCCCACGGGCCAGAACGGCGGCGCCAACGCCACCGGCAGGGCGGGCGGCAACGGCAGGGCGGGCGGCAACGGCGAGCCCTCGTGCGGGCACCGGGCGGCGCTGCTGTCGGTCGCGGCCACGCTGCGCGACGACAACCTCGACCCGCGGGCCCGGCTGTCGATCGCGCAGCTCCCCGACACGGCCGCGCTGCTGGAGGCCCACCCGTTCCGCGAGCTGGTGACCAGGTCGAAGTCGTTCAAGATCCGGGTGGACCGGCGCCGGGCGCTCTACGGCTCCTGGTACGAGTTCTTCCCGCGCTCGGAAGGCGCGGTGGTCAGCCCCGGCATGTCGAGGTCCGGCACCTTCCAGACCGCCGCGAAACGGCTGCCCGCGATCGCCAAGATGGGCTTCGACGTCGTCTACCTGCCGCCGATCCACCCCATCGGCACGACCTTCCGCAAGGGCCGCAACAACACCCTGAGCCCCGAGCCCGACGACCCGGGCTCGCCGTGGGCGATCGGCTCCGAGGACGGCGGCCACGACGCGATCCACCCCGACCTCGGCACCATCGAGGACTTCGACGAGTTCGTGACGCGCACCCGCGAGCTGGGCATGGAGGTCGCGATCGACCTCGCGCTCCAGTGCTCGCCGGACCACCCGTGGGTCAAGGAGCACCCCGAGTGGTTCACGATCAGGGCCGACGGCTCGATCGCCTACGCCGAGAACCCGCCGAAGAAATACCAGGACATCTACCCGCTCAACTTCGACCGGGACCCCGAGGGCATCTACGCCGAGGTCCGCCGGGTGGTGCGGCACTGGATGGACCACGGGGTGCGGATCTTCCGGGTGGACAACCCGCACACCAAGCCGGTGAACTTCTGGGAGCGGCTGCTGGCCGACATCCACACCACCGACCCGGACGTGCTGTTCCTGTCGGAGGCGTTCACCCGGCCGGCGATGATGCGGGCGCTCGCGAAGGTGGGCTTCCACCAGTCGTACACGTACTACACCTGGAAGAACTCCAAGTACGACGTCGAGACCTACCTGTCGGAGCTGGCCAGGGAGACCTCGGCCTACCTGCGGCCCAACCTGTTCGTCAACACGCCGGACATCCTGCACGAGTACCTGCAGCACGGCGGGATGCCGGCGTTCAAGATCCGGGCGGTGCTGGCCGCGCTCGCCTCACCGACTTGGGGGGTTTATTCCGGATATGAACTCGGGGAAAATATCCCAGTCCGTCCGGGAAGTGAAGAATACCTCGATAGTGAGAAATATCAGTACAAGCCTCGCGATTGGATGACCGCCGAACGCGAGGGGCACAGCCTGGCTCCCTTCATCACTCATCTGAATTTGTTTCGAAGAGCGCATCCGGCACTGCAGGAATTGCGTAACCTACGATTTCACCGGGTCGACCAGCCGGACATCGTCTGCTTCTCGAAGCGTCTGCCGGGGGCCTACGACCCGGCCACCAGACGGCACGGGCTGGGCGACGTCGTTCTCGCGGTCGTCAACCTGGATCCGCACCACACCCATGAGGCAACCGTTGATCTTGACCTGCCCGCCCTCGGGCTCGACTGGAACGCCGAGTTCGTCGTGGACGACGAACTGTCCGGCGAGTCCTACCGCTGGCGTCAGAGCAACTACGTGCGCCTCGACCCTCACATCCAGCCTGCCCACATTCTCACCGTACGAGCCGCGCCACGGTAGAACTGAATTCAGCGGGGAGTCTTCAACGTGTGTGTCAGCGCCTCCCTCATGAGCCTCCGGCGAGGGCGCTCATGAGCTCCACACCCATTCCCAACACCTTCGACGAGGAAAAGCCGCGCGATCCCTACTGGTACAAGCGCGCCGTCTTCTACGAGGTCCTCATCCGGGGCTTCGCCGATTCCAACGGCGACGGCACCGGCGACATCAAGGGACTGATCAGCAAACTCGACTATCTCCAGTGGCTGGGCGTCGACTGCCTGTGGCTGCTCCCGCTGTACGAGTCGCCCCTGCGTGACGGCGGCTACGACATCGCCGACTTCATGAAGATCCTCCCCGAGTTCGGGGACCTGGGCGACTTCGTGAAGCTCGTCGAGGAGGCGCACCGGCGGGGCATGCGGGTCATCGCCGACCTCGTCATGAACCACACCAGCGACGCCCATCCCTGGTTCCAGGCCTCCCGGCACGACCCCGAGGGGCCGTTCGGCGACTTCTACGTGTGGTCGGACACCGACGAGACGTACCAGGACGCCCGGATCATCTTCATCGACACCGAGACCTCCAACTGGACCTACGACCCGGTCCGCGGCCAGTACTACTGGCACCGCTTCTTCCACCACCAGCCGGACCTCAACTACGAGAACCCGGCGGTGCAGGACGCGATGCTGGAGGTGCTGCGCTTCTGGCTGGACCTCGGCATCGACGGGTTCCGGCTGGACGCGGTCCCCTACCTCTTCGAGGAGGAGGGCACCAACTGCGAGAACCTGCCGAGGACGCACCAGTACCTCAAGCGCATCCGGGCCGAGGTGGACCGGCTCTACCCCGACCGGGTCCTGCTGGCCGAGGCCAACCAGTGGCCGTCGGACGTGGTGGAGTACTTCGGCGACCCGGTGGGCGGCGGCGACGAGTGCCACATGGCCTTCCACTTCCCGCTGATGCCGCGCATCTTCATGGCCGTACGCAGGGAGAGCCGCTACCCGATCTCCGAGATCCTGGCCCAGACGCCGAAGATCCCCGAGCACTGCCAGTGGGGCATCTTCCTCCGCAACCACGACGAGCTGACGCTCGAGATGGTCACGGACGAAGAACGCGACTACATGTACACCGAGTACGCCAAGGACCCCCGCATGCGGGCCAACGTCGGCATCCGCCGCCGCCTGGCCCCGCTGCTGGAGAACGACCGCAACCAGATCGAGCTGTTCACCGCGCTGCTGCTGTCGCTGCCCGGCTCCCCCGTGCTCTACTACGGCGACGAGATCGGCATGGGCGACAACATCTGGCTCGGCGACCGCGACGGCGTGCGCACCCCGATGCAGTGGGATCCCGACCGCAACGCCGGCTTCTCCGACTGCGATCCCGGGCGGCTCTACCTGCCCGTGATCATGGACCCGATCTACGGCTACCAGGCCATCAACGTCGAGGCCCAGCAGAAGAACGCCGGTTCGCTGCTGCACTGGACCAGGCGCATGATCGAGATCCGCAAGCGGCACCCGGTCTTCGGCCTGGGCGAGTACGCCGAGCTCAACTCCTCCAACCCGAGCGTCCTGGCCTTCGTCAGGGAGCTGGGCGACGACCGGATGCTGTGCGTGAACAACCTGTCACGCTTCCCGCAGCCGGTCGAGCTCGACCTGCGGAGATTCGTCGGCGTCTCCCCCGTGGAAACCATGGGAGGCGTGCCATTTCCGGCAATTGGCGAACTACCGTATCTTTTGACGCTTCCTGGGCATGGGTTCTACTGGTTCACACTCCCGCCGGCCGTCATCCAGGAGGAGTAGGACGTGCTGAATGAGCTCCTTGCCGCATGGATCAGCCGCCAACGTTGGTTCGGCGGCAAGGGGCGCCCGATCGACGAGCTGTCGATCGACGCGGACGTCGTGCTGACGCCCGGACTCCGACATCTGATCGTCGCCGTGTGGCAGGACGGCTGCCGCGACCGCTACCAGCTCCTGCTGGGCGAACGCCACGACCTGCCCGACCGGCTCGCCCACGCCCTGATCGGCTCCATCGACGGCGTGTGCCTCTACGACGCCACCCACGACCCCGAGCGCACCGCGTGGCTGCTCGACGGCATGGCGCGCGACGAGACCCGCAGCGGCCTGCGCATGCGGCACGTCGAAGGGGCCGAGATCGACTCCTCGCCGCGCAGCATGGTGCTCGGGGCCGAGCAGTCCAACACCTCGCTGGTCTACGGCGACGCCTACATCTGCAAGCTCTTCCGCCGTCTCATCCCCGGCGTGAACCCGGAGCTGGAGATCGTCACGGCCCTCGCGGAGCGGAAGGCGCCGCACATCGCGCAGCCGTACGGGTGGATCGAGGCCGACCTGGACGGCACCGGGACCACGCTGGCGATCATGCAGGAGTACCTGTCGAACGCCAACGACGGCTGGGACCTCGCGCTGACCAGCGTCCGCGACCTCTACGCCAGCCCGCCGGAGACCTCCGCCGCCGAGGCGGGCGGCGACTTCGCGGGCGAGGCCCGGCGGCTCGGCGTCGCCACCGCCCGCGTGCACGAGGAGCTGGCCGCGGCCTTCCCCACGGCGACGATCGAGACGTACGAGATCAAGCGCATGGCGGAGGCGTTCCGCCGCCGGCTCGTCCGGGCCGTGGTGGAGGTGCCCGAGCTGCGGCCGCACGTGGGCGCGCTAGAAGAGGCTTACCACGAGGTGGAGCTGCTCACCGGCGCGGTGCCCGTGCAGCGGGTTCACGGCGACTACCACCTGGGCCAGGTCATGCGCACGCCCACGGACTGGGTCGTCCTCGACTTCGAGGGCGAGCCAGGACAGCCGCTGGCCGAGCGGCGGGCGCTGTCGTCGCCGCTGCGGGACGTGGCGGGCATGCTGCGCTCGTTCGACTACGCGGCCCGCCACCTGCTGGCCGGCCGCGCCGAGGCGGCCGACCTGGAGGAGCGGGCGCAGGAGTGGGCCGACCGCAACCGCGCCGCCTTCCTGGAGGGCTACCGCGAGGGCGGCGGCGTGATCGGCCGGGCCGACGCGGTGCTGCTGCGGGCGTTCGAGCTGTCCAAGGCCGTGTACGAGGTCGGCTACGAGGCCAGGAACCGCCCGACCTGGCTCCCCATCCCGCTGGCCGCCTTCAGGCCCCGCTGAGCGGTCACGCCCAGCGGGAGGCGCCAGGATGGAGGACGGGAGCGGCCTCCATCCGCCGTGCCTCCTGCTCGCCGGTGATCCGCAGCACCACGAGGATCGCGAACACCGCGGCCACCAGCATCAGCGCGATGCTCACCACGTCGAAGCGGGCCGCCGTGGCGAGCGCGTCCGCCTCCTCGGCGTTGAACAGCAGGCGCGCGGCGACGTTCGACACCCAGGCGCCCACGAGCCAGGCCGCCCACCAGGCGTGGAGCAGCCCCTTGCGGGACGACCACGAGCGGGCGGAGGCGTCCCAGATGTCGTCCACGATCTGCTTGGGGAACCAGAGCGAGACGATCGGGACGATCCAGCCGAGGATCAGCCAGGGGCGCGAGCGCCGGTGCCCGTGCGGGGCGAGGATCTCGGCGTTGGCCCGCACCCGGAACAGCCAGACCAGGAACGCCACGATCGCGGCGAGGTAGGCGACGGCCTCCACGACGCCCGAGAAGGCGTAGACGAGGTCCGCGGTGTCGATCTCCGCGTCGGTCACGGAGATCACGTCGGCGATGATCCGGTCCACGACGTCGGCGTACCAGAGGTCGATGACCGCCGCGACGACGCCGACCAGCGAGTCGGCGACGAGCGCCACGACCGCGAGGATCGCCGGTCCGCGGACCGGGCGTAAGAGCGGAGGAGGCGGAGGATATGACGGATGTGTGGGGGAAGCAGGTGGCGGGTACATTGCTGCAACCTTTCTGGCTAGGTTGACGAGCGGCGCACCAGTATGTCGAGCCAGATAGCGGTAAAGGATGGGTTATCCCATCCCGGCACGGTCTTGTGATGAACCCGGGATTTTGCACTTTCTGTGATTGTGTCGGGTATGCGGGCAGAGCCTGGGATGGACGGTCGTCTTAAGGCAGTGTTGGGAGCATGCCGATGAGGAACGAGCTCGACCGCCTCGCGGGTGGGGCGCACCACGATCCGCACTCCGTGCTCGGAGCGCACCCCACTGCCGGCGGGGTGGTCTTCCGCGCGCTGCGCCCGCTGGCCGAGCGGGTCACGGTGGTGCTGGACGACGACGGCGCCACCTTTGACATGAAACACCAGGCACACGGGGTCTTCGAGGTGCTGGTTCCCGGGCTCGACAAGGTGCCCGGCTACGCGTTGCGGGTGAAGTACGCGGGCGGCGAGCCGTTCACCGTGCGCGACCCCTACCGGCATTGGCCCACCCTGGGCGAGGTGGACCTGCATCTCATCGGCGAGGGACGGCACGAGCGGCTGTGGGAGGCGCTGGGCGCCCGCGTGATGGAGCACGAGGACACCGAGGGGGTGGCGTTCTCCGTCTGGGCGCCGAACGCGCGCGGCATCCGCGTCATCGGCGACTTCAACCACTGGGACGGCACCGCCTACCCCATGCGGTCGCTCGGCCGCTCGGGCGTGTGGGAGCTGTTCGTGCCGGGCCTGGGGGCCGGCGAGCGGTACAAGTACCAGGTCCTGGGCGCGGACGGCACCTGGCGGGAGAAGGCCGACCCCATGGCGCGGCGCACCGAGGTGCCGCCGATGACGGCCTCCGTGGTGGACAAGTCCGACTACAGCTGGCAGGACGACGCCTGGCTCGTCGAACGGCGCGAAGCGCACGCGCAGGCCAGGCCCATGAGCATCTACGAGGTGCACCTGGGGTCGTGGCGGCCCGGCCTGTCGTACGTGGAGCTGGCCGAGGAGCTGTCCGCGTACGCCGACGACATGGGCTTCACCCACGTGGAGCTGCTGCCGGTGGCCGAGCACCCGTTCGGCGGGTCGTGGGGCTATCAGGTGACCTCCTACTACGCGCCGACGGCCCGATTCGGCACCCCCGACGAGTTCCGCCACTTCGTGGACCGCATGCACCAGCGCGGCATCGGCGTGATCCTCGACTGGGTGCCCGCGCACTTCCCCATGGACGAGTGGGCACTGGCCCGCTTCGACGGCACCCCGCTCTACGAGCACGCCGACCCGGCGCGCGGCGAGCACCCCGACTGGGGCACCTACGTCTTCGACTACGGCCGCCGCGAGGTGCGCAACTTCCTGGTCGCGAACGCGCTGTTCTGGCTGAAGGAGTTCCACATCGACGGCCTGCGCGTGGACGCCGTGGCCTCGATGCTCTACCTCGACTACTCGCGGCGCGAGGGCGAGTGGACGCCGAACGTCTACGGCGGCCGGGAGAACCTCGACGCCGTCGAGTTCCTCAAGGAGATGAACGCGGTCAGCTACCGGGAGGCGCCCGGCATCTCGACCGTGGCGGAGGAGTCGACGGCCTGGCCGGGCGTGTCGCGCCCGGTGCACCTCGGCGGGCTGGGCTTCGGCTTCAAGTGGAACATGGGCTGGATGCACGACACGCTCGAATACCTGCGCCACGAGCCGGTCTTCCGCCAGTACCACCATCACCAGATGACGTTCTCGCTGCTCTACGCCTACTCCGAGAACTACGTGCTGCCGCTCTCGCACGACGAGGTGGTGCACGGCAAGGGGTCACTGCTCGGCAAGATGCCCGGCGACGAGTGGCAGCGCTTCGCGCAGCTCCGGGCGCTGCTGGCGTTCATGTGGGCGCATCCGGGCAAGCAGCTGCTGTTCATGGGCGGCGAGTTCGGCCAGGGCTCGGAGTGGTCGGAGGAGCGCGGGCTCGACTGGTGGGTGCTGGAGTTCGACGGGCACCAGGGCGTGCAGCGGCTGGTCCGCGAGCTCAACCGGATCTACAAGGACACCCCGGCGCTGTGGGAGCAGGACACCACCCCCGAGGGCTTCCGCTGGCTCGACGCCGACGACGCCTCGGGCAACACCTTCTCCTTCGTCCGCTACGCCAAGGACGGCTCGGCGGTGGCGTGCGTGGTCAACTTCAGCGGCGCGCCGCACGACGGCTACCGGCTGGGGCTGCCGTACGCGGGGCAGTGGCGCGAGGTGCTCAACACCGACGCCTACGACTACTGGGGCAGCGGCGTCGGCAACATGGGCGGGATCGAGGCGGTGGAGGAGCCGTGTCACGGGCTGCCGTACTCGACGACGCTGCGGGTGCCGCCGCTCGGCGCGGTGTGGTTCACGCACGAAGGGACGTCCGCGAACGGCTGAACGCCGGGGGTGAGGTCACTGAAAGTTCGGTGAGAACCGGACGGGGGGCCTGTGCCTGGTGGGGAAATCGCCCTAAACTCCGAGATCATCCCCTTCGGAGGAAGACGCGTGCGATTTCGCCACCTGATGGTCTGTTCGGCCGTTCTGGCGCTGATCCCGTTATCGGGGCCGGCCTACGCGGACGACCCCACCCCGACGCCGACCCCCGCCCCCACCGCGGTCCCCACGGGCGCCCCCTCACCTGTTCCCGCCACCCCTAAGGAGAAGGTCGAGGACGGTCTGGGCGCCGGCGGCGGCGCCGAACGGGCCATCGTCGAGCTGACCGACCCGGCGCAGAACGAGCCCGTGGCGAGCCAGGCGGCGGCCCAGAGCGTGGACGTGGTGCTCAAGCCCCAGAACGGGTCGTTCATGGTCGTGCAGGGCACCGCGGAGGAGCTGGCCGCGCTGGCCGCCGATCCGAGGGTCGCCTCGATCCATCGGGACCGGACGTACACGCCGGCCGACGTGGGCCCCAACCTCAAGCTCATCGGCGCCGACCAGGCGCACGCCAAGGGCCTCACGGGGACCGGCCAGGCGGTGGCGGTGCTGGACACCGGCATCGACCGCGACCACCCGTGGTTCAGCGGCCGGATCGTGGCCGAGGCGTGCTTCTCCGCCGTGGAGGCCGGCGTCGAGTCCTTGTGCCCCAACGGGCAGAGCGAGCAGATCGGCGAGGGCGCGGCCGACGCCATGACCGCCAAGTGCCTCGCCGGCGGCACGAACCTGTGCGACCACGGCAGCCACGTCGCGGGCATCGCGGCCGGCTCCGGCGGCGTCGCGCCCGGCGCGAGCATCGTCGCGGTGCAGGTGTTCAGCCGGGTCAACGACGAAGGGGTGTGCGGCGAGCCGTCGTGCGTGCTGGCGTTCGAGTCGTCGCTGCGCCTCGCGATGGACTACGTGGCCGGGCTGGACCAGCCGCTGGCGGCGGTCAACCTGAGCCTCGGCGGCGCGCTGTCGGAGACCGACTGCGACGCGAGCGAGGAGGGCGCGATCTTCAAGCCGAAGATCGACGCGCTGCTGGCCAAGGGCGTCGCGACCGTGGTGGCCGCGGGCAACGAGTCCTTCGACGGGACGTCGTACCCGGCGTGCGTCTCCTCGGCGGTGGCGGTCGGGGCGAGCGACAACGCCGACGCCATCGCGGACTTCTCGAACCGGGGGGCGGCGCTGGACCTGTTCGCGCCGGGCGTGGACGTCGAGTCGGCGGTGCCGGACAACCAGACCGTGGTCTACAGCGGCACCTCGATGGCGACGCCGCACGTGGCGGGCGCGCTCGCGCTGATGAAGCAGTCCGAGCCGGAGACGCCGATCGGCGATCTGGTCGAGAAGTTGAAGAGGACGGGGCGGCCGTACACGTACGAGTCGAACGGCGCGCAGGTCACCACGCCGCGCCTGGACCTGGCGGCGGCCCTGGCAGGGGCGGCGCCGCAGCCGCCGATCTCGCAGTCGCCCGTCGCGCCCGACCCGGACCCGTCGGACGGGACCGCTCCGGCCCCCACGGACCCGCCGGCCGACGACCCGCCGTCCGACGACCCGCCGGAGTCGCCGGCCCCGCAGCCGACGACCTCCCCTGTGCCGCTGCCCACCGTGACGGTCACCGTGACGGTGACGCCCACCCCGGCCGCCACGGCCGCGGTCTGCACGCGTGGCACTGCGGCCAAGAAGCTGTCGGCCAAGAAGTGGGCCGTCGAGGTCCACCGCAGCAGCGGCAAGCTGTCCGACGCCACGCTCACCTGCTATCTGAAGCTGATCGCGAAGTCGAGCAAGGTGTTCCCCGAGCTGACGAAGGCCTCGTCGCTGGGCAAGGCGTACCGGGTGCTGAAGAACGGCACGACCAACAAGGCCAAGCTGGACAGCGCCCTGCTGACCGCCTGGCTGAACTGGGCGCACGGCACGAACGGCACCACGGCCCTCACCGCCGCCGAGAAGGTGCGGATGGTGAGCAAGCCATCGGCGTCCGCGCTGAAGAAGGCGACAAAAAACGTTCTGAACACCGTCAAATAACATTCGTCACTCACATCGCACAAGACGCAGGCGGGGAGGAACCGGGCCGAACGCCGATTCCCGGAGGAACCCGTGAGGCTACGGTCCCTGCTCGCCTGCGTCGCCGCCCTGGCCGCCACGTCGGCGGCGCTCTGCGCGCCGCCCGCCCTGCGCGCCGACACTCGCCCCGTCCGGGAGGCGCCCGTCCCGCGTGACGGCGCCGTGGCGCTGAACGCGCACTCCAGGGGCGCCAGCGGACCCGTCGTCAGCGACGAGCTGGTGGAGGAGATCCAGACGAGAAGCCGGGTCCGCTGCATCATCGAGCTCAAGCCGGACCAGAACGTCGGGGTGGTCGCGAACGACATCGAGAAGGCGTCCGAGAGCGGCCGGGTGCTCAAGGCCAACGGCTCCTCCACCTTCTTCGTCGCCGAGGTCGACCAGCGCACGCTCGACGAGCTGCGCAAGGACCCCCGCGTCCGGGCCGTCTACAAGGACGAGCTGAGCGCCGCGGCCCCGATCGGCGCGCCCGCCATGCCGCGGGGCCTCGACGTCAGCACCGACCTGATCGGCTCGAACCGGGCCAACGCCGCCGGCTGGACCGGCCGCGGCACGACGGTCGCCGTGCTCGACACGGGGATCGACCGCCGCCACCCCTTCTTCGCCGGCCGCGTCGTGGGCGAGGCCTGCTTCTCCTCCTCCGACGCCCGCAGCGGCACCGTCTCTCTCTGCCCGAACAACCGGCCGAACCAGACCGGCGCCGGAGCGGCCGACGCGACCACGGCCCGGTGCGTCCTGGACGGCGCCAACGCCTGCTACCACGGCTCCCACGTGGCCGGGATCGCGGCCGGCCGCCTGGTCCCCGGCGCGCCGTCGAACGGAGTGGCCCCCGAGGCGGGCATCCTCGCCGTCCAGGTGTTCAGCCGGCTGGAGAATCCGCTGTCCTGCGCCTCCCTGGGGGCCAGCTCGCCCTGCCTGCTCAGCTACACCTCCGACCAGAAGCTGGCCCTGGAGTACGTGGCGCGGGTGGCGAGGGCCTACCGGGTCGCCGCGGCCAACCTGAGCCTCGGCGGCGGCGAGCCGTTCAGCCGGGCCTGCGACGCCGACCCGGCCGCGTCGGCGCTCAAGCCCCAGTTCGACGCGCTGGAGAGGCTCGGGGTGGCCACCGTGGTGGCGGCGGGCAACGAGGGCTTCACCTCCGGCGTCACCGCCCCGGCCTGCATCTCCACGGCCGTCGCCGTGGGGGCCAGCGACGCCGCCGACGCGCTGACCTCGTTCACGAACCGGGGCCCGCTGGTGGACCTGTTCGCGCCGGGGGTGGCGATCCGCTCGGCGGTGCCCGGAGGCTCGTACGTGGCCATGACCGGCACCTCCATGGCCGCGCCGCACGTCGCCGGCGTGTTCGCGCTGATGCGGCAGGCATACCCGCGCTTCTCGGTGGCGCAGACCCTGCAGCGCCTGCAGGCCACGGGCCGGCGCCTGCGGTACAGCGCGGGCGGGACGTCGATCACCACCGCCCGCGTCGCCGCCGACCGCGCCACCGCCGCCGCCACCGCCCGCACCGCCGCCTGACCTCGGGGGCAAGGGGCGCCCCGCCCCTCACCCGTAGAGCTCCGGCAGGCCGATCAACCGCACGTCGCCGGGCATGTCCTGCTGGAAGCCCGCGCCGCCGTAGCAGGCCAGCACGGTGTCCCGGGTGTCGTACCCTTTGACCGCCAGCAGGTCGCGCGCCCTCCTCAGCCGGTCCGCGTGTCCCACCGTCAGCACCTTGTCCCATTTGACCTCCCCCAGGGACAGCACCCGGCGCGGCCGGCCGTGCTCCTCAGGAGCGAGGACCGCGACGTCCACCTCGATCTGGGTACGGTTGCCAGGATCTGCCACGGTGCCGGCGGCCACGGCTCCCGGCAGGTCACCGAAGACCTCGGGTCCGGCCAGCATCGCCCACTCGCGGCACAGACTCTCGAAGTGCGGCCCCACCACCTGGGACAGGAAGCGGGACCGGGAGTCGCGCCAGGCGGCCTCCGCTCTCCCTCGCTCCAGTCGCGGCCACTCGCTCCGCATCACAGCCTCGTAGAAGACGATCAATGGTTCGCAAATGCGGTAGTGCGTCCTGCCCTTCCTGAACGCGTCGGCCTCGCGGGCGACCATGTGGGAGTCCTCCAGGACCGACAGCGGGTGACCGATGTCCGGCGACTTACGCCCCATGTGATTGGCGATGCCGCCGCGGGTGGCGTTTCCGGCGGCGATGGCGCCCAGAACCGCGTGATAGGTGACCATGTCGCGGATGTC
The DNA here is from genome assembly GCF_039529455.1 of Nonomuraea bangladeshensis. NCBI lineage: Bacteria > Bacillati > Actinomycetota > Actinomycetes > Streptosporangiales > Streptosporangiaceae > Nonomuraea > Nonomuraea bangladeshensis. Next base: position 66,486 of record NZ_BAAAMV010000015.1, read on the forward strand.
GGTCTCCTCGGCCAGGAGGTACCTGGCCTCGCGGAACAGCGGCATCTGCCGGTTGAGCACGGTCCGCAGCACCCACCCGTCGAAGTCGACGAGGGAGGTGGGGGCGTCACCAGCCACGAACTCACGTCTGTAGGCCGGCGTGCCTCCCACGACAGAGTGCACCAGCACGGCGAGACGGGGGTCGGAGATGCCCCAGAAGTCGGCGGACGCCCGGTAGTCGAGGGGCCTGACGATCAGCTCCAGGCTCGCGCGTCCGCGCAGAGGCGCGTTGCCCGACAGGAGCCGGCCCATCACCTGCATGGCCGACCCGCACAGCAGCAGGCGGGCGTCGCTCTTCCGCGCATGTCCCCTCGGGTCCAGAGCGCGCTGGATCAGGGAGGGCAGTGACGGGGACGCCTTGGTCAGGTAGGGAAACTCGTCGATCACGATGAGACCCCGGGGGATGACGGCGAAGAGCCGCTCCAGCGCCTCGTCCCAGTCGGCGAAGGCGTATCGGCCACCGCCGGTCCGGACGGCCAGTTCGCGGCCGAAGCGTGCCAGAGCCTGGTGCTCGGTCTCCTCTGCTGCCGTGAACATGAACCCGTCCATCGCCCCCACCAGGGCGTCCAGCAGGAACGTCTTGCCCTGCCGGCGCCGGCCGCTGACGATGCCCAGCCTTACGTCTGGGCTCGGCGAGGTGGCGAACCGGACGAAACCGGCCCACTCCTCGTCGCGGTCAACACATGACTCGGCTTCGGAACAGGCTCCGTAGGAGAACCGTACAGCTAAGGTGTATGGACCTTAGCTGCATACTTCTACATCGGTCGGGCGGTAAGGGGGAAGGCGGCGGTGTCGAGGACGAGGTCGGCGGTGTGGCGGGTGGCGCGGATGGCGGCGGCGTTGGGCTCGTCCACCTCCGCCACCCAGCGCTCGGCCGCCTCCGGGGCCTTGCCGAAGCGGATGTGGCGGCGGACGAGGCGGTCGAGGCGGACGCGGTCGTCGAGGTCGGCGTACCAGACCTCGGTCATGGCGGCGCGCACCAGCGGCCACGGGTCCTGCGGGAGGAGCAGGTAGTTGCCCTCGCTGACGACCACGCGGGCCTCGGGCGGGACGGGGACGGCGCCGGCGAGGGGCTGTTCGAGGTCGCGGTCGAAGGACGGGGCGTAGACGACCGTGCCGGTCTCGGTGTGGAGGCGGCGCAGCAGGGCCAGGTAGCCGCGGGCGTCGAAGGTGTCGGGCGCGCCCTTGCGATGCCGCCGGCCGAGGCGTTCCAGCTCGACGTCGGCGAGGTGGAAGCCGTCCATCGGCACCCACACGGCGGGCAGGCCGGTCGCGGTGAGCCGGTCGGCCAGCCAGTGGGCCAGGGTGGACTTGCCCGCTCCCGGGCAGCCCGCGATGCCGAGCACGACCCGCCGGCCGCCGGCGGCCAGGTCGTGGACGCGCTCGACCAGGGCATCGGCGGGCGTGGGGCCGGCGTCGTCGGTGTTCGGTCGCACGGATCCATTGTTCCCGGCGGCCGGGTGTGGACTTCGTATGAACTGCCCAGACACGAACGGAAATGTGTCGCTTAGGGTGAGTTGTATGGACGCAGGCAAGGCGATCTTCGAAACCGTCGACAGGCTCCGCCAGCGGCGCACCGGCCCGCTGATCCTGGAGCTCGATCTCACCGAGGGCGTCACGGAAGGGCCGCCGACGGATCCGCTGGCCGCCGTGTTGTCCATGCGCAAGACGCGCCTCGCGGACGTCATCGGCGGGCTGCGGCGGGCGCGGCAGGACTCCCGGGTCAAGGGGCTGGTCGTCAAGATCGGCGGGCCGCCGCTGGGGCTCGCCATGGTGCAGGAGCTGCGCGAGGCCGTCCTCCACTTCCGGGCCAGCGGGAAGCTGACCGTCGCGTTCGCCGAGACGTTCGGCGAGTTCGCGGGCGGCACCGTGCCCTACTACCTGGCCAGCGCCTTCGAGCGGGTCTACCTGCAGCCGAGCGGGGACGTCGGGCTCACCGGCGTCGCCGTGGAGCAGCGCTTCCTCAAGGGCGCGCTGGGCAAGCTGGGCGTCGGCTACGAGGTCGGCCAGCGGCACGAGTACAAGACCGCCGCCAACACCTTCACCCAGGACCACATGACCGAGCCGCACCGCGAGTCGATCGGCCGGATCGTGGAGTCGATCACCGAGACGATGATCGACGGGATCGCGGACGGGCGGCGGCTGGACCCGGAGAAGGTGCGCGAGCTGATCGACCGGGGCCCGTTCACGGCCGGCGAGGCGCAGGAGGCCGGGCTGGTGGACGGGCTGGCGTACCGGGACGAGGTGTACGACGAGCTCAAGCGGGCCGCGGGCGCGGAGGCGAACCTGCTGTACGTCTCCCGCTACGCCCGCGCCGCCGCCGTCAGGAAGCTGCCGCACCCCGGGGCCGACGGGATCGCGCTGGTCCACGGCATCGGCATGATCAAGTCGGGCCGCAGCGGCCGGAGCCCGCTCGGCGGCGGCGGGGCCATGGGCTCCGACACGATCAGCGCCGCGCTGCGGGCCGCCCGCCGCGACGAGCACGTCAAGGCCGTGGTGTTCCGGGTGGACAGCCCCGGCGGCTCGTACGTGGCCTCCGACACGGTCTGGCGCGAGGTGGTGCTGACGCGGAAGGTCAAGCCGGTCATCGTCTCGATGGGCGACCTGGCGGCCTCCGGCGGCTACTTCGTGTCGATGGCCGCCGACGTGATCGTGGCCCAGCCGGGGACGCTGACCGGGTCGATCGGCGTGTACGGCGGCAAGCCCGTCTTCGCCGACCTTCTCCAGCGGATGGGGATAAGTACGGAAATGGTGGCCGAGGGGGCCAACGCCGGCATGTTCTCCCCCTCGCGCGCCTTCTCCCCCGAGCAGTGGGAGCGCGTCAACGCCTGGCTCGACCGCATCTACGACGACTTCGTGGGCAAGGTGGCGAGCAGCCGGGACCTCAGCAGGGAGCGTACGCACGAGCTGGCCCGCGGCCGGGTGTGGACCGGCGCGGACGCGCGGGCCAACGGCCTGGTGGACGAGCTCGGCGGCCTGGAGGACGCCCTGGCCCTCGCCAGGAAGCGGGCCGGGCTGAGCGAGAGCGCGCCGGTGCGGATGTACCCGCGGCTCAACCCGCTGGAGCGGCTGCGCGGCCCGGACTCCAGCGAGGACAAGTCCGCCGCCCTGGCCAGGATGCGGCTCGACGCCTGGGGGCCGCTGGCCCGCCTGTCGGCCGAGCTGGGCCTGCCCGCCGCCGGCCCGCTGATCCTGCCCGAGTGGTACACGATCCGCTGACCGGCACGGGCCGGCGTCGGGCCGCTGACGGAGCCGCCGCCGGAGCCGCTGACGGGCCGCCGCCGGAGCCGCCGCCGGCCCTCACACGGGGCGGTAGCGGCCCCGCAGGCGGACCAGCGGCTGGAGCGACGGGTCGACGTAGGTCACGCCGAGCACGGCGGCGATGAAGAGCGTGTGGTCGCCGGCCGGGACCACCTTCGTGGTCTCGGCCTCCAGCGCGGCCACCCCGCCCTCCACCACCAGCGCCTCCGTGTGCGCCCCCCGATGGTGCGGCAGCCCCGCCACCAGCAGGCGGGCGCTGGGCCTGCCCGGGGTGGCGAAGCGGCTGGCGACGGCCGCCTGCCCCGCCGACAGCAGGGAGGCGGCCCAGCGGTCCCGCCGGAGCAGGACCTCGTGCAGATAGCCGCCGCCGGCCAGGCTGACGAGCACGAGCGGGGGCTCCAGCGACACCGACATCAGCCCCGACACGGTGGTGCCGAGGTCGTCGCGCCCGTCGCGTACGGTCACCACGGCGACCCCGCCGGCGAGCTGCGCCATCGCCTCCGTGAACTCGCCCGTGAACTCGCTCACCGCGCGCGCACGCCGATCAGCCCAGGCCGTTGGTGGTCAGCCATTCCTTGGCCACCGTGGCGGGCTCGTCCTTGTTGACGGAGATCTGCTGCATCATCTGGAGCAGCGAGTCGGTCGTCAGCTTGGCCGAGACGGAGTTGAGCGTGGTGCGGATCGTGTCGCTCGCGCCCGCCTTGAACAGCAGCGGCGTCACGTTCTGGGCCGGGAAGACGTTCTTGGTGTCCTGGAGCGGCACCAGGTTGTTGGCGGTCATCTTGGGGTCCGTGGTGAAGACGTTGCCGACCTGGATGGTGCCGTCCTTCAGCGCGTCCGCGGTGGTGGGGCCGGTCGGCTTCCACTCCTTGAACTCGATCCCGTAGACCTCCTTGAACCGGGCCTCCCAGCGCTTCTTGAACTCCGGCGGCCCGCCCACGACCAGGGTCTTGGAGACCTTGCCGAGGTCCTCCATCGTGGTCACGGACTGCTTGGCCTGGAAGTCCTTGGTGACCGAGAGGCTGTCCTTGTCCTCGGCCGGGGAGGAGTCGAGCACCTCCAGCTCGGCGGGCAGCTTCTCCTTCAGCGCCGCGTTGACCTCGTCGGTCGTGGCGGCCGTGGCCTTGAGGTCGATGAAGGCGAGCAGGTTGCCGTTGTACTCGGGGACGATGGTCAGGCCACCGCTCTTGACCTGGTCGTAGACCGCCTCGCGGCTGCCGATGCGCGGCTTCTCCTCCACCTGCACGCCCTTGGACTCCAGGGCCTGGGCGTAGATCGAGGCGAGCAGCACGCTCTCGTCGAAGTCGAAGGAGCCGATGACGGCCTTGCCCGCGTCGGCAGCCCCGCCCGAGGCCGAGCCGGTGGGGGCCGCGCTGGAGGTGTCGAGCGGGTTGCCCGCGTTGCCGGACCCGCCGCCGCCACAGGCGGACAGCGCGAGCACCGCCGAGATCAGCACCCCCGCGATGCCGTACGTGCGTCTCATCTTGCTATTCCCTTCTAAAGCGGGCGGTAATACAGGAGACTATCGGATTTTCTGTCGCCGGCTCACCCCCGGCGAGACCGCCACCCTCTGCGCGAGCGCGAACAAGATCTGCACAACCAGTGCGAACAGCACAATCAGTACGGAACCCCCGACGACGCTCGCGTAATCCTTCGTCGCGAAACCGTCGATCACGTACCGCCCGAGCCCGCCCAGCCCCGTGTACGCCGCCACCGTCGTCGTCGCGACGACCTGGATCGCCGAGAGCCGGCACCCGAGCAGGATCAGCGGCAGCGCCACCGGCACCAGGGCCCGCGTGAGCACCTGCCCGCCGCGCAGCCCCATCCCGTACGCCGCGTCGCGCAGCTCCGGATCGACGCCTCTGATGCCCTCGTAGGTGTTGACCAGGATCGGAGGCACCGACAGCAGCACCAGCGGGATGATCACCGGCCAGATCGACGCCGTGCCCAGCAGCAGCACGAACATCACCAGCAGGCCCAGCGTCGGCAGCGCCCTGGCCAGGTTCGCCGAGACGACCACGATCACCTCGCCGCGCCCGGTGTGCCCGATGAGCAGCCCGACCGGCACCGCGATCACCACGGCCAGCGCCAGCGCCAGCGCCGAGAACTCCAGGTGCTCCAGCAGCCGCATGGGGATGCCGCCAGGGCCCGACCAGTTGGCGGCCGTGCCGAAGAACTCGCCCAGCCAGGAGAAGAAGCTCGTCAGCCAGCTCACGACGCCATCCCCTTCCGCGCGCGCACCCAGGGGGTCAGCAGCCGCTGCGCCAGCACGATCAGCGCGTCGGCGACCAGCGCCAGCGCCACGATGAGCACGATGCCCACGATCACCGGCGGCATGAACGGGTTCTGGTAGGCCCGCGTGAACAGCCCGCCGAGCCCGCCCTGCCCGATCAGCGCGCCCACGCTGACCAGGCTGATGCTGGAGACCGCGACCACCCGCAGCCCGGCCAGCACCACGGGCACCGCGATCGGCAGCTCGACCCGCAGCAGCCGGCGCAGCGGCGTGAAGCCCATCGCGACCGCCGACTGCCGTACGTGGTCCGGCACCGAGCGCAGCCCGTCCACGACGGCCGGGATGAGCACGGCCATGCCGTAGAAGGTGAGCGGGATGATCACCGTGGTCTGCGACAGCCCGGTCACCGAGATCAGCAGCATGAAGACCGGCAGCGACGGCAGCGCGTAGATCACGTTCATCAGGCCCGACGTGGGCTGGTAGAGCCAGCGCCAGCGCGCGCAGGCGAGGCCGAGCGGCAGCGCCAGCACCAGCGAGAGCACGATCGGCACCAGGGACATCGTGAGGTGGTCGGTCAGCAGGTTGCGGATGCTGTCGGCCCGGCCGGTGTCCCAGTTGCGGCCGATCCACTCCCAGATGGAGGGTGGGCCGTCAGACATCGGCGGCCTCCGCGAGCGCCTGGTCCAGGCTCTCCCTGGTGGCCACGCCGACCACCCTGCCCCCTTCGTCCACGGCCACCGCGCAGCCGGACGGCGACAGCAGCGCCGCGTCGAGGGCCGCGCGCATCGAGTCACGCCCGTGGACGTACGTGCCGTGGCGCTCCAGCTCGCCGGGACGCGCCCCGGAGGCCCAGCCGAGCGGCCGGCCCTCGCCGTCCACGACCAGCAGCCACGGCTCGGCGGCGCCGCGCTCGGCGCCCTCCGTCACGGTCAGGTCCGTACGCAGCCGCAGCCCGTCGGTCGGGACGAACCCCAGCCGCCGGATGCCCCGGTCGTGCCCCAGGAACTCCCGGACGAAGTCGTCGGCCGGCTCCGTGAGCAGCGTCTTGGGATCGGCGACCTGCGCCAGCCGCCCGCCCACGCGCAGCACCGCCACTCGGTCGCCGAGCTTGATGGCCTCGTCGATGTCGTGGGTGACGAAGACGATGGTCTTCTGCAGCTCCGACTGCAGCCGCAGCAGCTCCTCCTGGAGGCTCGTCCGCACGATCGGGTCCACGGCGCTGAACGGCTCGTCCATGAGCAGCACCGGCGGGTCGGCGGCCAGCGCCCGCGCCACGCCCACGCGCTGCTGCTGCCCGCCCGAGAGCTGGAACGGGTAGCGCCCCGCCAGCGACGGGTCCAGCCCGACGCGCTCCAGCAGCTCCATGGCACGGGAGCGGGCCTTCTTGCGGTCCCAGCCGAGCAGGTAGGGGACGGTGGCCACGTTGTCCACGATCTTGCGGTGGGGGAACAGGCCGGCCTGCTGGATGACGTAGCCGATGCCGCGCCGCAGCGTCGGCGGATCGATGCCCTGGACCGGTTTCCCGTCGAGGAGGATGCGGCCCTCGCTGGCCTCGATCATGCGGTTGATCATCCGCAGGGACGTCGTCTTCCCGCATCCGGAGGGGCCGACCAGGACGGTGATCTCCCCTGTGGGCGCCTCCAGGCTGAGGGAGTCAACCGCCACCGTGCCGTCCGGATAGCGTTTGGTGACAGCGTCGAATGTGATCACGCGTGACCTCTCGCTCGTGGCAGGGCCGCGACCCCCGTGCCACGACCGCCGCATGATCTCTCGTGCACGACAGACTACGGCGAGGACTACGGGCGTGTCGTGCCGGGCTGCGCTTAAGCGCTTCACTGACCAGCCTTATTTACTTAAATCTGGATCTGGTAGTGCGCCGAACCTGTCGGTGTTGGCATGATTACCTCCACAATCTCCCTGACGCGCACCCCTCACACCCGCAGCGTCCGCACCCAGAGGATCCGGCCCCGTGTCCCAGCCGCTCACCGATCAGCGCCCACGCGCCGAACTGATCGCAGAGCTCTACGACCGCCATGCCGCCGGGCTGTTCGCGTACTGCGCCGACCAGCTGGGCGACCTCGGTTCCGCCTCCGACGTCCTGCTGGCGGTGCTCAACGCCGTCCCGGCCGCGGAGCCGCCCCGCGCCGCTCTCTACGCCTTCGCCCGCCGCGAGATCCACCGCCGCGACGTCGTCTACGCCCCGCCCGCCGTCGACCCCCTCATCGACCCCGCGACCGCTCTCGTCGAGCGCACCCTGCGCGAGCTGCGCCTCCACCAGCGCGAGGTGCTGGTGCTGTGCGCGGTCTGCGGCCTCAGCAAGGCCGAGCTGGCCTGGGTGCTCGACGTCGCCCCCGACACCGCCGAGGAGCTGGCCGTGGGAGCCGGGCACCGGTTCCGCCAAGCCCTCGGCACGGCGCTGGCCTCGATCGGCGCCCGCGTGCCCAAGCCCGTCGCCGACATCTACGGCGCGCTCGCCGTCGCGCCGCTCAAGGACGTGCTCGGCCGTCTGCCGTGGCCGCAGCCGCCCGGCGCGCTGCGCATCCACTTCGCCGGCTCGCGTACGGCCCAGCCCGCGCCGCTGTTCGTCAAGCCGCGCTGGCCGAGCCCGCCGGTCTGGCCGCAGCCGCTGGCCGACGCCGACCCCGCGACCAGCACCGTGATCTTCCCGGCGGAGCTGCTGTCGCCGCCGGCGGCCTCACGGGTGTCCGAGCACGAGGCCACCACGGCCCCGATGCCCCGGCTGCGCGGCCCGGTCGGGCCCCCGCTCGGGCCCCCTCCCGGCCTCACCCGGCCGCTCAGGGACCCGCTCGGGGCCTTCGACGACGGCCGGCGCGCCAAGCGCACGCCGGTCCCGCCGCTGCCGCCGAGCGAGGAGCGGCCGTTCTTCATGGCCGCGCCGGCCGAGGACGGGCTGCAGCCCTTCGCCACCGGCGACGTGCTGCTGCCCAAGGACTCCCCCGAGCCGTACGCGACGGGCGACGTGCTGCTGCCGGGCGAGCCGCCGTTCACCCCGCCGGCACCGCCCGCTGGACGGGGCGGGCTGCGCCGGCCGGAGCCGGTGCGCCGCTCCCAGCCGACCCCCGCCGACGACGTGCTGGTGCACAAGGGCCCGGCCCGCCCGCTCCAGCCCGGCGACCCGCGGCAGGAGGAGGACGGACCCGCCCGGGAGACCGCGCCGCTGTTCCAGCCGCGCGCCAAGCCCGCGGCCGAGCCGGTCTACCGCCTGCCGTGGGAGGACGAGCCCGCAAGACGGGACGAGCCCGCGAAAAGGGATGAGCCCGCGGGCAAGGACGCCCCGGCCCCTGCCCCGGCGCGGGACGCGTTGGAGCCGCGTCCGGTCCGTGCCCGGCCCGTCCCCAAGCGCCGCCCCGAGCTGAAGCCGCGTCCGGAGAAGAAGCGCCGCCGCAAGGAGCGCCACTACGACTGGGTCTGGGAGCTGGTCGGCTTCCTGGTCTGCGTGGCGATCGCGATGATCGTCTTCTTCTCCGTGCCCACCATCTTCAACCCGTAGCCCCTCCCCGAGGGCCGGCTACCCGCCCAGCAGCGCGGCCAGCCGGTCCTCGTCCTGGAGGATGTCGAGCGCGACCACCCTGCCGCCGGCCACGGTGAACGCCATGACCGACAGCGGCCGGCCCTCCGGCGCGGTGACCACCCCGGCCACGCCGTTGACCAGCACCGGCCGCACGTACGCGGCGAAGCGCCGGAACATGAACGCCCGCCCGGCCACCTCCAGCGCCCCGCGCACCTCCAGCCAGGTCCGCGGCGCGCCGCCCGCGTCGGCCCGCAGCACCACGTCCGGGTCGAGCACCGCGACCAGGGCGTCGAAGTCGCCGGCCCGCGAGGCGGCCATGAAGGCGTCCACGACCTCGCGCTGCCTGGCCAGGTCGGGGTCCGGCGTGACGGCGCCGTCCCGCACCCGGCGGCGGGCGCGGCTGGCGAGCTGCCGGGTCGCGGCGGGGGTGCGGTCCACGATCGGCGCGATCTCGTCGAAGGGCACCGCGAACATGTCGTGCAGCACGAACGCCAGCCGCTCGGCCGGCTCCAGCGTCTGGAGCACCACGAGCAGCGCCAGCCCCACCGAGTCCGACAGCAGCGCCTCGTGCTCGGGGTCCACGCCCTCGGGCGAGGTCACCACGGGGTCCGGCATGGTGGGCTCCAGGGGCTCCTCACCCCGTGTACGGCGGGAGCGCAGCAGGTTGAGGCAGACCCGGCCCACGACCGTGGTGAGCCAGCCGCCCAGGTTCACCACGTCGCGGACGTCGGTTCGCTCCAGCCGCAGCCACGTCTCCTGCACCGCGTCGTCCGCCTCGCTGAGCGAGCCCAGCATCCGGTAGGCCACCGCGCGCAGATGATCCCGGTGCGCCTCGAACATGGCAATAAGTTCTTTTTCTTCGTTCATCGGTCACATTCTCCTTCGCCGCCGGTTCAGAGCGAGTGAGAGACCTCTTCAACCGGAGAACGTGGAGACCACCAATGGAAGCACGTATGGGCAACCCCGCCTTCGTCGTCCCCGGCGCGATGCAGGCGCTCCAGGCGCTCGGCAAGAGCGTGGCGGACACGGGCCTGCCGAAGGGACTGCTCGACCTCGTCTACATGCGCGCCAGCCAGATCAACGGCTGCGGCGTCTGCCTGGAGCTGCACGGGCGCGACCTGAAGAAGAACGGCGAGAGCGACGAGCGGATGTGGACGCTGGCCGGCTGGCGCGACGCGCCGTACTTCACCGACGAGGAGCGGGCCGCCCTGGCGCTCACCGAGGCCGTCACCCGCCTCGCCGACCGGCCGGAGGCGGTGTCCGACGAGATCTGGAACGAGGCCGCCGACCACTTCGACGAGCGGCAGCTCGGCGGCCTCGTCCTGGCGATCGCCTCGATCAACGTGTGGAACCGGCTCAACGCCTCCACCCGGCAGGTCGCGGGCGCCTGGACCCCCTAGCCCGCAGACAGGATCAGGCCGCTGGTCGGCACGCCGGTGCCCGCCGTGACCAGGACGTTCGCGACGCCGCCGAGCTGGTTGGCGGCGGTGCCGCGGATCTGGCGTACCGCCTCGGCGATGCCGTTCATGCCGTGGATGTACGCCTCGCCGAGCTGCCCGCCGTGCGGGTTGACGGGGAGGCGGCCGTCCAGCTCGATGCCGCCGTCGGCGATGAAGGCGGGCGCCTCGCCCCGGCCGCAGAAGCCCAGCTCCTCCAACTGGGCCAGGACGAACGGGGTGAAGTGGTCGTACAGGATGGCGATCCTGATGTCGGACGGGGACAGGCCGGACATCTCCCAGAGCCGCCGTCCGACGACCCCCATCTCCGGCAGGCCGCTCATGTCGTCCCGGTAGTAGCTCGTCATCATCTGCTGCCCGGCCGCCGAGCCCTGGGCCGCGGCCTTGATGACGGCGGGCGACCTGCGCAGGTCGCGGGCGCGCTCGGCCGAGGTCACCACCAGGGCCACCGCGCCGTCGCTCTCCTGGCAGCAGTCGAGCAGGCGCAGCGGCTCCACGATCCAGCGCGACGCCTGGTGCTCCTCCAGCGTGATGGGCCGGCCGTGGAACCAGGCGGCGGGGTTGGTGGCGGCGTGCCTGCGCATGGCCACCGCGACCCGGCCGAAGTCCTCCGACGTCGCGCCGAAGGTGTGCATGTAGCGGCGCGCGAACATGGCGACCCAGGCCGCCGGCGTCATCAGCCCGAACGGCACGTGCCAGCTCATCTCCAGCCCCTGCGAGGTCGGCTGGCCGCCGAGGCGGGCGTCCGGCTGGCCGAAGCGGCGTCCCGAGCGCTCGTTGAAGGCGCGGTAGCAGACGACCGTGCGGGCCGTGCCGGTGGCCACGGCCATGGCCGCGTGCGCGACCGTCGCGCAGGCCGCGCCGCCGCCGTACTCGACGCGGGAGAAGTACGTGAGGTCGCCGACGCCGACCTCGCGGGCGACCGCGATCTCCTGGTTGGCGTCCTGGCTGAAGGTGACCATGCCGTCCACGTCGGCCGGCGACAGCCCGGCGTCGTCCAGCGCCGCGAGCACGGCCTCGGCGGCCAGCCGCAGCTCCGAACGCCCGGACTCCTTGCTGAACTCGGTGGCGCCGATCCCGGCGACCGCCGCGCGTCCGCTCAACACGGGTCCTCCCCCTCGGGCAGGGTCAGGGTGACGGTGCCGACCGCGTGGTCGCCCAGGCTGACCGCGCCGCGCACCTCGACGGTCAGCTCGCCGTCCGCGCGCGAGACGACGGCGCCGGTGAAGCTCAGCCGGTCCCCCGCGTACGCGGGGACGCCCAGCTTGACGTCGATGCGCCGGATGACCGCCGCCGGGCCCGCCCAGTCGGTGACGTACCGCTCGACCAGCCCCATCGTGGTCAGGATGTTGAGGAAGATGTCCTTCGAGCCCTGCGCGCGGGCCAGCGCCGGATCGTGGTGCACCGGCGTGGGGTCCATCGTGGCGAGGGCCGTGGCGATGACCAGGGTGGGCGTCAAGTCGATCGACAGCTCCGGCAGCACGTCCAGCTCCTCGCTCACGGCTCCCCCGGCGTCCACATCGGCAGGACGAGCTCGTCGTCCATCGACCGGTACGTCACCCGCAGCGGCATCCCCACCGCCACCTCCTCGATCGGGCAGTCCACGACGTTGCCCACGACCCTGACGCCCTCCGGCAGCTCCACCACGCCCACCACGAACGGCGTCTCCCGCCCCGGCACCGGCGGCCGGTGGTGCACGACGTAGCTGTAGAGGGTGCCGTGGCCGGACGCGACGGCGTACGAGCGGTTGGCCGAGCGGCACTGGGGGCACAGCGGGCCCGGCGGGTGGCGCAGCAGGCCGCAGTCGGCGCAGCTCTGGACGCGCAGCTCGCCCTGGCGTACGCCCTCCCAGAAGAAGGCGGTGTCCTGGTTGACGGCGGGCCGCAGCGGATAGGGCTCGCGCTTCGGTCGCTTCTCCCGTGGGCGGAACTTCAGCACGCGGAACAGCATCTCGGCCACCGGCTCGTCGTCGCCGGCGTACCAGGTGATGTTCCAGGTGGCGAAGAAGCCGACCCCGAGCGCGGTCCGTTTCGGGCCGGCCAGGCCGGTGAAGCGGGTGGCGGGGGTCAGGACCTCGCCCACGCGGGCGTAGCGGTGGTGGACCTGCTCGCAGTTCGTGGCGACGACGCCCGTGTAGCCGGAGGCGTTGAGCGCGGCCATGAGCTCGTCCACCGGGGAGCGGTCCTTGACGGCGCGGCGCAGGCCCGGCATGGTCCACACCTGCGCCATCGCGGGCGGGGCGAGGCCGCGCTCCAGGTAGACGGGGTTCTCGTCGCCCATGGCGGCGAGCCAGTGGCGGATCATCGGGACGTTCACGGGGTCGGCGGCGGGCGTGCCGCGCAGCTCGCCCAGCGCCGTCTGCTTGGCGGCGAGCTCGTGCAGCTCCTCGTCGGTCAGCGCGTCCGTCATCGGGGCGGCCTCGGCAGGCTCAGGCCGAGCATCGCGATCAGCTCCCGCTGCACCTCGTTGACGCCGCCGCCGAAGGTCAGCACCACCGCGCCCTTCGCCCCGAGGTCGGTCCGCTCGATGAGCTCGGCCGTCCCGGGGTCGGCCGGGTCGCCGTGGCGGGCCAGCACGTCGCCGACGATCCGCCCGGCCTCCTGCATCCGCTCGGAGCCGTAGATCTTGGTGGCCGAGGCGTCGGGCGCGCCCAGCCAGCCGAGGTCCATGTTGGCCGCGACCTGCCAGTTGAGCAGCTCGTTCGTGCGCAGGGCCGCCCACAGCCGGGCGAGCGCGCGGCGCACGTCGGGCTCGCCGTCCAGGCCCGTACGGCGGGCCCAGTCGCGGAACCGGTCGTAGGTCTGGCCGAGGTTGCCGGCGGGGCCGAGCGTCACCCGCTCGTGGTTGAGCTGGTTGACGATCAGGTCCCAACCCTTGTCCACCTCGCCGACCACCATGTTCACCGGGACGCGGACGTCGGAGTAGTAGGTCGAGTTGGTGTGGTGCCGGCCGTCCATGGTGACGATCGGGGTCCAGGAGTAGCCGGGATCGTCCGTGGAGACGATCATCATGGTGATGCCCTTGTGCTTCTTGGCCTCGGGGTTCGTCCGGGCGGCGAGCCAGATGTACTGCGCGTAGTGCGCGCCGCTGGTGAAGATCTTCTGGCCGTTGACGACGTAGTGGTCGCCGTCGAGCACCGCCGTCGTCCGCAGGGACGCCAGGTCGGTGCCGGCCTCGGGCTCGCTGTAGCCGATCGCGAAGTGGCACTCCCCGGCGAGGATGCGCGGCAGGAAGAAGTCCTTCTGCTCGGGGGTGCCGTACTGCATGAGCGTCGGGCCCACCGTCTGCACCGTGATGATCGGGTACGGCACGCCCGCGCGGGCGATCTCGTTGGCGAAGATCTGCTGCTCCAGGGGGCCGTAGCCGGCGCCGCCGTACTCCTTGGGCCAGCCGAGGCCGAGCTTGCCGTCGCGGCCGAGACGGCGGCAGTGCTCCATGTACGTCTCGCCGAACGGGTCCTCGGCGATCGCGCGCCGGTCCTCCTCGGTCAGGCAGCCCTGGAAGTACGCGCGCAGCTCGTCGCGGAGCCTGCGCTGCTCCGGGGTGAGGTCGATGAGCATCAGACGAGCGCTCCGATCAGGTCGAGCTGGGCGTCGGCGCCGCCGAGCAGGTACGACAGGTGCTTGGCCTGGGCGAAGTAGCGGTGCAGCGGATAGGTGACGTCGAGTCCGAGGCCGCCGTGCAGGTGCTGGCAGGTGTGCAGGGCCTTGACCGCCTCGGCCGCGTGATAGGCGGCCAGCGCCAGGTCCTCCTCGGCCGGCAGGCCCTCGCCGAGCCGCCAGAGCGCCGACCACATGGCCACGTCGAGCGCCCGGCCCGCGATGTAGACGTCGGCGATCTGCATGGTCACGGCCTGGAACTCGGCCAGCGCGCGGCCGAACTGCCGCCGCGTCCTGATGTGGGCGGTGGTCAGCTCCAGCGCCCCGGCGAGCACGCCGCTCGCCTGCGCGACGATCGCGGCGGTGTAGAGGCGGCGGACGTCGGCCGCGGCCTCCGGCCCCGCCACCCGCTCGGCGGGGGCGCCGTCGAGCACGACGGTGGCGGCGGGCTCGCCGGTCGAGGTGCGCTCCGGGGTCGTGCCGGGGAGCTCGGCCAGGAACAGGCCCTCGCCGGCGGTCACCAGCGCCGCCGCGCCTGGGTACATGACGGTGACCTTGCGCCCGGTGAGCGTCCAGCCGCCGTCGTCGTGGGCGATGGTCTCCGGCGGGGCGGCCAGGGCGCGGCCGGGCTCCCGCACCGCGAGCGCGATGCCGTCCGCGTGCCGCCGCTGCTGCTCGGGCGTGCCGTGGCGGGCCAGGGCCAGGGTCCCCGCGAGCGCGGGCAGCCCGGGGAGCGCCGCCGCCTTCACGCCCACCTCCCGCAGCACCACGGCCATCTCCACCGGCCCGAGCCCGGCGCCGCCCGCCTCCTCGGGCACGCACAGGCCGAGCAGCCCGGCCTGCCGCAGCCGCTCCTCGTCCGCCTCCTTGGCCAGCACGTCGGCGGCCAGTCTCCGCACGTCCTGCTGGGTCTCGTCCAGGTTGAAGTCCACGTGTGTTCCCCTACGTCTCCAAGAGGTGCTGCCTGCCGTGCCGTACGAACTCCTCCTCGATGGCCTTCACGTCCGCGCCGGTGAGCGGGCGCAGCCCGGACGGGGTGCGCCACCACACCGGGTCACCGGTACGCCAGCCCTCGCGGGCGAGGACCCGTTTGACGACCTTGTGCGAGGGCGTCTGGGGCAGCCGGTCGGCCACGCGCACGTACCGGGGCAGGGACTTGGCGCCGAGGTCGGGCCGGGCGGCCAGGAAGGCCGTGAACGCCTCCGGGTCGAACCCGCCCGCCAGCACCAGCGCCGCCATCACCTGGTCGCCCGCGGCCGCGTCGGGCACCGGGTAGACCGCCGCCTCCACCACGCCGGGGAACTCGCGCAGCGCGGCCTCGACGGGGGCGGCCGACAGGTTCTCGCCGTCCACGCGCAGCCGCTCGGTGCCGCGCCCGGCGAAGAACACGTGGCCGTCCGCGTCCCGCCAGGCGAGGTCGCCGGACCAGAACGCGCCGTCGCGCAGCCGCTCGGCGTCGGCCTCGGGATCGTTGTAGTAGCCCTCGAACAGGCCGGGCCCGGCGGTGTTGACCAGCTCGCCGACGGCCTCGTCCGGGTTGAGCAGCCGGCCGTCCTCGACCCGTCCCGGCGGGCAGGGCTCGCCGGTGTACGGGTTCAGTATCGCCACGCCCTCGGGCAGGCGGCCGAGGCTGCCGGGCGGGCCCGCCGGGTCGGGGCTGATCGAGACGGCGGTCTCGGTGGAGCCGAAGGCGTCGATGACGTGGCAGCCGTACCGCTCGCCGAAGCGCCTGATCGCGACCGCGCTGCCCTCGTTGCCGAAGGCCAGTCTGAGCGGGTTGTCGGCGTCGTCCGGGCGTTCCGGGGTGGCCAGGGCGTAGGAGAGCGCCTTGCCGACGTAGTGGAGGTACGTGCAGCCGTACCGGCGGAGGTCGGGCAGCAGGCCCGAGGCGGAGAAGCGGCGGCGCAGCACCAGGGCGGCCCCGGAGGCGACGGCGGGCGCGTAGGCGGCCATGAGGGCCCCGGAGTGGAACAGCGGCATCGAGCAGTAGACGACGTCGTCAGGGGTGAGCAGCGCGCCGAGGCTGGTGCCGGGGACGGCCAGCTTGCGCTGGGTGATCCGGACGGCGCGGGGGCGGCCCGAGGTGCCCGAGGTGAAGATCAGCAGCACCAGCTCGCCGGGGTCGGGCGTCCGCTCGGGGAGCGGGTCCTTGGCGGTGGCTTCGCAGAGCGGCCGGGCGGGCAGGCCCAGGGAACCCGCCAGTTCCTCGTACGGCGCGTCGAACAGGACGAGGCCGACGTCGGTCGCGCGGGCGTCGCGGCCCAGCTCGGCCGCCGACCGGGTGGGGTTCAGCGCGACGACCGGACGCCCGGTCAGCGCCGCGCCGCCGACCAGGAAGAGCAGGCCGGGCACGTTGTCGCTGAGCACCCCGACATGCGATCCGATGTCGCGGCCGGCCAGCCAGGAGCCCGCCGCGCGGCAGGCCGCGACGTGCTCGCGCCAGGTCCAGGCCGTGTCCTCGAACAGCAGGCCAGGTCGTCCGTCCTCGGCCCGTGCGGTCAGCAGGGCCGCGAGGGTGTTCGCGGTCATGCCGCCTCCACACCAAGCGCTCGGTCAGCAAACCGCAAACTAGAACAGATTCTAGTTAATGTCCAGTGGCCAATCATCCCGAAAAGTCGCGTTATATCCCCGTAACGCGAGGGACATGCGCTGATAGGGGTTCTTTGTGACCGCCGAGTAACAAGCCGCGGCACCGGTGCATCAGATAACGTGTTCTTATGCGCACCCCGTCCGCGACGGTCGCCACCTCCTCCGACGGCGAGGGGAGCGTCCGCACCCGCAGCCAGACCCAGCGCCGTAAGCGCATCGTCCAGGCCGCCGCCGCCCTCGCCTCGCGCGGCGGGGTCGAGGCCATGCAGATGCGCACGGTGGCCGAGCGGGCCGGCGTCGCCCTCGGCACCCTCTACCGCTACTTCCCGTCCAAGATGGACCTCGTGGTGGCGGTGGTCGGCGAGGAGATCGACCTGCTGGAGAGCAGCATCGAGCGCCGCCCGCCGGGCGCGGCCACGCCCGAGGGCCGGGCCGTCGACGTGCTGATGCGCGCCACCCGCGGGCTCATGCGCGAGCCCGAGCTGGCCGACGCGCTCATCCGCTCCCTGATCATGGCCGAGGTGCAGACGCCGTTCGGCGACCGGATGGCCGGGCTGCTGCTGCGGGTCTCCGCCGAGGGGCTGAGCTTCGAGCAGGCGAGCGAGGAGCAGCGCGACCTCGCCGGGTCGCTGGCCGGCATCTGGGTGCACGAGCTGCTGGAGATGCTGCGCGGCCGGCGCACCTACGACCAGATCCAGCGCCGCATCGAGACCGCCGCCTCGCGCCTGCTCGCCGACATCTGATGCTGAGGCCGCGAATTGTCGGTGGCGGCGACTATACATAGGGCATGAGCGACAAGCCGACGAATGAGGACTTCCTCCAGCAGGCGGATCCCATGCGACGCGAGCTGCTGGCGCACTGCTACCGCATGACGGGGTCGGTGCACGACGCCGAGGACCTCGTGCAGGAGACCTATCTGAAGGCGTGGCGGGCCTACGACGGCTTCGAGGGCCGCTCCTCGCTGCGCACGTGGATGTATCGCATCGCGACCACCACCTGCCTGACGGCGCTGGAGAGCCGCGGCCGGCGTCCGCTGCCGAGCGGCCTCGGCGCGCCCAGTTCCGAGGCGACCGCTCCCCTGGCCCAGGACAACGAGGTTCCGTGGCTGGAGCCGGTGCCCGACGCGCTCGCGGGCGTGGCGGGCGACGACCCGGCCACGATCGTGACGGCGCGCGAGAGCATCCGGCTCGCGCTGGTCGCCGCGTTGCAGCACCTGCCGCCCCGGCAGCGCGCGGTGCTCATCCTGCGCGACGTGCTCAGGTGGAAGGCCGCGGAGGTGGCCGAGGCCGTCGGCCTGTCCACCGCCGCCGTCAACAGCATCCTGCAGCGGGCGCGGGCCCAGCTCAGCGAGCGCTCGCCGAGCCTCGACGACCCGGTGGAGCCGCTCACCGACGAGCAGCGGGCCCTGCTCGACCGCTACGTCGCCGCGTTCGAGAACTACGACGTGGACGACCTCGTGCACCTGTTCACCGAGGACGCGATCTGGGAGATGCCGCCCTTCACGGGCTGGTACCAAGGCCCGCGGACCATCGCCGAGCTCACCAGGACGCAGTGCCCCGCGGAGCGCGCCGGCGATCTCAAGCTGGTGCCGGTCGCGGCCAACGGGCAGCCGGCGTTCGCGGTCTACTTCCGCGAGGACGGCGGCTACCGGCAGTTCGCGATCATGGTGCTGACGCTGTCCGGCGGCGCGGTCCGGCACGTGGGCATGTTCTTCGAGGAGGGGCTCTTCGAGACCTTCGGGCTGCCCACCGCTCTGACCCCCCAGGCTTCCGCGGCTAAGTAGAACGCGTTACTGTCTCTCCAGAGCATCGTTCTGGAGGCGACTGTGAGCACACCTGTGATCGTCGAAGCCGTCCGCACCCCCATCGGCAAGCGGGCCGGCTGGCTCGCCGCGCTCAAACCGCAACAGGTTCTCGCCAGCGCGCTCAACGGGCTGATCGAGCGGTCAGGCCTCGACCCCTCGGCCGTCGAGCAGGTGTTCGCCGGCTGCGTGACGCAGGCGGGCGAGCAGGGCGGGCACGTCGGCCGGGGCTCCTGGCTCTACGCCGGGCTGCCGCACCAGGCCGGCGTCACCACCGTCGACGCGCAGTGCGGCTCGTCGCAGCAGGCCGTCCACCTCGCCGCCGCCCTGATCGGCGCGGGCGTGATCGAGGTGGGCATCGGCTGCGGCGTCGAGGTGATGAGCCGCGCGCCGCTCGGCAGCAACGTGCTGCCCGCCAACCCGCGTCCCGACGACTGGGACCTCGACCTGCCCGACCAGTTCACCGCCGCCGAGCGCATCGCCGCGCGGCGCGGGCTCACCCGCGAGCGGCTCGACTGGTTCGGGGCGCGCTCGCAGCACCTGGCCGCCAAGGCGTGGGCCGACGGCCGCTTCGAGCGCGAGATCGTGCCGGTCGGCGACGTCCGCAGGGACCAGGGCCTGCGCGAGACCACCGTGGACGGGCTGGCCAAGCTCAAGCCGGTGATGGAGGGCGCGCTGCACACGGCGGGCACCTCGTCCCAGATCTCCGACGGCGCGGCCGCCGTGCTGGTCATGAGCGAGGAGGCGGCGCGGCGGCACGGCCTGCGCCCCCGGGCCCGCATCCGCGCGCAGGCGCTGGTCGGCGCGGAGCCCTACTACCACCTCGACGGGCCCGTGGACGCGACCGCCAAGGCGCTGGCCGATGCCGGGATGACGATCGGCGACATCGACCGGTTCGAGGTGAACGAGGCGTTCGCCTCCGTCGTGCTGTCGTGGGCGAGCGTGCACGAGCCCGACATGGACCGGGTCAACGTCAACGGCGGCGCGATCGCCCTCGGCCATCCGGTCGGCGCGACCGGCGCGCGGCTCATCACCACGGCGCTGCACGAGCTGGAACGCGCCGACGCGACGACCGCCCTCGTCACCATGTGCGCGGGCGGCGCGCTCGCCACCGCGACGATCCTCGAACGGATCAGTTGAGCTGTATCACGTACCACCCATAGCACTAGGTAAGTAAGGAATCGGGGACGGATGAAGACCAGACGCAGGCCGTACGCGGAGCAGCGCCCGCAGGATCTCGGCGGCGGGGTGTGGAGCGTGCCTGTGCCGATCCCCGGCAACCCGCTCGGCTACACCCTCGTCTACGCCGTCGAGTCGCCGAAGGGCCCGGTCCTGATCGACGCCGGCTGGAACCATCCGGAGGCGTGGCAGGCGCTGAGCGGCGGTCTCGCGACGCTCGGGATCGACGTGAGCACGGTGCGCGGGGTGGTCGTCACCCACTTCCACCCCGACCACGCCGGGCTCGCCGGGCAGGTCAGGGAGGCTTCCGGGGCCTGGATCGCGATGCACGAGAACGACGCGGCGATGGTCAGGCTCATGCACGACTTCGCCGGCGACGAGCACACGGCCTTCCAGTCCGACATGCTGCTCCGGGCCGGGGCCGATCCCAGCGAGGCCAGGGCGGCCTCGGGCGAGCGGCCGGCCCCGCCCGCGGTGCCCGACCGCGAGCTGCGCGACGGGGACCTCGTGGACCTGCCGGGACGCAAGCTGCGGGCCGTCCACACGCCCGGCCACACCCCCGGGCACATCTGCCTGCACTTGGAGGACGCCGACCGGCTGTTCACCGGCGACCACGTCCTGCCCGACATCACCCCACACATCGGGATTTATCCGTACGATCGGGAGGACGTCGATCCGCTGGGCGACTTCCTGGAGTCGCTGGAGCGGGTGGGCGAGTTGGGGACGCTCGACGCCCTCCCCGCCCATGAGTGGATATTTCCGGATGTGGCGGCACGGGCCGCCGAGATCCGTCACCATCACGAGGAGAAGCTCGACTCGCTGCTCGCCCTCCTGGCCGGACAGCCCGAGCCGCAGACCATCTGGGAGGTCGCCGCGATGATGACGTGGAACAAACCGTGGGACACGCTGCCCCCCATGCTGCGGGGCATGGCCGCCGGGGAGGCGGCCGCCCATCTGCGCACCCTTGAGGCCCGCGGCCGGATCCGCCGCCTGCCCGGAGTCGAACTCGTCCGCTTCCAGGCCCTAGACTCCTAGACATCCGATGTCTAGGGGGAGAAGCGTGGCGGTCACCGACGCGGCCATCGACAAGATCAAGCAAATGATCGTCTCGGGGGAGCTCGCCCCGGGCGACCGGCTGCCGAAGGAGGCCGACCTGGCCGAACGGCTCGGCCTCTCGCGCAACTCGCTGCGGGAGGCCGTGCGCGCGCTGTCCCTCATCAACGTCCTCGACGTACGCCAGGGTGACGGCACCTACGTCACCAGCCTGGAGCCCGGCCTGCTCCTCGACACCCTGTCGTTCGTGCTCGACCTGCACCAGGACGACACGGTGCTGCAGTTCTTCGAGGTCCGCCGCATCCTGGAGCCGGCCGCCACCGCGATGGCGGCCGAGCTGATGAAGGACGACGAGATCGAGGAGCTGCGGGTCATCCTGGAGTCGCTGCCCGAGCGGCCCACGATCGAGGAGCTGGTGGCCAACGACCTGCGCTTCCACCAGCGCATCGCCCAGGGGTCGGGCAACAGCGTGCTGTGCTCGTTCATCGAGAGCCTGTCGGGCCCGACGAACCGGGCGCGGGTGTGGCGCGGGCTCACCCAGGAGGGCGCGCTGCAGAAGACCCGCGAGCAGCACATGGCGATCTACGAGGCGATCGCCGCCCGCCAGGCCGACATCGCCCGGTCCTGGGCCACGGTGCACGTGGCCGGCGTGGAGTCGTGGCTGCGCCGGGCGCTCGAACTCGACTGATCGCCGACACATCGGAGGATTGATGATGATGAACGAAGGGAGCGGCGGGTAGAAGCCGGGGCGTGCCGGACAAACTTGAGCGATATCGCAGCAAGCGCGACGCCGCCCGCACCCCCGAGCCCGTCCCGGCCGAGCCCCCGGCCGCCGGGGACGGGCACGCGTTCGTCATCCAGGAGCACCACGCCCGGTCGCTGCACTGGGACCTGCGCCTGGAACGCGACGGCGTCCTCGTCTCCTGGGCCGTCCCCAAGGGCCTGCCCGCCGACCCTCAGACGAACCACCTGGCCGTCCACACCGAGGACCACCCCATGGAGTACCTCACCTTCCACGGCGAGATCCCCCAGGGCGAGTACGGCGGCGGCACCATGACCGTCTGGGACACCGGCACGTACGAGACCGAGAAGTGGTCCGACCGCGAGGTCAAGGTGGTGCTGCGCGGGGCACGCGCCTCCGGGCGGTTCGTGCTGTTCCGTACGCGGGGCAAGAACTGGATGATCCACCGCATGGACGAGGCGGTGCGCGACCCGTTCCCCGCGCTCGACCCGATGCTCCCCGCCGAACGCGCCCGCCCGCCCAGGGACGCCGACTCCTACGCCTTCGAGTTCGCCTGGGGCGGCCGACGTCTCCTGGTGCCCGTCGACGGCGGCCGGACGGACGCCGCCCGCGAGCATCCCTGGCTGCGGCCCCTCGCCGAGTCGTTCGGCAGCCGGAGCGCCGTGCTGGACGGCGAGGTCGCCACGCTCGGCGGGGCCGAGCTCCTGGTCCTCTACGACCTGCTGTACGACGACGGCCACGCCCTGCTCGACCGCCCGTACACCGAGCGCAGGGCCGCGCTGGAGGCGCTGGAGGTGTCGGGGACCCGCTGGCAGGTCGCGCCCTCGTGGCCCGGCGAGGCGGGGCCGGTGCGGCAGGCGGCCAGGGAGCAGGGGCTGCCGGGGGTGGTCGCCAAGCGGCTGGACTCGCCGTACGAGCCGGGTCCTTCGACGTCCTGGCTGTTCATTCCGTCCTGAGCGGGGGGTGCGGGATACTCGGGTGGTGATCATCAAGACGGTTTCGCCGCACGACGACCCGCTCGGGAGCGAGTTGCTGGCGATGCAGAAGGCGGCGTACGCGGTCGAGGCGGAGCTCATCGGCGACGATCGGATCCCGCCGCTGCACGAGAGCCTGGCCGAGCTGCGGGCGCGTGACCTGCTGTGGCTGGCGGCCTTCGACGGCGGCGCGCTGTCGGGAGCCGTGGCCTGGGCCGAGAGCGCGGACGAGCTCGACATCGACCGGCTCGTCGTGGCCCCGGCCATGGCCCGGCGCGGCATCGGCCGGGCGCTGGTCGAGGCGGTGCTGGCCCGAGCCGGCGGACGCCGCGTCGTCGTCTCCACCGGCCGCGACAACGTGCCGGCCCGCCGGCTCTACGAAGGGCTCGGCTTCACCCTGCTCGACGAGACCGAGGTCATCCCCAAGCTGTGGATCGCCGGCTACGCCCTCGTCAGATGAGTCCTGCGGACTCCAGGTCCTCCCACAGCGCGTCCGGCACCGGCCGCGACCACAGGGCCGCGTTGGCCGTGACCTCCTCCGGGGTCCGCGCCCCCAGGACGACGCCGGCGACCGCCGGATGCCGCAGCGGGAACGCCATCGCCGCCTGCGGCAGGCTCACGCCGTGCCGCTCGCACGCCTCGGCGATCCGGGAGGCCCGCTCCACCAGCGGCGCGGGCGCCGGCTGGTAGTCGAAGGTGCCGCCCGGCCGTGACGTGGCCAGGATGCCGCTGTTGAAGACGCCGGCCGCCAGCACCCGCACCCCCCGCTCGGCGCACGCCTCCAGCAGGGGCAGGCCGGACTGGTCGAGCAGCGTGTAGCGCCCGGCCAGCATGACCACGTCGATGTCGGTCTCCTGGACGAAGCGCAGCGGCACCTGCCACTGGTTCATGCCGAGCCCGATCGCCCGCACCACGCCCTCGGCCCGCAGCTCGGCCAGCGCCGGGTACGCCTCGCCGAGCGCCTGCTCCACGTGCTCATCGGGGTCGTGGATGAGGGCGACGTGCACGGCCGGCAGCCCCAGCCGTTCGAGTGAGTCCTCCAGCGAGCGGCGTACGCCGTCGCGCGAGAAGTCCCACTTCCGCGTCAGCTCGCCAGGGACGTCGAAGACGTCGTCGTCGCGCCCCGACGGCGCCGGCGCGGGCACCAGCAGCCGCCCGACCTTGGTCGACAGGACATAGTCCGTACGCCCGGCGAGCGCCGCGCCGAGCCGGCGCTCGGACAGGCCGAGGCCGTAGTGCGGCGCGGTGTCGTACAGCCGGACCCCGCTCTCCCAGGCGGCGTCCACCGTGGCCCGGGCCTCGGCGTCGGTGACCGCCTGGAAGAGGTTGCCGATGGGCGCGCCGCCGAAGCCGTGACGCGGCAGCTCGATCACGCGGTCTCTCCCGTCAACGCGGTGACTCCCATCATCAATCCTGTGCCTTCCCGCCCGCGATCCGGCTGATCATCAGGGCGATGAGGATGATGCTGCCGTAGATGACGGGCTGCCAGAAGCCGGAGACGCCGATCAGCGTGAGGATGTTCTGCACCAGGCCGATCACCAGCACGCCGGTGAGCGCGCCGAGGATGGTGCCCTTGCCGCCGTCCATGCTGACGCCGCCGATGACGGCCGCGGCGAACACCATGAAGATCCAGCCGACGCCCATGCCGTTGCCGATCGCGCCGAGGCGGCCGGTCTCCAGGATGCCGGCCAGCGCCGCGAGGACGCCGCCGAGGACGAACACGCCGTAGAGCACCCGGTCCACCCGGATGCCGGCGGCGCGGGCGGCGTCGATGTTGCCGCCGATCGCGTAGAGCGAGCGGCCGATCCGCAGGTAGCCGAGGCCGAAGATGCCGACCGCGAACAGCAGCCCGGCGATCCAGATGGCCGCGGGCAGCCCGAGCCACAGGGCGCTGCCGAGGTAGAGGATCGACTCGGGGAGCTGGAACAGCGTCTTGCCCTCGGTCGGCCCCTGGAGGAAGCCGTGCACGATGATCAGCATGGCCAGCGTCACGATGAACGCGGACAGCTGGAACCTGATGATCAGGAATCCGTTGAAGGCGCCGATGGCGGCCCCGACGAGCAGCGCGAGCGGGATCACCAGCGCCCCGGGCAGCCCGAGCCCGAACCCGCCGGCCGCGGCCGGGACCACCAGCATCACGGCGATGGCGGGCGCGGTGCCCACCGTCGACTCCAGCGACAGGTCGAACTTCCCGGCGATCAGGATCATGGCCTCGGCCAGCACGAGGAGCGAGATCGCCGCCTGCTGCTGGAGGACGTTCGTGAGGTTGCCCGCCGTCAGGAAGGTCGGGTCCAGGAACGCGCCCACGACGAGCAGGAGCACGATCACCGGCACGAGCGTCAGGTCGCGGAACCTGGCCAGCCGTAGCCGTGGAGCCGGTGCGGTCAAAGTGGTCACTCTTGTACGCCTTCCATCACGGCCACGAGCTCGTGGTCCGTCCAGCCACGCGGTACGTCCTTGACGATCTCCCCGTGGAACATCACCAGCACCCGGTCGCAGATGCGCAGGTCGTCGAGCTCGTCGGAGACCACGACGGCCCCCGCGCCGCGCTCGGCGGCGTCCTCGACGGCGCCGAGCAGGGCCTGCTTGGCCTTGACGTCGACGCCGGCGGTGGGGTTGATGACGACCAGCACCGTGGGATCGTCCACGAGCGCCCGCGCGAACACGACCTTCTGCGCGTTGCCCCCGGACAGGTCGGCGACGGGCTGGTCGGGGCCCTCGGTCTTGATGTCCAGGGCGGTGATCATCTCCTTGGCCTTCTCCCGGCGGCGGGCCGGGGACACGACGCCGAAGCGGCCCAGCTTGCGGGCGATGGGGAACGTGGCGTTCTCCCCCACCGACAGCAACGGGACGAAGCCCTCGTGATGGCGGTCCTCGGGCACGAACCCGAGCCCCGCCTTCATCGCGGCCGGCACGTCGCCGGGCTTCACCGTGGTGCCGTTGACCACGACCGTGCCGGTGTCCGCGCCGCGCAGCCCGACCAGGGTCTCGGCCAGGCCGACCTTGCCGCTGCTCGCCGACCCGGCGAGGCCGACCACCTCGCCGGCGCGGACGCTGATGTCCACGTTCCGGTAGCGGCCGGCCAGCGACAGTCCTTCGCCGGCGAGCACGACCCGCTCGCCGGGCGTGCGCTCCCTGGCGTGGTACGCGGACGTCGCCTCACCGGTCATGGCGTGCACCAGCTCGTCCTGCGGCAGCCCGGCCACCGGCCGGGTCATGATGTGCCGGGCGTCGCGGAAGACCGTGACGCTCTGGCAGATCTCGTACACCTCGTCCAGGTGGTGCGAGATGTACATCATCGTGACGCCCTGCTCGCGCAGCGAGCGCATGCGGGCGAACAAGCGCTCGATGGCCGGCCCGTCGAGCCGCGCCGTGGGCTCGTCGAGGATGATGAAGCGCGCGCCGAACGACAGCGCCCGCGCGATCTCCACGAGCTGGCGCTGCTCGACGCTGAGATCGCCGGCCAGCGCCTGCACGTCGACGTCCACCTCGTAGGTGTCGAGCAGCTCGCGCGCGCGGCCTCGCACCGTCCGCCAGTTGATGGGTCCGTGCCCGTCGCTCTGCCGGTTGAGGAAGAGGTTCTCGGCGACGGTGAGCGCCGGGATGATCGTGGACTTCTGGTAGACGCAGGCGACGCGCTGCCGCCAGGCGTCCCGGTCGCCGGGGGCGGGCGCCGCCTCTCCCGAGAACAGCACCTCGCCCTCGTCCGGCCGCTGCAGCCCGGTGAGGATCGACACGAGGGTGGACTTCCCCGCGCCGTTCCTGCCGAGGAGCGCGTGCGTCTCGCCTTCGGCGATCGCGATCTTCGCGCCGTTCAGCGCGACGGTCGGACCGAACCGCTTGACGACGTTGCGGGCTTCGACGTGAATGCTCATCAGCCGACCTGGTTGCCCCAGAGGTTCTTGTCGTCCACGTTCTCCTTGGTGACCAGAGGCGCGGGAAGCTGGTCCTCAAGGCCGTTGGGGAGCTGGATGATGGTGCTGTCGTGGTCGGTCGGGCCCGGCTGGAACGTCTTGCCCTCCAGCGCGGCCTTCGCGTAGAAGAGCGCGTACTTCGCGTAGAGGTCGGCCGGCTGCGACATCGTGGCGTCGATCTCGCCCTTGCGGATGGCGTCGTACTCCTGCGGGATGCCGTCGTTGGAGACCACGAAGATGTGCTTGGGGTCGTCCGGCTGCACGAGCAGGCCCTTCTGCTTGAGCACCTGCAGCGTCGGCGCCAGGTGGACGCCGCCCGCGTGCATGTAGATGCCCTTGATGTCAGGGTTCTGCTCCAGGCGGGTCTGCAGCATGGACGCCGCCTTGCTGCCCTCCCACTCGGTCGGCTCGCTGAAGACGGTGATGTCGGGGAACTTCGTCTTCATGCACTCCAGGAAGGCCTCCGACCGGTCACGGCCGTTGATCGAGCTGAGCGCGCCCTGGAGCTGGACGACCTTGCCCTTGCCGCCGAGCTTCTCGCCGAGGAACTCGCACGCCTTGGTGCCGTACGCGCGGTTGTCGGCGCGGACGACCATGTAGACCTTGCCCTTGTCCGGCCGGGTGTCGACGGAGACGACGGGGATCTTCTTGTTCTCCAGCTGCTGCAGCGTGTTGGCCACCGCGCCGGTGTCCTGGGGCGCCATGACGATGGCCTTGGCGCCCTGGCCGACCAGCGCCTGCACGTTGTTGACCAGCTTGGACACGTCGTTCTGCGAGTTCGTGGCGGGCATGAGGTCCACCTTGAGCTCGCTCGCCATCTGCGGCACGTACTTGATGTAGGAGTTCCAGAAGTCGGAGTCGGCCCGGGGGTGGTCGATGCCGACCTTCCCGCCGCCGCCGCTCGCGCCTTCCGTCGTGGTGCCTGAGCCGCACGCCGTGACGACCGCCAAGAGGGCGGCGCCCGTGATCACCCGTCCGAACTTCATAGGGGGGTACCTTCCTTCGTTTGACTGGTCGCTTCAGTTGGTGGGCCGCAGCCGCAGGCCCTGCATGCCGCCGTCGACCGCGATCGACGTGCCGGTGGTCGCGCCCGACTCGGGGCCGGCGAGGTAGGCGATCGCCGCGGCGACCTCCTCCGCCGTGACCAGGCGGCCCATGGGCTGTCTGGCGTTGAGCGCCGCCCGCTCCGCCTCCGGATCCGGGGCGGAGTCGAGCAGCCGGCCGACCCACGGGGTGTCGGCGGTGCCCGGGTTGACGCAGTTGACGCGGATGCCCTCGCGGATGTGGTCCGCGGCCATCGCCAGCGTCAGCGACAGGACCGCGCCCTTCGTCGCGCTGTAGAGCGCGCGCTGGGGCAGCCCGGCGGTGGCCGCGATCGAGCAGGTGTTGACGATCGAGGCGTGCTCCGACCTGCGCAGGTAAGGCAGCGCGGCGCGGGCGGCCCGGACCATGCCGAACACGTTGACGTCGAAGACCCGCTGCCATTCGGAGTCGGGGTTGTCCTCGACCGTCCCCTGGGCGCCGATGCCGGCGTTGTTGACCAGCACGTCGATGCCGCCCAGCCGCTCGGCGGCCTCGGCCACCGCGGCGCGTACGCTCGCGTCGTCCGTCACGTCCGCCTTGATGCCCACGAAGGGCTCGCCCGGCGGGTTGAGGTCGAGGCAGGCCACCGTCATGCCGCGCTCGGCGAGCAGGGTGGCGGCCGCCAGGCCGATGCCGGAGCCGCCGCCGGTCACGACGGCCTTCAGACCTGCTGCGTTAGTCCGGCTCACGCGTCCCTCCAGACCGAACCGTTGGGGAAGGTGTGGGCGGCGATCGACTCCGCGTGCATCTGCGCGCTGAAGCCGGGGCGCGACGGCGCGAGGTAGCGGCCGTCGCGGATCACCACCGGGTCGACGAAGTGCTCGTGCAGGTGGTCGACGTACTCGATGACCCGGCCGTCCGTGGTGCCGGTGACGGCCACGTAGTCGAACATCGACAGGTGCTGCACCAGCTCGCACAGGCCGACGCCGCCGGCGTGCGGGCAGACCGGGACGCCGAACTTGGCCGCGAGCAGCAGGATCGCGATGTTCTCGTTGACCCCGCCGACGCGGGCGGCGTCGATCTGCAGGTAGGAGATGGCCCCGGCCTGCAGGAGCTGCTTGAAGACGATGCGGTTCTGCACGTGCTCGCCGGTCGCGACGGGGATCGGCGCAATGCCGCGGGCGATGGCGGCGTGGCCGAGCACGTCGTCCGGGCTGGTCGGCTCCTCCACCCAGTGCGGGCCGAACTCGCTCAGCGCGTTGACCCACTCGATGCCCGAGCCGACGTCCCAGCGCTGGTTGGCGTCGATGGCGATCGGGAAGTCGGGGCCGCAGACCTCGCGGGCGACCCTGAAGCGCCGTTTGTCGTCCTCCAGGTCGGCGCCGACCTTGAGCTTGATCTGCCCGAACCCCTGCGCGATGGCCTCCTCGCAGAGCCGCCGCAGCTTCTCGTCGTCGTAGCCGAGCCAGCCGGGGGAGGTCGTGTAGGCCGGGTAGCCGGTCTCGACCAGCTCGGCGATCCGCTCCTCCTTGCCGCCCTCGGCCTTGCGCAGGATCTGCAGGGCCTCCTCGGGGGTCAGCGCGTCGCTGAGGTAGCGGAAGTCGACCAGGCCGACGATCTCCTCGGGGGACATCTCGGACAGCAGCCGCCACACCGGCTTGCCGGCCCGCCTGGCCTTCAGGTCCCACAGGGCGTTGACCACGGCGGAGATCGCCATGTGCATGACGCCCTTCTCCGGCCCCAGCCAGCGCAGCTGCGAGTCGTTGACCATCTCCTTGTAGAGGGCGCCGAGGTCCTCGACGTCCTTGCCGAGCACGTACTGCTCCAGCGCGCTGATCGCGGCGGTCTGCACGTCGTTGCCGCGCCCGATCGTGAACGCGAACCCGTGGCCCTCGTGGCCGTCGTCGGTCCGCAGCACCACGTAGGCGGCGGAGTAGTCGGGGTCGGGGTTCATCGCGTCGGAGCCGTCGAGCTCGCGCGAGGTCGGGAAACGCACGTCGTGCGTCTCCATCCCGACGATTCGATAGTTGTTCCTCATGCCTGGCCCACCGTCTGCCGCTGCCGCCCGAGACCCTCGATCTCCAGCTCCACGACGTCCCCGGCCCTGAGGTACGGCTGCCCCGGCATGCCCATCGCCACACCGGCGGGGGTGCCGGTGTTGATGACGTCACCCGGCTCCAGCACCATGAACTGGCTGAGGTAGCGCACGATCTCGGCGACGTCGAAGATCATGTTCTTGGTGTCGCCGTCCTGGCGCAGCTCGCCGTTGACCCAGAGGCGCAGCGACAGGCTCTGCGGGTCGCCCACCTCGTCCGCGGTGACCAGCCAGGGCCCGAGCGGGTTGAACGTCTCGCACGACTTGCCCTTGTCCCACTGGCCGCCGCGTTCGAGCTGGAACTCGCGCTCGGAGACGTCGTTCGCCACGGCGTAACCCGCGACGGCCTCCAGCGCCTCCTCCCTGCTCTCCAGGTAGCGGGCCCGCTTCCCGATGACGATGGCCAGCTCGACCTCGTAGTCGGTCTTGACGCTGTTGCGGGGGACGAGCACCTCGTCGTACGGGCCGACCATGGTGTCGGCGGCCTTCATGAAGACCACGGGCTCGGCCGGCGGCTCCGCGCCCGACTCGGCGGCGTGGTCGCGGTAGTTCAGGCCGATGCAGACGATCTTGCCGGGCCGCGCGACGGGGGCGCCCACCCGCAGGCCCTCCTCGGCCACGATCGGCAGGTCACCGCGGTCGAGCGCGGCACGGACCCGCGCCACTCCTCCGGAGGCGAGGAAAGCACCGTCGATGTCGGGCTCTCCGATGTCGCGCAGGTTACCGGCCTCGTCCAATACCACCGGCCGTTCCTGTCCGACAGGTCCTACTCGCAGCAGCTTCACACCGCATCCTTCATCTATACATCGGATGTCTCGTCTCCCGATGCTGAAGCGCCTACCCAGGATGTGTCAAGGGTGAGGCTCCGGAAACATCCGATCTGTGACCTGGACATATTGGTCAAACATCATCACCGGTGACATGACCTGGCTATACCGCCCCGATGACCCGGTTCACGCACAGGATACGTGGCCGTCACACAGACATCGGACGTCGCTCCTACCGGCTCGCCGTGGCTCCTTGACGGTCGTACAGTCACGTAATAGAACACGTTCCAGTACCATTTAACCAAGCGCTTGATCAAGAGGGTGAGCCGGGTGCACATCGACCTCGTCGACAGGGACCGTTACGCGACCGCTGGACCACCGCACGAGCAGTTCGCCTGGCTGCGCGCCAACTCCCCCGTCCACTGGCACGACGGCGAGCCCGGATTCTGGGCCGTCACGCGCTACGACGACGTGGTCCACATCTCGCGCCACTCCGAACTCTTCTCCTCCCACCGCAGGCTCGCGCTCTTCGACGAGCTGGAGGAGGAGCAGATCGCCCTTCAGCGGCTCATGATGCTCAACCAGGACCCGCCGGAGCACACCCGGCGCCGTTCGCTGGTCAACCGGGGCTTCACCCCGCGCACCATCAACGCCCTCGAAGAGCACATCCGCGACATCTGCGACGACCTCCTCGACAAGTGCTCGGGCGAGATCGACTTCGTCACCGAGGTCGCCGCGCCGCTGCCCCTCTACGTCATCTGCGAGCTGCTCGGCGCGCCCGTCTCCGACCGCGACAAGCTCTTCGCCTGGTCCAACCGCATGATCGGCGCCCAGGACCCCGACTACGCCGACGTGCCGGGCGAGGGCCCCGACGCCGCCATGGAGGTCTACGCCTACGCCAACCAGCTCGCGGCGCAGCGCAAGGCCAACCCCAGGAACGACATCGTCACCAAGCTCCTGCAGCCCGACGAGCACGGCGAGACGCTCGACGAGAGCGAGTTCGACCTGTTCGTCCTCCTGCTGATCGTCGCCGGCAACGAGACCACCCGTAACGCGGCCTCGGGCGGCATGCTCGCCTTCTTCGACCACCCGGACCAGTGGGACCGCCTCGTCGCCGACCCCACGATGGCCAAGACCGCCGCCGACGAGATCGTCCGCTGGGTCTCCCCCGTCAACCTCTTCCGCCGCACCTCGACCCGCGACCAGGTGCTCGGCGGCCAGCCCATCAAGGCCGACGACAAGGTCGTCGTCTTCTACGGCTCCGCCAACCGCGACGCCTCCGTCTTCCCTGACGCCGAGGTCTTCGACATCGGCCGCAGCCCCAACCCGCACATCGGCTTCGGCGGCGGCGGCGCCCACTTCTGCCTGGGCAACCACCTGGCCAAGCTCGAACTCCGGGTCCTGTTCGAACAACTCGCCCGCCGCCGCCCCCGCCTCACCCAGTCCGGCCCGGCCAGCCGCCTCCGCTCCAACTTCATCAACGGCATCAAGGAACTCCCCGTCACCATCAGCTAGGCGGGCAGGTGGACGTGATCGTCGCGGCCGTGCCAGACTTCGTACGAAATATCAACACACGTAGCTAGTCAGCGCCGGTCGGTCGGTGGAGTGCGCTGGCGTGCTCGCTCGGTCGCGGGCACGTCCGGTCACGCCTCCGCGCGGGGTCCTGGACGTGTACGCGCCGAGCCGTACACCGAAAGGACCGACCATCATGTCCACCGACCAGTTCGGGCTCGCCGGCGGCGACTACGTCCCCGATCCCGACCGCGACACCACGCTGCTGCTGGACGCGTTCTACGAGCGCCTGGCCACGACGGACGCCGACCTCACGGCCGCCATGCGGGCCCGTCAGGACGAGCTCGAAACGGCCGACCGGTCGCGGATCGTCGACGAGCCCGCCCGGCACAACCTGCGCCTGACCCTGGCGCTGGTCGCCGCCTATGAAGCCCTCCGGCCCAGGCTCGGCAGGCAACAGGCCATCGACGCCGTCCGGGCGGCGTTCGTCGAGCCCTTCGGGGACGCCATGAAGGAGGGCACCCGGGCCATGCTGGACCATGCGCCGGACGCCTTCCGCGCCATGGTGGAGACGAGCAAGTCGCGGGAGGAGCACGCGTTCGGCAAGGGGTTCGTCTTCGAGCGGCCCGTGGACGACGACGAGCGCTATCACCTCGACGTGCGCCAGTGCTTCTACCACGACGTCCTGGTCGCCAACGGGGCGCCGGAACTGACCCCGGCCATGTGCGCGTTCGACGCCAACTGGATCGAGGCCATCGAGCCGCGCAGGCACGGCTTCCGGTTCGAGCGCCGCACCACGATCGGCCTGGGCGGCACCCACTGCCCGTTCCACTTCGACCGCGTCAACGAGTAGCGGGCGCGGCGTCCCGGCGTGCCGCCGGGACGCCCTCCGTCGAACGCCTCGCGGGACGACCGACGGGCACGCCGGTGGCCTGGCGGGCTCGTTGACCTCAAGCGCGGTTGAGTTTCTAGGCTCGTCAGCGACTCCCCAGGACGAGATGACGAAGGAACTCCACTGTGACGACTTTGGTGACGGGCGCCACCGGGAACACGGGCCGGCACGTTGTGGCGGAGCTGGTCCGCCGAGGAGAGCGGGTCCGGGCCCTGACCCGGGACCCGGCGGCGAACGCGGGAAGATTTCCGGCCGAGGTGGAGCTGGTGGCCGGAACGCACACCGCGCCGGAGAAGCTGGACGCCGCGCTCCACGGCGTCAGCCGGCTGCACATCACGGTGACGGCCGGACTGGCCGAGGTCGGGCCCGAGCTGGTCAAGCGGGCGGTCGCCGCGGGCGTTCGGCGCATCACCGTGTTGTGGGGCGGCTGGGTGGGCCCGGTCGAGCAGGCGGTGGCGGACTCCGGCGTGGAATGGACGCGCCTGGAGGCACAGGAGTTCATGTCCAACACCTTGACCTGGGCCGAATCGATCCGGGCCGAGGGAATGGTCCGGGAGCCGTACGACTTTCCCAGCGCGCTGGTGCACGAGGCCGACATCGCGGCTGTGGCAGCCGTCGCGCTGCTCGACGACGGCCACTCCGGGCACGCCTACAACCTGACCGGGCCTGAGTCGCTGACGACGAGTGAGCGGATCGCGATCCTGGCCCGGAGGCTCGGCCACCCCATCGCCTTCGAGCGGATCACGCACGAGCAGGCGGTCGAGAGGCTGATGGGCACGGGCGTGTCCCGGGCGGACGCCGAGTATGTCATCGGCTGGTATGCCGAGCCCAGCGCTTCCTCTACGACCGTGGACGACACGGTCTCGCGGGTGATCGGCCGTCCGGCACGTACGTTCACGCAGTGGGTTGACGAGCACGCGGACCGTTTCTGAGCTGGGATGATCTTCGCCTAGGTGTGCGGTCACCAAGACGTCCAGTCGTTGCCGGGGTTTCGGCGGCGGCGTCTGCCGCCTTGGTAGGAGCGGTGGCGGGCGGCGCGGATGTTGCGGAGGATGCGGGTCGTGGTTTCCGGAGCGGGGCGCCAGCCGCGCTCGATCAGGGCGTCCGCCACGTGGTGGAGGAGGTCGGCGATCTGGCCGGGGATGACGTCACGGCGTACGGCGATCACGCGCCAGCCGCGGCGGCGGAGCTCCTCGCGGCGGTCCGTGTCGTGTCGGCGGTCGGCGGGTGAGGTGTGGTGTTCCTGGCCGTCGTACTCGACGGCGACCTTGAACGCCTCCCAGCCCAGGTCGAGGTAGGCGTAGTGGTCGTCGCCCAGGTCGACCCTGATCTGGGTGGAGGGTCTGGGGAGGCCGCCCTCGACGAGGATCACGCGGAGCCAGCTCTCCCTCGGGGAGGCGGCTCCCCCGTCGGCGAGGCTGAGCGTGTCGCGCAGCTGCCAGGAGTTGAGCGGGCGGTGCCACAACGCCTCCAGGTCGAGCCCCTTGCGGGCGAACTGGTCGAGGACCGCCACCGCCTCCATGCGGGGGAAGTGGCGGGCGCAGTCGAGGGCCGTACGTTCCATGGTGGTGAGGCGGACGCCCTTGTGCAGGGTGATGTCGTCGTCCGGCAGCGGCGCCAGGTAGGTCACGCAGCCTGGGAGGGTGACATGGCCTCGGGCGATGAGCTCGACCGGCCAGTCGTCGCCCGTGCGGGTCGGGAGGACGTCGAGGCCCCAGATGTGGGCGGCGGTCCGGCGGCAGGCGGTGGCTTGTGGGATGGCCCGGGTGATCTGGCGGGTCCGGTCGATCAGAGGGGCTTCGGCGGGTGAGGGGGTGAGTGGAGCCTCGGCTGGGTGGTTCACGGGGTCAGGATGGTGGCCGGCGCGTGCGGGCGAGCGGCCGAGCGGGGTTCTGTGGATAACCGGCGGGGTCAGGGGTGCAGGGACAGGCCCTTCAGGGTCTTGTCGAGGGCGTTGCGGGGGCCGTGGACGGCCAGGCCGACCAGCATCAGCTCGTCGCTCGCCACGGCCCGCACCGTCGCCCGGTTGTCCGCGTCGTGGCCCGTCTTGAACATCTCCTCGATGTAGACGGCCACGTCCATCCCCCGCCCGATCGCCTTCTCCCGGATCCCGCGCAGTTGCGCCAGCCCGCCCTCGTACACGAGCACCGGCTGGCGGAACATCGGCAGGTACGCGACGCCCGACCCGTCCGCGTACGGCTCCCCCATGGTCTCGGGCACCCCGCCCGCGACCGCGCTCGCCAGGAAGGCGGTCACGTTGAGGCGCTGCCAGACGGCCAGGTCGTCGCGTACCACGATGGCGATCTTCGTATCGAAACGCATGGCCCATGAGCATCCCCGTCCACAGGCCACCCGTCTTGTACGCTCGTGCGCCTACGCCGGCTCCAGGATCGGGCGCCAGTCCGGCACCTCGTGGTAGCGCCGCAGCTCCGCCAGCCCCGCCAGGATGCCGCCCCACGCCGAGTACGGCGGCTGCCCGGCGTCGAAGCCGCTCTGCACCAGCGTCAGCCGGGTACGCCCGCCGCTGCCCTCCAGCTCCCACGTCCCGATCCTGCCGCCGCCCCAGTCGACCGAGAACGTACGCTCGGGCACCAGCTCCAGCACCTTGGCCGGGCTCGGGTCGTTGTCCAGGCCGCCCATCGCGAAGCGCCCGCCCACGTACGGCTCGATCTCGATCGGGTACCCGAACCACTTCGTCACGGCCTCGCTCTCGATCAGCGAGGCGAACACGTCCGCCGGCGAGGCGTCCACGACGGCCTCGGCGCGCAGCTCGGACGAGGTGAAGTCGACCCGCGGCGTCAGCTCCCGCCCCTCCAGGTGCTCGGCCAGGTTGGCGATGGCCAGGCACCAGTACGTCTGCAGCACGCCCCGGATGCTCTTGCCCGTCATGGCGTCCTGGAAGTCGAAGTGGCTCTGGGACACCGTGACGAACGTGGCGACCGGGCCGTCGGGCTCAAGGGCGAACTCGGCGGTGGTCTCCTCGCCGTCGAGGACCCACGCGAAGCGCACGGTGCGGTCGTCGGCGTGCAGTAACCGCTGGTGCGGCGCGTCGCCCTCGGGCGTGGTGGGCCCCCAGAAGGCGTAGCGTCCGGCGGGCAGGTCCACCTCGGCCTGCTCGGCGAGCCAGACGCGCAGCTCGGCGGGGTCGGTCAGCGCCTCGCGGACCCGTGCGATCGGGGCCGGGACGCGGGCGCGCAGCATCATGGGGGCGGCGGGCTCAGGCGTCCGCAGGTCGTCGGTCATCGTCATCGTCTCCTCGACGGTCGTCGGTCTTGGGGTAGCAGGCCACGGCGAGTTTGAAGGCGTCGCCCTCGGCGCCGCCGTAGCGGGTGAACAGGTCCTGGAGCATCGTCTGCAGGTCGGTGAGGAACTGCTGGCGCTGCTCGGTCCGTAGGTGGATCTCGCCGGACAGGCCGACGGAGGGCAGCTCGGGCGCGGTGCGGTCGAGCGCCGCGATGTCCTCCTGCACCTCCTCCATGAGATCCAGGAGGTAGCCGAGGCTGAGCTCGTCGCGGGCCCGGCGCAGGCCGCCGATGCGGCCGACCAGCCGGGGCGACAGCCAGTACGACCGCGCGCCGGCCTGGTAGATCCCCTCGGAGATCCCCCGGACCTTGCGCTCGGCGACCTGATCCACGAGGCCCGCCTCGACCAGGCGTTTCACGTGGTAGTAGACGCGCTGCGGCGTCTGGCCCAGGACGGCGGCCACCTCCGAGCAGGTACGAGGCTCGGCGAGTTGCCGCAGCACCTCGACGCGTTGCGGCTTGAGCAGCGCCTCGGCCTGCTCGATGGCTTCCAGGTACAGGATGTCTCTCATCGCAAAAATCATCCTTTACGTAAAAACTCTCTTTGTCAATGGGGGACGCGAGGAGGATTGGAGGCGTGGGAAGGGACTGGGCGCGGTACTGGCGGGCCGGGCGGCGACCGCTGGAGGCCATGCACGCCCACTTCGAACGGCACGTCTACCACCGCCACAGCCACGACACCTACTCCTTCGGCGTGACGGAGACCGGCGCCCAGTCGTTCACCTGCCGAGGCGCGGCGCACACGAGCGCGGCCGGCATGGTGATGGCCTTCAACCCGGACGACCCGCACGACGGCCACGCCGCCGACACGCTCGGCTTCACCTACCGGATCGTGCACATCGGGCCTGAACTGGTGGCCGACGCGCTGGCGGACGCGACGGGCCGCAGGGCGCCACTCCCCCTGTTCGCCGCCCCGCTGGTGGCGGACGCGGCGGCGGCGGGCGCGCTGCGCGCCTTCCACCGGGCGCTCCTGGACCCGGCCGCGACCGCGCTGCGCAGGGACGAGCTGCTCGCCTCCACGGTCGCCCACCTGGTCAGGGCGGCGGCGACGCAGGCCCCGCCGGACCCGCCAAAAACCGGGACGTCAGCGGCGATGGCCGCGCAGGCGCGCCGGTTCCTGGAGGACCACCTGCTCGACGACCCGACCGCCGAGGAGCTGGCGCGGGCGACGGGCGGCAGCAGGTTCGCGGTGTACCGGGCGTTCGTGGCGCGCTACGGCATGCCGCCCAGCGACTACCAGCGCCTGCTCCGGCTGCGCCGCGCCCGCACGCTGATCGCGGACGGCGTGCCGATCGGCGAGGCGGCGGCGGCCACGGGCTTCACCGACCAGAGCCACCTGACCCGCTGGTTCGTCCGCAGTTTCGGGCTGACCCCCGGCGCCTACAGAAAGGCCGGGCAGTCTTAGGGCCAGGAGCCTTCCTGGTCGGGGTCGCCACCGTCGGTGAGCAGCTTCATGTCGGCCTCGACCATCATGGCCACCAGCTCGTCGAACGACACCGTCGGCTCCCAGCCGAGCTGGTTGCGCGCCTTCTTCGGGTCGGCGCACAGCAGGTCCACCTCGGCGGGCCGGTGCAGCGTCTGGTCGGTGACGACGTACCGCTCCCAGTCGAGCCCGGCGGCGGTGAAGGCGGCCTCGGCCAGCTCGCGCACCGACTTCATCCGCCCGGTGCCGATCACGTAGTCCTCGGGCCTGTCGGCCTGCAGCATGAGGTGCATGGCCCGGACGTAGTCGCCGGCGTACCCCCAGTCGCGCCTGGCCTCCAGGTTGCCGAGCCGCAGCTCGGCGGCGAGCCCGAGCTTGATCCTGGCCACGCCGAGCGAGACCTTCCTGGTGACGAACTCCGCCCCGCGCCGCGGCGACTCGTGGTTGAACAGGATGCCGGACACGGCGAACATCCCGTACGACTCGCGGTAGTTCTGGGTGAGGAAGTGCCCGTACGCCTTGGCCACGCCGTACGGCGAGCGCGGATGGAAGGAGGTGCGCTCGTTCTGCGGGGTCTCGCTGACCTGGCCGAACATCTCCGAGGACGACGCCTGGTAGAAGCGGATCTGCCCGGAGGCCGCCGAGGCGCCGCCGCGCGAGACGCCCGAGCACACCCGGATCGCCTCCAGCATGCGCAGCACGCCCATCCCGGTGACCTCGGCGGTGAGCTCGGCCTGCTCCCAGGACATGGGCACGAACGAGATCGCCCCCAGGTTGTAGACCTCGTCGGGCTGGACCCGCTCGACGGCGGAGATGAGCGACCCCTGGTCGAGGAGGTCGCCGCGGACGACCTGGACGTCCGACAGCAGCCTGCGCACGCGGGAGACGCGCGGGTTGGCCTGGCCCCGGGCGAGGCCCCAGACCTCGTACCCCTGCTCCAGCAGGTGCTCCGCCAGATAGGAACCGTCCTGGCCGGTGATTCCGGTGATCAGAGCGCGCCTGGCCAAGGGTCCTCCAACTTCGCGTCACGCAATCCCGTTGGGACGGAATGTACCGCTATGCACCAGGAAAGAGCAGCAGCCCGGCCTAGAACGTGTTCCACAGAACCACGTTCGGTTACCGCAACGTCGCATGTCGCACGGCCTGCGGGGCCGAATGTGAGCAATTCTCGGTGACCTACCGAATGGTAGCCTTCTCGGGCTAAGGTCACATTCAACTGATCTCAGGCGCCTACCGGCGGAGAAAGGGGTGTCCGTGCGGGAGCGAACGCTGCGGATCGCGCTGCTGTCCTACCGCAGCAAGCCCACCTGTGGCGGCCAGGGTGTCTACCTCCGCC
Organism: Nonomuraea bangladeshensis; assembly: GCF_039529455.1. NCBI lineage: Bacteria > Bacillati > Actinomycetota > Actinomycetes > Streptosporangiales > Streptosporangiaceae > Nonomuraea > Nonomuraea bangladeshensis. The sequence goes on from NZ_BAAAMV010000015.1 coordinate 105,209, forward strand.
ATCTGAGCCGCGAGCTGGTCGCACTCGGACACCACGTCGAGGTGTTCTCCGGCCCGCCCTACCCCGAGCTGGACGAGGGCGTCATCCTGCGCGAGGTGCCCAGCCTCGACCTCTACCGCGACGAGGACCCGTTCCGCACCCCCAAGCTGCACGAGTACCGCGACTGGATCGACCTGCTGGAAGTCGGCACGATGTGGACCGCCGGGTTCCCCGAGCCGCTGACGTTCACGCTGCGCGCCCTGCGCGAGCTGAAGAAGCGGGTCGGCGACTTCGACGTGGTCCAGGACAACCAGACCCTCGGCTACGGCCTGCTCGGCATCCAGAAGCTGTTCCCGGTGGTCGGCACCATCCACCACCCCATCAGCGTGGACCGCCGCATCGAGCTGGAGGCCGCCCAGGGTGTGAAGAAGCTCACGATGCGCCGCTGGTACGGGTTCGTGAAGATGCAGTCGCGCGTCGCGCCCCGGCTCAGCCCGATCCTCACCGTCAGCGAGTCCTCTCTCGCCGACATCCACCGCGACTTCAACGTCCCCCAGGCCAACCTGCGGCTGATCCCGCTCGGCGTGGACACCCGCTACTTCCACCCCCGCCCGGACAAGCCGAAGCGCAAGGGCTCGATCGTGGCCGTGGCGAGCGCCGACTCCCCCATGAAGGGCGTGGCCACGCTGCTGCGGGCGGTCGCCAAGCTGTCCACCGAGCGCGACGTCAACCTCACCGTGGTCAGCAAGCCCACGCCCGGCGGCCCCACCGAGCAGCTCGTCCAGGAGCTGTCGCTGCAGGACCGGGTCCGCTTCGTGCACGGCATCTCCGACGACGAGCTGGGCGAGCTGATCGCCACCTCGGAGATCTCGGTCGTGCCGTCGCTGTACGAGGGCTTCTCGCTGCCCGCCGTCGAGCACATGGCCTGCGGCACGCCGCTGATCGCCAGCCGCACCGGTGCGCTGCCCGAGGTCGTCGGCGACGCGGCCGTACAGGTGCCGCCCGGCGACGCCGAGGAGCTGGCCGCCGCGCTGCGCCGCCTGCACGACTCCCCCGAGGAGCGCGAGCGGGTGGGCAGGGCGGGCTACGACCGCGTCATGGAGCGCTACACCTGGCACGTCGTGGCCAAGCGCACGGTCGAGGCCTACCACGAGGCCATCGCCGCACACCGCCCCTGACCCCCACCCCCGACACCGATCGCGAGGAGAGACCACCAGTGCTGACCGTGGACTTCGCCCGGCTGCCCGTCGGCCCCGGCGTGCGCGTGCTCGACCTGGGCTGCGGCGGCGGCCGGCACGCCTTCGAGGTGCTACGTCGCGGGGCGGACGTGATCGCCTTCGACATGGACCAGGCGGAGCTGGACAACGTGGCGAACATGTTCGCGGCGATGGACAAGGCGGGCGAGGTGCCGCCGGACGCGAGCGGCCGCACCGTCCAGGGCACGGCGCTGGACATGCCGTTCGAGGACGGCAGCTTCGACCGGGTGATCGCGGCCGAGGTGCTGGAGCACATCCCCGACGACATGGCGGCCATGGCCGAGATCTTCCGCGTGCTGAGGCCGGGCGGCACCGCCGCGATCACCGTGCCGAGCTTCCTGCCCGAGCGCATCTGCTGGGCGCTGGACGAGGCGTACCACACGGCGCCGGGTGGCCACGTGCGCATCTACACGCTCGCCGAGCTGTCGGCCAAGCTCAAGTCCACCGGCTTCGAGATCGGCCCGCACCACCACGCGCACGGGCTGCACTCCCCCTACTGGTGGATCAAGTGCGCGGTCGGCGTCAACAACGACGACCACCCGCTCGCGAAGGCGTACCACGAGCTGCTGGTCTGGGACATCATGAAGCGCCCGGCCGTCACCCAGATCGCCGAGGCCGTGCTCAACCCGATCATCGGCAAGAGCGTGGTCCTCTACGTAAAGAAGCCATGATCTCCCGAGCGGAGGTCGTGCGCACGGCCGAGAGCATCGCCGCGCTGCAGCAGGAGGACGGCGGCGTCCCGTGGCCGGAAGGGCACGTGGACGCCTGGAACCACGTCGAGTGCCTGATGGCCATGACGGTCGCGGGCCTCGCCGAGCCGGTCCGGCGCGGCTACGCCTACCTGGCCCGCCACCAGCGCGCCGACGGCTCCTGGCCGATGAAGCTGGTGGACGGCGCCGGCGTGGAGCTGGGCGGCGAGACCAACCACGCGGCCTACGTCGCCGTCGGCGTCTGGCACCACCACCTCGTCACCGGCGACCGGGCCTGCACCGAGGAGTCCTGGCCCATGGTCAAGGCCGCGCTCGACTACGTGGCCGGGCTGCAGACCGAGCGCGGCGAGATCGTCTGGGAGCGTGACGCGCGGGGCAGGCCCTCGTCGTACGCGCTGCTCACCGGCTGCTCCTCCATCCACCAGGGGCTGCGCTGCGGCGTGCTGCTCGGCGACCTGCTGGGCGATCCGCAGCCGCACTGGGAGCTGGCCGCCGACCGGCTCGCGCACGTGCTGGGCGCGCATCCGGAGGCGTTCGCCGACAAGAGCCGCTTCTCGATGGACTGGTACTACCCGGTGCTCGGCGGCGCGGTGCGCGGGCAGGAGGCGTTCGAGCTGCTGGACCGCGAGTGGACGACGTTCGTGGTGCCGGGGCTCGGCATCCGGTGCGTCTCCGACCAGCCGTGGGTGACCGGGGCCGAGACGTGCGAGCTGGTGCTGGCGCTGGACGCGCTCGGCGACCGCGAGCGGGCCGCGCGGCTCTTCTCCGACATGCAGCACCTGCGGCACGAGGACGGCTCGTACTGGACGGGCTGGCAGTTCGTGAACCGTAAGCACTTCCCGCACGAGCGCTCCGGCTACACGGCGGCGGCGGTGGTCCTCGCGGCCGACGCGCTCATGGAGCTCTCCCCCGGCTCCGGGCTGTTCCGCGACGTGGAGCGTACGGCGACGTTCGATCCCGACGTGTGCGGCTGCGCGGCCGGCATCCGCGTCCCCCCGCAGGCGGCCGAGCGGGAGACCCCCTAGGCAAGCGCTTTTGCCGCTTCTTTGCCCCGGACGTCCGGTGTGCCGCCGGTGAGGGCCGCATTGGGGTCACTAGCTTCGTGAGTGGCCGTACGAGGCGTCTTCGGGGGAAGCGTGGGCGACACGGGCACAACTTCGTTCTTGGACCAGGCCGGGATCGAGCCGACACTGACGCCGGCGAAGAGACTGCGAAGGTTCTTGACCAAGGATCCACTGGAGTCCGATCTGAGCCGGCGGAGATTCCGGCTCAGGCCCGGACCGGCTCGAACGGTCTTCTCGGAAGCCGAGAAGTCATACATTTTCGGCTTCAATGCGGTGATGTCGAAAGAAGTGGAGAAGGTCGAGGAGGTTCCCGCGGACCGGCGGCCCTTCGGCTACGAGGGGGCGGCGGCCGCCTGCACCGTACTCGACCTGCTCACGCTCTCACGGGGCCGGCGCCTTCACGAGCTGCTCGCCGGCCCCGCCCGGCACCACCGCCACGCCGCCTACCTGGGGGCCGGGCGCGGCTACGCGCTGCTGCGGCTGCGGCCGGTACGCGGCGCGCGCCTGGCCCACCCGCTGCTGCGCTGGCTGGCGGTGGACGGCTTCGGCTTCCAGCGCTCACTCTCCAGGACCGACCGGCTGGTGGGCGAGCGGGTCATGCCCGACCTGCTGACCCGGGCCCACTGCGCGGCCTTCGACCAGGGGTTGGGGCGGCTGCTGTGGTATCACGACTGCGCCGCGCCCGACGACGTGGCGGCCAGGATCGCCGGCTTCCCCGCCGTGCGGCGGGCGGACCTGTGGAGCGGGGCGGGGTTCGCGGCGGCGTACACGGGCGGTGCCGAGCCCGAGGAGCTGCGGTGGCTGGCCGAGCACGCCTCGGCCGACGGCTTCCGCGCCCATCTGGCGCAGGGGTGCGCCCTCGCGGTGGCCGCCCGGCTGTGCTCGGGGACGCTGCCCGAGCACACGGGACAGGCGGCGGCCGTCCTGGTGGGCGCCGACGCCGAGGAGGCGGCGTCCTGGACCGACCAGGCGCTCATCGAGCTCGGCCACGAGGCCCGCACGCACGACGACTTCCGCGGCTGGCAGGCGCGGATCCGCCAGTCGTGGACCCGCACCCGGCGCCGCCAGAGCGCCTGAGCGGGCCCGGACGAGCCGGCGCCGTGCCGAGAGTCAGATGCCCGGCGCGACGCGCTCCAGCACGCGCAGCGAGCCCTCCACGGACTTCTCCTGGAACGCTCCGGACTCCAGCGCCCGCAGATAGACCCGGTAGGGCGCCTGGCCGCCGTCGGCCGGATCGGGATAGATGTCGTGGAAGACCAGCGCCCCGCCCTCCCGGACGTGCGGCGCCCAGCCCTCGTAGTCGCGGGTGACCGGCTCCTCGGAGTGGCCGCCGTCGATGAAGAGCAAGCCGAGCGGCGTGTTCCACAGGGCGGCCACGCGCTCGGAGCGTCCGACGACCGCGATGACCTCCTCCTCCAGGCCCGCCGAGGCGATCGTGGCGCGGAAGGTCGGCAGGGAGTCCATCTTGCCGAAGCGGGGGTCCACGAGGGTGGGGTCGTGGTGGGCCCAGCCGGGCTGGATCTCCTCCGAGCCTCGGTGGTGGTCGACCGTGACGACGACGGAGCCGGCCTCGCGGGCGGCGGCGCCGAGGTAGACGGCGGACTTGCCGCAGTAGGTGCCGATCTCGCAGATCGGGCCGAGCGCGCCGTAGTGACGGGCCGCTTCGTAGAGTGCCAGCCCTTCGGCGAGCGGCATGAACCCCTTGGCGTGCTTGGCTGCGTGGAGCAGCTCCGGCGGCATCGACATGGAAGGCCACCCTAGCCGAACCGAACAACATTCCAGGAGCCTCTTGCAGCCCACTTCTGGAACCTGTTCTACTGGCCACGTGAATCAGCGCGCTCGCATCGCGATGTCGGACGAGGAAGTGGCCGCCCTCCTGGAGGGCTCGCGCAAGCTGCAGCTCGCGACGATCAACCCCGACGGCACGCCCCACCTGGTGACGATGTTCTACGGCCTCGACGACGGCCGCATCGCCTTCTGGACGTACGGCAAGGCCCAGAAGGCCCGCAACCTGGCCCGCGACCCCCGCGTGAGCTGCCTCATCGAGGCCGGCGACGACTACGCCGAGCTCCGCGGCGTCCTGCTGTACGGCAAGGCCGAGCGGATCGACGACCCCGACCGGATCATGGACATCGGCATGCTCGTCGCCCGCCGCATGACCCCCGGGGTGGCCGACGACCTGCTCCGCCCGTACGTCGAGCAGACCGGCCGCAAGCGGATCGCGTACGTCGTCGAACGCACCAAAGTGGTCTCATGGGACCACAGGAGGCTGTCATGAAGGTGAAGGTGGACGAGCTGGTCTGCGAGGCCAACGCCGTGTGCATGGGCCTCGCGCCGGAGGTCTTCGACGTCGACGACGACGACCAGCTCCACATCCTGCTGCCCGAGCCACCCCCCGAGCTGCACGACCGCGTCCGGCACGCGGTCCGCTCCTGCCCCAAAGCCGCCCTCTCCATCGAGGAATAGGTCCACCGCCGAGGAGGAACGCCCCATGCGTGCCGCAATCCTGACCGCCGTAGGCAACGACAAGCTGGAGATCCGCGACGACGTGACGCTGGCGCCCATGGGCCCGGCGGACGTGCGCGTACGGATCAGGGCCACCGGCGTCTGCCATTCGGACCTGTCCGCCATGTCCGGGGTGCTGCCGCAGCCCGTGCCGCTCGTCCCCGGCCACGAAGGGGCGGGCGAGGTGGTCGAAGTGGGCGAGCACGTCGACAACCTCCAGCCCGGCGACCACGTCGTCATCAACTGGTCGCCCGCCTGCCACGCCTGCGACCTGTGCCTGGGCGGGCAGCCCTACCTGTGCACCAAGTTCATGATCGAGTCGTTCAGCAACGGCCGGTTCCGGCTGGGCGGCGACACGACGGCGTTCGGGATGGCGGGCTGCGGCACCTGGGCCGAGGAGATCATCGTGCCCTGGCAGGGCGCGATCAAGATCGACCCGGAGGTGTCGTGGGAGGCGGCGGCGCTCATCGGCTGCGGCATCACGACCGGCGTGGGCGCGGCGATCAACACCGCCAAGGTGCGCCCCGGCTCCACGGTCGCGGTGATCGGCTGCGGCGGCGTCGGCCTGTCGGTCATCCAGGGCGCCCGCGTCTCCGGCGCGAGGACGATCCTCGCCGTGGACCCGCTGGAGTCCAAGCACGAGCTGGCCAAGAAGGTCGGCGCCACCCACGCCGTGACCCCCGACCAGATCCCCGACGCGATCAACGAGCTGACCGGCGGCGCCGGCTTCGACTACGGCTTCGAGGTCGTCGGCAAGGCCGCCACCGTCCAGACCGCCTGGCAGATCACCCGGCGCGGCGGCGACGTCATCGTGGTCGGCGCGGGCGCGATGGACGACATGTGGTCGGTCTCGGCCTTCAGCCTGCTCTTCGAGGGCAAGCACCTGCACTCCAGCCTGTACGGCGAGTCCGACGTGCGGCACGACTTCCCGTACTTCGCCAAGCTCCACCAGGCCGGCAAGCTGGACCTCGACTCGATGATCAGCGCCAGGATCCGCCTCACCGACCTCAACGACGCCGTGGCGGCCCTGCGCGGCGGCGAGGTGCTGCGCCAGATCGTCGTGATCGACTGACGGACCAAGCGCCTGGTCCCGCCGGATCGCTCCGGCGGGACCAGCGCGTGTCACTCGGTCGCGAAGGCCGCGTCGAAGGCGGTGGCCGGCGGCGTGATGGCGTTGAGCGTACGGATGTAGCCCACCGCCTCACGCGCGCCGTCCAGCCGGTCCATGCCGGCGTCCTCCCACTCGATGGAGATCGGCCCGTCGTAGCCGATCGCGTTGAGCGCCCGGAAGCAGTCCTCCCAGGGCACGTCGCCGCGCCCGGTCGAGACGAAGTCCCAGCCGCGCCGCATGTCGGCCCAGGCCAGGTGCGACGACAGCCGGCCGCGGCGGCCGTCGCCGACGCGCATCCGGGTGTCCTTGCAGTCGACGTGGTAGATGCGGTCCTTGAAGTCGAGGATGAAGTTCACCGGGTCGATGTCCTGCCACACCATGTGCGACGGGTCCCAGTTGAGCCCGAACGCCGGCCGGTTGCCGACCGCCTCCAGCGCCCGGACCGTCGTGTAGTAGTCGTAGGCGATCTCGCTCGGGTGCACCTCGTGGGCGAAACGCACGCCGACCTCGTCGAAGACGTCGAGGATGGGGTTCCAGCGGTCGGCGAAGTCCTGGTAGCCGGCGTCGATCACCGAGGCGGGCACGGGCGGGAACATCGCGACCGTGTGCCAGATGGACGAGCCGGTGAAGCCCACGACCGTGTCCACGCCGAGCAGCGCGGCGGCCCGCGCCGTGTCCTTCATCTCCTCGGCCGCGGCCTGACGGACGGACTCGGGGTCGCCCTCGCCCCAGATGCGGGCCGGCAGGATGCCCTTGTGCCGCTCGTCGATCGGGTGGTCGCAGACGGCCTGGCCCACCAGGTGGTTGGAGATCGTCCACACCTTCAGGCCGTGCTTGTCGAGCTGGGCCCGCTTCTGCTCGACGTACGACGGGTCGGCGATCGCCTTGTCCACCTCGAAGTGGTCGCCCGAGCAGGCGATCTCCAGCCCGTCGTAGCCCCACTCGGCCGCCAGCCGGCACACCTCCTCGAACGGCAGGTCCGCCCACTGTCCGGTGAACAGGGTGATTGGTCGGGTCATCGTCAATCCTCCACGTTCGTGTAACGGCCGCCGTCGGCCGCGCTGCGCTCGACCGCCTCCAGCACCCGCTGCACCCGCAGCCCGTCGGCGAAGGAGGGCGACGGGTCGGCGCCGGTGGCGACGGCCTCCAGGAAGTCCTTGATCTCGTGGGTGAAGGTGTGCTCGTAGCCGAGGCCGTGGCCGGGCGGCCACCAGGCTCCCGCGTACGGGTGGTCGGGCTCGGTGACCAGGATGCGCTCGAACCCGCCGCCGCCCTCGGAGACCCACAGCTCGTTCATCGACTCGAAGTCGAAGGCGAGGCTGCCGAGCCCGCCGTTGATCTCCAGGCGCATGGCGTTCTTGCGCCCGGTGGCGAACCTGGTGGCCTCGAAGGAGGCGAGCGCGCCGCCCGACAGCCGGCCGATGAACAGCGCGGCGTCGTCGACCGTGACCTCGCCGGTGGACTCGGCCCGCGACGCGCCGAGCCCGGCCGACTCGCCCGCGAGCGGCCGGTGCTTGACGAAGGTCTCGGTCAGGCCCGAGACGCCGACGACCTGCTGGCCGGTGACGTACTCGGCGGCGTCCACGATGTGCGAGCCGATGTCGCCGAGCGCGCCCGCGCCCGCCTTGTCCTTCTGCAGCCGCCACACCAGCGGGAACTCGGGATCGACGATCCAGTCCTGGAGGTATTGGGCGCGTACGTGCCGGATCTCGCCGAGCCGGCCCTCCTCGACGTACCGGCGGGCCAGCGCGATCGCCGGAACCCGCCGGTAGTTGAAGGCCACCATGCTCTTGACCGAGGACGGCGCGGCGGCGGCGGCCCGCACCATCGCCTCCGCCTCGGCCACGGTGTTGGCCAGCGGCTTCTCGCAGAGCACGTGCTTGCCGGCGGCGAGCGCGGCCACGGCGATCTCGGCGTGCGAGTCACCGGGCGTGCAGATGTCGACGATCTGCACGTCGTCCCGCTCGATCAGCGCGCGCCAGTCGGTCTCGGCGGCGGCCCAGCCGAGCTGCGCCGCCGCCGCCTCGGTGCGCTCCTTCGACCGGCCGCAGATCGCCGCCATGCGCGGCGCCAGCGGCAGGTCGAAGAAGGCCCCCACGCTCCGCCAGGCCTGGGAGTGGACGCGGCCCATGAACGCGTAGCCGATCATGCCCACGCCGATGGTGGTCTTGTCTGACATGCAACCCCCGATCAGGATTCGAAGCCGAGTTCCAGGTATTTCTCGACGTTGTCCTTGGTAATGGTCTCGGAAGCGAGCGTGATGGACTGCGGAACGGAGTTCTCCACGAGATCACTCATCCCCTTCCCCTGCGCGACCAAGCGAGCCAGCCTGATCGCCGAAGAGGCCATGGTAGGGCTGTAGGTGACGGTCGCCTTGAGCACCGACGTGCCCGACTGGATCTCCTTCATCGCGTTCAGCGAGCCGGCGCCGCCGACCATGATGAACTCGTCGCGGCCCGCCTCCTTGATCGCGGCGAGCACGCCCACGCCCTGGTCGTCGTCGTGGTTCCACATGGCGTCGATCTTCTTGTGCGCCTGCAGCAGCGACGTCGCCACCTGGTTGCCGGTCTCGACCGTGAACTTGGCGTCCTGCTTGGCCGTCACGCTGAACCCGTAGGTCTTCAGCGCGTCGGCGAAGCCCTTGCTGCGGTCCTGGGTGAGCGGCAGCGTGGCGATGCCCTGGATCTCGACGATCACCGGGTTCGACACGCCCTTGTCCTTGAGCTGCTTGCCGATGAAGTGGCCGGCCGCCACGCCCATGCCGTAGTTGTCGCCGCCGATCCACGTACGGTAGGCCAGCTTGTCGGGGAAGACGCGGTCCAGGTTGATCACCGGGATGCCCGCCGCCGTGGCCTGCAGGGCGACCTGGTTGAGCTGCTGGCCGTCGTTGGGCAGGATGACCAGCGCGTTCACCTTCTGCGCGATCAGCGACTCGACCGCGGAGATCTGCTGGTTGATGTCGTTGGTCGGCTCGACCGGCTTGAAGTCGATGTCGCTGTACTGCTTGGCGGTGGCCTCGGCGTTCTTGGCGATCGCGGCGATCCAGCCGTGGTCGGCGGCCGGCGCGGAGAAGCCGATGGTCACCTTGGTGCCGGGCTGGTCGTTGCCGCTCGCGGCGGGGGCGGGGGCCGCCGCGGCGCTGCTGGGCGCCGCTGCGGGCTCGTTGCTGGTGCAGCCCGCGGCGAGCAGTGCGGCTCCGCCGAGCCCGCCGACGAGGAATCCCCTGCGCGCGACGTTCTCACTCATGTTGCTCTCTCCTTCAGGTTCCGTCGCTGGAGAAGGACGGCGACGACGATGATCAGGCCCTTCGCGATCAGCTGGTCGCTGGTGTCGAGGCCGTTGAGGATGAACAGGTTGGTGATGAGGGTGAAGATCAGCAGGCCCAGGATCGAGCCGATGATCGTCCCCCGGCCCCCGGTGAGCAGCGTGCCGCCGATGATCACGGCGGCGATGGCGTCCAGCTCGTACAGATCGCCGTGCGTGGACGAGCCCGTGGTGGTCCTGGCCATGATGAGGATGGCGGCGATGCCGCAGCACAGCCCGGACAGCGCGTAGAGCAGCATGGTGTGCCGGCGCACGTCGATGCCGGCCAGGCGGGCCGCCTCGGGATTGCCGCCCACCGCGTACGTCCGCCGCCCGAACGTGGTGCGGTTGAGCACCACCCATCCGAGCGCCACGACCAGGGCGAAGATGTAGACCAGCAGCGGGACGCCGAGCACCCGCGTGGTCGACAGCTCGACGAGGGCGGCGTTGTCGGGCTGGACGAGCTGCGTCCTGCGGTCCGACATCCGCTGGGCCAGGCCGCGCGCGGCCACGAGCATGGCCAGCGTGGCGATGAACGGCACCAGCCGCCCGTAGGCGATCAGCCATCCGCTGACCAGTCCGGCCCCGGTGCCGACGAGGATCGCGCAGATGGCCATGACCCATGGCCCGTACGCCTGCGTGGCCAGCGTCGTCGCCCAGACCGAGGCGAGCGCCATGACCGCGCCCACCGACAGGTCGATGCCGCCGCCGATGATGACGAACGTCGCGCCGACCGTGATGACGCCGATCGTGGCGGCCAGCGACAGGATGCTGACCAGGTTGGAGGTGGTGGCGAAGTTCTCCGGCCGGGTCACCAGGCCGACCACCACCAGGATCGCCAGCGCCACCAGCAGTCCTAGGTGGCGCATCTCGCCCAGGCGGCGCGTGGGCGCGAGCGCCGCCACCCCCGCCGCGCGGCGGTCCGTCGTGGGCTCGCTCATCAGGCCGCCCTCCCATTCATGATCATGTCCAGTACGCGGTGCTCGTCGAGCTCCGCGGCGTCGCCCTCGTGGATGACCGACCCCTCGCGCAGCACCAGCACCCGGTCGGCCAGGCCCAGCACCTCGGGCACCTCGCTGGAGACCAGCAGCACGCCGATGCCGCGTTCGGCCAGGTCGTGGATGACGGCGTAGAGCTCGGCGCGCGCGCCCACGTCCACGCCGCGGGTGGGCTCGTCGAGCAGCAGGAGCTTGCGCCCGCCGAGCAGCCAGCGGGCCAGCACGGCCTTCTGCTGGTTGCCGCCCGACAGGGTGCGGATCGGGCGTTCGGGGTCGGGTGGCCGGATGTCCAGCATCTCGGACAGCCGCTTGGCCTCGGCCCGTTCCCGCTTGCGGTCGAGCCAGCCGAATTTGGCGAAGCCGGGCAGGCTGCCGAGCGTGATGTTGGCGGTGACGCTCTGGTCGAGGAGCAGGGCCTGGGCCTTGCGCTCCTCGGGGGCGAGCCCCATGCCGCGCCGTACGGCGCCGACCACGCCGCGTCCCGCAGGCCGCCCGTCGAGCAGCACGCGGCCGGTGGCGGAGCGGGCTCCGTAGACGGCCTCCAGGATCTCGGAGCGTCCCGAGCCGACGAGCCCGGCCAGCCCCACGATCTCCCCCGCGCGGACCGAGAACGACACGCCGGAGAAGACGCCGGGCGCGTTCAGGTTCTCCACCCGCAGCACCTCCTCGCCGAAGGTGCGCCCGCCGCGCGGCGGGAAGACGTACTCGACGTTGCGGCCGGTCATGAGGGAGACGATCTGCGTGGTCGGCGTGTCGCGGGCGGGCAGGCCGACGGCGACCGTACGGCCGTCCTTCAGCACCGTCACCCGGTCGCCGATCTCGCGGATCTCCTCCAGGCGGTGGGAGATGTAGACGACGGCGACGCCCTGGGCGGTCAGCTCGCGGATGATCCGGAAGAGGTTGCCGACCTCGTCGTGGGCGAGGGCGGCCGACGGCTCGTCCATGATGATGAGCCGGGCGTCGTGGGAGAGCGCCCGCGCCATCGACACGACCTGCTTGGCCGCCGGGGACAGCCGGCCCACCTCGGCGGACGGCCGGATCTCGCCGTGGCCGAGGCGTTCGAGCACCTCGCGGGCGGCCTTGTTGGCCGCCGCGCGGTTGACGAAGCCGAGCTTGGCGGGCTCGTGGCCGAGGAAGATGTTCTCGGCCACGCTGAGCCCGTCGACCAGGTCGAGCTCCTGGTAGATGGTGGCGATGCCGAGCCTGATGGCGTCGATGGGACTGGCGGGGCGCACCTGGTCGCCGTTGAAGACGATGGTGCCCTCGTCCGGCTGGTGCGCGCCGGCCAGGACCTTGATGAGCGTGGACTTTCCCGCGCCGTTCTGGCCGAGCAGGCAGTGCACCTCGCCGGCCCGTACGTCAAGGTCCACGCCGTCCAGCGCGCGCACCCCTGGGAACTGTTTGACGATGCCCTTGATCACCAGCATCGGTGGTCCTTGTCTGTCGGCCCGGTGGTCAGGCGCTGACGATGCGGTTGATGTTCTCGGGTGAGAGGTAGTGCTCGATGGCGAGCAGGCCCGCTCCGAGCGCGGCCGCGTCGATCCCGGTGCGGCTCGGCGTGATGGACAGGTGGTGCGTGGCGAGCGGCAGCGAGCGGCGGTAGACCGTCTCCCTGATGCCGGCCAGCAGATGCTCGTGCACCCGCGACAGCGCGCCGCCGATGACGATGACCTCGGGGTTGAAGAAGTTGACCAGCCCGGCCAGCACCTCGCCGATGTGCCGTCCCGCCTCCCTGACCAGGCGCAGCGCCTGCGTGTCGCCGGCCTGGACGAGCGCCACCACGTCGGCGCCGCGCTCGGCCGGCAGGCCCAGCTCGGCGAGTTTGCGGGCGATGGCGGCGCCGCCGGCCACGGCCTCCAGGCAGGCGCTGTTGCCGCAGCGGCAGCCGGCGTCGTCGTGGCCGCTCACCCGGATGTGGCCGATGTCGCCGGCCGAGCCCTGGGCGCCGCGGTGCAGCTTGCCGTCGGCCACGATGCCGCAGCCGATGCCGGTGCCGACCTTGACGAACAGCAGGTGCCTGGTCTCCGGGAAGGAGTGGCGGTGCTCGCCGAGCGCCATCACGTTGACGTCGTTGTCGACGAGGACGCTGACGCCGCCGAAGTACTCGGGGACGGGGTAGTCGTTCCAGCCCGGCATGATCGGCGGGTTGTTCGGCCGCCCGGTGGCGAACTCGACCGGCCCCGGCACGCCGATGCCGATCGCGCGGAGCATGGGCCGGGTCCGGCCCGCCTCGCCGAGCAGCCGGTCGAGCCGCTGGTCGACGTGGGCGAGCACCTTCTCCGGGCCTTCGCCGATGAGCAGCGGGTCCTCGCACTCGGCGAGCACCTGCCCGGAGATGTCCATGAGCGCGACCCGGCAGTGCGTGGCCCCGAGATCGACGCCGGCGAAGGCGTGGTCCTCGGTGTGCAGGCGGAGCTGGCGCGGCGGCCGGCCCCCCGTGGACTCGCCGCTCTCGCTCTCCTCGACGAGGCCGCGCTCGATCAGAGCGTCCACACGCTGGGAGATCGTGGACCGGGCGAGGCCGGTGAGCCTCGCGAGGTCGGAACGGGTCGTCGCCGAGCCGGCGCTGATGAGCGTCAGCACGTCGCCGGCGGAGCCCGGCTGGGGGGTCATGCCGCCGACAATAAGGTCACCGATGCGGCAAATCAATAGTGAGAATCGACCGAACTCGCCTGACTTCCGTCGATGACCGAACAAAGTAGGTGTTGTTGCCGGACAAGCAGAGGGCCGACCCCACGGGTCGGAGCTACAGGTTCGAGCCTTGCCGGGAGCATTGTCCAAGTACCATTGACCAGCGGAAACGTCGGGCGTCGAAGGTTCTCGCGTCTCCGGCGATGCATGGCTGCGGCTGATCGTCTGCGGTCGGCTGTGCCAGATAGGTGCGTACGGCGGATGCCGTGCGACACTCATGTGCAGCCGCTACTGCGGCAAGGTGGGTGGCATCGCCATCACGTACGGGCTGCTTGACACGTCCAGAATGTCCGAATCCATGAAAGTGCTCAGAAACGGCCTCCGTCTCGGACAAACGCGCAGGTCATCAAGAGTGCTCCCCGCGCACGCGGGGATGGTCCCGTCACCTCGTCGATCCACACCGCGTTGCTGCCGTGCTCCCCGCGCACGCGGGGATGGTCCCGAGCACCACGGCGCGGAGGAGGACCTGATGTAGTGCTCCCCGCGCACGCGGGGATGGTCCCTGCTCCAGCATGTGGTTCGGGATCACGATGGCGTGCTCCCCGCGCACGCGGGGATGGCCTCAGGGGGAGGAAGCCGTGATTAAGAGCCGTCTTGTGCTTCCCCACGCGGATGGACGGAGCGGCCGGTGGTCTGGTCCATCAATTCGTCGATGGCAGCCAGCCGGCGGGAAGGTCCACAGAGGCGGCCACTGCCAACACGTGACCCTAGATGTCTTCGAGCAGACTTCAAGTGATCACGTGATGGCAGTCTTCACACGATCAAGGACTAGAGCATCGCCTTCATCGAGTCGCCGGCCGACAGCACGTACGGCTGCTCAGCCATGATCGACTCCCAGTTGTCCGCGATGGCCTCCGGCGTGATGTCGTCGGTCTTCCAGCCGGGCCCCTCGGCCACGAACACCCGCGCCACCCGGCCCGCGCCGACCGTGAACACCTCGCCGCTGACCTCGCACGAGTCGTGCGTCAGGTACGCCACCAGCGCGCTCACCCGCTCCGGCGTGAACTTGGCCTCGAACTCGGCCGGCAGCAGCGACTCGGTCATCCTGGTCCAGGCGACCGGGGCGATGGCGTTGGCCCTGATGCCGCTGCGCGCGCCCTCGATGCCGAGCGTCTTGGTGAGCCCGACCAGGCCCATCTTGGCCGTCGAGTAGTTGGCCTGCCCGAAGTTGCCGAACAGGCCGGCCGGGCTGGAGGTGTTGACCACGCGGCCGTAGCCGGCGGCCTTCATGATCGGGTAGGCGGCGAGGCTGACCAGGAACGAGCCGCGCACGTGCACGGCCATCACCGCGTCGAACTCCTCGACCGTCATCTTGCCGAACGACTTGTCCCGCAGGATGCCGGCGTTGTTGATGACGATGTCGACCTTGCCGAACGCGTCCACGGCCGCGTTCACGATGTCCCGCGCGCCCTCAGGGGTGGCGACGTTGCCGGCGTTGGCGATGGCCTGACCGCCGTTCTTGTTGATGAGCTCGGCCACCTCCGCGGCGGGGCCCGCGGAGGCCCCCGTGCCGTCGAGCGCGCCCCCGAGGTCGTTGACGACGACCTTGGCGCCTCGCTCGGCCAGCAGGAGCGCGTGCGACCTGCCGAGGCCGTGCCCGGCCCCTGTGACGATCGCGACCCTGTCATCGAACCGAAGCATGGAACCTCCATGGCAGGAGAACAACGTTCTAGTACGAGTACCATAACCCGCCAGGCGCCCCGCGCCACTGATCCCTACGGATGCCAGAGGTCGGGCTCTCCCGGCGTACGCCGTACCCGTCCCTTGGCCTCCAGCCACACCAGGTGCGCCAGCGTCTCGTTGTTGGCCGAGCGCCGCATGAACGGCGGGATCGTCTCCCAGGGCCGCGACCAGGTGAGCCGCGTCGCGGTGTCCCAGCAGGTGACGCCGTCGTGCCCAGCCACCACCCGCTCGATCTCGGCCAGCCGCTCCTCGTGGTGGGCGAGCACGCTGCCCACCCGTCCGGCCAGCTCAAGGAAGCGGTACTCGTGGGCGGGCAGCACCTCGTCCACCTCCAGCCCGCCCACGGCGGCCAGGGAGTCGAGGTAGTCGGCGAGCGGGTTGGGCGGCGACTGCGGGTGCACGGCCACCATCGGGGTGATCCTGGCCAGCACGTGGTCGCCGGAGAACAGCACCCGCCGCTCGGGCGAGACGAAGCACAGGTGACCGGGCGAGTGGCCGGGCGTCCAGATCGCGCGCAGGTCCCAGCCGGGCAGGCCCAGGTCGTCGCCGTCCTCGACGAGCCGGTCGGGGCGGGCCATGGTGACCATGTGACGGATCATCATCGACGCGCCGGCCAGCTCGTCCAGCGTCGCCGCGGGCACGCCGCACCGTTCCAGCAGCGCCCGCTCGCGGCGGACGAGGCCGTCGATGGCCTCGTCGTCGTAGCGCTCGCGCAGCAGGCCGGCGTCGGCGGGGTGCAGGGCGATCCACGCCCCCGACGCCTCGCGGACCCGGCCGGCCAGGCCGTAGTGGTCGGGGTGGATGTGGGTGACGAGCACGCCCTTGACGTCGGTGATCGCGTATCCGGCCACGCCCAGGCCGGCGCAGAGGGCCTCGTACGCCTCGTCGGTGTCCCAGCCGGCGTCCACGATCGCGACGCCGTCCGGCAGCTCCAGGGCGTAGACCAGGACGTACCGCAGGGGGTTGACGGGGATCGGCACGGGGATGGACCACAGCCCCGGCCGCACCCGCTCCACGTCGGGGATCGCCCCGCCCGTCCACGCCTCCCGCTGCGCCCGGCTGGCAGGGGTCACCACGAATTTCGTCATGAGCTGGATTCTGCCCGAACGAGGTTCTGGATCCGAATCATGTTCTACTGGGACCATGAAGCCGAGCCGCGAGATCTCGGGCGATGGCCGCTTCGTCCGGCAGCCCAACCACTTCACCGGCCGCCTCGGCCCCCCGGAGCCGGGCCGCTACCGCCTCTACGCCTCCTACGCCTGCCCGTGGGCGCACCGGGTGCTGATCGTCAGGCGGCTGCTGGGCCTGGAGGACCTGCTGGACGTCACGATCGTCGACCCGATCAGGGACGAGAAGGGCTGGCGCGTCCCCGGCGGGGACCCCGAATACCTGTCGGAGCTCTACCACGCCACCGACCCCGGCTACACCGGCCGCTACACCGTCCCCTGCGTCTGGGACACCCACGAGAAGCGCCTGGTCACCAACGACTTCCCCCGGATCACCCTGGACCTGGAGATGTCGTGGGGCACCTCGCCCGACCTCTATCCCGAGCGGCTGCGCCCCGACATCGACATCATGAACGACCGCCTCTACCACGGGCTCAACAACGCGGTCTACGAGGCGGGCTTCGCCCGGGACCAGCAGGCGTACGAGGAGGCCGTGGCGCGGGTCTTCACCACCCTCGACCACCTGGAGGTGCGCCTGGCCGAGTCCGCCTATCTCTTCGACACCCTCACCGAGAGCGACGTGCGGCTCTACACCACACTCGCCAGGTTCGACACCGTCTACTACCCGCACTTCAAGTGCATGGTGCGGCGGCTGACCGACTATCCGGCGCTGTGGGCCTACGCCCGCCGCCTCCACGCCATCCCGGCCTTCGGCGAGACCACCGACTTCGACCACATCAAGCGCCACTACTTCATGACGCAGACCGG
This sequence comes from Nonomuraea bangladeshensis, assembly GCF_039529455.1. NCBI lineage: Bacteria > Bacillati > Actinomycetota > Actinomycetes > Streptosporangiales > Streptosporangiaceae > Nonomuraea > Nonomuraea bangladeshensis. The sequence continues at coordinate 122,443 of NZ_BAAAMV010000015.1, forward strand.
GATCAATCCGAGCCGGATCGTACCGGTGGGGCCGGAGCTGGACTGGAGCGTGTGAGCACCGGCAGCCGCACGTACAGCAGCGCCGAGACCAGGGTGACCGCGGCGGCCACGGTCCAGGCGGCGGCGAGGCCCGCCTGGGCGGCCAGCGCGCCGAGCGTGAGGTTGGCCGCGACCCCGCCGGACTGCAGGGACAGCGAGGAGATCGAGGTCAGGGTGGTGCGCTCGGCCGCGGTGACCGCGTTGTGCGTCAGCTCCAGCGACAGCACGGAGGTCACCGCGAGCCCGGCGAACAGCACGACGTAGGCCGCCGCGGCGCTCACCAGGCCGGCGGTCCCGCCGAGGTCCGACGTGGCGGCCAGGGTGGCGACCGAGAGCCCGCACACCACAGCGCCCGCGATCGCGCCCCTGGCCGAGCTCCCCGCCACGCGGGCCGCGCGGGGCGCGAGCGCGCTGCCCGCAGCGCTGCCCGCGAAGCCGAGCGCCGCGACGACGGCGTAGGCGAAGCTGCCCTGCTCCGCCGAGCCGGCCAGCTCGGCCAGCCGGCCGGGCGTCAGCAGCTCGATGGCGGTGAGCATGACGCCGGAGCACACCGCGGCCAGCATGAGCCGGCGCAGCAGCGCGCGCCCCGCCGCCATCCGCAGCCCGCCGGCGATCGTGGCGGGCACCCCGCGCAGCACCCCGGCCGGCGACATCCGCTCGCGGGGCGGCTCGGGCAGCGCCACGAGGACCACGGCCAGCAGCAGCGCCGCCGCCACGGCGGCCACCAGGCTCGGCGCGGCCAGCGGGAACATCAGCTTCGGCGGCACCACCGCCGGCAGGACGCCGCCGGCCAGCACGCCGACGCAGAGGGACGCGGACTCCATGGCGCCGCCCCTCGCCAGGCCCGGCTTGAGGTCGGCGTCGTGGCCCTCGATCCGGTGCAGGGTGTCGACGTACCAGGAGGTGGACGGGCCGCTGGACAGCGCCCGCGCCACGCCCTTGAGCACGCCGACGGCCAGGAACGCCCACAGCGTCGTGGCCACGCTCATCAGCGCGAGGCCCGCCGTGAGGAACGCGGCCGAGGCGGCCAGCACCGTGCGCCGCCCGATCACGTCGGCCAGCCCTCCGGTGGGCAGCTCCAGGCTCGCGGTGACGACGGAGAACACGGTCACCGTCAGGCCGATCTCGGCCAGCCCGAGCCCCCGCTCGGTCATGAGCAGGACCTGGGAGGACATCATCAGGCCGAGCGGCAGCCAGGTCAGGAAACAGACGAGCAGGTAGCGGCGTAAGGCCGAGCGTGCGGTCAAGACTCCTCCTGTCCGGGGCTGCGGGGGACTCCGCCGTACCAGACCTGCACCTGCCTGGCGTCGGGATCATCGGCGTGGCGGTCGGCGAGCTCGCGCAGCAGCGCCTCGGCGCGGTCGGCGAACTCGCGGAGCGCGGCGGGGGGCAGCGTGAGGATGTGGTCGCTCATGCCGGAGACGTCCACCCATTCCCGCGGCCAGTCCGCGAGGTCGAACTCCCCCAGCATCCGGCCGACCGTCTCGGCCTGGCGCAGGTGCATGATCCGGACCGCCTCGCGGCCCTCGGGCGTGGCGCTCATCTCGGCCGCGTCCCACGAGGTGTAGACGTGACGGGCGCGCCAGCGCCGCTCGCGGCCGTCGCGCCGCTCGTCGTCCTCCTCGACGAAGCCGAACTTGAACAGCTCGCGCAGGTGGTAGCTGGTCGAGCCGGAGCTCTCGCCCACCTTGCGGGCGAGCTCGCTGGCGGTGGCCGGGCCGTCGCTGCGCAGCAGGCCGAGCAGGCGCACCCGCAGCGGGTGGGCGACGGCCCTGAGCACCCGCGGGTCACTGATCCTGTACTGCTCCTCCATACCGACCACGGTAAACCGCAAAGACAATTTTGCAAAGTGAATTTTGCGATTTGCTCCCCTCATAGACTTGGGAGCGTGCTCGACGACATCTGGGTGGACGACGCCGTCCACGAGCTCCGACCCGACTTCGCCGTCCTGGTCATGACCGCGCACGGGCTGGCCAACGGCCCCACGGACGACCGCTCCCGCGCCTGGCTGGCGGCGGCGGCCGAGGCGGAGGCGCAGCCCGCGAAGATCGACGCCTGGAAGGACGCCTACCGCGCGTTCGGCGCCAAGCCGCAGCGCACCCGGCCGTCGGTTGACGCGCTCACCCGGCGCATGCCGCTGCCGGAGATCAACCGGGCGGTCGACGCCTACAACGCGATCAGCGTCAAGCACGCGCTGCCGATCGGCGGCGAGGACCTCGACCGCTACTCCGGCCCGGCGCGGCTGGTGCGCGCGGCCGGCGACGAGCCCTCGGAGGAGGCGCTCGGCACGCCGGAGCCGGGCGAGGTGATCTGGCGCGACGACCTCGGCGTCACCTGCCGCAGGTGGAACTGGCGCCAGGTGGCCCGCACCCGGCTCACCGAGGAGACGGTCAACGCCATCTTCCTGCTGGAGCGGCTGGAGCCGATGACGCTGGAGGAGCTGAAGGAGGCCGGCGAGGAGCTGGCCGATCTGCTGGCGGAGCTGTCGCCGGGTGTCCGGATCGCCACCAGACTGTTGTCCGCGCGGAACTAAACCTGCCGCCCCGGTGTTGATATCAAACAGTAACAATCCCCAGTGCCACCCGGATTGGCAAGGGGGGGCGTGACCTCTTTGCGCGGTCCTGAGAGGATCGTTCGGGGCGGCGCGCGCTCTTCGGCACGTGCTGCCAGTCCGGGCGAGTAGCCTTGGACAGGTTCTCTAACATCAACGCCGATCTGCGGAAGAGGGCGATTTCCGCCGTGTCGTCTGAGTCGTCGCGGACAAACCCGCTGGCAAGCTTCGGTCAGAACGAGTGGCTTGTCGACGAGCTGTACCAGAAGTACCTCCAGGACCCCGAGTCGGTAGACAAGGCCTGGTGGAACTTCTTCGCTGACTACAACCCTGATTACGGGCCGGGCCGAACCCCGGTCAGGGAGGCGGCGAACGGCACTACGACCGCGCCCGCCCCCGCACCGGCCAAAGCGACGGTGACGGCTCCGGCCGCGGCCAAGGCTCCCGCCGCGGCCGAGAAGCCGAAGCAGCCGGCCACCCCCGTGCCCAAGGACGCCGAGGAGGTCAGGCTGCGCGGCGCCGCGGCCCGCACCGCGGCCAACATGGACCTGTCCCTGTCGGTCCCGACGGCGACCAGCGTGCGCGCCATCCCGGCGAAGCTGCTCATCGACAACCGCATCGTGATCAACAATCACCTCAAGCGGGGTCGCGGCGGCAAGGTCTCCTTCACGCACCTGATCGGTTTCGCGATCGTCAAGGCGCTGCGGGCCATGCCGGAGATGAACTACTCCTACGCGGAGGTCGACGGCAAGCCGACGCTGATCAAGCCGGAGCACGTCGGCTTCGGCCTGGCGATCGACGTCCAGAAGAGCAACGGCGACCGCCAGCTCCTCGTGCCCTCCATCAAGGGCGCGGAGGAGATGGACTTCCGGCAGTTCTGGATGGCCTACGAGGACGTCGTCCGCAAGGCGCGCGCCGGCAAGCTCGGCGTCGACGACTTCGCCGGCACCACGATCTCGCTGACCAACCCCGGCACGATCGGCACGGTCCACTCCGTCCCGCGCCTGATGCCCGGCCAGGGCACCATCATCGGCGTGGGCGCGATGGAATACCCGGCCGAATACCAGGGCGCCTCCCCCGAGACCCTGTCGCGCCTGGCCGTCTCCAAGGTCATGACGCTGACCAGCACCTACGACCACCGGATCATCCAGGGCGCCCAGTCGGGCGACTTCCTGCGCCAGATCCACCGGCTGCTGCTCGGCGAGGACGGCTTCTACGACGAGATCTTCGAGGCGCTGCGCATCCCGTACGAGCCGGTGCGCTGGGTCCAGGACATCTCGGCCACCCACGACGACGACGTGGCCAAGTCCGCCCGGGTGATCGAGCTGATCCACGCCTACCGCGTGCGCGGCCACCTCATGGCCGAGACCGACCCGCTCGAATACAAGCAGCGCAAGCACCCCGACCTCGACATCCAGTCGCACGGCCTGACGCTGTGGGACCTGGAGCGGGAGTTCGCCACCGGCGGCTTCGGCGGCAAGCCGCTGATGAAGCTGCGCGACATCCTCGGCGTGCTGCGCGACTCCTACTGCCGCACCGTCGGCATCGAGTACATGCACATCCAGAACCCCGAGGAGCGGGCCTGGATCCAGGCGCGGGTGGAGAAGCCGCACAAGTCGCCGGAGCGCGACGAGCAGCTCAACATCCTGTCGCGGCTCAACACCGCCGAGGCGTTCGAGACGTTCCTGCAGACGAAGTTCGTCGGCCAGAAGCGCTTCTCGCTGGAGGGCGGCGAGTCCCTGATCCCGCTGCTCGACTCGGTGATCAGCGACGCCGCCGACGAGGACCTCGACGAGGTCGTCATCGGCATGGCCCACCGCGGCCGGCTCAACGTGCTGGCCAACATCGTGGGCAAGTCCTACGCCCAGATCTTCGGCGAGTTCGAGGGCAACATCGACCCGCGCACCGCGCACGGGTCGGGCGACGTGAAATACCACCTGGGCGCCACCGGCACGTTCACCGCGCCGAGCGGCAAGACCATCACCGCGTCCGTGGTGGCCAACCCCTCCCACCTGGAGGCGGTCAACCCGGTCCTGGAGGGCGTCGTACGCGCCAAGCAGGACCTCATCGAGCGCGGCGAGGAGGGCTTCACCGTCCTGCCCGTGCTCGTCCACGGCGACGCGGCCTTCGCCGGCCAGGGCGTCGTGGCCGAGACGCTCAACCTGTCGCAGCTGCGCGGCTACCGCACCGGCGGCACCGTGCACGTGGTGGTCAACAACCAGGTCGGCTTCACGACCTCGCCGGCCTCGTCCCGCTCGTCGGTCTACGCCACCGACGTGGCGCGGATGATCCAGGCCCCGATCTTCCACGTCAACGGCGACGACCCCGAGGCCGTGGTCCGCGTGGGACAGCTCGCCTACGAATACCGGCGGGCGTTCCGCAAGGACGTCGTCATCGACCTCATCTGCTACCGCCGCCGCGGTCACAACGAGGGCGACAACCCGGCGTTCACCCAGCCGCTGATGTACGACCTCATCGACGCCAAGCGCTCGACCCGCAAGCTCTACACCGAGGCCCTGATCGGCCGCGGCGACATCACGGTCGAAGAGGCCGAGTCGGCGCTGCGCGACTACCAGGCCAAGCTGGAGCAGGCGTTCACCGAGGTCCGCGAGGCGGCGAAGAAGCCGCAGGAGGCGGCCGCGATGCGGGTGCCGCCGACCGAGGTCGTCAAGTGGTCGCACGACGACACGCCGACGGCGATCACCCACGAGACGCTCAAGCGCATCGTCGACACCCAGCTCAACCTCCCCGACGGCTTCACGCCGCACCCGCGCCTGGCGCCGGTGCTGCAGCGCCGCGGCCAGATGGTCGAGCAGGACGCGATCGACTGGGCGATGGGCGAGACGCTGGCCTTCGGCTCGCTGCTGCTCGACGGCCACCCGGTCCGCCTGGTCGGCCAGGACTCCCGGCGCGGCACGTTCACGCAGCGGCACGCGGTGCTGGTCGACCGGATGACCGGCGCCGACCACACGCCGCTGAAGAGCTTCAACCAGGGCACCACGAAGTTCTACGTCTACGACTCGCTGCTCAGCGAGTTCGCGGCGCTCGGCTTCGAGTACGGCTACAGCGTCGTACGCCCCGACGCCCTGGTGTGCTGGGAGGCGCAGTTCGGCGACTTCGTCAACGGCGCACAGACGATCATCGACGAGTTCATCTCGTCCGGTGAGCAGAAGTGGGGCCAGAAGTCCTCGGTCACGCTGCTGCTGCCGCACGGCTACGAGGGCCAGGGCCCCGACCACTCCTCGGCCCGCATCGAGCGGTTCCTGCAGGTCTGCGCGCTGGACAACATGACCGTCGCGCAGCCCACCACCCCGGCCAACTACTTCCACCTGCTGCGCTGGCAGGTGGAGTCGCAGCGGCGCAAGCCGCTGGTGGTCTTCACGCCGAAGTGGCTGCTGCGCCACAAGGCGGCCACGTCCAAGGCGTCCGACTTCACCTCGGGCACCTTCCAGCCGGTGCTCGGCGACACGACGGTGGACCCGGCGAAGGTCACCCGCGTGGTGATGTGCTCCGGCAAGCTCTACTACGAGCTGCTGGCCGAGCGCGGCAAGCTGGGCCGCGAGGACGTGGCGCTGGTCCGGCTGGAGCGCCTCTACCCGTTCCCGGGTGAGGAGCTGGCGGCCGAGCTGGGCCGCTACGGCCAGGTCGAGCTGGTCTGGGCGCAGGACGAGCCGGTCAACATGGGTCCGTGGCCCTACCTCACGCTCAAGCTGGCCGAGGACCCGCAGGCGCTGGGCGGCCGGCCGGTGCGCCGGGTCTCGCGCACGCCCAACAGCTCGCCGGCCTCGGGCTCGCACAACGCGCACGACACGGAGCTGGAGGAGATCCTGCGCCAGGTTTTCGCCTGATCCGGGTTTCTCCACGGATGCCGGTGGCCCTTCCGGGGCCACCGGCATCCGCCGTTTCCGGGTCCGTGCTGGCCAGGGGCTAGAGTTCGGGCGAGACGCAGTGAGCGGACGGATGACGGGATGGAGAGCGATGTACTTCACCGACCGGGGGATCGAGGAGCTGGTCGAGCGCCGGGGCGAGGAGGAGGTCAGCCTGCTGTGGCTGGGTGAGCGGCTGCGCGAGTTCGTGGACCTCAACCCCGAGTTCGAGACCCCGGTGGAGCGGCTGGCCACGTGGCTGGCCCGGCTGGACGACGAGGACGACGAATAGCCGCCGCCCGCACAAAACGCGATACATCTTGAGTTTCCGCCGATCGCGACATATCGTGTTCTCATACGAGGTGTTGCCAGAAGGGCGGAAGCATGCAGCAGTGGACCGTCGAAGCGCCGGAGCAGCTGACCTTCGGCGCCGTGGAATCGCTCGACGTGCGCATCGTCGCCGGCCGGCTGGCGGTGCTCGCCAGTGAGGGCCCGCCGACACTGGAGGTGGCCGAGATCGACTCGGCCTCGCCGCTCATCGTGACCTACGACGAGGACACGCGCTCGCTCACCGTCGCCTACAAGGACCTCACCTGGGACGGCCTGCTCGGCTGGCTGCGCCGCGACCGGCGCAGGACCGTGCTGTCCATCGCCGTCCCCAAGTCGTGCCGGGTGAGCGCGGGCGTCGTGTCGGCGCCCGCCGTCGTGGCCGGCTTCGAGCGCTCCACGCGCGTCAAGGGCGTCTCGGCCGAGATCGTGCTCGACGGGGTGAGCGGCGAGGTCACCGCCAACACCGTCTCCGGGCCGGTCGAGAGCCGGGCGATGGAGGGCGACCTGTCGTTCAACAGCGTCTCGGGCGACCTGACGGTGGCCGACGGCACGCCGCGCCGGCTCAGGGCCAACACCGTCTCCGGCCGCATCACCGCCGACCTGGCACTGCGACCCACCGGACATGTGACGTTCACCAGCGTCTCCGGTGACATCCTGGTCAGGCTGCCGGACAACGTGGACGCGGACGTCACCCTCCGCTCCACCTCCGGGCGGCTGGTCAGCACGTTCGACGAACTGTCCGACTCGAGCGGGCCCGGCATGAAGACCATGTCGGGGCGGCTCGGCGGCGGCATGGCCTCGGTGTCGGCGACCACGGTCTCCGGCGAGGTCGCACTGCTCAAGGGGGAGAAGGATTGACATCCTCCCCCTCGCGGGACGAGGGGGATTCCGACCGTCGCCGATCGGTCTTCCTGCTTCACCGCCGACCGCCCGCCCGAGAGGAGGACTCCCGTTGAGGTCTTACACCAGCTCCACAGGCGTTTCAGCTCTCCGCCAGCCCGGCGGCGAGCACGTTCTGGGCCGCGTTCACCTCCCGATCATGGACCGCGCCACACGCACAGACCCACACCCGGACGCTCAACGGCATCTCCTCCTGCAGCGTTCCGCAGACCGAGCACAACTTGGAGGAGGGAAAGAAGCGGTCCACGACCGCCAGCGTGCGGCGGTACCAGTCGGTTTTGTACTCCAGCATGGACCGCAGTTCCCGCCAGCCGGCATCGGAGATGGCGCGGGCCAGGGCATGGTTCTTGAGCAGGTTGCGGACGGCCAGGTCTTCCACGGCGATCACTTGATTTTCGCGCACCAGCCGGGTGGTGACCTTGTGCAGGTAGTCGCGCCTGCGGTCGGCGATCCGGGCGTGCACCCGTGCCACCTTCAGCCGGGCCTTGGCCCGGTTCTTCGACCCCTTCTGTTTGCGGGCCAGGGCCCGCTGAGCCTTGGCCAGCCTGCGCCGCTCGCGACGCTCGTGACGCGGGTTGGCGATCTGCTCGCCGCACGCCAGCGTGAGCAGCGCGGTCAGGCCCGCGTCCAGGCCCGTCGACCGCTCGACCGGCGGCAAGGGCGCGATCTTCTCCTCGACCAGGAGGGAGACGAACCACCGTCCGGCCGGGTCCTTAGACACGGTGACTGTGGAGGGCTCGGCTCCTTCGGGCAGTGGGCGCGACCACACGATGTCCAGTGGCGCGCCCATCTTGGCCAGGGTGAGCCGACCATCGCGCCAGCGGAACGCCGAGCGGGTGTATTCGGCCGATGCCCGCGACCTCTTCTTGCTCTTGAACGTCGGGTATTTGGCCCGGCGGGCGAAGAAGTTCGCGAACGCCGCCTGCAGGTGCCGCAGCGTCTGCTGCAACGGCACCGACGACACCTCAGACAAGAACGCCAGCTCCGGTGTCTTCTTCCAGGCGGTCAGCGCGGCGGACGACTCGGTGTAGGAGACGCCGCGGCCTTCAAGCTTGTAAGCGCGGGTCCGTTCTTCGAGCGCTTTGTTGTAGACCAGGCGTACGCAGCCGAACGTCCGGACCAGCTCGTCGGCCTGTTCGGGGGTCGGGTAGAAGCGGTATTTGTAGGCCCGCTTCAAGGTCTGCGCCACCTGTCGATCCTAGGTGCGAGATCACTCACGTACTGGCCGATCACGAAAGACGGCGGTCCGCCTGACGGTGTATCGCCTGCTCCTGCCCTGCTCCGCAGGAGTCCGAATTCTCCCTCGCCTGAAGGCGGGGGTCTCCTCGGAGGTGTTTGATGAGCCCTGTCTTCGGTCACGGCCGGCTCCGGCTGTACCTGCTCAAGCTGCTGGAGGAGAGCCCGCGGCACGGCTACGAGGTGATCCGGCTGCTCCAGGACCGCTTCCTCGGCGTCTACTCGCCCTCCCCCGGCACGATCTACCCCCGCCTGGCCCGGCTGGAGGAGGAGGGCCTGGTCACCCACGAGGTGGCCGACGGCAAGAAGGTCTTCTCGATCACCGACAAGGGCCGCGAGGAGCTCAACGCCCGCCTCGACGAGCTCGACGACCTGGAGGAGGAGATCTCCGCCTCCGTGCGCGACATCGCCCGCGAGGTCAAGGAGGACGTGCGCGAGACGGTCAAGTCCCTGCGCGACGAGCTGACCCGGATGGCGAAAGACGTGCGCACCGGCGGCCGCGAGGACCCGGTCGGCTTCGGCCGGCGGCAGAAGGAGGAGTTCCAGCGGCTGCGGGACGAGCAGTGGCGGCAGTGGCAGGACCACGCCCACCAGTGGCAGGGCGAGAGCGAGCGGCTGACCAGGGAGTGGCGCCGGATGTGGACCGAGATCTGGGGCACGCTCGGCGGCGCGCCGCCGTCCCGCGCCGATCTCGACGCCGAGCTGGGCGAGCTGCTGGCCGACTTCGTGGCGCAGGCGCGCAGGGAGGCCTCCGACGCCCGGCTGACCGGCGAGAAGCTGCACGACCTGCGGACGGCGCTGGACGACGCCTCCCGCCGGATCCGCGACATCCTCGAACGCTGACCCCGGTCACGCGGCGGCGCGGGCGGCCCTGCGGGCGCGGTAGGCGATCGGCATGTACCTCAGCCGTTCCGGCAACCGCGGCGTCAGCGCCGCGACCGCCTGCCCGACGCGCCGCAGCCGCCGCTCGTCCCGGATCGTCCAGCGCAGGCCGAGCTTGTCCCGCACGGCGGGCGGCAGAGTGCCGACCGTGACGAAGTGGTTGAACTCGCCCGCGCCCGCTCCCACCGGCGTCCACAGCCGGCGCAGCGGTGCGGGCAGTCCCGGTGGCGCGGGCGTCCCCCGCATGACCGACAGCACGTCCAGCGCGGTCGGATGCGGCTCCAGCCGCTCGGCCACCATGCGGTCGAAGTAGCGCCAGTAGTCGTCCAGGTCCGCGGGCAGCTCCCGCTCCGGCACCCGCAGCATGCGTCCGAGCTGCCGCGACTCCACGTAGAGCCGGCGCTGCTCGGCGCCGGTGAGCGGGGTGCCGAAGTGGCGGTTGAGCGCGACGAACCGCTCGAACAGCGTCAGGTGCACCCAGGCCCACGCCTCGGCGTTCAGCGCGTGGTAGGGCCGGCCGCGCTCGTCCACGCCCCTGATCGTGCGGTGGATCTCCCTGAGCCGCCGCCCCTCCGCGGGGCCGGCCTCGCCGCCGTACACCCAGGTCTGTACGGACTCCAGCGTGCGGTTGAGCCGCCCCCACGGATCCGACTTGTACGTCGAATGCTCGGCGACCGCCGCCCCCACCGCCGGATGCATGGTCTGCAGGACCAGGGCGCTGCCGGCCACCAGCAGGTTGCGATATTCGCCCGCGGTTTCCCAGTGCATCGAACCCGGGCCGAAGGGCTCCACGTCCATGATCGGGCCTCCCGGTGATACAACTCTCTTTCCTTTGTATCACCGGGAGCTCGAAAAGTAACCCGTTACTTATCAGGCGGTGAAGACGATCTTCCCGAACAGCTCGCCCTCCGCCATGGCGGCGAAGCCGTCGCGCGCCTCGGCCAGCGGCAGCGTCCGGTCGATCTCCGGCCGCACGCCCGTCTGCTCCAGGAACACCGCCAGCCGCTGAAGCTGCTCGCGCGTCCCCATCGTCGAGCCGACCACCGAGAGCTGCAGGAAGAACACCCGGTTGAGGTCGGCCGGCGGCACGGCCCCGCTGGTGGCGCCGCTGACCACGATGCGCCCGCCCGGCTTGAGCGACTTGAGCGAATGGTCCCAGGTGGCCTGACCGACGGTCTCCATGACCGCGTCCACCCGCTCGGGCAGCCGCGCGCCGCTCTCGAAGACCTGGTCGGCGCCCAGCCGCAGGGCCCGCTCGCGCTTGTCCGCCGAACGGCTGGTCGCCCAGACCCGGAAGCCGCCCGCCCGGCCGAGCGCGATCAGCGCGGTGGCCACGCCGCCGCCCGCGCCCTGCACCAGGACCGTCGAGCCCGGCTGCAGCCCGGACTTGTCGAACAGCATCCGGTAGGCGGTCAGCCAGGCCGTCGGCAGGCACGCGGCCTCCTCGAAGCTGAGCGCGGCCGGCTTGGGCACCAGGTTGCGGCGCGGCACGGCCACCCGCTCGGCGAACGTGCCGTCGTGCACCTCCGACAGCAGCGAGCGCCGCGGGTCCAGCGTCTCGTCCGGGCCGGAGCCGATCACCGCGTGCACGATGACGTCGTTGCCGTCCTCGTCCACGCCGGCGGCGTCGCAGCCGAGCACGATCGGCAGCCGGTCCTGGCGGATGCCGACGCCCTTGAGCGTCCAGAGGTCGTGGTGGTTGAGCGCGGCCGCCCGTACCGAGACGGTCGTCCAGCCGTCCGGCGTCTTCGGCTCAGGGTGCTCCCCCAGCGTCAGGCCGGCGAGCGGGTTGTCGGGGTCGGTCTGTGTGGCGGTAACGGCGAACATGGCCGCACCCTACAGAACCGGCCGCGGCTAGTCCTTGAAGGTCACCCTGATCCCGCGCAGCGCCTGCTCACGGTAGGCGTCCGGGCCGGTCACCGCGATCTGCACGCCGCCGCGGCACACGGCGCGCGCGGGCCGGCCACGCCCGCTGATCACGTACGGCACCGGATCCGTCTTCCCGCAATGGGGCGCCGGCACGAGCGCGACCATCGCCCGCCCGCCGCCGCCGAACCAGAGCTGCGGCCCGACGGGATTGCCCCGGGCCTTCTCCCCCGGCCGGGCCAGCCGGACCGGGCCGCCGCCCGACAGCACCAGGTAGCCGTCCTCGGTCTCCTCGCCGCGCAGCCGCCTGGCCACGGCGAGCCGCTGCTCGAACGTCAGGCCCTCCCCCGTGTCGTACAGGGCGAGGCGCCATTTGCCGAAGGCGAACAGCAGCACCTGGCCCCGCCCGCCGCTGCCCGCCTGCTGGGGCCACAGGGTGACGTTGGGGGCGTACTCGCGGATGGGCTCGCCGCCCTGGGTGATCTCGATCTCCCCGTTGTACGGCGCCGTCACCTGCCGGTAGAACCCGTCGATCCACAACCCCTGGAACGGCCGCACCCCCATGCCGGCCAGGTCCAGCTCGGCCGGATACCGCACGCTCGCCCGCCGCCCGTCGGGGAACACCACGTCGATGACCGCCTCGCCGCCCTTCGTCACCGGCGTGACCCGCAGCACGTTGGGCGGGCTGTCGATCCTGGTCAGCGACCTGATCGGCTCGGGGGCGGGCGGCGGCGCGGCGGGCGGCGGCCGGCGGCTCGCGATCAGGCCGATCACCGGCACCAGCACGGCCACCAGCAGCACCGCCAGGCCGAGCCTGCGGCGGCGCCCGCTCTGTCCCGCTTCGATGACGTCTAACCGGTCGGCCACCGGCGTTCCTCGTGAAGTAGTGCGGCTTGCGCCCTCGCTCCCAGTTCAAGGGAGCGGCCGCCCACGACGCAAGCGGCGAACTGGTCACGAATTCACAACCGGTCACCAGGAGGCGAGGTTGACCTTGCCGTCCGGCGAGACGAGCCGGACCCGCTGCCCCACCAGCTCCCGCGACTCGGCCTCCGCCAGCAGCCCCGGCTCCTCCACCACGGCGTGCGCCCGCCCGCCGCCGGGCAGGTCCACCACGAGGATGCCGCGTTCGGGCGCGCCGTCCCTGCCGTGCGCGACGGTGTAGCCGGCGACCGTCGCCTCGCCCTCGTGGACGTCCACGACGGGCACGCCCGTGGCCGTGAACACCGGCGCGGCGCTGCCCAGCCGGCCGCCGGGCTCGCTGGACCACACCGCGTACGTGTGCTTGGTCAGGTGCATCCCCACCCCGGTCACCAGCCCGCGCCCCGCCTGGGCGCGCAGCAGCCCGGCCATGGTCGCCGTCGAGTGGAGGACGTAGTCGCTGGCCGGGCCGCCCGCGTACGGCAGCCCTCCGGTGACGGTCAGCCCGCGCCGGTCGAGGGGGTCGAGCCCGATCGCGTCGCACGCCTGCCGCAGCGCGATGGCGAAGCAGCTGTAGACGTCGAGCGCGTCCATGTCGGCGAGGCCGAGCCCGGCCCGCGCGAAGGCGGCGGCGGCCACGCGCGGGATCGCCTCCGAAGAGCCGAGCGCGGGCCGCGCCGCCACCTCCCAGGTGTCCTCGCCGTACGCCCACCCGCGCAGGTAGACCCGCCGGTCCTGCGGCACGCCCAGCCGGTCGGCCAGCCCGGTGCTCGCGAGCACGACGGCCGCCGCCTGGTCCACTTCCAGCACGGCCACGGTGTCCCTGGTGTACGGCCAGCCGACGAAGCGACTGTCGGTCACCAGCTCGTCGGGGCCGCGCGGGGTGCGCCGCCAGGCGTACGGGTTGGCGGCGGCCACCTCGGTCATCGGCGCCAGCAGCCGCCCGCGCTCGCGCATCTCCTCCTCGACGGAGATCCCGAGCGCCGCCCGCCGGGCCGTCTCCATGATCGGGTACGTGTGCACCGGCAGCACCAGCCCGTGCGCCAGCTCGGCCGGGCTCGGGGGCCGCTCCCAGCCGTACGGGGGTTTGGGGTCGGCCGGATGGCTCCACGGCGTCCGCTCGCCCGCCCGCCGGTAGGCCCGCCGCGTGGCCAGCGCCTCGGCCCCGGTCACCAGCGCGCAGGTGAACTCCCCCGCCGCGATCCCGGCCGCCGCCGTGCCGATCAGCGTCTGCGGCGCCGTGCCGCTGACCTTCGAGTACGCCCGGTGCCGCGGCGCCGCCCCCAGCCGCTCGGCCAGCCGCCCGACGGGCGAGTCGTACTGCCAGGAGTCGGTGTGCACGATCTGGATGGACTCCAGCCGCTCGACCGGCAGCCGCGCGTCGTCGGCCGCGGCCCGCGCGACCTCCTCCCAGAGATCGAGCGGTTCGGGGCCGGGCTGCTCGCGCACGGTGCGTTGCGCGATGCCGATGAGACAGGGGGTGCGCGAGTCCATGCCCCCATCCAACCAGAACAAAATTCGGTTGGTAAGTGGTGACTTTCATGAATGCAGTCGGCACCGTTACCAGAAAGCGCAGAAACCGCCTCTGACCTGCGGAGATGCTTTCTCGTCATACATGCGATCCCGCTATCTCGCCTCTTCTTTCCGTCGAATACTCACGACCCGCCGAGACCCTTCAATACCGTTTCCAGCGTTTTCCTGGCCCACCGGGGCCGCAGCGCCCCGCCCTGGGCCGCCGAGAACCGGAAGGAGCTCCATGCATTCCCGAGCAAGGCGCCTCGCGACCACCCTGACAGCCGCCGGGCTGGCAGCGGGGAGCCTCAGCAGCACGGCCGGCGCGACGGCACCCTCGAACGTCGTCGCCAGGAACGTCACCACCCCCGCCGAGCAGGCGGTCCTGTTCTGGACGCCGGACCGCCTCAGACAGGTCACCGGCTCCGCGCCGCCCGACGGCAGACGCGTCGCCCTGCCCGGCACGGTGGGACGCGTGTTCTTCACGCTGCCCCGCACCGACCCGCGCGACCCACGCAACTGGCGCTCCTGCTCGGCCACCTCGGTGCGGAGCAAACACCGCGACCTCGTGGCGACCTCCGCCCACTGCGTGTACGACACCAGGCGCAACGCCTTCCACGACAACTGGGTGTTCATGCCCTCCTACCAGAACGGGAAGAACCCCCCGTACGGCGTCTACGCCGCCAGGACCTTCAACGCGCACGAGGGCTTCGCGGTGACGGAGGACTACGACTACGACTACGCGTTCGTCAACGTCCACAACGGCGTGAAGGTCTCGTGGCAGAAGACCGGCAGGTCCTGGCGCGGGCAGGTCAGGAACGCCGGCCGGCTCGGCGACAACGTCGGCGGCCAGGGCTTCACCTGGAACCGGAGCGCCGAGCTGGACGTGTTCGCCTTCGGCTACCCGGCGGGCGGCCCCGCCATGAAGCACTGCTCCGGCAGGACCCGGCCGATGCCGGAGGCCAAGAAGTACAACGCGCAGGAGCACATCGGCCTCGCGTGCTCCTTCACCGCCGGCGGCGGGCCCTTCCTCTCCGGCTACAAGAGCGCCTCACGCACCGGCTACCTGGTGGGCGTGGGCAGCGTGGCGTGGGACACCGACGGCGACGGCCGTGACGACCGCATCTCGTCGCCGTACTTCAACGGTGAGACGTACAAGATCTACAAGGCCGCGGCGAACAGGTGGACCGGCAACATACCGTGACCGTCCCGCCGCTGAGAGACCCCGGCTCCCGTAGGGATCCGGGGTCTCCCCGGTCTCATTCCGCGTGACTCCCGCCACTTGATCACGACGAAATGCCGACGCGTTCCGATCCGCGCACCATGATCACGATCATGGCTCTGACCTGGGCGAACGTCGAAAGACTTTTGATCGTTCCGACGTATCGAAGTGGCGGCCTGACGGCATCCTTATAGTTCACGTTGGAACCTGGATCAGGTAACGAATCCCTATCCGGGCTGCAATACCCTCCACTCATCTGGAAAAATCGCCCCTTACGACCCCAAGAAAGGCATTTTCATGATCTCCCGGGCCCGGCAGCTGCTGGCCGCCGCGCTGAGCGGCGCGCTGCTGATGCTGCCTGCCCACACGGGGATCGCCGCCGCGCAGACAGCGCAGACCGCGCAGGCCGGTAAGGCCACCGCCGCGGCCGGCAAGGTGCAGAGCATCGCCCTCGCCAAGACCGCCGCGGACGTCAAGCGGGTCGCCGACTACTGGAAGCCCGAGAAGTTCAAGCACACCGACAGCTTCAGCCCGGCCACGCCCGGCGCCGCCGTCGTGCCGAAGTCCACGTCCACGTCCGCGGGCGGCGCCGCCGGCCCTGCCGCACGCAAAGCGAGCGCCACGAGCACCGGCAAGCTCGGCGCCGGCCGCCTCGCCGCGCCCGCGCTGCCGCGCAAGGGCGCCCAGGTCGGCAGCACGATGGGCAAGGTCTTCTTCCGCTTCGGCGACAAGGAGTACTGGTGCTCGGCCAGCGCGGTCACGGCCAGGAACCGCAGCGTGGTCGCCACCGCCGGGCACTGCGCCTACGACCCGCGGCAGGGCAAGGTCGCCGACTACTGGATCTTCGTCCCCAACCCGGGCCTCGGCGGCGAGCAGCCGATGGGCATCTACGTGGCCTCGTCCATCAGCCTGCACGAGGACTGGATCGGCAGGGGCGACTACGACTACGACTACGCCTTCGTCACCGTCCACCGCGGCTTCGCCTGGGTGAACAAGAACGGCCAGTACATCATGCAGGACGTCGGCCGGCTCCAGGACAACGTGGGCGGCCTCGGCCTGGAGCTCAACAGGAAGCCGGGCACCTACACGGCCGCGGCCTTCGGCTACCCGGCCGGGGCGCAGCCCGACGGCAACCGCCTGTACGACGGCAAGACGCTGCGGATGTGCCGCGAGGGCCGGACGAGCTGGAACAAGCCCGCCCCGCCGCTCGACCTGCAGAAGGGCGTGCAGCTCCCGGAGTGCGACTTCAGCGCGGGCACCAGCGGCGGCCCCTGGGTGATCGGCTACGACCCGGACCGCAAGATCGGCAGCCTGGCCGGCGTCAACAGCCTGAACTGGGACCGCAACGGCGACAAGCGCTACGACGCGATCTCCTCGCCCTACTTCGACACGGTCGCGGGCACGGTCTACCAGCGCGCGGCGGCGCAGAGCACGCCCGCGAAAATCGCCTGACGACACACCTTTCCAGCAAATGTGACCCAAGTCATATGCAACCGGTCGGTCACTGCGTGCGATCAGCCGATCTCCGGATCTCGGGAAGGTCGCGGCGACCACTGGAACGTTGACGCGCTCTCCTCACAACTTCCACACCTGTGGTCAGCGTTATAGGTTCCGGGTCGTCCAATTTTGCTGAGTTTCGTCAGGTGCACGAGGCGCCTCATGTCAGCACAACCTGGAGTTATCGTGACCCGAATCCTTCTGCCCGCCGGCGGCGCGATCCTCGCCACCGGCCTGCTCGCGGCCGGCCTGTCCGGCACCGCGCAGGCCGACGGGGGCGTCTCCCACGACCCCATGGCCCGCAGCAACGCCCAGGCCGCCTCGGTCGCCTCCTTCTGGCTCGCCTCGAACGGCGCCGCCCTGCGCGCCGCGAAGCAGTACACCTGGGACTCCAAGGAGGTCAGGAAGGTCGTCTCCAAGGGCGGCTACACCCCTGACGGCCGCCCCGGCACCACGGCGCCGACCGGCTCGGCGAAGTCCGCGGGCAGTGCCCAGAACGTCAACCTGCCCCGCACCGTCGGCAAGGTCTTCTTCGTCGACGGCCACGGCAAGTTCCGCTGGTGCTCGGCCACCTCCGTCCAGTCGAACCAGCGCAACCTGGTCGCCACCGCCGGCCACTGCGTCTACGACACCGACACCAACAAGGCCGTCATGGACAACTGGGTCTTCGTGCCCGGTTACTACCAGGGCAAGGCCCCGTGGGGCATCTACGTCGGCAAGCAGGCCTTCACCCACTACGACTTCGACGTCTACGAGGACTACGACAAGGACTACGCCTTCGTCACCGTCTACAACGGCATCCTCTTCGACGGCGTCAAGCAGGTGAACCGCCGCGACTACGAGCGCTTCACCGGCCCCAAGCGCCGCTGGGGCGGCCACTACTACATCCTGCTGTCGAAGGACGCGGGCCGGCTCGGCGACGTCGTCGGCGGCCAGGGCTTCGCCTGGAACCAGGCGAGCGGCAAGTACGTCCGCACCTTCGGCTACCCGGCCGCGCCGCACCCGGACGGCAGCAAGCCGTACAGCGGCGTCACGCCCAAGCACTGCTACGGGCGGACGACAGGGAAGGCCGTGGGGGCCTCCTGGCTGAAGATCGAGGAGCACATCGGGCTCAAGTGCGCCGTGACGCCCGGCTACGACGGCGGTCCCTGGCTGCTGAACTACAGCAACGCCAAGCGCGGCGGCTACGTCAACGGCGTCACCAGCACCTTCGCCGACCAGGACGGCAACGACCGCATCGACCACATCACCTCGCCGTACTTCGACGGTGAGACGGCCGCGGTCTACAACGCGGCCAAGAACGTCTGGTCCGGCAGGATCGTCGGCCCGAAGGGCGAGCTCTACAAGTAGGCACCACCGAGCCCTGCCAGGGGAACGCGAGGGCCTCCGCCAGTCATGGCGGGGGCCCTCGCGCTGCTTCCTGTGAGTTCCGGACCGCTTCCTGAAGATCACCTGTGAAGATCGGCCGGAATTAGACGGGAGACACCCGATTTCGGTTCCTGTGATCTATGTCACATACTCGCCATGATCACCCGCTAACGGAACTTTCTTCCCGCAAGCTGCAAACCCCATCTACCCTGCAAAAACAGCCACAACACGGGACGGCCTCTGACAGATAACGACGAGGTAACGGGGGTAACGGGGCCTTCCGAATCGTCCAGACCGGGTTTCACCTGCGGAGATCACCGCGCTATGTTCCTTGCAATCCCTTTACTGACGCATGGGCCGCGTGTTGCGACCCACGACAGACCAAGGAGCAGTTCCCTTGAAGCGCATCCTCATCCCCGCCGGTGGCGCCATCCTGGCTACCGGCCTTCTGGCCGCCGGCCTGGCCGGTTCGGCCCAGGCCGACACGGACGTCGCCAAGGACAACATGGCGACCACCGCGGCCAACGCCAAGGCGATCGCCCAGTTCTGGGCGGAGAACAACGGTGCTGCCCTCAAGGCCGCCAAGGAGTCCAACGTCTGGGACAAGACCGACGTGGCCAAGCTCCAGACCAAGGGTGGCTACAGCTCGGACACCAAGCCGGGCTCGACCGCCCCGATCGGCGAAGAGAAGAAGACCACCGCGAAGGTTCAGAACGTGAACCTGCCGAAGACCATCGGCAAGGTCTTCTTCGTCAACGGCAAGGGCGAGAAGAAGTGGTGCTCCGCCACTTCCCTCCAGTCCAAGTACCGCAACCTGGTCGCCACGGCCGGCCACTGCGTCTACGACACCGGCTCCAACAGCGATGTCATGAGCAAGTGGGTCTTCGTGCCGGGCTACTACCAGGGCAAGGCCCCCTGGGGCATCTACGTGGGCAAGACCGCCTACACCCACTACGACTTCGACGTCTACGAGGACTACGACCGCGACTACGCGTTCGTCACCGTCTACAACGGTGTCTCCCTCGGCGGCGGGACCGCGAAGAAGGTCACGAAGTCGCAGTTCGACGCCCACACCGGCATCAAGGACGCCAAGGACGTCGAGATCAGCCGGGACGAGTTCCGCAAGGCGAAGCTCGACCCCACCTCCACCGACTCCTACTGGGTCAAGCGTGGCGAGAAGGCCAAGAAGGTCGGCCCCGACTACCCGGGCGCCGTGGTGGAGAAGGTCGAGACCACCAGCGACAAGTACCGCATCGCGCGGGTCGGCAAGGGCGAGGGCTACAAGTTCGGTGAGCCCATCACCGAGCAGGTCTCCAAGGCCGACTGGGACAAGTACAGGGGTCCCGGCGAGAAGAAGTCGGACAACCGCGGCAACTACACGATCACGCACTACTACGTGCAGTCGTGGGTCCTCCCGGGCTCGGACACCAAGTTCTACAAGACCGAGTTCTACATCATCGAGGGCTTCGCCAAGGACGCCGGCCGCCTCGGCGACAACGTCGGCGGCCAGGGCTTCGCCTGGAACCAGCCGACCGGCAAGTACGTCCGCGTGTTCGGCTACCCGGCCGCTCCTCACCCCGACGGCAACAAGAACTACACCGGCGTCACGCCGAAGTGGTGCTACGGCAAGACCACCAAGAAGCTGGTCGGTTCCGCCGCCAAGAAGATCGAGGAGCACGTGGCCCTCAAGTGCGCCATGACCGAGGGCGCCGACGGTGGTCCGTGGCTGTACAAGTACAGCAACGCCAAGCGTCTCGGCTACGTCAACGGTGTCACCAGCACCTTCAACGACCAGGACGGCAACGGCCGCGTGGACTACATCTCGTCGCCGTACTTCGACGGCGAGACCAACACGGTCTACAAGGCCGCGGCCTCCAACTGGTCCGGCAAGATCGTCTAAGTGACACACCGCGACCGGTCGTGAACCGTTCGTAGCGAAGGGCCCGGCCTCCAGCCGGGCCCTTTCTGCGTTCCGGCCCGAATGTGAAGGGCTTTGGACGCACGCCGGGCCCAGACGGTGCCATCAGAGCACTGTGATCTGCGTCACACTCCTCGCGGAGCGGAGATCTCGGGAGCGCCGGCGCTCCGCGGACCGCCCTCACAACTCCCTTATGTTGATCAGGGCAAATGACCGCAAGGGCCGCTTCCCTCAACTCCTGCGCACGAGCCGTCTAAACATCACAGAACGATTACGCCCGACTTGTCGCCTCTTTTCCTTCCAAAGCGACTACCCGAGCTCAAGATCAACACTGTATGTTCCTGGCTATCCCTTTACTGACGCATGGGACGCAAGAGGCGTTCCACGACAGCGCAAGGAGTTACCTTGAAGCGCATCCTCCTCCCCGCCGGTGGCGCCATCCTGGCCACCGGTCTGCTGGCTGCTGGTCTGGCCGGCACGGCTTCCGCCTCGGGTGTCGTCGACGACGCGCCGCTGACCCCGAACAACAAGGTCGCCGAGACCGTTGACTTCTGGTTCAAGGCGAACGGCGCCGCCCTCCGGGCCGCGTCCGTGTACCGCTACGACTACAAGGAAGTCAACAAGCTCGTCCAGAAGGGCGGCTACTCCCCGGACACCAAGCCGGGCTCCACCGCCCCGATTGGCGAGGAGAAGAAGGCCGCCGTCAAGGTCCAGAACGTGAACCTGCCGAAGACCGTCGGTAAGGTGTTCTTCGAGGGCCGCGACGGCAAGCTGTACTGGTGCTCCGCCACCTCGATCCAGTCGACCTACCACAACCTGGTCGCCACCGCTGGTCACTGCGTGTACCAGACCGGTGCGAACGGGCACGTCCTCGACAAGTGGGTCTTCGTCCCGGGTTACTACCAGGGCAAGGCTCCGTGGGGCATCTACGTGGGTAAGCAGGCCTTCACCCACTACGACTTCTCCACGATGGAGGACTACGACAAGGACTACGCCTTCGTCACCGTCTACAACGGCATCACGCTGGGTGGCGGCGACGCCAAGAAGGTGACCAAGTCGGAGTTCGACGCGTACCAGGGTCTCAAGGAGGCCAAGGACGTCGAGATCTCCAAGGAGGAGTTCCTCAAGGGCAAGCTCGACCCGACCTCCACGGACTCCTACTGGGTGAAGCGCGGCGAGCGCACCAAGAAGGTCGGCCCGGACTACCCGGGTGCGGTCGTCGAGAAGGTCGAGGTTAGCTACCAGACCTACAAGAACGCCCGCATCGGCAAGGGCGAGGGCTACAAGTTCGGCGAGCCCATCACCGAGATGGTCTCGAAGCGGGACTACGACCGCTACGAGGGCCCCGGCTACAAGAACGTCGACAAGCAGGGCAACTACACCATCACCCACTTCTACACGCAGTCGTGGGTGCTGCCCGGCAGCGACACCAAGTTCTTCAAGACCGAGTTCTACCTCATCGAGAACTTCGTCAAGGACGCGGGTCGTCTGGGCGACAACGTCGGTGGCCAGGGCTTCGCCTGGAACCAGCCGACCGGCAAGTACGTCCGTACCTTCGGGTACCCGGGTGGCGAGCACCCCGACGGCAACAAGCCCTACACGGGTGTCACGCCGAAGTGGTGCTACGGCAAGACCAGCACCAAGCGGACCGTGGTCGCGGCCATCAAGGCCGAGGAGCTCGTGTCCCTGAAGTGCGCCGTCACCCCCGGCTACAACGGCTCGCCGTGGCTGCTCAAGTACAGCAACGCCAAGCGTCTCGGCTACGTCAACGGTGTCACCACCGCGGTGTTCGGCGACGTGGACGGCAACAACCGCTACGACACGATCTTCTCGTCGTACTTCGACGGCGAGACGGCCGCTGTCTACAAGGCTGCTGCCGCTCTGTGGTCCGGCAAGATGTCCTAATTCAGGACATCCTCTGGAGCTGGGGGTCCAAACCTCAGACCACTGCTTTACCCGAAGGGCTCGGCTTTCGCCGGGCCCTTCGGCCTATCTGGGGACAAATCCGAGAAGGACCCTTACCAGAACGATCATTGATCGATAGGGTCCTTACGCTGTTTCTTGACAACCGCCGTGGAGCCTCCCGTTGAAGCGCCTGCTCATCCCCCTCGCCGCCGCCGGCCTGACCGCCGCCACCTTCGCCTTCCCCGCCAGTGCCGAGCCGCACTGGGCCACCGACCCGCTCGCGCCGAAGCCCGCTGACGCCTACAGCAGCGCGAACTTCTGGCTCGACGCCAACGGCGCCGCCCTGCGCAAGGCCACCCAGTACTACTGGGACTTCAAGAACGTGCCCAAGCTCGTGGGCGCCCAGAGCAAGACCCCCGACGACGGCAAGCCCGGCCTGACCGCACCCACTGGGTCCGTCGCCACCGCCACCAAGGTGAAGAACGTCAACCTGCCGAAGACCATCGGCAAGGTCTTCTTCATCGACCGCTCCGGCAAGTACCGCTGGTGCTCGGCCACCTCCATCCAGTCCCGCCATCGCAACCTGGTCGTCACCGCTGGCCACTGCGTGTACGAGCGCGGCAAGGACGTCTTCCGCAAGTGGGTCTTCATCCCCGGCTACTACCAGGGCAAGGCCCCCTGGGGCATCTACGTCGGCGCCTACGCCTTCACCGCCTACGACCTCGACACCTATGACGACTACGACGGCGACTACGCCTTCGTGGCCGTTCACAACGGCGTCGAGCTCGGCGCCGAGAAGGAGGTCCCGCTCAGCGAGTACAAGGCGTGGCAGGGCGACAAGTGGATCAAGCCGCGGGAGATCTCCAAGGAGGACTTCCTCAAGTGCCAGCTCAACCTCGGCGAGTGCTGGTCCGAGGGTGAGGACAAGGCCTCCGACCTGGTCGGCCCCGACCACCCGGACGCGGTCCTGGAGAAGGTCGAGACCACCAAGGCGAAGTACGTCGCCGCCAAGGTCGGCAAGGGCCAGGGCTTCAAGTTCGGCGAGCCGGTCGTCGAGCAGGTGTCCAAGAAGGAGTGGGACGACTACAAGGGCCCGGGTGACAAGGGCACCGGCCCCGACAAGGCCGGCAACTACTCCATCACCCACTACTACACGCAGAAGTGGGTCAAGCCCGGCACGTCCCGCAAGTACTTCGAGGGCCACTACTTCATCGGCGTCGCCAAGGATCTCGGCCGGCTCGGTGACGTCGTCGGCGGCCAGGGCTTCGCCTGGAACCAGCCCATGGGCCAGAACGTCATCGCCTTCGGCTACCCGAGCGCCCCGCACCCCGACGGCGACAGGCCCTACACCGGCCTGACGCCGAAGTACTGCATGGGCAAGACCGCCACGAAGACGTACCAGATCAACACCTTCAAGGTGGAGACCCACCAGGCGCTCAAGTGCTCGATGACGCCGGGCGCCGACGGCGGCCCCTGGCTGATCAAGTACAACAACAACAAGCGCA
This sequence comes from Nonomuraea bangladeshensis, assembly GCF_039529455.1. Taxonomy (NCBI): domain Bacteria; kingdom Bacillati; phylum Actinomycetota; class Actinomycetes; order Streptosporangiales; family Streptosporangiaceae; genus Nonomuraea; species Nonomuraea bangladeshensis. The sequence continues at coordinate 145,958 of NZ_BAAAMV010000015.1, forward strand.
CCGGTTACGTCAACGGCCTGACGAGCACCTTCGCCGACCAGGACGGCAACAACCGGATCGACTTCATCAGCTCGCCGTACTTCGACGGCGAGGTCGCCGACGTCTACAACCAGGCGAGCCTGGCCGAGACGAAGGCCATCGTGAGCCCGAAGGGCGAACTGCTGCAGTAACCCGGCAGAGCGGCCCGGAGCGTCCCGCGTGGACGCTCCGGGCCGTCCGCTTTTCCTCAGACCGCCGCGAGCTGGCGGGTGGCCTCGTGCAACTCAGCCACCGCCCCCTCATGTTTGTACGGCTCCAGCCGCCGCCGCAGGTCCGCGGCGTAGGACCGGGACCGGGCGGACTGCAGCTCACCGGCGAGCGACAGCGCCCTGGAGGCGACCACGCAGGACTGCTCCAGCTCCCCGCACTGGAGCAGCCCGGCCGACAGCAGGGACAGGTTGAACATCCGCCCCCGCACGAAGCGGGAGTCCATGTCGAGCGAGCGCCGCGCGTGCTGGACGGTCCGGTGGCCGTCACCGAGGTCGCGGAAGCAGTGGGCGAACTTGGCGGACAGGTAGGCCTCGTCGAAGTAGCCGAGCCACGAGGGCTCGTCGGCGGGCTTGCGGACCTCGAAGAAGTGCTCGGCCTGGTTGAGCGAGGCGCCGCAGGAGCGGGAGTCGCCCCGCGCCGCGTGCGCGTGCGCCTCCAGGACGTGCGCGGAGGCCAGCAGGGTGCCGACGCCCGCGCCGCGCGCCGCGAGCTGGGCCGCCCGCGCCAGGTCGAGCGCGTGGTCCGGCTGGCCCATGTAGATGGCCTGGTGGGCCATGCCGGCCAGGATCTCGCCGCCGAGGGTCTGGTCGCCGGCACCCCTGGCCAGGCGGAGCGCCTGGATGAGGTAGCGCTGCGCGAGACCGTGCTGCTCCATGTCGTAGGCCATCCAGCCGGCCAGCCGGGTCAGCTCGGCGGCGGCCGCCGCGAGCTGCCGGCCGGTGGCGTCGCCGTAGAGGCCGTCCTTGAGCAGCGGCGTAACGGCGGTGTCGAGATATTTGATGACGGACGCGCGGACCCGGCCGCTGCCGAAACGGTTGTCGAGCTCCCCGAAGGACCGGGTCACCTCTTGGATGGCGGCGATGTCGGCGCGGCCGACGCGCCGCGCCCCGCCGCCGCTCGGACGTCCCTCGGGTGGGGACGTCAGCCAGCGGACGGCTCCGACCGAGCCTGCTCCGATGGCGAAGGTCGAGTCGATCAGGAACCGCCGTCTTTCCACGTCGGCCCGCCACAGTGCGGTCACGGTCGCGACCCCCTCCTGCCAGGTGTGCGTGAACTCCTGTCCAAGATCGAGGGGCGTGACGACGGCGGGCATGCCCAGGTCTTCCGTGGTGACCGGCCTGCCCAGGCGCATCGCGAAGATCTCCGTGAGCAGTCCGGGGACCGGGTCCCTCGGTCGCTGGCCACCGATCCAGCGCAGCACCGAACTATGGTCATATTTGAGGCCCGGAGTGCCGCGGGCGGCACCCAGGTCGTTGAGGCGCCTGGCCAGTCCCTTGTGGGAGAAACCCGCCTCCGCGATGAGCTGCTGCAGCAGCCGGTTGGGCTCGCGTTCCATCGCTCTCCTCTGCACAGGAGTCGGCGCCCACGGTCATTACAGAGAGCTACAGTTATAGCACCTTGGGTAAAGGATGAGGGCCGTTCCCAAAGGTTGCCCCAACTCTCTGCAACAACTTCCCCCAGCAGCTTCCTGCAGCTCGACCGTCACCGGCTCAACGCGGCGGCGGGCGGGGCCCGCAAGAGCCCCGCCCGCCGAAAACCACTGCAGCAAGCCGATCAGAGCCGGGCGACCCCGTCGGCGCGCGCCTGGGCGGCCACCGCGGCGGTGACGGCGGGCGCGACGCGCTCGTCGAAGGGGCTCGGGATGACGTACGTCGCGGCGAGGTCGTCGCCCACGACGGCGGCGAGCGCGTCGGCCGCGGCCACCTTCATGTTCTCGGTGATCGTGGAGGCCCGCACGTCGAACGCGCCCCGGAACACGCCGGGGAAGGCCAGCACGTTGTTGATCTGGTTGGGGAAGTCGGAGCGGCCGGTCGCGACGACCGCGGCGTGCCGGGCGGCGACCTCGGGGTGGACCTCGGGGGTGGGGTTGGACAGGGCGAAGACGATCGAGCCGTCGGCCATGGAGGCGATGGCCTGCTCGCTGACCGTCGAGCCGGACAGCCCGACGAACACGTCGGCGCCGGCCAGGGCCTCCTCGGTGGAGCCGGTGAGCCCGGCCCTGTTGGTGTCGCGGGCGAGCGCCTCCTTGACCGGGTTGAGCCCCTCCCTGCCCTGGTAGATCAGGCCCTTGGAGTCGGAGACCGCGATGTCGCCGATGCCGGCCTCCAGCAGGATGCGGGTCACCGCGACGCCGGAGGCGCCCGCGCCCGCGACGACCGCCCGCAGGTCGCCGAGGGTCCGGCCGGTCAGCCGGGCGGCGTTCTGGAGCGCGGCGAGCACCACGATGGCGGTGCCGTGCTGGTCGTCGTGGAAGACGGGGATGTCGAGCAGGTCGCGCAGGCGGGCCTCGACCTCGAAGCAGCGCGGCGCGCTGATGTCCTCGAGGTTGATGCCGCCGAACGACGGCGCGAGCCGCGCCACGGTCTCGACGAGCGCGTCGACGTCGGTGCAGTCGAGGCAGATGGGCACGGCGTCGACGCCGCCGAACTCCTTGAACAGCAGCGCCTTGCCCTCCATGACGGGCATGGCGGCCGCCGGGCCGATGTCCCCGAGGCCGAGCACGGCGGTGCCGTCGGAGACCACGGCGACGACCCTGGAGGCCCAGGTGTAGTCGTGGGCGAGCGCCGGCGTCTCGGCGATGGCGGTGCAGACCCGGGCGACGCCGGGCGTGTAGGCGAGCGACAGGTCGTCGGCGTCGCGGACCGGAATGGTGGAGCGGATCTCGATCTTGCCGCCGCGGTGCAGCGCGAAGGCGGGATCGAGATCGAGGTTTTCGACGGATGAGGAACCTGGCGCAGAAGCGGGCGTGACAGCCACAGCGACCCCTGGAGTCATCGGAAGCGGAACAACCTTCGGCGGATGATCGCGAGCGGGATGGCTTCTGTAGCTGCCAGGGTCCCCTCGGCGTCATCTCGTGATGGGGGTTCGGGGGTCACCCGTCACCCCATAGTGCCACATCGTGAGACGGTGGTCCGAGCCAGCGTCCCCGCTGGGGCACCATGGGGCACCCGGATGGACGGTTCGAGGCCGTTCCGTTGACGCATCGTTAAACCGCTGATGACGGAACGGCGCAAAATCGCATCTAAACTGCACAAAACGCAAGTTCTGTGGCTTTTCACTTCATAGGAGGCCGTACATGGCCCTCAGCCCCAAGGGCCGCCGTGGCTACGCCGCCGGCGCGCTCGCCCTGACCGCCGCTCTCGCCCTGTCCGCGTGCGGCAGCGACTCCGGCTCGGGCGGCGCCGACACCAGCGCCAGCGCCGGCACCGGCTCGGGCGCCGCCGCGGTGAAGCTGGTGCAGCCCGGCAAGCTCACGGTCTGCACCAACATCCCCTACGAGCCGTTCCAGTTCAAGGACGCGAGCGGCAACGTCGTCGGCTTCGACGTCGACATCGTCGACCTCGCCGCCAAGAAGCTCGGCGTCACCCAGAACATCGTGGACATCGACTTCGCGGTGATCAAGAGCGGCGCCGCCATGGCCGCCGGCAAGTGCGACGTGGCCGCCGCGGGCATGACCATCACCCCCGAGCGGGCCCAGAACATCACCTTCTCCGACCCGTACTTCGACGCCACGCAGGCCCTGCTGGCCAAGAAGGGCACGGGCGCGAAGTCCCTGGAGGACGTCAAGGCGAAGGGTCTCAAGCTCGGCGCCCAGGCCAGCACCACCGGCCTCGACTACGCCAAGAAGCAGGGCTTCAACCCCACCGAGTACGCCGACTCCCCCAAGGAGCTGCTGGCGCTCCAGGCCGGCCAGGCCGACGTCATCATCCAGGACCTGCCGGTCGTGCTCACCTGGCTGAAGAAGCCGGAGGTCGCCGAGAAGTTCGAGCTGATCGCCAGCCTCGACACCGGCGAGCAGTACGGCATCGGCCTGAAGAAGGACGCCGACCCGACCCTCGTCAAGACCATCAACGAGGAGCTGGCCAAGGCCAAGCAGGACGGCACCTACGAGAAGATCTACGTGAAGTGGTTCGGCAAGAAGCCCGGCGAGCTGGGCTGACCCATGACCGACCTGCCCAAGACGGCTGAGCCTGCCCGCGCCAGGCTCAGCCCGCGGAAGAAGCAGCAGATCAGCCGCGCCGTCCAGTACGCCGTGCTGGTCGTCGCGCTGGTCGCCGTCATCCTGTACGCCGACTGGGGCAGCCTGGCGCAGAACTTCGCCAAGCCCGACGTGGCCGGGCACGCGCTGCCCGAGCTGTTCACGGTCGCGCTGCGCAACACGATCATCTACGCGGTCGGCGGGTTCGTCTTCGCGTTCGTGCTGGGGCTGCTGCTGGCCCTCATGCGGCTGTCGCAGGTGCGGCCGTACCGGTGGATCGCGATCGTCTACATCGAGATCTTCCGCGGCCTGCCCGCGCTGCTGATCTTCCTGATGATCACCTTCCTGCCGCTGGCGCTGCCCGGCTTCCAGGTGCCCTTCGGCACGTACGGGCAGGGCATCCTCGGCCTGGGCCTGGTCGGCGCCGCCTACCAGGCGGAGGTCTTCCGCGCGGGCCTCCAGGCCGTGCCCAAGGGCCAGACGGAGGCGGCCAGGTCGCTCGGCATGTCCGCCACCCGCGCCCAGGTCACGGTGATCATCCCGCAGGCCATCAGGATGGTCATCCCGCCGACCACGAACCAGTTCGTGGCGCTGCTCAAGGACTCCTCCCTGGTGCTGTTCCTGGGCGTGTCCGGCGAGTACGTCGAGCTGGCCAAGTTCGGCAACGACCTGGCCTCCCAGTACGCCAACGCCACGCCGATCATGGTGGCGGGCGTGACGTACCTGATCGTCACCATCCCGCTGGGATACCTCGCCTCCCGGCTGGAGGGGCGCAAGGGGAGGAAGCGATGACGCACGCCATCGAGATCGCGGACCTGCACAAGTCCTTCGGCGACAACCAGGTGCTCCAGGGCATCGACCTGACCGTCGAGCCCGGCCAGGTGGTGTGCGTCATCGGCCCGTCGGGCTCGGGCAAGTCCACCCTGCTGCGCTGTGTGAACCTGCTGGAGACGCCCACCAGGGGCAAGGTCTTCGTGGAGGGCGTCGAGGTCACCGACCCCGACGTGGACCTCGACGCGGTACGCCGCCGCATCGGCATGGTCTTCCAGCAGTTCAACCTGTTCCCGCACATGACCGCGCTGCAGAACGTCATGATCGCCCAGCAACGGGTGCTGAAGCGGAGCAGGAGCGAGGCCGAGGCCGTCGCCAGGGAGAACCTGGAGAAGGTGGGCGTCGCCGACAAGTGCGACACCCATCCCGGCCAGTTGTCGGGCGGGCAGCAGCAGCGCGTCGCGATCGCCCGCGCCCTGGCCATGAACCCCGACCTCATGCTCTTCGACGAGCCCACCTCCGCGCTCGACCCCGAGCTGGTCGGCGACGTGCTCGCCGTCATGCGCAAGCTGGCGGAGGAGGGCATGACCATGCTCGTGGTCACCCACGAGATGGGCTTCGCCCGCGAGGTGGCCGACCGGGTGGTGTTCATGGACGGCGGCGTCGTCGTCGAGGACGGCCCGGCGTCCCAGGTGATCGGCGACCCCGCCCAGGAGCGGACGAAGACGTTCCTGCGGCGCGTGCTGCACCCCGAGGGCTGACCACGGTGGGGGCTCCGGCGCGGGCCGGAGCCCCCACCGGGCGTGTAATACTCCGGCATGGACCTGACCTCTTACGCCGCGTGGGCGGTCCGGCTCGTCAACGATCTCGTGCCGCCGCCCGAGCTGATCCGGCTGCGCCAGGAGCTGGCCGCGGTCTTCGACGTGGCCGGCGACGAGCGGGCCGTGGCCGAGCGGCTCAACGCCCTGCTCGTGCGCTATCCCGTACGTCCCCAGCTCTCCGCCCACGACGGCGGGGCCTGGCACCTGCACCTGGCCGAGGACCCGGCGGCCACCGCCGTGATGGGCCTCGCCGCGGTCGTCGCGGAGCTGGGCGCGGACCGGCTGGGCCGCTGCCGCGAGCCGCGCTGCGGCCGGGCCTTCCTCGACACCTCCTCCAACCGCTCCCGCCGCTACTGCTCGGCCCGCTGCGCCAGCCGGGCCAACGTGGCCGCCTACCGGGCCCGCCGCCGCCAGGAGACGCCCTGAGGCCGTCCTGAGCCCGTTCTGAGCTGCCCCCGGGCCGCGCTCACCGCCGCCGGCGGACCAGCGGCCAGTAGCGCAGCACGACGCGCCCCACGATGTCGTGGACCGGCCCGAAGTCCCAGCTGTCCCGCCGGCCGCTCGCCCGCTGGTTGTCGCTCTCCAGCCACCATCCGTCCGCCCCGTGCCACTGCGCCCGTTTCACGATGAGCCGTTCAGGTTCGCCGGGCAGCCGGGCCACGACCACGTCGCCGGGGCGCACGGGGACGTTCCTGCGGACGAGGAGCCAGTCGCCGGGGACCAGACCGGGTCGCATGGAATCGCCCTCGACACGCACTCTCATCGGCTCTACCCCCCACTCCGCCGCCTTCCGGACCCGAGTAAGGTCGGTTGTGGACCAAGCTGATTCAGCATCCAGGAAGGACTTTCCGATGCTCGCACGACTGCTACGACCCAAGCACGTCGCCTCCGCGCACTGCGACCTGCCCTGCGGGGTCTACGACCCCGCCCAGGCCCGCATCGAGGCCGAGTCGGTCAAGGCAATCATGGAGAAGTACGCGGCCAACGAGGACCCGGTGTTCCGCGGCCGCGCGCTGCACATCAAGGAGGAGCGCGCTGAGCTGGTCAAGCACCACCTCTGGGTGCTCTGGACCGACTACTTCAAGCCGCCGCACCTTGAGCAGTACCCTCAGCTCCACCAGCTCTTCTGGGACGCCACGAAGCTCGCGGGCGCCGCGGGCGCCAAGGGCACGGTCGACGTCGCCAAGGCGGACGAGCTGCTGGGCAAGATCGACGAGATCTCCAAGATCTTCTGGGAGACCAAGGCTGCCTAAAACGGCACAAAGGCTCTGCGCGGTCCACGACCGCGCAGAGCCTTTTCCGTAGATGGCGAGTCTGATTCGTCCAAGCACCTCTCCGGGGCGGTAAGTTGCAGTTGGCGTCGGATATGCGAGGAGGAACGTGACCGAGGAAACCGAGACGCGCGCGCAGGGCGTGGCCGGCATCCGCGACGTGGTGAGCATCCGGCTCCCCGCCGCGAGCGCCTACCTGTCCGTGCTGCGTACGGCCACCGCTGGGCTGGCGGCGCGGCTGGACTTCACGCTGGACGAGATCGAGGACCTGCGGATCGCGGTCGACGAGGCGTGCGCCATGCTGCTCAACGAGGCGGTGCCCGGCACCGACCTCACCGCCGAGTTCGAGCTGACCGGGCAGGAGATGCAGGTCAGGGTCGAGGTGGCGACGGTCGGAAGTTCCGCGCCCAAGCGTGACGACTTCGCCTGGATGGTGCTCACCGCGCTGGCCGACGACGTCGACGCGGTGACCGACAGCGCCGACCGCATGGCCATCGTCCTCCGTAAGCGCCGAGGAACGGCCCAGAGCACGGCGGGGCCGGCGTGACGGAAAGGACTGGAGCCATGGCCACCAGCGAACACGCCGTGCCCGACAGGGTGCGCGCCCGTCAGCTCTTCGCCGAGCTGGCCGAGCTGGGCCCCGAGGAGCCGCGCCGTCAGCGCATCAGGGACGAGCTGGTCGAGCTCCACCTTCCCCTGGTCGAATACCTGGCTCGCCGCTTCCGCAACAGGGGCGAGTGGCTGGACGACCTGACCCAGGTCGCCACCATCGGTCTGATCAAGTCCATCGACCGTTTCGACCTCAACCGCGGCGTGGAGTTCTCCACCTACGCCACGCCCACCATCGTCGGCGAGATCAAGCGGCACTTCCGCGACAAGGGCTGGGCGGTCCGCGTGCCGCGCCGCCTGCAGGAGCTGAAGCTCTCGCTGACCAAGGCCATAAGCGATCTGTCGCAGCGCGAGGGCCGCGCCCCGACGGTCGCCGAGCTGGCCGCCTACCTCAAGATGACCGAGGAGGAGGTGCTGGAGGGGCTGGAGTCGGCCAACGCCTACTCGACGGTGTCCCTCGACGCGCCCGACTCCGGCGACGACGACGCCCCCGCGGTGTCCGACTCGCTCGGCATCGTGGACGAGTCGCTGGAAGGCGTCGAATACCGCGAGTCGCTCAAGCCGCTGCTGGAGCGGCTGCCGCCGCGCGAGAAGCGCATCCTGCTGCTGCGGTTCTTCGGCAACATGACGCAGTCGCAGATCGCCACCGAGCTCGGCATCTCACAGATGCACGTCTCCCGCCTGCTCGCCCGCACCCTCGCCCAGCTGCGCGAGGGCCTGACAGCCGAGGACTGACGGGTCAGGGCTGCTCGCGAACGTCGATGAGACGGCCGGGCAGCTAGGCCGCGTGCTGCTCGTCGCCGTAGAGCGCGTGCGTGGTGGGCGGCGCCAGCAACGCGACCAGCCCCGCCAGCGCGGCCACCAGCAGCGGGACACCGAGCTGCGGCAGGTCCGACTCGAAGAGCGTGTAGATCACCGGCAGCAGGAAGATCTGGGCCACCACACCGGGCGCGCGGCCCCACCGCTCCATCCTGAACAGGCCGCCCCAGGCCACCCAGAGCAGCCCGGCGCCGATCAGCACCCCGAACGCCGCCTCGGCGATCGCGCTCGTCAGGTTGCCGGGCCTGCCGACCACGGTCTCGACGGCGACGAAGACGCCCAGGCCGAGGGCGAGCAGCCCTTCCAGGCTGACGACGACGGCGGCGATCACGAGGGTGAGCGGACGACGGTTCACGCCCCGTACCCTACCTCCCCGAGGCCACTGAAGCGGGTCCCCGATCAGGGGCTACGCTGGCGGCATGCGCGCGATGCTGCTGGTGAACCCCAAGGCCACGACCACGAACGCCCGCACGAGGGACGTCCTCATCCGCGCGCTCGGCGCGGCCGTGGAGCTCGCCGTCGAGGAGACCCGCTACCGCGGGCACGCCGCCGGTCTGGCGGCGACCGCGCGCGACAAGGGCTACGACGTGGTGGCCGTGCTCGGCGGCGACGGCACCATCAACGAGACCGTCAACGGCCTGCTCAACCCGGTGAACGGCGACGGGCCGCCGGCGCCGCAGGACGTGCCGGACAACCCCAGCACCCGCCGCCCCGCGCTCATCGTCATCCCCGGCGGCAGCGCCAACGTCTTCGCCCGCGCGCTCGGCCTGCCCAACGACCCGGTCGAGGCCACCGGCGCGGTGCTGGAGGCGCTGCGCGAGGGCCGCCGGCGGACGGTCGGCCTGGGCCAGGCCCTTTGGGAGGGCCAGAGCCGCTATTTCACGTTCTGCGCGGGGATGGGCTATGACGCCGAGGTCGTACGGGCCGTGGAGGGCCTGCGCGGCACCGGCAGGAAGGCTACCCCCGCCCGGTATGTGAACACCGCTCTACGCCACTATCTGGCCACGGACAAGCGGCATCCCGCGATGACGGTGACCGGCCCCGGCATCCCGGCGGCCGAGGGCGTCTTCATGGCGATCATCTCCAACACCTCGCCGTGGACGTACGTCGGCACGAGGCCCGTCCGCCCCACCCCGTGGGCGAGCTTCGAGACCGGCCTCGACCTGCTCGGGCTGCGCCGGATGGGCCCGGTCGCGCTCACGCCCCTGATCCAGCACATGCTCACGGAGAGTGAGGCCCTTCCGTCGGGGAAACACCTCGTCCAGCTCCACGACGAGGCCGAGTTCACGCTCACCGCGCACCGTCCCGTGGCCTTTCAGCTGGACGGCGACTACCTGGGCGAACGCGAGTCAGTGACCTTCCGGTCTACTCCGAACGCATTACAAGTGTTGGTCTAGCTGGTTACATTCGGTCATTGTGTGACGCATCCGACATCCATAACGGCCAAAACTTCGCGCAAACCCTCTTGCGTGCACTCTGCGTGGCTGACAGGCTCAGGCTGACGTCGGAACGTAGGACCTTTAACAACCCCTAGGCCCTTCGACCGTCAGCGGACGACCCCGGTCCTCGACAGGATTCGGGCCATCGTTCGCTGGAGTTAGTGAAACTCTTCACAAAGTAGTAGCCGCACGGAGCCGACCAAAGGCTTCATCTACTAAGGAGTGGACGCATGGACTGGCGCCACCGAGCTGCCTGCCGTGACGTGGACCCCGAGCTGTTCTTCCCGATCGGCAACACCGGCCCCGCCCTCATGCAGATCGAGGAGGCCAAGCAGGTCTGCCGTTCCTGCCCGGCCGTCGACGCCTGCCTGAAGTGGGCCATCGAGTCCGGCCAGGACGCCGGCGTGTGGGGCGGCCTCAGCGAGGACGAGCGCCGCGCGCTCAAGCGCCGCGCCGCCCGTGCCCGCGCCCGCGCGACCGCCTGACCCCCACCTGCACAAGCGACCTCAACCGCTCGCCGGACGCGGGATCGAGAGCACGACCTCGGTGCCGCCCGCGGGGCGCGGCTGTACGGACAACCTTCCCGACAGCTCCCCCTCAACCAGCGTACGGACGATCTGCAGCCCCAGACTGGTGCTGCTGTCGAGGTCGAAACCCTCGGGCAACCCCCGCCCGTCGTCCCAAACGGTGACGTTGAGCCGGTCGAGCGCCGGCTCCACCACCACCTCCAGCCGCCTGGGGCGTCCATGTTGCAACGCGTTCTGCAGCAACTCGGTCAGCGCCATGGCGAGCGGCGTGGCGATGAGGGACGGCAGCACCCCGAACGCCCCCACCCTGCGCGGCGTCACCGCCGCCTCCGCCGCCGAGACCTCGCCGGCCATCGCGATGACGCGGTCGGCGATCTCGTCGAAGTCGACGAACTCCTCGGGCGCGTGCGACAACGTCTCGTGCACGATCGCGATGGACCCGACCCGGCGCACGGCCTCCTCCAGCGCCTCGCGGCCCTCGGGCACCTGCAGGCGGCGGGCCTGGAGCCGGAGCAGCGCCGCCACCGTCTGCAGGTTGTTCTTCACCCGGTGGTGGATCTCGCGGATGGTGGCGTCCTTGGTCATCAGCTCGCGCTCGCGCCGCCGCAGCTCGGTGACGTCCCTGATGAGCACCAGCGCGCCGATGCGGCCGCCGCCCACGATCAGCGGGATGGCCCTGAGCTGCACGGTCGTGCCGCCGGACTCGACCTCGGTCTCCTTGGCCGCCCGGCCGCTGGCCACGATCATGAGGTCTTCGTTGATCGGCTCGTCGGAGTAGCACAGCGTCGCGGTGACCGGGCCCAGCTCGGAGCCGACCAGGTCGGCGTGCAGGCCGAGCCGGCGGTAGGCGGACAGGGCGTTCGGCGAGGCGTAGGTGACGCGCCCCGCCCGGTCGAGGCGGAGCAGGCCGTCGCCGACCCGCGGCGAGCGGACCAGGATCGGCTCCTCCCCCGAGAACGGGAAGCGCCCCTCGGCCACCATCTGCGCCAGGTCGGAGGCGCTCTGCAGGTAGGTCAGCTCCAGCCGGGAGGGCGTGCGGGCCGAGGACAGGTTGGTGGAGCGCTGGATGACGGCCAGGAAGCGGCCCTCGCCGCCCTCGACCGCGCGCCGGACCGGGATCGTCTCCTCCCTGACCGGCACGCCCGTGGACCAGTCGGGGTCGCCCTCGCGGCAGATGCGGCGCTCGTTCCACGCGGTGTCGATGAGGGCCCGCTCGCCCTTGGCCGCCACGCTGCCGACGATGTCGTCGTGGTAGACGGTGGGGCCGGTCGTCGGGCGCATCTGGGCGATCGCGATCCAGCCGCTCTCCCCCGCCAGCGGCGCCCACAGGACGAGGTCGGCGAAGGACAGGTCGGCGAGCAGCTGCCAGTCGGAGACCAGCGAGTGCAGCCAGTCGAGATCCGCCTCGTCAAGAGCGGTATGGCGGGCGACGAGGTCGCTGAGAGTCGGCACGAGTGCATCATGCGTGCTTTCCCCCGCCACGACCAAACCGGCGGCCGGAGCACCGCCGTTCATTTGCCGGACTCCTTTGGGCAATCTCATATTGTGAGAACCGTCACAATGATCGAATCGCCTGAAACCTGCGGCGGGGGCGGGCCCGCGGTGATCGCCACGGTCACGTGGCGGCGCCGCGCCGCTGGTCAGGCCGTGGCGGGGCGCGCCACGGGCGCCGGCGCGGCGGCCTCGGTTGCGGGGAGCCTCGCTGCTGTGGATATCCTTCACCATCAGCCTGAGCAGCCCGGATTCGCGCGTGCCCGGCACCGTACGCGCTCGGTGCCGACCGGCCGCCGCCGCCCGCGGTTGACCTCCTTGGCCAATGTGGGTTCCGATGATCTCGCGGTGATCAGACACGCCTCACCGCCGTGGCAGAAGTGAAGGTGAGCGCGTGACAGACGACAGCCCCCGCGTTCCGAAGTACTACGACGTCAAACGGGCCCTGCTGGAGCTGACCAAGAGTCTGCCGCCTGGCACCGCCCTGCCGCCCGAGCGCACCCTCGCCGTGCGTTTCGAGACCTCCCGCACCACCGTCCGGCAGGCGCTGACCGAGCTGGTGGTCGAAGGGCGGCTGCTGCGCATCCAGGGCAAGGGCACGTTCGTGGCGCAGCCGAAGGTGGCCCAGGTGCTGCAGCTCACCTCCTACATCGGCGACCTGCGCACCGCCGGCCTGGAGCCCGACACCAAGATCCTGGAGATGGGCTACATCACCGCCGACGAGGCCCTCGCCCGCCGCCTGGCCATCAACCCGGGCGGCCGCGTGCTGCGCATCCACCGCCTGCGCCTGGCCAACGGCGAGCCGGTCTCCATCGACACCACCCACCTGTCCGCCCGCCGCTTCCCCCGGCTGCGGCGCGAGCTGGAGGTCCACTCCTCGCTGTACGAGACCCTCCACAACGCCTACAACGTCCGGCTGACGGACGCCGAGGAGATCATCGAGACCGTGCTCGCCACCCCGTACGACGCCAAGGCGCTCGGCGTGGACGTCGGCCTGCCGATGCTCCTGCTCACCCGGCACGCCTTCGACGCCGACGGCCACCCGGTCGAGTGGGCCCAGTCGCTCTACCGGGGCGACCGCTACAAGTTCGTCACCCGCCTGCGCCGCCCCTGACGCCGTACGGCGGGGATCCATGGGTTGGTCGCCGGCCGCGTCTAGGCTGGCCGGGTGAGCGTACTGATCGTCACAGGCACCGGCGAGACGGTGGGCAAGACCGTGGTGACGGCCGCCGTGGCCGCGCTCGGGCGAGCCAGGGGCGCGGGGGTGGCCGTGGTCAAGCCCGCCCAGACCGGGCTGGCCGCCGGCGCGCCCGGCGACCTCGACACGGTGATGCGGCTGTCGGGGGTGACGACGACGTTCGAGCTCGGCCGTTTCGCCGAGCCGCTCTCCCCGGCCGCGGCGGCGCGGGCGGCGGGCCTGCCGCCGGTCTCCCTGCCGGCGGTGGCGCTGCTGGTGCGCGAGCTGGCGGAGAGCAACCGGCTGGTGCTCGTGGAGGGCAGCGGCGGGCTGCTGGAGCGCTACGACGAGGACGGCGCCACCATCGCCGACCTCGCGCGGCTGCTGAGCGCCCAGGTGCTCGTGGTGTCCGGCTCAGGGCGCGGGGCGGTCAACCACGCCGCGCTGACCCTGGAGGCGCTGGCCCACCGCGGGCTCGACCTCGCCGGGCTGGTCATCGGGCGCTGGCCGGCCGAGCCCGGCCCGGTCGAGCGCGGCACGGCGGCCGATCTGGAGATGCTGGCGGCGCGGCCGCTGGCCGGCGCGCTCCCGGACGGCGCGGGCGCCCTCGACGGGGACGCGTTCGCGGACGTGGCCCGCCGGAGCCTCGGTCCCACGCTGGGCGGCGCGTTCGACCCGTCGGCGTTCCGCCAGCTGATCGGAGGGTGGGGCTAGCCCCACCGTCGAACGGCACACCAAGCCCATTTCGCGTCCATCGCCCCGGTCAATACCGTTGAGGCCATGAAGGTCCCCCGCCCGTGGTCGGCGCGTGCCTGGCTGGACACGGCGCACGTGATGATCGGCCTCCCGGTCGCCGTGATGCTGGCCGGCTCGACGCTGGTCGCGATCGCCGTGCCGCCCGTGCTGCGGGGCGGCCTGCCGCTGTTCACGCGGCTGCAGCGCTCCCGGTTCGAGGCGTTCCTCGGGGCGCGCATCCCGCCCGTGCGCACGCCGAGCACGCTGCGCAGCGCGGCCACGTGGCGGCAGATCGGCTACCACCTGCTGTCGCCGGTCGTGGGGCTGGGCGCCGCGGTCCTGGTGGCGCTCGCCTGGGGCGGTGCCGTGGTGGGGCTGCTGGCGTTCCTGCCGGACAAGATCGAGCGGCCGCCGCTGCAGTTCGAGTTCAACCTGCGCGACGGGCGGGTGGTGGCGGTCTTCATGGCCGTCGGGCTCGCGCTGCTGCTGCTCGCGCCGGTGCTGGCGCGCGGGATGGCGGCGCTGGACCTGTTCGTGGCCCGTACGCTGCTCGGCCCGAGCCGTTCGGAGCTCGGGCAGCGGATCGAGACGCTCACCGAGAGCCGGGCGGGCGTGATCGACGCGGCCGACGCCGAGCGCCGCAGGATCGAGCGGGACCTGCACGACGGCGCCCAGCAGCGCCTGGTGTCGCTGGCCATGAACCTGGGGCTGGCCCGCGCCACCCTCACCGACCTGCCGGAGCCGGCCCGGGACGCCATCGCGCAGGCCCACGAGGAGGCCAAGCAGGCGCTGAAGGAGCTGCGGGACTTCGTCCGCGGCCTGCACCCCGCCGTGCTCAACGACCAGGGGCTGGACGCGGCGCTGTCCGGCGTCGCCGCCCGCGCCCCCTTCCCTGTCAAGCTGCGCGTCGACATCGAGCGGCGCGTCACCCCGACCATCGAGGCGGTGGCCTTCTTCATCGTGTCCGAAGCACTCACCAACATCGCCAAGCACGCCGCGGCCACGAGGGCCGAGGTGAGCGTGCGGCGCGAGCGCGACCGCCTGCACGTGCTCGTCCACGACGACGGCTGCGGCGGCGCCCGCATGGACGGCGGCACCGGCCTGCGCGGCCTGGCCCAGCGCGTCGACGCCGTGGACGGCGCGCTCCGGCTCTCCAGCCCCCTCGGCGGCCCGACCACGATCGAGGTGGACCTGCCGTGCGCGTAGTGCTGGCCGAGGACTCCGTACTGCTGCGCGAGGGGCTGATCCGGCTGCTCGACGCGGCCAGCATGGCGGTCGTGGCGGCCGTGGACGAGGCCGAGGGGCTGCTGCGGGCGGCCGAGGAGCACCGGCCCGACCTGGTGATCACCGACGTGCGGATGCCGCCCACGCACACCGACGAGGGCCTGCGCGCCGCGCTGGTGCTGCGCCGCCAGCAGCCGGGGCTGCCGGTCCTGGTGCTCTCCCAGTACGTCGAGGAGCGCTACGCCGCCCAGCTCCTCGCCTCGGCCGCGAACGGCGGCGTCGGCTACCTGCTGAAGGACCGGGTGGCGGACGTGACCGAGTTCATCGACGCGCTGCGCCGCGTGGCCTCCGGCGGGACCGCGCTCGACCCCGAGGTGGTCGCGCAGCTCATCGTGCGCGGCGACAGCCACCCCCTGGAACGCCTGACGCCCCGCGAGCACGAGGTGCTCCAGCTCATGGCCGAGGGCCGCTCGAACGCCGGCATCGGCCAGGCGCTGGTGCTCAGCGAGGGCGCGGTCGGCAAGCACATCGGCAACATCTTCACCAAGCTCGACCTGTCCCCCGCCGAGGGTGACCACCGGCGGGTGCTGGCCGTGCTCCAGTTCTTGAAGATCAGGAGCTCGCCGTGAGGGCACTCTGGCTGACCGCCGGCGCGATGGCGACCGTGATCGCGCTCGTCTGGTCCACGGCGGCGCTCTGGACCGCCTTCGCCCGCGCCCGCGAGCCGGTCGTCACCGACCTGCGGTCGATCCCGTTCGACGGCGACACCGTGGAGATCAAGGCGACGGCCACGCCGGTCAACCTGTTCATCGTGCCCGGCCGGGCCGGCGAGCTGATGATCAGCCGGTCGCTGAGCTGGTCCAAGGAACGGCCGAAGGTGTCGGAGAACTGGGACCCCGCCGCCGCCACGCTGCGGCTGGGCACCGACTGTCCCGGCTCAGGACAGCCGGACGGCTCGCTCTGCCAGGCGGACTACACGGTCTTCGTGCCGCCGGAGACCGACGTCGTGGCGGGGACGACCGCCGGGGAGCTCTCCGTGGACGACCTGTTCGGCAGCCTGCGGCTGACCTCGGTCTCGGGCACCGTACGGCTCGACGGGGTCGCCGGGCCGATCTGGGCGCGGACCGGCAGCGGCGACATCGACGCCGGCGGGCTGGGCGGCGAGTCCGCCGACCTGGAGACGGGCGCGGGCGAGGTGCGGGCGGCGTTCACCGGCCGGCCGACGTCCGTGCGGGCCGTGGTGCGCACGAGGGGCGACGTCACCGTCGTCGTCCCGCCGGCGCCGTACGCCGTGACGGCCTCCGCCACCAACGTCACACTCGCCGTCGAAAGGGACATGGCCGCGCCACGGAAGATCGAGGTCAGCACCCACACGGGCGCGGTGTCGGTGTGCTGCCGGTGAAGGTCTGTTTACGAGTGTGACTGGTTGGTAAGTTCCCGGCATGGAGTCTGCGAAGCATGCCGGTGACGTGGCCGTCGCCGTGTCCAAGGCCTATGGGGCCGAGACCATGTTCACCCTGTCGGGAGGGCACGTCTTCCCGCTCTACGACGGCGCGGTGCACGAGGGCATGCGCATCCTCGACGTACGCCACGAGCAGAGCGCCGTGTTCGCCGCCGAGGCGACCGCCCGGCTGACGAGGAAGCCGGGCCTCGCCGTGCTGACCGCCGGTCCCGGCATCACCAACGGCGTCAGCGGGGTCGCCACCGCGCACTTCAACGGCTCGCCGGTGGTCGTGCTCGGCGGCCGGGCGCCCCAGTCCCGCTGGGGCAGCGGCGCACTGCAGGAGATGGACCACCCGCCGCTGCTCGAACCGATCACGAAGCTGTCGTTCACCGCGAGCGGGGCCGACTCGGTCGGCCAGGACGTCGAGATGGCCTTCCGCACGGCGGTCGCGCCGCACCGCGGCCCGGTCTTCCTCGACTTCTACATGGACCACCTGTTCGCCCCCTCCGAGCCGCACGCGGTGGAGACGCAGACGCCGTCGCCGCTGGAGCCGGACCCCGACGACCTGGCGGCCATCGCCCGGCTGCTGGCCGAGGCCGAGCGCCCGGTGCTGGTCTACGGCTCCGACGTGTGGATGGACCGTGCCGAGGAGGCCGCCCGCGACTTCGCCGAGGCCTGGCGGCTGCCGGTCATCCCGAACGGCCAGGGCCGCGGCATCCTGCCCGCGGGCCACGAGCTGCTCGTGACGCGCGCCCGCGGGCTCGCCTTCGCCCAGGCCGACCTGGTGGTCGTGATCGGCACGCCGCTCGACTTCCGGCTCGGCTACGGCTGGTTCGGCGGCAAGGACGGCGCCCCGCTGGCCAGGGTCGTGCACATCGCCGACGCGCCCTCGCAGCTCGCCACGCACATGCAGCCGGCCGCCAAGGCCGCCGGCGACCTGTCGGTGGTGTTCTGGGGCCTCGGCGCGGCCTGCGGCGACGCCGGGGTCAAGCCGGAGAGGTACGCCTCCTGGGTCTCCAAGCTCTCCGAGGCGGCCGCTGCGGCCATCGCGGGCGACGCCGAGCTACTGGCCGCCGACGCCGACCCGATCCACCCCATGCGCATCTACGGCGAGCTCAACCGGGTCCTGGACGACGACGCCGTGGTCATCGGCGACGGCGGCGACTTCGTCTCCTACGCCGGCAAATACGTCGAGCCGCGCCGCCCCGGCAACTGGCTCGACCCGGGCCCGTACGGCTGCCTCGGCACCGGCCTCGGCTACTCCATCGCGGCCCGCCTGGCCCGCCCGTCCTCGCAGGTGGTGCTGCTGCTCGGCGACGGCGCGGCCGGCTTCTCGCTGATGGACGTCGACACGCTCGTCCGCCACCGCCTCCCGGTCGTGATGATCTGCGGCAACAACGGCATCTGGGGCCTGGAGAAGCACCCCATGCAGCTGCTGTACGGCTACGACGTGGCCGCCGAGCTGCAGCCCAACTGCCGCTACGACCAGGTGGTCACCGCGCTCGGCGGGGGCGGCGAGCTGGTCACCGACCCGTCGGAGATCGGCCCGGCGCTGCGCAGGGCGTTCGACTCCGGCATCCCCTACATGGTGAACATCGCCACCGACCCGCAGATCGCCTACCCCCGCAACACGACGGGGGTCTGAGCGCTATTTGGAGGTGGTCGGGCTGGCCGTCGGGCTCGGCGACTCGCAGCCGCCGTCGATGACGACCATCTTGACCACCTTGCCCACTTCGAGCATCGTCCCGCCCTTCGGCGACTGCGCGGAGATCTTGCCGCAGCGCAGGCCGTCCGTGGTGACCGTGTTGTTCTCGACGCGCGCGGTGAACCCGGACGCCTCGACCGCCGCCTGCGCGTCCTGATAGCGCATGCCGACGAGCTGGGGCACCTCCGCCTTCTTCGCCGTGGACGCCGGCGTGCTGGTGGGGGTCTTCGTGGGGGTCGGGGTGGGCGTCGGGGTCGGCGTGGGGGTCGGGGTGGGCTCCTCCGAGGTCTCCGCCGGCTGCGGCCGGGTGGTGACCGTCCTGGGGGTGGGCGACAAGGTGGGCTTCTTCTTGCGCTTGGTCACCGTCGGCGTGGGCGACTCGGCGTCCATGTGCTCGGTGCTGGGTGTGACCTGCGGCGGCGCATCGGTGGTCATGCCGGTGAGCGCGACCGCCGTCGCGCCCGCGCCGAGCACCACCACGGCGGCGATGGCCGCGACCAGCCCGCCCCTGCGCGGCGCCTTGGCGGCCCGCCGCCCGCCGCGCCGCTCGGCGACCGTGGTCTGCTCCTGCGCCGGCAGGTGGGCGCCGGTCTTGTACTGCTCGTAGTGGCCGGTCTCGGCGTAGTGGCCGCCCTGCTCGTAATGGCCGCTCTGCTGCGGGTAGTCCGTTGGGGGCGCCATCGTGGCGCCGGTGACGGGCGGCGCCTGGCCGGGGGACGGCTCGGGAAGGGCCGGGGCCTGCCCGCTGCCGGCGGCCCTGGCCGCGTCGCTCATGGCCCTGGCCGACGGGAAGCGCCGGGCCGGGTCCTTCGACAGCGCGATCTCGACCAGGGCGCGCACCGGCTGCGGGATGTCGGCAGGCAGCGGCGGCGGCGCCTCGCGGATGTGCTTGAGCGCGATCGTGACCGCGCTGTCACCGTCGAACGGCCGCTGCCCCACCAGGCACTCGTAGGCGACCACGCCGAGCGCGTAGATGTCGACGGCGGGCGTGACGGGCGCGCCCTCGGCCTGCTCGGGCGCGCAGTAGGCGGCCGTGCCCAGCACCATGCCGGCGTCGGTGAGCCGGTTGGCGAGGTCGGAGCGGGCGATGCCGAAGTCGGTGAGCACGAGCGTGCCGTCGCGCTGCACGAGCAGGTTGCCCGGCTTGACGTCGCGGTGCACGATGCCCTGGTCGTGGACGGCCTGCAGGGCGGAGGCGGCCTGCGCGATGAGCTCCATGGCCGCCTGCGGCGGGATGCGGCCCAGCCGGGCCAGCAGCCGGTCGAGCGGCTCGCCGTCGACGAACTTCATCACCAGATAGACGGTGTCGCCGCTCACCCCGTAGTCGTAGACGTCCACGACGCCGGAGTGGTTGATCGTGGCCATCGCCCGCGCTTCCCCCTGAAAGCGAGCGACGAAGCCGGGGTCCTGCATGCGGCCCGGAAGCAGCACCTTGACGGCGACGGTGCGAGCGAGGACGGTGTCCTCACCCCGCCACACCTCGCCCATGCCACCGGCGCCGATGCGGGTATCCAAGCGATACCGCCCCGCCAGTGTGGTTCCTTGGGCCACCATGATTCCCCCGCTACCCTCCTACCTCTGTAACCTCTCGCCCCCGCGGGTTCCCAACAAAGCGAACTTGTGTCGCGGCGAGGTAACACGGTGGTCACGAAGCTCAGAGAGTGTACGACTCACCTGACCCACATGCCACTCAAATGTCTTAAGCCGTACAAACCATATCCTGGGGCCTTGTGGTGGCACTTGTCCGCGTTTCCGGGAAGTCGGCATCCCTGTCGCTAGGCTGACCCCATGACGCTCGCTCCTGGTCTCCGCTCTCAGCTGCTCATCATGGTCGAGATGTCGGACACCGCGAAGCGGGCCGGCAGCGGCGACGTGCCCGTGCTGGCCACGCCGCGCCTGCTCGCGCTCGCCGAGGCCGCGACCGTGCAGGCGGTCGAGAAGCACCTCGCGCCCGGCGAGACCTCCGTCGGCACCCGGGTGGCGCTCGAACACCTCGCGGCCAGCCCGCTCGGCACGCACGTGCAGATCGGCGTCGAGCTGACCGAGGTGGACGGCCGCCGGCTGGTCTTCGCCTTCGAGGCCCACGACAAGCGCGGCGTCGTGGGCCAGGGGACGATCGAGCGCGTCGTCGTCGACCGGCACAAGTTCCTCGCGGGCGCGCAGCGCCGGCTCGGCTGACCGGGCGGCGGGCGGGCGGCTAGTCGATGACGGCGATGAGATCGCCCTCCTGGATCACGTCGCCCTCGGCGACCTTGAGCTGCGCGACCACGCCGTCGTCCTCGGCGAGCACCGGGATCTCCATCTTCATGGACTCCAGGATGACCAGCGTGTCGCCGTCCGAGACGGTGTCGCCCTCGCTCACGAGGACCTTCCAGACGTTGGCCACCATCTCAGCGCGTACCTCAGCCACCGGGGCTCCCCTCTTTCGTCAATGTGTTCACTCTAGGCCCGTCCGCCGCGCATCCGCGCGACGAGCGCGGTGTCGTAGTCGCCGCTGACGAACTCCTCGTTGTCCAGCAGCTCGGCGCAGAACGGCAGGTTGTTCTTGGGTCCCGCGACCGCGAACGCCTCGACCGCCTTGCGCCCCTTGGCCAGGGCGTCCGCGCGGTCCTCGCCGTACACGCACAGCTTGGCCATGAGCGGGTCGTAGAACGGCGTGACGGTGTTGCCCGCCTCGTAGCCCGAGTCGACCCGTACGCCCTCGCCTACCGGCTCGTCCCAGGTCGTGATGACGCCGGGGCCGGGGAAGAAGCGCTTGGGGTCCTCGGCGTAGACGCGGAACTCGATCGCGTGCCCGCGGGGCCGTACGTCGAGGTCGGGGCTCTCGCCGGCCGCCACCCGCAGTTGCAGCTCGACCAGGTCGAGGCCGGTGACCAGCTCGGTGACCGGGTGCTCCACCTGGAGCCTGGTGTTCATCTCCAGGAACACGAAGTCCTGCTGGTCGGCGTCCACCAGGCACTCGACCGTGCCCGCGCCGAGATAGCCGACCGCCTCGCCGGCCCGTACCGCGGCGGCCAGCATGCGCTCGCGCAGCTCGGGGGTGATGCCGGGGGACGGCGACTCCTCGACGACCTTCTGGTGGCGGCGCTGCACCGAGCAGTCGCGCTCGCCGAGCGCCAGCACCCGGCCGTCGGGCAGGCCCAGGATCTGCACCTCGACGTGACGGGCCCGCTCGATGTAGCGCTCGATCAGCACCGCGGGGCCGTCAAGCGCGTCGCCCGCGAACCTGGACGCCGCCCGCGCCGCCTGCTCGTACGCCTTGGCCAGCGCCTCGTCGTCGTGCGCCACGCTCATGCCGATGCCACCGCCGCCGCCAGCGGTCTTGACCATGACGGGGTAGCCGATGCGCTCGGCGGCCCGCAGCGCGAGCGACAGGTCGGTGACCGGCTCGCGGGTGCCCGCCGCGACCGGCACGCCGGCGGCCTCCATGAGGTTCCTGGCGTTGATCTTGTCGCCCATGCGGTCGATGGCCTCGGGCGACGGCCCGATCCAGGTCATCCCGGCCGCGACCACGGCGCGGGCGAAGGCGGCGTTCTCCGAGAGGAACCCGTAGCCGGGGTGGATCGCCCGCGCTCCGGTGGCGCGGGCCGCCTCCAGCACCTTGGCGACGTCGAGGTAGCTCTGCGCGGGGTTGGCGGGGCCGAGCAGCACGGCCTCATCGGCCTCCCGTACGAACGGCAGGTCGGCGTCGGCCTCCGAGTGCACGGCGACGGCCCGCAAGCCCATCCGTTTGACCGTACGGATGATCCGGCGCGCGATCTCCCCTCGGTTGGCGATCAGAACGGGTCCGAGCGTCTCAGTCAGCACGCGGATTACCCTATGACCGCGGGTGGCTTTTCCCCTTTCGCCCGAAACCACCGATCCGGCGGAGCCGAACTGTAGGAACCCCACAATGGGGTCAGAGCCGGCCCCGGTCGATCACCCGGGCCAGCGCCTCCAGCGCGTGCGGGTCGTACGCGCCGCCCGGCGCGCAGCGGATGCGCTCCAGCGCCGCGCCCGCCCGGTCGCGGTCGGTCGAGGGGCCCACCAGGTCGTCGTAGGCGTTGGCGACCTTGATGATCCGGCTGGACAGCGGCGGGTCGGCGGAGATCGGGTCGCACTGCCGCCGCACCACCTCGGCCACCCGGTCGAGCACGCCCGTCTGCCTGATGACCTCGGCGCCCAGCTCGGCGATCCGGCGGGCCTGCTCGGGCTCGGTGAGGACGGTCGCGCCGCCGGGGATCGGATCGCGCAGCGAGAGCTGCCCGATGTCGTGCATCAGGGCCGCGTACTCCAGCTCCAGCAGCTCGGGCTCGGCCATGCCCAGCTCCCTGCCGACGGCCACGGCGAGGCGGCTCACCCGGCGCGAGTGGCCGGGCTCGACGTAGCCGCCGACCTCGGTGACCCGCGACAGCGCGCGCACGGTCTGCAGGTAGGTCGCCCGGATGCCGGCGTACTTGCGGAAGGCCACCTGCGTGACCAGCAGCGGCGCGGCGAACACCAGCAGCGCGACGAGGTCCATGCTGTGGGTGGCGAGCGCCAGCAGCACGCCGGAGGCGGCCACGGCGGCGCCGAGCGGGAAGGCCATGTTGAGCTCGTCGCGCACCGCCACCCGGAACGCGGTGCGCACCTGCTCGGCCCGCAGCCAGGCGGCGATCAGCACGTCGACCAGCAGGCTGACGGCGATGAGGGTGACCATCACGGCGAGCGCCGGCCACCAGGTGCTGGTGGGCGGCTCGGTCATCCGGCGGAGCGGATCGGCCAGCGGACGGAAGGCGAAGGCCAGCAGCGCGCCGGTGAGCAGCCTGCGGGCCATCGCGTCCAGCCGGGGCGGGCGGCCCACGGCCAGGTGGGGCGCGGCCCCCGCCGCCATGCCGACCGCGATCACCGCCACGACCTGCAGCGCGGAGTGGGTCAGCGGGTTCTGGCTGAGGTCGAGCAGCAGGGTGTAGCCGAGCGCGGCGGCGGCCCCGATGGGCGCGACCTCCCGGTTGCCCGGCATGGTGAGCCTGGCCAGCTCGCCGACCGCGATCAGCGCGCCGAACCCGACGGCGATCTCCGGCCGGTCCAGCCCGACGGTGGCGGTGTGGGCGACGCCCGCCACGGCGACCAGTCCGGCCGCGCAGATGAGCAGCAACTGGCCCGAGTCGAGCCTGCGCAGGACGGTGCTGAACGAGCGTCCCGTGGTGCGTGAGACACGTCCGGTGGCGATCATGGCCCGGTCACGACCTGGATGGGCGTGGTGGGGTCGTCGTGGTCCTTGATGGTCGTGGCGACGGCCTCGGGCGGCGGCGGGTCGACCCGGCGCGGCGGCTGCCACGGCTCGCGTTCGAGCGCCCGGATGAAGGCGTCGACCATGACGGGGTCGAAGTGGGTGCCCGCGCTCTTGCGCAGCTCCTCGACGGCGACGGGCACCGGCCGCGCCCCGCGGTAGGAGCGGTCGGAGGTCATCGAGTCGAACGCGTCGGCGACCGCGATGACCTTGGCGAACTCGGGGATCTCGTCGCCCGCGAGGCCCATCGGGTAGCCGGTGCCGTCGTGCTTCTCGTGGTGGTGCATGATGCCGGCGTAGGCCTCGTCGAGGAAGCCGATGCCCCGGACGATCTCCAGGCCGCGCATCGGGTGGAGCTGGATCGCGGCGAACTCCTCCTCGGTGAGCGGCCCGTCCTTCTGCAGCACCTTGGTGGGCACGCCGAGCTTGCCGACGTCGTGGAGCATGCCGGCGTAGCGGATCGCCCGCACCCGCTCCAGGCCCATGCCGATCTCCTGCGCGATCATCGAGGAGGCGTGCGAGACGCGCGTGCAGTGGCCCCGCGTGTAGTAGTCCTTGGTCTCCACGGCCTGGCACAGGGCGGCGATGGTGGCGTCGTACGAGCGCTGCTGCGCGTGATACTGCCCGAACGCCCACCGCGCCACGAACAGCGGCAGCAGCACCAGCACCGCCGAGATCGACTGCACGGTCGCCCAGAGCCCGGCCACCAGCAGCCCGAACGTGCCGTAACCCAGATAGGACAGCAGGAACTGCGCCATCCCGCGCATCGGCACCTCGGTGTCCCGCACCCCGGTGGCCAGCGCCACCATGGTGAGCGTGAGCACGATGTTGAGCGGAACGTAGACGGCGGTGGCCGCGGCGTAGGGCCCGATGAGGTCGTCGAAGGCGTCGACCTGGGGCACGCCGACCCGCCCGTCGAGCGCGAGGTAGACCTGCCCGGCCGCGTAGCCGCAGATGGCGAACTGCGCGCCGTTGAAGAGGCGCTTGATCAGCGGCAGCCCCGGCCGGACGCTCAGCACCGCGGTCAGCCCCACCAGGGCCGCGCCCTCG
Organism: Nonomuraea bangladeshensis; assembly: GCF_039529455.1. Classification (NCBI taxonomy): domain Bacteria; kingdom Bacillati; phylum Actinomycetota; class Actinomycetes; order Streptosporangiales; family Streptosporangiaceae; genus Nonomuraea; species Nonomuraea bangladeshensis. The sequence goes on from NZ_BAAAMV010000015.1 coordinate 170,520, forward strand.
GGGCCGATGAGCACCACGGCGGCGAGCGAGGCGGAGAAGCTGACCGACACCGCGAACTGCTCCACGTTGAGCAGCGTGGGCATCGACTCGCAGACGAGGAACAGCAGCGCGAGCACCAGCAGGACGTCGAGGTCCCCGGTGGCCACGGGCATGCCGGAGACCATCCCGGCGCGGGCGATGAGCGCGCCCGCCGCGCCGATGACGGCGACCAGGTAGACCCTCGCGGGCCATGGCAGGTCACGCATGCGGCTCCCCCTCCGGCGTCGTCAGGTCCAGGACACGCCGCGAGGCGTCACGCCGCCGGCCCGCGCAGGCGTCCGGGCGACCGTCACCTTCACCATGCGATGCCTCCACGTCGACTTCTGGGCTCCAACGCTACAGAAGACGACGCGGCCGCACCGGCCGGCCGGAGAATCGCAAGCAAAGCGTAATCAAGCCACTACGTGCGGCGATGCGAGCGCGCCCATTCGACGGTCTGCTTGATGCCGGTCGCGAGGTCGGTGCGCGGCTCCCAGCCCAGCCCGACCTGGGCGGGCACCGGGTCGACGGCCATGGCGGGCAGGTCGCCGAGCCGCGCCGGGGCGAAGCCCGGCTTGTCGGGCGCGCCGGCGGCGTCGGCGATCAGCGAGTGCAGGCGGCGATCGGTGGTCTGGATGCCGGTGCCGAGGTTGAACCTGCGGCCGTCGCCGCGCTGGCCGCAGGCGCGGGCGAAGCCGTCCACGACGTCCTCGACGAAGACGTAGTCGCGGGTCTGCGTGCCGTCGCCGAAGACGACCGTCGGCGTGCCGTTGAGCAGGGCGTCGGTGAAGATCGACACGACGCCGGCCTCGCCCTGGGGCGACTGGCGGGGGCCGTAGACGTTGGAGAGCACCAGCGTGGTGTACTCGATGCCGTGCAGGGCGCGGAAGGTGGCGAGGTAGATCTCGCCGCTCAGCTTGGAGGCCGCGTACGGCGAGCGCGGATCGGTCGCCGCGTCACCGGGCACCGGAATGGTGGCAGGCCGCCCGTAGACCGCCACGGACGAGGCGAAGACCACCTTGCGGGCGCGGCCCTCGTGCGCCGCCTCCAGGACGCGGGCGGTGCCCTCGACGTTGACGGAGGCGTCGTGCACCGGGTCGGCGACGCTCTTGCGCACGCTGATCTGCGCGGCCAGGTGGCAGATGACCTCCGGCTGCACCTCGGCGGCCAGGCCCACCAGGGCCGGCTCGCGCACGTCGAGGACGTGCAGCCGGAACCGCTCGCTCCCCGCCGCCCCGGTCAGGTTGTCCCTGCTGCCGGAGGACAGGTCGTCCACGACATGGACCTCGTGACCGTCGGCAAGCAGCCGATCGACGAGGTTCGATCCGATGAACCCGGCACCCCCGGTGACCAACACGCGCATGGGGAGCATCCTAGTCGGCGAGGTCGGCTCTCACCTGTGCGATTCGGTCCAGCACTTTCGAGCGCAGGTCTGCGGGGACGGGATCACAGCCGCAATGTTTGGCTACGAGCGCCTTGACCGCTTTGTCGAGGTCGTACTCCTTCAGACACGGGCTGCACTCGTCGAGGTGCACGCGGATCTCGACGACGTCGTGCTCGGTCAGCTCGCCGTCGAGATAGGCGTAGACCTTGTCGAGCACCTCGCGACAGTCCGTGTCATGTGGGTTGCCACAGCTCATTTCGATTCCTCCGCCGGGACCAGGCCGCGCTCACGGGCGTAGTCCTCAAGGAGGCCCCGCAGCTGCCTGCGTCCCCTGTGCAGCCTCGACATCACGGTGCCGATGGGAGTGCCCATGATGTCGGCGATCTCCTTGTAGGGGAAGCCTTCGACGTCGGCCAGGTAGACCGCGATCCTGAACTCCTCGGGCAACGCCGCGAGGGCCTGCTTGATGTCGCCGTCGGGCAGGTGCTCCAGCGCCTCGACCTCGGCCGACTTCAGGCCGCTCGAGGTGTGGGACTCCGCCCGCGCGAGCTGCCAGTCCTCGATCTCCTCGGTGCCGGACTGCTTGGGCTCGCGCTGCTTCTTGCGGTAGCTGTTGATGAAGGTGTTCGTGAGGATCCGGTAGAGCCACGCCTTGAGGTTGGTGCCCTGCTGGAACTGATGGAACGACGCGAACGCCTTGGCGAAGGTCTCCTGCAGGAGGTCTTCCGCGTCCGCGGGATTTCGGGTCATCCGGAGCGCGGCGCTGTAGAGCTGTTCGAGATACGGCATGACGTCGCGTTCGAATCGCTCGCTCCGCTGCTCCAGCGTCTCCGCGCCTGTCGCGGGCACCGGACCCACCCCCCTAAGATCACCGGTGGCCGGCTGCTGCGGGTCACCGTACTCGGGGAAGGATACCCGCTGGCCCAGGGCGGGCCTGGCATCGGGGAGGGGCGCTGCCAATGTGAGCATGCTCGTCGCAACATCCCCGCGCCCCCGTCTGTTCCCGCAAGATAGAAGGTACGAAGGACCCGGTGCGGGGAACGTCATACGTACCGGCTGGTAGCCCTTTTTCCGTCACCCAGGAGTCGCGTGTGCTGCCCATTCCGGCCGAGGAACTCAACGGCTCAGGGACGCTCGGGCCGTACTGGACGTTCTACCGCGCCGTCGCCGCCGAACAACTCAACCGCTGGCTTCCCGCCGACCCCTCCGTGATCCTCGACCTGTCCGGCGGCCGTGGGCGCTGGTCCGGGCAGGCGGCGAGGGCCGGGCACAAGGTGATCGAACTGCTGGACTTCCGCCGTACCGTGGACCTGCAGTCCCGGTTGCGGGACGCTGACCGGGTTCGTCATATACGCGCCGATGATCTGGCGTTCCTCCCCGACGCGAGCGTGGACGCGGTGCTCGCCGAGGAGCGCGTGATGTCGATCGAGCTCATGGCGGAGTCGGCCATGAGCGACGTCGCCCGGGTGCTGCGGCCGGGCGGCCGGGCGCTGGTGTGCGTCGACTCGCTGGTCCTCGGCATGGCGATCCTGGCCGAGCAGGAGCAGTGGCAGCACCTGCGGCAGACCGGCGAGGTCATGCTCGTGCCCTGGCCCGACGGCAGCATCACGCGCTGCTTCAGCAGCGGGCAGTTGCGCGAGCTGCTGATCGGCGCCGGCCTTGAGGTGGAGTGGGTGCGGCCGCGCACGGTGCTGTCGCCGTCCACGGTCGACCACGTGCTCGGCTCCGACGCGCGCTCACTGACCTGGCTCGTCCGCACCGAGCTGGAGGCCCACCCGGACGACGACGACACCGTGGGCATCCACCTCGTGGCCAGCGCCAGGAAGAAGGGCTGACACCCTCAGGGGTTTCTCGGCGGCCGACCTGGGGTGCGCTCAGCGGCGCCGCTCCCGCTTGCCCTGGCACTCGACGCACCTGGCGGCCTCCGGCCGCGCCTCCAGGCGGCCTTCGGGCACCGGCCTGGCGCAGTCGACGCAGCGGCCGTACACGCCTTCCTCCAGGCGTTTGAGCGCCTGGACGACCGCGTCGCGCTGCGTCCCCGCCACGGTCAGCATGGCGCGGGCGCGATCGGCGTCGGTCAGGTCGGAGCCGGCGTCGGCCGCGTGGTGCTCGCGCACCGCGACCGGGTCTCCCTGCAGAACGGCGATCGAACGGTCCAGTTCGGCCAGCATGTCTTCCAGCCGCTCACGAGCGGTCGTGACGTCCACGAATCCGCACCTCCGGGTGAAAGGAAGCAGCCCGTGGCGAGAACTCCCCGGCTGTTCCGCCCGGTGCAGTCAAAGGGGCATGTGCGGCGGTGACCTCGAGTAAACGAATGCACGCGCTTTCCTCACCGGATGCCCATTTACCGCACTTCCTACACCTTCAGAAAAGGGCGGTCTCCTCTTGTTCGGGGAGAGGTTTGATGAGGTCGGGCCCATTGTTTCTGACGTTGTTGACATCGGTCGACACCGCGTACGCGGTGAGCCTCCCCTGCTCGGCCGGCACCAGCAGCCGGGTGGCCTCGGCGGGGTCGGTGAGCTTGGGATCGAGCCATTCGGCCCAGCGCTCCCGCTCGATCATCATGGGCATCCTGTCGTGGATGCGGCCCAGGTCGTCCTCGGCGTCGGTGGTGATCACGGTGCAGGTGACGAGCCATTTGAGCGGGTCGTCGTCGGCGCGCGAGGGGTCCTTCCAGAACTCGTACAGGCCGGCCATCGCCAGCACCCCGCCGTCGGCCGGATGAATGTAGTAGGGCTGTTTCTTACGCTTCTCGCCCTCGACCGGCATCCATTCGAAGTAGCCGTCGGCGGGCAGCAGGCACCTGCGCTTGGCGAACGCCCGTCGGTAGGACGGCTTCTCCGCCACCGTCTCGATCCTGGCGTTGATCATGCGCGAGCCGATCGACGGGTCCTTGGCCCAGGCCGGCACGAGGCCCCATTTGACGACCCTGAGCTGCCGCACCGCGCGGTCGCCCTCGTCGGGCACACGGTCCATGATCGCGTAGACGTTCTTGGTGGGCGCGACGTTGTAGTCGGGGCCGAGCTCCTTGTCGGGCTCGCCGTCCAGCTCGACCTGGAACTCCTCCAGGAGCTCGTGCTTCTTGCGCGCCGAGGCGTATCTACCGCACATGACCCCACCCTGCCACGCGGCGCCGACACCTACGCCTTCCCGCCACGTGTTCACCGTCGTCCGCAGGTGGTGACCCCGGCCCGTCACGCCCGGATAGGCTTTGACCATGTCCGTTCCGCACTGGCCCGCGCCCACCGCCGCCGCGCCCGTCAGCGCCGCCGTGCCGCTGCCCGGCAGCAAGTCGGTGACCAACCGCGCGCTCGTCCTGGCCGCGCTCGCCGAAGGTCCCGGCGTGGTGCGCAGGGCCCTGCGCAGCCGCGACGCCGACCTCATGGTCGCCGCGCTGCGCGCGCTCGGCGCCCGGCTGGAGCCGTCCGCCGAGACCCCGGCGAGCGTCGACTGGCACGTCACGCCCGGCCCGATCCGCGGCGGCGCGGCGGTCGACGCCGGCCTCGCGGGCACGGTCATGAGGTTCGTGCCGCCGATCGCCGCACTGGCCGACGGGCCGGTCTCCTTCGACGGCGACCCGCACGCCCGCAAGCGCCCGATGGGCCCCATCCTCGACGCCCTGCGGGCGCTCGGCGCGCGGGTCGACAACGACGCGCTGCCGTTCACCATCAGCGGGCCGCTGACCGGCGGCGAGGTCACGCTCGACGCCTCGGGCTCCTCGCAGTTCGTGTCGGGGCTGATGCTGTCGGCCGCGCGCTTCGCCAAGGGCGTCACGATCCGGCACGCCGGCCCGCCGGTGCCCTCCCAGCCCCACATCCGGATGACCGTGCAGATGCTCAGGGCGGCCGAGGTCGTGGTCGACGACGGCGAGCCCGACGTGTGGCGGGTCGAGCCGGGGCCGATCGCGGCGCGCGACGTCACGGTGGAGCCCGACCTGTCCAACGCCGCGCCGTTCCTCGCGGCCGCGCTCGTCACGGGCGGCACGGTCACCATCCCCGCCTGGCCGCGCGTCACCACCCAGCCGGGCGACGCGCTGCGCGGCCTGCTCACGTCCATGGGCGCCACCGTCGCCCGCGACGAGCACGCCGACTCCGCCGACCTGGTGGTCACCGGCACCGGCGAGATCACCGGCATCGACGCCGACCTGCGCGAGGTCGGCGAGCTCACGCCCACCATCGCGGCCCTGGCCGCGCTCGCCACCACGCCCACCCGCATCCGCGGCGTGGCCCACCTGCGCGGCCACGAGACCGACCGGCTGGCCGCCCTGGCCACCGAGATCAACCGGCTCGGCGGCGACGCCGAGGAGACGGACGACGGGCTGGTCATCCGCCCGCGCCCGCTGCACGGCGGCGTCTTCCACAGCTACGACGACCACCGCATGGCCACCGCCGGCGCGGTGATCGGCCTGCGGGTGCCCGGCGTCGAGGTGGAGAACATCGCGACGACCGCCAAGACCCTGCCGGAGTTCGTCCGCATGTGGACGGCGATGCTGGAGTCCCGGTGACCGTCCGGGCCGGTTTCGCGACCGGCGCTCCGGGCACCTCGCAAGGGGGCCGCACAACCCGAAGGAAGGACCTCACGCATATGGGAGCGGACCGCTGAGAAAGCGGGAATACGACGAGGACGACGTACGGGTGAGGCCGGGCAAGGGCTCGCGGCCGCGCACCCGCATCCGTCCTGCGCACGAGGACGCCGTCGAAGGATTCGTGGTCGCCGTCGACCGGGGCCGCTACACCGTCCTGGTCGAGCCCGACCGCGCCAAGGGCTCGGCGCACAAACGCAGGCAGCAGCACCAACGCCGGCTCGTGGTCGCCATGAAGGCCCGCGAGCTGGGCCGCAAGGGCATCGTCGTCGGCGACCGGGTGGCGCTGGTGGGTGACGTGTCGGGCCGGCCCGACACGCTGGCCCGGGTGGTGCGGGTGGAGCCGCGCACCTCGATGCTCCGCCGTTCGGCCGACGACACCGAGGACACCGACGGCATCGAGCGCCCGATCGTGGCCAACGCCGACCAGCTCGTGATCGTCACCGCGCTCGCCGATCCGCCGCCCCGGCCGCGGATGATCGACCGCATCCTCGTGGCGGCGTTCGACGCCGAGATCGACACCCTGCTCTGTCTCACCAAGTCCGACCTCGCCCCGCCCGACGGCCTCGTGGCCCTCTACGAGCCGCTGGGCGTCTCGCACGTCGTCGTCCACAAGGGCGGCTCGCTCGACGAGCTGCGCGAGCACCTGACCGGCCGGATCAGCGTCCTGGTCGGGCATTCCGGGGTCGGCAAGTCCACCCTGGTCAACGCCCTGGTCCCCGACGCCAACCGGGCCGTCTCCCACGTCAACGAGGTCACCGGCAGGGGCCGGCACACCTCCACCTCGGCGGTGGCCCTTGAGCTGCCGGAGGGCGGCTGGATCATCGACACGCCGGGGGTGCGCAGTTTCGGCCTGGCCCACGTGTCGGTGGAGACGGTGCTGGCCGCCTTCCCCGACCTGGTGGAGGGCACGGTCGACTGCCCCAAGGGCTGCACGCACCTGGCCGACGGCTGCGCGCTCGACGCGTGGGTGGCCGCGGGCAACGCCGATCCCACCCGGCTGGAGTCGCTGCGCCGCCTGCTGTCCAGCCGCGAAGGCGCACTCGACGACGCCGCCGAGCGCGCCACGTGACGATCAGCGCCGGTGGGGCCTTGGCGTCCACGTGACGCTCAGCGCCGGTGGGGCCGCAGCGTCCACGTGATGGCGACCGTCGAGACGAGCACGCCGTCGCCGTCCGTCAGCTCCACCGCCACCTCGAACTCCGGCCGCCCGCCCGCGTCCAGCTCGGCGACCACCGCCTCCCGCGCAGCCAGCAGCCGGGCCTCCGCGCGCACCTCGCCCTTGGCGAACTTGCGGTACTCCACCCTGGCGCCGGTGGTGAGCGGCGTGGCCCGGCCGAGCTCGTCCCCCAGCAGCGAGAGCATCGCCGCCCCCGAGGCCGTCTCGGCCAGCGTGAACAGCGCTCCGGCGTGCGGCCCCGCCACGTGGTTGCGCACGTCCTCGCGGTCGGGCAGCCGGCAGACCGCCCGCCCGTCGCCCACCTCGTCGAAGACGATTCCCACAGTCCGGGCAAAGGGGACGCTCTCCAGCAGAAATGCACCAACATCCAATGACATATCCGCATGCTACCCGCGAGTAACTAGAGGGGCGGTTACCAGAAAAGGGGCCTCTGCGACTGATGTTCCCTCCGCCCGGCACGATAGCGTGGGCGACCGTGCAGGGTTACAACGATGATCTACGCCTCGCGCACGTCATGGCGGACGCCGCCGACGACCTCACCATGCGCCGGTTCAAGGCCGTCGATCTCAAGGTCGACACCAAGCCCGACCTCACCCCGGTCAGCGACGCCGACCGCGCCGTCGAGGAGGCGATCCGCGGCACGCTGCGCCGCGCCCGGCCCCGCGACGCGGTCGTGGGCGAGGAGTACGGCACGACCGGCCACGGCGCCAGGTCCTGGATCATCGACCCCATCGACGGCACCAAGAACTACGTGCGCGGCGTGCCCGTGTGGGCGACGCTGATCGCCCTCATGGAGTACGGCCGCGTCGTCGTCGGCCTCGTCTCCGCCCCCGCGCTCGGCCGGCGCTGGTGGGCGGCCACCGACGGCGGCGCGTGGACCGGCAAGAGCCTGGCCAAGGCGTCCAGGATGCACGTCTCCTCGGTCTCCGACCTCGGCGACGCCTCCTTCTCCTACTCCAGCTTCGGCGGCTGGGAGCAGACCGGCAGGCTCGACACCTTCCTCGACCTCAGCCGCGCCTGCTGGCGCACCCGCGCCTACGGCGACTTCTGGTCGCACATGATGGTCGCCGAGGGCTCGGTCGACTTCTCCGCCGAGCCCGAGCTGTCGGCCTGGGACATGGCCGCGCTCACGGTCATCGTCGAGGAGGCCGGCGGCGTCTGGACCGACACGACGGGCGTACGCGGGCTGGAGGGCGGCAGCCTGGTCTGCAGCAACGGCCTCCTGCACGACGAGGTCATCGCCCGGCTCAACGGCACCCGCGTCCGCTGAACGACCACGCTCAGAGCTCCAGCACCCGCCGCACCGCCGCCATCAGGCTCCCCCGGTAGGACCCGCCGTACAGCACGACGTGCACCAGCAGCGGATGGAGCTGGTGCAGCGGCACCCGCTCGCGCCACCCGTCCGCGAGCGGCCACTCCTCCCGGTACGCCCCGAGCACCCGATCCAGGTGAGGCAGCCCGAACAGCGCCAGCATGGCGAGGTCGGTCTCCCGGTTCCCGCCGTGGGCGGCCGGATCGACCAGCACCGCCGAACCGCCCGACCACAGCACGTTCCCGCTCCACAGGTCACCGTGGATCCTGGACGGCGGCCCGGCCGGGCCCGCCACCTCGGCGAAACGGTCCACGGCCCGCTCGACCTCGGCCACGTCGGCCGCCGGCAGCCGCGCCTGACGCAGGAACGGCAGGACCCGCCGCTCGGCGTAGAACTCCGGCCACGAGCCGCACGGCCGGTTGTCCATCGGCAGCTCGGCGATGAACCCGGGCCACGGCGCGCCGAACGCCTCCGCGCCCGCCCGGTGCATCCTGGCCAGCTCCCGCCCGAACCGCTCGGCCGCCGCAGGACCAGGCCGCTCCTCCTCCACCCAGGACAGCACCAGCCGGTCCGGCCCCGCCTCGATCACCTCGGGCACCGCGGCGACCTCGCCCAGCCAGCGCAGCCCCGCCGCCTCCGCGGCGAACACCTCCGACACGACGCCGGCGGGCCCGCTCTTGACGAACACCGGCCGCCCGTCGTCCAGCACGCCCTGCCGCAGCCGCCAGCCGTGGGACGTGCCGAGCTCCCTAACCGATCTCATCGGCGACGTGCTTGGCCACGCCCTCGGCCGCCGACTCCACCAGCGAGAGCACCTCCTCGAACCCCTCGCGCCCCCCGTAGTACGGATCGGGCACCTCGGCCCCGGACGGCGCCGCCGGGTCGAACGAGCGGAACAGCCGCACCTCCACCCCGGGAGGCGCGAGCCGCCGCAGGTTGACCAGGTTGTCACGGTCCATGGCCAGCACCAGGTCGTAACGGTCGAACCAATCGGCGGTGAACTGCCTGGCGCGGTGCGCGGCCCCGTCGTAGCCGCGCTCGGTCAGGATGCCGAGCGCCCGCTCGTCCATGGGGTCGCCCACGTGCCAGCCACCCGTCCCCGCGCTCTCGACCACGACCTGCTTGCCCAGCCCGCGGTCCTCCAGGACCCGCCGCAGCACGACCTCCGCCATGGGCGAGCGGCAGATGTTCCCCATGCACACCACGCAGATGCGATACGTCATAACACCCATCATGAGGGTGACCGAGGGCGTTCACCGTACGTTCACCCTTGCTAGGGATCCGAGTCACTTTCGCTGCGTAACTTCATCGGCGACTGAGGACCAAGTGAAAAGGAACCCCACCGTGAAGTATGCAGGCCGGCTCGCCGCCGTCGCCGTCGTCGGTGCGCTCTCGCTCGCTGCGTGCGGCACAGACAACAACGCTCCGGCGGGCAACGGCGGCACCACCGCCGCCAGCGCCCCCGCCGCGGGCAACGACAACGCGCTGAGCGGCACCATCAACGCCGCGGGCTCCTCCGCCCAGGCCAACGCGATTGACGAGTGGAAGAAGAACTTCCAGGCCACCAACTCGGGCGTGAGCATCAACTACCAGCCCAGTGGCTCGGGCGCGGGTGTGCAGGCCTTCATCCAGGGCACGGTCTCCTTCGCCGGCTCCGACTCCGCTCTGAACGACGAGAAGGGCGAGCCGGCCCAGGCCGACGCCCGCTGCAAGACCGGCAAGGCCATCAACATCCCGATGGTGACCGGTCCGGTGGCCGTGGTCTACAACCTGCCGGGCGTGGACGGCCTGCAGCTCTCGCCCAAGACCATCGGCGGGATCTTCAACAGCCAGATCACCAAGTGGGACGACCCGGCGATCAAGGCCGAGAACCCTGACGCCAAGCTGCCCTCCACCCCGATCCAGGCGTTCCACCGCTCGGACGAGTCGGGCACCAGCGACAACTTCACCAAGTTCCTCAAGGCCACGGCCGAGTGGCCGTACGAGCCGGCCAAGGCCTGGCCCGCCGACGCCAAGGGCCAGGGCGCCAAGGGCTCCGACGGCATCGCCTCCTCGGTCAAGGACACCGAGGGCGCCATCAGCTACGTCGAGATGTCGTACGCCGACAACTCCCAGCTCCAGAAGGCCAAGGTGGCCAACGGCTCGGGCGAGTTCGTCGAGCTGACCCCCGAGAGCGCCGCCAAGACGGTCGAGACCGCCGAGGTCAAGGGCACCGGCAACGACCTCAAGCTCTCGATCGACTACGGCACCAAGACCGCGGGCGCCTACCCGATCGTCCTGGTGACGTACGAGATCACCTGCGAGAAGGGCCTGCCGGCCGAGGAGGCCAAGCTGGTCAAGGAGTTCCTCACCTACACCGCCAGCGACGAGGGCCAGGCGGCGCTCAAGGACCTGGGCTACGCCCCGCTCGCCGGCGGCCTGCTCACCAAGGTCCGCACCGCCATCGAGGCCATCTCCTAGCGGCCGATGACGACCGACACGAAGATCCGCGACGGCGGACCGGCCATGCGCCGGTCCGCCTCGCGGCGCACCTCCGGTGAAGGGGCCTTCAAGTTCCTGGCCACCGCGGCCGGGGTCGTCCTGCTGGCGATCATGGCGGCCATCGCCGTGTTCCTCATCGCCGAGGCGGTCCCCGCGCTGCAGGCGAACAAGGGCGGCTTCTTCACGGACCTCGTCTGGGAGCCCAACAGCAGCCAGGTGTTCGGCATCGGCGCGCTGGCGTTCGGCACGGTGCTCAGCTCGGGCATCGCGCTGGTCATCGCGACCCCGATCGCGGTCGGCGTCGCGCTGTTCATCTCCCACTATGCGCCGCGCCGCCTCGCCGGGCCGCTCGGCTACCTCATCGACCTGCTCGCCGCCGTCCCCAGCGTCATCTACGGCCTGTGGGGTCTGGCCTTCCTCGTGCCGCTGCTGCGGGAGCCCTCGCAGTGGCTCAACGAGCACCTCGGCTGGTTCCCGCTGTTCGCCGGCGAGGGCGCGATCGGCGGCAAGACCATGCTGGCCGGCGGCATCGTCCTGGCGATCATGATCCTGCCGATCATCGCGGCCATCTCCCGCGAGGTCTTCCTGCAGGTGCCGCGCATGAACGAGGAGGCGGCGCTCGCGCTCGGCGCCACCCGCTGGGAGATGATCAGGATGGCGGTGCTGCCGTTCGGCCGCCCCGGCGTCATCAGCGCCGCGATGCTCGGCCTCGGCCGCGCCATGGGCGAGACCATCGCGGTCGCGCTCATCTTCCCGGCCACGTTCGACATCAGCATCCAGATCCTCACCCCGCACGGCAACAGCATCGCGGCCAACATCGCCAACGGCTTCGGCGAGGCCACCCCGATCGGGCGTGGCGCGCTGATCGCCTCCGGTCTGGTGCTGTTCGTCATCACGCTGCTGGTCAACATGGCCGCCCGTATGATCATCAACCGCCGCAAGGAGTACGCGAGGGCCGGCGCATGACCCTGCAACAGGAGGCCGTGCGCAAGCCGCGCGGGGTCCAGCACATCTCGACCGGCCGCCGGGTGAAGGACCGCTTCGTCCAAGGGCTGGTCTACCTGGCGTTCGCGCTGGCCGTGGTGCCGCTGGTCTCGGTGCTGTGGCTGGTGATCTCCAACGGCCTGGCCCGCTTCGACCTGGAGTTCATGACGCACTCGATGCGCGGCATCGGCGCGCGGGACGCGGGCGGCGGCGCCTACCACGCCATCATCGGCACCGTCGAGCAGGTGCTGCTCGCCTCGGCCATCTCGGTCCCGATCGGCCTGCTCACCGCCATCTACCTGGTCGAGTACGGCAACGGCGGCCGGCTGAGCCGGGCCATCAGCTTCTTCGTGGACGTCATGACCGGCGTCCCCTCGGTGGTCGCCGGTCTGTTCATCCTCGCGTTCTGGATCCTGTTCCTCGGCATGCCGTACAGCGGGTGGGCGGGCGCGATGGCCCTGTCCATCCTCATGATGCCGACCGTGGTCAGATCCACCGAGGAGATGCTCCGGCTGGTTCCGGGCGATCTGCGCGAGGCCTCGTACGCGCTGGGCGTCCCCAAGTGGCGCACGATCATGAAGATCGTGCTGCCGACCGCGTTCACCGGCATCGTCACCGGCGTCATGCTGGCCGTGGGCCGCGTCGCCGGCGAGACCGCGCCGATCCTGCTCACGGTGTTCTTCACCGACTCCATCAACAACGACCCGTTCAGCGGGCCGCAGATGGGCCTTCCCCTCTATGTCTTCGACCAGGCGGCACGTCCCAACGACACCGCCATCGACCGGGCGTGGACCGGAGCCCTCACGCTCATCCTGATCGTCATGCTGCTCAACCTGGTGGCGCGCCTGATCGCCTGGTGGCGTGCGCCCGCCAAGGGCCGATAGGGGGTACCGCCACTCATGTCAAAGCAGATCCAGGTTTCGGGACTGGACGCGTACTACGGCGCGCACAAGGCCATCGAGGACGTGTCGATGACCATCGAGCCGCGCTCGATCACCGCGTTCATCGGCCCTTCGGGGTGCGGCAAGTCGACGTTCCTGCGCACGCTCAACCGGATGCACGAGGTGATCCCGGGCGCCCGCGTCGAGGGCAAGGTGCTGCTCGACGGCGACGACCTCTACGGCGCCTCCGTCGAGCCCGTCTCGGTACGCCGGATGATCGGCATGGTCTTCCAGCGCCCCAACCCGTTCCCCACGATGTCGATCTACGAGAACGTCGCCGCCGGCCTGCGCCTCAACGGCCGCCTGCCGAAGTCGCAGCTCGACGGCATCGTCGAGGAGTCGCTGAAGGGCGCCAACCTCTGGAACGAGGTCAAGGACCGCCTCAACAAGCCCGGCGCGGGCCTGTCCGGCGGCCAGCAGCAGCGGCTCTGCATCGCCCGCGCGATCGCGGTCAAGCCGCAGGTGCTGCTCATGGACGAGCCGTGCTCTGCGCTCGACCCGATCTCCACGCTGGCCATCGAGGACCTCATGGCCAAGCTCAAGGACGAGTTCACGATCGTCATCGTCACCCACAACATGCAGCAGGCCGCCCGCGTCAGCGACCGCACCGCCTTCTTCAACCTGGCGGGCCAGGGCCAGCCGGGCAAGGTCGTCGAGATGGACGAGACCTCACGCATGTTCACCAACCCGAGCCAGAAGGCCACCGAGGACTACATCACGGGGCGCTTCGGCTGATGACCCGACAGCAGTCGCCCGCCACGATGAACGGGGACGTGAGGACCAGGCCCGTGCTGCTCATCGCCGACCCGGACCGGGCCGTGGTCGACGAGGTCGCGGACGCCCTCGAACGCGAGGGCGTGGCCGTCACCGGTGCCTCCGACGGCGCCCAGGGTCTGCTGCAGGCGGGGGCCCTGCAGCCGGACGTGGTGCTCGTCTCGGCCACGATCGCGGTCATCGACGCGGTCGAGTTCGTCCGCGCGGTACGGCTCGCCAGGGCCGTACCGGTGCTGCTCGGCGTCGGCGAGGGGCACGCCGAGCAGGCCGTCCGCGCCCTCGCGGCCGGCGCCGCCGCCTGCGTGGCCAGGCCGTACCGGGTGCCGGAGCTGCTGCCGTTCATCCACGCCGCCTCGCCGGAGTCGCGCGACGTGCTCCACGTCGGCGGCGTGGAGCTCGACGCCCAGGCCTACCAGGTACGCGTCGGCGGGCGCACCGTCCACCTGCCGCTGCGCGAGTTCGAGCTGCTGCAGTACCTGATGCGCAACGCCGACCGCACGGTCACCCGCGAGCAGATCATGCGGCACGTCTGGCACACCGCCGCGACGACCTCGACGAACACCATCGCGGTGCACGTCAAGCGGCTGCGGGCACGGCTCGGCGACGAGGACGACCAGCTCATCCAGACCGTACGCGGCGTCGGCTACCGCCTGGTCACGCCGAGCATCTCCGGAAGTCCCGCATGATGCGCCGGGCCACGCCCTCGACGGTCGCGATGCCCTGACGGACGTCCGAGGCGCCCTCGCTGAGCACGGCCACGGCGTAGTGGTGGCCGTCGCCGCTGATCAGACCGACGGTGACGACGGCCCAGCGCCCGGTCGAGACCCGCCTGAGCCAGCCGTTCTTCAGCGCTGCCCGCTCGCCCCGGCACGCCGCGGCGCTCAGACCCCAGTCCTGGCCGTCCACGACCGTGCCCATGAGGTCGAGCACCCGCGAGCGCTCCCGGGCCTTCAGCGGGCTCCTGGGGGACACCAGGGCACTCATCAGCCGGATCTGGTCATCCACCGACGTACGGGTGATTCCCCAGCAGAACAGGTCGACGCAGGAGCCGGGGACGCCCAGGGTGTGCTTGAGCCCGAACCGCCGCGCCGCCTTCGTGAACCCGCCCGCGCCGCCGATCCGCAGCCAGAGCCGGTCCGCGGCCTGGTTGTCGCTGGTGCGGATCATCACCTCGGCGTCCCGCCGGACGTCCCGCGGCAGCTTCTTCCACGGCGTCCGCAGCAGCAGCGCCATGAGGATGAGCACCTTGGAGCTGCTCGCGGTGATCAGCCGCTCGCCAGGGTGGTATCGATAGAGCCGCCCGCTCTCCAGATCCTTGACCATGGCCGTGACCCGCCCGGGGCGGGCCGCCAGGTAGCGGTCGAGCCGCTTACCGATCCGTTTCGCGGGGACCGGCCGCAGCGGCTCCGCGGCCGCGACCCGCTCGGCCCGCCGCAGCGTCACACCGGCCGTCGCCCGCGCCACCACCATGACGACCCGATCGGTCCGCGCGATCTGCCCGATCTGCTCAGCCGGAACGGTGACCAGGGACAGGAGCAGGGCGAGAGCGAGCAACACCCGCACCGTCACCTGCCCCTGGCCTGTGATCACCCGGGCATTATGGCGAGAACCCGGACGAGTGGGCTAGACGGCTGAGGCCATCAGCCGGGCGATCGAGTCGTCGTCGCAGGTGGCCCAGAAGCCGCCCACGACGTCCTCCAGGTGCTCCAAGGACTCCGCCGCGAACAACACATCTTGATATTTCGTGATGTCGTAGTGCGTGGTCCCCATGGCCGCCAGCTCCAGCGGCCGGATGTCCATGCCGCGAAACTCCTCGATCTCCCCGTACGACGACAGGATCCCCGCCCCGTACGCCCGCAGCTCGCCCTGCTCCCGCATCACCCCGAACTCCAGGGTGAACCAGAACACCTTCGAGACGAACTCCAGCGCCTCCTCGCCCTCGACCCGCCGCGCGGCCTGCCCGGCCAGCCGGTAGAGGGCCGCGTACCGGTCACTGGCCAGCGCGTTGGCGTGCCCGATGACCTCGTGCACGACATCCGGCTCCGGCGTGTAGAACGGCACCGAGTGGTGCCGGATGTACTGCGTGGAGTGGAAGAACCCGTCGGCGAGCACCCCGTAGAAGTCACGCAGCGGCACCAGCCCGGCCGCCGGCAGATACCGGAACCCGGTCAGCGGCTCCAGCAGCCGCGAGACCTCCTCCAGCTGCGGGATGCGATCGGCGGGCAGGCCCAGCCGTTCCACGCCGTCCAGGTATTCGGCGGTGGCGTACTTGGCGTGCTTGATCGCCAGCTCCCTGCTGACCATCGCCCACACCTCGTGCTCCTGCTCGGTGTACTCGGCCGCCGGGATGGGCGTCCCCGGCCGGTAGCCAAGCGCCAGAGCGGCGATCGCGTTCCGTCGCGCGCGGTACACCGGGTCCGCGAACCCCGGATGCGACGCGGCCAGCTCGACCACCACCGACCCGTCCTCCTGGGCGGCGACCGGCGCGAAGTACTGTGCTTCCTCGAACATGTCCAGATAACAGCAAGTCTCGCTTTTCCTGGCAAGAGCGCTCACCTTTGCTGCGCGATACGCTCAATTCCGCCCGCCCGAACCAGCGTTCCCTGGTCGAATCGCACACTTCCCCGGAGGTCCTCCATGGACGATCTCGACGCCCGCCTGCTGGTGACCATGCGCGCGCACCCGCGCGTCGGCCTGACCGAGCTCGCCCGGCTGCTGGGCGTCGCCCGCGGCACCGTGCAGGCCCGCGTCGAGAAGCTGACCGCGCGGGGCGTCATCCAGGACTTCGGCCCCACGGTCTCACCCGCCGCGGCCGGCTTTCCCATCCTGGCCTTCGTCTGGCTCCAGATCGCACAGGGCCGGCTGGAGGAGGCGGTCGCCGCTCTTGGGGCCGTACCGCAGATCCTGGAGGTGCACGGCACCAGCGGCCAGCACGACCTGCTCTGTCGCGTGGTGGCCAGAAGCACCGATCACCTGCAGGAGATCATCGCCCGCATCCTGGCCTCACCCGCCGTGCAACGCACGGACACCACGATCGCCCTGAGCACCCAGATCCCGTACCGCATCGAGCCCCTGCTGCAGTAAGACGCAAAGACCCCAGAAATGCAGAAGGGCCCCGACTGAACCAGTCGGGGCCCTTCATAAAGATTGTCCGGCGGTGACCTACTCTCCCACACCCTCCCGAGTGCAGTACCATCGGCGCAGAGAAGCTTAACTTCCGGGTTCGGAATGTAACCGGGTGTTTCCTTCCCGCCATAACCGCCGTA
>NZ_BAAAMV010000016.1:0-168669 GCF_039529455.1 Nonomuraea bangladeshensis
AGCGGCTCCTGGATACGCGCGAAAGACACGCGACGGGGACCAGCGGGTACGGCGGAGGCGTTGCGCGAGGCTGCCAACAGATGTCCTTCCGAGGGCTCGCGGCGGACTGACTACACGCACGCCAGACAACCTCGCAACGTGAGCAAGCATCACGGGTCGTCAAAGGGCAGCGCAAAGGGGCAGTGTAGCCGATCGGCACACGCCTGTCCACTTCGCTCTCGCTGCATGCTCCACGTTGGTCGCAGCATCGCCCGTTCGGGCGGATACGTCAAGCCCGCGAGCCCGACTAATAGCCGGTTCGGGGCCCGGACGCTGGGTTTTCTTCCCTGCGTGACAGATCGCCTACCGCCATGGCCCAAGACGATACCCGCGAACGGGGGCGGTTAACGCTCCGTCACACCGGGGGTCGAACCCATGCCGATCACCGGTGTAGCTGTGACTGGGTTACCCGTCTCTTGGACGGCGCTAAACCAGCTTTTTGGTAACAATTGAACCCGGCGGCGCGCCCGGGGGCTCCAGGCGCAGGTCATCGGCCCTGCGGGCCTCACGCGCTCCCCAGGAGCGTGGAGAGATCGGCGGCCAGCCAGCGCTCCCCCTGGCGGACCATGACGAGCCTGGCGCGGTTCTGGGCCACCTGCTGCTGCGGCCCGGCCTGACCGGGCACCTGTCTGACCGTACCCATGTTCACGAACAGCAGAACCTCCACGCGGTCGGGACTTGCGCTCTCGACCGCGGCCCCCGCGACGGCGGCGGTCCGTACGATCTTCTCCGCCTTGGCCCGCGTGACCAGGCTGGTGGCCAGCTCCTTGTAGTGCCGGGTGAGCTCACCGGTGGTGTGCCCGCCGGCCCGCGCGAGGTCCTGCTCGATCGTGCGGTAGTCGTAGGAGAGCAACTGGGGGGCGACCTGCCGGGCGGCGGCCATCGCGGAGTCGCCGGCCGCGTCGGCCTCCCGCAGGTCGCGCAGGTTGAACCACATGGTCGGCACCAGCACGGCGCCCACCGCCACCAGGACGCCCAGCAGCACGATCGCGAACATCCTCACAGCACCTGCACCGCCTTCGACACCCGCCAGACGCCGCCGACCTTCTCCAGCTCCATCGACCAGCGGTAGTAGCGCTCCTGGGCCGGGCTGTCGGAGCCGTCCCAGTGGATCTCCACGTCGGCGACGGCCAGCGCCTTGGCCTTGCCGCCGGTCAGCGAGACCAGGCCCGTGGCGCGCAGCACGCCGGTCTGGACGACCTTGCTCTCGACGGTGGTGGTCTTCAGCTTGGCGGCGGTGGCGACGTACTCGGCTCTGGCCGGGCCCGTGGAGGTGTCGAGGATGCGCTGCAGGTCGGCGTCCACGGTCCGGTAGTCGAGCGAGACGAGGTTCCTCGCGTGGGCGCCGGCGGCCAGCAGCACGGCCTCGCGGTCGCCCGCCCTGCCCTGCACCTCGCGGGCCTCGGCGGCGATCCAGGCGCCCATGCCCACGAGCACCGCCAGCATCCCGCCGAGCACCGTGATCACGATGCGCGCGGAACGGACGCCCAGCCATGTCATGACCGCTCACCCCTCCCAGATCGCCGGATCATAACGCGGCGCTCGTCCCCGGAGTCCCGGAAACGACCGAGGCGGTGTGGTAACGGGGGCGAAGGCAGATGCGTCCCTAAAATGCCCCCAGACGGCCCTGAGACGGCCGCTCCGGGCAGAACTCCGGCCGGTCGGGCCTCTCCCCCCGGCCGGCCCGACTACTGGACGCCGTGCAGGTGGGCGTTGACCAGGCGGGGGTACTCCTCCAGCCAGTTGCGCCCGCGCTCGTCCACGAACGACCCCTGCGGCGGGATCACTCCGTTGGCCGCCAGCCACGTGCCGGGCGGCTGCTGGGTGCGGCGGACGCGGTTGCCCGTCGGCATGAGCTGCGGCGGGATCGGCGGCAGCACGCCGGGGTCGTGCCCGAGCTGGGCCTCGGCCTCCAGCTCGGACAGGTCCTTCTCCTCCGACATGCCGATCGGGCCGTGCCTGCGGGCGTTGAGGAACTGCCGCACCACCGGCTCGTCGCTGGACAGCAGCATCTCGCGCGGGCCGAACATGACCAGCTCGCGCCGGAAGAGCATCCCGATGCTGTCCGGCACGGTACGGGCGGTGTTGATGTCGTGCGTCACGATCAGGAACGTGGCCTCGACCTCGGCGTTGAGGTCCACGATGAGCTGGTTGAGCAGCGCGGTGCGCACCGGGTCGAGCCCGGAGTCCGGCTCGTCGAACAGGATGATCTCGGGCTCCAGCACGAGCGCCCTGGCCAGCCCGGCCCGCTTGCGCATGCCGCCCGAGATCTCGCCCGGCAGTTTGTCCTCCGCGCCCCGCAGGCCGACCAGCTCGATCTTCTCCATGACGACGTCGCGGATCTGGGACTCGCTCTTCTTCGTGTGCTCGCGCAGCGGGAAGGCGATGTTGTCGTAGAGGTTGAGCGAGCCGAACAGCGCGCCGTCCTGAAAGAGCACGCCGAACAGCCTGCGCAGCTCGTAGAGCTTGCTCTCGCGGCAGTTGGCGAGGTCGTGGCCGTCGATCCAGATGTGGCCGCGGTCGGGACGGAGCAGGCCGACCAGCGTCTTGAGAAAGACGGACTTGCCGGTGCCGGACGGGCCGAGCAGCACGGAGATCTGCCCGGCCGGGAGGGTGAAGGAGACGTCCTCCCAGATGACCTGGCGCCCGAACGACTTGGTGAGCCCTTCCACGACGACCTCGACGCCCACCGGCCACCTCCCAGTCGCGAACGATGGCCTCACCGTAACGGGGACGCGGCCCGCTTGGGAAGCGGCTATGAGACCTCGGGTCCAGTAAGGGCCAGCAGGCCGGGCCGCAGCAGCCGGGCGATCTCCTCCGGCGGGACGCCCCGCAGCTCCTCCAACTCCAGGAGCTGGTGGCCGATGGTGACGCCCAGCATGACCACGGCCATCAGCGCGGCCCGCAGCCGGGCGTCGTCGCCGGGGATCGCGGTCGCCAGCCGGTCGATCTGCCGGGCCAGCGCCTCGCGGGCGGCGGCGCCGGCCTCGGGATGGGTGAGCATCGAGCGCAGCATGGCCAGCGATCCCGGGGACAGCTCGCCGATCTTGGTGTCGAGGGTGCCGAGGAGGTGGTCGACCAGCTCGTCGGCGTCCAGGCCCTCCTCCGGGGGCGGGACCGCCTCGGCGGCGTGCCTGAACAGCTCCTGCTTGCTGCCGAAGTACTGCATGACCAGGGCGGGGTCCACTCCGGCGGCGCGGGCGACGGCCCGGATCGTGGTGCGTTCGTACCCCACCTCGGCGAACAGCGTCCGGGCCGCGTCGAGGATGTGCCGCTCGGTCCTGCGCCGCCGCTCGGCCCGGGGCGGCAGTCGTTCGCTCACGCCGCCGACTCTACCCGCGTTGACCGGCCGAGCCTTTTCGCTCTACGCTCGTTGAGTCAACAAACGTTGAGCGAAAGGGACGGCCATGTCCATCGAGGAGATCGTCGTCGGCTACCAGGCCGCGATGCTGCACAAGTCGCCCGACGAGCTGGCCGGGCTCTACGCCCCCGAGGGGCTGCACGAGTTCCCGTTCGGGGGGCTCGCGCCGCTCGCCGGGCGGGAGGCCGTGAGGGACGCGTACCAGGCCATGTGGGGCGGCTCGCCGTTCGAGGCCGAGGAGGTGCGGCTGGTGGCGCTGCACCGCGCTCAGGACCCCGAGGTGGTGGTCGTGGAGCAGGTGACGCGCGTCAGGGCCGGGGAGCGCGCCGTGGAGGTCCCCAGCCTGGTGATCCTCCGGGTACGGGACGGCGCGATCGTCCACGCCAGGGACTACATGGACACCAGTGCCATCGCCCGGGTGCGTTCCGAAACTGTCACTTCCGGGTGAGGTCGAAGACGGTGACACCGCCGACGGTGGTGGCGGTGAAGTTCTCCTGGACCCAGGCGGCGATCCTGGCCGCGTCGTCGCTGCCGCCCGCCCCCTTACGTCCTCCGCCGAAGCCGCCCATCCCCGTTCCGAGGAAGTAGTGGATCTTCCCCGCCGCGACGTGGCCCTGGAACTCCTCCAGCGTCGGCGCGGGATCGGTGCCGTTGAAGCCGCCCACCGCCATCACCGGGAGGCCGGTGGCGAGCTGGTAGCCGGCCGCGTTGTTGGAGCCGACGGTGGCCGCCGTCCACGTGTAGCCGCCGGCCTTCAGCAGCGCGGTCAGCTCGGCGCTCGGAGCACCGGCGTCGAGCAGCCCGCCCCCGCCGCCGCGCCCCCTCCCACCGGGGCCCACGCCGCCGGGGCCCACGCCGCCGCGTCCGACACCGCCGCTGCCCGCTCCGGCGCCGTCCCCGTCCCCGTCCCAGGCCCCGTCCCCGTCCCCGTCCTGACGGAACGCCCGCCCGCCTCCGGGCCGGAACCCGCCTCCACCAGCCCGGCCGAAGCCGCCGCCCGTGCTGGGCCCGGCCGTCGGGATCGCCCCGGTGTGGGGCGTGGCCGCCGTGTCCACCGCGTACGCGGCCGGCCCCGCCAGGCACGCCACCACCGCGACGGCCGCCACGGCCGTCACCCGCCGGGTCAGCAACATCGCCAGCGCGGCCACGAGCCCCGCCACGACCACCGCGATCCCGAGCCAGGGGTTCCAGCCGGCGCTGCGCGACAGCAGCACGTACGCCCACACGACCGTCCCCATGACCACGACCGCCAGCGATCGACGCGCCCCACGCTCCCACAGCGCCGCCACGCCCATGCCCACCAGCACCGCGATGGCCGGAGCCAGCGCCACCGTGTAGTACGCGTGGAAGATCCCCCGCATGAGGCTGAAGACCAGCCCCGTGACCACCAGCCAGCTCCCCCACACCCAGAACGCGGCCCGCACCGCGTCCGTCCGCGCCGCCCGCCTGGTCCGCCAGGTGACCGCGACGAGCAGCGCCAGCGCCGCCGGCAGCAGCCAGGCGATCTGCCCGCCCGCCTCGGTGTCGAACAGCCGCAGCCACCCGGCCTGCTGGTCGAGGTTGCCGAGCCCGCCGTAGTCGTCGCCGTTGAGCCGCCCGATGCCGTTGTAGCCGAGCGCCAGCTCCAGCACGCTGTCGCCCTGCGAGCCGCCGATGTAGGGCCGCTCGCCGGCGGGCACCAGCGCCACCGCCAGCAGCCACCACCCGGCGGCGGCCACCAGCGCGGCCCCGGTCGCCAGGAGCTGCCAGAGCCGCCGCCGCACCGGCACCGGCGCGGTCACCAGGTACACCAGCGCGAACCCCGGCAGCACGAGGAACGCCTGCAGCATCTTGGCGAGGAACGCGAACCCGATCGCCGCCCCCGCCAGCACCAGCCACCGGGTCGCGCCGCGTTCCTGGGCGCGCACCACGCAGTAGCCGGCCGCGGTCAGCAGCAGCACGAGCAGCGCGTCGGGGTTGTTGAAGCGGAACATCAGCACCGCCACCGGCGTCAGCGCCATGACGGCTCCGGCCAGCAGCCCGGCCCACGGCGTGAACAGCCGGCGCGCCGAGGCGTGCACCAGGGCCACCGTCGCGACCCCCATCAGCGCCTGCGGCACCAGCATGGCCCACGTGTTCAGCCCGAACAGCCGCACGCTCAGCCCCATCGGCCAGAGCGCGGCCGGGGTCTTGTCCACGGTGATCGCGTTCGCGGCGTCGGAGGCCCCGAAGAAGAACGCCTTCCAGCTCTGGCTGCCCGCCTGTACGGCGGCCGCGTAGTACGCGTTCGCCCACCCCGAGGCGCCGAGCCCCCAGACGTAGAGCACGCCCGTGCCCGCGAGCAGGGCGGCGAGCGCCCAGCGAGACTTGTCTTTCACGTCCCGCACGCTAGGCAGGCGGGGTGGAGCGGCCCTGAGACGGGGATGAGAAGTTCCTGAGCCCGACGTCGCCGGGGAGAAGTTGCTCGGTGAGGAGGCGGCGGACCCGGTCGGGGCCGGTGACCCAGGGTCGCAGCAGCTCCCATCCATGGAAATATCCGAAGATGTACGGGCTGGCCGCCGACGGCTTGAGCCCCGCCAGCGCCGCCGCCACCTCCCGGTCGTCGTACAGCGCCCATCGGGCCAGGTACGCGCCCACCTCCGCCTCCCCGCGCCCCTCGGCGGCCATGAGCGCGGCGTTGCCCCAGACGCCCCACAACACGTTCCTGGCCTGGTGAACGGCCGCGAAGTCGCTCCCGTCCGGACGGATGCCGCAGGTGGGGAGGATGTGGGCGGTCAGCCACTCCTGGGCCTCGTCACCGGGGAAGACGATCTCCTCGGCCAGCAGCCCCAGCCCCTCGCTGAGCAGGAACGACGGGGACACCATGAACCTCACGCGCTGGTCCGCGCGCGCCTCCTTGAGCATGGACTCCGCGATATGTCCGGGATGGCCCTCGTGCGCGACGACGTACAGCAGATCGGCCAGGTTGAAAGGGATCGAGACGTTGATGTGGATCGCCGACCTCAGCCCGCCCTGATAGTCACCGGCCGCGTGGAAGTGCGTGTCCCGGACGAGCAGGCAGTCGACGACCTCGCCGGGAGGGAGCGGGATGATCTCGTTCGTCCGCCGGCGGCACTCCGCCACCGCCTCGGCGACCATGCCGGGCAGGCGTTCGACGGCGTGCAGGGTGTGCGCGGCCTGCCAGTCGTGCAGCCGGTCGGACAACGGCCCCGGCCGCTTCGGCAGTGCCCGGTCGAGCCGGTCGTGCGCCTGCTCGAACAGCGACTCGGGCAGCCACCGCGGCTCCAGGCCCAGGACCTGGCGGGCGTACTCGGTGAGGGGCAGCCGCTCGCCGGCCAGATAGCGGGCGACCGCCCGCATCGCGGTCACGTGGGCGGCCAGGTAGGGGGACGGCGGGCGCTCCAGCAGCCGGTCGGCGTCGTCCGCCAGGCGGCCGGCGACGGCGGGGGCCTCGGACTCGGCCTGGTCACGCCACTCTCGCGGGCCTCGGTAGATGAGTGCGCCGCCGCCCATCAGGCGGTTCAGGCGCAGGGCGAGCAGGGCGTACGCGTGCGTCCAGCGCGGTTCGGTCATGGCGCGTAAGCTAGCCGTACGGTTTTCCGTACAGCGCACGGCCGGAGGACGGATGCCCGAGTCGATCTGGCTGCGCGGCGACGACGAACGCCCGCGCAAGCCGCGCCTGTCCCGCGCGCGCATCGTCGAGGCGGCCGTCGCGCTGCTCGACGCGGAGGGCGTGCCCGGGTTCTCGATGCGCGCCCTGGCCGCGCGCCTGCAGGCGGGCACGATGTCCCTGTACGAGTACGTCACGAGCAAGGAGGACGTGCTCGACCTGGCACTCGACGAGGTGATCGGCGAGGTCGAGCTGCGCGAGCACCCGTCCTGGCGCGACCTGCTGACCGCCCAGCTCACCCAGAGCAGGCAGGTCATGCGGCGGCACCCGTGGGCTCCCGCGCTCACCGCCACCCGCCCGCTGCTCGGCCCCAACGCCCTGGCCCGCTCCGAACGCTGCTACGCCGCTCTCGCCGACGCCGGCCTGTCCGGCCCTGAGCTGGTCGCCGCCGTCGGGACCCTGTCGTCCTACGTCAACGGGTTCGTCGCGGCCGAGAACACCTGGCGGACCGTCGTCCGCACCCCTCCGGCCGAGACCGACCTGCGCGAGCGGACCGCGCGGCATCTAGAACGGCACCGCCCGCAGCTCGCCGAGCTCGCCCAGGTGCGCATCGACGACTTCGACGCCCAGTTCGAGCTCGGGCTCACGCTCATCCTCGACGGCATCCAGAGCCGGCTCTGACACCGCCGTCGGTGCCGCGAAAGCCCCCGGGCATACGAAAAGGGGCGGCGGACATCCGGCACCAGGATGTCCTCCGCCCCTTCAGCGTCGAGCCAGGAGCTCCAGCCGTCTTACTTGACGGTGACGGTCGCGCCGGCGCCCTCGAGGGCAGCCTTGGCCTTCTCCGCCTGCTCCTTGTTGACCTTGCCGTCGAAGACCGGCTTCGGAGCACCGTCAACCAGGTCCTTGGCCTCCTTGAGGCCCAGGGACGTCAGGGCGCGGATCTCCTTGATGACCTGGATCTTCTTGTCGCCGGCGGCCTCGAGGATGACGTCGAACTCGTCCTGCTCCTCGGCGGCCGGGGCCTCGGCACCGCCACCGGCGGCGGGGGCGGCGGCGACCGCGACGGGGGCGGCGGCCTTGACGTCGAAGATGTCCTCGAACTGCTTCACGAACTCGGAGAGCTCAAGGAGGGTCATCTCCTTGAAAGCGTCGATGAGCTCGTCGTTGCTGAGCTTCGCCATGATGCGTTTCCTTACGTTTAGGACTTGCTGAAAACTAGGAACGGGACCGCGGTGGGTGCGGCAACCCCCGTGTTACTCGCCTGCTTCTTCGCGCTTCGCGCGAAGGGCTTCGGCCAGCTGAGCCATCTGCGTGGGCAGCGCGGCGAACATCGCGGCAGCGGCGCTCTGCTTCGCCTTGAGCGCACCGGCAAGCTTCGCGAGGAGGACCTCGCGGGACTCGAGGTCGGCGAGCTTGGTGATCTCGGTGGCGTCGAGCGTCTTGCCCTCGAGCACGCCGCCCTTGATCACCAGAAGGGGATTGGCCTTGGCGAAGTCACGCAGACCCTTGGCCGCCTCCACGACGTCGCCCTTGACGAAGGCGACAGCGGTGGGGCCGACCAGCAGGTCGTCCAGACCCGTCACGCCGGCCTCGTTGGCCGCGATCTTGGTCAGGGTGTTCTTCGCCACGGCGAACTTCGCATTCTCACCGAGGGACTTGCGCAGGTCCTTGAGCTGCGCGACGGTGAGACCGCGGTACTCGGTCAGAACGGCGGCGGCGCTACCTTCGAACTCGTTCTTGAGCTCGGCAACAGCCGTCGCCTTATCCGCCCTCGCCATGGGCCTCCTTCCAGATGTGCCGCCGGCGAAGGTCTTCAGAAATGAGAACAGCCCCGGGCGCAGGGCGCACACGGGGCTCACGCACATGGATGACCATGCGGGAAACTCGCATCACACCTGCGCGGGTCGTCCACAAGACGTGGAACCTTCGGCCGCCAGGATGTGAGCACCTGACGACGACCGGCGGTCTTCGGCAACGACCAGAGTACGCGCTGGCCGCCGAGTTTCCAAATCGTTCTCGGTGGTGGTTCCTAGTTGGTCGTGGTCTTCGGCATCTCGCCGACCTGGTCGGCGGCCGGGGCCTGGATGGTCACGGGCTTGTTGTAGTCCTTGAAGAACAGCGTGGCGTCCAGCTTGCCGCCGTCCTTCTGGCCGTTCAGGGCGAGCTTGCGGGGCAGGCCGTCGGCGGCCACCCAGACGTCGAACGCGACGTCCTTGAGCTCGGCCAGGTTCGAGCGGGCCTGCTCCTGCCGGTCGGCCGGCAGCAGCAGCACGGCCGCCTCGACCGGGAAGGTGCCGCTGTAGTGGGTGGTGTCCTCGCCGTTGACGCTCTCGGTGCCGACCTGCTTCACGTCCTTGGAGGCCGTGACGAGCTTGGTGACGTTGGCCAGGTCGAACTGCTGGATCTGGGCGAGGTACTGGTCGACCTGCGTACGGTCGCCGACCTCATTCAGCGAGACCTTGATCCACGGCTTGGTGGCGCCCAGCATCTTGTTCAGCGCCTCGACCTTGACGTAGACGGTGTCGCCCTGCAGCACGGCGCGAACGCCGCCAGGCAGGCTCTGACCGCCCATGTCCACGGTGTCCAGCGTGAGGTCCACGGCGAGCTCGGGCTTGCTCTGGTAGAGCATGCGGCCCTGCACCCGGCCGTTGCCCTCCTGGGCGGCGGAGGCGTTGACGACGGCGTCGACGGTGTAGCTGGTGACCTCGGAGGTCTTCTGCGCGGCCTGCGCCAGGACCTCAGAGGCCGCCAAGTTGACCTGGATGGGTTGGGCGTTCGTGCCACAACCGGCAACCGCGGCCACGACGAGCGCGGCTCCGGCCGCGGCGAGACTTATCGTGCGCTTCAGCATGTCTTGACCCTACGTTTGCGATCCGGGACTGTAGCGGCTTCCCCGCACAATTCGGGGAAAACCCAGGGTTCTCCCCCACACACTCTGCACAGCTCCTCCACAACCCCCCAACCCCTCCGGCGCAAAGAACGCCTGACCCAAGCAGAAGAGCCCCGCCCGTACGAGACGGGCGGGGCTCTACCTGAGCAGACGCGATTACTCGCCCAGCTCGGCGGTGATGCCGCGGGTGACGTTGGGGTCGACCGGAACGCCCGGGCCCATCGTCGTGGAGAAGGTGACCTTCTTCAGGTAGCGGCCCTTGGCGGCCGACGGCTTGAGACGCAGCACCTCGTCCAGCGCGGCAGCGTAGTTCTCCAGGAGCTGACGCTCGCCAAAGGACGTCTTGCCGATGATGAAGTGCAGGTTGGCCTGCCGGTCGGTGCGGAACTCGATCTTGCCGCCCTTGATGTCCGTGACGGCCTTGGCGACGTCGGGCGTCACCGTGCCGGTCTTCGGGTTGGGCATGAGGCCACGCGGGCCGAGAACGCGGCCCAGGCGGCCGACCTTGCCCATCATGTCGGGCGTGGCCACCACGGCGTCGAACTCGTTGAGCCGGTTGCCCTTGGAGATCTCGTCGATCAGCTCGTCGGCGCCGACGATGTCGGCGCCCGCCTCGCGGGCAGCCTCGGCACGGTCACCGGTCGCGAAGACCAGGACCCGGGCGGTCTTGCCGGTGCCGTGCGGAAGGTTGACCGTGCCGCGCACGATCTGGTCTGCCTTGCGAGGGTCGACGCCCAGCCGCAGCGCGACCTCGACGGTGGCGTCGAACTTGGTGGTCGACGTCTCCTTGGCGAGCTTGGCGGCCTCGACCGGGGTGTAGAGCTTGTCGCGGTCGACCTTGGCCGCCGCGTCCTTGTGCGCTTTGCTGCGCTTCATTGCGTACTCCTAGTGGTACTCGGGCCGTCGCCGTCGCGGCGGCCCTCCCACGACGTCTGGGAAGGGGTGTTACTCGGCGATCGTGATGCCCATCGACCGGGCGGTGCCGGCGATGATCTTCTCGGCCGCCTCGATGTCGTTGGCGTTGAGGTCGGGCATCTTGGTCTCGGCGATGCTGCGCAGCTGCTCGCGACTCAGCTTGCCGACCTTGTCGCGGTGCGGGACCGCGCTGCCCTTGTCGAGGCCGAGGGCCTTCTTGATCAGCTCGGGGGCCGGCGGCGTCTTCGTGACGAAGGTGAAGCTGCGGTCCTCGAAAATGGTGATCTCAACGGGGATGATGTTGCCCCGCTGGGCCTCCGTCGCAGCGTTGTACTGCTTGACGAAGTCCATGATGTTGACGCCGTGGGGACCGAGGGCGGTACCCACCGGCGGCGCCGGGGTGGCCTGGCCAGCGGGGAGCTGGACCTTCACCAACGCGGCGATTTTCTTCTTCGGAGGCATGTGTCCTTCTCCGGGTCCTGGATTGTGATGCGATGCCGGGCGGCGGATGCGGCCCTGACATGTCGGAGGCCGCCCGACAGCGCAGGCGGCCAGTCCGAACGTCTAAGTGTAGGTGATCGACCTAGATCTTCGAGACCTGGTTGAACGACAGCTCCACCGGGGTCTCCCGGCCGAAGATCGAGACGAGCACCTTGAGCTTCTGCGACTCGGGGCTGATCTCGCTCACCGAGGCCGGCAGGGTGGCGAACGGGCCGTCCATGACCGTGACGGACTCGCCGATCTCGAACTCGACCGTGGGGCCGGTGGCGGTCTTGGTGGCCGCCTTCTTGGTCTCCTCGGTCGGCTCGGGGGCGAGCAGCTTGGCGACCTCGTCGAGGCTGAGCGGGCTCGGCTTGTTGGACAGGCCGACGAAGCCGGTGACGCCCGGGGTGTTGCGCACCGCGGCCCAGGACTCGTCGGTCAGCTCCATGCGCACCAGGACGTAGCCGGGCAGCACGCGCTCCTTGACCGGCACCTTCTTGCCGCTCTTGAACTCCTGGACGGTGTGCGTCGGCACCTCGACCTGGTAG
Source organism: Nonomuraea bangladeshensis (assembly GCF_039529455.1). Taxonomy (NCBI): domain Bacteria; kingdom Bacillati; phylum Actinomycetota; class Actinomycetes; order Streptosporangiales; family Streptosporangiaceae; genus Nonomuraea; species Nonomuraea bangladeshensis. Next base: position 11,829 of record NZ_BAAAMV010000016.1, read on the forward strand.
ATGTAGTCCTCCATGTTGAGCGAGACGTTGCGGCTCTCGATGTTGGACTTCACGCGGTTCTCGTAGCCGGCGTAGGAGTGGATGACGTACCACTCGCCGGGCAGGCCGCGCAGCGACTGCTTGAACTCCTCGACGGGATCGACGTCGGGAAGGGCCGAAGCGTCCTCGGCGGCGGAAGCATCGGCCTCGGTCGGCTCGTCGCTCTCCGCTACCTCGGCCTCCTCGGACTCCGCCTCGGCGGTCTCCTCAGTGGCCTCTTCCAGCTCGTCGTCCCACTCGTCGCGAGACTCGTCCGCCGGAAATGAAGACTCGGACACGGTGACTCTTCCTCTTTCGTCGAATCGAAGGGCGACTCCGTCAGTCGACCGGCGGCGTCAGGATCAGGCCCCGCCGAAGACCTTCAGCACTGCCCATCCCAGGGCGCTGTCGAGCCCGTAGACGATGGCAACCATGATCAGAACGAATACCAGAACGACCGTGGTGTAAGTGATGAGATCCTTGCGTGTCGGCCAGATGACCTTACGAAGCTCGTTGACGACCTGCCGATAGAAGAGGGCAGGTGAAGTGCGCGTCTTCTTCTCGCCACTGGGCTTGTCTGCGGTCTCGCCGCGCGTGTCGATCGCCACAGTCCTCACCTGAATTCGTCGTATCCAACGCAGTTCTGCGGCGCGCTTACACGCCTATCTTGCGCGGACCGCACTCGCAGGGCACGAGGGACTCGAACCCCCAACCGCCGGTTTTGGAGACCGGTGCGCTACCAATTGCGCCAGTGCCCTATGTCATCAACCAGGTTACCCTGATTGAATCACTGCCTGGACCGAACCGCTCGCCGACATGCGGCGGAAGGACCGAGCTGAAGCATACGGGGGATTGCCCGGCACGTCGAACCAAAACCTGATCCCCCAGGTCAGCGTGTCGTGCGACGATGGAACCATGCCGAGCCGACGCCGCATCTCCGCAAGAATCTCCGCGATTTCCGAGTCCGCCACCCTGGCCGTGGACGCCAAGGCGAAGGCCATGAAGGCCGCCGGGCGCCCGGTCATCGGGTTCGGCGCGGGCGAGCCCGACTTCCCGACGCCCGGCTACATCGTCGAGGCGGCGGTCGAGGCGGCGCGCGACCCGCGTCTCCACAAGTACACCCCGGCCGGCGGGCTGCCCGAGCTCAAGCAGGCCATCGCGGCCAAGACGCGGCGCGACTCCGGCTACTCGGCCGAGCCCTCGCAGGTGCTCGTCACCAACGGCGGCAAGCAGGCCGTCTACGAGGCGTTCGCCACCCTGCTCGACCCGGGCGACGAGGTGCTCGTCGTGGCGCCCTACTGGACGACCTACCCCGAGGCGATCAAGCTGGCCGGGGGCACGCAGGTCGACGTGGTCACCGACGAGTCCACCGGCTACCTCGCGAGCGTCGAGCAGCTGGAGGCGGCGCGCACGGAGCGGACGAAGGCGCTGCTGTTCGTCTCGCCGTCCAACCCGACGGGCGCGGTCCACACCCGCGAGCAGACGGTCGAGATCGGCCGGTGGGCCGCCGAGCACGGCCTGTGGGTGATCACCGACGAGATCTACGAGCACCTGGTGTACGGCGGCGCCGAGTTCACCAGCATCGCCACGGCCGTCCCCGAGCTGGGCGACCGGGTCGTGATACTCAACGGGGTGGCCAAGACGTACGCGATGACCGGCTGGCGGGTGGGCTGGCTGATCGGCCCGGCCGACGTCGTGAAGGCGGCCACCAACCTGCAGTCGCACGCCACCTCCAACGTCTCCAACGTCTCGCAGATGGCGGCGCTGGCGGCGGTCTCCGGCGACCTGTCGGCGGTGGCCGAGATGCGCACGGCCTTCGACCGGCGGCGGCAGACGATGGTGCGGATGCTCAACGACATCCCGGGCGTGCTGTGCCCGGAGCCCAAGGGGGCGTTCTACGCCTACCCGTCGGTCAAGGCGCTGGTCGGCAAGGAGCTGCGGGGGCGGCGGCCGGGCACGTCCGCCGAGCTGGCGGAGCTGATCCTGGAGGAGGCCGAGGTCGCGGTGGTGCCCGGGGAGGCGTTCGGGACGCCTGGATACTTCCGGCTGTCGTACGCGCTGGGCGACGACGACCTGGTCGAGGGCGTCAGCCGCCTGGGCAAGCTGCTTGCCGAGGCCCGCTGACTAGCCGATCCCGGCGGCGATCGGCTGGATCCGGTCGCTGAGCCCCGGCGTCGCGCCGACGTAGACGGCGACGCCGGGGCGGTCCAGCCACATGAGGTTGCGCACGCCCGTGCGCGTGGTCCAGTGCAGCGCGGGCCGGCCCTCCCATGCCGTGAGCCGCGCCCGCGCCACCAGCGTGACGAACTGCTCGGCGGTACGCGGGCCGCACACCACGCCGACGTACAGCCGCTCGTCGTTCCGGCTCCAGATCAGGCCGTGCACGGCGAGGGGGCGGGTGAGGGCGGGCAGGCGGGAGAAGGCGCCCGCGCGTTCGAGCGGGGCGGGCACGGCGGGCAGCTGGACCTCGGAGGCGGCGTCGCACGACAGCGTCAGCGCCTGGCTGCCGGCCTGCTCGGCGGACGGGGTCTCCTCGGGCAGGGGCTCTTCGGACAGGGTTTCTTGGGACAGAGGCTCGGCGGACGTACGGGGCACCGGGGCCTCGCCGCCGCCCGAGCCGCCGTCGCCCGCGCAGCCGGAAAGCGCGCAGCCGAAGAGCGCGAGCGCGAGGAGCACCGCCGCCGGACGCCGCATGGACCCCCCATGACGTGTGTGGACACCCCGGGAAGGGGACGGGAAGGGGCTCTAGTCTCCTACACGAGCCTTGACCGAGGCGGCAACTGCGAGGAGTTCCTTACGCAGGGATTCACCTGCCCTGACGCGCACGCCTGTGCCACGGCGCTCCAGCCAGGCGATCGTCCGGCCGCCGCGCGGGTCCCGGCCGACCACGGCGGGCCTGCCGTGCAGCACGGTGGCACGACCGTCGAGCACGGCGGCATGGGAGCGGTAGCGCGGCCAGTCGGCGGCGAAGGGGCCGCGTTCGACGCGCGCCACGATGTACCTGCCGGACTGGCCGGAGCCCGCCGGGGCGTACCTGGCCCAGCCGCCCGCCCCGGCGCCGAACGTTCCACCGCCGGTGCGCTTCAGGCCCGGAGGGAGGTAGGTGAGGTAGAAGCCGTCGGCGATCACAGCCAGCCTGGGCGCCGGCGGCGCGGCCGGCTCGGGCGACGGGGTCCGCGCCGGCGGGGCGGAGGCGGGCGGGCCCTGGCCGGCGGCGACGGCCGGATCCGCCGCCGGGTCGGGCGGGCGCACTCGCCCGAAGCCCGACGCGAACAGCCCGTAGATGGCCACCGCGGTCGCGGCGAACGCCAGCGCCGCGAGCGCCGCCCGCCTGCTCTGCCCGCCCGCGTCCGCGGTTCCGGCCGCGGGTTCCTGCCCGTACACGCGCCCCTCGGGGATCATTCCCCGATGATCCCCTGCTCGGCCCGCCTCCTACCCCTCTTTTGAGCCAACCGATGGCGACGCCGGTGGCAAGATGAGGAGATGCCGAAGTCCCTGGTCACGCTCCCCAAAGCACATCTTCACCTGCACTTCACCGGCTCCATGCGGCACGCCACGCTGATCGAGCTGGCCAGGGATCAGGGGTTGCACCTGCCCGACGCGCTGGAGCAGGACTGGCCGCCCAAGCTGCGGGCCACTGACGAGCGCGGCTGGTTCAGGTTCCAGCGGCTGTACGACATCGCCCGGTCCGTCCTGACCCGCCCGGAGCACGTCTACCGGCTGCTGCGCGAGACCGCCGAGGACGAGGCGGAGGCCGGGTCGCGCTGGCTGGAGATCCAGGTGGACCCGTCCGGCTACGCCCAGCGGTTCGGCGGGCTGACGGCCACGCTGGAGCTGATGCTGGACGCCGTACGCCAGGCCGCCGAGCACTCCGGCGTCGGCATCGCGGTGATCGTGGCCGCGAACCGGACCAGGCACCCGCTGGACGCCAACACGCTGGCCAGACTCGCCCTGCAATACCGCGATCACGGGGTCATCGGCTTCGGGCTGTCCAACGACGAGCGCCGGGGCGAGGCCCGCGACTTCGAGCGCGCCTTCAGGATCGCCAAGCGGGGCGGGCTGCTGGCCGTGCCGCACGGCGGCGAGCTGCTGGGCCCGCGCAGCGTCCAGCAGTGCGTGGACGACCTGGGGGCCGACCGGGTCGGGCACGGCGTGCGGTCGGCCGAGGACGACTGGCTCATGAGCCGCCTGGCCGATCGGCAGATCTGCTGCGAGGTCTGCCCGACCTCGAACGTCGGGCTGGGGGTGGCCGAGCGGGCCGCCGACGTGCCGCTGCGGCGGCTGTTCGACGCGGGGGTGCCGATCGCGCTGGGGGCCGACGACCCGCTGCTGTTCGGCGACCGGCTGCTGCGGCAGTACGAGCTGGCCAGGGAGGAGTACGGCTTCTCCGACGCCGAGCTCGCCGAGCTGGCCCGGCAGTCGGTGCGCTCGTCGGCGGCGCCCGAGGCGGTGCGCAAGGAGCTGCTGAAGGGCGTCGACGACTGGCTCACCGGGTCACCGGAGTGATGCGGCGATCTCGGCGGCCTCGCGCGCGGTGCGTACGCCCTCCAGGCGGTGGTTGACGCCGCCGCTCGTCCAGATGAGCGTGGGCGCCGCCTGGCGGAGCGGCACGGCCGTGCCGTCCGCGCGGCGGAGGTAGCCGAGCGGGTGCTCGCCGCCGACCCACCAGCCCTCCGCGCCGCCGTCGAGCTCGACGTGCGTGGGGAACGGAGGGCCGAGCTGTTTGAAGAAGTACGGGCTCATCTCGCCGTCGAACTGGTCGAGGCGGATGCCGTCCGGCCAGAACATCGACACCACCCGGCCGCCGTCGGAGACCGTCGCCGTCCGCGGGGGGCCCAGGCGGGTGGGGGTGCGTACCGGGAAGCGGGCCAGGGCCGGCAGCTCCTCCGGGGCCACGGTGCGCTCGCCTGGGAGCGGCGCGGTGGTGGTGAGCGGCGGGGGCGGGGTGTCGGAGACCCGCAGCTCGACGCCCGCGAAGCGGAGGATCTTCACCACGGCGGCCCGGCCCTGCGGGGTGGCGGCGGTGATGGCCACGACCACCGCCACCACGGCCACCACGACACCCCACCGCCGCCTCCGCCGCCCCTGCCGCCCACCTGGCCGCCGCGACCCGCGCGCCTCCCGCACTGGATCGGCCGGAGCAGCGGGCACATGGGGGTGGGGTGGGGCGGACACGCCGGGGTCCGGCCGGGCAGGCGCACCAGGGTCCGGCGAGACGGGCACGTCGGGGTCCGGCCGGGCGGACGCGACGGGGTCGGGTTGGGCGGACACGCCCGGGTCCGGTGAGGCAGGCAGGGCGGGGTCCGGTGAGGCGGACGCGGAGGGGTCGGGTTGGGTGAGGCGGGCGCGGACGGTGGCGGCCATGTCGGTGGCGGGGGCGGCAGGGGGCACGTCGAGCAGGGCGCCGAGGGCGAGCAGCTCGGACTCCAGCGCGTCCGGGCGCGCGTCCGAAGCGTCCGCATCCCGGTCCGGAGTGTCTGCGTGCGTGTCCGGAGTGTCCGGGTCGTTCGGGTCATGCGAGTTCATTGCCCACCTCCTCCCTCAGCCGCGCCAGCCCCCGATGGGTGCTGGACTTGACGGTGCCCAGCGGACAGTCCAGCACCTGGGCCGTCTCCGCCTCCGTCAGCTGTAAGAAGTACCGGCACACCACGGCCTGGCGTTCCCGTTCGGGCAGTGACCGGACGGCGGCCAGCAGCCGGGCGCGCCGGTCGGTGGCGACGGCGGCCCCCTCGGGGTCGTCGGGCGCCCGCTCGTCGGCGGCCGCGCCCAGCCGGAGCGCCAGCTCCGCGCGCCGCCCCCGTGACCGGGTCAGGTTGTGCGTCTCGTTGGCCACGATCCGCAGCAGCCACGGCCGGAAGGGCGACTCCCGACGGAAGCCCGGCAGGTGCCGGAACGCCTTGACGAACGCCTCCTGCACCACGTCCTCGGCTTCGTCCCCCGCGCCGAGCAGGTACGCGGTACGGTGGGCGAGCGCGCTGTAGCGGGCGACCAGAGCCTCATAGGCGTTCAGGTCACCGTCGAGCGAGCGCGCGATCGCCTCGTCGTCGTCCATGACGAGTCAGATTCCACCGCAAACCAGGGCCAGCAGGGAAGAGCGTCCATCGGATCGCGTGACCCCTGCCGCTGATCGGGGCATTAGACTCGGGCAATCCGTGTGCTCCCTTGAAGGAACGGGACTATGTCTTCTGGGTATGACCGTGTAGTGCAACCGGCGGCCGGTGACGAGGCCCTGGAGAACCACCTCGGTGGGGACGAGGCCAAGAACTACCGGCAGTACGAGTTCGACATGGTCGCCCCGCATGTGGGCCGCTCGATGCTGGAGATCGGTTCGGGTCTCGGGCACTTCGCCGAGCAGTTCCTGCCGCGCCTCGACCGGCTCGTGGTCAGCGACTTCGACCCCTACTGCGTCGAGCAGCTGGAGAAGCGCTTCGCGGGGCGCGACGAGATCGACGTGCTGCAGTTCGGCCTGCCGACCGACATCCCGCTGAAGGACAAGGTCGACACCGTCGTGCTGATGAACGTCCTGGAGCACATCGAGGACGACGCCGAGGCGCTGCGCTCGCTGGCGCGGGTGACGCTGCCGGGCGGCCGGATCATCATCTGGGTGCCGGGCTACCCCCAGCTCTACGGCGACTTCGACCGCAAGGTCGGCCACGTCCAGCGCTACACGCCGAAGACGCTGGGCGCCACGGTCGCGCGGGCGGGCCTGGACGTCGAGGTGCTCAAGCCGATCAACTTCCTGGGCGGCATCGCCTGGTGGGCGGCGGTGCGCCGGGGCGGCGTCGGCTATCCCGACCCGCGCCTGGTCAAGATCTACGACCGCACGGTGGTGCCGCTGACGCGGCTCATCGAGCGGTTCTTCCGTCCGCCGTTCGGCCAGACGGTCTTCTGCGTGGCGCGCGTTCCCCAGAGCTGAGGGCGGCCGGGGGAGGCCGGTGGGCCTCCCCCGCGCCTCACTTGATCGATCCGGCGGTCAGGCCGCCGACGACCTTGCGCTCGATCAGCGCGAACAGGATGATCACCGGGATCGTGGCGATCACCGAACCGGCGAACAGGTTCTGCCAGTCCACCTGGTACTGCCCGATGAAGGAGTTCAGCGCCACGGTGAGCGGCTGCCTGTCGGGCGTCGTGGTCAGCGTGAGCGCGACCACGAACTCGTTCCACGCCGCGATGAACGTGAAGATCAGCGCCGTGATGACCCCGGGCATGGCGAGCGGCATCGTGATGCGGAACAGCGCGCCGAAGCGCCCGTTGCCGTCGATGAACGCCGCCTCCTCCAGCTCGCGCGGGATCGAGGCGAAGTAGGCGTTCAGGATCCACACCGCGAACGCCAGGTTGAACCCGCCGTTGACCAGGATCAGCGACCAGATCGAGTCCACCAGCCCGAACTGGTAGAACTCGCGGTAGATGCCGACCAGCATGGCCGTGGGCTGGAACATCTGGGTGATCAGCACCAGGATCAGGAACGCGGTCCGTCCCCTGAAGCGGTGCCGGGCCGAGTAGTACGCCGCGGGCAGCGCCACCAGGAGCACCAGCACGGTGGAGCCGGCGGCCACCTTGATCGTGACCCAGAGGTTGCCCGCCAGGCCGCTGCTCCAGAAGCCGGCGAGGTTCGACCACACCCACTCGTCGGGCCAGAACGTCACGTCCCGCAGCGAGTCCTGGCTGCGCAGCGAGGTGAGCAGCATCACCACGTACGGGAACAGGAAGATCAGCGCCACGACGTAGGCGGCGGCCGCGACGAGCACGGTCTTGAGCCTGGGCATTGTGCGCACGACGGCGCCGCGGCTCGCCATCACGCCACCTCCTTGTTCCACCGCGACACCCGCAGGAAGATCACGGTCAGCACGACGACCATGCCGAAGTTGACCACGGACATGGCGGCCGACTCGCCGATGTCGGAGCTCTTGAGAATGAACATGAGGATCGTCGAGGTGGCCGTGGAGTAGCCGGGCTGCCCGTGGGTCATGGCCCAGATGATCGGGAAGCTGTTGAAGACGTTCATCACGTTGATCAGCGCGGCCACGGTGAGCGCGGGGCGCAGCAGCGGCAGCGTGATCGACCAGTACGTACGCAGCCGCCCCGCCCCGTCCATCCTGGCCGCCTCGTAGACGTCGCCGGGGATGGTGGCGAGGCCGGCGAGCAGCGCGTACGTGGTGAACGGCACCGACACGAACACGGCCACGAACACCAGCCACGGCATGGCCGTGGAGGCGTCGCCGAGCTGGTCGGCCGCCGCACCGCCCATCGCGTCGATGAGCCCGAGTTTGAGGCGGATCTGGTTGATGACGCCCACTTCGGGGTCGAGCATCCACTTGAAGATGATCGCCGTCATCAGCACGGACGCCGCCCAGGGCGCGATGAGCGCCCAGCGGGCCACCTTGCGCAGCGGGAAACGCTGGTTGAACAGCTGGGCGAGGGCCAGCGAGACCAGCACGGTGAGCACGACGACCGCGACCACCCAGATCACGCTGCGGACCATGATGTCCGCGAAGTCCTTCTCGTTGAAGAGCTTCTCGTAGTTCGCCAGCCCGTTGCCGCCCTGGACCACGCCGAACCGGCTGATCTTGAGGAACGACGACCGGATCATCTCGATCACCGGCCAGAGCACGACCACCGCGATGAGCACCACGGCCGGCCCCACCCAGGCGAGGGGTTCGAGGGCGCGCAACCTTCTCATGCAGAACCTTCCACGTGGGACAGTGTCGTCACGGGAGGCGGCCCGGCGCCCGTCACGGACGCCGGGCCGGCCACCGTGATCAGCCCGCCTCGGCGACCTTCTGCAGCTCGCCGAGGACCTTGGCCGGGTCCTCCTTGACGGCGCCGCCGATGGTCTGCTTGATCGCCGGGTTCACCTCGGCCCACTTCGGGTCCTGGAAGGGGTAGAAGCTGGCGTTGGGCAGCGCGTCCAGGAACGGCTTCAGCTTCTCGTCGCCCGACAGCTTCTCGATGCCGCCGTTGGTGACAGGCAGCAGCTTGTAGGTGTCGGAGATCTTCTGCGCGGCGTTGCCGGTGTAGAAGAAGTCGAAGAACTTCTTGATCTCGGCGGCGTGGCCGTTCTTGTTGAACGCCATGATCCAGTCCATGACGCCGAGCGTGGTGTCGAGCGGCCCGCTCTTGCCGGGGATGGGCGCGACGCCGTAGTTCTTCAGTCCGGCCGCGTCGAAGATCGGGATCGACATGGGGCCGCCGTTGACCATGCCGACCTTGCCGGCGCCGAAGTCCTCCCAGACCGTCTTGCGGTCCTTGGTGCCGGGGTTGGGGGTGGTCAGGCCGGCGTCGACCAGGCCCTTCATGTACGTGAAGGTCTCGATGTTCTGCGGGGAGTTGATGGCCCATTTGCCGGAGGCGTCCTTGTAGCCGCCGCCGTTGCCGAGCATCCACAGGAACGACTCGCCCTGGGCCTCCTCCTGGCCGAGGGGCAGGCCGAACGGCTGGGTCACGCCGGCCGCCTTCAGCTTCTCGGCGGCGGCCTTGAGCTCGTCCCAGGTCTTGGGGGGCTCGCTGATGCCGGCCTTGCTGAACAGGTCCTTGTTGTAGAACATGGCGCGGGCGGAGGAGACGAACGGGATGCCGTACCCGGTGCCGTCCACCTTGCCGAAGTCGGCGAACTTCTGCAGCAGGTCGCCGGAGACGTTCGGGGAGAGGACCTCGTCGGTCTTGTAGAGCAGCCCGTCCTTGACGAAGCCGGAGTAGTCGCCGGTCTGCAGGATGTCGGGCACCTGGCCGTTCTGGACCATGGTGGCGACCTGCTTGTCGATGTCGTTCCAGTTGATGACCTGGACGTCGACCTTGATGCCGGGGTTCGCGGCCTGGAACTCGTCCACGACGCCCTTCCAGAACGTCTCGCCCGAGTTCGGCTTGCCCGGCCCGTCGCCGTAGTCGGCGGCGACCATCTTGAGCGTGACCTCGCCGCCGGAGGACGCCTGGTCGCCGCTGCCGTTGCCGCTGCCGCCGTCGCCCGAGCCGCAGCTGGTCAGGACCAGCAGCGTGGCGAGGCTGAGAGCGGCGCCGCCCACAAGCTTCATGTTCACTGGAGATACCGCCTTCTCGTCGGACGGGTGACGCTGGTCCGTACCAGTGGTCGGACCCCGCCCAGGGGGATGAGCTCACGGAGGCACTGCGATGACCCGGAAGCCCTCCGTGTTTGCGCCAGCGTAAGCGAGCGTTCCCCACCCGGTCTATACCGGTCTATTGCGGTTCGACAACAGTCATCGCGACGGCTGCGCACAACCGGTCTAGACCAGATGTCAGGTGATCTTCCGCCGGACGTTCTCGCCGCCCTCGGGGGCGCCGATCCACGGCCCGTCGATGGACGGGTCCAGCACGCCTTCCTCGACGAAGTCGTAGCGGCCGTCCAGCACGTACCCGGCCAGCCGGACGTCCCTGGCGTCGGTGTTGTCCCAGAGCCGGTCGAGCAGCGTGTCCACCCGGCGTCTGGCCTGGTGGCAGAAGGTGTCGGCCAGCTCGTACGGCCGCCGCCCGAGATCGGCGGAGTCGCCCTCGGCCTTGACGCAGACCGCGGTCATGGCGAGCAGCTCCGCCCCGATGTCCACGACCCGCCCGAGGAACGCCTGCCGGTGCTCCAGCCTGCCCTGCCAGCGGGACATCGCGTAGAAGGTGGACCGGGCCAGCTTCCTGCTGGTCCGCTCCACGAAACGGAGGTGGGCGGCGAGGGGGCCGAAGGCGGCGTACCCGCCGGGCAGGGTGCCCGCGCCGGCGACCAGCGTGGGCAGCCAGCCGGCGTAGAAGCGGCCGGCCCGCTTGACCGCCGCTGCGCGTTCCTGGCGGGAGGCGTCCGGGTTGATCAGCTCGCCGGCGGCCGACAGGTGGGCGTCCACGGCCTCGCGGGTGATCGCCAGGTGCATGATCTCGGTGGAGCCCTCGAAGATGCGGTTGATCCTGGCGTCGCGGAGCATCTGCTCGGCGGGCACGCCGCGCTCGCCGCGCGCGGCCAGCGACTCCGCGCTCTCGTAGCCGCGCCCGCCCCTGATCTGGACCAGCTCGTCCAGCACCCGGTAGCCCATCTCCGAGGCGTACAGCTTGCCGAGCGCGGCCTCGATCCTGATGTCGTTGCGCTTGTCGTCGGCCAGGCGGCAGTTGAGCTCCATGACGGCCTCCAGCGCGTACGCGGTGGCCGCGATGAAGGCGATCTTCGTGGCCACGGCCTCGTGCCGGCCGATGGCGTGGCCCCACTGCACCCGGGCGTTGCTCCACTCGCGGGCGATCCGCACCGCCCATTTGGCGTTGCCCGCGCAGGTGGCGGGCAGGGAGAGCCGGCCGGTGTTCAGCGTGGTGAGCGCGATCCGCAGCCCGTCGCCCTCGCGCCCGATCAGGTTCCTCGCGGGCACTCTGACCTGCTTGAACTCGGTGACGCCGTTCTCGATGCCGCGCAGGCCCATGAACGTGTTGCGCCGCCTGACCGTGATGCCCGGCGAGTCGGCCTCGACCACGAACGCGCTGATCTTCTTCCCGGTCCGCGCCATGACCACGAGCAGGTCGGCGATGACGCCGTTCGTCGTCCACAGCTTGACGCCGTCGAGCACGTAGTCGTCGCCGTCGCGGACGGCGGTGGTCGCCAGGCGGGCCGGGTCGGAGCCCACGTCGGGCTCGGTCAGCAGGAAGGCGGAGATCTCGCCCCGCGCGCAGCGCGGCAGGAACGCGCGCTTCTGCTCCTCGGTGCCGAACAGCTTCAGCGGCTGCGGCACCCCGATCGACTGGTGCGCCGACAGCAGCGTGGCCAGCGCCGGGCAGTACGAGCCGACGAGCATGAGGGCCCGGCAGTAGTACAGGTAGGGCAGACCGAGCCCGCCGTACTCCTCGCCGATCGTGATGCCGAACGCGCCCAGCCCGGCCAGGCCCTTGACCACGTCGTCCGGGATCTGCCCGGTCCGCTCGATGAGCGCGGGATCGACGTGCCCGTCCAGGAACCGGCGGACCGCCCGGACGAACTCCTCCCCCCGCTTGGCGGCCTCGTCGGGCAGGGCGGGCGCCGGATGGACCAGCTCCAGCCGGAAGTCGCCGAGGAAGAGCTGCTTGCCGAAGCTGGGCCGGGTCCACTCCTGCTCGCGGGCCTGCTCGCCGACCGCTCTGGACTCCTCGTACCTGGTGTGCTGCGTCATCGCGCCTCCAGACGTCACGCCGTCCCGGTGCCGGTTATATGCCCTCTTTCTCAGATGAGACCCGACTTTCGTCAGGGGTGCCGATGACCGGACGGCAGATCCGGAGGGGGCTGCTCCTTCCCTAGGTTTCGTGACGTGAAAACGCTCCTGATCAGCCTGTTCGCGGCGGGCGCCCTCTTCCCGGCCCCCGCTCCCGCCCTGACTCCCGCCTCCGTGGACGCGTACGTGCGCGACGCCGTCGCCACCACCGGCCTGCCGGGCGTGTCGGTGGTCGTGACCCACGACGGGCAGGTCGTGCACGCCGCCGGGTACGGCCACGACTCCGAGGGCCACGCGGTCACCGCCGACACGCCGATGCGGGTGGCCTCGGTGAGCAAGGCGTTCACCGCGACGGCGGTCATGACGCTCGTCGAGCGCGGCAAGATCCGGCTGGACGACCCGGTCGCCGCGCAGCTCCCCGGCTTCCGGATGGCCGACCCGCGCGCCGCCCGCGTCACCGTGCGCCAGCTGCTCAACCAGACCTCCGGCCTGTCGGACACCACGGTCGACGTCAACGCCCTGGAGAAGACGACCACGCTCGCCGACTACACCGCCCGGCTGTCCGGCGGGCGGCTGCGGGCCGAGCCGGGCACCCGATGGGAGTACTGCAACGTCAACTACGACCTCGCCGCCCGGCTGGTCGAGGTGGCCGGGGGCCGGGACTTCGGCTCGTACCTGCGCGATCGGGTCTTCGGGCCGCTCGGCATGACCTCCAGCGCCGTGAGCGACCAGGTGGTCCGCCCCGCCGACGGCTACAACTCCGTCTACGGGGCCTGGCTGCCGCGCCCCGAGCTGCCCGCCTTCCTCAACGGCAGCGGCTCGGGCGGCGTCGTCACCACGGCGAACGACATGGGCAAGTGGCTCATCGCCCAGTCCGGGGACGGCCGTCCGGTGGTCGGGAAGCGGAGCCTGGAGACCATGCACACGCCCGCCGCGGTCCGCCCGTACGGGATGGGCTGGGGCGTGGAGGAGGAGTCCGGGCAGCTCGTGCATTCCGGGAACCTGTTCACGTACACGGCGGTGGCCGCCCTCTCGCCGCGCACCGGTTACGGCTTCGCGGTGATGAGCAACAGCGCGGCCTTGCAGGACGACACGTACACGATCATGCAGGGGCTGACGGCGCTGAGCGAGGGCCGCGTACCCGAGCCGCCGGGCGCCGACCGGCGGCTCTACGACGGGATCCTGGCCGCGGTCGCGCTCGTGGCGGCCGGGCTCGGCGCGCTGGGGGTGCTCCGCGCCCGCCGCTGGGCGGCCAGGCCCCGCCGGTGGTACGCGCTCCGGCTGCTGCCCGCCCTGCTGCCGGCCGTGGTGCTGGCGACCTACCCCGACTGGGTGTCGTTCCTGATGAACGGCAGGACCGTCACGTGGGCGCAGCTCACGTACTTCGCGGCTCCGCTGTCGATCACGTTGCTGGTGACGGCCCTCGCGGGAGCCGCCGTCACGCTCGCCCGCGTGCTCGCGCTACGGAACCGCCGGCCGCGCTGACCTGACGGCGGGCCGCCGGGACGGCCGCGTAGCTCACGGCCAGCGCGGCCAGGGCGAGCGCGGCGGCGGCGAGCCCGAGCCACCGCAGGCCGTCCGCCGCGACCAGGCCGCCGCCGAGCGCGGAGCCTGCCGCGATGCCGATGTTGAACGCGCACACGTTCACCGACACCGCCAGCGTCGGCGCGCCGCCCGCGTGCCGCAGCAGCAGGCTCTGCAGCACCGGGGTCGTGGCGGAGGTCAGCAGGCCGAACGCGAGCACCACGGCCACGGCCGCCACCGGCCATCCCAGCGCGAACGGGAACAGCGCCAGCACCACCGCGAGTCCGGCGAACGTCCCGCGCACCGTGGCCGGCAGCGTCCGGTCGGCCAGCCGTCCCGCGACCAGGCCGCCCGCCAGCCCGCCCACGCCGTACACCAGCAGCAACGCCGACACCGCCGTCGGCGCGAACCCGGTGATCCGCGACAGCGCGGGCGCGAGGTAGGTGAACACGGTCGAGGTGGCCGCCAGCCCCACGGCGGTGGTCGCGATCACGACCGGCACCGGCCGGCGCAGCATGGTCCGCAGCTCGGCCGCGACGCTGGTGTCCGGCGCGGCCTCCCGTGGCAGCACCACGGCCAGCAGCACGACGGCGGCCAGCGCCAGCACCGCGAGCCCCGCGAACGGCGCCCGCCACCCGGCCCCGTCCCCCACCAGCACGCCGACCGGCACGCCCAGCAGGGTCGCCGCCGAGAACCCTGAGCCGACGACCGCGATGGCCGTCCCCACCCGCTCCGGCGCGACCGCCCGTACGGTCAGCATGAGCGCCAGCGTCAGGAAGGCGGCGTGGCTGAGCGAGGCGACCACCCGGCCGGCGATCAGCACCCCGTACGACCCGGCGACCGCGCAGATCGCGTTGCCCGCCGCGAACAGCACCAGCAGCCCCAGCGCCAGCCCCTTGCGCGGCAGCCGCACCGTCGCGATCGTCACCAGCGGCCCGCCGGCCACGACGCCCAGCGCGTACGCCGTCACCGCGTGCCCGGCCGTGGACAGCGTGACGTCCAAGTCGGCGGCCACCTGCGGCAGCAACCCGGCGATCAGATACTCGGAAGTGCCGACCACGAAGACGCTCACCATGAGCATGGCGGGCACGAAAAGTCCCTGTTTCATGCGGGTACGCTAAAGTCTCACATGGATGTGAGAGTCAATCGGCGGTGAGGGAGATCACATGCGGATCGGCGAGCTGGTCCGGCGCACCGGCGTGAGCGAGCGGCTGCTGCGCTACTACGAGGAGCAGGGCCTGCTGGCCCCGGAGCGCCTTCCCAGCGGCTACCGCGTCTACACCGAGGCCCATGTGGAGACCGTGCGCCGCATCCGCTGCCTGCTCTCGGCGGGCCTGTCCACCTCGACGATCGCGACCGTGCTGCCCTGCCTGGAGCCCGAGGGCGAGGTGCTGGCCCCCACCTGCCGGGACGTCGTCGGACAGCTGCGCGGCGAGCGCGAGCGCATCGACCGGGCGATGGCGGACCTGAGCGAGTCCCGCGACGCCCTCGACCGGGTGATCGCGGCGTCGCGCGTGTGACATGCGGGAGCGCCGCCTCCTCGTCGGCCGAGGAGACGGCGCTCCGTCTCTTTCGTCTGCTCCTAGAGCCGCTCGATGATCGTGACGTTGGCCTGGCCGCCGCCCTCGCACATCGTCTGCAGGCCGTAGCGGCCGCCCGTGCGCTCCAGCTCGTGCAGGAGCTTGGTCATCAGGATCGCGCCGGTGCCGCCCAGGGGGTGGCCGAGGGCGATGGCGCCGCCGTTGGGGTTGACCTTGGCGGGGTCGGCCCCGAGCTCGTGCATCCAGGCCAGCGGCACCGGGGCGAACGCCTCGTTGATCTCCACGACGTCGATCTGGTCGATCGACATGCCGGCCTTCTTCAGCGCCCGCTGCGTGGCGGGGATCGGCGCGGTCAGCATGTAGACCGGGTCGTCGCCCATGAGCGCGAGCTGGTGGATGCGGGCGCGCGGGGTCAGCCCGTGGTCCTTGACCGCCTGCTCGGAGGCGATGAGCACGGCGCCCGAGCCGTCGGAGATCTGCGAGGAGGTGGCCGCGGTGATCTGGCCGCCCTCCTTCAGGGTCTTGAGGGTGCCCATCTTCTCCAGGGTGGTGTCCGCCCGCGGGCCCTCGTCGTCCTCGACGCCGTTGATCGGGGCGATCTGCTCCTTGAAGTAGCCGTTCGCGATGGCCTTGGCGGCCCGCTGGTGCGACTCCAGCGCGAACTGCTCCAGGACCTCGCGGGTGTAGCCCCACTTCTCGCACATCAGCTCCGCGCCGCGGAACTGCGAGATCTCCTGCTTGCCGTACCGCTCGACCCACTTCTCGCCGAACGGGAACGGCATCCCCATGTCCAGCGCGGCCTTGATGGACGAGCCCATGGGGACGATGCTCATCGACTCGACGCCGCCGGCCACGACGAGGTCCTGCGTGCCGGACATGACGCCCTGGGCGGCGAAGTGGATCGACTGCTGCGAGGAGCCGCACTGGCGGTCGATGGTGACGCCGGGGACGGTCTCCGGCAGACCGGCCGACAGCCAGGCGTTACGGGCGATGTCCATGCTCTGGGGGCCGAACTGCATGACGCATCCCAGAATGACGTCCTCGACCGCGGCGGGGTCCACGCCGGTGCGCTCGACGAGCGCCTTCAGCGTGTGAGCGGCCAGGTCAGTGGGGTGGACGGTGGAAAGACCGCCCTTCTTCTTGCCGACCGGGGTGCGGACCGCCCCGACGATGTACGCCTCTGCCACAGTGCCTCCTGGAAACCGAGCATTATTCGGTTACTAAGGGCAGCCTACAACAGAACGACGTTCTGGCGCTGCTCACTCCGGGGGGAGAAGGTCCTCCGCGGCGTCCACGCGGAACCGCCACCGGTCCACGACCAGCCCGTTGAGCTGGTCGGCGAGCTCCAGCGCCAACGCCCCCAGCTTGGCCGGCTCGTCGCCGCGCAGCTCGATCGCGGTCAGCTCGGTCGCGAACGGCAGCAGCTCCCCCACCGCGGGCGGCTGCCCCTTCTGCGGCACCAGCACAGCCCGGATCTCCCCCGCCGTGAACGTGAACTCGTCGTCCTCCTGCGGCTCCAGCAGCGGCGCCAGCTCCTCGGCGGACGGGCGCACCGGGACGATGACCGCGGGGCCCGTGTCCTCCTCGTCGGCCGGGTCGCTCACCTCGCCGCGGCAGACCGCGAGCCCCTTCAGCCGGAACGCGATGCCCTCGGCCAGGAACCGGTCGAAGAAGTCCAGCGGCAACGGCCCCTCGCCGGCCACCCGCACCGCCCACGACTTCTCCAGCACGCCGCCCGTCAGCCCGGGCTCGGCCTCCACGGGCGCGCACACCCGTACGTCCGTGGCCACGACGTCGTCGCCGTCCAGGCGGGCGGCCGGGTCGGCCAGCCGTACGACCCGCAACAGCTCGGCCGGCTGGACCTTGGCCGGCAGCACCGCCGTCGGGCCCGTACGCAGTCTCCGCTTGGCCATCCAGCCCATGCCCGCCTCCGCGCTTGCCAGTGAGCCGCTCTATGCGGTCAGCTTCGATAGGAGCTCGTCATCGTCGCGTAGACGATGACGTTGTCGGTGTAGTGCCCGGTGCGCCGGTCGTAGGTCCCGCCGCAGGTGATGAGGTGCAGCTGGGCGTTGTCCTGCGGCCCGTAGACGCGCTGGGTCGGGAACGTCTTCTTGTTCGCCTGCTCCACGCCGCCCACGGTGAACACCGCCGTGGTCTTGTCCTGCCGCTTGACCTCGATGGTGTCGCCGTTCTTGATCTCGGGCAGCCTGCTGAACACCGCGCTGCGCGTCCTGGTGTCCTTGTGCCCGAGCAGCACGGCCGGGCCCGCCTCGCCCGGCGTGGACATGTTGCGGTACCAGCCCACGAGGTTCGGGTCGTCCGCCGGCGGCACCTCGATCGTGCCGTCCTTGGCCAGGCCCACGGTCTTGACCGGGGCGTTGATCCCCAGCCGCTTGATCACGACCCGGATCGGGGTGGACGGCAGCATCGGCGGGGCCGGGGTGATCTGCGGCAGCGGCGGCGGCGCGTCGGGGTCGGCCTGGAAGAGCGCCTGCTCCGGGTTGTTGCCCGCGGCGTGCGGCTGGGACGGCAGCGCCAGGCTGTCGCGGTTGTTCGCGGCCAGGCCGTACTCGTCGGGCGAGTTCAGCACGATCAGCAGCCCGGCCACGACCGTCACGACCCCGGCGATGGCCGCCACGATCAGCACCGCCCTGAGCGCCGTGCTCCCCTTGTCCGGCTGCGGCGGCTGCGGGGCAGGAAGTCCGCCGCCGTACGGGTGGTATCCCGACACCGCGCTCAGCCCCTGGTCGCGTTGCGCCGGCGCATGAGCAGCCCGCCCACCGTGGCGGCGCCGATCAGCGCGGTTCCGGCCAGGATGAACGTCCGCCCGTCCGGCCCCATCGTGCCGCCCAGACCGGTGTCGGCGCCCGCCTTGGGGGTCTGGGACTTCTTCGTGGACTGCTTGCTGGACGGGGTGATGGTGACGATCTCGGTGGTCGTCTTGGTCGGCCGGGGGGTGGAGGTGGTGGGCGTGGGCGTCGGCGTGCCGGTCCCGGTGCTGGTGGGGGTGCCGGTGCCCGTCGGCGTGCCCGTGCCCCCGGTCGTCACGACGAACTGCGCCGACGGCCCCCCGGAAGCGCCCGGCTCACACTCGTACCAGGTGTCGCCGTTGACCTGGAGCTCGAAGTTGCCGCCCTTGAGCCCGATCGTGCCCGTCGCCGTCGGCTTGATCACCATCGTCATGGCCACCGCCGGCAGGGTGGCGCCGGGCGAGATGGCCGTGTAATGCGTGGCGGCGCCACTGGCGGTGATCGAGGCCGACGGCATCGGCGAGCCGCTGGGGCTCAGCGCGCCTCTCGCGACGATGGTGCTGGTCGGGGTGATCTGCGCGCTGGCGGTCGCCGCCGGCGTGTGCGACGGGGTCCCGGTCGGGGGCTTGACGTCCCACGTGACGGTCACCGTCGCGTTGGGCGTGACCGCGCTCGCCGGAGTCCTCAGCTCCATGTTGAACCAGTGAGAGGACTTCGCGCCCGCCGCCGGTCCGCAGTTGTAGACCACGTCGACCGGGGCGGCCAGCGCGGCCACCACCGGCAGCCCACCGAAGATCCCTGCACCGAGGACGGCCATGGCGGATGTCTTGAGGGCGAGGCGGCGCCGCGCCTTGGACGTCAGCACTTCCATCTCCAATTCAGTGCAGGTTGGCGGGAGTGTGCCAGTTTTCCAATTCTTGGTCTCGGCTAGGTTGAGATCTTACGAACTCTACCTGTCAACTTCCCGTAAACCGTCAAACCGGTTGCTCCCGGGTCAGACCTTCTTCTTCGAGAGCGTGGCGTACACGACGATGTTGTCCTTGTAGCTGTGCGCTCCCCTGTTGTAGACGCCGCCGCAGGTGATCAGCCGGAGCTGCGCGCCCTCGGTGTTGCCGTAGACCCGCTTCGTCGGGAACGTCGTCTTGCTGACCTGCTCGATCCCGCTCACCGTGTAGCGGGCGACCTTGCCGTCCGACCGGTACACGTAGATGTTGTCGCCCTTCACCAGCTCCGAGAGCCGGGCGAAGACGGCGGGGCCCTTGCGGGTGCTGACGTGCCCGTTGATGACCGTCGGGCCGTTCTCGCCCGGGAGCGGGGAGAAGCGGTACCAGCCGGTCTGGTTCGGCTTGCTCAGCGACGGGGTGCCCAGGTTGCCCTTGAGGTCCACCGTCACCTGGCCGACCGGCGCGTTCACCTTGATCTTCGGGATCTTGATGCGCGACGGCTTCGCCTTGGCCTTGGCCTTCGTGGTCCTCGCCGCCGGGATCGGGGCCACGGTCGGCACCGCCGCCAGCGGCGGCGGCGCGTCGATGCGGGCCGGGGTCAGGCCGCTCTTGCCGCCGGGGCCGACGGTCGGCGGCAGGACGAACGCGCCCGCGTTCTCGATCTGCACCGTGGACGGCTGGCCCGCCGCGAGGGGGCCGCCGGGGCCGGAGCCGTCGTCCACCGTGGGCGCCAGCGAGAGCAGGCCCACCATGACGGCGCCCACCCCGGCCAGCGAGCCCGCGATCAGCAGGCCCGGCATCGCCTTGTCGAGAGTCGACTTCTGCTTCTGCTCGCTCATCACTTCACACCTCCGGCGTGCGCGGCGCGGCGACGCCACAGCACCAGGCCGCCCGCGGCGCTGCCCATGATCATCGCGGAGCCGCCCGCGATCAACGTGTACGCCCCGGAGTCCACCGGCGGATCCGGCGCCTCACCGGTGTTCACCCCGCCCTTGGGCGTCTTGACCACCTGCGGCCTGACGTACTTGGTCACGGTCGGGGTGGCGGAGGTCGAGGTGGTGGGGGTGGTGGTGCTGGTGCCGCCGGGCCCGACGATCACGATCCCCGGGTGGGTGTACTGCGAGCTCGGCGACGGCGAGCTCGTGCCGGTCGCCGTGGTCGTCGGGGTGCCGGTGCTGGTGTTGGTCGCCGGCGGGCTGGTCGGCGGGGTGGTCGTGGGCTCGTTCGTCGTGGGCGGCGGGCTGGTCACTCTCTCCCCGACGGTGACCACGATGGATCCGGGAGGGCTGGCCGGCGTGCACTTCGCGCCGTGGAATCCGGTCGGAAGCTGCGCGGTGGCCGTCGACACCTCGAACGCGTCCAGCCAGGCGGGCTTGGTCGAGGCGTTCTCGACCTTGATCACATGCTTGCCGTAGGTCAGCTTGGGCGAGACCCACAACGGCTGGCCGCCGTTGAGGTCGTGGTTCACCGGGTCGTCGTTGCCGTCGCGCGAGGGGTCCACCGTCGCCCGCTTGATGCCGTCGATGTAGATGTTGACCGGTCCGGCGTCCTTGTCCGTCGGGCCGATGTACTTGACGCTCGTGCCGACGAAGGTCAGCTCAGCGGAGGCGTTCAACTCGGTGGTCTCGTGCAGGTCGTTGTGCACGTGATGCTCGGAGGACGGGCGGCCGCCCACGGGCGTCCACGTGCCGTGGTAGACGATCTGCATGTCGCTCGGGTTGTCGGTGTCGTCACCGTCGTTGATGACCACACTGCTGTCCGGCGGAGTGAAGTCGAGGTCGATGTCCTTCGGGGTGATCTTGATAGTGCCCGGCTTGTCGATGAGGCCGGGGTCGTTCAGCATGGGAGGCAGGCCGAGTTCGTCATCAGGCCGCAGGGCCTTCTCCGGATCGGCGCTGCCCTTGGGCTGCAGGATGCCAACCCAGTTGCTCTTGAGCTCGAGGTTGCCGATGGCGTGAACCTCTCCGCCCGGCCCGAAGTAGCCGGGTGACTGCAACCGGCTGCCGTCACCGGTGTACTGGAGCTTCCACGTGTAGTTGAGCGGGCCGCCCACGACGAGGTCGGTGTCGAAGGTCAGATTGGTGACCAGCCGCACCGGACCGTGCCTGACGATGCTGCTCGTACCGGTCGGCTTACAGATGTATTCGACCTCAAGATCGGCCTGCGCCGCCGACGCGGGCAGGTTCGACGACACCATCACACCTAATGCCGCCACGGAACCGACCGATGCGGCGATCAACGCCTTGCGCAACCGACTCACGGGAGACTCCGATCACCCACAAATAGACCGAGGGTAAATCCTAGAGTCGCGAAGACCGACAACACATGCGGAATGCCCCATCTTCCATCACTTGTGATGAAGCCGTGTCCAGTAACAGAATCCCGTTCTGGAGGTGGCGTATGGAGAGAGATCTTTTCGACGAGGAGCACCTGCTCTTCCGTGAGACGGTGCGCGAGTTCATGACCCGCGAGGTGGTGCCGCATCACGCGCGGTGGGAGAAGGAGGGCATCGTCCCGCGCGAGGTCTGGAAACAGGCCGGCGAGCTGGGGATGTTCGGGTTCTCGGTGCCCGAGGAGTACGGCGGCGCGGGCGTCAAGGACTTCCGCTACAACGCGGTGATCGTCGAGGAGATCATCCGGCACGGCGCGTCCGGCCTCGGGTTCTCGCTGCACAACGACGTCATGGCCCCGTACGTCGTGGACCTCACCAACGACGAGCAGAAGCAGCGCTGGCTGCCCGGCTTCGTGAGCGGCGAGCTGATCACCGCGATCGCGATGAGCGAGCCCGGCGCGGGCAGCGACCTGCAGGGCATCAGGACGACCGCGGTCCGCGAGGGCGACCACTACGTCATCAACGGCCAGAAGACCTTCATCACCAACGGCATCAACGCCGACCTGGTGGTCGTGGTCACCAAGACCGATCCGGCGGCCAGGGCCAGGGGCACGACGCTGATCGTGGTCGAGCGGGGCGCGGAGGGCTTCCAGCGCGGGCGCAACCTGGACAAGGTCGGCATGAAGGCCCAGGACACCGCCGAGCTGTTCTTCGAGAACGTCCGGGTCCCCGTTGCCAACCGTCTCGGCCCGAACGACGGCGAGGGCTTCTTCCAGCTCATGCACAACCTGCCCCAGGAGCGCCTGTCGATCGCCGTGGCGGCCGTGGCCTCGGCGGAGTCGGTGCTGGAGCAGACCATCGAGTACTGCAGGTCCCGCCAGGCCTTCGGCCGCAACATCGGCTCGTTCCAGAACACCAGGTTCGTCCTGGCCGAGCTGGCGACCGAGACCGACATCGCCCGCACCTACGTCGACAAGTGCATCCTCGCGCTCAACGCAGGCGAGCTCACGGCGGTGGACGCGGCCAAGGCCAAGTGGTGGACCACCGAGCTGCAGAACAAGGTCATCGACCGCTGCCTCCAGCTTCACGGCGGCTACGGCTACATGACGGAGTACCCCGTGGCGAGGGCCTGGCTGGACAGCCGGGTGCAGACGATCTACGGCGGCACCACCGAGATCATGAAGGAGATCATCGGCCGGTCCTTCGATTTCTGACCGGAAGCCCGCGGGGCCGCGCGCGGACCGGCCCCGCGCCGCATACTGGACAGCATGGAATCCGGCGGCCTGATCCTCCTGGTCTTCCTGGCGTTGCTGTTCGCCTGGCTGCTCAACCGGGTGCGCCGGGCCTTCCGCCTGGGAGCCGTGGGCTACGCGGGCGTGATGATCGTGTTCATCATCGCCATGCTGCTCGTCTGGGGCCAGACGAAGGTCTAGCGCATCCCTTCCACGAACCGGGTGAGCAGCCGGGCGAACTCCGCCCGCTCGGCCGCCGTCCACGTCCGCGTGACCTCCGCGAAGCTCGCCTGCCTGCTCTCGTGCGCACGGGCCAGCGCGTCCCGCCCGGCGTCGGTCAGCACGAGGTGCGAGCGCCGGCCGTCGGCCTGGTCGGCCTCGCGCCGCACCAGGCCGCCCGTCACGGCGGCGGCCACCAGCCGGCTCGCCCGCGGCTGGTCCACGCCGAGCGCCTCGGCGACCCCGGTCACCGTGACCGGCTCGCGGGCGGCCTCGATGACGTCGAGGACGTCGTGCTCGGGGCCCGCGCCGTCGGCCGCGGCGAGGGCGCGCCGCCGCTGCCTGCGCCTGATGGCGACCATCGCGCGTTCGATGGCGGCGATGTCCTTGTCCTCGTGCATAGGGTGGCGATGCTACCCCGGCACGACCGGCTGGATCGCGTCCAGGATCACCCGCGCGACCAGCGCCGGATCGTCGCTCATCGGGACGTGGCCGCACCCGTTCAGCAGCTTGACCCGCTGCCCCGACCACCGCCCGGCGCGGACCGCCTGCCTGCGCAGCAGCAGCCGGTCGTGCTCGCCCCACGCGATGGTGATCGGGGATTTCGGCGGCGCGGGCGGCATGAGCCCCTCGAAGGAGGCGAGCGTCTCGTCGAACCCGGGCGCGGCGGCCAGCGCCTGCGTGGCCGCGACCAGCGCCGCAGGCTCCATCCTCGTGGGGTGGGCGACCAGCATCCCGGCGGACAGCGCCCGCGAGGCGGGCTCCTCCGCCATGCGGGCGGCCTGCTCGGGCGGCAGGGCGCGGGCCGTGGCGCGCAGCGCGCGCAGCACCGTGCGGGCGTACAGGAACTCGGAACGGGTCCAGAAGCCGGCCGGCGACAGCGCGACGGCCGAGCTGACGACGCCGCGGGCGGCGAGTTCGAGCGCGAGGTAGCCGCCGAGCGAGTTGCCCGCGACGGCGGGCTCGCGGATGCCGAGCAGCGCGCAGAACGACTCGACCGCGTCCGCCAGCGACTCCGGTGTGTACGGGGTGCCCTCCGGCAGCCCCGGGGAGTCGCCGAACCCGGGCAGGTCCACGGCGAAGACCGTGCGCGCGGCGGCGAGCCGGTCCAGCACCGGCAGCCAGGCCTGCCAGTGGTGCCCGATGCCGTGGATGAGGATCAGCGGCGCGCCGGTGCCCCGCCGTTCGAAGGCCAGGTCCATGCGGCCAGTAGACCACTCACCTGCCGCGGGTGGGAATCTCGAACCAGACGGCTTTGCCTTCCTTGGTAGGACGCGAGCCCCAACGCCGAGCAAGCTGGTCCACGAGATAGAGGCCGCGCCCGCCCTCGTCGTTCTCGCCGGCGCTGCGGATCCGCGGCAGGCGCAGATCCTGGTCGAACACCTCGACCCAGACCGCCTCCTCGCCCCTGCGCAGCCGGAGCGTGAACTCCTTGTCGCCGATCGCCTCGTCCTCGAAGCCCGGCAGGTCCCAGGACTCCTCGAACGGCAGCGGCGGCCCGTCCACGGACAGCTCCCTGCGCGGCACGGTGGCGGTGGAGGCGTGCAGCACGACGTTGGTGACGACCTCGGAGACCAGCAGACAGGCCAGCTCGGCCCGCTCCTCGGGCACGTTCCAGCCGGAGAAGGCCTCGGCGGCCATCCGCCGCGCCTCGCCGACCATGATCGGCTGCGCCGGGAACGTGCGCTCCTCGACGTCGAGATCGACGTCGCTGGAGCGGACCACCAGGATCGCCATGTCGTCGTCGATCTCGCCGGGCACCGCGACCGTGGCGGTCTCGGCGATGCGCTCGACGTCGGCGTCGGACAGCTTGGACAGCTTCTCGCAGAGCACGCCCAGCGTCTCGGACTCGGTCGGCGGGTGGCCGTCGCGGCCGGGCCGCCGGTCGACCAGGCCGTCGGTGTAGAGCAGCAGCGCCGCGCCCGGCGGGAGGGTGCGCGTCTCCTCCTTGTAGACCAGGTCGGCGTGCAGGCCCTTGGCGCGGACGCCGAGCGGCTGGCCGACCTCCTCGATGTCGAGCTCCACGCACTGGCCGTCGACCAGCAGCAGCGGCGGGGCGTGCCCGGCGTTGGCGAACGACAGCTGCCGGGACCAGGCGTCGTAGACGAGGTATTGGCAGGTCACGATGGGCGGGATGCTGATGTCGGCGCCGTTGTCGTCCTGCTCGGGCGTGGCGATGATGCGGGTCCACTCGTCGAGCCTGGCGAGGATGTCGGCGGGCGACTTGTCGTCCTGCGCGAAGGCCCGCAGGGCGGCCCTGAGCTGGCCCATGACGGCCGCCGCCTTGGCGCCGCGGCCCTCGACGTCGCCGATGACGATGCCAACCCGGCCGGCCGACAGCGGGATCACGTCGTACCAGTCGCCGCCGACCTGGGTCTGGATCCCCTGCCCGTGAGAGGCCAGCGGAGCCGCAGGGAAGTAGCGCACCGCGATCTGCAGGCCGTCGAGACGGGGCATCGCGCCGCGCGGCAGCAGGTATTTCTGGAACGACTCGGCGGTGTGCCGCTCCTCCTCGAACAGCAGCGCGTTGTCGATCGCGACCGCG
Source organism: Nonomuraea bangladeshensis (assembly GCF_039529455.1). Lineage (NCBI taxonomy): Bacteria > Bacillati > Actinomycetota > Actinomycetes > Streptosporangiales > Streptosporangiaceae > Nonomuraea > Nonomuraea bangladeshensis. Next base: position 37,095 of record NZ_BAAAMV010000016.1, read on the forward strand.
ACCCGGGTGGCGATGGCCCCGACGAAGTCACGGTCGAAGGCGTCGTAATGAGGGCTGCGGCGGTCGGTGAGGTTGGACAGGCCGAGGTACATCAGGCCCAGGGTCTCGCCGCGCACCAGCAGCGGGGCGACGATGGCCGAGGTCATGCCGATCTCGCCGCACAGGCGGGCGCTGCCCTCGCTGGGCGAGGGGAAGCTGCTGGTGGCGAAGTCCTCGACGAGGATGGTCTCCTGGCGGCGCAGCGCGGTGTCGGCGTAGTGGCCGATGGGGTAGCGGATCTCCGCGCCCAGCGGCTTCCACGTGCCCGACGGCGGGGTCCACCCCTGCACGTGGTGCGCGACCCGCCGGACGAGGCGGTCGCCCTCCATCAGCTCGATGAAGCAGTGGTCGGCGAACTGCGGGACGAGCATCTCGGCGACCCGCTTGAGCGTCTCCTCGACGTAGAGGGAGCCGGCCAGCCGCTCGCCGATGCGCTCCAGCAGGCCGAAGCGGTCCTTCTCGCGCTCGTTGCTGCGCAGGGCCTCGCGGGCGGTGATCACGATGCCGGTGACGGCTCCGGAGGTGTGGCGCAGCGGCACGGCCTGGGCGCGGACGTAGACGATGGTGCCGTCGCCGCGCTTGACGTCGAAGGTGCCCTCCCACACCCCGCCCTTGAGCACGTGCTTGGCCAGCTCGATCGCCTGCGGGTGGTCCTTCTCCATGATCCCGAGGGACAGGACCGAGGTGTCCCCCGGCGAAGCGGGGCCCGGCCGGCCGAAGAGCTTCTCGGCGAAGGGGTTCCAGTAGAGGAGATTGCTGAAGCGGTCGGTGACGACCACCGCCATCTCGGCATGGTCGAGAACGGACCCGGCGGCGAGATGATCAACCCCGTCCTGTGACAGATCCCCCCAACGCTTCATCCGAAGACCACTCCTCGGGGTGGCGAGCATGCACAGCGAACCACGAGCGCTCCTGCAACAGTCTTGGTCTGGGGAGAGTGGAGGGCCTCCCAGAAGGGATTCAACCAAGCCGCTGCGCGCACGTCAGCGCTTGGAGACAAAAACGTGCGCGGCAACATCACGCGGAAGCTCCGCGGGATTGTCGTTCGCGTCACCGTCACCTGTCACCCGCACACCGTCGTCGCTCGCCGCGAGCGTGACCTCGCGTCCGGGTTGTATCCCAACTTGCTTGAGTTTAAGCATCACAGCGGGATCACTTTGCACTTGTTCGCTAATTCGCCGCACCACCACGGGCACGCCCATGGGGCCCACAGCAAGGTCGCTCATCGACGTGAGCCCGTCGGGAGCGGCCTCGGCCGGCTCCTTGGCGCCGAGCTCCGCCAGACCGGGGATGGGGTTGCCGTGCGGGCACACGGTGGGGTTGTCGAGCAGGGTCACCAGCCGGGCCTCCACCGACTCCGACATCACGTGCTCCCAGCGGCACGCCTCGACGTGGACCTCTTCCCACGGCAGGCCGATGACCTGGGTGAGCAGGCATTCGGCGAGGCGGTGCTTGCGCATCACGCGGGTGGCGAGCTGGCGGCCCAGGTCGGTCATCGCGAGGTGGCGGTCGCCCTCGACCCGGACGAGGCCGTCGCGCTCCATGCGGGCGACGGTCTGGCTCACGGTGGGGCCGCTCTGCTGCAGGCGCTCGGCGATGCGGGCACGCAGCGGGACGATGCCCTCCTCCTCGAGCTCGTAAATCGTGCGGAGGTACATCTCCGTCGTGTCGATCAGGCCGTGTGCGGTCAAGGCAGTCCTCCCAACTGAATGTTACGTCGGTCGTGGCGGGGACTGAGCCCGTCCGCCTCGGGCACGTAGGTCACGCAGGGAACCCTATTGGGAGAACGACCGACGATGGTCAAGGACGGCAACAACGGCGCGGGCGACTTCCTTCCCGACCGGCTCGACCTCGCCTCGCTGCGCGCGGCGGCGGCCCGCTGCGAGGGCTGCGATCTCTACCGCGACGCCACGCAGACGGTGTTCGGCGAGGGGCCGGGGAAGGCGGCCTTCATGCTCGTGGGCGAGCAGCCAGGCGACCAGGAGGACCGGCAGGGGCATCCGTTCGTGGGCCCGGCGGGCCGCGTTCTGGACAGGGGGCTGGAGGAGGCGGGCATCGCCCGCGACGACGTGTACGTCACCAACGCCGTCAAGCACTTCTCCTGGGTGCCGCGCGGCAAGCGGCGCATCCACCAGAAGCCGACGGCCGGCGAGATCACCGCCTGCCGGCCGTGGCTGGAGGCCGAGCTGGCCGCGGTGGAGCCGCGCGTGGTCGTGGTGCTCGGCGCGACGGCGGCGCGCTCGCTGCTCGGCGCCGCGTTCAGGGTGACGCGGCACCGGGGCGAGGCGGTGCCGCTCGGGGACCGGCTGGCGGTGGCGACGATCCACCCGTCCGCCGTGCTGCGCGCCCCCGACCGGGAGGCCGCGTACGCGGGCTTCCTGTCCGACCTCCGCGCGGCGGCGGAGGTCGCCTAGCCCGCCCGCCTCGGCGGAGGACGTCGCCCAACCCGCCCGCCTCGGCGGTGGGCGTCGCCCAACCCGCCCGCCTCGGCGGTGGGCGTCGCCTAGCCCGCCCGTTCGGTCACCAGGTCGGCGCGGTAGTTGCGGAAGCCCGCGACCGACAGCCCGACGACGAGCACCACGGCCGCGCAGGCGAGGCCGCCGCCCACCCAGGCGCCGCTCAGCCCGAGCATCGTGGCGGTCGCGCCGGCCCGCAGGTCGCCGAGGCGCGGCCCGCCGGCCACGACCACCATGAAGGCGCCCTGCATCCGCCCGCGCATCTCGTCCGGCGCGTAGAGCTGGAGTATCGACTGCCGCCACACCGAGGAGATGACGTCGGCCACCCCGCCGACGGCCATGAACGTCACCACCAGCCACAGGTTCCCCGTCATCCCCGCGGCGGCGACGGCGAGCCCCCACACGGCGATGACGACGACCAGCGCGACGCCCTGCCGCCGCACCCTGCCGACCCAGCCGGAGAACAGCGCGCCGACGACGGAGCCGATGGCCATGGCCGCGTTGAGCCAGCCGAGCGCGAGCGCCGAGCCGCCGAACCACAGGTCGGCCGCCTCGGGGAAGAGCGCCCTGGGCAGGGCGAAGACCATGGCGATGATGTCCACGACGAACGACATGAGCAGCACGGGGCTGCGCATGATGAAGGCGAGCCCCTCCAGCACCGCCCGCGCACCCGGCCGGGTCACCTCGCCCAGCGGGGGCAGCGCGGGGAGTTTGAAGGCCGCGTAGAGGCCGGCGGTGAAGAGGAGGGCGTCCACGGCGTAGGCGGCCGCGTACCCGCCGCCCACGAGCAGCAGGCCGCCGAGCATCGGCCCGATCACCGCGCCGATGCTGTAGACCAGCGAGTTGAGCGCGTTGGCCGCGGGGACCAGCTCCGGCCGCAGGATGCGGGGGACGATCGCGCCCCGGGTCGGCCCGGTGATGGCGAACCCGGTGGCGTTCACCGCGACCGCGGCGAAGATCACGTAGACGTTGTCGAGCCCGATCAGCGCCTGGACGAGGATGAACAGCGTCGCCGTCCAGGCCACGGCCGATCCGGCGAGCAGCAGCTTGCGCCGGTCGACGGCGTCGGCCACGGCCCCGCCCCACAGCCCGAAGACGATGAGCGGGACCAGGTTGGCCAGGCCGAGCAGCCCGACCCAGAACGAGGACCCGGTGATGTCGTAGACCTGCTTGCCGACCGCGACGACGGTGACCCCGACCCCTACGTGCGAGACCGCCTGGCCGAGCCAGATCCGCCGGTAGGCCGGCACGCCGAGCGGCCGGGTGTCCACGAGATGACGCTTGATCAAGTCCCCGAATGCCACTTAACGAACATTAAGGTGCAAGTCTCTCCAGGACCCATCCGGGTGGTGTCCGCCGGTAGCGGAGCCGGTCGTGCATCCGGTCGAGCTGTCCCTGCCAGAACTCCATCTCCACGGGATGGACGCGGAACCCGCCCCAGAACTCGGGCACCGGCGGCTCCTCCGGCCAGCGCGCCGCCAGCTTCTCGTAGCGGGCGTCCAGCTCCTCGCGGGAGCGTACGACGGCCGACTGCCGCGACGCCCACGCCCCGATGCGGGAGCCGTACGGGCGGGAGTTGAAGTATTCGGCCGACTCCTCGTGGGAGATGCGGCTCACGGTGCCGTCCACGCGGACCTGGCGGCGGATCGCGTGCCAGGGGAACAGCAGGGACGCGCGGGCGTTCTCGGCCAGGTCGCGGCCCTTGCGGGACTCGTAGTTCGTGTAGAAGACGAAGCCGCGCTCGTCGTAGCCCTTGAGCAGGACGATGCGGGCGCTCGGCCGGCCGCCTGCCGAGGCGGTGGCGAGCACCATGGCGTTGGGCTCCGGGATCCCGGCGGCCGTGGCCTCCTGGAACCAGAGAGTGAACTGGGCGATCGGGTCGGCCGCGAGATCGGCTTCGAGCAGCGGCTCGCCCTCGTACGTGCGTCGGAGCCCCGCCAGCGAGGGCGGGCGCGGGGTGGCATCCACGAGACGGTATTGTTGCGCGCTCGTGTGGTAGATCCCACTACACCGCTCCCCACCAGCGGCTTTGGCGCTTCGGCGGGTCCGGAGACCGAGCAGGAGCTGGGAGGGGGTTAAATTGACCCGCCGGTATCTCGACATCAAGGCTTTGCATTGCCGGAACATGGCAGAAAGGGAGGCGGCCGAGTATGTCCGACTTCAAACCCGGGCTCGAAGGCGTCGTAGCTTTCGAGACCGAGATCGCGGAACCGGACAAAGAAGGGGGCGCCCTTCGATACCGGGGCGTCGACATCGAAGAGCTGGTCGGCCGTGTCCCCTTCGGGCACGTTTGGGGCCTGCTGGTCGACAACACGTTCCAGCCGGGTCTGCCCCCGGCGGAGCCGTTCCCCATCCCTGTCCACTCCGGTGACATCCGCGTAGACGTACAGAGCGCGCTCGCCATGCTGGCTCCGGCCTATGGCTTCAAGCCGCTGCTCGACATCAGCGACGACGAGGCCCGCGACCAGCTCGCCCGCGCGTCGGTCATGGCCCTGTCGTTCGTGGCGCAATCCGCCCGTGGTCTCGGCCTGCCGATGGTTCCCGAGAGCAAGGTCGACCAGGCCACCAGCATCGTCGAGCGTTTCATGATCCGCTGGCGCGGCGAGCCCGATCCCAAGCATGTCAGGGCCATCGACGCCTACTGGACCTCCGCGGCCGAGCACGGCATGAACGCCTCCACGTTCACCGCCCGCGTCATCGCCTCCACCGGCGCCGACGTGGCCGCCGCGCTCTCCGGCGCCGTGGGCGCCATGTCGGGCCCGCTGCACGGCGGCGCCCCGGCCCGCGTGCTGCACATGATCGAGGGCGTCGAGCAGCTCGGCGACGCCAAGAAGTACGTGCAGAGCGAGCTCGACAAGGGCAACAGGCTCATGGGCTTCGGCCACCGCGTCTACCGCGCGGAGGACCCCCGGGCCCGCGTGCTGCGCCGCACCGCCAAGGAGCTCGACGCTCCCCGGTACGAGGTCGCCGCGGCGCTGGAGCAGGCCGCGCTGGAGGAGCTGCACGCCCGCAAGCCCGACCGGGTGCTCGCCACGAACGTGGAGTACTGGGCGGCCGTGGTGCTCGACTTCGCCGAGGTCCCCTCCAACATGTTCACCTCGATGTTCACCTGCGCCCGCACGGCCGGCTGGGCGGCGCACATCCTGGAGCAGAAGCGCACGGGCAGGCTCGTCCGCCCCAGCGCGAACTACGTCGGCCCGTCCTCGCGCCCGTTGAGCGACGTGCCGGGCGCCGACGAGGTCGTCGGCAAGCTCTGACACCCCCTCCCCGGACGAGACTCCGGTGACGGAACGGACGGCCGCCGCGTGGCTCGCACCCGCGCGGCGGCCGTTCCGTGCCCGCCTGCCCGCCCCCTCCCGCAGGGCCGCTGACCTGGGCACATAGCAGCAAAACGCGTCAATCTCAGATGTCGGACCCCGTGCGAGCCACCCGGCTCCGGTCGGTAGGCTCCATCATGTGGCTGACATCGTGATTCCCGCTGACATCAAGCCCGCCGACGGCCGCTTCGGCTGCGGGCCCTCGAAGGTTCGCACCGAGCAACTGGCCGCGCTCGCCGCCTCCGGGGCGGAGCTCATGGGCACCTCGCACCGCCAGAAGCCGGTCAAGAACCTGGTCGGCCGCGTACGCTCCGGTCTCGCCGACCTGTTCTCGCTGCCCGAGGGCTATCAGGTGGTCCTGGGCAACGGCGGCACCACCGCGTTCTGGGACATCGCCGCCTTCGGGCTGGTGCGCGAGAAGTCGCAGCACCTGTCCTTCGGCGAGTTCTCCTCGAAGTTCGCCGCCGTCACCAAGAAGGCGCCGTGGCTGGCCGAGCCGAGCGTCATCAAGTCCGACGTCGGCACCCACCCCAAGGCGGTCGCCGAGGACGGCGTCGACGTCTACGCGCTCACCCACAACGAGACCTCGACCGGCGTCGCCATGCCGATCGAGCGGGTCGGCGGCGACGACGCCCTGGTGCTCGTGGACGCCACCTCCGGCGCGGGCGGCCTGCCGGTCGACGTCTCCGAGACCGACGTCTACTACTTCGCGCCGCAGAAGAGCTTCGCCTCCGACGGCGGCCTGTGGATCGCGCTCATGTCGCCGCGCGCCCTGGCCCGCGTCGAGGAGATCGCCGCGACCGACCGCTACGTGCCCGAGTTCTTCAGCCTGCCCATCGCGATCGACAACTCCGGCAAGGATCAGACCTACAACACCCCGGCCGTGGCCACGCTGTTCCTGCTGGCCGACCAGCTCGACTGGATGAACGGCAACGGCGGCCTGGCCTGGACCACCTCCCGCACCGCCGACTCCAGCTCGCGCCTCTACACCTGGGCCGAGAAGTCGTCCTACGCCACGCCGTTCGCCGCGCCCGAGTTCCGCTCGCAGGTGGTCGGCACGATCGACTTCAGCGACGACGTGGACGCCGCCGCCGTGGCCAAGGTGCTGCGCGCCAACGGCATCGTCGACACCGAGCCCTATCGCAAGCTGGGCCGCAACCAGCTGCGCATCGCGATGTTCCCGGCCATCGACCCGGCCGACGTCGAGGCGCTCACGACCTGCGTCGACTACGTGGTCGAGCGCCTCTAGCGCTCCTGCGAGGTCCCCGCCTGCGCGCTCAGTAGGCGGGGATCTCCTTTTTGCTCCTGCGGCGCAGCAGCCAGCCGGCCAGCACGCCGGCGATCAGCCCGCACAGGTGTCCCTGCCAGGAGATGCCCGGCTGGTTGGGCAGCAGGCCGGCCAGGATGCCCCAGTAGGCGATGCCGACGCCCACGGCGATGACGAGGTCGAGCAGCCGCCGGTCGAACAGTCCTCGCGCCATGATGTAGCCGAAGTAGCCGAAGACCAGTCCGCTCGCGCCCACCGTGATCACCATGGGGCTCATCAGCCAGGTGCCGAGCCCGCCCAGCACGATGATGATCAGGGTGGCCAGGAAGAACTTGCGCAGGTCACGCAGCCCGGCCAGGAAACCCAGCACGAGCAGCGGCAGCGAGTTGGCCATGAGGTGGCCGAAGCCGCCGTGCAGGAACGGCGCGAACAGGATGCCGACCAGTCCGTCGCTCTCCCAGCCGACGATGCCGAAGTTGCGATCCAGCGCGCCGTTGAGGAAGACGTCCACGACCTCGACGATCCACATGATGGCGAGCATGGCGGCCACGATGAGGAACGCGCTCAACGCGCCCGAGAGCAGCGACCCCGCGCCCCGCTTGACGGAGTCGAACCTCGAACCCGAATAGTCGCCCATGCGCTCTCCCGGTAGCTTGTTCCCTCTTTCTTTACCGTAAGCGGAACGAGCTATGCGCGCGCTAAGTCCCTCCCGTCCCTGAGCGGGGACGGGAGGGCCGGGACCAGGGCGTTACTCGCCCTTCCACTGGGGGGCGCGCTTCTCCGCGAACGCGGCGGCGCCCTCCATGGCGTCCTTGGAGCCGAACACCGGGTTGATGATCGCCCCTTGCTTCTTGAACATCTCCTCCAGCGACCAGTCCTGCGACTCGATGACGACCTTCTTGGTCGCGGCGAGGGCCAGCGGCGCGTTGGCGGCGACCTTGCGGGCCAGCTCCAGCGCCTCCTCAAGGGCCTTGCCCGGCTCGGCGATCCGGTTGACCAGACCCAGCTCGTACAGGCGCGAGGCCGGGTAGTGGTCGCCCGTCAGCGCCATCTCCATGGCCACGTGGTACGGGATCCGCCGCGGCAGCCGCATGATGCCGCCCGCGCCCGCCACGAGGCCGCGCTTGGGCTCCGGCAGGCCGAAGGTGGACTCCGCGGAGGCCACGATGAGGTCGCAGGCCAGGGCCAGCTCGAAGCCGCCGGCGAGCGCGTAGCCCTCGACGGCCGCGATCAGCGGCTTCTTCGGCGGGGCCTCGGTGAGGCCGCCGAAGCCGCGTCCCTCCACCACCGGGAGGTCGCCGGTCAGGAAGCCCTTCAGGTCCATGCCGGCGCAGAACGTGCCGCCCGCGCCGGTCAGGACGTACGCGGAGATCTCCGGGCGGGCGTCGAGGCCGTCCAGGGCCTCCGCGATCCCGCGCGCCACCGCGCCGTTGACCGCGTTGCGGGCCTTGGGGCGGTTGATCGTGAGGATCGCGACGTTGCCGGACTCCTCGACGAGCACTTCGTCAGACACGAGAAAGACTCCCGGGCTACTTGGGCTGGAAGCGGATGCCGCCGTCGAAGCGGATGACCTCGCCGTTCATGTAGTCGTTCTCGACCAGCGAGCGCACCAGGTGCGCGAACTCGTCGGCCCGCCCCATGCGCTTGGGGAAGACGACCGGCGCGACGAGCTTGGCCTTGAACTCCTCGGAGTTGGGCGAGAAGCCGTAGATGGGGGTGTCGATGATGCCGGGGCAGATCGTGTTCACCCGGACGCCGATGGCGGACAGGTCGCGCGCCGCGGGCAGGGTCATGCCCACGATGCCGCCCTTGGACGCCGAGTAGGCGAGCTGGCCGGTCTGGCCCTCCAGAGCGGCGACGGAGGCGGTGTTGACGACGACGCCGCGCTGACCGTCGGCGTCGGCCGGCTCGGTCTTGGCGATGGCGGCCGCCGCCAGGCGCATGAGGTTGAACGTGCCGATCAGGTTGACCTCGATGACCTTGCGGTAGGTGGCCGGGTTGTGCGGGCTGCCATCGCGGTTGACCGTGCGCTCGGCCCAGCCGATGCCGGCGCTGTTGACCACCACGCGGAGGGGCTTGCCGGTGGCGACGGCGGCGTCCACGGCGGCCTGCACCTGCTCCTCGTCCGACACGTCGGTCTTGGCGAAGACGCCGCCGATCTCGTCGGCGACCGACTTGCCGCGCTCTTCGTTGAGGTCGGCCACGACCACGGTGGCGCCGGCGCGGGCCAGCTCGCGGGCGGTCGCCTCGCCGAGGCCGCTGGCGCCGCCGGAGATGATTGCTGAGGATCCGTTCACGTCCATAACCCGGACCCTAACCCGAGAACCGAATGAAGTTCTACTTTGGGGTGGTTAAATCTCGCCCACGGCGCTGTCCACGTCGGAGTAAACCTTGATCCGGCGGTCCAGGCCCGTGGTGCGCAGGATGCGCGCGACGGGGGCCTGCGGGGCCGCGAGCGACACCCCGCCGCCCTCTCCGGTGGCCAGGCGCCAGGCCTCGATCAGCACCGACAGCCCGCTGGAGTCCATGAACGACAGCTGCTGCAGGTCGAGCACGAGCTTCGCGCTGTCCTGCTTGATGGCGTCGCGTACTTCGTCCCGGAGGAACGGTGCGGTGAACAGGTCGAGCTCTCCCTCAACGGCCACCACCACGGCGTCTCCCAGGGCATGTCGCGCAAGCCGCAGCTTCATTTGGGCCCCTCCTCGATGAGCCACTGTACTTCGACATGCCCCTCCACTGGGCATGCACAGACCACGAACAGCCGGATAAAACGGGCGAGTTGGGACAGCCCTGGTCACGCGGCCGGGATGGTGAACCCGTACGGGAGCTCCAGGCGGTGCTCGGCCAGCAGCTCCGCGTCGGCCAGGAGCTCGCGCGTGGGCCCGTCGGCGGCGATCACGCCGCCGGAGAGGATGAGGGAGCGCTCGCACAGCTCCAGCGCGTACGGCAGGTCGTGCGTGACCATGAGCACGGTCACGTCGAGCGAGCGCAGGATCTCGGCCAGCTCCCGTCGCGCGGCCGGGTCGAGGTTGGAGGAGGGCTCGTCGAGCACCAGGATCTCGGGCTCCATGGCGAGCACGGTCGCCACGGCCACCCGGCGCCGCTGGCCGAACGACAGGTGGTGCGGCGGCCGGTCGATCGCGTCCAGCATGCCCACCCGCTCCAGGGCCGCCGTCACGACCCGGTCCAGCTCCGCGCCGCGCAGTCCGGCGTTGGCCGGGCCGAAGGCCACGTCGTCGCGGACCGTGGGCATGAAGAGCTGGTCGTCGGGGTCCTGGAAGACCAGGCCGACGCGCTGCCTGATCTCCTTGAGCGTGTCCTTGCGCACCGGGGTGCCGGCCACGGTGACGGTGCCGTGGCCCGCCGCGAGTATGCCGTTGAGATGCATGACGAGCGTGGTCTTGCCCGCGCCGTTGGGGCCGAGGAGCGCCACCCGCTCGCCCCGGGCGATCGACAGGTCCACGCCGAACAGGGCCTGCGTGCCGTCCGGGTAGGCGTAGGCGAGCCGCCTCACCTCCAGGGAGTTCACCACCCGAGCCCCGCCAGGGAGAGTCCCAGCACGGCGAGGGCCCCGGCGGGCAGGGCGAGCGCGGTGGCCCATTGGGCGGTCGATGCCGTCATGTCTGCCATTATCGGCATCCGGCCGGTGTAACCGCGGCTCAGCATGGCCAGGTGCACCCGCTCGCCCCGCTCGTACGAGCGGATGAACAGCGCCCCCGCCGAGCGGGCGATCACCGGGATGTGCCGGGCGTTCCTGGCCTCGAACCCCCGCGACTCCCGCGCCACCCGCATCCGGCGCATCTCGTCGAGGATCACGTCCATGTAGCGCAGCATGAACATGGCGATCTGCACGAGCAGGTCCGGCAGCCTCAGCCGCTGCGCGCCGAGCAGGATCACCCGCGGCTCCGTGGTGGCGGCCAGCAGGATGGAGGCCACTACGCCGAGTGTGGCCTTGGCGAGGATGTTCCAGGCCGCCCAGAGCCCTTCCACGCTCAGCGAGAGGCCGAGCACGCTCACCCGCTCCCCCAGCCCGATGACCGGGATGAGCACCGCGAACAGCACGAACGGCACCTCGATCACCATCCGCCGCGCGATGTGCCCGGCCGGCACCCTGGCGGCCGCCGCGACCGCGCCGAGCAGCACGGCGTAGGCGGCGAACGCCCAGAACCGCTCCCGAGGGGTGGCCACCACCACGATCGCGAACGCGAGGACCGCCAGCAGCTTGCACTGCGGCGGCAGCCGGTGCACGACGGAGTCGCCCGGCAGGTGGAGCCGGTGGTGGTGGCCCGCGCTCACGTCGTCACGCCCTGACGCCGTCGCGCTTCGTGGCGGCGTCGCGGTTCCTGGCGGCGAAGGCCACCGCTCCGGCGATGAGCAGCACCAGCCCGACGCCGATGATCCCGGCGATGCCGACCGGGATGTCGCCGACCTCGCCGTAGTCGGCCAGCGCCCACCCGCTGAAGGCGTGCTCGCCCGCCTGCTCGCCGAAGCCCTGGTTCTCGGCCACGGCCTCCAGCCCGTCGGGGTCGGGCGAGGCGAAGAACGACACGAGCCCGGCCAGCACCAGCGTCACGCCGACGCCGCCGAGCAGGAACGGCTTGAGCCGCCCTCCCGCCGGCGCCGCCGCCACGGGCTGGGGCGCGGCGGAGCCCGCGACGGTCGTGCTCTCGCCGTCCGCGCCGCGCAGCACCAGCGGCCTGGCCAGATTGCGCGCGCCGTACACGAGGTCGGGCCGGACGGCCAGGACCGCGCCCACGGTGACCGCCGTGATGACGCCCTCGCCGATGCCGATGAGCAGGTGCACGCCGCCCATCGCCGCCGCGACCGCGCCGACCGAGATCGGCGCGGTGCCGCCGATCCAGAACAGCAGCGTGAACACCAGCGCCGAGGCCGGTACGGAGACCAGCGCCGCGAGGAAGGCCGCCGCCGTCACCCCGCCCTTGCCCCGCGCGAAGCCGGTGACCACGCGGAAGACCGCCCATCCGGCGAGGACGGTGACCAGGCCCATGATCGTGACGTTGACGCCCAGCGCGGTCAGCCCGCCGTCGGCGAAGAACACGGCCTGGACGAGGAGGACCACGGCCATGCACAACACGCCGGTGTAGGGGCCGACGAGTATCGCGGCGAGCGCCCCTCCCAGCAGGTGCCCGCTGGTGCCGGCCGCGACGGGGAAGTTGAGCATCTGGACGGCGAAGATGAAGGCCGCGACCAGCCCGGCCATGGGCGCGGTACGGTCGTCGAGCTCCCGCCGCGCGCCGCGCAGGCACACGGCGACGCCGGCCGCCGCCACCGCTCCGGCGGAAACCGACGTCGCCACATTGAAGAACCCATCAGGTACGTGCACGACCTTGCCTCCCAAAAAGGGGACGACCCGCCAAATGGGGACGAACAACCCCCTACTTTAGGACATGGTGTTGCACCTGCACATGGGTGGCAATTACTTGAGAATGCGCCTCGCGAGGCTCCTGGCCGACATCCGCCTGACCACCGCGCTCAGCCGCCCCTTGCCCGACGTCGCGTACGGCCGCACGCTCCGCAGCAGGGCGGCCCCCGGCCACCGGCGCGGCGTGGCGACCGCGTCCGCGTCGGCCTCGATCCTGAACCGCGCGGGCGGACCGCCGAGATCGAGCTCCAGGTAGGCGTCCCAGGTGCCGGGCGCGAGCCGCCCGATCGCGGGCCTGGCCGTGAAGGCGCCGCCGGGCAGCGCCGTCACCGGCTCGGCCCGCTCGCGCCCGCTGCGCCGCTCGCGCCAGACGAGCTGCCGGACCGCCGCGGCGGACGGGGTGGACCCGGCGACGCTCACCTCGCCGTGGACCTGCAGCCGGCGCCCGAGCGACCAGCGGGTGCGCAGCAGCCGCACCGCGCCGGGCACGTCGACCACGTGCCCGCCGACGTCGATGCTCAGGTTGCCGTTGTCGCGGGTGAAGTAAGGGAGCACCGCCATCTCGCCCACCAGCCGGGGCTCCGGGCGGGCGACGCCCTTGTCGCGCTCGGCGCCGAGCCGGCCGTGACGCACCACGCCCTCCAGCTCGACGGCGACCCGGAGGTCCCAGACGCCGGAGTCGAGCGCCGCCACGTCGATCGGGGCGACGAACTCGCCGCCCTTGCGCCGGGCGGGCACGACCAGCTCGGCGTGCGGGTCGTAGCGCGAGCGCAGGACCAGCGTGACCCCGTCGTCCCTGCTGATCCCGTCGAGGCGGGCGGCTCCCGTCACCACCAGGCGGTCGCCGTCCCAGCTCAGCCCGGTCAGCCGGCGGCGTACGGTGGCGCTTTCGATGCGGGCCAGGCGCACCAGCCGGTCGATGTCGTCGAGCGCGCCCGCCCGCTGCCGGTCGATGCTGTTGAGCCGCTCGTGCACGCCCGGGGTGTACCACTCCTCGCACAGGGCGGCGACCTCGCGGGCGATGTCCTTGCGCCGGATGTCGTCGCTCTCCAGGAAGACCGAGCCGAGCTGGGCGAAGGCGTCGAGCCTGAAGTGCCGGCGCAGCAGGTGGTCGCGGAGCGCGCCGGGCGGGATGTGCCGGGCCATGAGCCGGATCGGCTCGCGGATCATGGCGAGCCACGCGAGCGGGTCGCGGCTGCCCGGCTGCTGCATGATGCTGCTGCCGTCGGGCCTGGACACCAGGTGGTAGCAGTCGTAGTCGGCGACCACGGAGATGACCCGGGCGTGGCAGTAGGCGTGGACGGTGAAGATGATGTCCTCGCCGACGAGCATGCCCTCGCCGAAGCGGATGCGGTGACGCTCCAGCAGGTCTCTGCGGAACAGCTTGAAGCAGCTCAGGCTGTTGTAGACGGTGCTGTCGCCGAGGTCGGCGCGGTCGGCGTTGTGCTGGAACATCGACTGCGGCGCGCGGCGGCCGTGCCCGACGATCTTGCCGAGGACGATGTCGGAGCCGTTGCGGTCGCCCATGGCCACCATGCGTTCGAGCGCCTCGGGGCCGAGGTAGTCGTCGGCGTCGCAGAAGAACACGTAGCGGCCGGTGGCGTGCTCCATGCCGACGTTGCGCGGGCGGCCGGCGCCGCCGCCGCCCCTGATGTGCACGACGCGCACGCTGTCGCGGTGGTAGGCGGCGTAGAGGTCGAGCAGGTCGGCGCTGCCGTCGGTGGAGCCGTCGTCCACCACGACGATCTCCTTCTTCACCCGCTGCACCAGCACGGACGTGAGGCATCTGTCCAGGTAGTCGCGGCAGTTGTGTGCGGGGATGACGACACTGACGTCCACCGCGTCGTCGTTGCCAGGCGCCGGCATCGCTCCACCACTCCCGTGATCACTGTCAGTCGCGTTGTGGTCTCAGTATGTGACCAAGACGCGACCTCCGGGGGGCCGATCGGCTGTCTTCGTCTCCGGCTTTTTGCAGACAACGGATAATGACCGCATTTCGCCAATAGGCACCGGCAGGGCCGCCAATTGCCGCATTACCGCGCGACCGAACGCGGCTCAGGAAAGAGGTTTTCCCTCCCGGTGGTAGAAACCTCTCCGGGGGGTGCACTGAGGTACTCCCCTACGGACCGTGTGATCCACTCATGGGGTACGCGCGTCTACAGTTAGGCAACCGTGACCGGGAGGTGGCAGGAAATGGGATCGGCCGTGCATGTCGCTGAGTTCATCGTCTCCTCGGCTCGGTTGACCGAGTTGCACGAATGCTCGGCGCTGCTCCGCCGTACGAGAAGGCGCGCCGAGGAGATCGTCGCCGAGGCCCGCGCGCTGCTGGCCGAGGCCGAGCTGAGCGGCGACGCCGAACGCGTCCTCGCCCTGCGTGCGGACGTGGAGCGGGCGCGGCAGTCGTACTGCAAGGTGCTGAACGCCTACGTGGCGATCTGCGGGCGCATCACCGAGGAGCGCCGGGCCATCGTGGAGGAGCAGTTCGCGCGAGATTCGCGGCACCAGGGCTTGTCAGGAGTCGCCTGACGGGCGTATCGTCAGGCCATGCCTGACTGGAAAGACAAACTCCGGTGCTCCTTCTGTCACAAGAGAAGCGCGGAAGTGAGCAAACTCATCGCAGGCCCAGGTGTACACATCTGCAACGAATGCGTAGACCTGTGCAACGTAATCCTGGAAAGCGAACGCACCACCGCTTCCCCGGAGCCCCGGCTTCCCGCCTGGGAATCCATGTCCGATCAGGAAATCCTCGACCATCTGCCGAAAATCGCCGCCGTACAGGCTCAGGTGGACGACAATCTGCACGACTGGGTCGCGCAACTCCGCGACCGGAACGTGAGCTGGGAACGCATCGGCTCCGCGCTCGGCATGACGCGGCAGTCGGCGTGGGAACGGTTCAGATCCGAGGGCCCGGTCGGTAATCCCGTGTGACCCTTGGGGCGTCTCATCGGCAGGGAGGCTGATGATGCGCGTCCTCGGCGGCCTCGCCGCGCCGGACCTCGACGAGCTCCGCCTGGAGCTGGTGCTGGTCCTCGCGCTGCACGAAGAGGCGGAACGGCTCGGCGCCCCGGCGCAGGAAGCCGGTTAGAACGGGCTCCAGCTCCCCGTCCGCGCACGGGGAGCTGGAGCAGGGGGGCTTTCACTCCCCCGCACGGCCCCGGGCGCGGAAGGCGGCCGTCTTGACCCGGTTCTGGCAGGCGGTGGAGCAGAACCTGCGGGTGCCGTTGCGCGAGACGTCCACGTAGACGCGGTCGCAGTGCGGCGCCGTGCACACCCCGAGCCGCTCGGCGAACTCGCTGCCGAGCACGATGGCGAGGCCCGTCGCGCAGCTCGCCCCCCACTCGCCGGCCGGAGTGCCGCTCGGGCCGTGGAAGTGCAGGTGCCAGGGCTCGCCGTCGTGCCGTTCGAGCATCGGGCGGGCGCGGAACTCCTCCAGCAGCCCGTTGACCGTGATAGCGGCGGTGTCGACGTCGTCGGCCGCGACGGCGGCGAAGACCGCGCGCAGGCGGGCGGCGACCGCGGCCAGCTCGCCGCCCTCGGCGGCGCTCACCTCCCGGTACGTCCGGTAGACGGTCCGCAGCGCGTCGGTGGCCGCGACGCCGGCGTCCGCGGGCCCCGGATAGGGGCGTCCGCGCTGCTCGCCGGGGGTCAGGGCGTTCACCAACGCCACCGTCACCCGGACCACTCCATCGGTGTGACTGTTGAAGTCCAATTGACCGGTTACACCTTCGCGTTCTATGTTGTGACTGACGAAAGCATAAACGACAGTCACAAGGAGATGTCTGTGCTCACTCACGATGCCGCACGGGAGTGGATCGCGCGCTGGGACCGCCAGCAGGAGGGCTACCTGCCCGACCGCGAGGAGCGCTTCACCGCCCTGATCGACGCCCTCGAAGCCCTGGACCGGCCCGATCCGCTGGTCATCGACCTGGGGTGCGGGCCCGGGTCGCTGTCGGCGCGGATCGTGGAGCGGCTGCCCGAGGCCAGGGTCGTGTCCGTGGACGCCGACCCGCTGCTGCTCGGGCTCGGCCGGGCGGCCTATCCGGGGCTCACGTTCGTCCCCGCCGATCTGCGTACGCCCGGCTGGAGCGACCTGCTCGGCCTCGACCGGCCCGCGGACGCGGCCGTCAGCACGACGGCGCTGCACTGGATCTCCGGGCCCGACCTGCTCAGGGTCTACACCGAGCTGGCCGGGGTGCTCCGCCCCGGCGGACTGCTGCTCAACGGCGACCACCTGGACAGCGACGACGTCACGCCCGAGCTCGCCCGGCTGGAGCGCGCGCTGCACGAGCGCGAGACCGAGCGGGTCTTCGGCGCCGAGCGGCCCGAGGACTGGCGCGCCTGGTGGGAGGCCGTCAGCGCGGACCCGGCGCTCGCCGAGCTCGACCGCGAGCGGACCACCGCCGGGGCGGACCACCACGGCTCGGAGTCCCACCTGCTGTCGGAGCACGTCGAGGCGCTGCGGGCGGCCGGGTTCGGCGAGGTGGGCACGCTCTGGCAGCGCGGCAACAACCGGCTGCTGTGCGCCGTACGCGGGTGACCCCGGCTGGGACCCTGGTATGACACGATTTCCTACTTCAGTCGGATGCTCTTGTCGGGTTCGCTGACCGATGATCGAGTCCCCCGACGATGGGAATCGTGATGCGAAGACCAGTCCTGATCCTCGCCCTCCTCCTGGGTCTCGCCGCGCCGCTCGCGCCGGCGACCGCCGCCGGCGCGACAGCCGCCCCGGCCGACCCGGCCGCCACCACCAGCACGACCGGCGCGACGGGCGCGGCGCCGGCCGTGCGGTGGGCCCCCTGCGCGGAGAACGCCGCCGTCGAGTGCGGGACGCTGACCGTGCCGATCGACTGGAACAACCCGCGCGGCGGGACCTTCGAGCTGGCCCTCGCCCGGCGCAGGGCGAGCGACCCGGCCGCCCGCATCGGCTCCCTGGTGATCAACCCCGGCGGCCCCGGCGGCTCCGGCGTGGACGCCGTGCTGGGCGAGTGGCTCGGCTTCACCCCCGAGATCACCAGCCGGTTCGACGTGGTCGGCTTCGACCCGCGCGGCGTGGCCCGCAGCCACCCCATCACCTGCTCGCTGGAGCTCGCCGTCCAGGCCCCCGACCCGACCGCGCTGCGCGGCCAGGCCGACTGGAACGCGATGCTGGCCTTCAACCGGCGCTACGCCGACGACTGCCGCCGGCGCACCGGCCCGCTGTTCGACCACGTCCACACCGGTAACGTGATCCGCGACCTCGACGCCCTGCGCGCCGCGCTCGGCGACGACAAGCTCACCTACTACGGCATCTCCTACGGCACACTGATCGGCCAGCTCTACGCCGAGCGCTACCCCCGCCGGGTCCGCGCCCTCGCGCTCGACAGCAACATGGACCACAGCCTCGGCACCCAGGCGTTCCTGGACACCGAGTCGTGGACCGCGCAGGACTCCTTCGACGAGTTCGTGGCCTGGTGCGGCCGGACCGACACCTGCGCGCTGCACGGCAGGGACGTCCGCGCGCTCTGGCACGAGCTGCTGGCGAAGGCCGAGCGCGGCGAGCTGACCTTCCCCGGGCAGCCTGATTTCGTGCTGCGCAAGCTCGACCTCGTCGGGATCGCCTTCAGCGCCTTCTACGGCCCGATCTGGCGCGAGCTGGCCGAGCTGCTGGCGGCCATGGAGAGCGGCACGGGGACCGTGAGCCCGCTCCTCGCCCCGGTGACCGCCAAGAAGGCCGCCGTCGCCGCCGAGGAGACCATCAACGACGCGAGCTTCGTCTTCTGCCAGGACTACGCGCTGCCCGTACGCGACTTCCGCGAATGGGACCGGCTGCTCCGCAGGTCGGCGGCCATCGCCCCGGACATGCTGATCAGCTCCGCGGCGCACCCGCTGACGCTGACCTGCCAGGGCACGCGCACGCCGAACCCGCAGCACCGGCTGAAGGTGGATGGCTCGCCGACGCTGCTGATCGGCAACTCCCTGCACGACCCCGCCACGCCCTACCCGTGGGCGGTCAACGCGGCGGCGCAGATCGGGCGGGAGGCCCGGCTGCTGACGTACGAAGGGTGGGGCCACGGCATCTACGGCCACGGCGAGTGCCCGACGGGCGCCATCGACCGCTACCTGGTCTCCGGTGAGCTGCCCGCCAAGGGCGCCCGCTGCCCGGCGGTACCGCCCGCCGAGGTGAGCGCCAAGAGCGCGCCGCGTCCGTACCCGGGTCCGCGGCCCGGTCTGCCCGGCTGGACGTACGCCCGCCGGTGACCTGCCCCTAGCTCCGGCCGCCCGCCTCGACGCGCTCGCGGAGCGCGTCGAGGCGGTTCATGGCCGGGGTGGCGGTGATGCCGTGCAGGACGACCGAGACCACCACGGTGAAGGCGGTCACCGCCCACAGCTCCTCCGCGGGCACGCCGAAGTCGGCGTGGCCCAGCGCGTACGCCAGATAGAACAGCGACCCGATCCCCCGGATGCCGAAGAACGAGATCACCCCCCGCTCCCGTGGCCCGGCCGGGCCGCGGAGCTGGGAGAGCCAGCCGGCCAGGGGGCGGATGACCAGGAGCAGCAGCAGGCCGACGGCGGCGCCGCCCCAGGTGAGCGGGGCCAGGCCGCCGGCCGCCACGAAGCCGCCGAGCAGGAGCAGCAGCCAGGCGGTGAAGAGCCGTTCGAGCTGCTCGACGAAGCCGTGCAGGACGCTGTTGTAGCCGTGGCCGTGCTCGACCCTGCGGATGGCGCAGGCGGTGACGAACACGGCGATGAAGCCGTAGCCGCCGGCCAGCTCGGTCACCCCATAGGCGAGGAGGGTGGCGGCCAGCGCCACGAAGCCGTCGCGGCGCTCGGCCAGGCGCAGCTCCTCCGCCGGCGAGTGGAAGGTGAGCCGGCCGATCAGGCGGCCGATGAGCAGGCCGCAGACCACGCCCGCGACCACCCGGTAGAGCACGTCGGTCAGCGCCCATTCGCCCAGCCAGCCCGTGCCGCCGGCGGTGGCGAGGGCGATGGCGGCGTACACGAAGGGGAAGGCGAGGCCGTCGTTCAGCCCGGCCTCGGAGGTGAGGGCGAAGCGGACCTCGTCGTCGGCGTTCTCGGCGTCGACCGGCTCGCCCACGCTGACGTCGGAGGCGAGCACCGGGTCGGTCGGCGCGAGCACCGCCCCGAGCAGGAGCGCGGCGGCGAGCGGCCAGCCGAGGATGCCCGTCGCGGCGGCGGCGACCCCGGCGACGGTCAGCGGCATGGCCCAGCCGAGCAGCCGCCATGTGCTCGACCAGCTCCGTAACCCGGCCGCCCGGTTGAGCGCCAGCCCGGCGCCCATGAGCGAGACCAGCACGCAGATCTCGGTGACGTGCTCGACGGCGGTCCGGTGGACGACGGGGTCGGGCTCGGGGAGCCCGAACGGCAGCAGGTACAGCGCCATGCCGGCGAGCAGGTACACGAGGGGAAGCGAGAGCGCCCGGCGGGCCAGCAGGCCGGGCAGGACGGCGGCGAGCAGCGCGGCTGCGCCCGCGAGGGCCAGGACAAGATCAGGGGAGGACATCAGCCGGGTCACTTCCCTGCCCGGCCGCGGACAGTCGTGCCGCCGCCGCGACCTTTTTATCCAACCTTGGGGTGGCTGATCCTTCGCCGAAGACATGGGCTGTGATGTCCTGGCCAGCGGGGGAGGGGCGTGAAGACACGTTTGGGGCATTCGCTCCGCAGCCGGCTGGCACTGTACGCGGCCATCGTGATGCTGCTGCTGAACGTGGTGGTCAGCGCGTTCGTAGTGTGGGGCGTCCGGAACCAGGCCGCGATCGCCCACGCGCACGAGACGTCGGGCAAGGCCCTGTTCGTGCTCCTGCTGATCAAGCGGAACAGGCTCGGCGCGACCCTGCCGGCCAACGGCCTCGACGGCATCCAGGTGCTCGACCCGTCCGGCCAGGTGATCTCCTCGACCCCCAACCTGGCCGGGCAGCCCAGGCAGACGACCGTCGTCCCGCGCGGGACCATGGCCAGCGACGTCGCCGACGAGGTCTGCGACCTGCCCGCCTTCCCCGGCTCCTGCAAGACGGTGGCCGGGCTGATCGCCTACCAGCCGGAAGGCGACTACCGCATCCTCGCCTTCGCCCCGTCCGTCCCCTGGTACGTCAGCCCGCGGCTGATCGTCTTCCAGGTGGTCGTCACGGCGCTGCTGGTCGCGCTGGCCTACTTCGGGGTCTCCCACATCGTGGCCAGGGCGCTCGCCCCGGTCAGCGCCATCACGAGGAAGCTGGCCGACATCACGGCGGGCGGCGACGGCCCGATGCGTCTGCCCGTCACGCAGCACGACGACGAGATCAGGGACCTCGCCGTGACCGGCAACCACATGCTGGAGCGGCTGGAGAAGGCGAGACACCAGCAGGAGCTCGCGATGGAGCGGCAGCGCAGGTTCGCCACCGACGCCTCACACGACCTGCGCAGCCCGATCACCGCCATGCGCACCCAGGTCGAGGACGCGCTGCTCCACCCCGAGGACACCGACTGGCCGGAGACCGGGCGTGAGGTGCTGACCAGCCTCGACCGGCTCCAGGGCATCGTCGGCGACCTGCTCACCCTCACCAAGCTGGACGCGGGCGCGCCCTCCTCCCGGGAGCCGGTGGACCTCGGCGAGCTGGTGGCCGCCGAGACCGTCCGGCCCCGCGCCAAGCGGGTGATCACCAGCCTGCGGCCGGGCGTCGTCGTCAGCGGCGACCCGCTCCAGCTCGTCCGCCTGCTCACCAACCTGCTGGACAACGCGGAACGGCACGCCGAGCGGAAGATCCTCGTCACCGTGCGGCAGCAGGGCGGGGAGGCCGTGCTGGAGGTGCTGGACGACGGCGCGGGCATCGCGCCCGAGCACCGCGAGATGGTCTTCCAGCGCTTCACCCGCCTCGACGCCTCCCGCAGCAGGGACGCGGGAGGCACCGGGCTCGGCCTGCCGATCGCCCGCGAGATCGCCCGGACGCACGGCGGCACGCTGACGATCGAGGACTCCGACGCGGGCGCCCGCTTCGTGCTGCGGCTGCCGGCTCTCAGAGGGCGATGACCACCTTGCCGAACGGGCGCTCTTCCGCGTAGTGGCGGAAGGCCGCGACGGCCTCCTCGAACCCGAACACCCGGTCCACCACCGGCCGCATCCCGCCCGCCTCGATGGCCCGGTTCATCGCCTCGAACTGGGCCCGGCTCCCCACCGCGAGCGGCCGTACCCGCGCGCTGGCCCCGAACAGCGCCCGCGGATCGAGCACGGGCGGCTCCCCGCCGAGGAACCCGACCAGCGCCACCTCCCCCGACATCGCCACCGCGCGGAGCGCGCGCGGCAGGTCGCCCACCACGTCGACGACCCGGTCCACGCCCCGCCCGCCGTCCGTGAGCGCGCGTACCCGCTCGGGCCAGTCGCCGTCGCCGCGGAGCACCACCTCGTCCACGCCCAGCGCGCGCAGCCGCCCGGCCTTGGCGGCGTCGCCGGTGGTGGCGAGGACCCGCGCGCCGAGCAGCTTGGCGAGCTGGGCCGCGAACAGCGACACGCCGCCGGTGCCGAGCGTCAGCACGGTGTCGCCGGCCCGTACGCCGTCCAGCGCGTGCCAGGCGGTCACCGCGGCGCACGGCAGCGTCGCGGCCTCGGCGTAGGACAGGTGGGCGGGCACCGGCACGAGGGCGCTCTCCGGCAGGACCACCTTCTGGGCGAGCCAGCCGTCCAGCGAGCCGCCGAGCTGCGGGAAGTGCTCAGGCCGGCCGAACGGCCCGTCCAGCCAGTACGGGAACAGCCCGGCCGTCACCCGGTCGCCGATCCGCGCCCGCCGCACCCCCGGCCCGAGCTCCACCACCTCACCCGCGCCGTCCGACACCGGCACGAGGTCGTCCTTGACCGGCAGGACGTACTCGCCCCGCAGCACCAGCAGCTCCCGGTAGCCGAGCGTGACCGCCCGCACCGCCACCAGCACCTCGCCGGGTCCGGGGACGGGCTCCGGCTCCTCGCGCAGCTCCAGCCCGTCGATCCCGGCCCCGCTGCGCGCGCGCCAGCCGAGCATCCGCCGTCTCGTCGTCGTGCCGGTCGTCGTATCGGTCATGGGCCGATCCTGCGGTGACCGCGCGGGCCGGGACAATTCCCCGCGGGGAATGACGCGGCCCCGCCCGTTCGCCGGGCGGGGCCGCCGAGAACGCGCTCTCTCAGGAGCGGGACCACTTCTGGTTGGCGCCGCCGCCGCAGTCCCAGATCTGCAGGCGGGTGCCGTTGGCCGAGCTCACGTCGGTCGCGTCGAGGCACCTGCCCGACTGCGGGTTGACGATCTGGCCGTTGCCGGAGTTGTACGTCCACTTCTGGGCGCCGGTGCCGTTGCAGTCGTAGAGCTGCACCTTCGCGCCGTTGGCCGTGGAGCCGCTGGTGACGTCCATGCACTTGCCGAGCGCGCGCACCGAGCCGTCGGCGTTCCACGACCAGTTCTGGGCGCCCGTGCCGTTGCAGTCCCAGAGCTGGACGGCGGTGCCGTTGGCGGTGGCGGCCCCGGCCACGTCGACGCACTTGCCGCCGATGCCGGTGATGCGGCCGCCGGTGCCGGTGTCGGTGGGCGGGGCGTAGACGCGGACGTAGTCGACGGTCATCGTCTGCGGGAACGTGGTGGTCGCGTCGGGGTAGCCGGGCCAGTTGCCGCCGACCGCGACGTTCATGATCATGAAGAACGGGTGGTCGAAGACCCAGCGGTTGCCGCCGAGGTCGGCGGGGGTGCGCCGCTGGTACTCCACGCCGTCCACGTACCAGACGATCAGGTTGGGCGACCAGTCGACGGCGAAGGTGTGGAAGGCGTCGGCGAACGCGCCGCCGATCGTGTAGCCCGCGCCGATGCCGCCCCCGCCGGAGTAGCCGGGGCCGTGGATGGTGCCGTGGACGGTGTTCGGCTCGCGGCCGATGTTCTCCATGATGTCGATCTCGCCGCTGTTGGGCCAGCCGACCGAGCCGATGTCGTTGCCCAGCATCCAGAAGGCCGGCCAGATGCCCTGGCCCCTGGGGAGCTTCATGCGGGCCTCGAAGCGGCCGTAGGCGCGGGTGAAGGTGGCGGAGGTGAGCAGCCGGGCCGAGGTGTACTGGCAGGTGCCGTAGTGGCACTGGTAGTTGGCCGGGTTCTCGCGGCGGGCGGTGATGACCAGGTTGCCCGAGCCGTCGAGGGCGGCGTTGCGGGTGCTGTCGGTGTAGTACTGCTGCTCGTTGTTGCCCCAGCCGCCGCCGCCGATGTCGAAGCGCCACTTGGCGGCGTTCACGGCGCTGCCGGCGGCTCCGTCGAACTCGTCGGACCAGACCAGCGGGCCGGGGGCGGGGGCGGCGCTCGCGGTGCCGGCCAGGGGGACGAGCAGGGCGAGCACCGAGACGAGCGCGGCGCCGACGGCGAGCAACGTGCGGGATGTTCGGGGGGTGCGGATCATTCGGGTTACCTCATCGGATCCACGAGTCGTGATTTTACGGAAACCTTCCGGCAATCTCACCGTCCCTGTCAAGAGAGCGCTCTCACTGAAGACCCGACTTCGCTTCGAAGTAGCAACCGTTAGGACATCGCCCCGAAATAATCCGTTCAGAGACTGGCGATTCCGTGCAGAAGTGGCAGGAGGGGCTGTTGTGGACATCGATCACAAGAGCATGGAGGCCGCCGGCAAGGCGATCCACGACGAGGGCGGCGAGTTCGCCAGGGCCGTCAGCCTGGACCGCTCGGCGGTGGAGACCCTCAGGGCCTACCTCGGCGAGGACGAGGCGGCGCTGATCTTCCGCAGGGGCAAGGACGGCCACCCCGGCTACGACGCCGCGCAGAAGGACCTGTTCACCGCCCTGGACAACCTCACCAAGTCGTACGAGGCCATCGGCGCGGCCGTCACGGCCATGAGCAAGAACGTCAAGACCGCCGACTGGGCGAGCATGGTCGACAAGAACGCCTTCGTGCACGACCTGGTGGAGTTCGGCAAGCAGCAGCCGAAGGACCTCGCCGTGCCCACCACACCGGTCGAGCTGGCCTGACGGCCGGCGAGGGAGGGGACGGGCATGGCCCTGGGGCTCGGAGCGAAGGTCGCGCTGACCGGCATGGCCGGGGCCGGAGCCGCGGGCGTGCTGGCGCCCGAGGTGCTGTTCGGCATCTCGTACCTGGACGGCGACCCGAAGAAGATCCGCGAGCTGGCCGACACGCTGGACGACGTCGCCGACGACATCGACAAGCACTTCCGCGAGGCCAACGCGACCGCCGAGAAGGTCTGGAAGACCAGCGAGGACCCGGCGGTCGAGGAGTTCAAGAAGTTCTGGACCACCCAGTACGGCCCGGCCGTGCTCGCCGTCTCGCTCAAGCACCGGAACGTGGCCAACGCCTGCCGCGCCTACGCCGACACGATCGAGAAGATCAATCACGCCCTGCACGTGCTGTGCTGGATCCTGACGGTGGACATGATGTACACCATCGGCTACCAGGTGGTCACCTGGAAGATCCTTCAGGCGATCATGAAGCGGAAGGCGCTGGTGCTCAAGTACACCGCCAACCGGTTCGTCGTCATGCTGCTGCCGCTGTTCGCGTACATGCTGGCCGACAGCGCCGCGTACGCGACCGGCGAGGTCGTCCTGCCCCTGGGGATCAACTACCTGGGCGGCGTCAAGAAGGACCTGTCGGGCAACGACGTCAGGTCGGCCGGCTACAACCTCGACGCCTTCCGCGAGCACTTCGTGGCGAACATGGCCTTCGACACGGTGGCCGAGGGCAGCACGGCGCTGATGGCGAAGGTGCCCGGCCTGCGGAACGTCGCCACCCACGTCAAGCTGCCGAACGGCACCGAGCTGAACACCGGCAGCTTCCTGCCCCGGATGGCGTCCTCCGTCACGTACTCGATGACGATGGACGCGCAGCACGGGGACAACCCGCTGCCCGGCGCGGAGCACGGCCTGACCAAGGAGGAGATGTACCAGAAGTTCCTCATCCACGGCACGCGCAGCCTCATCGCGCGCCCGTGACGACGCTGCGGCTATCGGCGGCGCCGATCGCCCTGGGCGGGAGGCCGGTCGCCGTCGAGGTAGGGGCGCGTCACCTCCATAAGCCGTCGCGCCGCGTCGTCGGTCGCGCGCCGCGACAGCTCCATGATCGCGCCCGCCAGCTCCTGCGACCCCAGCCGCATCGCCCTGGGGTCGAGATGCAGGCCGAGGAGCTGTCCCGAGGACGAGACGCGCACCTTGATCTTGCCGTCCGTGCTCTCGGCCTGCCCCACCACGTCACCGACCTTGCCGATGACCTCGGAGAACTCCTGAGAACTCGTCTGGAACTCCGCCATGAGGCGGTCGAGCTCCGGATCGCCGCTGCGGAGATCGCGCTGAATCATGCGCCAGTTGTGCCACAAAACTCACATAAGGCGCAATACCTAACAAAAGACACAGCAGATCAGGGGACGCGGAGCACGATCTTGCCCCGGTTGCGCCCGCGCTCGCCGCGCGCGTGCGCCTCGGCGGCCTCCGCGAGCGGGAAGACCTCCTCGACCTCGACGTTCAGCTCGCCCTTGTCGATCAGCTCGGCGATCCTGGTCAGCGCCGCGCCGTCCGGCTCGACCAGGATGCCGGTGGCGCGCACGCCGCGTTCGCGGGCGCGCTCGACCAGCTCGGGCTGCACGCCCGACGGCACCGCGATGAGCAGCCCGCCCGGCCGCAGCACCTCCAGCGAACGGGTGCTCGTCCGGTCGTGGGAGTCGCCGACGAGGTCGAGGACCACGTCCACGTCACGTACGGCCTCCTCGAACCTGGTCGTGGTGTAGTCGATCACCTCGTCCACGCCCAGCGAGCGCAGCCAGTCGTGCCGGGCGGCGCTGGCGGTGCCGATGACGTACGCGCCCGCGTGCCGGGCGAGCTGCACCGCCAGATGGCCGACGCCGCCCGCCGCCGCGTGGACCAGCACCCGCTGCCCGCTGCCGAGCGCGGCGGTGTCGACGAGGGCCTGCCAGGCGGTGAGGGCGGCCAGCGGGGTCCCGGCGGCGGCCTCGTGGCCGAAGGCGCGCGGCTTGCGGGCGAAGTGGCGGGCGGGCGCGGTGACGTACTCCGCGTAGGCCCCCGCCTGGCGCGGGAACCACGGCATGCCGAACACCTCGTCCCCCGGCTCGAAGATCGTCACGCCGAACCCGGTCTCCTCGACCACGCCGGAGACGTCCCAGCCCAGGATGAACGGCGGCTCCCCCAGCACCCCGGCCATGCCGCCGCCCTGGCGGGTCTTCCAGTCGACGGGGTTCACGCCGGCGGCGTGCACCCGTACGAGGATTTCGGTGGGCAGCGGGGCCGGTCGCGGCACCTCGGCGAGGCGCAGCACCTCCGGGCCGCCGAAGGAGTCCTGAACGATCGCGTGCATGGTGGATGACATGCAGCCGACGCTACCCAAGAGAGGGTAGTAACTAGCAAGGGACACTACTATCCTTTGGGTAGTAATCACCCATGAAGGAAAGGACCAGGTCATGGCGCTGACCTGCCGCTCCGGCCTGCACGACCGGCACGACGTCTACGCCGCGCAGTGCCCCTGCCGGGACGTCCTCGATCTGCTGGCCAACAAGTGGTCCGCCCTCGCCGTCGGCGCGCTGGAGGAGGGGCCGCAGCGGTTCGGCGCGCTGCAGCGCCGCCTGGAGGGGGTGAGCCCCAAGGTGCTCACCCAGACCCTGCGCCGCCTGGAGGAGAACGGGTTCGTCGACCGGACGATCTACCCGGCGGTCCCGCTGCACGTCGAATACGCGCTCACCGACCTCGGCCGCGGCGTGGCCGGCCCCCTCGGCCTGCTGCGCTCCTGGGTGGAGCAGCACCTCGACGAGATCCACGCCGCGCGCGCCGACGCGGGAGGCCACGAGTAGCGTGGCCACCCACGTGTCGGCCGGGTTGTGCGCTACTTCCTGGCGAACACCCCGAACTCGTCCGCGTTGTCGGCGGTGACCAGCTCGCAGTCGATCGACTGCTTCTCCTCCTTGCCCGTCTTGCCGGTCTTGATGAACTGGTCGGCCTGGTCGACGGCGCTGATGGCGCCGAGCGCGGCGGGCTGCAGCGCCGTGGCGTGCATCTCGCCGGCCTTGATGGCGGCGATCGCGTCGGGGCTGCCGTCGAAGCCGACGACCGTGACCTTGTCCAGCAGGCCGGCGGCCTTGAGCGCGGCGACCGCGCCGAGGGCCATGGTGTCGTTGCCGGCGATCACGCCCTGGATGTCGCGGTTCTTCTGGATGATGGTCTCCATCTTGGTGAACGCCTCCTGCTGGTCCCAGTTGGCGCTCTCCTTGGCGACCTGCTTCAGGTCCGGGTACTGCGAGATGACGTCGGCGAAGCCCTTGGAACGCACGCTGGCGTTGGTGTCGGACTCCTTGCCGACCAGCTCGACGTAGTTGCCCTTGTTCTTCATGGCCTCGACGAACGACTGCGCGGCGAGCTGCGCGCCCTGGGCGTTGTTGGAGACGATCTGCGCCTTGGCGATGCCGGTGGCGTTGATCTCCCGGTCGATCAGGAAGACGGGGATGCCGCCGTCGGTCGCCTTGCGCACCGGGCCGATGGAGGCGTCCGCGCCGGCGTTGTCCAGGATGATCGCCTTGGCCTGGCGGGAGATCGCCGCGTCGATCAGCTCGCTCTGCTTGTTGGGGTCGTCATCGTGGGAGGCCACGGAGGTCTGGTAGCCGAGCTTCTCCGCCTGGGCCTTGGCGGCGTCGGCCTCGGCCTTGAAGAACGGGTTGTCGTGCGAGGGCGTGATGATCGCGATCAGCCCGCCGGCCGCGCTCGCGCCGCCGCTCGCGGACGCGCTGGTGGCCGGCTGCTCGCCGCCGCCCCCTCCGCAGGCGGTCAGCGCGGCGCAGCCGATGGTCAGGGACAGGGCCATGGTGAGCACACGGCGCATGGTGGTTCTCCTTCGGGGGGTGGTGCTGTCTAGTCGTGGTGCTTGGTCGCGGCGACCGCCGCGGCGGCGGCCCCACGGCGCTTGAATCGCTGCTGCCCCTGGTCGAGCATGACGGCGAGGATGATCACGGCGCCCTTGATGAGGATCTGCCAGAACGTCGACACGCCCAGGATCACCAGGCCGTCGGCGAGGAAGCCGATGACGAACGCGCCGACCAGGGTGCCGCGCACGGTGCCCCGGCCGCCGCTGAGCGCCGCGCCGCCGATGACGACCGCGGCGATGGCGTTCAGCTCGTACGTCTCCCCCGCCTGCGGCGCGGCCGAGGTCAGCTCGGAGGCGATGATGAGCCCGGCCACGGCGGCGCACGCGCCGGAGATGACGTACACGAGGGTCTTGACCCGCCGGATCGGCACGCCGGACAGGTCGGCGGCCCGCTCGTTGCCGCCCGTGGCGTAGAGCCAGCGGCCGAACGGCGACTTGGCGAGCAGGAGGGTCGCCGCCACCGCCAGCGCGATCATGATCCAGATCGAGGTGGGCAGACCGAGCGGGCGGCCGCTGCCGAGCAGGCCGAAGCCGGTGTTGCCGAGGGCGGGGTTGCCGGCCAGATTGGGATAGGTGGCGCCGTCGGAGATGAGCATCGCCGCGCCGCGGGCCACGTACAGCATGCCGAGCGTCGCGATGAACGGCGCGACGTTGAAGCGGGTGACGAGCAGCCCGTTGAGCGCGCCGACGGCCATGCCGACCGTCACGCACAGCACGATCACCACCCACACCGGCGGATAGGCGATCACGCCGCCCACGTGGAGGCCGCCCAGCAGCTCGCCCGCGACCACGCCGGACAGCCCGACGATCGAGCCGACCGACAGGTCGATGCCGCCCTTGAGTATGACCAGCAGCATGCCGAGCGCGATGACCGCGTTGATGGCGACGTGCTTGGTCATCGTGATCAGGTTCGGGACCGTCAGGAACGCGTCCGACAGCAGGGCGAAGACGACGATGAGCACGGCGAGCGCGATGAACGCGCGCGCCTCGAAGGCCACGTTGAGCAGCGACAGGCGGCGGGCGCGGGCGGCGGCTTCCCGCTCCGGGGGCGCGGCGGTGGCGGTCGCCGTCATGACGCGCCGTCCCGTTCTTCGGCCTGGGTTCCGCCGTCGGACACGCGCATGAGTTCCTCCCGGGTGAGCTCGCCGCGCCGAAACTCGCCGACGAGGGCGCCGCGGGCGAGCACGAGCAGCCGGTCGGGGATGTGCAGAGCCTCTTCGGCGTCGGATGTGGTGAAAAGGACGGCCAGCCCGCTCCTGGCCTGGGCCGCCATCAACTCGAAGATGTCGGCCTTGGCGCCGACGTCGACCCCGCGTGACGGCTCGTCGAGCAGCAGCACGCGCGGCCCGGTCAGCAGCGCCTTGCCGATGACCACCTTCTGCTGGTTGCCGCCGCTGAGCGAGCCGATGGCCGCCGCGTGGCCGCTGGTCTTGACGGTGACGTCGGTGATCGCGCGGGTGACCGCGGCCCGCTCGCGCGGCTGCGACACGAACAGGCCGCGGACGTACGAGCCGAGCGCCGCGAGTGACAGGTTCTGCCCCACCGACATGGTCTGGACGAGGCCGTCACGCTGGCGGTCCTCGGGCACCAGCACCACGCCGCGCTCGATGCGCTCGCGGATGCCGGGCCCCTCCAGGGGTGTCCCGGCCAGCAGGATCTCGCCGGACACCGGCCGGAGCCGGCCCGCGACCGCCTCCAGCAGCTCGGTGCGGCCCGCGCCCATCAGGCCGTAGACGCCGACGATCTCGCCCGCGCGCACGGCGAGCGACAGCCCGTCCACGGCGAGCCGGTCGGGGACGGCCGGGTCGGCGACCGTGAGGCCGCGCACGGTCAGCGCCTCCTCGCCGAGCACGGGCTCGCGGTCGGGGAAGAGGGTGTCCTGGTCGCGGCCGACCATCTGCTCGACGATCCAGCGGATGTCCACCTCGTCCGCCCTGGCGGTGGCGACGAGCGCGCCGTCACGCAGCACCACGACGTCGTCGGCGATGTCGAGCGCCTCGTCGAGGTGGTGGGAGATGTAGACGACGGCCACGCCCGCGGCGGTCAGCTCCCTGATCACCTTGAACAGCACCTCGACCTCGGGCGCGGTCAGCGCGGAGGTCGGCTCGTCCATGATCAGGACGCGCGCCTCCTGGAGCAGGGCGCGGGCGATCTCCACGAGCTGCTGCTGGCCCAGCCGCAGGTCGCCGACCAGCTCGTCCGGGTCGGTGTGCTCCTCCAGCCGGTCGAGCACGGCCCGGGTGGCCGCGCGCTGCGCCTTGCGATCGACGGTGCCGAACCCGGTGCGGACCTCGCGGGCCAGGAACAGGTTGTCGGTGACGCTGAGGTTCGGGCACAGGCTCAGCTCCTGGTGGATGATGGCGATGCCCAGGTCGGCGGCGTGCCGGGAGGACTGGAGCCGCACGGCCCGCCCGTCCAGCTCGACGTGACCCGTAGTGGGCCGCTCGATGCCGGCCAGGATCTTCATCAGCGTGGACTTTCCGGCCCCGTTCTCGCCGAACAGCGCGGTCACGCGGCCCGCGGTGACGGGGAAGTCGACGCCTCTGAGCGCGTGGGTGCCGCCGTAGACCTTGGTGACCTCGCAGGCCCGCAGCACGGGAGCGCTCATGAGATCGCCACCGGGGTGATGGTCACGGTCTGCGGGGTGAGCAGCGTGAACGCGCCGGTGAAGGTGATCTCCTTGCCGTCCAGGGCGGCGACGTCGAGGCCGTTCAGCAGCTTGCCGCGCAGCTCGTTGTTCAGCGCGGTGGCGGCGTCCGCGTACTCGACCTGGTTCGTGAACTGGCCGAAGGTGATGAAGCCTGCGGCGTCGCGCAGCGCCGTGCCGTTGATGGCCGGGCCGATCTGCAGCGACACCTTCGTGTCTTCCGGCAGGCCCTCGACCGTGACGGGCAGCAGGCCGGAGCGGGCCTTGCCCGCGGTGCCCGTGCCCTTGACGGCGAAGCTGTACGGGCCGGTGCCCTGGCGTTTGCCGTACTTCTGGCCGGCGGCCTCCTTGTCGTCGGCCAGGGCCTTGAGCAGGACCGGCAGGTCGACGGCGGACTGCTCGATGGCGGGCACCACTTTGGCCTGGTAGTTCTGGGCGCCGAAGGCGGCCGGGTCGAACTTCGCGGGCGCCGCGGCGGCGGCCGTCTCGGCGGTGCGGTACTCGGTGTCGACCGCCATGAGCACGATCAGCAGGGCGACCAGTGCGGCGGCGATCCACCGGGCCGGGACGCGCCGGCGGGCGGCCGGCGCCGATGCGGTCATGTGACTTCTCCTTCCTGCGAGGGCCCGGAGTGCTCGGGACGGGCCTGACGGACGGCCGCGTGCCAGGCAGCCTTCCTTCTGGCGCGCCCGGCCTCGTCGATGGCGGGCCGGTAGGTGTCGGCGGGCCGGTGCCTGGCCTCCAGGCGGTCGAGGGTCCAGAGCTTGGCGGCGAGCCCGGCGGCGTCGGCCGCGCCCAGCGCGGACAGGTCGTGCTCGCCGCTGCGGGCGACGATCCGCCCGCTGAGGTCGGCCTGCAGGCGCATGAGCCGGGCGCTGCGGGTGAGCCCGCCGTCCGCCATGAGGACGCGGACCCGTCCGGTCGCCGCCTCGACGGCGGCCACGACGTCCTCGACCTGGAAGGCCACGGCCTCCAGTGCGGCGGCCACCAGCTGCGCCCGCCGGGTGCCCAGCGAGAAGCCGGTGATGACGGGCGTCGCGTACGGATCCCACCAGGGGGCGCCGAGGCCGCCGAAGGCGGGCACGAAGTGCGTCCCGCCGGTGTCCGCGTCCTCCGCCTCGGCCAGCAGGGTCTCGGCGGGCGCGTCCAGCAGGTCCGCCAGCCAGGAGATCGCGCGGCCGGTGGCCCGGATGTTGCCCTCGACGGCCGGCACCGGGCCGTCGCCGAGGTCCCACGCGATGCTGCGGCACAGCCCCGGCGCGTCCCCGCCGCCGACCGCCATCACCGAGGAACCGGTCCCGTAGGTGGCCTTGACCACCCCGGGCCGCCAGCCGGCGTGGGCGAACATCGCGGCGTGCGAGTCGCCCAGCACCGCCAGCACCGGCGTCCCGTCGGGCAGCGGCGGCAGGTCGCGGACGGCGGGGAACGGCCCGGTCGAGGCCGTCACCCGGGGCAGCACCTCGGCCGGCACGCCGAACAGCTCCAGCAGCCGCTCGTCCCACTGCCCGGTCCCGATGTCGAGCAGCTGGGTGCGGGAGGCGTTGCCGACCTCGATGACGTGCTCGCCGCCGAAGCGGCTGAGCAGCCAGGAATCAATCGTGCCGAGGCAGAGCCCGCGCCGCCCGTACGTGTCGAGCAGCCAGCGGGCCTTCAGCGCGGAGAACATCGGGTCCAGCGGCAGGCCGCTGACCGAGCGGACCAGCTCGGCCGAGCCGGCCAGCTCGTGGCAGCGGTCGGCGGTGCGCTGGTCCTGCCAGCTCAGCAGCGGCCCGGCGGGCTCGCCGGTGCGCCGGTCCCACAGGACCAGGGACTCGCGCTGGTTGCTGATCCCGACGCCGGCGACCCGGTGGGCGTGCTCGGGGGCGACGCAGGCGGCGACCGCCCGCCGCACGCTCTGCCACAGCTCCGCGGGGTCCTGCTCGACCCAGCCCGGCCGAGGCTGGGCCTCGGCGAGCGGGACGGCCGCGCGGGAGACGACCCGGCCGTCCTCATCGACCAGGAGCGCCTTGGTGGAGCTGGTGCCCTGGTCGATGGCGAGGATGAGCGGGCTAGCCATGGCTGAGCAGGCTCCGCGCCGAGGCGGCGATGCCCTCCGGGGACATGCCGTAGCGGTCGAGCAGGAAGGCGGCCGACCCGGTGGGGGCGAACTCGGGGACGCCGAGGATGGCGACCCTGGCGGGGTGGTGCTGGACGACGGTCTCGGCGACGGCTCCTCCGAGACCGCCGGCGATGGTCGACTCCTCGACGGTGACGATGCCCGCGGTCTCCCGCGCGGCCGCTACGACCGCCTCCGTGTCGAGCGGCTTGACCGTCGGCATCGACAGCACCCGCGCCGAGACGCCCTCGGCCTCCAGCTGCTCGGCGGCGACCAGCGCCCGCCACAGCACGGTGCCGTTGGCGATCAGCGTCACGTCGCCGCCCTCGCGCAGCGTCACCGCCCGGCCGGGGACGAAGGTGTAGTCGTCGGCGTTCACCTGCGGCACGCTCATCCTGCTGACCCGGACGAACACCGGCCCCTCCACCTCGGCCGCCCAGCGCAGCGCGGCGCTGGTCTCGATCGGGTCGGCGGGGACGATGACGGTCAGGTTGTCGATGGCCCGCAGCCAGGCGATGTCCTCGATGGAGTGGTGAGTGGCGCCCAGCTCGCCGTAGGCCAGGCCGGGGCTCATGCCGCACAGCTTGACGTTGTGGTTGGAGTAGGCGACGTCGGCCTTGATCTGCTCCAGGGCCCGGGCGGTGAGGAAGCAGGAGGCCGCGGAGACGAACGGGATCCGGCCGCCGTTGGCCAGGCCGGCGGCCACGCCGACCATGTCCTGCTCGGCGATGCCGACGTTGATCAGCCGGTCGGGGAAGGACGTGCGGAAGCCGGCGAGCTTGCTGGAGCCGACCGAGTCGTTGACCACGCCGACGATCCGGTGGTCCTCGTGCGCCAGCTCCGACAGGGTCGCGACGTAGGCGTCCCGGCAGTCGAAGCGGGGCCGGTCGGCGACCGAGGTCATGGCTTGTCCTCCAGTTCGGTGAGCGCCTGCTGATACTCGGCCTCGTTCGGCACCTTGTGGTGCCAGGCGACGTTGTCGCTCATGAACGAGATCGGGTGGCCCTTGTGCGTGTGGGCGATCACGAAGGTCGGCTTGCCGGGCCGCAGCGGCACCGACGACAGCACGTCCAGCAGCTCGCCGTGGTCGTGCCCGTCGACCTCGGTCACGGCGAAGCCGAACGCGGCCGCCTTGTCGTGCAGCGGGTCGAGGTCATTGGTCTCCTCGACGGTGGCGCCCTGCTGCAGCCGGTTGCGGTCGACGATCACGGTCAGCCGGTCGAGCTGGTGCTGGGAGGCCGCCATCATCGCCTCCCAGTTGCTGCCCTCCTGCAGCTCGCCGTCGCCGACCAGCACGTACGTCCGGCGCGGTGAGCCGTCCAGCTTGGCCGACAGCGCGTGCCCGACCGCGACCGGCAGCCCGTGCCCGAGCGGCCCGGTGTTGGCCTCGACGGCCGCGACCTTCGTCCGGCTGGGATGGCCGTTGAGCGCCGACAGCGGCTGCAGGAACGTCGCCAGCTCGGCCACCGGCAGATAGCCGAACGCGGCCAGCGTCGTGTACAAAGCCCCTGCGACGTGGCCCTTGCTCAGGATGAACCGGTCGCGTTCCGGGTCGGCGACCCGCTCGGGGCTGAGGTCGAGCACCGCGCCGTACAAGGTGGCCAGGATGTCGATGGCCGAGAAGTCGCCGCCGATGTGGCCCGCCCGCGCGTGGTGGACGAGCTTGAGGTCCTGGATGCGGATCTGCCGGGCGGCCTCGGCCAGGTGCGCGACCTGCTCGGCGCGGCTCGCGTGCGGGCCGAGCCGCTCGAAGACGGGCAGGCCGACGTGCTCGTGCACGGCCAGCTCGGTCATGCCTCCTCCAGCCCGGCCATCGAGGTCAGCAGCGCGTTCTGGACGAGCCGCTGCGCCGCCAGCGCGTCGTGCGCGGCCTGGGCGGCGGCGAGCGCGTCGTCGTCGAGGACGTCGAGCGCGCGGTGCACCGCCTTGAGGAAGCGGATCGCCTGCTTGGCGGCCTGGACGCTGTCCTCGCGGAAGGGGAACTGGTCGAGCTGCCAGACGCCGTCCCAGTTGTTGCGGCGCAGGGTGTGGAAGAACTCGAACGTCTCCACCAGGTGCACCGAGCCGACCACCATGTCGTCGTCCCAGCCGCGCATGTTGTCGTTGACGTCGATGGCGAACAGCCGGCCGTGGTCGATGGCGAGCTGCGCGGCGTCGGCCGGGGTCTCCTGGCCGTAGAGCGAGTGGCCGAAGTCGAGCAGGATGCCGAGGTTGGGCAGGCCGATGCGCTCGATGCCGAGCAGCGTGCGGGCCACGCTCGGGAAGATGATCTTCACGCGGGGCTCGCGCGGCTTGTACTCGATCACATAGTTGATCTCAGGGTGCGCGGAGCACAGCTCCGTCAGGCCGTCCAGCGCGAGCTGCCAGATGTCGTGGTAGTTCACCTGGAACGGGTAGTCCCAGCCGTCCTGGCCCGGCCACAGCTTCACGTACGAGCAGCCCAGCTCCAAGGCAACCTCGGTGGCGTCGTGCATCAACGCGATCGCCTTCTTGCGCACGGCGGGGTCGGGGTTGGTGAACGAGCCCTTGACGAAGTCGCGCGTGTAGATCTCGGGCGTGATCGCGATGGCCTTCAGGTCGTTCTTGGCCAGCGCCGCCTTGACGTCGTCCAGGCTGCCGTCGAACCCGACGAACGGCCAGTTCAGGTCCACCACCGACAGCTCGCCCACCGCGCCGGCGCGGTCGATCTGCTCCAGCAGCCCGACCGGTGGACCGTACCCGTCGGTGGCGTAACGGTCCTTGTAGGTGGCGAAGTGCCAGATCCCGGCACCGAAGGTCGGCATGCCCGTCACGTCGATCACTCCTTGTTGAGCAGGTCGTGGTGTCCCGGCGGTCAGCACGCGGCACATCACCACGGTCCATTGCATATTTATGCTCTAACGCATAATCTTCCGTTCCCGTAGGGTGGCTGATCCGTGAGGTGGCTGTCAATAACTTCTCGCCACCTCCTCCACCCGACTGTGAGGATGACGTAGCGTGCGCGAAACAATCGGCCGTCGCCGCGGCGGCGCGGGGAACGACCCGTCCGATGGAAAATGTTGGGCGAGGAGTCTTCGCGGTGGCGAGAAGGGCGGATCCTGATGGCTGTGCACGCGAGCGGCGTCGGCCGGTCCGGCCCCGAAGGGCGGGTGCGGCTGATCACCAAGGTCGCGCACATGTACCACGAGCGCGGCATCCGCCAGGCCGACATCGCCGACGCCCTGCACATCTCGCAGACGAAGGTGTCCCGGCTGCTCAAGCGGGCCGGCGAGATCGGCATCGTACGAACCGTCGTCGTGGTCTCCCAGGGCGTGCACCTCACGCTCGAACAGGCGCTGGAGGACCGCTACGGGTTACGGGAGGCGGTCGTCGTCGACGTCGACGGCGACGAGTCGGAGATCCTCGCCGGCATCGGCTCGGCCGGGGCGGCCTACCTCGAGTCGACCCTCGCCGGCGGCGAGCGCATCGGCATCTCCCCGTGGAGCCAGACGCTCCTGTCCGTCGCCGACCGGCTCCGCCCGCTGCGGGTGGCCGGCGCCGATCGCGTGGTCCAGCTCGTCGGCGGCGTCGGCGAGCGCACCGTCCAGGCCAAGGCCAACCGGCTCCTCGGCCACCTCGCCGAGCTGGTCGGCGCCGAGCCGATCTACGTCCAGGCGCCCGGCCTGGTCGGCA
The DNA here is from genome assembly GCF_039529455.1 of Nonomuraea bangladeshensis. Classification (NCBI taxonomy): domain Bacteria; kingdom Bacillati; phylum Actinomycetota; class Actinomycetes; order Streptosporangiales; family Streptosporangiaceae; genus Nonomuraea; species Nonomuraea bangladeshensis. The sequence continues at coordinate 73,807 of NZ_BAAAMV010000016.1, forward strand.
CCGCCGAGATCAGCCAGAGCCTGGTCGGCGACGCCGCCATGCGCACGGTGACCGAGGAGTGGCAGAGCCTGACGATGGCGCTGGTCGGCATCGGCAGCGTGCAGCCCTCGCCGCTGCTGCGCGACAGCGGCAACGCCCTCGCCGCCACCGACCAGGACAAACTCATCGCCGCCCACGCGGTCGGCGACGTCTGCCAGCGCTTCTTCGACGCGACCGGCGAGCTGATCCACAGCGACCTCAACAGCCGGGTCGTCGGCATCGACCCCAAGGTCTTCCGCGCGATCCCGCGCCGCATCGGGATGGCGGGCGGCGAGCGCAAGCACGCCGCCATCCGAGCGGCGATCAGCGGCGGCTGGGTCAACGTCATCATCACCGACGTCGCCACGGCCCGCGCCCTGCTCGACGAGCCGGACGATTTTTGAGGGACTGCCGCCCGCCCTGGCGGCAGGGAAGCCGGCCCTGACGGCAGGGAAGCCGGCCCTGACGGCGGGGAAGCCGGCCGTCCCGCCGCCCGCCCTGCCGGTTCCCGGGCCGCCCGCCGTCAGCGCCTGGTCCTCGGACCGCTGCGGCGCACGTCGCGCGCGCCGACACGGGCCGCCCGCCGGAGGCGTGAGAGGATCGTCGCCGTGTCACGCCTGCTGATCGTGCACCACACCGCCTCGCCCACGCTCCATGAGCTCTTCACCGCCGTGCGCGACGGCGCCACGACCGACGAGGTCGAAGGCGTGGAGGTGGTCACCCGGGCGGCGCTGCGGGCCACCGCCGTCGACGTGTTCGAGGCCGACGGGGTCGTCCTGGGCACGCCCGCCAACATCGGCTACATGAGCGGCGCGCTCAAGCACTTCTTCGACACCGTCTACTACCCGTGCCTGGAGGAGACGCGGCGGATGCCGTACGGGCTGTACGTCCACGGCAACAACGACACGACCGGGGCCGTGCGCGCCGTCGAGTCGATCGCGGCCGGGCTCGGGTGGGAGCGGGTCGTCCGGCCGGTCACGGTGACGGGGCCGCCGGGCAAGGACGACCTCGCGGCCTGCTGGGAACTCGGCGCCACCCTCGCCGCGACCATCAGCCCCACGTAGGGCGCGTCATCGGGTGGCCGCCAGGTCGGCGAGCCCGGCCCGTACGTCGGGGAACGAGCCGTCGCCGAACAGGACCCGCGCCGCCAGCGCCCGCCCGGCCCGGCCGCGCAGCAGCCCCACCGCCGCCTCGGCCGCCGCGGCCGTCCGTACGCCGGCGAGCGCCCGCCGCAGCAGCAGCCGCCCCCGGAACCGCGCCCGCAGCGCGCCCCCGTCGTACCGTCGCAGCACCTCCTGGTCGCCGGTCCGCAGGTATCCCGCCACGACCGCCGCCGCCAGCTCCGACAGGCGCAGGCACGGGTCCAGCCCACCGGCCGTCAGCGGCGACACCGCGCCCGCCGCGTCCCCGACGAGCAGCCCGGCCGGGCAGGCCAGCCGCCGCAGCACCCCGCCCACCGGGATCGGCCCGCCCCGCCGCTCGACCGGACCGGCCGGCGGCGCGTGCCCCGGCGCGCCGTCCGCCAGGAAGGCGTCCAGCAGGTGCCGTACCCCGGCGCGCATCGCGCCCGGATCCCCCGCGACGCCGACGTGCGCCTGCCGCCCGTCGTCCACCACCCACCCGAGGTAGCCGGGCGCGACCCGCGGATCCAGCACGCAGTGGAACGCCGGACCGTCCGTGCCCGGCGCGATCGGGTGCACCAGCTCGGCCCCGACCAGGAACCGCCGGTTGACGTCGAGGCCGAGGTCACGGGCCACGTGCGAGCGGGCGCCGTCCGCGCCGACCACGAACCGCGCCGCCACCGGCTCCGCCCCCTCCAGGGTCACGACGCCCGACCGCGCCCCGACGTACCGGACACCGGGGACGACCTCCGCCCCGGCGGCCTCCGCCGCGTGGCGCGCGTACCGGTAGACGCCCGGCATGTCGGCCACGCGGTACTCGTCCCGGTCGCTGGTGAGCCGGACCGGCGAGCGCCGCGACGGCGGGTACAGCAGCACGTCCCGGATGCCCGGCCCGAGCAGGTGCTCGGGCAGGTCGAAGTCGTCGAGGGTACGGCGGACGAAGATCCCCGTCGTCCGGATCCCCGAGTCCGGCGATCTGCGCCGGTCGATCACCAGCACGTCCAGATCGCGCCGGGCGAGCAGCCGGGCGGTGTGCAGACCGGCCAGCCCCGCCCCCACCACCAGTACGTCCACTCTTCGCATATCTCGCAAGGTAGGCGCGCTCCCGCGCCGGGACGGCGGTCTGCACGGTATCCGCCCGGCACCCTCACCTCTTCTCCGCATTCACCACAAAGGCGCGGCCAGCGCGCGCCACTGCCGCAGAGGCGGCTCATCCGGCGTGGCCGTCAGCACGTGCGGGCTGACATGATCAGCACCGGCCTCGTGCTGCTCCTCGACCCGCCGCATGACGTCCTCAGGTCCGCCGGTGACGACCAGGGCGTCCACCAGCCGACCCGGCGCGGCGGCCCGAGCCGACCGGCTGCTCACCCTCGGGCTGACCGGAGTGCACCCGGGAGCAGCACCAGACCTCAGCCAGCGGGCGCGACGAAGCAGAACTCGTTGCCCTCGGGATCGGCCATGACCTGGAACGCCCCCTGATCGTCCACGACCTGCTCGCGGATCGGCGCGGCGCCGAGCCGTACTGCGGCGGCGACGGCCGGCCCGATCGCCTCGACCTCGATGTCCAGGTGCAGCCGGTTCTTCACCGCCTTGCCCTCGGCGACCGGCTGGAACGCGAGCCGTACGCCGCCGGGCGGCTCCACGTGCGCCCATCCCCGCGCCCGGTGCACCGGCTCCCCGCCCAGCAGCGCCGCCCAGAACCCCACCAAGTTCGCCGGATCCCGGCAGTCCACCACAATCTGGCTCACACGCATGACCGCCAGCGTAGCGATCATCCGCGGCCGAACCTGCGCGCGATCCGCGCCATCAACCGCGACAGACGGGAAGGAAGGGCGTCAGGTTCAGGAACGGTGACGGGACGGACGCGCCCGTTGTGGATGGCGCCGATCCTCCATCCGGCGTCCGTCCGTACCACGACGACGGTCTGCTGGGACAGCCGCCGCTCGGGGAGAGCGGACCGCCACGGCATCAGGACGGAGGCCGTGCCGTGCACGACCGCCACGTCAGGGGTGAGGTAGCGGATCGACTCCAGCTCGCCGACCAGCGCCGAGCCGGCCAGGACGCCGCGGAAGAGCGTGTCGTGATTGCGCTGGTGCTCGTGCCGGCCGCGGGCGATGGTGCCGTCGTAGGAGACGTAGTCGGAGTCGTCGGTGAACAACGCCCCGAACGCCTCCGCGTCCCCCGCCGTCCAGGCGGCCTTGAAGTCGGCGAAGAGCCGCTCGATCCGCTCGGTGTCGCGGCTGGTGGACCCTTCGGCGAGGGCAGGTGTACGCATGATGCCTCCTCGGCTGATATCGTTCTTTCGATCAACGAAATGTACGATAACAGAAAGATTCGAATGTCGAAACGTCAACTCATCAGAGAGATCGCCATGCAGCTCCGGCTGCTGCAGCAGAGCTTCGACGCCTTCGACGAAGCCGCCGCCGCCCGGCTCGCACTGAACCGCACCGACCTGCGCTGCCTCGACGGCGTGCTGACCGACGGCCCGGTGACGGCAGGTCAGATCAGTGCCGCGCTCAAGCTCAGCCCGGCGGCCACCACCACGGTCATCGACCGGCTGGAGCGCGCGGGCATGGTGACCCGTTCCCCCGATCCGGACAACCGCCGCCGCGTCCTCGTCACAGCCACCGACGCCGCCCGTACGGTCGAGTCCGAGATCTTCGCCCCGGTCGGCTTGGCGGGCGCCCAGGCGCTCCAGCGGTACGGCCCGGACGAGCTCGCCGTCATCCTCGACTTCCTGCGCACCGCCCGGGACGTCCAGGAGGACCAGGCCACCCGCCTCAGAAGCTCTTCATGAACGGGCGGCGCCGGGACCCGGCGCCCCCGTCCGCCTGCGGCCACACCGACAGTGGTGTCGAGCGGCCGGGCCGTACCGTGCTGATCCACCCGCGAGGGCAGGCCGGCGGCGACCGACCCCGGGTCCTCGATGCCAGGGTGCGGCAGCCCGGCGTCGGCGAGCACCCCGAGGTGCCGGCGCAGCTCGTCCACCGCCTGCCTGCCGGTGGTCGTAACGGCCGCCGTGCCGGTTCAGCTTGTCGAGCGCCGACCCGCAGTGGGAGGCCGCGGTCGCCGTGCCGCAGGCACCCCCGGTACCCCAGCGTCCGCAGGGCTTGAGGGGGTGGAAGACCGCGGCTACCGGGACCTGTGCACGTGAATCACGCACACATGGTGAAAAGGCGGCTGATGCTCTGCCCGGGCTCTTCCCCCTCGGTGTGGAGGACCGTCGTCGCAAGAGCCTCGTTCCCCGGGTCGTGCACCCACTGACGGAGGAAGTCGTGCCCGTCCCGGCTGATCCAGTCGGTCCCCTTCGTGGCGAGACTGCGCTGCCGCAGGATCTGGACGGACCGTTCCCGGTCGGAGGAGGGCAGCACGAGCACCACATGACCGACGGGGCGAAGCGCGAGCCGAACCCGCTCGAACAACTCGGACCGCGTGTAGTGGCTGTGACCGGCTCCGAGGGAGACGATCGCGCCCGGATGGTCGGCCATCATGCGTTCCACGGCATGAGCACGCGCGGGTTCCCACTCCCGCTCGGCCGCGACCCTGCCCACGGCCTGGATCCGGTCACGCAGCCGATCCATGCTCCATCCGACCTCGGCGTAATAGGTCTCGCCGAGCGCGTCCACGTCGACGAACTGTCTACCTGTGGCTGAGGCCAGTCCCTCCCCCAGCGTGGTCTTTCCTGCTGCGGCCGGACCGATGAGAACCATCCACGGGGCTGTACGCATTCCTCCATCCTGGCGGCCGGCGACAGGTCGCCATGCTCCGGCACCGTGGCAGCGCTCGCCATCATGGCTCGGTTCGGCGCGACAGGCGGGATCGGCCCCATACGCGTGCGCTCCCCCGCCCCATGGACTCCCCGACGGCTTCGGCATGCGACGAACCACTCCGCCGGATGGCCGTACACCGCACACCCGCCCCTGAACCGACCGAAAGTATGATCCCGGCCCCCACGGCCCCTGCTTCCGACCGGTGCCGTCACCTTCCGTGGCTCTCCAGGATGAAGCCCCATGCCACGCGAAGATCTCCACCAAAACTCGCACCCCCAGGTCCCGGCCGACCGGCGACCCGAGAGCGCCGCGCCCTCCTCGGGCCGCCCCCGGATCCTCGCGCTCGACGTGCTGCGCGGCTTCGCGCTGTGCGAGATCCTGCTCGCCAACATCCAGCTCATGGCCACCGGCGGCTCCGCCGTCGCGGTCCAGCCGATGGGCGACTGGGATCCCTGGCTCGGGCTGCCGATCTTCTCCCTGCTGTTCGGCATAGGCTTCGCGCTGCTGCTGGACTCCGCCGCGAGCCGCGTCCCTCGCCCACGCCTGGTCCTGCTGCGCCGGCTCGGGGCGCTGCTCGCGATCGGCCTCGTCCACATGCTGCTGTGGCCGGGCGAGATCCTGACCGACTACGCCGTCGTCGGCATGCTGGTGCTGCTGCCCTCGACCTGGCTGCCGCGCTGGGCCATGGCCGGCCTCGCCGCCGTACTCATCCCGGCGGCGCTGGTCCTCGGCGGGGGCGGGCCCTTGCTGATCGCCGGCCTGTTCCTGCTGGGCGCGACGCTGGTCCGCTACGGGGTCATCGGCCGGATCGAGCGCTCCACCCGCGGCCCGCTCCTGCTGGGCCTGGCGTTCGCGGCGGGACTGGCCGCCGCTGTGTGGGCCCAGGCGAGCATGCGGGCCGTGGGGGCCACGACGTACCTGCCCGCCGTGACCACCCTGGCCGATCTGCTGCTCGTCGGCGTGTACGTGTGCGGCATGCTGATCCTGCTCAGAACCCCGCTGCGACCGGCACTGCGCTTCGTCTTCGCACCACTGGGCCGGATGGCGCTGACCGGCTACCTGACCGCCACGCTCCTCGTTCTCCTGGCCGCGCGCGTCCTCGGCCTGCCGATCGGCGAGTCCTTGACGACGGCGTACTGGACAGCCGGAGCCATCCTCGCCGCCCAGTGGTTGTTCTGCACGCTCTGGCTCCGCCACTACCGCCAGGGCCCCGTCGAGTGGCTCTGGCGCTGGGCCACCTGGACGCACCGCCCACCCCTCAGCAGGGGCGGGCATAGTGAGTGATCCATGCCCCGAACCGAACAAGGAGCGAACCCATGAGATTCGACGACCATCGCGTTGTCATCACCGCTGCCGGCCGCGACTTCGGGCGAACCCTGGCCCTCCGATTCGCAGACCTCGGCGCGGAGGTCTTCCTGTCCGCGCGCACCCTCGCCGCCGCCGAGCACGTCCGCGACGAGATCCGCGACCGAGGCCACCAGCAGGTCCACGCGTACGCCTGCGACCTGACCGACCCCGCCTCGATCCGCGACTTCGCGTCCGGCGTCGCCCAGCACACCGACCACGTCGACATCCTGATCAACAACGGCGCGCGCTACCTCCACGGCCCGGACCTCCAGTCGGCCTCCGACGCGGATGTCGTCGACACCATCGCATCCGGCGCAACCGGCACGGTCCTGACCGTGAAGAACTTCCTCCCCCTCCTGCTCAACTCGGACAAGCCGGACGTAGTGACGATGGTCTCCGCCTGCGGAACGGCCGGACATCACCGCTCGGACGCGCACGACGCCTTCTACGCGGCCAAGAGCGCCCAAGCCGGTTTCACCGAAATTCTCTCCAAGCGCCTGCGGCCCCAGGGAGTCCGGGTGATATCGCTCTACCCGCCCGACTTCGACAACCCCGACCCCCTCTCCGAGGAGTGGGAGTCCACGCCACGGGAGGCCAAGGACGCCCTCACCGCGCAGTCACTCGTGGATGGCATCCTCTTCGCGGTCACCCAGCCCCGCGACTGCTTCATCAAGGCATTCCACTTCGAACAGGTCTGAGCGGGTCACATCGCCGCCCGCTCTTTACCTGTGACGTCATCGACTCACTGCACGGCCGCCTGCCACGATCACGGAAGTACGAAGCGCGACCGACCGGAAGGGATCCCATGTCTGCCTACGTCATAGCTCACCTGCGAGAGTCCGCCCCGCACCCGGAGATCGTCGAGTACATGGAACGCATCCCCGCCACCTTCGAGCCGTACGGCGGCCGCTTTCTCGTGCGCGGCGCGAAGCGCAAGGTGCTGGAGGGCAGCTGGCCGGGGGACATCGTGATGATCGGCTTCCCGGGGATCGAAGAAGCGCAGAGCTGGTGGGACTCGCCCGCGTACCAGGAGATCGCACCACTGCGCTCACGGCACATCGAGGGCGACATCATCCTGGTGGAAGGCGTCCCCGAGGGCTTCGACCCGATTTCCACCGCGAACGAGATGCGGGAGGCGCTAGGCGCCCGTGGATAGGCAATGACGACGTCGCGCCGGGGTCGGCAGGCTCACCGGGCGGCCTATGCTTGCCGTCCTTCGGGTGCTTGAGCTTGTCCTTCGCCACGGCCTGCCGATACGTCCGTCGGGGTGTCCCGATGGAACGGGGACACCCCCTCCAACGCTTGATACAGCGTCACCCCGAGCGAGTACAGATCCCCCGCACCACCGCTGTCCACGCCGTTGAACCGTTCCGGCGCGACGTACTCCAGCGAGCCCATCAGCCCATCAGCACACCGCTCACCGTGAGAGCGGTGTCCCCCGCTTCACCGCGATCCCGAAGTCAGTGAGGAGCACGCGCCCGTCCCGCCCGAACATCACGTTCGCCGGCTTCACGTCCCGGTGCACGATCCCGGACGCGTGCGCCGTACCAAGGGCCTCCAACGGACCATTCTGGAGAATCCGCTCAGCGAGAGTGCCGCCGTCGACGAGTTCCATGACGATCCACGGCGCCTGATCCTCGATCACCACGTCATGGAGGGTGACGATGTGCGGATGCGACCGCAGCCGTGCCGCGTTGCGCGCCTCCCGCTCGGCGCGCCGCAGCCGCTGCGCATGCTCCTCGTCGGAGGCGGCCGACGGGAGCCAGACCTCCTTCACCGCCACATCCACATCGAGAGATTCGTCGTGAGCCTTCCAGACCCGCCCGAAGCCCCCGCCGCCCAGAACAGACTCCAGGCGGTACCGCCCGCTGATCAGACGTCCTGGCTGTGTCTGCGCGGCCACCATGCTCCCTCGTCTGCACCGAAGTCCTGACAGCGTACCTGTGCGTACGCGCGCGAATCTGTCAAATCCCCAGACCCGCGGTGTACGCCGAACGCCTTCGGACAGGTGACGTGGCAGGCACGACCCCCTACCCGTCAAGGCTGAGGCGGCGACCACACGTACGGCGTGGTCGTGGTCACCGCGCGGAAGCCGAGCCGCCGCAGGATCGGCGCGCTGTCGTCGGACGCGTCCACGTGCAGGTACCTGACCTCGCGGGCAACGGCGCGTTCCGCCCGGGCGGCGACCAGCGCGCGGTAGATGCCCCGGCCCCGCCATGCCGGCAACGTGGAGCCGCCCCACAAGCCGGCGAACTCGGTGCCCTCCCGGAAGACCAGCCAGGCTGCGGAGACCACCTCCCCATCGGCTTCGGCGACCATGACCACGATCTCGTCCGGAGCCGCCGCCACGCGGGCGATCAGGTCCTCACCGAGCCAGGACCAGTCCTGTCCCCAGACGACGGACTCCATGGCCGCGATGCGACGCATGTCGACATCCTCGGTCACCTGCCGCAGGGTGACACCGCTCGGCAGAGCCGGTGCGGCGGTCATGTCCTTGGCCAGGCCGATGAGGACCGTCTCCTGCTCCTCCGGTACGAAGCCCGCCGCGAGCAGACGCTCGGTGAGGTCGGCCGGCTGGTCGTGCCCGCGGGTCTTCCATTCGACCGCCTCGCCACGCGCGGCGAAGTAGTCGCGCTGGCGGATGATCAGCCGGTCGAGCTCGCCGCCGCGGACGCCGACATCGCGCGGAGCGCTGACGAAGCCGCGGAACTGTCCGACGATCCGCAACAGCGGACCGTCCTGCTCGTACGTGACCCCGGCGGGCGGGTGGGGAGGCACTCCCCGCATCTGCTGGTCATAGGCCGCGAGCAAATCGTCGATGTCTGTCACAGGACAAGACAGTAAGGGTCATGACAACTGATTTGTCCGGCCCCACCACTAGGCGCAACCGAGCGAACCCCAGCGGCGCCTCGTCACGCCGGCGATCCGAGCCATTGGCGGGTGAGGTCGCGTACGGCCTCCAACCAGCGCTCCGGTGGATCGCCTGCGGCGATCACGTCCGCGGCGCCGTGCACGACGGTGAGCAGGATCGTGGCCACGACCTTCGGACCGATCAGGCGGAACACCCCCTCGGCCATGCCCCGCCGCAGTGGCCGGGCGATGGCGACGACGATGTCGAGTCACTCCTCCACCGGCGCCGAGCCGCTCGAAAGCGGAGATCGCGTATCTGGAACGACGGAGGCGTACGCCTTCCCGACCGGCTGCGGAAACCGCTACTCCTCCCGAACAAACCCAGCCGGCTCCCCACGCCCACGTCATCCACGAGCAGCCGCGGACGTGCCGACAAGCCCGCCAGCAAGATCACGAAATCGCCCTGGCTGCGAATCGCCTGTTCAGGGGCTTCTCACTGCATTGCTGCCTATTGAGGAACGGGGCACGGCGGCTGGCCGGTCGGCCGTTCTGTCGAGAGACTCAGGCCCCATTCGGTGTACAGCCGGAGCGGTACGGGAGGAATGCAGCCCGCTGTTTGAAATTCCCCCTCATAGCGCCATTCGTTGTCGCCCTGCCTGCTCCAGAAGTTAATCCGGTCGGTAATGGCGATCGCGTAGAAGTTATCCTGGGCTTCGGTCTGACCATATACGGCGCCGTAATATATCATCCCACTCGCAACTACACCGACCGCTACGGACGCACCTGCTCTACGCGCGGCCTCGACGAGGCTTCGGCGCTCCGTCTCGTCGAGCTGCAGCGACCACGCGGTTCCGGGAGCTACCCGCTCCCCGTCTTCTTCTTCCTGGTCGCCGGCTTGCTGGGACGCGGCAGGAGCCGGCGTGATCGCCAAGCTGGTTTCGCTCGATGACAGCGACAAGACGGGCACGAGGGCTGCGACGGCAGCCGCGATCACGACGATCACCATTCCCGCTATCGCCACGAGCGCCAAGGTCGGTCTCCGCATGGCCAAATCCCTGGAGAGAACGGTTCAACTGGAGGCCACAGCCGACAGAAATCCTCTTCCCAGCAAGGGGACGATCGGCCCCCATTAGGTAGATCATCATCACTGAGCCACAGGCTACAGCTCGATACTGCCCTTGAACAGATGCAAGAAGGTGCCGCAGTTCGTGGCCGCCCACTCGTCACCTCGGGACGGCACGCGAATGGCACGACGATCACAACTGCGAACAGGGGGTTCTGTCGGTCCCCTGCTCTACGGTGTGCCATGACGACGTCGTCCGTTGCGATCGGAGTGGTGAGCATGGGACTGACGACGTCCTCGGCGCCGTTCGATGTAGCGACTGTTTTCCCTGAACTGGCCGGTCAGCGCCGGACCACGGTCCGACTGCACCCGCGTCAGGGACAGCCCGCCATCACCGACAGTTCCATGGGTGGCCCGCTGTTGTGGCCTGCGGATGAGCCTTGGCCAAGCTGTCCTGAGCCGCTGTCCCATGGCCCATCTAAAGGCCGGGATCCACTTCCGCTGATCCCGGTCATGCAGTTTTTCGCTCGAGATGTTCCTGAGCTGCCTTTCCCTGATGACACAGACACCCTCCAAGTGCTGTGGTGCCCGGTCGATCACAAACCGTACAGTGAGCCTCACACGATCGTGCGCTGGCGGAAGGCTGAAGAGGTCGGAAGTCCGCTCATTAAGGCCCCCGAGCCCGATCCCGAGAGCGACGACTCGTATCTCCCCACGGCCTGCGTCCTGTCGCCGGAGCGGGTGGAGGAGTATCCGGATGGCTGGGAGCTTCCAGCAGAGCTCAGGGCCAGGGTCTGGGCGTGGGAAGAGAGTGCCGCGAACTCTGACGGCTGGAGTTACTTCTCCCACCTTGCGGCTGCTCCAGGAAGCAAGGTCGGAGGCTGGGCGAACTGGATTCAGGATCCGGAGCAGTCGGTGTGCGGCAGAGGCCACGAGATGGCACATCTGCTGACCATTGCGAGCGGGGAACTCGACATCGAGAGCGGCAGGCGCTGGGCTCCCATCGAAGAGCGTCCGCTGCTGACCCCTCACGCTCCTCCGGAAGTGCAGAATCCCGCCGATGTCATGATCCAGGATGCCGGATCGCTCTACCTGTTCGTCTGCTTGGAGTGCCCCGAGCGCCCCGTGGAGTCCCTCAGCCAAGGCTCATGAACTCACCCACATGGCACGCCACCTTTCACGCTCTACCGCTACCGTTTCCACATGATCGTCGAGCAGCAGGTCTACTTCATGATCCAGTCCGATGAATACGATCCCGAGCAGATCACCCGATACGTGGGCGTCGAGCCGACTCGGTCCGAGGCGAAGGAGTCACGACGCGGCAGGAAGAGTGGGCGCCTGCTACCGCCACGACACGAATGGATGCTCGACTCCGGCCTCGCGGAGACCACCTCACTCGGTGAGCAGACGGAAGCTGTGATGAATCAGCTGGCCGGCGCCTGGGATCGAATCGGAGAGCTGACCGCCGGTGGCACAACGGCCACGTTGGTCATGCTTCGGTCGTTCGAACCGGGAGAGCACTCCAACCCGCGAGGGCTCATCCTCGACGCAGAAGCCATCAGCTTTCTCCACAAAGCTGGAGCCGATCTATGGATCGACGAGTACGACTTATCGTAGAGCTGGCGACGGAGTAGCCTCATCGCCGCAAGGCCGCCCACAACCAGGAACACTCGAAACCGGCGAAGGCTGGACGGTGCACGGCCTGATGTTCTCGACAGCTTTCAGCGGCTCAGCGCCTGTTCAATCCCCGCAGCACCGGCGAGAGGCTCATGCCCAATTTCTGAAGACCTTCAACGGGTACTGGAATGCGACGGCGTTCCACACGAAGTACCACCAGGGCCCCCCGACCTCGATCCAGCGCAGTTCAAAGCCCTGTTCAACGCGCTGCTGACAGTCCAGGTCTTCGCCTCGGCAGCGAGTTATCGGGCGGCGGAGAAGGCCAAGGATCATCTGATCATCTACACGAAGACAGATGGGATGAAGCATCACGACGATCTCCAAGCTGCCTTCGACAACTACATCCGTGCAGTGCGTAAGGAGCTTCGTGTGCAGTAGGCGTCGGATCGGTGCGAGGCCGTTGCTGTACGGCGCGGCTGCACAGAGATCAAAAAAAGGCCCCTCCCGAATCCCGGAAGGGGCCTTTGAGTTGCAGAGCCGACGAGGGGAATCGAACCCCTGACCTTCTGTTTACAAGGGCAGGGCAGACGGCACGTCGATGACCCTCGCACAGACTTGACCAGCAGATCTAGCCGGTCGCCGTGCGGTTGGCCGAGTCGGCGTTGCTGTACTGGTTGCTGTACAGCAGACCTCAGCCCTCGGATTCGGTGGCAAGGGCCGACGAAGTCGGTCCGCGGCAGCGATCGCCCCAGGCCCAACGACGAGTACCGAAGTGAGCGATCGTCTCGGCCTCCACCACTTCGACGCGAAACCATTTCATCGAGGTCAAGAGCCTGGCCTACGTGCTACCTGACCTGCGCGGACGGTCATCCGTCGCCTATAATCGTCCGGCCCTATCCGTAGCCGCTGCCACTTAGCTGGCCATTCAGCACTCCACCGGCCAGCCCTCCCGCTCAGCTGCGTAACTCCCTCGCTACGGCAGAGCGATGACTCCTCCTCCTGGAGCACGGCCAGTGTCGCTCCCACTATCGGGCGATCTGCAGTAATGCATTTTCATTCTCAAACGATGTAGTTGTGCAGGACGACGATAGGTTGTGCCTGGCAGCGCGTCGGAGGTCCAGATGATCGTCCCGGTCGAGGAGGAGATGAGTTGGATGTTCATACCATGGGCGGTGCTAACCGAGTAGTACGGTCGGTCTGCCTTAACGCGGTCGGTGCGGACGAGCATGGCCTGTTGCCCGGGATGGGGCCGCCGCCAGGGCGTGCCGCTCGCCGTGCGATGCTTCCGGGTGATTACGACCAGGTAGTTCCGGGTTGGAGGCGACAAATCGACCGCAAGACGGTAAAACGGCACCAGAGCCCTTGGTTGTGACGGGAATAATTGTGTTTATCAACCCGTTCATCAGCGATTCTCTTGCTTCGTCAGGCGAACACCACACTCTCGATCATGTTGTGATCGGACAACAGTCCCCTGCGGGGTGGATAGTGGCTACGACAGCAGGACCCGAGCGAAGCGCACATCTGCCCACCCCCCACCACTGTTAGCTGACGCCCAACGGAATCCACGCGTTTCCAAAATTTCGAGCCATGGGAGACTCCACTGCGATATTAGAGGAGTCCTAGCGATTGAGGAGCATGGACTTGCGTGAAGATCTGAACTTCCAACGACTCTTCGCCGTCCGTGAGTTCACACTGGACTGCATCCTGTCGAACGGCTACCACTTCCCGGACGCCTTTGACACTGCGATCGCGCTCTCTGATGGCGGCACCGATCTCTATGACTCCCTCTCTGCCGAGCATCCGGACAAGACTCCGGCTGACATCAAGGCGGCTATCCTCGGGCAATTTGCCCTGGGTGACAACTTTCTAGTGGATTACAAGGCAACCGATCTTCCCGTCCTCATTGACGCGTTGGGCGCCGACATCCGCGCTTTGAAGATCCGCTATCCCTGGGTTTACAGCAACGAGGTCGAGGCCGCCTACATGAGCGTCCACGGCCGAGACCACCAAAGATTCCTGCCCCACCAAGAGAGCATGGAGATCATCAAACTCTTGCCACAGGGGGTCTTCCAGGTCGCGGATCTCACGGTCGGACCGTTTGGCATCGTGCCTGTGGCCGAGCACAGGTGCCTGCCGAACACACTGTGCGGCGCCGAGGTGGTCTGCGTCGACCCGGGTTGCCCCGAAGTCAATCATGTCAAGTTTAGTACGGGCGCCACGGATGCTGGAGTGATTTATAGCAGCATCGGCAGGGATATTCCTCTCTCTATCGCGATCACCCGACTTTTTGGTGACATCATGAAGCCGGATGAGGCCTACTATCGTCCCAACAATGATTGGGGCTTGCCGTGGCTTGTGGCGAGCGGGCTGACCACCTATGAGCGAAGGGCTCTCCTCGCGTCATTGCTCACACAGGACTCGAACGGCCTTCGGAAGCAAGCAAATCTTCTCCTCGACCGCGGCGCATCCCGCAAGGCACCGTCGGACCTGGCTGCCGGCGTATCCGAGGCTGAACTCTTGCAGCTCATTCTGATCGTCTCCAACGCGGAGATCATCTGCCATTTGGAGCGGCTGGTTGACGTTGGAGAGATCGTCCTCGGCCCTAGCGAGACTCGCTATCCAATCCGGAATCGTCATACCGAAGGCGGCTACTTCAACAGTCAGGCCGAGCTGAGTCGGTTGGGGGTACGTTTCAGGCCTCGGCGGAATTGGACGTCGCTCCGGCTAACGAACTTCCTGCTTGCGCTATACGACGGCCCCCTGAGGGAGGATCTGTCATGGGCGCTGCGCAACGAGCCAGGAAAGAGCGTCCAGGACCAACTGGAGCACTTTGTGGCCAGCCGGACACCCGAGGATGCTCTGAGTTCCCTCGTGCTCGCCAGCCGCGCCCAGACTACGCACGCCTTCCGACTGGTCGGCCCTGGACGGTTCGAGCTGCCAACCAGTGCAGACAATGAGCGGGTCCTGGTGCAGCGGATCCTCTGGAAACTCGGCATGCCGCTCCCTCCGCCGCCTGTGGTCGAGGCACGTGTCCTTCGGCATCTTCCGGCTTTTGAGCAGTATGGGGCCGTCCAGACGGAGCAGGATGCGGAGGAAGTTCGCAGCTCCGGGGTCAGCCTGTTCGTCGCCTTGGAAGAACTCCTCCAGGAAACGATCACCTACGTTTGCTGGCTCATGTTCGCCGACCACTACCCCGAGAAGCGCGATCAGCGGTTCACGTACCGTGTGTCCTGGGCGCGCGCCTTCGCCAACCCTCTGCTCGCCAGGGCCGCGGTGGCCCGCGGGGGCATACAGTACTCTTCTGACGGAGCCAACGCACTCGGCACCCTCGTCGAAACATTCGCAATGATCGCCGGAATGTGCGCGGAACCCGAGGCCCTGATCCCCGCCGCGGACAGGCCATACGCTTCATTCCCCCACCTCGCACGCCACTCGCCCCTACATTCTTTCCCTTTCCTGCACCGAAGCCTGGTCTTCGACATCGAACCAGGATCACTCCAAGAGATCATCAGCGTGCTTCACGGTGTCGCGGCGGACCTGCGGTCAGGCCAAGTGGCAAGGGTGAGGAACGGTCTCAGCCACCCACGCTCCTCGCTCCCTCAGGAACCGGAAATCGCCATGGCTTGTGCCTCGATCCGCCGGGTGGTCTCGACCTTGCGTCACAATGGGCTATTCCCCAACGTGTACGTGTGCACCAGGACGGTCACCGACTTCGTCGGCCGAACGGAGTATGTCCTGCAGGACGGCGAGCGCCGTGAGCTCTTACTCAGTGGATCCGCTACCGCGGCGCCCTGGCTACCCGACGTCGCGGTTCCACAGCTAGTCCCGCATGGGATCCGGCTGCTCCACTCGCATCAGCCGCTGCGCCTCAAGTTCGTCGACGACACGCCATTTACTGAGCTGCTGGACGCGCATTCGCCTATCGCCGTCGAGCATGCTGAGCTGGATACATCTGCCCCCGCTTCGGGAGACGGTTGAGACCCTCAGCCCCAGCCACCCATACGTGCAGGGCCATGTGGCGATCGCCCGGCCCCGGAGTGCTCCGGCCGAAGGCAGGCTTTGACCTCATCGGCTCAGTCCCGGGGCCAATCTCGCATGGTGCTGGTGAACGTCCTGTGTGCGTCTTCTGCCTGCGTTCGTTGGTGCGGCGGGGTGGCCGGGCGGGACGGGCCCGGAGAGGCCGCACGCCCGCCCGGACCGCCCGGCCGCCCGCCGCCCATCGGGCGGGGCTTGATGACGTAGGGAAGGTTTGAATCATGCACCGCTCTGCGCGGCTGCTGATCTTGACCTGCTACTGCTGCTCGACCAGTTCAGCGATGCTGCCGGTCACTGCATCGGCTCCCGCTTGCGTAAGCCTGTCGGCCTTTCCTGACCCCTTGGCGTAGGCGATACTGCACGTTCCGGCGTTGCGCGCGGCCTGCATGTCGAAGTCGGAATCCCCGATTAGCACGGCCTCGCCTGGCTCGACGCCCAGCGCCTTGCATGCCCACAGCACAGACTGCGGGTGCGGCTTCATCTGCTCCGGCGCTCCAATCGGGCGCCCGGAAACCGCGGTGATCCACTCCCCCAAGTCGGCCAGAGCAAGGAACGTCTCGATAGCGGGCGCGGAGTTGTTGCTCACGATGGCGACCGGCCTGCCGGCCTCCGCGCACGCTTCGAGGAACTCGCGAACACCCGGCGTGATCTCGGCGCTGGTTGCGGCCTCGACCTCGTTGCCCATGAGCGCGGTCTCCACCTTGTCGACCAGCTCCGGCGCGATGTCGGCCGTGCGGCGCAAGTCCCGAGACCCGTAAGGCTCTGGATCGGCTCGCGCAAACTCCACCAACCTGAAACCTAGATCTACTCAACGCCTGCCCCGCTGATCTAAGCGGGGCATTTTTCTTGATCGGTACTGAAGCCACCGATTCTCCTGACACTGTGGGCTGGAACAGCTCTCGATCAGGAGAAGGACGGTATGTGGCAGGTCATTCTCGGGGCAGTAAGCGCGCTCGGTGGAGTCGCACTGACCCAGTTCTGGCAAGGCCGTAGGGAGACCATCACCCGCTCCTACGAGCACCGCCGAGAGGCTCACGTCCAGTTCCTGAACACTTTCAACCGGTACTGGAACGCGACGGCGTACCACACGATGTACGACGAGGGACCGGCCCCCTCCGACCTCGATCCAGACCAGTTCGAAGCCCTGTTCAACGCACTGCTGACGGTCCAGGTCTTCGCTTCCGCAGAGAGCTATCGCGCGGCGGAGAAGGCCAGGGATCAGCTAATGGCCTACATGGGGACGAATGGGATGCAGCATCTTGATGATCTCCAAGCTGCCTTCGACAACTACGTTCATGCAGTGCGTAAGGAGCTCGGCGTGAAGTAGTGCGTTGGTTCGGTGCGAGGCCGTTGCTGTACGGCGCTGCTGTACGGAGATCACAAAGGCCCTCCGGGATCATCCCGAAGGGCCTTTGAGCTGCAGAGCCGACGAGGGGAATCGAACCCCTGACCTTCTGTTTACAAGACAGATGCTCTGCCGATTGAGCTACGTCGGCGCGGCCTATCAGTGTAGACGCTAGAGGCGTCTCTGACGAGCGACCTCGTACAACGCCACTCCGGCCGCCACCCCCGCGTTCAGGGATTCGGCGGCGGCCTGCATCGGGATGCGGGCCAGGACGTCGCATTGTTCGCGGACCAGGCGGGACAGGCCCTTGCCCTCGGAGCCGACGACGATGACGGCGGGTTCGGCCAGGAGGTCGACGTCGGCGATGTCGGTGTCGCCGGTGCCGTCCAGGCCGATGACGAACAGGCCGGCGTCGCGGTATTCGCGGAGGGCGGCGGTGAGGTTGGAGGCGCGGGCGACGCGGAGGCTGGCGAGGGTGCCGGCCGAGGTCTTCCAGGCTCCCGCCGTGACGCCGGCCGAGCGGCGGGACGGGATGAGCAGGCCGTGGGCGCCGAACGCGGTGGCCGAGCGGGCGATGGCCCCGAGGTTGCGCGGGTCCGTGACCGAGTCGAGGGCGACGATCAGCGGTGTCTCGGCGGCGTCCTGCGCGAGTTCGACGAGGTCGGACGGGTGCGCGTAGTCGTACGCCGGGATCTGGAGTGCGATGCCCTGGTGGACCGCGCCCTCGGTCAGGCGGTCGAGCTTGTCGCGGGTGATCTCGAGCAGCGCGATGCCCTGCTCCGCGGCGATCTTGATGGAGTCGCGGACGCGGTCGTCGTTGTCGATGCGCTGGGCGACGTAGAGGGCGGTGCAGGGCACGCCGGCCTGCAGGGCCTCCAGGACCGGGTTGCGGCCGCCGATGTACTCCGGCGTGTCCTCGGAGCGGCGCTGACGGGACGCTCCGGCGGACGGGCGGCGGGCGCCCGTGCCCCCGCCGCGCTCCTCGCGCGCGACGCGCTCGGAGCGGGCCTTGTCCTTGTACCAGTGACGCATCTCGGCAGGCGGGGTCGCGCCCTTGCCCTGGAGACCGCGGCGCACCTGGCCTCCGGTGCCCTTGGTCGGGCCCTTCTTCTTCGCGGGCCTGCCCGAAGCCCTACCGCCTGCTGCCATGTGAACAAGGGTACTCGGGCCGCCGGGCGCCTCACTCCACTCGCACTCGGGCGGAGTGAGGCTCCGTCAGCGGGACAGCTCCCAGCGGGCGCCGTGCGGCGTGTCCTCGACCGTGATGCCCGCGGCCCCGAGCTGGTCGCGGATCGCGTCGGCCGCCGCGTAGTCCTTACGGGCGCGGGCCGCCTTGCGCTGCTCCAGGGCCACCGCCACCAGCGCGTCCACGACGGGCGACAGGTCGGAGCCGGTGCCGCGCCACTGCGGCGAACGCGGGTCGAGACCGAGGACGTCGAGCATGTTCTGGGTCTCGGCGAGCAGCCGCGCCACGGCCTCCTTGTCGCCGCGCGACAGCGCCACGTTGCCCTCGCGCACCACCTCGTGGACGACCGCCAGCGCCTGGGGCGTGCCCAGGTCGTCGTTGAGAGCGTCGACGAACGCCTGCGGCAGCGGCGCGTCCGCGTCCACGTCGTGGATGACCTCGGCGGCGCGGGTGACGAAGCCCTCGATGCGCTGGTAGGCGGCCGCCGCCTCCAGCAGCGCCTCCTCGGAGTACTCGATGGAGGAGCGGTAGTGCGGCGCCGCCAGGTAGTAGCGGAGCTCGACCGGGCGCACCTTCTGCACCATCTCGGGGATCAGCAGGGAGTTGCCGAGCGACTTGCTCATCTTCTCCGCGCCGATCTTGAGCATGCCGTTGTGCATCCAGTTGCGGGCGAACCCGTCGCCGGCCGCCTGGGACTGGGCGATCTCGTTCTCGTGGTGCGGGAAGATCAGGTCGATGCCGCCCCCGTGGATGTCGAACGTCGGCCCGAGGTATTTCGTGGCCATCGCCGAGCATTCGAGGTGCCAGCCGGGACGCCCGGGGCCCCACGGCGTGGGCCAGGTGGGCTCGCCCGGCTTCTCGCCCTTCCACAGGGCGAAGTCGCGCGGGTCGCGCTTGCAGCTCTCGTCGTCGGTGTCGCCCGCGCCCCGCATGTTCTCCAGCTTCTGGTTGGAGAGGGAGCCGTAGTGGTCGGCCCAGGAGCGGACGTCGAAGTAGACGTCACCGCCGGAGGCGTAGGCGTGCCCGCGATCGATCAGCCGCTGCATGAGGGTGATCATCTCGGGCACGTGCCCCGTCGCCCGCGGCTCGACCGTCGGCGGCAGGCAGCCCAGCGTGTCGTACGCCCACGTGAAGGCCCGCTGGTTGCGCTCGGCCACCACGAACCAGGGCACGCCCTCCGCGGCCGACACCCTGATGATCTTGTCGTCGATGTCGGTGACGTTGCGGCAGAACGTCACCTCATAGCCGGAACGGGTCAGCCAGCGCCGGAGCACGTCGAAGTTCACGCCCGAGCGGATGTGCCCGATATGCGGCGGAGCCTGCACGGTGGCCCCACACAGGTAAATCGACGCCCGGCCGGCTTCGACCGGAACGAATTCACGGATGGCGCGCGTGCTGGTGTCGTAGATGTGCAGGCTCACGAAGGCAAGGCTAACGCCTCATGGCCGTCATCAGGCCGATAAATCAGTCTCGCAACACGACCCTGTCCGGCCGAATCCGGACAACAAGGCGCTCGGTGCCCGGCTTGTCCTGCCACGGCTGGCCTCGGTACTTCTGCGAGAGCTCCTGAATCAGGGCTCCCTCGGGGTCCGGAGTCATGGTCACCGTGCCCCGGACCTCCAGATACCGGTACGGATCATCGGGGTCGATGATCAGCAGGCTCGCCCGCGGGTCGCGCTCGAAGTTGCGCGGCTTCACGCGGCCCTTCACGGTGGAGAAGAGCACATCGTCGCCGTCGGCGCGTACCCACACCACCGTCGACTGGGGGCCGCCGTCGGCGTTGAGGCTGGTGACGGTGGCGTAATTGGGCGCGTCCAGGAGTTTGCGCGCTTCCTCGGGCAACTCGGCCATGTCTCTCCTTGATCGGTCTCGGATCACATTCTTCTGTAGGCTCGAAACCGCCATGGACGTGACTCCCCCCTCTTTGCTCCGCCGCCTGGGCATCGCCCTCGCGGGGCTCGCGGTCGCCGCGCTCGCCGGTGCCGCGTGCGCGCTCTCGTTCGACGACCTGCGCGCGCTCGCCGTCGTCGGCGAGGCCAGGACCGACCTCGCCTATCTCTACCCGGCCGCCTTCGACGCGCTGCTCGTGGTCGCGCTGGTGTGCGTGCTGCTGCTGCGTTCGGCCCGCGTGCTGGTACGCGTGCAGGCGGCGACCGTGCTGGTCCTGCTCATCGTCGCCGCGGCGGCGGTCAACGTGGCCACCGCGACGCGTTTCGCCTTCGACGCCCGGCAGGTGGCCGTGGGGGTGGCGCTGGCTCCGTGGGTCATGCTCGCCGTGGCCCTGTGGCTGTGGCTGCTGCTGATCAAGCACGTCCAGTCGGGCGGGAGGGTGACCGGTGGGCGTGCCTCGGGTGCCGGGGACGACGGCGCCGCGGAGACGGACATCGTGCCGTTCCACCGGGGGCGAAGCGCGGCCGAGGCGGGTCCGCCGCCCCTGGTGACGGCGAGTACGACGGGTTCCCCGGCTGCGGCGGCGGCCGCGGTGCTCGAGCCCACGCCGGTCGTCGGGCCCACCCCCGCCCCCGAGACTCCCCCGGTCTCGCCTTACGAAGCGGGGGCGGCGGCCACGAGGGAGGACGACGAGCCCGGGTCGCTGAGCGCTCCGGCATCGCCTCAGGCCCCAGTATCGGCTCAGGTCGCCGAATGGCATGCCGCCAAAGAGTCCCAGGAGCCCCAGGACCGGGAGCGGGCTTCGGGGCGGGCTTCGGAGCGGGCTTCGGGGCAGTCAGCGGAGCTCCGGGAACAGGAGCGGCAGCAGCCGGAGTCCCGGGAGCCGCAAGCTTCGGAGCCAGAGCCCCAGGAGCCGGAGTCCCGGGAGCCAGAGTCTCGGGAGCCGGAGTCTCGGGAGCCAGAGTCTCGAGAGCCGGAGTCTCGGGAGCCAGAGTCTCGAGAGCCGGAGTTCCGGGAGCCGGAGTCCCGGCCTGAGTTCACGGACGCACCCGCGTCTGAGCGCGCCCAGGAGCCGCCGCAGGAACACCCCGCCCCCCGCGACGACCATCACAACGACGCTCTGGACGACGAGCATGAGGGCCGTGGCGCTCAGCCCAGCCAGGACGCCGCCCCAGAGCCCGCACAGCCCGCAGAACCCGCCCCCCGACCGCAGGAGCCCCCCACCCGCCCGGTCCGCTGGGGTGACCGTTACAAGCCCACCGACGTCCTGGTCCACCCCCGCCCCGACCCCAGGAACGCCGACACCCAGCCCCAGCCCGTCATCAGGGACGAACCCTCAAAGCCCCAGTCCCCGCCGGACGCCCCTGAGGGCGAGTTAGAGGACACGGCCCCCCACCCGGTGATCCGCGAGGACACCCCGGCCCCGTCCGGCCGTCTGCGGAGCACTCCGCGCCCTCCGGAGCCGGAGGACTGACGAACAAGCCGCAGCAGGAAGGCCCGCCTCGCGGAGCGAGGCGGGCCGATGTATGTCCGGCGCATCTCCGGCGTAAGCGCGCCAGTGCCGTGCCGCCGGCCTGCTGTCTGTTCGCGTTCGCTAGACGCGGTGGCCGCGCTTGAGTCCGGCGACCAGGCCGACGCCCACGATGGCGAGCACGACCTGCATCACCAGCTCGATCCAGTCGATGCCGGGGGTCGTCTCCACGCCCAGCACCTGCGCGAGCAGCGTGCCCACGAGGGCGGCCACGATGCCGACGACGACGGTGAGGATCCACCCGATGGCCTGCCTACCGGGAAGCAGCAGGCGACCGATTGCGCCAATCACGGCACCAATCACGATGGCGCCAAGGATGGACTGGATTGTCATGGTTCGAAACCTCCCCGTGAGGTGACCCATTCACGCTCACGGGAATGTCGCTACCCGATCTCCGGCGATTATGCGCTGATTTTGATTTGCGCAGGTCATGTGGTCGTACTGCCGCGAGAACGTCCTCCGCGACCGCCCCTGATGCCCATCCGGGTGACGAGCAGCACGCCTATGACGGCCAGAACGATCTGGATGATGTGCTCGATCCAGTTGATGCCTTTCGTGTTGGCCACGCCGAGCGCTGACGCGATCGCTGTGCCGATCAAGGCCGCGACGATGCCGACGATGAGGGTCAGCCCGATGGACATGTTCTGCCGGCCCGGGACCAGCAGGCGGCCGAGTGCACCGACGATGGCGCCGATGATCACGGCGGAGACAATCGCGCCGATCATGTGTAGCTCCCCCCGAAGACGTTCACATGTCTCGGGAAGACGTACCCCTGAACAGGACAAACAACC
The DNA here is from genome assembly GCF_039529455.1 of Nonomuraea bangladeshensis. Classification (NCBI taxonomy): domain Bacteria; kingdom Bacillati; phylum Actinomycetota; class Actinomycetes; order Streptosporangiales; family Streptosporangiaceae; genus Nonomuraea; species Nonomuraea bangladeshensis. Next base: position 96,371 of record NZ_BAAAMV010000016.1, read on the forward strand.
CAATGTACGAAGAAGGCGGCGGTCCGTACCGCGCCAGTGACGAACCGCCGCCTCCGATTCAGGCGGGCTGGCTGACGACCCGCCGGGACACCCTCACGCATCCCACATGAGAGACGCCCGGCTAGCCGGAGAGGTTCACCACCAGCGCGGTCGCGACGGCGGCGATGCCCTCACCACGGCCGGTCAGCCCGAGCCCGTCGGTGGTGGTGGCGGAGACGCTCACGGGCGCGCCCGCGGCGTTGGTCAGCGCGAGCTCGGCCTCGACGCGGCGCGGCGCGAGCTTCGGCCGGTTGCCGATCACCTGGACGGCGATGTTGCCGATCTCGTAGCCCGCGGCGCGCACCTGGCGGGCGGTCTCCTCCAGCAGGACGACGCCCGTGGCGCCCGCCCAGCGCGGGTCGGCGGTGCCGAACAGGCGGCCGAGGTCGCCGAGGCCGGCCGCGGACAGCAGCGCGTCGCAGGCCGCGTGGGCGGCGGCGTCGCCGTCGGAGTGGCCCTCAAGCCCGAGCTCCCCCGGCCAGCGCAGCCCGGCGAGGCTCAGCTCGCGCCCTGAGTCCTTGGAAGCGAACGGGTGGACGTCGACACCGACGCCCACCCGTGGAAGATTCGTGTTCAGCTGTTGAGAACCTCGTCGAGAAGGGCCTCGGCCTTGTCCTCATTGGTCTTCTCGGCGAGCGCCAGCTCACTGACCAGGATCTGGCGCGCCTTGGCGAGCATGCGCTTCTCGCCCGCGGACAGACCGCGCTCGCGGTCCCTCCGCCACAGGTCCCGAACGACTTCGGCGACCTTGTTCACATCTCCGGACGCGAGCTTCTCCAGATTGGCCTTGTATCGACGAGACCAGTTGGTCGGCTCTTCCGTGTGCGGCATGCGAAGGACATCGAAAACCCGCTCAAGGCCTTCCTGGCCGACGACATCGCGCACACCGACAAGTTCTGCGTTTTCGGCTGGCACCTGGACGGTAAGGTCGCCCTTGTCGACCTTGAGCACCAGGTAGGTCTTTTCCTCACCCTTGATGGATCGCGTCGTGATTGCTTCGATCCGAGCAGCCCCATGGTGGGGGTAGACGACAGTGTCGCCGACCTGGAAAGTCATGTGACAAGTACCCCTTCCGCTGTACTCCAGGGTACCACGCATCCACAGCCTCCCGGAACAGTGAAATCCTCATAACTGCAGGTCAAAGCCGCATATTGGGGCTTGACATGCGCTCAACTCTATGCCTGACATTTCCGGACATAGCGAATGACCTGCGGGGGCGCGGATATGACCATGGATTCGGATCGATATGGTTGGCGCTGCACTCACGCGCCGTTGATACATGCGCGAGAGCCCCCGACACGCATGCGCAAGACCCAAGGAGTACCCGCTCGTGACCAGCCGTCGCTGGATTGTCGCCGCCGCAGCGTTCTTGGCTGCCCCCGTGCTCGCCGGCTGCGGCGCGGGATTCGACGCCACCACCGCCAAGCCGTACGCCCCTAACGAAGCTCAGGTTCTGATCGAGAACGGCGCTTACGGTTCGCGTGGCATCAACATCCCGCAGGCGTTCATCCTCGGCCCCGACTCCGGAGCCCAGCTCCCGTGGCGCGGCTCCGCCCCGATCTACCTCAACATCCTCAACACCGCGGCCACCCCCGACACCCTGCAGGCGGTCTCGGCCGGGAACATGGGCAGCGTCAAGATCGCCAGCCCGATCCAGATCCCGAGCAACCAGCTCGTCAACACCGGCAAGCCCAGCCCTCAGCTCATGCTCGAGAGCATCTCCAAGAGCCTCAGGGGCGGCGAGACCATCAAGCTGGACCTCCAGTTCGCCAACGCCGGCACCGTGTCCCTCAACGTGCCTGTGGTCACGCGCAGCCGCGAGTTCGCCGAATACCCCCCGGCCCCCGGCGCGACCCCCGCCCCCACGCCCACTCCCTCCGCCTCGGCCCCCGCCGAGGAGGAGTCGCACTAGCGACAGCCCCGAGACAGCGGAAAACCCCTTGTCCCGGTACGCGTCACGTACCGGAACAAGGGGTTTTTCAGTCGTCCACCACGTCGAACTTGTAGCCGAGGCCGCGCACGGTGAGGATGCACCGCGGGTTGGACGGATCGGCCTCGATCTTCGCGCGCAGGCGCTTGACGTGCACGTCGAGCGTCTTGGTGTCGCCCACGTAGTCGGCGCCCCAGACGCGGTCGATGAGCTGGCCGCGGGTGAGCACCCGGCCGGCGTTGCGCAGCAGCACCTCCAGCAGCTCGAACTCCTTCAGCGGCAGCTGCACCTGCTCGCCGCGCACCGCCACCACGTGCCGGTCGACGTCCATGCGCACCGGACCGACGGCGAGCACGGCGCTCTCCAGCTCCTCCACGACGTCGCCCTGGCGGCGCAGCACCGCCCGGATGCGGGCGACCAGCTCGCGCGAGGAGAACGGCTTGGTGACATAGTCGTCGGCGCCGAGCTCCAGGCCGACGACCTTGTCGATCTCGCTGTCCTTGGCGGTCAGCATGATCACCGGCACCTTGGAGCGCTGCCGCAGCGACCGGCACACCTCCGTGCCGGGCAGGCCGGGCAGCATGAGGTCGAGCAGCACCAGGTCGGCGCCGTTGCGGTCGAACGTGTCGAGCGCCTCCGGTCCGGTGGCCGCGACCGACACCTCGAACCCCTCCTTGCGCAACATGTAGGACAGGGCGTCGGAGAACGACTCCTCGTCCTCGACGACGAGCACCCGGGTCACGACGCCTCCTTAGGGGTGCTGTGTCCGATGGTTCGTGGGCTCCGCTCAGTCACGGGCTGCCTCCAGAGGGGTTGCGGGTGGTACTGCCACCGCCGTGCCGCCGAAGGCCGGCAGGCGGAGGGTGAAGGTGGAGCCGGACCCTTCCTTGCTCCAGACGGACACCTCGCCGGCGTGCGCGACGGCGACGTGCTTGACGATGGCGAGGCCGAGACCGGTGCCGCCGGTGGCTCGGGACCGCGCCGCGTCGACCCGGAAGAAGCGCTCGAAGATGCGCTCCAGCGCCTCCTCCGGGATGCCGATGCCCTGGTCGCTGACGCTGATCTCGACCGAGTCACCGGCCGGTCTGACGCTGACGACGACCCGGGTGTGCTCGGGGCTGTAGGCGACGGCGTTGTCGATGAGGTTGCGCAGGGCGGTGACGAGCAGCTCGTCGTCGCCCCAGACGCGCAGGCCCTCGGTGCCGCCGGTGACGATCGCGATGTCCTTCGCCCCGGCCTTGGTGTTGCAGTGGTCGATGGCGTCCTGGACGGCCTCGTCGATCGCGACCTGCTCGGGGATGGGGATGGGCTCGGCGCCCTGGATCCTGCTCAGCGTGATGAGGTCCTGGACCAGGTAGTTGAGCCTGGCCGCCTCGTGCTGCATGCGGTTGGCGAAGCGGGTGACGGCCTCGGGGTCGTCGGCGGCGTCCTGGATGGTCTCGGCCAGCAGGCTGAGCGCGCCGACGGGGGTCTTCAGCTCGTGGCTGACGTTGGCGACGAAGTCGCGGCGCACGGCCTCGACGCGGCGCCGCTCGGTCTGGTCCTCCGCCAGCACCAGCACCTGGCCGTAGGAGCCGAGCGGCGCGACGCGGACGGCGAAGTTTGTGGTCTCCTGGCCGAACTTGTGCCCGGCGACGTCGATCTCGCTCTCGCGGATCTCGCCGTCGCGGCGTACCTGGCGGGCCAGGGCGAGCAGTTCGGCGGCCATCAGCCGGTCCCCCCTGACCAGCCCGAACGCCCGCGCCGCCGAGCTGGCGCGCAGCACCCGGTCGTGCGCGTCGAGCACCACGGCGGAGGAGGGCAGCACGGCGAGCACGGAGGCCACGCCCTGCGGCAGCGCCGTCCCCGGCGTCGCCCCCTCGTCGGCGGCGGCGCGGCTCGGCGCCTCGATCTGGTTGCGGTAGAACAGGACCGCCAGGGCTCCCACGACGAACCCGGCCAGGGCCGCGAAGCTCATGGCCATCTCACTCATGTCTTCGATGGTAGGTGGCCCGCTTCGGGCTACATGCCCTCTCATCAGGGGATGAACGTCCCTTTCGTGGAAAGTTCATCTCGCGGTCGAAGTTCGTTCATCATGCGCCTCGTACGGTGACGACATGCGCGACGCCTACCATGAAGAACTCGAAGGACTGACCGACAAACTGGTCGAGATGACCAGGCTGGTCCGGTCCGCCATCTCCCGTGCCACCACCGCCCTCCTCGACTCGGACCTGGCGATCGCCGAGAGCGTCATCTCGCGCGACGAGGAGGTCAACGCGATCTTCGCCGAGATCGAGACCACCATCTTCGACCTGATGGCCAGGCAGCAGCCGGTGGCGGTGGACCTGCGGCTGGTCATCACCGCGCTGCGCATGGGCACCGACCTGGAGCGGATGGGCGACCTCGCGGTCCACGTCGCCAAGGTCGCCCGGCTGCGCCACCCCGACTCGGCGATCCCGGCGCAGATGCGCTCCACGATCGTGGAGATGGGCCAGATCGCCGAGGCCCTCGTCACCAAGGCCGGCAGCTGCGTCGCCTCGCGCGACGTGGAGTCGGCGCTGGAGCTGCCGCAGGACGACGACGCGATGGACCGGCTGCACCGCCGGCTGTTCCGGATGCTGCTCAGCAAGGACTGGCCGCACGGGGTGGAGTCGGCGATCGACGTCACGCTCATCGGCCGCTACTACGAGCGTTACGCCGACCACGCCGTACGGGTCGCGCAGGACGTCGTCTACCTCGTCACCGGCAGCCGCCCGAGCTGAAACCACGTCGTAGGCTGGGGCCCGTCGGGCGTCGGAAGGGGCGGGCCTCATGGAGCGCGGTCGCTGCTACGCGTGCAGGCGGGAGTTCGACTACGACCCCGCGGAGGTGACGACGTTCCTGGTGGACCGGGCGACCGGGCTGCCGCCGGGCATCACCGTCGCGGGCACGCTGCGGCCGGCGACGCCGGAGGCGCTGGCCCGCTCGGCGGACCAGCCGGTCTGCCCGGACTGCGTGGACAAGGCCGAACGGGGTCTCCCGTTCGGCCCTACCACAGGCGGGTGAAGCCTCAGCGGCCCTGGTTGGCCACGGCCTCGATGGCGGCCTTGGCGGCCTCGGGGTCGAGGTATTCGCCGCCCTTGACGAGCGGGCGGAAGTCGGCGTCGAGCTCGTAGCGCAGCGGGATGCCGGTCGGGATGTTGAGCCCGGCGATGGCCTCGTCGCTGACGCCGTCGAGGTGCTTGACCAGGGCCCGCAGCGAGTTGCCGTGGGCGGCCACCAGCACCGTGCGGCCGGCCGAGAGGTCGGGGACGATCTCGTCGTACCAGTAGGGGAGCATGCGCTCCACGACGTCCTTCAGGCACTCCGTGCGGGGCATGAGCTCCGGCGGGAGCAGCGCGTAGCGGCGGTCGCCGGCCTGGGAGAACTCGTCGTCGTCGGCGATCGGGGGCGGCGGCACGTCGTAGGAGCGGCGCCAGAGCATGAACTGCTCGTCGCCGAACTCCTCGCGCGTCTGCGCCTTGTTCTTGCCCTGGAGAGCGCCGTAGTGGCGCTCGTTGAGCCGCCAGCTCCGCTTGACCGGCAGCCAGGCCAGGTCGGCCTCGGCCAGCGCGAGCTGGGCCGTCTGGATGGCCCGGCTGAGCAGGCTGGTGTGGACGATGTCCGGGCGCAGCCCGGCCTCCACCAGGAGCTTGCCGCCCCGGCGGGCCTCTTCCTCGCCCTTGGCGGACAGGCTCACGTCCACCCAGCCGGTGAACAGGCCCTTCGCGTTCCAGTCACTCTCGCCATGCCGTAGCAGCACCAAAGTCGCCATGGCCCCAATCCTAGGGGTGGCCGGTCCGCGCGGGCTTTCAGCGGTCGGGGTCGGCGAAGCGGGCGAACGCCTGGAGGTTCGCCAGCGACTCGCCGCGCTTGGCCCGCCAGGCCCACTCGCGCCGGATCGAGGAGGCGAAGCCCAGCTCAAGGGCCCGGTCGAACCAGTCGTCGGCGTAGGTGAGCACGCAGCCGAGCAGCCGGTCGATCTCGTCGGCGTCCACGGCGGCCAGCGGGACGCGGCCCACGAGGTAGACGTCGCCGACGGGGTCGAGGGAGAAGTGCACGCCGTACATGGAGCCGTTCTTCTCCAGCAGCCAGCGCTGGAACTCCTCGTGGTTCTCGTCCGGCCTGCGGCAGAAGAACGCCTCGACGTGCAGCACCCGCTCGCCCACGATGAGCCAGGTCATGGTGGCGAGCTTGTGCTGTCCGGGGAGCTTGACGAGGAACGCCCCCGGCCTCGGCTCGTCGTAGGTGACCTCCGAGGCCTTCAGCGCGGCTTCTACGATCTCTCGCATGGTTACGCAGGCTACAGATTGATCGCCACGGGCGTCTTGTGCAGGTGGGCGACCGCGGCCGCGTAGACCTCCACCAGCCGGGACGCCGTGGCCTGCCAGCCGAAGGCGGCGGCGTGCGCGCGGGCGCCGTCGGCGAGCCGGTCGCGCCAGGCGGGCTCGGTGACGAAGCGGCTCAGCGCCCGCGCCCACTCGGCCGGGTCGTGGGTGTCGAGGAGCAGGCCGGAGACGCCGTCCCTGACGGCGGTGCGCAGCCCGCCGACGGCCGCGGCGGCGACCGGCGTGCCGCACGCCTGCGACTCCAGGGCGACGAGGCCGAAGGACTCGCTGTACGACGGCACGACCGTGACCGTGGCCGCCCGGTACCAGTCGGCGAGCTCCTGCTGCGGCACGGCGGGCACGAGCCTGACGACGTCGAGGATGCCCCGCTCGACGGCCAGCTCGGCGAGGATCGACGGGCGGGCGAGTCCGTTGCCTGACGGGCCGCCGACGCAGGCCACGACGAGCCGCCCGCGCAGCGACGGATCCTCGATGAGCAGCCGGGACGCGGCCCGCAGCAGCACGTCGGGCGCCTTGAGCGGCTGGATGCGGCCGACGAACAGCAGCACGTGCGCGCCCAGCGGCAGGCCCAGGCGGTGCCGGGCGGCGGCCTGCGAGGCGGGCCTGAAGACGTTGAGGTTGACGCCGGGGTTGACGACGGCGACGCGCTGCTCGGGGGCGCCGTACAGGTCGATGAGCTCGCGGGCCTCGTCGCCGGTGTTGGCGACCAGGCGGTCGGCGATCTGCACGACCTGCTCCTCGCCGACCACGCGGGCCTGCGGCTCGGGCTTGTCGCCGGCGGCGAGCAGGAGGTTCTTGACCTTGGCCATGGTGTGCATGGTGTGGACGAGGGGGACGCCCCAGCGCTCCTTGGCCAGCCAGCCGACCTGGCCGGAGAGCCAGTAGTGGGAGTGGATGACGTCGTAGCGGCCGGGGTCGTACATGGCCTCGATGCGCAGCACCTCGGACAGGAACGCGCACAGCTGGGCGGGCAGGTCGGCGCGGTCCATCTCCTCGTACGGGCCGGCGGTGACGTGCCGGACGAGGACGCCGGGGGCGAGCTCGGCCACGGGGGGCAGGTCGCGGGCGGTGGCGCGGGTGAAGATCTCCACCTCCACGCCGAGCTCGGCGAGCCGCTTGGCGGACTCCACGATGTACACGTTCATGCCGCCGGCGTCGCCCGTACCGGGCTGGTGCAGCGGCGACGTGTGCATGCTGATGGTCGCGACCCGGCTGACCCGTCGTCGCCTCACTCGACATCACCTCCCTGCTGCTAACCATCCAGATTTTTACGACATTCCCGACATGTGACCACACCGGGGGCACGTCAGACGCGCCGGCCCCGCGCTGGCAGGATGTGGGGCATGCGGAAGACGGCTGTGGTGACCGGGGCGAGCAGCGGGATCGGCGAGGCGACGGCGCGCCGGCTCGCCGCCGAGGGGTACGACGTGGTGGCCGGCGCGCGCCGGCGCGACCGGCTCGACAAGCTGGCCGCCGAGGTGCCCGGCATCCGGGCGGTGACGCTCGACGTGACCTCCGACGAGTCGGTGGCCACGCTCGCGGCCTCGCTGGAGCGCTGCGACGTGCTGGTCAACAACGCGGGCGGCGCGCTCGGCCTGGAGTCCGTGGCCGAGGGGCGGCTCGACGACTGGCAGCGCATGTACGACGTCAACGTGCTCGGCTCCCTGCGCATGACGCAGGCGCTGACCCCCAAGCTGATCGACTCCGGCGACGGCGTGCTGGTGATGCTGACCTCGACCGCCGGCCTGGTGTCGTACGAGGGCGGCGGCGGCTACTGCGCGGCCAAGCACGCCCAGACCTCGATGGCCGAGACCCTGCGCCTGGAGCTGGTCGGTCAGCCGGTGCGCGTGGTGGAGATCGCGCCGGGCATGGTGCGGAGCGAGGGCTTCGCGGTCACCAGGTTCCGCGGCGACCAGGAGGCCGCCGACCGCGTCTACGAAGGCGTCCCCGACCCGCTGAGCAGCGACGACGTCGCCGACGCCATCGCCTGGTGCGTCACCAGGCCGGCCCACGTCAACATCGACCGCCTGGTCATCAGGCCGCGCGCCCAGGCGGCCCAGCACAAGGTGCACCGCGTCCGATGAACAGGGTCCGATGAGCAGGGTGCAGTGAGCAGGGTCCGATGAGCAGGCCCGTCGGGGCCGTCACCAGGGGCACGACGGGCCACAACCGGCTGCGCCGCAGCGACCGCTGGGTGGTCGCGGTCCACGGGCGGCGGCTGCGGGCGGCCGAGCGGCCCCTGGTGGTCGACCTGGGCTACGGGGCCTCGCACACCACGACGCTGGAGCTGTTCACCCGGCTGCGCCGGGTCGCGCCCCGGGTCGAGGTGGTGGGCATCGAGATCGACCCGGCGCGGGTGGCGCTGGCGAAGCCGTACGAGCGGGAGGGCCTGAGCTTCCGGCTCGGCGGCTTCGAGCTGCCCGTGGACCGGCCGCCGGCGCTGGTCCGGGCGTTCAACGTGCTGCGCCAGTACCCCGAGGCGGACGCTTGGCACTACTGGGAGGTGCTGTGCGGCAAGCTCGCCCCGGACGGCGCGCTGGTCGAGGGCACCTGCTCGGAGAACGGGCGGCGGGCGGTCTGGGTGGGCCTGTCGCCCGAGGGGCCGGGCACGCTGACGTTCTCGGCCAGGTTCGACGCCTTCGAGCGGCCCTCCGACCTCGCCGACCGGCTGCCGAAGACGCTCATCCACCGGAACGTGCCGGGTGAGCGGATCCATGCGTTCCTGCGCGATTTCGACCACGCCTGGGCGGTGAGCGCCCCCTATGGGGCGCACGGGGCGCGGCAGCGCTGGCTGGCCGCCGTACGCCTCCTCATGGGCTCCTGGCCGGTGTGCGACCGGCCGCCGCTCGGCGGGTGGCGGCGGTGGCGGCTCGGCGAGCTGACGCTGCCGTGGGCCGCCATCGACCCCCGGTCCGTGCCCTAACCGAGCCGGGCCTCGAAGACCTCGTACGCCGCCGAGTCGAACAGCACGAACCTCACCTCCGTCACCGACGTCTCCGCCGCCCGCACGGCCGCCAGGGCGATGCGGGCGGCGTCGTCCATCGGCCAGCCGTAGATGCCGGTGGAGATGGCGGGGAAGGCCACCGTGGCGGCCTCCAACTCGTCGGCCACCCGCAGCGACTCGCGGTAGCAGGAGGCCAGCAGGTGCGAGCGGTCCTCCGCGGCCGAGTGGACGGGCCCGACGGTGTGGATCACCCAGCGGGCGGGCAGCAGGCCCGCGGTCGTGGCCACCGCCTGGCCGGTCGGCAGGCCGCGCCCGTACCGGCCGGCGCGCAGCTCCCGGCAGGCCCGCAGGATGTCGGGGCCGCCACGCCGGTGGATGGCGCCGTCCACGCCGCCGCCGCCCATGAGGGAGGAGTTGGCGGCGTTGACGACGGCGTCCACCTGCTGCGCGGTGATGTCGCCCTGGACCAGCGTGATGTTCATGTCCGCCTCTTCCCCCGGCAAGAATCGGGTCTGTGACATCCGGCACCCGAATGCCAGCTCGACGCCTTGTAGAGCTACCCTGAAGGACGTGAAGGGTCTTGGCGAGCTTGAGCGCAGCATCATGGACATCCTGTGGGCGGAGGACGGCGCACTGACCGCCCGCGAGGTCGGCAGGCTCATCGCCGACCGTGACCTCGCGCCGACCACGGTGATGACCGTGCTCGACCGTCTCACCCGCAAAGGGTTCCTGCAGCGCACCCGCGACGGCCGGGCCTGGAGATATCAGCCGGCCGAAAGCCGCGACGCCTACGTCGCCGAGCTTATGCTGGAAGCCTTGGGCATGACGGGCGACCGGTCGGCCGCCCTCACCCGCTTCGCCCAGGCCGTCTCAGGCCCCGAGGCGGACATCCTGCGCAGAGCCCTCACGGAGCTGGAGGAAGAGTGATCACGGCAGCGGCGCTGGCGGTGCTCGCTGCGGCGTGCGCTGTCGGCTCCTGGCGTTTCACCAGAGCCGACTGGACTCCGCGCGCGCCGCGGCTGGCCATCTTCCTCTGGCAGTCCCTGGGCGTGGCCTGGGGGCTCGCGACGACCGGCGCGATGCTGGCGTACGCGGTCCAGCCCTACGACCTCGGCGTGCTGCCGGGGCTCATCGCGTTCGCGCGGGGGGAGACTCCGGCCACCCCGTGGGACGCGCTGCACGTGCTCGCCATGATCGCGGGCGTCACCGCGCTGGCCGTCCTCGTCGCGGTGCTGCTCACCGCCGGGGTCCAGGCGCTGCGGGCGCGTCACCGGCACCGCACGCTGCTCGCGCTCATCGCCCACGACGACCCGGCGATCCCCGGCGTGCGGGTGCTCGACCACCCCGGCGCGGCCGCCTACTGCGTCCCCGGGCTGCGCTCGCAGGTCGTGGTCAGCGAGGGCGCGCGCAGGCTTCTGTCGCAGGACGAGCTCGCGGCCGTGCTGGCGCACGAGGCGGCGCACGTACGCGAGCGTCACGACCTGGTGCTGCTCCCCTTCGCGGCGCTGCGCAGGGCGCTGCCGTGGTCGAAGGTCGTGGCCGACGCGCAGGCGCAGGTCGAGCTGCTCATCGAGATGGCCGCCGACGACCGGGCCCGGCGCTACTGCTCGCCGCGGCGGCTCGCCACGGCGCTGCTCAGGTTCGGCTCGGCGGGGGCCATGCCGACGCCCCACGGCATGCTCGGCGTGCACGCCCACAACGTCATGGCGCGGGTGAACCGCCTGGTCAAGCCCGGTCCCGAGCTCGCGGCGACGGTGCGTTACGGTTATCTCACGCTCGCTGTGACATTGCTCACCGCCGCTCCCACCCTGTGGGTCTACCAGCTCTGATGCTTGCTGGTGTTAACTTCCGCGTTTGCAATTGCAAGCAGCGGGAGGCAGACTATGGGTATGGCACTACCCAAGGTCGGTTCGATCGGTGAATACATCCGCGAGCAGCGGCAGCAGGCGAAGATCTCCCTGCGCCAGCTCGCGGCGGCTGCCGGGGTCTCCAACCCCTACCTCAGCCAGATCGAACGGGGGCTGCGCAAGCCGAGCGCGGAGATCCTCAACCAGATCGCCAAAGGTCTGCGGATCTCCTCACAGGCGCTCTACGTGCAAGCCGGCCTGATCGAGGACCGGGAGCCGCCGAGCGACGTGATCACGGCGATCCGGGCCGATCCGCGTCTCACCGAGCGGCAACGCCAGGTGCTGATCGACATCTACGAGTCGTTCCGCAAGGAGAACCCGGAGGAGGGCGAGCAGACCTCCCAGAACGCTCGCCCCCACTCCGGATCCGAGCAGGACGACGAGCCGCTGCCCGAGGAGTTTCTCGCCGCGCTTGAGCCCTACGCGGCGACCTCACGCAACGGCAACGTCAACCAGGAAACCAAGGAAGGTTAACCCATGACGCTCGCGACCGAGGTCAAGAAGCTCACCGATTCCAAGCCGTTCTACGTCGTCGCCGGTGTCGGCGACTACGCCGTCGAGAAGCTGCGCGAGCTGCCCGAGCAGCTCCAGAAGCTCCAGTCGCGCCGCTCCGAGCTCACCCGCGAGCTGCCCGAGCGCACCCGCGCCTACGCCGACAAGGTCGAGGCCGTCGCCCGCGAGTTCCCCGACAAGGCCCGCGAGTACGCCGACCAGCTGACCAACCGCGCCACCGAGGTCTACGAGGACCTCGCCACGCGCGGCCGCAAGGTCGTCAGCCAGGCCAGCGGCACGGCCGCCCTTGAGCTGGAGGAGGTGTCGGAGGCCGCCGAGCCGCCCGTCGCCAAGCCCGTCGAGCCGAAGAAGCCGGCCGCCCGCCCTCGCACCGCCGCCACCAAGGCCGCCAAGGCCTGACCCGTCGACCCGGCTGATCCGCTGATCCGCTGATCCGCGCCGGTCGCGCACGGCCCGTCTCCGCACCGCGGAGGCGGGCCTTTCTGTTCTGGGGTGCCCGGCTGTCGGTCCCGGCTATTAGGCTGGGGAACGGTTTTTCATCACGGGCGTTGGGCGGAGCCGACACATGAGTCTGATCAACGGAGTCTTCAACCTCCTCTTCCTGGTGCTCGCCGCCGTCATCTTCGGCATGTCGGTCTACGCGCTCGTGCACGCGCTGCGGGTGCCGGCCAACGCGTTCCTCGCGGCGGGCAAGCTCCAGAAGCCGCTCTGGCTGCTCATCCTGGTGCTCGCCACGCTGTTCTCCGCCGCGAACGCCTACGAATACCTCATCACCTTCCTCTTCCTCGGCAGCAGCCAGTTCATGGGCATCGGGCTCGGGATCTTCTCGATCCTGGCCGTCATCGCCGCGGCCGTCTACATCGTGGACGTCAAGCCCGCCGTGAAGGGCATGGGCCGGGGCGGCAACAACGGCCCCTACGGGCCCTGGTGACCCACTCCGAGCGCGCCGGCCAGGAAGGCGAGGATCTCGTCCCTGGCCGCGAGCGTGGGATGTCCCTCTTCGTCCACGAGGTGGGCGGTGACCACGCTGTGCGGGGTGCCCACCACGTCGCGGAAGAACGGCGGCGGGTCCTCGCGGGCGACGCCGCCCGGTAGGACCCGGCCGTCGAAGGCGTCCCCCAGGAGCGCCCGATAGGCGGCGAAGCGCCGGCCGGTGCACCAGCGGTCGCCCTCGAAGCGGTAGCCGAGCACCTTGAGCCCGTCGCGCCTCACGCGCTCGCGCACCGCGAGCGCGTCGGCCTCGCTGAGCTCCAGCCCGGCGGGGTCGTCCAGCGGCAGTGACGGGTGGTTGACCACCGGCGCGACGACGGCCGGCTCCAGCGCCATGGTGAGGGCGAAGTTGCCGGTGAAGCACAGCCCGATCGCGCCGACGCCCGGACCTCCGCACTCGGCGTGGGCCTGCCGCGCGAGCCCGCGCAGCCATGCCGTGACCGGGCTGGTGCCGCCTCCGGCGAACGCCCGGAACTCCTCGCTCACGCACGCGCGGCGGACGACCTTCTCGCCGTCCTCCACGGTGGGATAGGCGCCGTCCCTGCCGAAGAGCGACGGAACATGGACGGTGAAGCCGGCGTCGCGGATCCACCGCGCCAGGCGGAGGACGTCAGGGCTGATGCCCGGCATCTCCGGCATCAGCACCACCGCGGGCCCGGATCCCGCGACGTACACCGTCTTCACCACCCCCTCCACGTCCACGCTGCGGCGGCGGAAATCGGTGATGGGATCGTCAAGGCTCATGAGGGCAGCCTGTACTGATCGGGCAGGCCGGGGCGATCGGCCGGATCGCCAGGTCCAGGGGTAATCTCGCCACAGGCGTGCCGAAGGGGACGAGCGTGAGCGAGCTGCGTGTGGGCGTCCTGGCTTATCCGGGGTGTTTCGCCTCCGAGGTGTTCGGCGTCCCCGATCTGCTCACGATGGCCACCCACCTGGGCGGTCCCGGCCTCGTGAGGTACGAGGTGGCGGTCATGTCGCCGCGGAGCCGGGTCGCCGCCTCGGGCGGCACGACGCTGGGAGTCCGCCCGGTACGCGAAGTGGACGTCCTCGTGGTGCCGGGATTCGAGCTCGGACCCGGCCTCGACGTCGCCGCGAAGCTGGCGCCCCTCGGCCCTGAGCTCGCCGTGATCCGCTCGCATGCGGCCGCGGGCAACGCCGTGGTCGCCATCTGCGCCGGCGCCTTCCTGGTCGCCGAGGCGGGGCTGCTCCACCGGCGCAGGGCCACGACGGCCTGGCTCCTCGCCGACGAGCTGGCCCGGCGCTGCCCGGACGCCGAGGTCCGGCCCGAGCACCTGGTCGTCACCGACGGAGGGGTGACGACGACGGCGGCCTTCAGCGCGATGTACGACTTCGCGCTGGCGTTGATCCGCGAGCACAGCGGCGCCCGCGTGGCGCGTACGACGGCGCGGGTGGCGCTCGTGGACGACGCCCGTTCGTCCCAGACCCCGTACGTCGACACCCGGCTCCTGCCGCAACCCGGGCACGAGTTCTCCCGCCGGGTCATGCGCCGGCTCGACCAGAACCTCGCCGAGCGGTACGACCTCGCCGCGCTGTCGAGGACGTTCGACGTCAGCACCCGCACGCTGCTGCGGCGCTTCGCCGGCGAGACCGGCCAGAGCCCGCTCGCCTATCTCCAGTCCTCGCGCGTCCGCCGCGCCCGCCATCTCCTGGAGACGACCGACCGCACGGTGGCCGGCATCGCCGCGGCCGTCGGCTACCGGGACCCCGGCACCTTCGCCGCCCTGTTCGCCAGGCACACGGGGCGACGTCCGCAGGACTACCGGGCGGCCTTCCGCCGCGCCACCGGCCGAGGATCTTCCGCGCCGGTCACCGAAAATCTGTCTTCGCCGCAGTAGACATTTGTGGCCGCTGGGGCTAGTGTTTCTCGTATCGCAAGGAACGGTTTGACCGGGCAGCGGAAGTATTGGCAACACGACGAACTGCCCGGAGCACGATGAACGGCAGAAGGTCGGACGTGAAGGGCCAGCGCAGTTGTCAGGGGCCCAGATCGTGGACGCGCTGCCGCAGGTGAAGTCGGACAGTGGTCCGGAAGTCAGAGATGAAGGGAGTGTTGAACGCCATCGGGATCGCCCGTTGCCGGCTGAGTCTCGCCGCTCGGGTACCGCAGTTCCACAGATAGGAAGGTGGTCTACGGTCACGCATCCGCGATCCCCGCAGCACCGCCGTTCAGCACGGCGAATGCGGAAAACAGTGAGCCGGCCGGACGGCCGGTAGATGGTGTTGAACTCTTCGGGGCCCCGGCGCTACAGGCGCCGGGGCCCCCTGTGCGCGTGAGGAAAGGAATGCATGGATCAACCTCGCTCGGCTGCCGACGGTGACACGCTCCCGCGAGGCAGGATCGCGGACACCGCCGGAGCCACGACTGGAGCCGGCGCCGAAGACCGGTTCGACGATGAGGACTACCCCGCCTACAGCATGGGCGCCGCCGCGGAGATGCTCGGGGTCAGCCCGGCTTTCCTGCGGGCTCTGGGCGCCGCGCGACTGATCGAGCCGAAACGCTCCGGCGGCGGGCACCGCCGCTACTCCCGCCGGCAGCTGCGGCTGGCCGCGCGCGCCCGCGAACTCGTCGATCAGGGCACACCCGTCGAAGCGGCCTGCCGGATCATCGTCCTCGAAGATCAGCTCGCCGAGGCGCTGCGCGTGAACGACGCGCGCGACCAGCCGGCCGGACAGTAGCACCCCGTGACGCAAAAAGACCCGGCGGCGTAAGCCGACCGGGTCTTGGTGTGGCGCTGTCGCGTCAGGCGGCCACGATGTTCTCGGCCTGCGGGCCCTTCTGGCCCTGGGTGATGTCGAAGGACACCTTCTGGCCCTCGTGCAGCTCGCGGTAGCCGCCCTGGGAGACGATGTTGGAGTAGTGGGCGAAGACGTCGGCGCCGCCGCCGTCCTGCTCGATGAAGCCGAAGCCCTTTTCCGAGTTGAACCACTTGACGGTGCCGGAAGCCATGATGATCTCCTCTTGGTCGGTGCAAAAGCCGAAATCCGCACGGTACGGATCTCGCGTCGCCAGATAGGCCCACACCCGGAGAAGACCGGCAAACAAAAAATGCACCTGACGCTACATACCGTCAGGCGCACACAAGTTCATTATGGGTACCACAACTGCAACTTCCGTCAGCCTAGCACACGGTCGACCGTGATGCGAACGGCGCAGCGATGCCAACCTTTCTCCGCGGCCACGGCGTTCAAGGGGCAGTGCCGACATGAGGAGAGACGTTGGATCGCGATGCCGCGTTCACGGCGTTCCTGGATGCCCACCAACGCCCGTTGCTGCGCCTGTGCTATCTGCTCACCGGGGAGGTCCATCTCGCGGAGGACCTCCTGCAGAGCGTGCTGGTCCGCATGCTCGGACGGTGGCCGAAGCTGCGTCATATCGACAATCTGGACGCCTACGCCCGTAAGGCGCTGGTGAACCAGTACATCTCGTGGCGACGGCGCCGCCGCTCGGGCGAGGTGCTGAGCGCCGAGCTGCCCGAGCGCGCCCATTCGAGCGAGGACTCCGCCGTCCTGCGGATCGTGCTGCGTCAGGCGCTCATGCGGCTGACGCCCAAGCAGCGCGCCGTGCTGGTGCTGCGCTTCTACGAGGACCGGACCGAACGCGAGGTGGCCGCCCTCATGGGCTGCTCGGTCGGCACGGTCAAGAGCCAGGCGCACCACGCGCTGGCCCGGCTGCGCGCGCTCGCGCCCGAGCTGGCGTCCCATCTGCCCGCACTGAACGACGACCCGGCCTGGAACGAGGGGGCACGCCGATGACCTGGCTCGGAGATGAGCTCGGCCGCATCGCCGACGAGATGCCGCAGCGCGACCTGGGCGCGGCGGTGTTGGAGCGCCATCAGCGCAGGAGGCGCACCCTGGTGGCGTTCGCCGCCGCCGCGACGGTCGTGGTCACCCTGCTCGCCGCCACGATCGGGACGCGGACGTTGCTCGCGGAACCGCGCCCCGCGGTCATCCCGCTGGAGCGGTCGAGCATCAGCGTCGGCGTGGTGCCGACAGTGGAGTCCGCGGTCCTGCACGTGGCCCAGAGAATGGGCTATTTCCGGGAGGAGGGGCTGAGCGTGCGGCCGGTGTTCCTGCAGTCGTCGGCGGTCGGGGTGCCCCTGCTCGACCTGAAGCGGCTGGATCTGGCCCAGCTCGACTACGCGACGCTTTTCATGGCGAACGCGTCCGGCAAGGATTTCAAGCTCGTGACGGCCTTCCATCAGTCCGCGCCGGGAACGCTGGCCCTCGTGGTGAACGTCACCTCGAAGGTGCGGACGGTCGCCGGCCTCAAGCGCAAGGAGATCGCCGTCCCCGGACTCCGCGGGCTCCCGACGCTGGCTCTGACCGCCGCGCTGAAGCGGGCCGGGCTGACGTCGGAGGACGTCATGCTCGTCGAGACCTCCTATCCCGAGATGCTCGGCGGGCTGGAGCGGGGACGGTACGCCGCCGCGCTGCTGGCCGAGCCCTTCATCACGGTCGGACGCGAGAGCGGGCAGGTGCGGGTCGTCGGGGACCTGACGAGCGGGGACCTCGCGAACGTGCAGACCTCGGGCATGGCGGCCACCGAGGACTGGATCCGGCACAACCCGCGCACGCTGGCGGCCTTCCAGCGCGCGCTGGGCAAGGCGCAACGCCTGGTCGCCGCAGACCCGGAGCAAGCCCGCGCGGCGCTGCCCACCTACACCAAGATCTCCGAGAAGGCGGTCGCGAACGTCACGCTCGGCTCCTATCCCAGCAAGCTGGATCTGACGCACCTGACGCGGATCGCCGTCCTGGCCCGTGCTCACGGCTGGCTCAAGCGTCTGCCGGAGCCGGGAGAGGCGGTCGCGACGACCGAGTGAGCGGCCTCAGCCCGGCTGGTCGATCTGCCGGGCCAGGCCGTCGAGCAGCGGCCGCAGCCCGAACTCGAAGAGCCGGTCGAGATCGAGGTCGAACTCCCCCAGCTCGCCCAGGAACGCGGCGAAGGCCGCGTATCCCGGCGACTCGCTGACCGCCCGCATGCGCTCCTCCTGCGCGCTCATCCACTCCTCGTCCGACAGGCCGGTGGCGGCGCGGGCCCGCCGCTCCTGCTCGAAGTTGGCGGCCAGGCCCTGCACGAAGCTGTAGAGCAGGATGTGCACGTTCATCTTGGCCGTCGCGTCGAGCCGGGTGCCGGCCAGGGCGCTCATCACCCACTCCGAGTGCTTCAGCAGGGCGGCGGAGGGCAGCGGGCGGTACAGCGAGGTGACCCCCGCCATCCAGGGGTGCGCCCGGTAGGCGGCCCACTGCAGCCGGGCGCTCGTCTCCAGCGCCTCGCGCCAGCCGGCGGGCCGCTCCCCGGGCAGCGGGTGGTCGTCGAGCACCGCGTCGACCATGAGCAGGACCAGCTCGTCCTTGCCGCTGACGTGGCGGTAGAGGGACATGGTGGCCATCCCCAGCCGGTCGGCGAGCGCGCGCATGGTCAGCTCGTCGAGCCCGTCGGCGTCGGCGAGCTCGACGGCGGCCCGCACGACGCGCTCGCGGGCGCCGCCCGGCTCGCGGGCCGCCTGTCCTGAGCCGCGGCGGCCAGTGGAACGGCCGGTCGAACGACCAGGCCCGCGGAGCTCGGCGACCACCGTGCCGACCCGCGGCTCGGCGACCACCACTCCCTCCTGGGCCAGCAGCGCGAGGGCCTTGGCGGCGGTGGCCAGGGCGACGTCCCAGTCGCGGGCGAGCTGGCGGGTGGAGGGCACGCGGTCGCCGGGGCGCAGCCTGCCGTCGGCGATGCGCCGCTTGATGTCGCCGGCGATGCGGGCGTAGGGCGGAGTGTCCATCTCATCCCCTGTTCTAGTACAGATCCTCTCATCATAGCCTTGTGGCCTGTTGTATGTACGCCGTACATTCAGTTCCGCGTACAACGTACAAACCAAGGAGCGGAACATGAAGGTGCTCATCTCGGGCGCGAGCGTCGGCGGTCCCGTCCTGGCCTACTGGCTGGGGCGGCACGGGATCGAGGCGGAGATCGTCGAGCGGGCCCCGGCCCCCCGCACCGGCGGGCAGGCCATCGACGTCCGGGGCGCGGCGCTCACGGTCGCCGACCGGATGGGCGTCCTGGAGCGGGCCAGGGCCCTGCGCACCCGGATGCGCGGCATGTCGATGGTGGACGGCTCCGGCACCGAGCTCATGCGCAGCACCGAGGGCACGCTGAGCGGCGGCGCGTTCGACAGCCCCGACGTCGAGATCATGCGCGACGACCTGACCGCGCTGGTCCTCGCCGCCGCCGACCCGGCCATCGTCTACGGCGACTCGATCGCCGCCCTCGACCAGGACGCGGACGGCGTGGACGTCACGTTCGACAGCGGCCGGCGCGAGCGCTACGACCACGTGGTCGGCGCGGACGGGCTGCACTCCAACGTGCGCCGCCTCGCCTTCGGCCCCGAGGAGCGCTACGTCCGCCACCTCGGCGCGTACGTCTCCATCTTCACCGCCCCCAACTTCCTCGGCCTCGACCACTGGCAGACCTGGTTCCGCGAGGGCCAGGTGGGCGGCGTCGTCTACAGCGACCGCGACGCCACCACGATGCGGGTCAACCTGGGCTTCGAGGACGGCCCGATCGCCTACGACCACCGCGACCTCGACGCCCAGAAGCGGCTCGTCCACGAGCGCTGCGCCGGCCTCGGCTGGGAGGTGCCCCGGCTGCTCGACGCGATGGGGAAGGCGGACGACTTCTACTTCGACGCGATGGCGCAGGTCGTGATGGACCGCTGGTCGGCCGGGCGGGTGACGCTGGTGGGCGACGCCGGCTACTGCGCCTCGCCGCTGTCCGGGCAGGGCACCAGCCTCGCGATGGTGGGGGCGTACGTGCTGGCGCAGGAGCTCGGCGCGGCCCCGGACGGCGCCTTCGACCGTTACGAGCGGCGGATGCGCCCGTTCGTGGCCGCCAACCAGGCGCTCGCCACCGAGAATCCCGGCCAGGGCGCGACCCCGGAGAGCATCGAACGGGCGGCGAACGCCATCACGCTCGATTGACGGGACAAACCGCTACGATTTGCCGCCATGACCGGTTTCAGACTCACGCTGGCCGCGCTGGGGGCCACCGCTCTGACGCTGACCGCCGCTCCCGCCGCCCTCGCCGGGACGGCCGGGATCACGGACGACGTCACGATGACCCTCGGCAAGGACGGCACCCTGCACGTGGTCGAGAAGATCAGCGGCGGGTCGAGCGGTCTGAAGCGCACCTTCGTCACCCGCACCCGGTACGACGACGGCAACGACCGCCTCTACCAGATCTCGAACGTCAAGGGCGGCACCTTCGACGGCGACGTGCTCACCGTGACGAGCGGCACCGTCGAGTACGACGTCAAGGGCGCGGTGATGTCGTCGGGCGGCGTCGAGGAGCTGCGCTGGTTCGCGGTGAGCGGCTGGAACCAGCAGGTCGCCAAGGCCACCGTCAAGGTGCAGGGCCCCGGCCAGGTGCAGAACCTGTCCTGCTTCGCCGGCGAGCTCAGCTCCGCCGTCGGCTGCACCGCCGCCTCCATGGACCACACCGGCACGCAGGCCGACTTCGAGCAGGAGAACCTGGCGACCGGCGAGGCCCTGACCGTCGTCATCGGCTATCCGGCGGGCTCCAGCAAGGGCACGCCGATCCTGGAGCGGCGCTTCTCGCTGGCCTCGGCGTTCACGCTGAACACCGTCACCGGCGGCGCCCTGGCCGGCCTGCTGGTGCTGCTGCTCGGCGGCGTGGGCCTGCTCTACTGGACGCGGGGCCGCGACGCCCGCGTGGCGGGCGGCGACCAGGGGGCGGTCAACCCCGTACAGAACGGGCACTTCTCCCCGCCGGACGGGGTCCGGCCCGGCCAGATCGGCACGCTCGTGGACGAGCAGGCCGACGTCGTGGACGTCACCGCCACCATCGTGGACCTCGCCGTCCGCGGCTACCTGCGCATCGACGAGCAGCCCCGCCAGACCTACGACGCGCCCGACTGGCTGCTCGTACGCCTCCCCACCGCGCCGGTCGACGCCCTGCTGCCCTACGAGAAGGCGCTCCACGACGCCATCTTCGACGGCCGGGACGCGGTGCTGCTGTCGCAACTGTCGGGGACGTTCGCCGCGCACCTGGGCAAGGTGCGTGACGCGCTCTACGCCGACGTGGTCAAGCAGGGCTGGTTCGCCCGGCGGCCCGACACCGAGCGCACCCGCTGGACGACGGTGGGCGTCGTCCTCATCGTGGCCGGCGTGCTCGCCACGGCGGGGCTCGCCTGGTTCACCACGTACGGTCTGCTCGGCCTCGCCGTCATCATCGCGGGGGCCGCGCTCGCCGTCGGCGGACAGTACATGCCGGCCAAGACCGCCAAGGGCTCGGCGGCGCTGGCCCACACCCTGGGCTTCCGCGAGTATCTGTTCTCCGGGGAGCTGGGCCACGTGCCCGAGCAGCACCGGGTGGAGCTGTTCTCGCGCTACCTGCCGTACGCGGTGATCTTCGACGGCGTGGAGCACTGGTCGCGGGTGGTGGCCTCCGTCACCGGCAACGGCCACCAGGCCGACAACCTCTACTGGTATCACGGGCCCGCGGAGTGGGACCTGTCGAAGTTCGCCGGCTCGATGCGTACGTTCTGCACGACGACCTCGGGCGCCATCTCCGCCACCCGCCAGTTCCGCAGCCTGTGAACGGCTAGCGGATCCGTATCTCGCCGACCGGCCGTCCCCCGCCGAGCACCTGCGGGGCGGCCAGCTCGGCCAGCTCAGGGGCGTCGAGGCCGAGCGAGCGCAGCGCCGCCACCGTGACCGGCCCGCGGGCCCGCGCCGAGCCGTCCTCGATCTTGACGGCGCCCGCCCTGCCGTCCTCGAAGGCGAACGCGTCGAACCCCTCGGCGCCCGCCTTCAGCATCAGGCCGGGCAGCGCGCGCATGAGCTTCGCCTCGGGCCGGTCGGTGCCGGACGTCCACTCGGGGTGGGCGCGCATCGCGTCGAAGATCCTGCGTTCGTACGAGTCCTCCGACGACCTCGGGAACGCCCGGAACGCCTTGGTCACCCCCAGCATCGACACGAAGAACAGCGGCGCCCCGCAGCCGTCCACGCCCGAGGCCGCCACCCGCTCGCCGGTGAGCTCCTCGACGGTCTGCCTGATCGCCCGCTGCAGCGGATGAGACGGCTCCAGGTAGGTGGTCAGCGGCCAGTCGTTGACCACGCAGGTGGCCAGCATGGCGGCGTGCTTGCCGGAGCAGTTCATGTAGATCCGGCCGTACTCGGTCGAGCGCCGGTCGGACGGGTGGTCCTCGGGGCACTGCAGCGCCGACTCCTCCAGCCCGGCGCCCGCGAGGATCTTGCGTACCCCCTCCACGTGGAACGGCTCGCCCGAGTGCGAGGCGCAGGCCAGCGCCAGCAGCTCGCCCTCCAGCGCCAGCCCGCTGCGCAGCATGCCGAGCGCCTGGAGCGGCTTCATCGACGAGCGCGGCGAGGCGGGCACGTGCACCGCGCCCCGCGTCTCGACCAGGCGGCCTTCGGCGTCCACGGTCAGCATGCGGGCCTGATGCGTGGACTCCACGAACCCGGATCGCACGACTTCCACGAGCAACGACATATCCGAACCCCTTTCGGGACGAGTCTACGGAGGGTCTTTCCTGGTCCAGAATGAGATGTCATGCGAGCAGTGGTGCAGCGAGTGAGTTCAGCGTCCGTGGAGGTCGAGGGCCGCACGGTCGGCGAGATCGCCGAGCCCGGCCTGCTCGTCCTGGTCGGGGTCACCCACACCGACACGAGGGCCGAGGCGGCCAAGCTCGCCGCCAAGCTGTGGGGCCTGCGGATCCTGCACGGCGAGAAGTCGTGCTCCGACGTCGCCGCCCCGCTCCTGGTGATCAGCCAGTTCACCCTCTACGGCGACGCGCGCAAGGGCCGGCGGCCCACCTGGCAGGCCGCCGCCCCGGGGCCCGTCGCCGAGCCCCTGGTGGACGCCGTCGTCGAGGAGCTGCGCGCGCTCGGCGCCCGCGTGGAGACGGGCGTGTTCGGCGCGGACATGAAGGTCTCGCTCGTCAACGACGGCCCGATCACCCTCGTCCTGGAGTTCTGAGCCCCGGCTTACCTGATCCGGCGGCGCAGCGACGGGTCGATGGAGACGTTGCGCCCCGCGTCCGGCGGCACCACGACCTCCTGGCTGGCCGCGACGCCGCCCGCCAGCAGCGGCGCGTCGACCGGCACCGTGCGCTTGACCACGGCCAGCGCGATCGGGCCCAGCTCGTGGTGACGGGCCGCCGAGCCGACCACGCCGACCTCCTGGCTCTCGAAGATCACCGGGTCGCCGTGCACGGGCAGCGTGTCCACGCTGCCGTCGAGGTGCAGGAACACCAGGCGGCGCGGCGGGTGCCCGAGGTTGTGCACCCGCGCCACGGTCTCCTGGCCGCGGTAGCAGCCCTTGGTCAGGTGGACGGCCGCGCCGATCCAGCCCACCTCGTGCGGGATCGTCTTGTGGTCGGTCTCGAAGCCCAGCCGCGGCCGGTGCGCCTCGATGCGCAGCGCCTCGTACGCCCACAGCCCCGCCAGCGGCCTGCCCAGGTGCTCGGGCAGCTCGGCGCGCGGCACCAGGACGTCGGCGTCGGCCGTGGAGAGCACGGCGAGGTCGTCGGCCCGCGACACCTCGACCCGCAGCATGAACCGCATGCGGTCGAGATAGTCGATCAGGCTCTGCGCGGTGCCCGGCTCGACGTGGGCCAGCACGCTCTCGCCGTCGTCGACCAGGGTCAGGTGGTGCAGCACGCGGCCCTGCAGGTCGAGGTCGAGCGTCTGCGTCCACTCGCCCGGTTTGAGCGTGTCGAGCTTCTGCGAGGTCAGGTCGTTGAGCCATTTCAGCCGGTCGGCGCCGGAGATCCGGACCACCTCGCGGTTGCTGCGATCGACGACCGCCTCGCCCTTGGCCAGCGCGCGCTGCTCGGCGAACAGGTCGCCGTAGTGGGCGGCTACGTCGGAGTCCGGGGCGTCAGCGGCGACCGCGCCGGGAAGGTCGAGCAGAGGGCTACGCATGCCCTCCAGGCTATCGGCAGTCGCGGCAACGTCCGAAGACGGTCAGGTGGTGGACGTCGGCGACGAACCCCATCTCGTCGTCCAGCGCCTTCACCATCCCCTCGGCCAGCTCCGGCCGCACCTCGAACACCTGGTCACAGCCCCGGCACACCAGGTGGACGTGGTCGGCCTCGGCCGCCAGGTGGTAGGTCGGCGCGCCGTGCCCGAGATGCGTGTGGGTGACCAGCCCCAGCTCCTCCAGCAGCTCCAGCGTGCGGTAGACGGTCGAGATGTTGACCCCGCGCGCCGTCTCGCGCACCTTGACGCAGATCTCCTCGGGTGTGGCGTGCTCCAGATCCTTGACCGCTTCGAGGACGAGCTGGCGCTGCGGCGTGACCCGGTAGCCCTTCGCGCGGAGTTCCTCGTGCCACTGCGTGTCGGTCATGCTCCCGAGTCTACGGCCCAGTGATATTCATTTGCCTCCCACGCGAACGAGCACATAACTTCATGAGTACGCGGAAAGGAGGTGGTCCGAATAATGGTGAGTCATAGTCGGGCTAGCGAGGTGGTTGTCCGCTGACGTCGCGGACGCCTGTCTCGGTCTCGTGACGTGACGCGAATACGAGGCAACCACCGGGGCCCCTGACAGCCGGAGGGCGGGAGCGAACGCATCCCGTCCGTGGTCCATCCGGCCCGTCCGCACGAGCGGGCGGAGTGTTGTCCGGGGCCCTTCTTCATTTCCCGGCACCCCCGATGAGTTCCGCGCCCGGTTCCGGTCCACAGATGTGTACCCGCACATCCGTGGAGAGAGGGACCATGAGCGCCAACCCTTTGCCGCCCGTCGTCGACGCCGCGACCTGGCGGCGTGAGCTCGACGCGCTGCGCGCCCGCGAGAAGGCCGCCACCCGCGAGCTCGACGCCATCGCCGCTCAGCGCCGCCGCCTGCCCATGGTGCGGCTGTCCGACTACGTCCTCGACGGCGAGCACGGCCCCGTCCGGCTGGCGGACGTCTTCGAGGGCGCGCGGCAGCTGATCGTCTACCACCACATGTGGTTCCCGGGCAAGGAGTGGCAGTGCCCGGGCTGCACGGGCTTCACCGCGCAGTTCACCCGCCTGGAGTTCCTCCACGACTACGACGCCAGGTTCGTCGTCGTCACCCAGGGCCCGATCGACGAGGCGCTCGCCTACAAGCGGCGCGTCGGCAACGCCATGACGTGGTACTCCACCGCGAACAGCCCGTTCGGGGCCGACGTCGGCGCCCCGCCCGGCGGCGGCTTCGCCGTCAACGTGTTCCTGCGCGACGGCGACGACACCGTCTACCGCACCTGGCACACCGACGGACGCGGCACCGAGCAGCTCACCCACACCTTCGCGCTGATCGACCTGCTGCCGTACGGGCGGCAGGAGGAGTGGCAGGACTCCCCGGAGGGCTGGCCGCAGCGACCGACCTACAGCGGCTGGGCGTCCTCGCAGGACCTCGCCGCGCGCTACGGCCCCAGCTAACCGGTCGGCCCGCCGGTCAGTGCTCGCCGGTCAGTGCTCGCCGGTCAGTGCTCGCCGCGCGGCGTGACGCCGAGGTCGGCGCAGGCGCGCCGGTAGAGGGTCACGACGGCCTTGCGCACCTGCGCCCGCTCGGTCAGCGTCTCGCCCCACGGCACGCGTACGCGCTCGCCCCCGTCGATCGTGAACTCGATCGCCTCGGCGTCCACGTCGCTGGTCACCGCCGTGGTGGCGGACGGCCGGCTGGCGAGGGCCCGGACGATGAGCAGCGAGTCGCAGGCGTGGTCGTCGTTCATGTGGCGCTTGATCGCCTCGACCGCGTCGGGGGTGAACGGCGTGCTCACGCGACCTTCTTCAGCTCGGCCGACATGTGGTCCGACAGCGGCTGCCCCATCGCGGCCATCTCGTAGGCCCACATGAGGTTGCCGTTGACCAGCCCGTAGAGGCGGTAGCCCGCGGTGTATTCCTTCGCGCTCGCGGTGCGGGCCACCACGTCGGTGCGCAGCTCGATCTTGTGGAAGACGACCTCGCCGATGTAGATCTCGACGATGCCGGTCGGGTGCGAGAGCACCACTTCGAGCTGCCGGTCGGGCAGGGCCCGCCAGTAGCCGGACTCGGTGGCCAGCGGCCGGACCCGGTTGCCGTCCTCGTCGAGCAGCCAGGTGCGGCTGACGTAGGTCAGGAACGGCTTGCCGTTGTGGCCGAACTCGATCTCCTGCCCGAAGTTGAAGCTCTCGATCGTCGGGTAGCCGCCGACGCCCGCGCCCTCCCACCGGCCGAGCAGGAACGCGATCGGCTCCAGGGCGGGGTGCACCTCAGGTTCTTCCATGGTCCCCAAGCCTAGTGGCCGGGGCTAGGGTGGCGGGCATGGCACGATCTCTGGTGATCAAGGTTACCGCCGGGGCCGACGCCCCCGAGCGCTGCAACCAGGCGTTCAACGTCGCGGCCGCCGCGCTGGCGAGCGGTGTCCCCGTCTCCCTGTGGCTGACCGGCGAGTCGTCGTGGTTCGCGCTGCCGGGGCGGGCCGCGGAGTTCGAGCTCCCGCACGCCGCGCCGCTCGCCGACCTGCTCGCGGCCGTGCTCGCCGCGGGCCGGGTGACGCTCTGCACGCAGTGCGCCGCCCGCCGCGGGATCACCGTGGACGACGTCATCGACGGCGTACGCATCGCCGGCGCGCCGACGTTCGTCGAGGAGGCGACCGCGGAGGGCGTGCAGGCGCTCGTCTACTGAGCGGTCTACTGGGCGGTCTACTGGGCGCCCGTGCCGTCCGGCAGCGGGTCGGGGTGGGCGGGCGCGGCGCAGCCGGCCCGGCACGCCTCCAGCTGCGCCGCGAACGCCATCCCCAGGAAGAGCGCGATCGAACTGAGGAACGACCACAGCAGCAGCGCCATGACGGCGGTCAGCGGCCCGTACGTCTCGCCGAACGAGCTGTTGTTGTCGGTGTAGAGCGCGAGCGCCAGCGTGAAGACCGTCCACAGGGCGAGCGCCACCAGCGCGCCCACGGCCAGCCAGGTGTGGCCGGGCTGCCGCCGCCGGGGCGAGGCCCGGAACAGCGTGACCGTGCTCACCATCGCCAGCAGGAAGCCGAGCGGCCAGCGGATCAGCGAGAACGCCTGCCGCATCCCGTCACCCCAGCCGTAGACCTCGGTGAGCGCGTGGCCGAGCGCGCCGCCGCCCACGAGGACCGTGAACCCGGTGATCATGAGGACGCCGGCGGTCAGGGCCAGCGCGGCCGCCCGCGCGTACTTGCGGGGGAAGGGCCGGTCGCGTTCGACGCCGTAGATGCGGTTGGCGCCGCGCTCGAACTGCGCCATCGCGGTCGCCAGCGCCACCAGCGTGGTGCCGAGGCCGAGCAGGAGGGCGAGCGTGCCGGAGAGGTGGTTGCCGCCCTCCAGGGCCTCCTTGACCGCCTCGGCCCCACCGCCGGGCGCCAGGCCGCGCAGCGTGAGCCCCAGCACCCGGCCGAGCTGGCCGTGGTCGGTCACCTCGCTCAGCCCGACCAGCGCGATCGTGCCGGGGATGATGGCCAGGCAGAGCTGGAAGGCCAGCGCGCGAGCGTGGCTCATGCCGTCGCCGTAGCGGAACCTCACCAGCGAGTCGCGTACGAGCTGCCAGCCGCCGTAGCTGCGCATGGTCGCCCAGGCGTCGTCGGCGGACAGCTCCTCGCCGCTCATCGTCCGGGTCTGGGGGACCGTCACCGTTGAACCCACGACGAACCGACTACCCTGGTTCGCCCGGATTGATCAGGGAATCAGTCGGCCAGGACCGTGGCCAGGCGTTCCTGGCGCAGCGCCTCGTAGCGGGAGTCGTCGAGCGGGGCGAGCTGCCCCACCCGCCAGGCCAGCAGCAGGTCCGCGAGCGCCGGGTTGCGGGCCAGCGCCGGGCCGTGCAGGTAGGTGCCGACCACGTGGCCCGCGTAGCAGCCTTCGTAGCCGTCGCCGTTGCCGGTGCCCTTGACGGTGCGCGACAGCGGCCGGACGCCGGGGCCGAGGCGGGTGACGCCCATGTGGTTCTCGAACCCGGTCAGCGTGGGCAGGCCGAGCGCCGCGTCCACCTCGGCCACCAGCTCGCCCACGGCGCGGGCCGGGCCGCGCGTGCTCGCGATGTCGAGCAGGCCGATGCCGTCGACCGGCTGCCCCTCCTCGCCGCCGAACGTGCTGCCCATGATCTGGTAGCCGGCGCACACCGCCAGCATGGACGCCCCGCCGGCGATGGCGCGGTGCAGGCCGCCGTCCTTGCGCAGGCGCTGGGCGGCCAGGATCTGCGGGCGGTCCTCGCCGCCGCCGATGAGGTAGACGTCGCCGCTCTCCGGCACCGGGTCGGACGAGCGCACGTGGACCGTCTCGGTGTCGATCCCCCGCCGCCGCGCGCGCTGCTCCAGCACCAGGACGTTGCCCTGGTCGCCGTAGGTGCTCAGCAGGTCGGGGTAGATCCAGACGATGCGCAGGACGCTGTCAGACGGCACGACCGAACTCCGATCGGATCTGCTGGAAGGCGGTGTAGTTGGCGATGACGTCGACCCGGCCGGGCGGCTGCATGGCCAGCGCCTCGTTGAACGAGCTGCACAGCGTGAACGGCACGTCCGCCACGTCGAGCCGGAGCGCGAGGTCGAGCCGGCGCTCACCGGTCACGAACACCGGCCGGCCGCGCAGGATGCGGTAGTCGACGTCCCACAGCCACGACGTGTCGCGCCCGTCGGGGCCCTGGGCGTTGACCGACAGGATGATCGGCAGTTGCGCGTCGGCGACGTCGAACGCCTCCAGCCAGCCCGCCGGGTTCTTCGCCAGCAGCAGCCGGGCGTGCCGGCCGTCGCGCTCGACCATCGTGTAGCGGCCGGCCACCGAGGTGACCTCGCGCAGCCGCGGCAGCGCCCGGTCCACGGGCACCCCGAACGTCTCCGCCACCGCGAGCGCCATCACCGCGTTGGAGCGGTTGGCCGAGCCGGGCAGCTGGATGTCGAGCGTCCAGCGCTGCCCGCGCGGG
The DNA here is from genome assembly GCF_039529455.1 of Nonomuraea bangladeshensis. Taxonomy (NCBI): domain Bacteria; kingdom Bacillati; phylum Actinomycetota; class Actinomycetes; order Streptosporangiales; family Streptosporangiaceae; genus Nonomuraea; species Nonomuraea bangladeshensis. Next base: position 124,973 of record NZ_BAAAMV010000016.1, read on the forward strand.
TCGATCGCCATGTCGTCGTCGAGCACCCAGTGCGGCTCGGGACGGTGGAAGGTGCACTCACGGCAGGCCCAGAAGGAGTCCTTGCGGTCGAGCGGGCCGCCGCACTCGGGGCAGCACCAGGAGTCCTCCTTCCAGCGCTGGCCGCCGGCGACCCAGGTGACCGAGGCGGCCGTCGAGGCGCCCCAGGTGACCAGCGGGTCGTCGCAGTTGGCGATGACGTGCGTGGGCTTGCCCGCCAGCGCGCGCCGCCACTTCTGCGCCAGCAGCCAGATCTCGGCCGCGCGGTCCATCTGGTCGCGGCTGAGGTTCATCAGGCAGACCACGCTCGCGCCGGTGGTGTCGAGCACCTCCGGCAGGTATTTCTCGTCCACCTCCAGCACGCCGTAGGGGGCGTGCTTGTGCTGCGACAGCGCCGAGACGTGACCGGCCGGCATGTTGGCGCCGAAGGCGTTGGTCGCGACCTCGCCGAGGTCGAGCAGGGCGTTGACGATCAGGCGCGTGGTGGTGGTCTTGCCGTTCGTGGCGCTGACCAGGGCCAGCTTTCGGTCGCGGGCCAGCTTGCGCAGGAGATCGGGCTCCAGCATCAGGCCGATCCGGCCCCCGATCACAGAGCCGTCGCCGCGCCCGGTCATCCTGGACAGCGTGGCGGCACTGCGGCCCAGGGCGCTGGCGAGCTGGGCCCGCAGAGGAAGCTGGGTCATGTGCATGAATCCTAGTCGGGATTGGGCCGTACTCTCGTTACGCACACGAAAACGTGCCGATCCACCCTCGGTCAGAGGGCGGGAGCCGGGGCGGGGAAGCTGAGCTCAGGCGTGCCGCCGTGGTCGAAGGGCAGGACGAAGCGCCGGGGCCAGGACAGCACGCCTTCCAGCCAGCCCGCCCCCATCGTCTGCCCCACGTGCCGGATCCTGGCCGAGGCCTCGATGCCGATGGCGACGGTCGTGATGTCGCGCTGCACGGACTCGTTCTCGTCGTCGCCCAGGATGACCCGCCAGGCCAGCGCCCGGTTGCGGTCCACCTCCATGGACAGCGGGTGGTGGCGCAGCGCCTTGGCGCGGTGACCGAGTAGCTCGGTGTGCACGCGGTCAGAAGACCCGTTCACGGCGGGGCCGGCGTGGGGCGGGCGGAACAGGGCGTACTCCATCGGCGGGGCCGGGCTGCGCAGGTTGGGGGCGGACTGCCCGTGCGGGAAGAGCCGGTCCACCTCGTGCAGCCACCGCACCTGCGGGATCACCCACGACGCCCCCGGCCGCTCGCCGCCGCCCTCCAGCCCCGCGAGCAGCCGCGTGGCCTTCTCCGCCGCCTTCTCGGTCAGCAGCGTGGGGTCGAACCAGCTCCGCAGCGACCAGGCGCGCCGCTGCACCGACCGTTCGACGAGGGTGGCGAGCAGGCATTCGCGCCGCCGCGCGGGCAGCTCGCCCCAGGACGCGGCGAGGACGCGCGGCACGCCCGGCAGCGGCCGGTTGCTGACGAAGGCGAGCACGACCGTGTCACACCAGATGCGCAGCCACGCCCATTCCGGCGCGTCGGCGAGCACGTCCGCCTCGCGCAGCTCGACCAGCGTGCACGCCTGCCCGCCCCGGCACTGGGCGCCGCAGGCGGCCGAGCGGCGGCCCCGGATGGGCGGCGGCGGCCCCGGCAGCAGCTTCTCCCTCGACTCGCCGAGCGGCACGCGGACCCGCAGCGGCCGGTCCATGCCGTCGGCGAAGACCGCGGCCGAGCCGGGCTGCAGCGACACGACGTGCCTGGACTGCTCCTCGCTGAGGTTCATGGCCGCGCCGACGAGCTTCCTGTCGTCCTCGGCGGGCAGCCGGTGCACGACCTTGAGCGCGGTGTTCTTGACCACGTCGGAGACGAGCTTGGACGGGATCTGCTCGGCGACGACGATGCCCTCGCCGTACGCCCTGATCTCGGCCAGCAGCCCCGCCAGCAGCTCGACCGCGTGCGTGGAGGCCCGCCCGTGCCCGCGGTCGCGCAGCAGCCGGTGCGCCTCCTCGATGACGATGACGTGCCGCAGGTCGTGGACCTTCTCCTTGCGCGCCCGCATCCGCAGGTGCTCGACGATCCGGATGATCAGCGTGCCCATGAGGAACGCCTTGTCCTCGTCGTTGGCGACGTCCTCGATGGCGAGCACGACGTTGCGCTCCAGCAGGCCGCCGACGTCGGCGGGGTGACCGCCCTCGAAGAAGCGCCCGGCCGAGCCGACGCGCAGCGAGCGCAGCCGCAGCGAGATGAAGCCCTCGACGTCGGCCTGGACCTCGCGGCCGTAGCCGATCTCCTTGATGACGTCCATGGCGTGCTGCTGGAGCTGTTCGAGGGTGGGGACGCTGGGCGGGACGCTGGAGCCGGGGACCGCGCCGCCGGTGACGACGTCCCAGCCGGTGGCCTCGTAGACGCGCTGCAGCGCCAGCGACATGATCTGCGGGAACGGCTCCTCGGCGTCGAAGGCGGCCATGAACAGCGCCCTGATCATGTCGATGTGGGCCTGTACGGGGTAGCCGGGCTCGGGTTCGAGCGGGTTGACGCTGAACGGCACGCCCTCGGGCGCGGACGGGTTGATCACGGTGATCGGCTCGTCCACGCGGCCGGCCATGGCGGCGTACTCGGACTTGGCCGGCTCGATCGCCAGCCACGGGATGCGGGCCCGGCTGAGCTGCTCCAGCAGGTGCCGTACGGTCTGCGACTTGCCCGAGCCGGTCGCCCCGGTGACGAAGGCGTGCCGGTTGAGCGTGGCGAGCGGCACCCGGAACGTGCCGACGGCGCGGTCCTGCCCGTCGAGGATCTCGCCGAGCTCCAGCTCGCCCCCGTCGGCCTCGGACGTCACGTCGAAGAAGCCCGAGTCGAGCACGCGGACGCCGGGCACCTCGCGCCGGGGCAGCCCGGCCAGCGCGGCGAGCGCTCCCGCGGTCGCGGCGAACGGCGCGGCGGCCCCGTCGGCCGGGTCCTGCACGGTGACGGCCAGCGACTCCGCCAGCGAATACGCGGCCCCGTGCGAGCTCCGCAGCCGGTACGGGTGATGGCTCATCTCGACCGACCCGACCAGCACGGGCGCGAGCTGCCGCAACTCGTCGGCGGTGGCGGCGCCGGCCAGCACCCGCACGTTCCACAGCCCCGCCTCGCGGAAGGCGTCGAGCTCCTGCATGCGCCGCTCGGCCCGCTCGGCGTCGAACCGGGAGCGCTCGGAGGCGTCGCCGTACTGGCGCAGCACGTTGAGCTGGGTGCGCAGGTGAGCCACCTCGGCGTCCAGCAGGTCGGTCGGCTCAGCTACGACGAGCCAGGCGAACGGCCGCGACATCAACGTGACCAGGGTCGCCTCGAACAGCGTGGGCCGGGTCAGCTCGTCGTGGTCGGCGTGGCGTTCGCGCCCGCCCAGCGGCGGGGCCTGCCGCCCGGGGCAGGGCGCCCACACGAGGTCGGCCAGGTCGGCGAGGTACTCGTCGGAGAGCTGGACCCCGCGCGCCCCGCCGGGGAACAGCAGCGGCTGCGGCCCCCTCGGCCGGTCGGGCACGTCGGTGGCGCGGCGCGGCTGACGCGGCGGCGACAGCGGGCCCGCGTTGGTGATGAGTTCGAGCGGCGCGCCGGATCCCCGTGACAGCCAGCCGATGACGAACGGCCGGTCGCGCTGCGCCGCCGACAACACGGCGGGCAGCACGGTGACGAAGTCCCATTCCGCCGACGAGCTTCGCGAGGGCGCGGCGATCGACTGGATTCGATACCAGGGCCCGCTCAGCGAGACGCTCGGCTGCATCATCAATCCCCCAGAGACGGTTCTTCGCCAAATTCCAGCAACCGCCAGCTCGTCACCTTGACATTGACCATGTCATTACCCGGTCATGCCCGGCCCTTTCGCCAGTCGAGCCGTGGCGGTGGCGGTCCGAGGTTGGGCGGCGGCTCCTCCCCGTCGGCGGCCTGGGGGTCGAGCGCCAGCACGGCCTCGCGTACGTCCTCCAGCTGGCCGAGCGTGGTCTTGGGGAAGGTGAGGATGGCGGGGTTGGCGTCGGCGAGGCGGACCCGCCGGCCGGTGGCCGTGGCGTCGGTGACGATGACGGAGGTCGTGGGGAGCTGCTGGAGCTCGTGCGGCTCGACCAGGAACTCGCGTGAGCGCTGGAGCACGCGCTCCTTCTCGGAGATCTTGTCGGCGGTGCGGCCCCACTCGGTGGACTCGGTGATGTCCTCGGCGAGGTCGGCCTCGCTCTCGTCGCGCAGCTCGCGCTCGTCGTCCACCTGGGAGACCGTGGAGGTGTAGCCGCCGTTGAGCCCCGGCAGCGACGCGCTGATGGTCTCGGTGAGCTGGGCCAGCTCCAGGCGGTGCTCGGTGCCGATGTGCTCGCTCGCGACGCGGGCGTCCTCGGCGTTGCCGAGCCGCATGAACGCCACCGCCGCGTGCCCCCTGCCGAGCCGTTCGCGCACGGTGGGGGTGAGCGAGCGGTAGGTCAGGACGAGCCCGGTGCGGGAGGTCTCGCAGGCGTCCATGAGCCGGTCGAGCACGTCGCCCCTGAGCTTGTCCGCGCCCGCCACGATGATCGTGTGGTACCAGGGCCGGTCGGAGGCGGGCGACTGGCGCAGGATGTGGGTGAGTGCGGTGGCCACGTACGTGCCGAGCACCCGGTTGCCGAACACCCCCGCCTGCCGGTCCATGCTCACCACCCGCAGCCGGGCCGGCGGCAGCCGTACGGCCTCGGTGCCGAGCGTCTCCAGCTTGCGGAGCTGCGATTCGAGGGCCCAGGCCCGCTCGATCACCACGCGGTCGCTGACGCCGCGGCCGAAGAGCGTGCCGATGCGTTCGAGCTGGGTGGCGGTGAGCAGCCCGAAGCGCAGGTCGTCGCGCGGGTCGCCGACCTGCGCGAGCGCCCGCAGGGCGGCCGTGACCTGGCTGATGGTGGCGTTCTCGCCGAGGACCTCCAGCACCCGCTCCAGGATGGCGTTGTCGAAGCTGAGGTCGCGGGTGGTGCGGTGCTCCTCGCTGACGCTGACCACGTGGGCGAGGACGTCCGCGAACGCCTCCGGCTTGAGCGTCGCGCCGAGGTCGAGCTTGGGCAGGTCGACCGGCAGCACCCACACGAGGGGGTCGTCGCCGCCCTTGCGGGCCAGCTCGATGAGGTCCTTGGCGATGGCGCCCTCGGACAGGTCGAGCACGGTGAGATGGCCGCCGCTGTAGAGGCGGGTGGCGCCGAGCAGCGTGATCAGCGCGGACCAGCCGGGCAGGGTGCCGCCGGCCACGTCGATGCGGTCGATCTCGTCGGGGACGGCGACGGCGTACCAGCTGAGCTGGCGGTCGTGGCGGTCCTTGGACTCCTGCCACTCGCGGTAGCGCCTGGCGTGCTCCTCCTGGGCCTGGAAGAGCTCCTTGTCGCGTTCCTGACGTCGCCGCTGGTCCCGCGCCTGCTGCTCCAGCGCGCGGTAGCGGACCGCCTTGTCGCCCTGCATGAGGGCGAAGGTGCAGATGGCCGCCACGCCGCCGGCCGCCACCAGCCCGACGATCGCGAACGACCAGTCGAGGTAGCCCGCGACGGCGACGGCCAGGATCAGCACGCTCAGCACGAGCGCGAACACGCGGAACAGCCGGACCGGCCGGTTGAGCATGTCCTCCTGCATCTGCTCGCGGCGGCCCAGCTCGGCCAGGACCGGATCGGGCCCGGCCGCGGGCTCCTCGCCCGACGAGGCCGGCGAGGGCCGTTTGGGCGGGGGGCCGGGGTCGGGGTGCAGCAGGAGGTACTGCCAGCCCAGGTAGATGCGGTCAGCCTGAAGCTGGGCATGCTCGGGATGCACGTCTGCCACGTGACCCTCCGGCCGCGATCGTTCTCCCAATGTCGGGTCGCCCTTTCCCGCCTCGTGACAGCGTAAGAGCTTCAACCCCCGGAACGGCAGAGTTTCTCGGCAATTCGGCCGAAGCGTTGGGAGCAATGCGGCAGATGGTACAAGCGATACCTATTACCATCCATAGCCATGACGGAACCCGCCGGCGGCAGCGACGAGAGGCCGAGACGCCCGGTGGTGGTGCCCGCCGTCGCCCTGGTGGCGCTCACCGCCCTCGGCATCACCGCTCTGCTGGGCGGGCTCGACGAGGCTCCCGACGTCCCGAAGCCGCTCGGTCAGGGCGCGGTGCTGGACCAGGGCATGTACTCCACCAGGTTCGTGGAGTCACGGGTGAAGGTGGAGAAGGGCGAGCTCTCCTTCGACGAGGACAACCGCTTCGTCGAGCTCGTCTTCGACGTCACCAACAAGACCGACGAGACCGCCAGGGTCGGGATGCCGCCCGAGCAGCCCTCGCAGGCGTTCACGCTGACCAGCTTCGCGGGCTCGCTCCTGAAGATCAGCCCCGCCTTCTCCAAGGAGTCGGGGCCGTTCACCTTCGCGCTGATCAAGGGCGATGAGTCGCAGCAGCTCCAGCCGGACGTCCCGACGCAGGTCATCGTCCGCTACCGGCTCAAGGAGGGCGAGCGGCCACCGGCCCAGATCACCATCGACGTCGGCTCCTTCGAGGAGGGGACCGGCTTCGGCAGCACGGAGCTCCGGTGGAAGATGGTGTCCGAGCAGGTGGGCGAGAAGTTCGTCCCCGAGATCAAGGCGCGGGTGACGCTGCCCGTCAAGCAGGAGGCCGGCGCATGACCGCCACCGCGCCCCGCGCCGCCGCGCTCCCCTCGCCCGGCGGGCCGCCGGCCGGTCGCCGGCCCGGCCTCGGCGCGCGGCTGCTCGCCGTGGCGGCCGGAGTGCTCCTGATCGCGGGCGCGATGGGACTGCAGACGCTCAAGCTCGAGGAGACCGAGGTCAGCGACCCGATCGTCTACACGGGCGCCAAGGGCGAGAACGTCGACGCCCGCAGGTTCACCCTCCGGCTCGACTCGATCACCGCCGCCAAGGCCCTCCAGGGCTCGTCCGAGACCCTCGCCACGGACAACGTCTTCCTCGTCGTCGGGGCCTCCGCCAAGTCGAGTCTCAAGCCGTACCACCTGGCGACGCCCGTCCTCGTCACCGCCGACGGCAAGCGGTTCGAGGCCACCGACCGGGTGGACAGATCCGTCACGCTGTCCAACACCTTCGTGCAGCCGGACATCTGGGTGAGCGGGCGGTTCTACTTCGAGGTGCCGGCGTCGGCGCTGCCGGAGGCGAGCGTGCGGTTCAGCCTGCCGCAGCAGGGCGTGATGGTGGAGCCGTACCAGCCGGAGGTGGAGATCGATCTCGGTCTGGACGACGAGGGCGCGCGCAAGCTCGTGGCCTCGGCCCAGGACGTCTACCCGACCGTCAAGAAGTGATCGGCACATGAGCACGAACGAGCGTGACTGGTTCTCTCCGGAGCAGCGGCAACCCCAGCAGGGCTGGACGCCGGCCCCCGAGGGCTACACCGGGCAGCCCGCCCGTCCGGGGCCCGCCGCGCCGCCCCGCCGCCCCGCCAGGCCGCAGCCGTACGACGCCCGGCGGCCCAGGGTCCCGCATCCGGACCAGCAGGTGTGGCCGCCCGTCGGCCGCCGGCAGCAGGGCAGCTCGACGCAGCCCATCCCGGCCGTCCCCGGAGCCCCGCCCTCCCGGCCGTGGCCGCCCCAGGGCCTCCCGCCACGGCCCGCGGACGCCGGGCAGGCCGCCGCGCGGACGGGAAAGCCCCGCCGCCGCCTGCTCGTCGCCGTCGCCGCCGTCGCGGTCTCGCTGCTCACCGTCGCGGTGAACCTCTACGACCACCACGACTTCTACGAGCAGCAGGTCACCCGCGGCCTGAACCACATCGAGACCGTCGTCCCCGCCGGGCAGCCGGGCAAGGTCTACAACACCGAGTGGCGGGTCGCCGTCGCCCCGATGAAGCCCCCGGAGGGCAACAAGCACGGCCCCGAGGTGACCTGGCTGAAGATCGACATCACGAGGAGGGTCGTGGACGCGGCCTCCGCCACCATGATCGGCGATCCCGGCGACATGAAGCTCCGCGACCGGGCCGGCCGCGAGTGGACGGTCCCCTTCGAGGTCGTCGGCGACCGCCCGCTGGAACGCATGGAGGTGGGCAAGGACTACCGGATCCAGGGCATGGCGATCGTCCCGACACCCGTGGCGGAGGAGGTCGAGCTGTCGTTCGAGCCGAGCAACTACCGCTCGGACACCCCGACGGAGGACCTGTTCGACCACGAGAAGGTGAAGGCGCTGGGCCTGGACGTGTACGTGCTGCGGTTCAGACGTCGTTGAGCGGCCGGCCGCGCAGCCGCGCCCGGGTGGCGGCCAGATCGTACGTCGCCGCCAGCAGCGCCATGGTCAGCACGGTCACGACCATCTCGCGCAGGTAGACCAGCGGCACGCCCTGGTAGACCCACACCCATTCCTCGCGGGAGCCGACGAGCGCCACCACGGCGCGCTGCGCGTAGGCGCCGCCTACCGAGAGGGCCACGTAGCACAGGCACATCATGCCGAACAGCGGGAAGCCGCTCCTGAACACCAGCCGCAGCGAGTTCGCGAGCGGCAGCCAGCGATCCCTGAAGCCGCCGGTGAGCCGGTCGAACGACTTCTGGGTGAGGTCGTGGCTGCTCTCCAGCCGGTCCACGCCCTTCTCCAGCCTGGTCCCCTTGACCAGGACGCGGGTCTCGTCGGAGTAGGCGCCGAAGACCAGCATCGCCACGGTGAGCCAGGCCAGCGGCACGGCGACGGCGTCGATGAACAGCGGCCAGTAGTCGCCGGTGATCGCGTCCCACACCGGGAGGTTCTCCTTCGCCGCGGTCACCACCTCCTCGGTGCCCGCGACGACGCTGCGGTGCTCCACCCACTCGGAGCGGGCGTCGGCGAAGGCCACGGTGGCGTTCAGCCCGTAGAAGACGAACGCGAACTCGGAGAAGGCGGCCAAGAACCCGAAGAAGCCGCCTTTGCCCTTCTCCAGCGCCTTGGCGAAGAGCGTCTTCAGCGCGAAGGTGACGACCATCGCGCCGAGCGAGACCCGCCAGTCGAGGTCGGTCAGACCGCGGCCGACGTCGCTGCTCTCGCCGAAGAACGAGGCCGTCATCTGCTCGTCGAGATGATGGAACATGTCCATCTGGTAGACGTCCCTGGCGTCCTCGGTCTGGAAGCCCCAGGCGAGGTAGAGGACGGCGAAGGCCGGCGCGACCCGGTCGAGGGTGCGGAAGAACGGCTCGTCCGCCACGCCCTCCCCGGCCCTCGCGCGCATCTCCCAGAGCGCGCCGCGCAGCGCGTGCAGCATCCCGGTCGTGACGACCATCGCGGCGAGGACGATGAACGTGAGCAGCGTCATGACCAGCACCAGACGGACCTGGCGCCATTCGCCGTAGGCGACCTCGCTGGCCCCGTAGAGGAGCGCGTAGCGGGCCGCCTCGCCGGCGGCGAACCAGAGGATCAGGGGCAGCGCGCACTTCCCCGCCAGCCGCAGCGCGTGCAGGGGCAGTGAGTACGGCGAGGGCATCCGCCGAGCCGGTGCAGGCCCGGACGCGGGTGGTGCCATCACGCCTGTCGAACCGGACATCTGTGGAATCGTAGCGGCCTGTCCCTGGTGTCGCAGCAGCAACCTCGGAAACGCGGCCGGGGTGACAAGTCGCTAGTCCCCCGTAGGAACCCCGGCGGCACGGGGGGAGCATGAGCGCATGGAACCGCTCCCCGCGTTCGACACCGACCCTCGCGCGGTGGGGGATCGACTGCGGCGGCTGCGTCAGGAGCGCGGCGTCTCGCTCTCCGAGTTGGCCGGCCGGGCCGGCATCGGCAAGGACGCGCTCGCGGGCGTCGAGACCGGCGCCCACAGCCCGACGCTCGCGACGCTCTGGGCCATCACCGCCCAGCTCGGCGTGCCCATCGGGGCCATACTCGACCCGCCGCCCGAGCCGCGGATCATGCGCGGCACGGCCATGGAGGCCGAACTGCTGGAGGTCTTCGAGGACGACCGCGTCATCTACGAGCTCTACCGGGTGCGCGTCCCGCCCGGACTCACCCAGACCAGCCCCGCCCACCACGAAGGCGTCACCGAGCACGTGACGGTCTTCACCGGCACGCTGAGCGCCGGGCCCATCAAGGAGCCGCTGACCGCCGGCCCCGGCGACCACATCTCCTGGCGCTCCGACGTGCTCCACGGCTACCGCGCGCACGGCCCCGACCTCGTCCGGGCCACGCTGCTCATGCGCTACCCGGTCAAGCCCTGACACACGAAAAGGCCCGCGCCGGAGACCGGCGCGGGCCCTTCAACGAAGAGGTCAGACGGCGACCGCGAGCTGGGCGACCTCGCCCAGCTTGGCCTCCACCTGCACGTCCCTGGTGACGCCGCCGCCCGCGATGATGCGGACGGTCCAGTCGCCGGGGGCGGCGAAGAAGCGGAAGACGCCGTCGTCGGACACCACGACCTCGCCGGTGAACTCACCGGTGCGGTCGAGCAGGCGGGCGTAGGCGGTGCCCGTGCCGGTCACCACGCCCTGGATCACGGCCTGGTTGGACAGATCGATCCCTGCGGGCAGCGCCACGGTCTGCTCCGGCGCTCCGCAACCCTGTGCCGTCATCAGCGGGCCTCCCCCAGCTCGATCGGCACGCCCACGAGCGAGCCGTACTCGGTCCACGAACCGTCGTAGTTCTTCACGTTCGCCTGCCCGAGGATCTCGTGCAGCACGAACCAGCTGTGCGCCGACCGCTCGCCGATGCGGCAGTAGGCGATGGTGTCCTTGCCGAAGTCGACGCCCGCGTCCTGGTAGAGGGTGCGCAGCTCGTCGTCGGACTTGAAGGTGCCGTCGTCGTTGGCCGCCTTGGACCACGGGATGTTACGGGCGGTCGGCACGTGGCCGCCGCGCTGCGCCGCCTCCTGCGGAAGGTGGGCCGGGGCCAGCAGCTTGCCGGTGAACTCGTCGGGCGAGCGCACGTCGACCAGGTTGAGCTTGCCGATGGCGCTCACCACGTCGTCGCGGAAGGCGCGGATGGAGGTGTCCTGCTCCTGCGCGGTGTACTGGGTCTTGGGGCGCTCGGTGACGTCCTTGACCAGCTCGCGCGAGTCGAGCTCCCACTTCTTGCGCCCGCCGTCGAGCAGCTTGACGTTGTCGTGGCCGTAGAGCTTGAAGTACCAGTAGGCGTAGGCGGCGAACCAGTTGTTGTTGCCGCCGTACAGCACCACGGTGTCGTCGTTGGAGATGCCTCGGTCGGACAGCAGGGCCTCGAAGCCGGTCTTGTCCACGAAGTCGCGGCGGACCGGGTCCTGCAGGTCCGTCCGCCAGTCGATCTTCACAGCGCCACGGATGTGGCCGCTGTCGTAGGCGCTGACGTCCTCGTCGACCTCGACGATGACGACTCCGGGCGTGTCGAGGTTGGCCTCGACCCAGTCGGCGTCCACCAGTGCGGCGGAGCGGCTCATTGGGAAACCTCCATGTTGGCGGCGGGCAGTAGACGGCGAATATGCGGGTACGTGGCGCAGCCGAGGATGGATCCCGAGGCTGCGGTGAGGATCTTCGTGAGGAGCTCCGGCGGGATGCGCGCGGCCGCAGGCGCCCGGAAGCGCCCCGTCGAAGTGACGAGGGCGGTGGTCAGGGTCGTGATCGGCGCGCGGAGGCGCGACAATGGAAGGTCGGCACGCATCGCGGGATGCTCCTGAAGGGTCGATTGGGGCGGATCATCCGAGGATCCGCGCTAGATCGTCCTCAGGCAGCGCGACAGAGCGCGGTGGCCACGCGGCAGAAATCAACCGCGCGCCGCTTCGTGAGCAGCTCTGTCGAAGGGGTCATAGCCAAGACACTACTCGGCGTCTCGCCATCTGTCACATCTCGTCCGGTTGATGAGACGATTCCTGGTTCAACGCCCCTGCGAGCGCCACCAGGACGTCGGCCTTGCGCGGCTGCCCGGCGGCCCGCTTGACGACGCGTCCCGCGCCGTCGAGCACGAACACCGTCGGCGTGCCGGTGACCTCCAGCCTGCGCACCAGGTCGAGCCGGGACTCCGCGTCCACCTCGACGTGCCGCACGCCCGGCACGAGCGCGCTCACGTCGGCGAGCACCCGCCTGGTCGCCCGGCACGGCTGGCAGAACGCGGTGGAGAACTGCACCAGCGTCGCCCGCTCACCGAGGGCGGCGCCGAGGTCCCCCTCGGACAACGAAGTCACGTCGGATGCAACCGGCGCGACCGGCGATTGCTTCCCGCCCCCGGCCTACCTGCCGGGCACCTTGACCCGGACCAGCACCTTGCCCGTGCGCTCGTCGATCACCTCGAAGCGGACGATGTCGGCGAGCGGCAGCCCGGTCGTGGTCTTGAACGCGTCGCGCTCCTCGAAGCCGGCGCCTCCGGCGACCCAGCCGTCGGTGACGTCCCGCCGCCCGCCCTCGCCGACGACGCGGACCCGGCAGGGGGTGCCGGCCGGCACGCCGCGCAGCCGTACGGCCAGCTCGGCGCCGTCGTCCGCGGGCCAGGCCAGGATCGTGGCGTGGTAGCCGTCGGCGGCGTTCTCGCCGGTGAACTCGGGGCCCGCCACCGCCTGCTTCTTCTGCTTCGTGGGCATGGCGGACGGGCTGGGGAGCGGGTCGCCGGTCGCGCGCAGCTCGCTGTTCTGGTCGGCGAGCGGCACGGGCTGCTCGGCGGCGGTGGCGGCCGAGTCGGCCGCACCCGACGAGGACGCGGCGGAGGAGGCCGCCCGCTCCGGCGCGCTCGCCGCGGTCATGGCCGGCCCGCCGCCGGTCACGGCCGTCCAGACCGCGCCGCCCACCACCAGCGCCGCGACGGACGCCGCCGACAGCAGCAGCATCCGGCCGCGCCTGGTGCGCCGGGCGCGGTCGTCGAGCAGCCGGTCCAGCACCTGGCGCGGCGGGCTGGCGACCAGCTCGACGTCCCGCTCCGACACCTTGCCCAGGAACGAGGTGACGTCCTCCAGCTCCAGCAGCTCGGCGGCGCACGCCTCGCAGCCGGCCAGGTGACGGTCGACCTCCTGCGCCTCCTCGGGGTCGAGCGCGCCGAGCGCCCGCACCCCCAAGGACATCCGGACCTCCTCGCAGGTCATCACGGCGCCAGCCCCCGCTCCTCCAGCGCGAGCTTGAGCGCGCGCAACGCGTAGTAGGTGCGCGACTTGACCGTCCCCGGTGGAATGCCCAGCGTGTCCGACGCCTCCTTCACCGATCGCCCCCGGTAGTAGACCTCCATCAGCACCTCGCGGTGCTCGGGCCGCAGCGCGGCCAGTGCCTCGGCCACCGCCCACGACTCGACGGCGCGCTCCAGCTCGTCCTCGGCCGGCACGACGGTGAGCGCCTCGTCGCTGATCTCGGGCGGCCTGGCCTTCCTGGCGCGGTGCTGGTCCACCACGAGGTTACGGGCCACCGTGAACAGCCACGCCCTGATCGGCCGGTCGGTGAGCGCGTCGGGATGCCGCCAGGCCCGCAGCAGCGTCTCCTGCACCACGTCCTCCGCCCTTCCCGAGTCGCCGGTCAGTCGCAGCACGTAGCCGTAGAGCGGCCCCGCGTGCTCGTCGAAGAGGGTCTTCACGAGTTCCTCGTCGGCGGTCCCGGCTGCGCTCACGCCCTCATCACGTACAGCGGCGCCGATCGGTTCAGGCTCATCCACGAGGCTTATCCACGGAGCGGCACGTCGGTCGCCTCGGCGGTGAACTCCAGTCCGTCGGCCACGCTCCTGACCCGGGTGACCTTGACGTCGAAGGGCAGGTCGGCCTTGAACGGGATCGGGATCGAGACGAACTGCGCGAGCGCCGCGGGCACGCCCTCGATCTTCTCGGCCTGCAGCCTGATCTGCCCGTCGACCACCGAGACCCGCAGCTCGGCGTCGAACTTCACCTTGTTCGCCCCCACCGTCAGCTCGCCCGACGCGGTGAGCCGCGACCCGTTGCCGCCGATCTTGACGCCGCGGGGGGCGTACTTGTCGATCGTGGCCCTGGTGAGGGTGCCGCTGACGGTCATGCGGCCGGCCCGGATGTCGGCTCTGTTCTGCAGGATGTCGGCGAGCGGCGCGGTCACGTCGTAGGCGGCGCCCCGCAGGTTCTTCACCGGCACGCCGCCGTAGGTGAGGGTGCCGAGGTCGAACCGGACCTCCGGATAATGCCCGCTGACGGCCTGGGTGAGAAAGGGGATGCCCTCAATGGTGACCGTGGGCGTGCCGGAGAGGTCGGCGGCGGCCGCGATGCGGTTGGCGAGGTCGCGTTCGACCCCGGCGGCCGCGACGCGGTCGACGGCGACAAGGAGAATGACCAGCACGATCAGAAAAACGATCAGCTTGCGCATGGGGCTCCCTGTGCAGGCGGGGGTACGAGCCTATCGATCGAGACCTCTCATTCCCCCGCGAAGCCGTTGATCACCCACCGGCGAAAGGCGGCAGCACCTCGACGGTGACGCCGTCGCCGAGCGTGACCTCGTCGTGCGGGCGCTTTCCCACGGGCGCGCCGTCGACCAGGAACGAGCAGCGCCGCACGACGCGCGCCAGCTCGGCCCGGTCTGCTGTGATTTTCGTCATCAACTCACTCAGCGTGACCGCGTCGAACGACTCCTCGGCGACACCAGCCGCTTCCTTGGCCGCCGCCCAATACCGTATTTTGCCTGTGGCCATTTGATCCTCACAATCCTTGCCGAACCATTGTGCGTCTTCCTTAACAAGGTTGTTTCACGAGACGCGCTGTTCACCTGGTGGACCCGCAATGGACGGGTCTTACTCGTGGGATATCCTCACTCACAGGACCTGGGCGACGTAGCCCCCGGGTCCTTGCGTGTTTGAGGAGGCCGTAATGAGCAATCTGCTCCTGCTGACCAACGCCCTCGAGCCGTCATCCGAGGTGCTCCCGGCGCTGGGGTTGCTGCTCCACTCGGTCCGCGTGGCGCCCGCCGAGGCGTCCGCGCTCATCGACACACCGCCCGCCGACGCCGTCATCGTCGACGCGCGCAGGGAGCTCGTGCAGGCCAAGAGCCTGTGCCGGCTGATCCGCACCACGGGCATCGACTGCCCGCTGCTGGTGATCGTCACCGAGGGCGGCCTGGCCGCCATGACCGCGGAATGGGGCGTCGACGACGTCCTCCTCGACAGCGCGGGCCCGGCCGAGGTCGAGGCGCGGCTGCGCATGGCGACCGGCCGCATCAGCCAGGCCGCCGCCGAGGACGTGCCCGACGAGATCCGCAGCGGCGACCTGTCCATCGACGAGGCCACCTACACCGCCCGGCTGCGCGGCCGGGTGCTCGACCTCACCTTCAAGGAGTTCGAGCTGCTGAAATACCTCGCGCAGCACCCGGGCAGGGTCTTCACCCGCGCCCAGCTCCTCCAGGAGGTCTGGGGCTACGACTACTTCGGCGGCACCCGCACGGTGGACGTGCACGTCCGGCGGCTGCGCGCCAAGCTCGGCACCGAGTACGAATCCCTGATCGGCACGGTCCGCAACGTCGGCTACCGTTTCGTCCCCGACCGGGCCGACACCGCGACCGTCTGAACGGCATGGACAGCCCGGCACTGACAGCCGGGCATTGACAATGGGACCGCCCGATGTGACACATTGGTGGTCAATCCGTTCAGCAAGTGTCAGGCCGAGGACACCGCCGTCCGACGATGGGTGGTGTCGGGGTGCAGTCGTTCAGGTCACTGGTGGACGAGGGCGCCCGGCCGCGCGTGTTCCGGCGTAACGAGACCATCTGCTCCCCGTTACGCGCCCCTCATCACGTTTACGTCATCGACTACGGCTACGCCCGCGAATACACCCCTGGCGGCGACCGCGAATGCCTCCACGACCTCCGCGGCGACGGCGACCTGATCGGCGAGCTGGCCTTCTGGAGCCCCGCCGAGCGGGTCAGGGTGGACGCGCTGACCGAGCTGCGGGCCTGGCCGATCGACCTGCGGCGGCTGCGCGAGCACGCCGCCGCCAGCCCCGGCGTGGCCACGGCGCTGGTGCAGGAGCTGTTCGCCAGGAACGTCGCCGCCCGCAGGCACGAGGCCCTGTCCCGCGCCCCGGTCGCCGCCCGGCTCGCGGTGTGGCTGCTGCACCTCGACGAGCGCTACGGGCTCGCCTCCGAGTCGGCGCCGCCGCTGTCGATGGAGACCCTGGCCGACCTGGTCGGCAGCTCCCCCGACGTGGTGCAGCGCCGGCTCCAGCAGTGGACGCGGCGCGGCTGGCTGGTCCGCCCCGGCTA
The DNA here is from genome assembly GCF_039529455.1 of Nonomuraea bangladeshensis. NCBI lineage: Bacteria > Bacillati > Actinomycetota > Actinomycetes > Streptosporangiales > Streptosporangiaceae > Nonomuraea > Nonomuraea bangladeshensis. The sequence continues at coordinate 141,016 of NZ_BAAAMV010000016.1, forward strand.
CCGGCGGCTGCGCGTGACGGACCCGCCCGCGCTGCGAGCCGCCGCCGGCGACTGGGAGCACCTGTCGGCGCCCTTCACCGGCCGCGTGACCCCGTTCCTGACCCGGCCGGGCGCGCCGGCGGAGCCGCTGCCGGTCGGCGAGCTGCCGAAGCCCCGCCAGCTCCCCGCCGACGTGCCCGACTTCACCGGCCGCCAGCAGAGCCTCGACCTGCTCACCGCCTGGCTGGACCGGCCCCGCCGCACCGGCACCATGGTGGTGCAGGGCCTGCCCGGCGTCGGCAAGACCGCGCTCGTGACGCACTGGGGGCACCTGCACGCCGGCCGCTTCCCCGACGGCCAGATCGTCATCGACCTGCGCGGGCAGTCGCCCAGCCAGCCGCCGATGAGCGCGGTCGAGGCGCTCGGCCAGATCCTGCGCTCGCTCGGCGTCGGCGAGCCCGCCGCCGACGAGGCCGAGCTGATGCTGCTCTACCGCAGCAGGACGGCCGGGCGCAGGCTGCTGCTCATCCTCGACAACGCCGCCGACGCCGCCCAGGTGCGCCCGCTGCTGCCGGGCGGCAAGGACTGCGTGGTGCTGGTGACCAGCCGCACCCGCATGGCGCCGCTGCGCGCGACCGGCCACGCCGACCTCATGGACCTGCCCGTGCTCGACCCGGGCAACGCGGTCGCGCTGCTGGTCGGGGTGCTCGGGAAGGGCTCGCCGCGGGCGGCCGACCGGGACGCGCTGGCCGAGCTGGCCCGGGTGTGCTCCTACCATCCGTTCGCGCTGCGCATCTCGGCCGCCAAGCTGGCCGAGAACCCCGGCATGAGCGTCGGGGAGCGGATCCAGGAGCTGCGCCGGCCCGGCCGGGTGCTGGTGGGCGATCCCGAGGAGGCGTTCCGGTCGGCGCTGGACCTCGCGTACGAGTCGCTGACCCCGGCGCGGCGGCGGGCCTTCCGGCACGTCGGGCTGCTGCCGGGGCGCGACTTCACCCCGCAGGTGCTGGCCGCCGCGCTGGGCGTGCCGGTGGCCGAGGCCGTCGCGGCGGTCGAGGGGCTGCACCGGGCCTACCTGGTGGAGCCGCTGCCGGGGCCGCGTTACCGGGTGCACGACCTGGTCAAGCGGCTGGCCAGGGAGCTGGGCCGGCACGCCGAGGCGGGCGTGCGCGAGGCGCGGGCGCGGCTGCTCGACCACTACCTGGCGGTCGCCGGCGATCCGGCGACGCCGCGCGAGTGGTTCGAGGCCGAGCGGCGCTCGCTGGTGTCGGCCGTGCGGCTGGCCGAGGAGAGCGGCGCGTACGGGATGGCGTGGCGGCTGGCCGAGGCGGTGTTCGCGCCGTTCAGGCGGCTCCGCTTCTACGAGAACAACCTGGAGGTCCAGCAGGCCGGCCTGTCCTCCGCGCTCCAGGTCGGCAACCGGCGGGCGATCGCGCTCATGCGCGGCAACCTCGGCTCCATCCACCGCGACATCGGTCCGTCCACGCTGGCCGCCCGCTTCATCGGCGAGGCGCTCGCCGACCACACCTCGCTCGGCGACGACGTCGGCCGGGCCCGCGCGCTCATCGACCTGGCCGAGGTGTACGGCATCGCGGGCAAGGTCGAGGACGCCCTCCGCCGCGCCGGCGAGGCCCTGGACCTGTACGGCGAGATCGGCGACCGGACCGGCGTGGCGAGCTGCCTGCACACGCTGTCCCGGCTGCACCTGTCGCAGGAGCGCTACGAGCCGGCGCTCACGTACGCCCGCCAGGCCCTCGCCGTGCGCACGGAGCTGGGCGACCGGCGCGGCACCGCGCAGAGCCTGATCCTGCTGGCCCGCGTCCAGCGCGACCTCGGCGAGCCGGAGGCGGCGCTGTCGGAGGGCCTGGAGGCGCTGTCGATCTGCCAGGAGCTGGGCGACGAGCAGGCCGAGGCCGAGACCCTGCTCTGCCTGGCCGAGATCTACGACCTGCTGCGCCTGCCGCACGACGCCCAGCGAGACGCCGAACGCGCGCTGGCCGGCTACACCGCCGCCGGCGACCACCACGGCAGCGGCCGGGCCCTGTGCGCGCTCGGCCGCGTCGCCCGCAACGGCGCCCGCTACGACGAGGCCCTGGCCTGCTACGAGCAGGCGCTCACGGTGCAGGTGGAGCTCCACCACGAGCAGGGCAAGGCCGAGACGCTGGCCGACATCGGGCTCGTGTACTGGCGGCTGGCCGACTACCTGCGCGCCGACGACTACCTCAACCAGGCGCTGGCGATCAGCCGGGTGATCCACGACGCGCCGGGAGAGGCCCGCACGCTCAACCGGCTGGCCCGGGTGCGCAGGCGGCAGGGGCAGCCGCAGGTGGCCTTCGTGTACGCGCTGGAGGCCCTGGACATCGTGCAGGGCACCGGCAACCGGCGGGCCGAGGCGGACGTGCAGGAGACGCTGGCGTACACGTACCTGTCGCTCGGCCGGCACGCCTCCGCGCTGCGGGCGGCGCTGGCGATCAGGGAGGAGCTGGGCGACAACCGGGCCAGCGCGCTGCTGTCGGTCGCGCAGGCCAGGCACGCGGCCGGCCGGGCGGCGGAGGCGCTCGGCCCGGCGACGGAGGCCGTCGAGCTGCAGCGGGCGGCCGGCAGCCGCGACCGGTGGGCGGCGGCGCTCACCGCCCTGGCGCTGGTCCTGCTCGACCTGGACCGGCCCGGGGAGGCCCTGGAGCTGGCCAGGCAGGCCAGGGACGTGCACCAGGAGTGCGGCACGCGGCGGGACCTCGGCTGCGCGCTGCGGGCGCTCGGGCTGGTCTCGGCGCGGCTCGGCGACCGGGACGCGGCCGTCGCGTGCCTGACGGAGGCGGCACGCACGCTGGAGGAGGTCGGGGACGTGCAGGAGGCCGGCCGGGTGGCGGAAGAACTTCGGTATCTGCCGTGAATCGCCGATGAAAGTAGGGAAATCCGGGGGCTGAGGTCGCAGATCTTCGACGGGGGCCTCGTGTTCGCTGGTGGCTTCGACCGAACCAGCGGAGGTGATCCTGATGCTCCGGCAGAACCGGACCCGGCGTGGCGACCTGAAGTGGCTGAAACGGCAGGCCCGTACGGACCGGCGGATCGCCCTCGCGCTGCTCGCGGGCGTGGCCGCCGCCTGGGTGAGACAGCTGCCGTGGGAGGTGCCCGGCGGGGCCGAGCCGCTGCTCGGGCTCTCGGTCGCGCTGCTCCTGGTCTCCGGGTTCGCCTGGCTGAACGCCGCCTGCCTGGTGACCAGGACCCTGCGCGCCCGCAGGGACCCGGTGGAGGAGCTGCGCTGGGTGTCCCGGATCCGGCGGGGCAAGGAGTGGGCGTTCTGGGCGGCGGGGGCGTATGGGGCCTGGCACCTCCTCCAGTTCGTGACGGCGCTGCTGCTGCTGCGCTGACCGGGGGCGGGTCACCCCACGGGCAGCGGGAACGACCAGTGGTCGCCGTAGCGCTCGCGCAGGTCGGCCTGTCTCCAGTCCTCCCCCGTCACCCGTCCCCGGCACAGCGGGGCTCCGCACCGGCACTCCAGCACGAATCCGGGCGCCTTCGTGCAGGTCGCGTAGTCCAGCGTCAGCTCCTCCCCTCGTCGCACGTCGCGGCGGGCGACGAGGGCGTAGGGGCCGCTCCACCACAGGTTGGGGTCACAGCCGTGGTTGCCCTTGCCGTTCGGGCTGCCCGGCGGCAGGACCAGGTGCAGGTCGTCGCCGACGGCCACCGTGTCGACGTACGGGACGGCGGGGTCGGCGAGCAGCTCCCGCAGCGCGTCCCAGGTCACCAGCCGGCCGCCGAGGCGGGAGACGACGGTCCCCGCGGGCAGCGGGGTCATGGCGAACAGGCCCTCGCCGGCGATCGGCGAGGGCCGGACCTCGACGGCGGGATGCAGCAGGCAGTGCGGGGCGGGAGTCTCAGACATGGCACCAGCGTGGAGCAGGCGGGGGCCGGTGGATAGAGGGAGCCTGCCGGGGTAGCGGGCCTGGCGGGGGGAGGTGTTGCGTGTGTCCGGGGAGGGTGATCTGGTCGTCCCTGACGCCGCTCGGGGGCTGGTGCTGTTCGCGCACGGCAGCGGCAGCAGCCGGCACAGCCCGCGCAACCGGTACGTGGCCGGCGCGCTCAACGAGGCCGGGCTGGCGACGCTGCTGTTCGACCTGCTGACGCCCGAGGAGGAGGCCGACCGGGCGAACGTGTTCGACATCGGCCTGCTGGCCGAACGCCTGCTGGAGCGCACCCGCGAGGCGCGGGAGCACCCGGACTCGGCCGGCCTGCCGATCGGCTACTTCGGGGCCAGCACCGGCGCGGCGGCCGCGCTCTGGGCGGCGGCCCAGCCGGGCAACGACATCGCGGCCGTCGTCTCGCGGGGCGGCCGGCCCGACCTGGCCGGGCCGCGCCTGGCGGCGGTCCGCGCGCCCACGCTGCTCGTGGTCGGCGGCAGGGACCCGGTCGTGATCGAGCTGAACCAGGAGGCCCAGCAGCGGCTGCCGTGCGAGTGCCGGCTCACGATCGTGCCCGGCGCCACACACCTGTTCGAGGAGCCCGGCGCTCTGGACGCCGTGGCGGACCTGGCCCGCGGCTGGTTCGTCACGCACTTCGCGGCCCCGCGCACGGGCCGGGCACCCATCTAGCGTGCGCTGATCGGGGCGGCGCCGGTGGCCTCGGCGACGAGGCGTTCGTAGACCTCGGGGTCGGTGGTCTCGCAGCCGAGCCGGTGGCCGGTCAGCTCGCCGTGGTCGTCGCTGGAGCCGGTCACGGCCAGGCCCAGCTCGCCGGCCAGGCCGCGCAGCCGGGCGCGGGCGGGCTCGTCGTGGTCGAGATGGTCGGCCTCCACCCCGAACAGCCCGTCGGCGGCCAGCTCGGCGATCCACTCGTCGGGCACGGCGGGGCCGCGCCTGGCGGCCTTGGGATGCGCGAGCACCGGGACGCCGCCCGCGGCGCGGACGAGCCGGACCGCCTGCCCGGGGTCGAGCGCGTAGCGGTTGACGTTCGCGCGTCCGCCCGTGCCGATCCACTCCGGCGTGAACGCCAGGTCGGGCGCGGCGATCGCCCCGGCGGCGACCATGGCGCGGGCGATGTGCGGCCGGCCGACCGGGCCGCCCGCCGCCAGCTCGGTCACCTGGGCCCAGGTCACCGGCACGCCCAGCTCGGCCAGCCGCTCGACGGTGAGCCGGGCGCGGGTCTCGCGGGCCTCCCTGAGGCGTACGCACTCGGCGCGCAGCTCGGGCTCGGCCGGGTCGAAGAGGTAGGCGAGCAGGTGGATGCCCTGCTCGCCGCGGCGGCAGGACAGCTCCATGCCGGGCACCAGCGTCAGCCCGCCGGGCAGCGCGGCGGCCGCCTCCCCGTGCCCGGCGACGGTGTCGTGGTCGGTCAGCGCCAGCACGTCGAGGCCGCGTTCGCGGGCCCGGCGCACGACGTCGGCCGGCGGCTGCGTGCCGTCGGAGGCGTTGCTGTGGCTGTGCAGGTCGATGCGCATGAGGGCTGGATCATACTGCGATCGAGGCGAGCGTACGGCCGTCGAAGGTCTCGACCGTGAAGTGGTTGAGCTGGTCCTGGGTGAGGCTCGTGCCGCCGTGCAGCAACAGCGCGTCGGGAGCGCCCGGCACGCCGTAGCCCTTGCCGGGGACGCCCCAGCTCGCCACGACCTCGGAGCGGCCGTCGTCGCCCACCGCGAGCAGCCGGCACTGGAGCGGCCCCTTCACGCCCTTGAGCTGCAGCGCGACGTGGGTGCCCCAGCCCTTGTCCTCCAGGCCGACGACGGCGGTGACGCCGCTGGCCGGGTCGGTCTCGCTGTAGGTCTTCCCGGTCATCAGCAGCGCCGCGGCCGGGCTGTGGACGCTGTCCGGGTTGGGCCCCGCGGCGAACGACCGGACGGCCAGCAGCACACCGGTCGCGATCAGCACGCACGCGGCGGCGGCCGTCAGCGTACGGTGCAGCCCCCGGCGGCGGCGCTCGGCCGCGGCCCGCCGCACCAGCAGCGACTCGACCTGCGGGTCGGGCGGGCTGGGCAGCAGGTCGTCGGGATGCACGCCCTTGATCAGCTCGCCCATCTCGGCGAACATGCCGACCTCGGCGGCGCAGCTCGGGCAGCCCGCCAGGTGGCGTTCGAACGCCGCCCGCTCCCCCTCGTCGAGCAGGCCCAGCGCGTACGCCGCCACGTCCTCGTGTTGAACCTCGGTCATGGTGTCACCACCCCCACTCCATACTGTGACGCGCCGGCGCTTTCATGGCAGCATCACCCCCCTTTCTTCCAATGCGACGCGCAAGGCCCGCATGGCGTAGTACACGCGGGACTTGATCGTTCCGATCGGCACGCCGATCGTCTCGGCCGCCTCGGCCAGCGAGCGGTCGAGCAGGAAGGTCTCGGTGAGCACCTGGCGGTGCGCGGGGGAGAGCGAGAGCATGGCGTCCGTCACGACGATCTCGCGCAGCAGCCGGTCGTCGTCGGCGGGGGTGGGCTGGGCGCGTTCGGGGATCTGCTCGACGGTGTCCAGGGGGCGGGTGCCGGAGCGGCGGCGGTCGTCGATGACGACGCGGCGGGCGACGGTGGCGAGCCACGGCATGAGCGAGCCGGAGTCCGTACGCAGGTCGGGGAGGTTGCGCCAGGCGCGGACCAGGGTCTCCTGGACGACGTCCTCGGCCCAGCGCCGGTCGCCGCCCGTCAGCCGGACCGCGAAGGCCAACAGGGGGGTGCCGTATTCGCGGTAAAGGGCTCGGACCATGGCGTCTTCGGTTACGCGGCGATTCCTCACTGGGGGGCGGGCTCCTCGCGCACTACGCGATATCAATGCATACCGCGCTGATATGGGATTTATCACTTTAGCCAGGGGCGAGAGCCCGGTCAGGCGCTTCGCCCTATTCGCCCGAAAGCCAGATTCAATTGATAAATCAGGTTAAGCTGGCCGGCCTCCGGAGCCGAGATCGCGGCCGTGAAACCCACACTCCCCGCCGATCGGGTCGTCCCCGCCGCGCGGGCCGACGGCAGGTCGGACAGCGCGAGCGCCAGCGACGCCACCACGGTGCCGATCAGGATGCCGACGAGCACGCCGAGCCCGAGATCCCTCATCACACGCCTCCCGCGGCCAGCGAGGAGACCAGCACGACCGCGCCCGCGAGCAGCGCGACGACGGCCAGGCCGAGCGCGACGCCCGCGAGGAAGGCGGGCCGCCGCCAGAGCGGCGTGCTGATCAGCGTCTCCTCGTACGCGGGCGGCCGGTACGGGACGGTCCGGCTCTCCGCCTCGCGCAGCAGCCGCTCGACCTGGGCGCGGCCACCAGGGACGGGCCGGCCGAGCAGCACGGCGACCAGTTCGGCCGCCGTGGGCCGGGAGTCCGGGTCGGACCTGCGGCACTCGTCGATCAGCGTGCGCAGCGCCGGCGGCAGCCGGTCGAGGCCGGCCTCCCCGCCCTGCCCCGCCTCCGCCCCGGTGGCCGCGAAGATCATCACTTCGGCCCACGCCCGCACGTCGCTCGAAGGGAACTCGCTGTCGCGCGGCCCGGGGGCGAAGAGCGCCTGCCCGTACCGGCCGATCAGCACGTTGTCCGGGCCGAGCCGCAGCCCCGCGATGCCGGCCAGGTGCAGCCTGGCCATGGTGGCGGCGGTGCCGAGCGCGAGCTCGTGGAGCGTCTCGCCCCGGAAGGGGCCGGCGGCCCGTACGACGTCGAGGAGCGGCCGGCCGCTCGCGAGGTAGTCACGCGGCTGCAGCGCGAGGCCGCCGCTCCATCCGTGGAAGTCCATCGCCATCGCATCCCCGTCACAGGTGATCAGCGCAGGTCAGACGCCGTCGTCCGCCACGTGGTACGCCCCGCGGCGACCCCCGGTTCAACGCCATGCCGACTTGTTCCGGCTCAGGACGCGCTCGTCGCCACGGCGTCCCGCCCGCGCGCCGCCCTCCGTCCGGTGGCGAGGTTGACCACCAGCGAGCCGGCGGTCAGCGCCACCCCGAACCAGATCACGCTGGTCACCCCGAGGTGGTCGGCGAACAGCCCGCCGAAGAGCGCGCCGAGCGCGATGGAGGTGTTGTACGCCATCGTGTTGAGCGACATCGCGGCCTCGAAGGTGTCGGGCGCGGCGGCCAGCGTCAGGTTGACCTGGCACAGCTGCACGGCCCCGAAGGAGAGCCCCCACACCACCAGCGCGGCCACCGCGCCCGCCTCCCCGCCGCCGATCGCGAGCAGCGCCAGCAACGACAGCACGAGCCCCGCGCAGCCGACGGCGAACGTCCCCCGCAGGCTCCTGCTCACCGTGTGCCCGGCGACGAAGTTCCCGACGGCCCCCGCGGCGCCGAAGACCATGAGCACGACGGTGACGAAGGCGGGCGTCGCGCCCGTGTGGCCCTCCAGGATCGGCCGGACGAACGTGTACGCCCCGAAGTGCCCGAGCACGAACAGCACGACGGTGACCAGCACGAGCCGCAGCGGCACGTTGCTGACCGGCAGCCCGAAGACCTCCCTGACCGGCACGGCGTTGCGCGACGGCAGCGACGGGATCAGCGCCGTGACCGCGACGAACACCAGCACGCTGAGCCCGGCCCAGATGAGGAACGTGGTCCGCCAGTCCGTACGGCTCTCCAGGAACGTCCCCAGCGGTATGCCCGCCACCGTGGCGATCGAGATGCCGGACATCACCGTCGCCGACGCCCTGTTCGCCTGCCGCTCGGGCACCAGGCGCATCGCCATGCCCACGCCGATGGCCCAGAACACCCCGCTGGCGAACCCCATGAACAGCCGCGTGGTCAGGATCAGCGCGTAGCTCGGCGACAGGGCGGTCACCAGGTTGCCGAGGGCCAGCACGGCGAGCAGCGCGGACAGCAGCGCCCGCCGGTTGACCCGCCTGGTCCAGGCCACGATGAACGGCACCCCCAGCCCGGCGGAGACGCCCTGGAGCGTGACCATGAGCCCGGCGGCGCCCACCGACACCCCCAGGCTCTCGCTCAAGGGGGTGAGCAGGCCAACCGGCATCAGCTCGGTGGTGAGAAAGACGAACAGGCTCGCCGTGATCGCGGCGACCCCCAGCCAGGCCCGCGTGGCTGACAGCGGGCGATCTCCATGCACAGTCATACATCCAAGAGTGGGCCCCCACCGATCAATGAGTCCAACACATAGTTTTCATCGAGTTCGATCGTGCTGCACGATTGATGTCATGGAGCTGCAACAACTGCGGTACGTCGTCGCGGTCGCCGAGACCAGCAACTTCACCCGGGCCGCCGAACACTGCCGGGTCGTGCAGTCGGCGCTCAGCCACCAGATCGCCGCCCTGGAGCGCGAGCTCGGCGCCCGCCTGTTCGAGCGCACCAGCCGGCGCGTCCGCCTGACGCCGGCCGGGGAGGCGTTCCTGCCTGCGGCCCGCGAGTGCCTGGAGGCCGCCGACCGGGCCAGGGCCGAGGTGGCCGCGGCGAGCGGCGAGCTGCGCGGGCGGCTGGCCATCGGCGCGATCACCACGGTCGCGGCGGTGGACCTGCCGGCCCTGCTGAAGGAGTTCCGCCGCCGGCATCCGCGGGTGCGCGTCACGCTCGCGGCTGCCGGCAGCGAGGACCTGATCGAGCGGGTCCGGCGGGCCGACGTGGACGTGGCCTTCCTCGGCCTGACCACGCGCGCCGAGCCGAGGGGCGTGCGCGGCCGCGCGCTGGCCAGGGACGAGCTGGTCGCCGTGGTCGCGCCCGACCACCACCTGACGGACGAGGAGACGGACCTGGCGGGCCTCGCCGACGAGCCGTTCGTCGACTTCCGCGCCGGGCACGCCGGCCGCGCCCAGTCCGACGAGGCGTTCGCCGCCGCGGGCGTGCTCAGGGACGTCGCCTTCGAGGTGTCGTCCGCCGAGTTCATGGCCGACCTCGTCCGTCACGGGCTCGGCGTGGGCCTGCTCCCCGCCGCGTACGCGCCCCGGCTCCGCGACCTGCGCGTCATCCGCCTCCGCGACGCCCCGGCCCGCGTCGAGCACCTGATCTGGGCCGAGCGCCCCTCCCCCGCCGCCACCGCCTTCCTCGACCTGATGGGCGACCTCTGACCCCCTGCCGGATGGACTCAGCCGGCCGCCGCGCTGAGGGCGGCGCGGGCGGCGGTGGCCGTTCTCGGCGGGATGGGGCGCAGGTCGAAGGCGTAGCGGGCGACGGAGTCCGCGATGGCGTCCGAGTCGACGTCCAGCGCCGTCGCGTTCACGTTGGCGAGCGTGTCGCACGCCTGGTGGTAGCAGCCGTCGTACGCGGCCCCCGCCGTGCCGCCGAACAGCGCGGCCTCCTCGGGGGTCTTGACGCCCTCGGCGCCGGTGAAGATGCCGCCGGACGGGATGCCGACCGCGATGAACGGCCCGTAGTCGGAGCGGCCGTCGAAGTCGGTGCCGACCGTGGCCAGGCCGCGCGAGCCGAAGAACGTGGCGAGCCGCTGCTCGATCTGGGCCGATCCGGGCGGTCCTGCCGGGGAGCCGGTGGCGTCGGAGTCGTCACCGTCGTACAGCTTGTACGCGTAGTTCGGGGAGGCGATCATGTCGAAGTTCAGGTAGAGCCGGACGCGGTCGCGCTGCTGCTGCGACAGGGAGGCGACGTACTGCGTGGAGCCGAGCAGCCCGATCTCCTCCGCGGCCCAGAACGCGAAACGGACCTTGTGCTTGACCGGGTAGAGCGCCATCTGCTCGGCGACCTCCAGGATGGCGGCGCTGCCCGAGCCGTTGTCGTTGATGCCGGGGCCCTCGGTCACGCTGTCGAGGTGCGCGCCGACCATGACGACCTGGCGCGGGTCGCCGAGCCGGGACTCGGCGATGACGTTGTCCTCGGTGCCGAGCACCAGGTTGGCGTCGACCTTGAGGTGCACGGTCGCGCCGGGCGTGGCGGCCAGCGCCTGGCCGACCGCGAAGTCGGCGAACACCATCGGCAGGCCCTGCAGGCCGCCGATGTCCAGCGGGTAGGCGTCGGTCCGTCCCGGCTGGCCCTCGTTGAAGATGATGATCGCGCTCGCGCCGGCGGCGAGCGCGTTCTCGACCTTGGTGACGAACGGGCAGGTGCCGCGCTGGACGAGCGCGATCCGGCCGGCGACGAACCCGGCGAAGTCGGCCGCCTCGCAGCCGCTGGTCGAGGAGGGCGACGGCGCGGGCGGCAGGGTCAGGTCCACGCCCTGGACCTGCGCGGTCACGTCGCCGGACGGTGACGGCGCGAAGGTGAAGAAGTCCTCGTTCGGCGCGTACGTCGCGCCGCCCTGCACGGCGAGCGTCGGCGGGGCGTTCTCGCTCCAGCTCTTTACGAACGTGACCGGCTGCAGGGTGACCTTGTAGCCGGCCCTGCGCAGCTTGCCGGCCACGTAGTCCCGGGAGGCCCGGTAGCCGGGGGTGCCGACGGCGCGGGTGCCGCCGTTCGCGTCGGCGATGGCCTGGAACGCCTTGAGGTGCTTGGCCACGTTCGTGCCCTTGACCTGCTGGACGAGCAGTTTGGCGAAGACGTCGTCGAGGCCGCCGGTCCGCGCCTGCGCGGGTGGCGCGGCGAGGACCGCGGCGGGGACCGTGGTGAGGAGCAGGCCGAGCGCGACGGCGATTCTACGCATACGCATGCGACGGATCTCCCTGTGCCGGGATCGGTTACGGCGCGCGCAGTCCCCCCGAGCCGCGCCGAACGCGAACGTAACCCGCCACCGGGCCGCTGAGAAGACCCACTGTCGCGGCGGATTCACGCCGTCTCAGGTCGCCTCGCGGCGGGCACGGGCACGCCGCTTCCCCTCGTGCATCGCCTGCACCCGCGCCACCGGGATCGTGTGCCCCTCTTCCACCAGGTCGGCGGGCAGGCGCTGCGGCCCGGGCATCTCCCCCGCCCACGGATCGCTCTTGTCGACCAGCGCCGCCGCCGTCCTGATGGTGAAGTCGCGCGGCGTGACCCGGTCGAGGTCCGGCCACGGCACGGGGAACGACACCGGCACGCCGGGCCGGATCCGCGGGCTGTAGGCGGCCACGACCGTCGCGCCGCCCGCCCGCGTGGAGTCGATGAAGACCTTGCCCGCGCGGTCCTCCCTGATGAACGCCGTCGTCGCGAGCCCCGGGTCCAGCCGCTCGGCGCGGGCCCCGATCGCGCGGGTGGCGGCGGCCAGGTCCTCCATCGGGACGCCCGGCTCGACCGGCACGAAGACGTGCACGCCCTTGGCCCCGCTGGTCTTCACCGCGCCCGCCAGCCCCGCGTCCGCCAGCGCCTGCCGCACCAGGAACGCCGCCCGCACGGCCAGCCCGAACGACTCCGCGCCCTCCGGCGGATCGAGGTCCAGCACCAGGTGGGTGAAGTGGTCGCCGGCGATCAGCGCCGGGTGGTACTCCACCGCCCGCTGGTTGCCGAACCAGATCAGCGTCCGCCGGTCGTTGCCCAGCGCGTACGTCACCTGCCGCCGCGAGGAGTCCGCCCACACCGAGACGCGCTCGATCCACGGAGGGGCGTACTTCGGCAGGTTCTTCTGCATGAAGGGCTCCTGCCCGGGGCGCACCCGGACGACCGAGAGCGCCCGGTCGCGCAGCACCGGCACCAGGCGGTCCGCGACCGCGTCGAGATAGTCGACCAGGTCGCGTTTGGTGGCCTCAGCCCCGTCGAACAACGGCTGGTCGAGATTGGTCAGCGTCACGCCCTCGCGGGTCTCCTCGCCGGTCACCCCGTCCACGATATCCGAACACCTGTTACAGTGATCGACTGACGCGGGGTGCCCGGCGATCCGGGCTGAGATCACACCCGTCGAACCTGATCTAGCTCGCACTAGCGAAGGGACGTCATGTTCTGCGATGACATGTGGCTGCGCACGGCCGACCTGATGACCGCGATCCACGGCCACCCGTTCAACGTCGCGCTCGGCGACGGCACCCTCGACGCCGACCGGTTCGCGTTCTACATCGTGCAGGACGCCCGCTACCTGGAGGCGTTCTCCAAGGCGCTCGCCACCGCCTCGGCGCGGGCCACCGACCTGGAGGAGGCGGCGTTCTTCGCGAGCAGCGCGCACACGGCGCTGGCCGCCGAGCGCCTGCTGCACGCCGGTTACGTGGCCGAGCTGGGCGCGGACGCGGCCGGGATCGCCACGTCGCCGACGTGCCTGGCGTACGCGTCCTACCTCCAGGCGACGGCGCTGGCGGCGCCGTACCCGGTGCTGGTGGCGGCGGTGCTGCCGTGCTTCTGGATCTACCAGGACGTGGGCACGGCGCTGCTGGGCCGCGCGGGCGACCTCGGCGGCCACCCGTACGGCAAGTGGATCTCCACCTACTCCGACCCGGAGTTCGCGGCGTCGGTGACCCGGGCCAAGGCCATCGCCGACCGGCTCGCCGAAGGCGCGGACGCCGGCACGCGGGCGGCGATGGAGCAGGCCTACCTGACGGCGGCGGCGTACGAGTGGATGTTCTGGGACAGCGCCTGGCGGCGCGAGGGCTGGCCCACGGACCGCTGGCTCCGCTAGGGGCCGGCGGGGCCGCGGGCGGCCATCGCCTCCTTCTCCTCGCGGGTGGCGATGAGGCCGGACGGCGCGAGCAGCTTCGACTCCTCGAACGGCTCCTCCGTGGTCGGCAGCGGCTCGCGCGCCCGGATCGCCGTCACCCACACGCGGACCGCGTCGAGGATCACGATGATGATCATGACGGCGAACAGCGCGGCCAGCACGCCGTCCACGGTGGAGTTGATGACGATCTGCCGCATCGCGTCCATCGACTTGGCGGGCGCGAGCACCTGCCCCTGGTCGATCGCGCTCTGGTAGCGGTCGCGCTGGGCGAAGAAGCCGAGGGTCGGGTCGGCGGAGAAGACCTTCTGGTAGCTCGCGGTCAGGGTGACCGCGGCGTCCCAGGCCAGCGGCACGCCCGTCACCCAGGCCCACTTGAGCCGCCCGCTCTTGATCAGCAGCGTGGTGGCGACGGTGAGCGCCACCGCCGCGAGGAGCTGGTTGGCGATGCCGAACAGCGGGAAGAGCTGGTTGATCCCGCCGAGCGGGTCGTTGACGCCCTGGTAGAGGAAGTAGCCCCAGGCCGCCACGACCACCGCGCTCGATCCCACGAGGCCCGGCCACCAGCTCACCCGCGCCATCGGCTTCCACAGGTTGCCGAGGGTGTCCTGGAGCATGAACCGGCCCACCCGGGTGCCGGCGTCCACGGTCGTGAGGATGAACAGCGCCTCGAACATGATCGCGAAGTGGTACCAGAACGCCTGGAGCGCGGCCCCGCCGAGGAAGCCGGAGAAGATCTGCGAGATGCCGACGGCCAGCGTCGGCGCCCCGCCGGTGCGGGCGATCAGCGTCTCCTCCTGCACGGCCGCCGCCGCGGCCTGGAGCTGCTCCGGCGTGATCGTGAAGCCCATGTTCGCGACGGCCTCGGAGGCCGACTGCACGGTGGCGCCGAGCACGCCGGCCGGGGCGTTCATCGCGAAGTAGAGGCCGGGCGACAGCACGCAGGCCGCCGTGATGGCCATGACCGCCACGAACGACTCCATGAGCATGGAGCCGTAGCCGATCATCCGGACCTGGGTCTCCTTCTGGATCAGCTTCGGCGTGGTGCCGGAGGAGATCAGCGCGTGGAACCCGGACAGCGCCCCGCAGGCGATGATGATGAACACGAACGGGAACAGCGAGCCCGCGAAGACCGGCCCCTTGCCGTTGAAGGCGAAGTCGGTGAAGGCGGTGGTGCGCAGCGGCGGCATGGTGACCGCGATGCCGATCGCGATCAGCACGATGGTGCCGATCTTCATGAACGTCGAGAGGTAGTCGCGCGGCGCGAGCAGCATCCACACCGGCAGCACCGCGGCGACGAACCCGTACGCGATGAGCCAGAGCGCGAGCGCCGACGGGCTCAGCGTGAAGAACGGCGCCCAGCTCGACCCCTGCACCCAGCCGCCCGCCACGATGGCGAGGACCAGCAGCGCGACCCCGATCACGGTCGTCTCGACGACCCGGCCCGGCCGCAGCACCCGCAGGTAGAAGCCCATGAACAGGGCGATCGGGATGGTCATCGCGATCGAGAAGACACCCCACGGCGAGCGCGCGAGCGCGTTGACCACGACCAGCGCCAGCACCGCGAGCAGGATGATCATGATGGCGAACACGGCGACGAGCGCGGCCACCCCGCCGACCGGGCCGATCTCCTCGCGGGCCATCTGGCCGAGGCTGCGGCCGTTGCGGCGCATGGAGAAGAACAGCACCACCATGTCCTGGACGGCCCCGGCGAAGATGACGCCCGCGATGATCCAGATGGTGCCGGGCAGGTAACCCATCTGGGCGGCCAGCACCGGCCCGACCAGCGGCCCGGCGCCGGCGATGGCCGCGAAGTGGTGGCCGAACAGGATGCGCCGGTCCGTCGGCTGGTAGTCGATGCCGTTGTCGAGCCGCTCGGCCGGGGTGGCCCGGCGGTCGTCGGCCCGCAGCACCCTGCGCACGATGAAGCGGGCGTAGAACCGGTAGGCGATGGCGTACGAGCCGAGCGCGGCGCACAGCAGCCAGACCGCGTTGACGTTCTCGCCCCGGGACAGGGCGAGCACCGCCCAGCCGGTGGCGCCCACGACGGCGACCGCCGTCCAGATGATGACGGAACGCAGCTTCACCGGTTACCTCCCATGGGAAGAGCCATACAGCGGACGCCCCAGGCAGCAGCGGAGGCCGGCGTCCGGCGGCAGATCGGTGGTGAAGCGCCGCCAGCGCCACAGCGGGCGGCAGTCGATCGCGACCGGGGCCCCGGCCAGGTGCACCCAGGCGGTGGGGTGCGCGTACACGACGCCGGGCAGCAGGCCGCGCGCCCGCTTCGGCAGGCGGGAGCGGCGCAGCGGCCGGACGGAGAACTCGCCGGCGTCCGCGCAGCAGAGGCCGGTGACGTGCCAGTCGAAGAACACCACTTCGTCGTCACGCAGAGCTTCACGAGCCGCGGGAGTGAGCGTGACAGCGGACATTTGTGGCTCCTGAACAACAGGTAGCGCAGAAATTACCGACGGCCTTACCCGGCGTGGTCGCGCTTGAAACCGCCATGAGCGCGGGTGAAACTTTCAGTGGCCTTATGCCCTGTTTCTCCTGATCAGGCCCTTCCATTGCGCTTTACCCGCTGTCCGAGCGAGGGTTGAGCGCCTTTTTCCCTGACAATCCCGGCAGGAACCGTTCCGCGGGAGGTATCGATGCGCAAAGCACGTGCTCTGCTCGTCTCGGCTCTGCTGGTGGGGGGCGCGCTGACGACGTTCACCGCCGCCCCGGCGCACGCCGAGAGCCTGCGAGGCGTCTACTACGACTACTCCGAGTGCCAGCGGATAGGCCAGTACGGCTACAGCCAGGGCTGGTGGGGCTTCTGGCACTGCGAGTCCCAGTACAACTTCTACTTCCTGTACGCCTGACCCCGGAAATCCCTTTGCGGGCGCGAGCGCCGGCCTGGTAGATCTGGCCGGCGTGCTGACCGGACGACGCGTACGACTGAGAGCCCTCGAACCCGCCGACAGCGAGCAGCTGTGGCGCTGGTACCACGACCCCGAGGTGGGCCGGTGGATGGACGGCACCCCGCCCATCTCCCTCGCCCAGAACATCGAGAAGGGCCAGAACCGCCCACGCAACACCTTCGAGCAGATGGTCCTCGGCATCGAGGCGCTCGACGACGGCAAGCTCATCGGCTACGTCGCCCTCGGCGACACCGACTTCCGGCACGGCGAGGCCGAGCTGCAGAGCATCGCCATCGGCGACCGCGACCGCTGGGGCGGCGGCTACGCCACCGACGCCCTGCGGGTCGTCTGCCGCTACGCCTTCGAGGAGATGGGCCTGCACCGCATCACGTTGTGGGTGGTGGCCGACAACGCGGCGGCGGTGCAGGCGTACACGAAGGTCGGGTTCGTGGAGGAGGGCCGCAGGCGGGAGGCTTTCCGCACGCGGGGCAAGCGGCACGACTTCCTCATGATGGGGCTGCTCAGCTCCGAGCTCAGGTGAGCTCGTCGCCCCAGTCGGGCGGGGTGACCTCGCCCGACTCCCAGTCGGCGCGCAGGATGCCGTAGCCGATCGTGTCGTGGCGCGTCCCGTCGGGGGCGGGCCAGGCCCGCCGGTAGTGCGCCTCCTTGGCGTAGCCGTTGCGGCGGAAGGCCGCGCGCATGGCGCGGTTGTCCTGGCGGGTGTTGCCCTCGATCCGCTCGATTCCCGGGAACTCCGTGAACAGGTAGCGGGTCAGCCAGGCGACGGCCGCCGTGCCGAGGCCCTTGCCGCGCCAGGCGGCCCGTACGCGCAGGTCGAACATCGGCGTGTCGTCGTCGAGGTCCTGGAGCCTGACCAGCCCCACGCGCTCGCCGCCGGTCACGATCCAGAACGTGCGGTTGCCGTCGTCGTCGTAGCCGCCCTCGGCGGCCCGCCGCAGGACGGCCTCCCGCTCCTGGACGCCGGCGTGGTAGGGCCACTCCTCGCCGGTCAGGAAGTCGGCCAGGGCGGCGGCGTCGGCCGCCGCGAACCTCGTGAACTCGATGCGCATCCGCCCGACGATGGCCACCGGGCCGGGCCCCTGGCAACTGATTTTCACGGGCCCGCCGTGCGGCAGGCCCGTTGGTCGAGCTCAGCCGGTCACGGTGATGCGGTTCGTGGCCGGCGGGGTGATCGGGCTGTTCGCGCCGAGGTAGTCGACGAAGGCGTCGATGTCCAGCGGCCCGCTCCACAGGTCGGTGCCCTCGGTGAAGGCGGCGAAGGCGTCGCCGCCGCCGACCAGGAAGTTGTTCGCGGCGACCCGGATGGTCTGGGTGTCCGTCACCGGCACGCCGTCGATCTTCATGTCCGACACCTTGGAGCCCCAGGGGGCGCTGGTGCTGTAGGTGTAGGTGAAGTTCGCGGAGGGCTGGAGGATCTTGGTGAACGCCTGGTTGTTGGGCCCGCCGGTGAACTGCTGCTCCAGCACTGTCTTGAGCTGGGCGCCGGTCAGCGTCACGACCTGCATGAGGTTGTTGAACGGCTGCACGGTGAACGCCTCGCCGTAGGTCACGACCCCGTCGCCCTCGCCGGCCGGGGAGGAGGGGTAGTTGAGCGAGGTCCGCACGCCGCCCGGGTTCATGAGCGCGATCTGCGCGTTGCCGCCGGTCCGGGTGGCGGCGAGCTGGGCGTCGGCGATGACGTCGCCGAGCGGGGACTCACCGGAGGGGCCGGCGGTGTTGCTGAGCTCGGCCGTGATGGAGCCGATCGCCTTGTTCGCGACCGGGGCCACCCGGTCCTTCCACGTCTGGACGAAGGTGGAGATCTCCGGATCGGGGTCGACCGTCCGGGTCACGACGTGGTTGTCCGCGACGACCGAGGAGCGGTCGATGTCCAGGTTCTTCAGGTTGACCTTGAGGTCCACCTGCGTGATGACCCGCCCGAACGAGCCGCCCTGCGAGTAGAGCCGGTCGTTGCCCGCCGGGTCCTTGATCTTGCAGAGGTACGCCTGGTGCGAGTGCCCGGTGAGCACGACGTCGATCTCCGGGTCCACCTGCGTGGCGATGCGCGCGCCCGCGCCCGCGACGGCCGAGCAGGCGTCCGGCGACTGCCCCGCGTTGACCTGGTCGCCCTCGTGCACCAGCACGACCTGCGCCCTGACGCCGACGAGCTTGAGGATCTTCGAGGCCACGTTCGCGGCCTTGACCTCGTCGATGAACTTGAGGTTCTTGATGCCCTCGGCGGTGACGATGTTCGGGGTGGTCTGGGTGACCAGGCCGATGAAGCCGATCGGCACGCCGTTGACCCACTTGACGCTGACCGGCGGCAGGGCGGGCACGCCCCAGTCGGCCATGAGCTTCTTCGCCTGCGCCTGCTGGGCGCCGAGCGCGGCGAGCGCGTCGGTGCGCTCGTTCGGGTTCTTGAACAGCACGTTCGCGCCCACGTAGTCGAACGAGGCGCCCTTCCACTTGCCGGCCGGCGAACAGCCGTCGACCGGGTGGCAGCCGCCCTTCATGATGCGGCGCAGCTCGGTGTAGCCCTCGTCGAACTCGTGGTTGCCGACCGCGGCCACCTTGAGCCCGAGCTTGCCCAGGAACTCGACGGACGGCTCGTCGTGGTAGGCCGCCGACAGCAGCGGCGAGGCGCCGATGAGGTCGCCCTGGGCCACGGCGATCGTGTTCTTGTCGGTCAGTGCCTTCATGTGCGTGGCGATGTACGCCGCGCCGCCGGCGTCGACGGTCTTGCCGTTCTCGTCCACCATGCGGCCCGAGGAGCCGGTCGGGGGTTCGAGGTTGCCGTGGAAGTCGTTGAGCGCGAGCAGCCGCACGGGGACCGTGAGCGGCGCCTTCGCCTTGCCCGGGCTCGCCGCGCCCGCGGGGGCGGCGGCCAGCGCGACCGCGCCCGAGGCGACGGCTCCGGCGAGGACCAGCCGGAGGAATGAACGAGACGTCATGGCCATCCACGTTAGAGCCGGAATCCAAGCGGCCAATGTCGCAAAGGTAACGATTTGCCCGGCTGCCGCATGGCGTTATTTGCCAGTCGTACGCCTAGAGTTCTGGTGTGAGCGCGCACGTGGAAATCAGGCAACGACTGGACGACGCCGAGATCGCCGAGGTGCTGGGGCTGGTGGAGGCCGCGACGCGGGCCGACGGCGTCCGCCCGCTCAACGAGCACGTGATGCTCCACCTCCGCTACGGCGGCGACGCGCGAGCCCGTTCGCTCCTGCTCTTCCAGGACGATGTTCTGGCAGGTTACGCCCACGTCGATCCGACCGACGAGGTCGAGGGGCCGAGCGCCGAGCTGGTCATCCACCCCGAGCGCCGGCGTGCCGGCAACGGCGCCCGCCTGCTGCGGGCCGTGCTCGACCTGGCCGGCGGCCGGCTGCGTCTCTGGGCCCACGGCGACCACGCCGCTGCCGGGGCGCTCGCGGCCTCGTTCGGGCTGGAGCGGGTCCGGTCGCTCTGGCAGATGCGCCGCTCGCTGTTCGCGCCGCTGGCGGCGTACACGCTGCCGGAAGGTGTGCGGATGCGGACGTTCGTGCCCGGCCAGGACGAGGAGTCCTGGCTCAAGGTCAACGCCGCCGCCTTCGCCCATCACCCCGAGCAGGGTGCGTGGACCCTGGACGACCTGCTGCGGCGCGAGCGGGAGCCCTGGTTCGACCCGGAGGGCTTCTTCCTAGCCGTCCGCGGCGACCGGCTGGTGGGCTTCCACTGGACGAAGATCCACGGCTCCACCGAGTCAACCGAGCACGGCCACGAGCCGCTGGGCGAGGTCTACGTCGTCGGCGTCGACCCCTCCCAGCAGGGCACCGGCCTGGGCAAGGCCCTCACCCTGGCCGGCCTCGACCACCTGCGGGCGCGCGGCCTCGCCCAGGCCATGCTCTACGTGGACGAGGCCAACACGGCCGCGATCCGGCTGTACGAGGGGCTGGGGTTCGCCCGCTGGGACGTGGACGTGATGTACGCGATCGCGTGATCCCGCTTACTCGATGATCGCGTGGAGGATGAAGTAGGACACGGCGGCCACCGCGGCCGCGGCCGGGATGGTCAGGATCCAGGCGGTCACGATGTTGCCGGCCACGCCCCACCGCACGGCGCTGAGCCGCTTGGTCGCGCCGACACCCATGATCGCCGAGGTGATCGTGTGCGTGGTGGAGATGGGCGCCCCGAACCCGATGGCGGCCACGTACAGCACCGTCGCCGCCGCCGACTCCGCGGCGAAGCCCTGGGGCGGGTCGAGCGCGATGATGCGCCGGCCCAGGGTGCGCATGATCCGCCAGCCGCCCGCGTACGTGCCGAGCGAGATCGCGCCCGCGGCGGCCAGGATGACCCACTGCGGGATGTCGTCGCCGGGAGAGGCGAACCCGCCGACGACGAGGGCCAGGAAGATCACACCCATGGTCTTCTGCGCGTCCTGGAGGCCGTGCCCGAGCGCCATGGCGGCGGCCGAGACGGTCTGGGCGTAGCGGAAGCCGCGGTTGGTCTTGCCCGGCTGGGCGTGCCGGAAGATCCAGTAGATGGCGATCATGATGCCCGCCGCCAGCGTGAAGCCGACCAGCGGCGACAGCACCATGGGGATGACGACCTTCTCGACCACGCCGTCCCAGTGCACGACGCTGGCCGAGGCGAGCGCCGCGCCGACGAGACCGCCGATCAGCGCATGGCTGGAGGAGGACGGGAGACCGAAGTACCAGGTGATGAGGTTCCAGGCGATCGCGCCGATGAGCCCCGAGGCGACGATCACCAGACCATGTGAGCCGTCCGGTGCGTCGATGATGCCTTTGCCGACCGTCTGGGCGACTTGGGTGCCCAGGTGGGCGCCGATGAAGTTCATGGCCGCCGCCATGAACAGGGCGGCCCTGGGGGTCAGGGCCCGGGTCGAGACGGAGGTCGCGATGGCGTTCGCCGCGTCGTGGAACCCGTTGGTGTAGTCGAAGATCAGAGCGACGACGACCACGCCGATGACGAGGGCGAGCGTGAGGTCCACTGGGCGGGCCTAGCTTTCCTTGACCGCGATCGACTCGACGGTGTTGGCCACGTGCTCGAAGGCGTCGGCGGCCTCCTCGAGGGCGTCGACGACCTCCTTCATCTTCATGACGGTGAGGGCGTCGTACTCGCCGCTGAACAGCTTGGCCAGCAGCCGGCGGTAGACCTGGTCACCCTGGTTCTCCAGGCGGTTGACCTCGATCCAGTACTCGTTGAGGTTCTTCATCGAGCGCAGGCGCGGCATGGCCTCAGCGGTCAGCTCGGCCGCCCGCTCCAGCACCTCGACCTGGCGCACGACGTCCTTGGGGAGGTGGTCAAGCTGGTACAGGACGATGAGGTCGGAGGCGGCCTCCATCGCGTCCATGACGTCGTCGAGGTTGGAGGCGAGACGGTAGATGTCCTCGCGGTCGAACGGAGTGATGAAGCTCTCGTTGAGCCGGTTCATGATCGCGTGGGTGCGTTCGTCACCGGCGTGCTCGCAGGCGCGCATCTTCTCAGCCAGGGCTTCCCTGTCCGAGCCGTCGCTGATGATCTCGACCAGCAGGCGCGATGCCGTGACCAGGTTGTTCGCCGAGTCGGCGAACAGGTCGTAGTAGCTGTCCTCACGTGGCGTGAGACGCAGGCGCACGTCGTTCTCCAGATGTGCGGGGATGGTCCGTGGAAGAGGGTATGGCCTACCAGGCGAAATGCGAACTTCATGTCCCCTTCGCCTACTGGCTACCCGTCGTAGGTAGTGCGACACCGAGAAAGCCGCTAGTTTTCGGGCCTTTTTGCAGCTCCAGCCGGGTTCGGCGAGCCTGCGCCCGCCCCTCTGATCAGGCGGGACGCCCGCCCGTTCACCCGACTGTTCCCCGATCGTTCACCTGATGTTCATCTGATTCAGATCTTCGTACGGTGGAAGTTCCGATAGGAGCGCGACGGGGTCGGGCCGCGCTGGCCCTGGTAGCGGGAGCCGTATTTGGCGGAGCCGTACGGGTGCTCCGCCGGCGAGCTCAACCGGAACACGCACAGCTGCCCGATCTTCATCCCCGGCCACAACTTGATCGGCAACGTCGCCACGTTCGACAGCTCCAGCGTCACGTGCCCGCTGAACCCCGGATCGATGAACCCCGCCGTCGAATGCGTCAGCAGCCCGAGCCGCCCGAGCGAGCTCTTCCCCTCCAGCCGGGACGCCAGATCGTCGGGCAGCGTGATGACCTCGTACGTCGAAGCCAGCACGAACTCCCCCGGATGCAGGATGAACGGCTCCTCGCCGTCCGGCTCCACCATACGCGTCAGATCCGGCTGCTCCACGGACGGATCGATGTGCGGGTAACGATGGTTCTCGAACACCCGGAAGAACCGGTCGAGCCGCACGTCGATGCTGGACGGCTGGATCATCTCCTGGTCGAAGGGCTCCAGCACCAGCCGGCCGGAGTCGATCTCGGCGAGGATGTCACGATCAGATAGCAGCACGCAGAGCAACTTACCGGTCGAGCTCGAAGTTCGGCGCCCGGGAGTGCTGTTGCGGGCCAAAGTTCCGCTAGAGTGGGGGACGCGAGTTTCCCGAAGGCTGCGGGCTGTGAGGTTGTCGGCTGCTAGCTTCGGGGGGTGCGCGCGGGTGTAGTTCAATGGCAGAACATCAGCTTCCCAAGCTGACAGCGCGGGTTCGATTCCCGTCACCCGCTCTCATAGAGGAAGCCCAGGTAGACCGATGGATTCGGTGCCTGGGCTTTGGTGCTTCCTAGGGCTGTTGATCTCTGCGTGCCATTAGCGTGCCATTAGATGGAGAGGTGTCCTTGGCCGAGCACTGCTGCGAGTCGATGGTTCGCCAGGTGACCTGGAAGTGCGATCAGCATCCGGACTCGTCCGACTGTCCAGACATGCTCATCAGGTTCGATGAGCGATTCGTCGAGTACGGCTTGCTCATCCACGATGGCGGCAGCTCCTCCATCATCATCACGTTCTGTCCCTGGTGCGGGACACGCCTTCCTGAATCTCAGCGGGACCGGTGGTTCGATGCGCTCGAAGCACTGGGGATCGAGCCGGCAGATGACGAGATACCGGTCGAATATCGAGACGGACGCTGGCTGCAGGCCTGATCTCGCAAGGCGCGAAGCGGGTCTCATTCACCTCACCGCCGTCAGGGCGGCCGGGCCGTCGTCGTCATCCGTGTCGCTCTGATCGTTGTGTTCTCTTTTCTGCTGCCCGATGAGGTGCTTGTCGATCGCCTGCGTGATCAGCTTGTCGGCTCCCCGGACAGCGTGCTGGTAGATCATCGCGGCGCGGACATTGTCGTGCCCCATGCGCGCCATGAGGTCCTTGAGGCCGCGCCCGAGTCCGCCGCGATCATGTTCCCCGTGTGACGGAGATCATGGAAGTGCAGACCTGGAACGCCGATCACCTTCACCGCTTCCACCCACCCGGAGAGCTTGTTGAACCCGCTCCGGCGCATCGGTCCGCCCTTGATCCCGGCGAAGACCAGTGCTCCCGCGTCGGGCTTCACGTAGAGCCGCAGGTGTTCCCTCAGTGCCGGGATGATCGCCTGCGGGACGCCGACAATGCGTTTGCCGGCCTTGGACTTGGGCGGGCCGAGAGCCAGCTCGCCAGTGGCGCGTTCCACATAGGCAAGGCGCACGCGGAGTGTGCCTGCGTCGAGGTCGAGGTCGGATCGGGTCAGTGCGCTGATCTCACCTCACCGCAGGCTCGCGAACGTGGCCAGGAGCACCGCTCCCTGCGGCCCTGCTGAGCATCAGGCCGCCTCGCTGCCGGTGGCCTTGTCCGTCTGACCGGAGTGCAGCCGCTCGCAGTCGGCCAGGTACCGCGCGGCGGCGTTGAAGATCTCGCGGGCAACGGTCACGTCGTGGTCGGTCACCGGCCCCGAGGTCGAGACGGTCACCGACGCGTTCGAGGTGTTCAGGTCGAGGCAGGGCTTGCCGGTGTCCCCGAGCCAGGCATGCACCCGCAGCTCCGTTGAGCAGGAGACGTTGAACCGCGACGGCTGACCGGGACGCATGGAGACGGTGACGTAGGTGTACGGGCTGAGCATCATCGACCCGCCACCGCCGGCCCGTTCGGCAGGCCGTGGAACATGCGCTCCACCGCACCGGCGAACATGGCGGCCTCGCGCGCCAGGCTCCGGGCGAACTCGACGTCGTCCAGGGTGACGTGATCATTGGCCGAGGTGGTGACGAGCACCTGTGCCCCGCCGAAGACGAGCCCCAGGAACGGCGTGGCTGATCTGGTCGAACTTATCGCCGAGGCCTCTAAGGCTGCGGCGTTCGACCAGCACATCGCCGTAGCTCTTGTGGGTCACAAGCGGCGACGCTCCGCGCCACCGGCGCGGCCCTGCGCTCGGCCGCCCGCTGCGCGTCCGGCCTGGGGCCGTTCTCACGCGCGCCGTGCTCTGGCCGCGCATGGACAGATGAAGCCGCCCAGTCCCACGATCTCCAAGCCGAGCAAGCTTTACCTGTAACCGCTAACCGAGACCGAAGTGCTTGATGGCCAGCTTCGCGACTGCGGCCGCCGACAGCTTGGTATTGTCGATCCGCAAGTAGTCGGCCCGATCCTTGAACTCGCCATTCGAGTTCAGCTGGTACTTGGCGTCCATCTCCAGGAGGTTTCGCCGCGACCAGTCGAGATCACGTTTCGACGGCTTCTCAGCCAGGCGAAGCTCCCCCTTGTTCCGCTCCAGACGCACCTCCAGGCTCGCGGACAGCTCCAGATAGAAGACCCGTCCTTCCCTCTTACGGAACGGAGCAGCGTAACGCTCCAGCGCAGCCTCATCGGCAGGAACGTCGAACGCCCACACGAACGTGAAGATCAGACCAGCCAGATCGCTGGCGGCCACCTCCTCAAAGACCCGTCGCCTGAATTCGCCAACGAGACGCACGTAAGGCTCACTGCCGAACTCGAAAAACCGCAGAACCGGCTCGATGGCCAAATGGTTGTGAAAGACCTTCAGCCCCGTCAGCTGTGCGATCTCATAGGCGACCGTCATCTTGCCAACCGCTGGAGGCCCAACAATGCACAACAGCGTAGGACCGTTCAACTCCGCAATCTCACCCACCGTGGCAACATAGACAGCTCACCCGGCTCCAGCAACCAAATTTCCTCGTCGAACAGCGTGAGCCATACGCATGAGTGACAGCACAGACAAAGCCTCCGGCGGGGGCGCTCCGGCTCCAGGATGACCGCAGTGCCGAGTAAATGGGATGTTGATGGCGAAGCTGAAAGCCTGATCATCCCGCCCACCATCGACCCGGGACAAGCCGAGCAGACCAGGGCCACGGGTCAAGGGTCGTCGCCTGGGTGGCGGACGGGAGGATTGATGCCAACGTCATGCTCAGCAACAATGCCTGGGACACCGCGCGGGCGTCATCATCGCCTGAGAGGCAGGAGCTACGGTCGTTGACCTCGATGGCAGCCCACGCATGATGACTGCCCGCGCGACCATCGCCGCCAGTCCGAAACTTGTGGCCGACTTTGTCGAGCTCCTATCCGAAGCTCGACAGGGTGGGGAATAGGAGGCACCCAGCGGAGGTGGGCTCAGGAGTAAAACTATCGATCTTCATCGTGAATCTACGGCAAGCCAGTGACTTATGTCCAAGCTGAGCTTACCCGCCATCCTTCCGCCGAGGCGCCTTACTTCTCGACTCCGTTCGACTCGTTCTGCCGTCTTAGAGCGCGGACATAGCCCCAGCGCCATATGAACATCGCTCCGATCAGCCAGAGAAAGGCGAGCACGAGAGAGCGCGCCGAAAGGTACGCCGCCGTGATCCTTTCAGGCCCTTCAGTGATGTAGTCGACGACCAGCTCCACTAAGAAGAAGAGCACGACACCGGCAGTCCACTTGAGCAGGACACTGCGTGACTCTTTATTCCAGACCTTCGGACGAATCTCCACACCCGTCGCCCCTTCGCCGCGGCCAAGTCGAGCATTCGATCTGTACGGCTTCAACCTAACGCCTCCGGCTGGGCCCTCCAGCTGCGGGGATGATCATCGCTTGGGCCTGTAGTCCGTAGGTCGCTGAGGTGGGAGCCTGATCATCCCGCCCACCATCGACCCGGGACAAGCCGAGCACACCAGGGTCCACGGCGACGGGGTGGTCAAACGGCGGCGTGTGCGTCGCTCGAGAAACACCAGGCCGAGGGCTGATCGCCGTGCCATTAGCGTGCCATTAAGGGCGGTGGCGAGGGGGCAACCACGGGCACGCACGACCGGCCCTAGCCTCAGGTCGTCGCCCCACCAAGGCAAGATGCCTGCAATTCCCGAGCTGACCGTGACAGTTCGACCTCTCTCGCTCAAGGAGCCGACAATTAGGGCGTGACGTACGCTGCCCCTATGGAGCCTCAGGCAGTGGATTGGGCGGCGATCCCAGGACCGAGGTGGTACCGGCCGGAAACTGTCGCGGATGCCTTTACGGCCTTGCTCAGAAGTACTCGTGATGACCTGGATCGAGGGGGCGGCATTCGATCGGCCGTGGGAAACGATCACGCTGGGACGCTCTACCCAGCAGCCGTCGCAGGCACCGACGTGTTGCTGGAGATCGTCACTGAGCACCCTGGGCTGCCGAGGCAGACTGCTCTTTGTGTCCTGCTCGATTGGTGGGGATGTTTCCAGCCTGAACCAGGCTATGAGTCGTTCACCGATCACGAGGGTGAGACGATCGATGTCATCACGGCGATCGTCGCGCGAGTCGAGCAGGCCGTTGGCACCCTGAAGACGATCGCGGAGCAGGACTCCAACGCCCGTGGCCTCGCCCGAGAGCTGCTCCGCGCTCAGAGCCAGGGGTGGGCACTCACCGAATAGGGCCTGGGTAGGGATGTCGCTGGCGTGCCCGCTGCGTGCCCGTTCGCACGGCGATCAGCGGGGCATCACGGGGCTCACGGGCACTCGACCGGCATATGCCCAGGTCAGCGTTTCTTGCCTCCGGACGTTGCTCCGATAGGTGGTGGGCGGGCGACGTCGCGACACGAATTGATCCACATTATGAAGGATCACCTAGCCTTCGCCGGTGGCTGCTCATAGTGGCCGGACGGATGGTCCGCGGTGGTCGACACGTACATCTGTGCCTGCGCAGCGCGCCGTCGTACCCCCGGCCCTCCGCCCGCCGGCCCCGCCGTACTCCCCGATCCGGGGTTGCCACGCCGCCGCACAGATGCAGCCCTACGATCGCCATTGCATAGCTGGACGCCGTACGTGCTGGAGGGAGCATGGCTCCGCGTTTCCGGTTGCGTCCACGGGAGTGGTGTACGAGTTTGACCTGGTCACAGGCGTGGCGTCGTGAAACGAAGACGGCCATCGCGTGATCCTTCGAGTAGCAAGATCAAGATCGAAGGAGAACCAGGCGATGGCCGTAGACAACAGTGTGACGCCCGGGCAGTGGCTGGCGCGGCAGATCGAGACCGACGACCCGG
>NZ_BAAAMV010000017.1:0-150525 GCF_039529455.1 Nonomuraea bangladeshensis
CGCAGCAGCCTGGCCGGAGCGATCTTCCATGCCGATCATGGAGCCCAGTACACCTCGGCCGAGTTCGCCAGGGTCTGCGCCGAACTCGGGGTGCGCCAATCCATGGGAGCCGTCGGGACCAGCGCCGCGGCGGAATCGTTCAACGCGACCTTGAAACGCGAGACGCTGCAGGGAGCCAAGCGCTGGTCCTCGCCACGTGAGGCCCGCCTGGCCGTCTTCAGATGGATCACCCGCTACAACACCCGAAGGAGACACTCCGCCCTCGGCTACCTCAGTCCGATCGACTACGAGCAGCAGACCGTCGATAGGGTGCTGCTCGCCGCATAACGACCGGTGTCCACACTTCGGGGCGAGCCCCCGTGACGTCCTCGACCTGGGACACACGCGCGGTGCGGGCCAGGCTGGCCCGGCGGGCGGTGGAGGTCGTGCGGCCGACGGCGTGGGTGATCGACGATACTGGCTTCCCCAAGGACGGGAAGGGTTCGCCGTGCGTAGCGCGGCAGTACTCCGGCACGCTCGGCAAGGCGGCCAACTGCCAGATCGGGGTCAGCGTGCACGCCGTCACCGACACCGCCTCTTGCCCGCTGGATTGGGCCCTGTTCGTGCCGTCGTCGTGGGACGAGCAGGCCGCCGAGGGCGAGGTGCGCGCACAGGTGCTGGCGCGGCGCGAACGGTGCGGTATCCCGGATGGGGAGCGTCATCGCTCGAAGTGGCAGATGGCCGTGGAGATGCTCGATGCGCTCGCTGGGCAGGGGTTACAGCCGCCGCTGCTGGTCGCCGATGCTGGCTACGGCGACAGCAGCCCGTTACGCGGCGCACTGGACGAGCGCGGCATCGGCTATGTCGTGCAGGTCAAAGGTGATGCCCTGGCCCACTTGCCGGACGCGCGGCCGGTGCCGCGGACCTGGTCGGGGCGAGGCCGGCCACCGAGGCGGGCCGAGCCCCGCTATCTCGCCACCCCCATCAGCCTGGCCGCGCACATCCAGGCCGCCTGCCCCGCCGCTGCGGTCCCGATCACGTGGCGAGAAGGCTCCAAAGGAGCGATGACGTCGGCGTTCGTCTTCCTGCGGGTACGTCCGGCCGGGCACCGCATCGCCCGCGAGGCGGACGGCACCCTGCCGGAAAGGTGGCTGATCGCGCAGTGGCCTGCAGGTAAGCCTGAGGCGGTCAAGTACTGGCTGTCCAGCCTGCCCGCCACCACCGGCCTGGCCGACCTGGTCCGCTATGCCAAGATCCGATGGCGGATCGAACACGACTACCGCGAGCTGAAAACCGGCCTCGGCCTGGACCACTTCGAAGGCCGCTCCTGGACCGGCTGGCACCGCCACGTCACCCTCGTCACCGCCGCACACCTGTTCCTGACCACGCTGCGAGGCGACCCAAAAGCGGCTGCGCCGGTCTGACCCTCTACAAGGTCGTCTACGAGCTGCAGTTGCTGCTCGCCACCTGGACCGGCGCATGCCCGACCTGCCATCAACGATTACAACCGCTACGCCGCAATCGTCACCGGCAGACCTAACAAAGTACTACTAGTCGCAACGTGTGGTGGGTGAGGGTCTGAAGTGGGGTCGGAGCGGCTCTCCGTTGGGGCGGAGAGCCGCTTTCGCGTCTCGGGCTAGACGATCAGCAACGTTTCAGCCGCCGGTCACTAGCTCCGGACGGACACGCGGGTGGACGCTGTGCAGCTTCGGGTGTCCGGCGTGTTCTCACGGTAGACGATGTAGGTCAGGTTCCCGCTGGTGTACGGGACGTGGGTGAAGGTGAACGTGCCGTCCGCGTTCGTGGTGACGTCCGGCAGTGTCGTAACCTGCCCCATCTCGCGGAAGCTCACGGCGAGCTGCCGGACCGTGGGATCTGACCCGTCGGGCTCGGTCAGCCGACCGGTGAACGTGGCGGTGCTGTATTTTCTCGCCGCGGCCGGGCCGGTCAGGGTGAGCTTGCATACCGGCAGGAGGGCGCCATGCATCCGCCACAAGTAGGAGTGGCGGACGTCGGACCACGCCTCGGTCACGGCGAACAAGTCCGTGCCCGAGAAGGTGAAACTTCCGCGGAGCACGTCGTGAAGTGATGCCGCAAAGGTCTCGATCTTCGCCCCGGTGGCGGTGTCGAACAATGCCACCGGCTTTTCCTCCCCGCCGAAGCCGTGGCTGGCCGCGACACGTGTCCCATCCGGACTGACGGCAATCGCGCGGTAGTTGTAGATGCCCTCTTCCCGCCCGTAGGAGCGGATGAGGGACAAGGTGGTCAGATCCCACGCTTCAAAGTCGTTGATGGAGCCGGGCGTTGCGTACACCTTGGTGCCGTCTGCGGTGATGGCGAGGTCTTCCCAGCCGTGTGCGATCTCCAGGTCGTCGGTGTCGATGACGCCGCGCAAGGCGGGGGTGCCGTTCTGGAGGTCGTACACCTGCGGGCGGGTGTTCTCCGCCACGAGCAGCGTGTTGGCGGCGGCGGCGATCACCGAGGCGCCCGAGGTCTGGCTTATCGGCAGAGGTACCGGCTGGGGTGTTGTCTCGGACATGTCGAGGCTGAGAACGCCGCCGCCCCACACGGCCGGGCATCCGTAGGAGACCCAGAGCCGGTCCGCTGATCGTTCCAACCGGGACGGGCACGGGTAGGCGGTGAGGTCGATCCGCCGGGTGATGGCGAGGGTGGCGGTGTCGATCTCGGCCAGTTCGTGTGAGCCGCGCAGAGCCGCGTAAAGGCGGGTGCCGTCGGCGCTGGAGGCGAGCCCCCACGGCTCGGCCAGGCCGGTGATGGCGCCGGTCGGTACGCCTTGGCTGCTGGCGACGACGATGCGGTCCTCTACGGCGATGAAGACCTTGCCGCCGGCGGCGGCCGTGTCGCCGGAGCCCTGGACGTCACCGAGGTTGAGGTCGGTGATGGAGTCGGCGGCTGTGGCGGTGGTCGCTTGCGAGACGGCGAGGCCGGCTGTGAGCAGGAGGGTGGCGCATAAGATGGTCAGGCGTCGGCTGATGGATGGCAGGTGCATAGGCTCTCTCCAGGATAATTGGAACGCTTGTTCGCACATTAACTGGGCCTGCCGCCATGATCTAGTAGCTGGGAACTCCTACTTCGCCACGCCAAACCTTGATCACGACTTGTGACTTCACCGGTGCTTACATGCGGCGCACTGGATGACGTGGTCTCTGGCCTCCGGTCCGTCCAGCGCCAAAAGGATCATGTCTGCTTCGTCTGCCATGCTTGCGCCCAGCGGACGACCAGATGCCAGTCCAGGAGCCATGGGTCTCGTCCATATATGCCTAGCTGAGACACGACCTCTCGGCAGAAGTCATGAACCATGTCCCGTGCTGGCACCTGACCAAGCGCATCGGAGAGGATGGCTTCGGAGGTCGCGAGAGGCCCGTTTCCGGAGTACCCCCACGTGAACGTATCGGCAGGTAGGTCCGCAGAGACCGTATTCAGGTAGAGTTCGCGTAGAACCTGATGCTGCTGATGAGCATTTTTCAGGTCTTGCCATTCGGGATTTCCTGGCAGGACGTCAATGACCTCGGCTGCACCTCGTCCATCGACTTTGGTTCGCCCTCGGTAGGTCCGCTCGGTTGTGTCGGCTGGCGTGACTAGTTTCACGTTTCCTCCTCATACCGAGCAGGCGCTTGTAGCTGGATGCTAGCGGTCTCCGGGCCGTCGAGGGCGGCTCTCCGTAGGCGGCGGAGGGCCGCTTTCGCGTTCACGGAGAGTATCGCGCATGCAGGCGTTCGTGTTCTGTCCGCGATTGTCTCACTTTCGGACGATCAGCCAGAACCATCCGGCAAGGATTATCAGCCCCAGCACGGCCAGCACGGCGGCGAGGGCGGGCTGCCAGTCTTGCAGGAATAGTGGAAGGACGACGATGCTGACGAGGGCGACCGCGACGGCCACTCCGCCCTTGGGTAAGGGTTGTTCTGCCCATGGTGGGGAGTCCGGCTCCCACTGAGCAGGCGCCGGAGGCTCGGCGTGCTCGGCCGGTTGTTGCGGGAGTGCTTCCCACAGCATGCCGCAGTCGGGGCAGCGCCACGGCTCCTCACCTGCCGCGTCAGAGCGGGTGCACTGGTGACCGTTCAAGGTGTTGTTCCTTCTGACGCCCACTCAATCGGCTCACCCCCTCCACCGAGATGTCCGCGAGCCCGACGTCTCGGGCGAGGCGACGCAGCCCGAACCACCGGACGCGGCGACGGGCCGCGTTCCTGATCGTGTAGTTATGGTAGCCGGGCAGGCGACGATGCTGTTCGGGGTGACTGGCGTCGAGCAGCACGACGCCGGCCACCTCGTCCCGGTAGGCGGCGGCGAACCTGTAGACGACGAACCCGCCCAGGGAGTGGCCGGCGAGGACGTGTGGCGGAGCGATGCCGGCGCGGTGAAGCGCCTCGTGCAGGTCGTGAGCAGCGTTGAGGTGCGCGAGCGGGTTCCGCACGAGGTCGCTCCAGCCGAGGCCGGCACGGTCGAAGACGACGGTCGTGGCCTCCTCGGCGAGCTCCGGCAGTAGCACTGCGAGTTCGGTCGAGGAGTCGCCGAGCGCCGGTATGAGTACGACGGGCGACCGGCCTTCTCCTTCGACCCACAGGTGGATGCGCCGGTCGCCGATGTCGACCATGCGGCCGGGCGCTAGGTAGCAGCGGCGGTCGCGGCTGACCCCCAGGTTTGGTAGGCGGCGGAGGCGAGGCCGAGGGGCGATTGGCCGCCTGGTCGGCCTTCTCCGGGATGACCGCCTTGATCCGGGGTCGACGCAGGTAGGCGCGGTTGCCTCGAGAAGAGTAGGCCTTGTCTGCGGCCACCGCGCCCGGCCGGGTGCGCGGACGGCCGATCGGTAGTCGGACCTTGATGCGCTCCAGCACGGCGCGGAACTGTGGGCTGTCTCCGGCCTGGCCGGCGGTCAGAGCGAAGGACAGCGGACGGCATCGACCATCGGCCGCCAGATGCACCTTGCTGGTCAACCCGCCCCGGGAGCGGCCCAGCTTGGCGGCCTTCAGCCGGAACCGGTATCGGCGTCGCAGCCGTCGCCGTTCGTCCCTCTCGTCGTCCCCGTTGTCGTTGTCCCTGCTCTCCCCGTCGCCGGGGTTGCCGTCGGGGGCGTTTTGCCCCTTTGGCGTAGCCCCCTTTCCTGCTCGACGGCTTCTTCCAGGGCTGCGCTCAGCTCACCGTCCAAGACCATCCCGGCGGCATGATGGTGGGCGCGGGCGGTGGTGGAATCGACGCTGACCAGGTCGAGGTCGGCCTGTCCCCGGGCTGTGGCCTCGCTGATCACGGCTTGCATCAGCTGCTCGAACACGCCGTCCCGCGCCCAGGAGCGGAACCGGTCGTAGGCGGTGGACCATGGCCCGTACTCCTCCGGCAGGTCACGCCAGGGGCTGCCGGTACGAAACCGCCACATCACCGCGTTGAACAGCCGTCGCAGATCCGGGATCGGGCCCCGCTCGCCCAGCGGTAAGTGATGCTCGATCAAGGACCATTCTTCGTCGGTGAGATCCCCACGCGCCATGTTCGACGGCCTACCAGGGCCACCGGCCATACCGCAGGCAATCCCTCTGATCTCAACTCCGTACAGGCTCTAGAGCGCGGGGTCCTCACAAACGCACAGCAACAGGGCAAACCCGTACGCGGTTGGGGCGCGCACCGGGCAGCACCAGGGGGTGAACGGCGATCAACGGCGACGTCAACCACAAGGAGAAAACAGAAAACACCCCGCAGATCAACGAGACCATCCAGGCATTACGTTACGAACTCGACAACGTGCGAGCCATCCCCGAAACCGCCTGGAACGACCCCCACTTCATGGGGCGCCGCCTCATGCAAGTCGCGCAAGAACTCGAAAACGCCCAAGGCCAGCTTGAAAAAGCCGAGCAGCTCATCGGCCACCTGATGGACATGGCCCGCGCCTACCAGGCCGAGCTCGGCCGGCCACTCGCACCGCCACCCGAGGTGATCCACGCCATGAGCGTCACCTCCAGCGGCATGCGGCCCATCCTCATGGACGTCGGCGGACGGCCCATCGTCGTCGCCCCACCCGAAGGGTTCGACAACCCGTACGAGACGTGGCGCAACATCGTCGGCCATTACGGCAAACGCGAGGACTGACATGGGACGCCACCGCATCCGGGCCTACGAGGTCCGGGGGATCACCAACGCGCCCGCGCCCGCCATCGCCCGCCACGAACCCGATGACGACCCCAACCGCACGATCATCGTCGAGGTTGATGCCGCGCTGCGCGGCCAAGCCCGCGACGACGCCATCCACCAGGCGCTCGAACCGTTCCGGCAAGGCCTGCGTGAACTCGCCCCCGTGCCGCTGCTGGCCCTCATGTTCGATCGCGGCGCCAGCAAAAATTAGGATGTCGCGCTGGACTCGCCGAGGGCGACAGCAGCGGTCGCCGGTGCCGGCACCGTGGCGGCGGTCGGCATCGCGACCGCGCTCGCGTTCGGCGGGGTTGAGGACGGCGGCAGACGCCCGGCGGCGATGGTGACCGTCACCCACACGGTTGGAATCATGCACTCGGCACCTACCTTCGCCACCACGCTCGCGTTCTCTCCGATGCCCCCGACTACGCCGGCGACGACGCCGGACGGCCGCGGCACGCCACCACCGGCCGCTGCCACCCGCATCCGGCAGCCGGACGGCGCCGCGGAGGCGGTTCGCAGCCGCCCAGAGGCAGCCTCCCGGACGCAGTGGCCCGCCCTGGACGGCAGCGGCCCTGAGCGTTCACGGAGGCCGTCAGCGACGCCTGAACGCCGCCCCCGCCGACGTCCCACGCAAGCCAGCAGCCAGCCGGCCCGCAGACGCGCGAGGCCTTACGCGAACTTGCTCGGGAGGCGGCCCGCAGCGCCGCCACTCGCGAGACAAGCAGGGCAACGGCCAGCCAGCGGCCACGCGCGACCCCTACAGTGGAGCGGCCCCGCACGACCCCGCCACCCACCCGGGCACCAGAACCGGAGCCGGAGCGGCAGCCCACCGCCGCGGCGAACGACTGCCGCGGCGTCGTCGACCTGAACGTGAAGCTGGGCGGCCTCGGCGTCGACGTGTGCCTCCTGCGCCGATAGGAGCCCCTGATGGTTCACCACACTGGCCATCGGCATGCCGCCGCGACATGCTCTCCTGGAGGCGCGTGATGGCCTCCTACCGGCGCCTTCCCTCGAGGTCCTGGCAGGCCACCGTCTACAAGCCCGACGGCAAGCGCGTCACCAAGACGAACAAGCTCAAGTCGGTGGTCCAGGCATGGGCCAAAGAGTTGGAGGCCAAGTACGCGCGCGGCGAGGCCCACGATCCGCGCGCCGGCGAGATCCCGATCCGGGACTGGTACGCAAATGCGTCAACCTGGGCGGCGGCGAGCTGTCCACTCTGGACAAGCAGTCGTCGCTGTGGACGACGCACTGCGAACCCGTCTGGGGGACTGGCCGGTGAACGCGGTCAAACGGGAGGAAGCCGTCGCTTGGGCCAAGCAGTTGCGGTCCAAGCGGCGCCGCAACGCCAGCAGGAAGCGGGACGCTCCGGCGCCGCTGCTGGCGCCGCGGACCATCCACGACATCGTGTTCGTCATGACCGCCCTCTACAAGGCGGCGATGGAGCAGCGGCCACCGCTCGTCGACCACAACCCGTTCGAGAAGCTCCCCCTCCCGAAGATCGAACCGGGGGAAGTCAAGTTCTACGAGCACCGTCAGGCCGACGCCCTCTACGCGGCAGTGGAGGCCAGGTCTGGGGCGCGGTCGCGGCTGCTGGTCGAGCTCGGCATGGACGTCGGGCTCCGGCAGGGCGAGATCTTCGGGCTGCACGCCGACCAGGTGGACGTGATCCGGCACCAGATCGCGGTCGTGCACGCGATGACCAGGCACGGGCTGAGGCCGTATCCCAAGAGCCAGATGAGCCATCGGATCGTGCTGGTGCCGCCGCCGGTGATGGCCCATCTGGAGCCGCTGGTGTCGCCGACAGCGTGGACGGCGGAGTGCACCTGCCCGACCGTGCTGCAGGACGGCACCGTGCGGCCCGGCCGCGGGCCGTGCCCCGGACTGGTGTTCCCGGCGCCGGAGGGCGGCCCGATCGACGACGGCAACTCCGGGACCGTGTCTGGTACGCCGGGGTGGAGCGGGCGCGCACGTGCGGGCACCGGCCGTCGCAGGATTCGCCGTGGGCGGACGAGCCGCCGGGCTGCCGGCCGGACTACTGCGATGTGAAGGCGCACAGGATCCCGCGCTGGCCGCCGCATGTGATGCGACACACCGCAGCGTCGTGGTTGGTGCAAGCCAGCGTCAGCCTTTACGAAGTACAGATGCTGCTGGGTCACGAGGACCCGCGAACTACGCAGCGTTACGCCCATCTGATGCCGGGGGCGCACGACGCGGTGCGGCGTGCGTGGTCCGCTCGAAATGATCACGCACGTGCAACGCACGATGTCCCCTAGATGGCAAAAACTCCCAGGAGATGATCTCCCCTGGGAGTGTTCCGCCTGGTGGGCGATACTGGGATCGAACCAGTGACCTCTTCGGTG
This sequence comes from Nonomuraea bangladeshensis, assembly GCF_039529455.1. Classification (NCBI taxonomy): domain Bacteria; kingdom Bacillati; phylum Actinomycetota; class Actinomycetes; order Streptosporangiales; family Streptosporangiaceae; genus Nonomuraea; species Nonomuraea bangladeshensis. The sequence goes on from NZ_BAAAMV010000017.1 coordinate 8,475, forward strand.
TGAACGAAGCGCTCTCCCGCTGAGCTAATCGCCCTCCTGCCGGTCCCTCGCGGTGCCGACGGGGAAAACCATACCGCACTCCGGCACCTGCTGGCGAAGCGAAGCGGTCGGGGGGCGGTCGGGGGGGCGGGTGTCAGGCGGGTTGCGGGGGTGTCCGGCGGTTGCGGCGGAGGGATTCAGGGTGAAAGGCGGCGGTTGCCCACCGACGAGTGGGGTCGGTGACATACCATCGTCGTGTCCCGGAAGTGGGCGGTCGCGATCTTTCTTGAGAAACGTTCATGGTCGGCCGTTCCGGGGCAGGCTCGACAGCACGCAAAACCCTTGCAAATGCGACCCTGATTGGTGCCGTTTAGCCTGGTAGATGCCTGAATGTCCAGCTGTGATGTGCGTTACAGAAGGCCCCTGGGGCGGAATCTTTCCTACGGGTTTCTTCGTTCCGCGTCATAGCTCAGGACGAAGTCCGTCAGAGCAGTGAAAGCCCCGAAGAGGGGACCTACGACGAAAAGGTTTGGCTGACGATGAACAGCACCACCGTCTCCGCCGAGCTTGGCCTTCGGCTTGTGGTCCCCGACCGTACAACCGTCCCCCTGCTCGCCGGACTGAGTTACACAGCCGACGACCCTTACGCCATCCGCATGGCCTTCCACGTAGGGAATGACGAACCGGTCGAGTGGATCTTCGCCCGCGAGTTGCTGACCGTGGGCATCGTCAGACGTGTCGGCGACGGAGACGTGCAGGTGTGGCCCGCGCGGGCCGACGGTGAGCGCACGCTTCACATCAGCCTCACGTCGCCGTTCGGCCAGGCCCTGTTCGAGGTGCCGCTGGCGCCGCTGACGGAGTTCCTGCACCGCACCTACGAGAAGGTGCCGGCGGGGCGTGAGACCGACTTCATGGACCTCGACGCCGAGCTGACCAACATGTTGTGGCCGTCCTGAGCCATTAGACGACAGAACCGCGAAAGGGGCGGGCCCGCCTGACGGGCCCGCCCCTTTCGCGTGCCGGCTCACGCGGGCGGCAGGGACTTCATGGCCGCGCGCATGCGGGCGATCTCGATGCTCTGTCCCGAGTAGACGTCCTTGGCGAGCAGGCGCATGCGGTGGTCACGGCCGCCGGCCAGCTCCTCCTCCGCCATCTTCACGGCGCCCTCGTGGTGGCGGGTCATGAGCTGGAGGAACAGGCGGTCGAAGACGTGGCCGCGGGCGGCCCGCAGCGCGTTCAGCTCCTCTTCCGAGGCCATCCCGTAGCCGGGGCCCGTGGAGGTGTGGTCGTGCCCGGCGGGGGCCTGGCGGCCCAGGTCCGCGAGCCAGCTCGTCATCGCCCTGATCTCGGGGGTCTGGGCGGCGGTGATCGCGCGGGCCACCCTGCGGACGACGTTCGTCGTCGTGCGCTCCTCGACCAGTGAGGTCATCTCCAGCGCCTGCCGGTGGTGCGGGATCATCCCCTCCGCGAAGCGCACGTCGGCGGCCACGGTCGGCTGCGGCGTCCGGCCCACCCGCTCCCCCGGCGTCGCGGTCCGCGCGGGCGCGCCGGGGCTGCCGGGCACGATGACGGGCGCGTCCGTGCCGATCGCGGACGGCTGCCGTACGGGCTCGGCCCCGCAGGAGACGGCCAGGAGGGCGCAGGCGGCGAGCGCCAAAAGCTCCTTAACTGTGATGAATGCCGTACACGGCCGCGAACCTGCTGACATACCTTCCATAGTGAGCTACGAGACAAAGGGGAATGCGCGTTGATCTCTGCCAAGCTGCGCGGAGCGGTGTCTGTCGCGGCGATGCTGCTGCTGACCGCCGCGTGCGCGGGCGGCCCGTCGGCCTCAGGGGAGCCGGCGAGCTCGGACACCTCCCAGCAGGAGACCAGCGCTCCAGGGGGCCGATCCCCGTCCGGGGACGGCGTCACGACCAGCGACAACATCAAACAGGTCGCGCAGGTGCCGAGGACCGCCCCGTTCGACGGACGGGACGACATCAACACCGACCTCGCCTTCCAGGGCGACTATGCCTTCCAGGGCAACTTCGGCGGTTTCGCCATCTATGACATCAGCGATCCGAAGAACCCCAAGACCGTCACCCAGGTGGCCTGTCCGGGCCAGCAGAACGACGTGTCGATCTACCGGAACCTGCTGATCCTGTCCGTGGACGAGCCGGTCTCCGGCCCGGAGTGCGACGCGGACGACGACGAGCCGGCCTGGGAAGGGCTGCGCATCTTCGACGTGAGCGACAAGGCCAGCCCGCGCTACGTCGGCGCCGTCGCGACCGACTGCGGCTCGCACACGCACACGATGGTGCCCGCCGGCGAGACGTTGTACGTCTACGTCTCCTCCCCCGGCCCCGAGCCGGAGTCGCGGACCTGCCCGCCGCCCCACGAGCTGATCCAGATCGTGGAGATCCCGATGGGGGCGCCGCAGTCGGCGCGGGTGGTGGCCAAGCCCGACATCTTCCCCGAGCGCCAGCACGACGAGATGCTCTCGGGCTGCCACGACATCACCGCCTACCCGGAGAAGAAGCTGGCCGCGGCCGCCTGCTTCGGCGACGGCGTGCTGCTCGACATCGCCGACCCGGTACGGCCGAAGGTGCTCCAGCAGCTCACCGACACCGAGAACTTCTCGATCTGGCACTCGGCGACGTTCAACAACGACGCGACCAAGGTCGTCTTCAGCGACGAGCTCGGCGGCGGCGGCCAGGCCACCTGCGACCGCAACACGCCGCGCACCAAGGGCGCGAACGCGGTGTACGACCTGGTGAACGGCAAACTGGAGCTGCGCGGCTACTTCAAGATCGACCGTGAGCAGCAGCAGGACGAGAACTGCGTGGCCCACAACGGCTCGCTGATCCCGGTGCCGGGCAAGGACGTCATGGTCCAGGCGTGGTATCAGGGCGGCGTGTCCGTCTGGGACTTCACCGACTCCTCCGCCCCGAAGGAGATCGGCTTCTTCGAGCGCGGCCCGCACGAGCCGCCGACCATCGCGGGCTCCTGGTCGGCCTACTACTACAACGGCTACATCTACTCCAGCGACATCATGGAGGGCCTGGACGTCCTGGAGATCGACGACCCGCTCACGAACCCCGCCAAGAAGGTCAAGATGGACGACTTCAACGTCCAGACCCAAAAGAGCTACTGAGCTCCGGCTCCGGCCGCGCCGACGCGCGGCCGGAGCTCGTCAGAGGCGTACGCCGGTCACGGGTCCAGGTCGGAGGCCGAACGCTCGGCGAAGACCCGCATGGCCTTGCTGGTGATCGGGCCGGGGGCGATCGGCAGCTCGGTGTCGTCCACGAGCTTGATCGGCTGCACGTCGCGCGTGGTGGAGGTCAGGAACGCCTCCTCGGCCTCGTACAGGGCCGACAGCGGGACGTCGGTCTCCTCGCCGCCGAACCACTCCAGCACCAGCCCGCGGGTCACGCCGGCCAGGCAGCCGGCCTCCAGGGTGGGGGTGACCAGGCGCCCGTCGAGGACGAGGAAGACGTTGGAACCGGTGCCCTCGCACAGGTTGCCGGCGAGGTTGCCGAAGACGGCCTCGCCACCGCCGCGCTTCTTGGCGTAGAGGAGGGCCTTGGCGTTGTCGCCGTAGGAGGTGCTCTTGACGCCGGAGAGCGCGCCGCGCTCGTTGCGCGGCCAGGGGACGACGGTGACGTTCGCGGTGGCGGGGAACGGCTTCTGCTCGTCCACGATGACGACCGTCGTGGTGCCCTCGTTACCGCGGTCGGAGCCGAGGGGGCCGGGGCCGCTGGTGTAGGTGACGCGGATGCGGCCGAGCGCCCAGTCGGGGGCGTGCTCCAGGAGGCGGCCGATGCCGTCGGCGATGGCGGCGACGTCCGGCTCGGGCAGGTCCATGCGCTGGGCCGAGAGCCTGAGCCGGTCGAGGTGCCGGGTGAGCGCGAACGACCGGCCGTGCACGAGCTTGATGGTCTCGAAGACGCCGTCGCCGACCATGAGCCCGTGGTCGAAGACCGAGACGGTGGCCTGCGCGGGGTCGATCAGCTCCCCGTTGACCCAGACAGGGATGTTCATGCGTTTCCTCCTGTGGATGCCAGGGCTATGAGCCTGGCTGCTTTGAGCTCGGTCTCGAGCCATTCGCGCCGGGGATCGCTGCCCCAGGTGATGCCCGCTCCCGTGCCGAACCGGATCTCGCCTGCCGAGATCTGGAAGGTCCTGATGCCGACGGCCAGCGCCGCCCTGCGTCGGTCGGCGTCGACCCAGCCCACCGTGCCACAGTACGGGCCCCGAGGTGCGGGTTCGAGCTCGTTGATGATGCGCAGCGCGGACGATTTGGGGGCTCCCGTGACCGAGCCCGGCGGGAACGTCGCGGCGAACAGCTCCGGCCAGCCGGCTCCGGGCGCGAGCCGGGCGCGTACGGTCGAGACGAGGTGGACCAGTCCGGGGTGCTCCTCGACCACGCACAGCTCCGGGACCTCGACCGAGCCGACGGCCGCCACCTGGCCGAGGTCGTTGCGGACCAGGTCGACGATCATCACGTTCTCGGCGTGGTCCTTCGGCAGCAGGTCGGCGGCGGTGACGCCGGTGCCCTTGATCGGCCGAGACTCGACGACGTCGCCGTCGCGCGCGAGGTAGAGCTCGGGCGAGGCGGTCACCACGCTGAGGCCGGGGACGCGGACCACGCCGCCGTACGGGGCGGGGTTGCCCTCGGCGAGCCGTACGGCCAGGGCGAGCGGGTCGGCGGTGGACGGCAGCGGAGCGGTCAGCACGCGGCACAGGTTGGCCTGGTAGACCTCGCCCCGCTCGATGAGGGCGCGGATGGCGCGCACGCCGCTCTCGTAGGCGTCACGGTCGAGCGAACTGCGCCACTCATCCGGCTTTGGACCGTGCCAAGGAACGGCGGGGCGGGGCAGCGGCGCAGGGCGCACCTGGTCGAAGCGGGCGCACGTCACCTTGCCCTCGTAGTCCACGACGACAGCCCACCAGCCCTCGCCGTCGAGCGCGGCGAGGTCGGAGGTCACGTCCCGTAGCCCGGTGGCCAACATATGACCTAAGTGGGCGAATCCGTACACGCTTCCCATTCTTCCAGGAGTTGGACGAATTCCAGTGCGGCGGGGAGGGGGTCGTCCGGCAGGGCCGCGTACACCCTGCGGGCGGGGGCCTGCCCGCGCAGGGGCCGCAGCACCAGCCCGGCCGGTACGGCGCGGGCCGCCAGCTCGGGCACGAGCGTCACGCCGAGCCCGGCGGCGACGAAGCCGAACTTGCCGGTCCACTCGGCCACCCGCAGCCCGCCGCGCGGCGCGAACCCGGCGGCGGCGCACGCGGCGAGCAGCAGCGTCGGCTGGCCGCGCGGGGCGGCCTCGATCCACGTCTCCCCCGCCAGGTCGCGCAGGTCCACCTCGGCCTCGGCGGCCAGCCGGTGCCCGGCGGGCAGGGCGACCAGCAGCCGGTCCTCACGCAGCGGCACCAGGCGGCCCGCGTCCGCGGCGGGCAGCCCCGCCGGGTAGTCGCTGATGACGGCGGCGTCCAGCGCCCCGGCGCGCAGGCGCTCCAGCAGCTTGGTGGTCAGCCCTTCGACCAGGCGCAGCTCGACGTCGGGGCGGCGGGCGGCGAAGCGCCTGAGCGTGCCTGGCACCAGGTCCACGTTCGCCGTGGCGAACGCGCCGAGCCGCAGCGTGCCGCCCCGGCCCGCGTGCAGGGCGGCCAGCTCCTCCCCGGCCCGCTCCAGCCGGTCGAGCACGGCGACGGCGTGCCGGTGCAGCGCGGCCCCCGCCGGGGTGAGCCGGACGCCGCGGGCCAGCCGTTCGAACAGCGGCCCGCCGGCGGCCCGTTCGAGCGCGGCGACGCGGCGCGAGACCGCGGACTGGGTGTAGCCGAGCAGCTCGGCGGCGGCCGTGAAGGATCCGCTCCGCGCGACCTCGTCGAAGAGGCGGAGCGTGGCGGCGTCGAAGGCATTCGTGTCAGGCATGGCTGGCATGCAATCTAGTCGGTGGTGGAATACCGGACTTACCGCTTCACTGGCCCGCATGATTGCTTTTCTCGGACAGGGACGCATGGGCGTCCCCATGGCCCGGCGGCTGGCGGCGGCCGGGCACGACGTGACCACCTGGCGGCGCGGCACGGGCGTCACCGCCGCGGCGGCGGTGGAGGGCGCGGACCTGGTCATCACGATGCTGAGCGATCCGGCGGCGGTCCGCGAGGTGCTGACCGCGGCGCTGCCGGGGCTGCGGCCGGGCACGACGGTGGTCGAGATGTCCACGATCGGCCCGGAGGCGGTCCGGGAGCTGCGCGCGCTGCTGCCTGCCGGGGTCGGCCTGGTGGACGCGCCGGTGCTGGGCAGCGTCGGCCCGGCGGCCGAGGGCTCACTGACCGTGCTGGCCGGCGGCGACGGCCCGGACCTGGCGCGCTGCCGCGAGGTGCTGTCGGTGTTCGGCACGGTGCGCGAGCTCGGGCCGCTCGGCGCGGGCGCGGCCATGAAGCTGGCCGTGATGAACGCGCTGGTGCCCGCCCAGGTGCTGCTGGCCGAGACGCTGGCGTACGGGGAGGCGCACGGCGTCGATCGCGAGGAGCTGTTCGGCGTGCTGGCGGCCACCCCGCTGGGCGCGCTGGCCGAGCGGCTGCGCGTGCCCGCCGCCGAGACCCGCTACTCCCTCGCGCACGCCGCCAAGGACCTGGAGCTGGGGGCGTGGGAGGGCGCGAGCGTGGCGGGGGCCGCCCGCGCCCGGCTGCAGGAGGCGCGGGCGGCCGGGCTGGGCGAGCGCGACCTGACCGCCATCGCCGCCCACGTGGGAGGCCACCGGGCCGGTACGCGGGCGGTGCCGCTCAACCTGGCGACGGTCCCCGCCACGAACGGGATGTACTCCCACGCGGTGCGGGCCGGCGACACGCTCTACGTCTCGGGGGTCGCGGCCTTCGACGAGCAGGGCCGGATCGTCGGCGAGGGCTCGATGACGGCCCAGTCCGAGCACATCTACCAGGTCATCGAGCGCATTCTCGCCGACCAGGGGGCGGGGTTCGGCGACATCGCGTTCATCCGGACGTACCTGACGGACATGGACGCCCGCGCCGAGCACGGCGCGGTGCGCCGCAAGTACATCACCGGCACGCCCCCGGCCAGCACGACCGTGGAGGTGTCGCGGCTGTTCATGCCGGGCCTGCTGCTGGAGGTGGACCTGATCGTGGCGCTGCCCTCGCGGGTCACGCCAGGGGGCCGGTGACCTGCTCCACCGCGGCGACCACGCCGCCGTCGGCGACCAGGCGGACGGCGGCGTCGATCTCCGGCGCCAGGAACCGGTCGGGCCCGGGGGCGGGGACGGTCTCGCGCAGCGCCCGCACCACGGCGGCCGTCGCGGGGGCGGGCCGCAGGGGCGCGCGCAGGTCGAGCGCGCGGGCGGCGGTCAGCACCTCGATCGCCAGCACGCGGGTGAGCCCGTCGATCGACCTGCGCAGCTTGCGCGCCGCCGACCAGCCCATGGACACATGGTCCTCCTGCATGGCCGAGCTCGGGATCGAGTCGACGCTGGCGGGCACGGCCAGGCGCTTCAGCTCGGAGACGATCGCGGCCTGGGTGTACTGGGCGATCATGTGACCGGAGTCCACGCCGGGGTCGTCGGCGAGGAAGGCGGGCAGCCCGTGGTTGCGCGCCACGTCGAGGAACCGGTCGGTACGCCGCTCCGACATCGACGCCAGGTCGGCGGCCACCACGGCGAGGAAGTCCAGCACGTACGCGAGGGGCGCCCCGTGGAAGTTGCCGTTGGACTCCACCCGGCCGTCGGCCAGCACGGCCGGGTTGTCCACGGCGCTGGCCAGCTCCCGCTCGGCGACGGTGGCGGCGTGCGCGAGCGTGTCGCGGACCGCCCCGGCGACCTGCGGGGCGCAGCGCAGCGAGTAGGCGTCCTGGACGCGGGTGCACGCCTCCGGGTCGCGGTGGCTGGCCATGATGTCCGACTCGCGCAGCACCTTCACCATGTTGGCGGCCGAGCTGGCCTGGCCGGGGTGGGGGCGCAGGGCCTGCAGCTCCGGGGCGAAGACGCGGTCGGTGCCGAGCAGCGCCTCCACGCTCATGGCGGCGCTCACGTCGGCGGTGCGGACCAGGCGGGTGAGGTCGTGGACGGCGAGGACGAGCATGCCGAGCATGCCGTCGGTGCCGTTGATGAGCGCCAGGCCCTCCTTGGCGGCCAGCTCGACGGGCTCGATGCGGGCCTGCTTCAGCGCCTCGGCGGCGGGTCGGAGGTCGCCGTCGCGGTCGCGGACCACGCCCTCGCCCATGAGCGTGAGCGCGACGTGCGCGAGCGGGGCGAGGTCGCCGGAGCAGCCGAGGCTGCCGTACTCGTGCACGACCGGGGTGAGGCCGGCGCTGATGAGGGCGGCCAGGGTCTTGGCGGTGACCGGGCGGATGCCGGTGTGGCCGGTGGCGAGGGTGTGCAGGCGCAGCAGCATGAGGGCGCGCACGACCTCGGTCTCGACCTCGGGGCCGTTGCCGGCCGCGTGCGAGCGGACGAGGGAGCGCTGGAGCTGCGCGCGCAGCGCCGGGTCGATGTGCCGGGTGGCGAGGGCGCCGAACCCGGTCGAGACGCCGTACGCGGGGACGGGGCTCTCGGCCAGCTCGTCCACCCGCTGGCGGGCGGCGGCCATGGCGGCCACGGCGTCGTCGGTGAGCCTGACCGCGGCACCGTGGCGGGCCACGTCGATCACGTCCTGGAAGCTCAGCGGCTCCGGGCCTACGGCCACGACTCCGTTGTCGCGCATGGTGGGCACTCCCTCGTCAGGTAACTGGTGTGTGCGATGTTAGCTCCTTACTCGGGAACAACGCGGCCAGCCCTTCCCTGCCCTCGTCCGTCAGGATCACCGCACGTGGGACGGTGCCCCGGCGGTACCAGCCGCGCTCGAACAGCGCGTCCGTGACCGCCGCGCCGAGCGCCCCGCCGAGGTGCGCGCGGCGCTCGGTCCAGTCCAGGCACTCGGGGGCGAACCTGCGCCGCGAGCCCCGCGCGCCCGCCACGTCCACGCCGAGACCGGTCAGCAGCCGCTCGCCCTCGCCGGTGAGGTCGGCGCCGGCGTAGTAGCCGCCGGCGCGCAGGCCGTCGAGCAGTCCGACGCCGGCGCGTCCGGCGAGGTGGTCGTAGCAGGTGCGGGCCTCCTCCAGGAGCCGCGCCTGGCGGGACTGGCGCAGCGAGCGGACCGGCGGCCGGGCGCTGATCCTGGCGAGGACCTCCAGGACCTCGGCGACCTCGTGGCCGGACAGGCGGTAGTAGCGGTGGCGGCCCTGCCGGACGACGTCCACGAGCCGGCCGTCGAGCAGTTTCGCCAGGTGGGCGCTCGCGGTGGCGGCGCTCACTCCGGCGACCCTGGCCAGCTCCCCCGCCGCGAGCGCGCGGCCGTCGAGGAGCGCCGTGAGGATGGCCGCCCGGGTCGGGTCCGCGATGAGCGCGGCTACGGGGGCGATGTCGGCGTCCCGGGCGATGTGTTCCATGCTCACGACGGTAGTACGCGGACATTTCGGCCCGCGTCGAAGGGTGCGCGCGAGGGCCAGCTCCTGCCGAAGGCTCAGCTCCTGCCGAAGGCTCAGCTTCTCCCGAGCGCTCTGCGGATCGCGTCGCGGGCCCGTTCCGCGACCGCCCTCGGGGTGCCCACCAGCAGGTTCCTGGTGGCGGACTCGGCGCCGGCGTGCGGGCGGATCGTCGCCAGGCCCTCGGCGGCCCGGAGCGCCGCGCCCATCGCCCGGCGTTCGACGGGCGTCGTACGGGCGCGCAGCCGGGCGAACTCGTAGCGTTCCTCGCCGCGCGCGTGCGCGGTGACGGCGGCCCGCAGCTCGGCCAGGCGGTCCCAGAACCGGGGGTGGTCCACGCCGTCGTGGTGCAGATCCTGCAGCAGCCGCCTGGTCAGGCTCTCCTCGCGCAGCCGGTCGGCGACGACGCCGGGGCCGTTGTCGAGCTTCCTGCGCGCGTACGGATGGACGATCTCCTCCTCGGCGGTCTCGTGCATGGACAGCATCCGCGTCAGGCGGGCGAAGGCCGCCTCCACCTTGTCCGGCGGCGCCTGCTCGACCTCGTCGAACAGGTCCCTGATCCTCCCGTGCTGGGCCACCAGCAGGTCGATCACATCGTGTTCAGCCACGCCAGGCGGCCTACCCGGCCTCCCCTCTGCCACGCGCCTCCTTACCGAACGCGGGCCGTCCGGGGACCCAACGCGGAGGTTGCCCGCCCGGCCTCCGGGTACGGCCCGCGACATGGCCTTCGATCCGCTGCAGGAGCGGGGCATCCCGCTGGACAGGCAGCTGCGCGACTGGCGCGAGCTGCACCGCACGCCCATCGACCCCGACCGCGCCGACCCGTACACCCGCTGCCGGATCATCACGATGAACGGCATCGAGGTGGAGGCGGTGCTGTTCAGCCACCACCTGGCCCGGCACTGCCCCGACGCCGAGCTCAGACGGCGGCTCGCCCAGGTCCGCGCCGTCGAGGCGCAGCAGCAGAAGGCGGTGAACTGGCTGCTGCCCGGGGTGTCGTCGGTGCTGGAGACGACCATCGCCTACGAGCAGGTCGCCGTGGACCTGACGGCGTGGGTGGCGCGGATGGAGCCGGACCCGTACCTGCGGCAGGCGTACGAGTTCGGGGTGCTGGACGAGGTCGACCACCTCTACCGGTACGCCAACCTGTACGAGCTGCTCGAGCACCGCGAGGCGGAGAAGATCGTCGGCGACGTGACCGAGATCATGCCGGGGCGGCCGACGCACCTGCAGCACCGCGATCCGGTGGACGACGTGCGCGAGGCCTACGACCGCGGCCGCACCGAGCCGCTGTCCCGCCTGCACGCCCTGACGATCGCGGCGACCGAGCAGCAGACCATGAACTACTACCTCAACGCCGGCCCCCAGCAGATGGAGCCGGTCGCGCGCGGGCTCTACCAGGAGATCGGCATGGTGGAGGAGGAGCACGTCACCCTCTACGAGTCCCTGGTGGACCCGGGGCAGAGCTGGTGGGAGCGGCTGCTCAACCACGAGTACAACGAGTGCTACCTCTACTACTCCTTCATGGAGACCGAGTCCGACCCGCAGGTGAAGCGCCTCTGGGAGCTGCACCTGGGGATGGAGCTGGAGCACCTGCGGCTGGCGGCCGAGCTGTTCCGGCGCTTCGACGGGCGCGACCCGGACCAGGTGCTGGCCCCGGCGCTGCCGCCGCCGGTGACGTTCGAACCGAACAAGGCGTACCTGCGGCAGCTACTCGCCGCGCAGGCCGGCTGGACCACGCTGGGCACCGGCTATGCGCCCGGCCCCCACGAGCGGTTCGAGCAGCGGCAGGCCGCGGTCGTGGACGGGGTGAAACCTCCGTCCGAGCAGGTGATCGACGACAATCGGCGGGTCTCCGGCCAGGACTACCGCCTGGAGACGGCGGGCCCGCGTCCAGCCTGAGCCCGGCGGGGCGAGGGGCGCGGCTTATCCAGTTTGGGTACTCGGCCGAGATTCGCTACAGTTCTCTCGTCGCCCCGGGTCGCGAGCGGGGCGGATGCGGAAGTGGCTCAGTGGTAGAGCATCACCTTGCCAAGGTGAGGGTCGCGGGTTCGAATCCCGTCTTCCGCTCGGAGCTTCCGGCTCGGTGGCGTGGCCGAGAGGCGAGGCAGCGGCCTGCAAAGCCGTCCACACGGGTTCAAATCCCGTCGCCACCTCACAAGGACGATTAGCTCAGCGGGAGAGCGCTTCCCTGACACGGAAGAGGTCACTGGTTCAATCCCAGTATCGTCCACCAGCGCGACGCCACAGCCCCGGTCCCGACAGGCCGGGGCTTCGTGCTTGTCTGGGGCCCCCGGGCCGGGGTAGGCGCGGACCATGAGGTTCGGGAACTGGGACGTGCGGCCGCTGGGCGGCTGGACGGGCTGCCTGCTGATGATCATCGTGTCGGTCCTGCTGTCGATCGTGCTGACCGTGGTGGTCAACTGGCTGCTCTGAACGCGCCGGCGTGCACCGGGTCTGGCGGGAACGCCGTCCCGGCGCGACGATCACCGCATGGACGCACGAGAGCTCGCCGACCGCCTGGAGATCGCGGACCTGCTGGCCCGCTACACCCGCGCCGTCGACTCGGGCCGCTGGGAGCGGCTCGACGAGGTGTTCACCGAGGACGCCGTCATCGACTACAGCTCGGCGGGCGGCGTCAGGGGCGGGCGGGAGGAGGTGAAGGCGTGGCTCGCGGAGGTGCTCGCGCACTGGCCGGGCCGGCTGCACCTGATCGGCGCACCGGTGATCGACTTCAGCGGTGACGGGGAGGCCCGCGTGAGCGCGCCGTTCACCGACACCCTCGCGCCGAGCCGGGAGATGGTCGCGGCCGGGACGGCGGGCTTCCTGCACGGCGGCGGCTGGTACCACCACCGCCTGCGCCGCACCCCGGACGGCTGGCGCAGCGTGGAGCTGGTGGAGGAGCAGAGCTGGCGCACCGCCCGCTGACCTGTCCCGCGCGCCCCACTGGCGCACTGCGATATCACCGGCCTGTCCTCACCGTCAGGCGGGTATGTCCGCCGGGTCAGGCGTGCCGATCCCACCCGACGAAGATGCTGGAGCGATGACAGGTGACGCACAGCCCAGCGATCTGATCCGCAGTGTCTCGCGTGCCCTGCGCGTGCTGGAGGAGGTGGCGCGGGCCGATCGGCCCCTGCCGGTCAAGGTGATCGCCCGCCGCTGCGGGCTCAACCTGTCGACGTCGTACCACCTGGTCCGCACCCTGTGCTACGAGGGCTACCTGCACCGGCGGCCCGAGGGCGACTACCTGCTGGGCTCGAAGGTGGCCGAGCGCTTCCACGACATGCTGGACGCCTTCGAGCGGCCGCCGCGCGCCCGTTCCGTGCTGCGGCATCTGACGGAGGTCACGGGGCACACCGCGTACCTGGCGCAGCTCGCCGACGGGCGGCTGCTGGTGGTGGACGTCGTCCAGGGGCCGCGCTCGCCGTGGCTGGAGGACCTGCAGTCGGGGCTGGAGACCGCGCCGCACGCGACCGCGCTGGGCAAGGCGCTGCTGCGGGCGCTGCCGGCGCGGGACCGGCGGGAGATCCTGCTCGGGTACGGCCGGCTGCCCCGCTTCACCTCCGCCACCCCGGCCACCTTGGAGGACGTGGAGGAGGAGCTGGCGGGCCTGCCTCCGGGGCAGGTGGTGGTGGAGGAGCACGGGCAGTTCCGCGAGCAGGTGGCGTGCGCGGGGGCCGTGGTCGCCGGCACGGCGTGGGCGATCGGGATCTCGACCCGCGGGCTGGAGCTCCCGGCGCCGGCGGTGGCCCTGCTGGCCGAGGCGGCCCGCGATCTCGGGGGCCCGTAGCCCTCCCCCGCCCGCCCGCGCGCCCACCCTGCCGCCCACGCTGCCGCCCACCCTGCCGCCCACCCTGCCGCCCACCCTGCCGCCCGGCCCTATCCTTCCCCTGACGACATCGGCGAGACGATCGGGGCGGGCCGCCATGAAAGTGATCATCTTCGGGGCGACCGGCATGGTGGGCCGGGGCGTGCTGCGCGAGTGCCTGCTCGACGCCAGGGTCACGGACGTGCTCACCGTCGGGCGCACGGCGACCGGCGCCGCCCACCCCAAGCTGCGCGAGCTCGTCCACGGCGACCTGACCGACCTGTCGCCGATCGAGGACCGCCTGGCCGGGTACGACGCCTGCTTCTTCTGCCTGGGCGTCTCCTCGGCCGGCATGAACGAGAAGGACTACCGGCACGTCACCTACGACTACACGGTGACGGCCGGCCGCGTCCTGGCCAGGCTCAGCCCCGGCTCGGTCTTCGTCTACGTCTCCGGCGCCGGCACCGACGCCCACGGCCGCGCCATGTGGGCGCGGGTGAAGGGCGAGACCGAGAACGCGCTGCTGGCGATGGACCTGCGGGCCTACATGTTCCGGCCCGGCTACATCCAGCCCATGCACGGCATCACCTCGCGCACCCGGCTCTACCGTCTCGGCTACATCGTCACGCGCCCGGTCTATCCGCTCCTGCGGCGGATGTTCGGCCCGGCGATGACGACGACCGAGCAGATCGGCAAGGCCATGATCGCCGTGGCCGAGCACGGGGCGCCCGAGCGGGTGCTCGGCCCGGCGGGCATCAACGCCCTCTGAACGACGATGATGGAATAACCACGAGGGCCTGAGCGCTACCGTAACCGTTAAAGTTTCAACAGTCATGGATGGTGACTAAAGTGCAGTTCGGGATCTTCACCGTGGGCGACGTGACCATGGACCCCACGACGGGCAGGACGCCGACCGAGCATGAGCGGATCAAGGCCATGGTGACGATCGCGCTCAAGGCCGAGGAGGTCGGCCTGGACGTCTTCGCGACCGGCGAGCACCACAACCCGCCGTTCGTGCCGTCCTCCCCCACCACCATGCTCGGCTACATCGCGGCACGCACCGAGCGGCTGATCCTGTCGACCTCCACGACCCTCATCACCACGAACGACCCGGTGAAGATCGCCGAGGACTTCGCGATGCTCCAGCACCTGGCGGAGGGCCGCGTGGACGTGATGATGGGCCGGGGCAACACCGGCCCGGTCTACCCGTGGTTCGGCCAGGACATCCGCCAGGGCATCCCCCTCGCGGTGGAGAACTACGCGCTGCTGCACCGGCTCTGGCGCGAGGACGTGGTCGACTGGGAGGGCAAGTTCCGCACGCCGCTCCAGGGCTTCACCTCGACGCCGCGGCCGCTGGACGGGGTGCCGCCGTTCGTTTGGCACGGCTCGATCCGCAGCCCCGAGATCGCCGAGCAGGCCGCCTACTACGGCGACGGCTTCTTCGCCAACAACATCTTCTGGCCGAAGGAGCACTTCCAGCGGCTCATCGCCCTCTACCGGCGGCGCTACGCCCACTACGGCCACGGCACCCCCGAGCAGGCGATCGTCGGGCTCGGCGGGCAGGTGTTCATGCGCAAGAACTCCCAGGACGCGATCAGGGAGTTCCGTCCGTACTTCGACAATGCCCCGGTGTACGGCCACGGCCCCTCGCTGGAGGAGTTCACGGCCGAGACGCCGCTGACCGTCGGCAGCCCGCAGCAGGTCATCGAGCGGACGCTGGAGTTCAGGGACTACTTCGGCGACTACCAGCGCCAGCTGTTCCTCATGGACCACGCCGGCCTGCCGCTGAAGACCGTGCTGGAGCAGCTCGACCTCCTGGGCGAGGAGGTCGTGCCGGTGCTGCGCGCCGAGTTCGCCAAGAACCGGCCGGCCGAGGTGCCGGACGCTCCGACGCACGCCTCCCTGCTCGCCGCCAAGCAGGAGGCGGAGATCGCCCCCGTGGAAGCCTGACCCCCCCGTACGAAGGAGACATCATGAAGCTCGCGGTCGTCACGGCCGGACTGACCCAGCCGTCCTCGACCCGGCTGCTGGCCGACCGCCTCGCCGAGGCGGCGGTCCGGCGGCTGGCCGGGCACGAGCCCGACGTGCGGGTGATCGAGCTGCGCGAACTGGCCGGCGACGTGGCCAACGCCTTCGTCACCGGGTTCCCCAACGCGCGGCTGCGCGCGGCGCTGGACGCGGTCACCGAGGCCGACGGGCTCGTCGCGGTCACGCCGATCTTCAGCGGCTCCTACAGCGGGCTGTTCAAGTCGTTCTTCGACGTGCTCGACAACACGGCGCTGACCGGCAAGCCGGTGCTGATCGCGGCGACCGGCGGCACGGCGCGGCACTCGCTGGCGCTGGAGCATGCGCTGCGGCCGCTGTTCGCGTACCTGCGGGCGGTGGTCGTCCCGACCGCCGTGTACGCGGCGGCGGAGGACTGGGGCGGCGGGCAGGACGCGTTCACCGACGGGCTCGGCGAGCGCGTGGAGCGCGCCGCCGGGGAGCTGGCCGGCCTGCTGACGCACCGCGCCCCCGCGCCGGCGGACCCTGGCGAGGAGGTCGCCGAGGAGGTCGTGCCGTTCGAGGAACAGCTCGCCGCACTTCGCCCGAAGCGGTAGTTTCGGGCGCGTCGCCGGAGTAGGGTCCGTTCGGAAACTTTCCTAACGAACCAGGAGCTTTCGTGCTCACAGCCACCCTCCTGACCCTCTCCCTCGCCGTCACCGGCAGCGCCGCGCCCGGCCTCAGCGATCCCCACAAGAAGGACATCGCCATGCGGCTCGTGTCCAGCGCGGAGAACTCCTCGCTGGACTGGAAGGCCCAGTACGGCTACATCGAGGACATCAAGGACGAGCGCGGCTACACGGCGGGCATCATCGGCTTCTGCTCCGGCACGGGCGACATGCTGGAGCTGGTCGAGCTCTACACCAAGCGCAAGCCCGGCAACGTCCTGGCGAAGTACCTGCCCGCCCTGCGCAAGGTCAACGGCACCGACTCCCACGCCGGCCTCGGCCCCGCCTTCACCAAGGACTGGAAGGCCGCCGCCAAGGACCCCGTCTTCCAGCGGGCCCAGGACGACGAGCGCGACCGCGTCTACTTCGACCCGGCCGTCCGCCGGGCCGAGAAGGACGGGCTGCGGGCGCTCGGCCAGTTCGTCTACTACGACGCGATGGTCATGCACGGCCCCGGCGCCGACAGGCTCAGCTTCGGCGGCATCAGGAAGGCCGCGCTCGCCAAGGCCAAAACCCCGGCGCAGGGCGGGAACGAGGTCGCCTACCTCAACGCCTTCCTCGACGCGCGGAAGGCGGCGATGAAGGCCGAGGAGGCGCACGAGGACACCACCCGGGTGGACACCATGCAGCGGGTCTTCCTGAAGAACGGCAACCTCGACCTCAAACCGCCGCTGAAGTGGAAGGTCTACGGCGACAGCTACACGATCAAGAACTGATCGGTCACGGTACGCCCGCACTCGCGGGACGGGCGGGGTAGGTTGGGCACCAAGCCAACAAACGGGGTTAGATCATGTCAAATGGTGCCCGTCATGCCCTCGGAGTGGTCGCCGGGCTGCTCCTTCCTCCTCTGGCGCTCGCCGGCTTCCTCTACGGCATCGGCGAGATCCTCGTCCAGTCGCGGTCCACGTTCCAGCTGCCGTGGCACGCCGTCGGCGTGCTGGCCGCCGCCGCGATCGTCCTGGCCTTCCTCGCCGGCTCGCGGCTCTCGCCCGTCGCCTCGCTCATCGGCGGGCTCGCCTACACCGCGCTCGGCCTGCTGCCCCTCCTGGAGTACGCGGGCGGGCCGGTGCTCAGGCAGGACTGGCTGCCCGCGCGCGTGAACGACGGTTACCTGGCCCTCGGCCACTCGGGGATGCTGCTGTTCGTCGGGGTGCTGCTGCTGGCCGTCTCGTTGTTCCCCTCGCGGTGGCGGGCCACCGCCCCTGAGCCCCTTTCCGTCTCCCCCGCGTACGGGCAGGGCAGCTCGCCGTACCTGCCGGAGGACGCCACGAGGCCGATGTTCCGCGAGTAGGCCGCGCGCGGCCTGGCAGAATGCTTGGCCATGCGCGACACGAAGATCCATGACCTCCCGGCCGGCCGGGTGCTGGTGGTACAGAACAGCAGGAGCGGCGGTCCGAGCCGGGTGGGCGGCTGGCTGGAGGACGCCGGCCACGAGCTGGACGTCGTGCTCGCCCACGAGGGCGCCCCGCTCCCCGACCGGCTGGAGCACGACGCCATGATCATGCTCGGCGGCGGCTACCTGCCGGGCGACGACGACCGGGCCCCCTGGCTGGCCGGCGCCCGGCGGCTGGTCGGGCAGGCGCTCACGGAGAGCGTCCCGCTGCTCGGCATCTGCCTGGGCGGCCAGATGATCGCCGAGGTGGCGGGCGGCGAGGTCACCGGAGACGCGGGAGCCCCCGAGAACGGCAGCCTGCCCGTCACGATCCGGCCGGAGGCGGCGACGGACCCGCTCTTCCACGGGCTGCCCCCGGTGGTGCCCGCCGTCGAGCACCACAAGGACGCGGTCACCGGGCTGCCGCCCGGCGCGGTGTGGCTGGCCGAGACGGCGGCCTGCCCCTACCAGGCGTTCCGGGTGGGCGAGCGGGCCTGGGGGGTGCAGTTCCATCCCGAGGTGCTGCCCGCGCGCATCCGCGAGTGGCAGGCCGACGGCTTCGACCCGGACGAGGTCCACGCGCGGGCGGTGGCCGACGAGCCGGTGTCCACCCCGATCTGGCACCAGGTGACCCTGCGTTTCGCGGCCCTGGTCGCCGAGCACGCGGCGGCGCGGGCGGCGGCTACCCCGCGTAGGAGTCCCAGCCGAGCTTGACCGCCACGGCGACCCCGCAGGCGGCGGCCAGGTAGCGCAGGCTGTGGCCCGGCAGCCGGCGGGCGATCTTGGGGCCGATCCAGCCGCCGATCAGGAAGCCCGCCGCCAGCGGCGCGGCCGCCGCCCAGTCCACCGGGCCGAACAGCGCGAACCCGAGGGCGGCGACCGCGTTCGCCAGGCCGGACAGCACGTTCTTCATCGCGTTCAGCTTCGCGGCGGGATGGGCGAACATCGCGGAGAGCACGGCGAACAGCAGGATGCCGCCGGCCGCGCCGAAGTAGCCGACGTAGATCGTGACGGCGAACAGCGCGAGCTTCCCGAGCACCCCGTGCTCGCCGCGCGCCTTGCCCGAGGGCGGCCGGGCCAGCAGGAGCGAGGCCATCCCGATCAGCCAGGGCGCGATGAGCTCGAACGTCCTCCCCGGCGTCACCAGCAGCAGCAGCGCGCCGGTCGCGCCGCCCAGCGCGGCGACCGGGCCGAGGCGCAGCATCGGGCGGCTCTCCCCCGCGAGCTCCGGGCGGGAGCCCGCGGCGGCGCCGACGGCGGTGAAGACGAGGGCGACGGTGTTGGTGACGTTCGCGGTCAGCGGGGGCAGGCCGAAGGCGAGCAGGGCGGGGTAGGAGACGATCGAGGCGAGGCTGACGACCGTGCTCACCACGCCGGCCGCGACACCGGTGCCGAGCAGGCCCAGCACATCTCCGACGATCACCCGGTCATGCTATGGCTTGTCCGTTTTGTCCGCGCCGTCGGGTCCTGCGGCCCGGCAGGACGCGGGCTGGCCACCGCGAAGTAGGCCCGGGGCGCGGTCAGGGCGTACCTTGTGCCGGGTGCAGGTACAGCAGCTCCATCCGTGGCCGGACACCGTCGAGGAGGCGGAGGCGGTCCAGGACCGGCTCCGCCCCCGCGTCGAACTGACCGGGCCCGACTCCTTCGACCTGGTGGCGGGCCTGGACGTGCACTACCACGGCGACAGCGAGCTGACGGCCGCCGTGGTCGTCATGGACGCCGGCACGCTCGCCGTGGCCGAGCAGGTGGTGGCGCACGGGAAGGCGGCCTTCCCTTACGTGCCGGGGCTGTTCGCCTTCCGCGAGCTGCCCGCGCTCGTCGAGGCACTCGAACGGCTCACCGTCACGCCCGACCTGCTGGTCTGCGACGGGTACGGCCTCGCGCACCCGCGCGGCTTCGGGCTGGCCTGCCATCTCGGCGTGCTGACCGGGCTGCCCGCGCTGGGGGTGGGCAAGACGCCGTTCGTCGGGACGCACGAGCCGCCGGGGCCGGAGCGGGGCGACTGGACGCCGATCACCTACGACGGCGCCGTGGTGGGCCGCGCCCTGCGCACCCGGCCGGGCGTCAAGCCGGTGTACGTCTCCCAGGGCCACCGCGTCTCCCTGGACACCGTCACCGCCCAGGTCCTCCGCCTGGCCCCCCGCTACCGCCTCCCCGAGCCGATCCGCCGCGCCGACCACCTCGCCCGCCACCCCTGAACTCCGGGTCAGCGGCGCCAGGCGGCGACGAGCAGCCACACGCTGAGGCCGAGCAGCGCCATCCCGAGCGGCACGTGCCCGGCCACCGCCCCCGTCCCGCCCAGCATCGACTGCACGAACCCGAGCAGCAGCACCCCCAGCGCCACCAGGGCCGGCCGGCCCGCGCCGCGTCCCGGCCGCCACAGCAGCACGGCGGCGACGAGCTGGGCGAGGCCCAGCACGTGCACGGCCAGCGCCCCCGACGCGTGCAGGCCCGCGCCGCCCCCGCTGAGGAGCTGCCCGGCCGTCACCCCCTGCGCGAGCACGGCCAGCGTGTTCAGCACCGTCACGGCCCGGAACGCGGTCACGTACCCGTTCCTCACGGCCACCTGCGTGGTCACCACGGACACTCTCCTTCGAACTCCCGCCGACACGTGACCACCAGGATCATCCGAGGAGAGCAGCCGGGCATCCGCCGTGGGTGGTGGTCACCGCTACGCCTCAGGGCGTACGCCGTGGGTGCCGGACTGCTCCAGCGGGGGCAGCACGGCCTGGGCGTCCGCGCCGCCGAACCACAGCCCGATCATGAACGCCGCCGTGGCCTCGAGCTGCGTCACCCGGGCGAGGCCGCCGCCGTCCAGCGGGGTGCAGCCGAGGACGGACACCAGCGTGCGGGCCGCCGCCAGCGCCGCCGGGTCGTCCCCGCACAGCGGCACGGCGAGCGGCCGCCCGCCGAACACCGGCGGCGTCATCCGCCACACGTCCACGTTGCACAGGTTGAACGCCTTGACCACGTGGCCGCCGCTGAGCCTGCCGATGAGCAGGGCCGGCGAGCGGGCCGGGTCGTAGGCGGACGGGTCGGCCGCGTTGGTGACGTCGACGAGCGGCTTGCCGCGCAGCGCGCCGCCGCAGGCGGTCAGCACGTCCACGAGCCCCGCCTCCCGCACCGCCACCACCACGACCTCGCCGAACGCGGCCGCCTCGGCCCAGCTCCCCGCCCGGAACCCGCTCCGGGCGGCGCGGGCGGCGGTCGCCGCCGCGTCCCTGCCGCTGATCATGATCTCGTGCCCCGCCCCGGCCCACTGCGTGCCGAGCGCGTCCGCCATCCCACCCGCGCCCAGGATCCCAATGCGCACGTACGTCCTCCTCCTGTGAAAGGGTTTCCTCCGGTGGGAGCACACTAGAAAGCCCGATACACACCGTTCGGTGCCTGACGACGGGAGGGTCCGCGTTGTTCCTCGCCGACTGCCAAGCCCGGCTGGCGTTCGACCTGCTCGGCAACACCTGGAACGCCGTCGTGCTGTGGTCCCTGCGGCACGGCCCGCGCCGCCCGGGACGGCTGCGCGAGGAGATCGGCGGCATCAGCACGAAGGTGCTCACCGAGACGCTGCGCCGCCTGGAGTACAACGGTCTCGTCACCCGGCACGCCTACGCCGAGGCGCCGCCGCGCGTCGAGTACGAGCTGACCGAGCTCGGCCGCAGCCTGCTCGGCCCGGTGGGGGCGGTCGGCGAGTGGGCCTTCGCGCACGCCGACGAGGTCATGCGGGCCCAGGACCGCTGGAGCGACGCGCCCCCGTGAGCGTCAGCCGTACAGGCGTTCCAGCACCGCCGCGACGCCGTGCTCGTCGTTGGAGAGGGTGCGGCGCGGCACCGACGCGAGCACCGTCCGGTGCGCGTTGGCCATCGCGTACCCCTGGCCCGCGTACGTCAGGACCGCCAGGTCGTTCGGCATGTCGCCGAAGGCCACCACCTCGCCCGCCGGCACGCCGTGCGCCCGGCAGACGCGGTCCAGGGCGGCGGCCTTGGTCACCCCCGGCGCGCTGACCTCGACGAGCCCGCCGTCGCCCGACTGGGTGACCTCGGCCAGGCCCTTCATGGTCGCCAGCACGGCGGCGATCATCTCGTCGGCGGTGTGCGCCGGCGAGTGGGCGAGCAGCTTGACGAAGGGCTCCGCCTCCTCCATGACCGAGACGACCTCGCGGTAGAACGGCATGTCCTCGGGGACGCGCCGGGTGTAGGCGGCCTCGGCCAGCACGCCCCGGCCCGTCTCGACGGCGAGCCCGACGCCCGGCAGCGCCTCGGCCAGGGCGAGCGCGGCGCGCCTCGCGACGCCGGGATCGAGGGGCAGGCTCTCGGTGATCTCGTCGGTGTCCAGGTCGTAGACGATGGCCCCGTTGCTGCAGATCGCCGTGCCCGTGACCCCCGCCTGCTCGGCGATCTCGCGCACGCCCCGCGGCGGCCTGGCGGTGACGAAGACGATCACGGCCCCGGCCTCGCGGGCCAGCCGGAGCGCGTCCCTGGTGCGGGGCGAGACGGTGCGGTCGGAGGTCAGCAGGGTGCCGTCGAGGTCGGTGGCGACGATACGGGGAGAGCTCACGGCATGTAACCGTAGCCCCCCTGATCAGGACGGCTCACAGGCGCATCTCCGACGGCAGCCGGGCGGCGGCGTTCATCAGCTCCACGCCGATCAGCCGCCCCTTCTCCCCGTAGTCGAGCACGGCGTCCTCCGCCACCACCTGCCGGGTGGCCTCGCCGGGCAGGATCTCGCGTTTCATCGCGATGTAGGCGAGGTCGTGCTCCTTGTCCCAGGTGACCCAGACGGTCTGCGCCCGCGGCCCCGGCGAGACGTCGTCCCAGTTCAGCAGCCCTTCCCTGGCCTCGTGGGAGCCGGTGACCGCGGCCCGCACCATGGCCAGCGCCAGCTCGGCCGCGCCCAGCGAGTCGGGTCCCGTGACCTTCCTCTCGTGCTCCCATCCGTCGAGCCCGTCGATGCGGTAGGGGCACGACCACTCCCCCGTCGGCTCCTCGTACGGCATGCCTACCGTGACGACCACGTCACGGGGCGGATCGCTGCGCAGCGCCAGCACCCGGTGGGCGATCTCGTACATGCTTGCTGCCTTACCCCTGCCGCCGCCGGCGGAAGACTGGTGAACGGGAACGGTCGGTCTCCTGTTCACCCGAGCGGCCCGTCCCGTAGGGTCGCCGCATAACCGTGCGAAGGGGTTCACCATGAACGAGTCGTTCGGGGCACGCCTGCGAGCCAGGCTCGACGCGTGCGGGCCGCTGTGCGTCGGCATCGATCCGAGCCCGGCCCTGCTGGACGCCTGGGGGCTGGACGACTCGCCGTCCGGGCTCGAACGCTTCAGCCGGACGGTCGTCGAGACCGTGGCGGAGGTGGCGGCCGTGGTCAAGCCGCAGTCGGCGTTCTTCGAGCGATGGGGCAGCCGGGGCGTCGCCGTGCTGGAACGCGCCATCGCCGACCTCCGCGAGGCGGGCACGCTCGTGCTGCTGGACGTCAAGCGGGGCGACATCGCGAGCACGATGACCGCCTACGCCGAGGCGTACCTCGACCGGGGCAGCCCGCTGGCCGCCGACGCCGTGACGCTGAGCCCCTACCTCGGGTTCGGCTCGCTGACGGGCGCGATCGCCTCGGCGGTGGCCAACGACGCGGGCGTGTTCGTGCTGGCCCGCACCTCCAACCCGGAGTCGGCGGAGCTGCAGCGGCTGGTGGCCGGGCAGGTCGTCGCGGGCGCGACCGCGGCGAACGCGGGGGCGACGCCGTTCGGGCCGGTGGGGCTGGTCATGGGCGCCACGCTGACCGAGGTGGAGCATCCGCTGACCGACCTCAACGGGCCGATCCTGGTCCCCGGGGTGGGCGCGCAGGGCGCGAGTCCGGCCGACGTGGCGCGGCTGTTCGCGCCGGTGCGGCACGCCGTCCTGCCGTCGGTCTCGCGTGCGGTGCTGGCCGACCCGAAGCGGCTGCGCGGCCGGGTCCTGCACTACCGGGACGAGTGCGCGGCCCACCTGACGCCCGAGGCGGCGGGCAGGAGATGACCTTCCGCACCCGCGTGGCCGTGGACGCCTCCGCCGAGCTGGTGTGGCGGACGATGGCGGACGTGACCCGCTGGCCGGAGTTCACGCCGACGATGACGAGCGTGCGCCTGCTGGACGACGAGCCGTTCGGCGCCGGCAGCCGGGTGCGCATCGAGCAGCCCGGCATGCCGGCCCTCGACTGGATGGTGACGGCGCTCACCCCTGGCCGCTCGTTCGTCTGGGAGACGGTGGCCGCGGGCGTGACGATCGCGGCCGGGCACGTCGTGGAGGCGGCCGCGCGCGGCGGGGCCGCCGTCGAGCTGTCGATCAGCCGCAGCGGGCTGCTGGCGCCGGTCCTCGCCCTGCTGACCGGCGCCCGCACCCGCCGCTACGTCCGTACGGAGGCGCTCAGCCTGAAGCGCCGCTGCGAGCTGGAGCCTCCGGGCTGACCCCGTCGCCCGCCAGGGCGGCGTTGACCGCGGACAGCACCGCGTGCACCGACGCGGTCAGCACCGAGGTGTCCAGCGCCACGCCCCAGCGCGTCCGGCCCGCGACGCGCGCCTCGACGTAGGCCACGGCCTCGCTGGCCGCGTCCGTCCCGAGCGCGTGCTCGGCGTAGTGGAGGATCTCCACGTCGAGCCCGTCGGCGGCCAGGGCGGCCGTGAGGGCCGACAGCGGGCCGTTGCCGGTGCCGTGCAGGCGGCGGCCGGAGCGCAGCGTGCCGGTGAAGACGTGCTCGCCCGGCCCGGCCGGGGCCGTGGTCCAGTCGGCGAGCGCGCCGGGCTCGCCCGGAGCGACGTAGGCGGCGCGGAAGAGCTCCCACAGCTCCTCGGCGGTGATCTCCTCGCCGCTGCCGTCCGTGGCCCGCTGCACGACGGCCGCGAAGTCGATCTGCAGGCGGCGCGGCAGCTCCAGGCCGTACCTGCTGCGCAGCAGGTAGGCGATGCCGCCCTTGCCCGACTGGCTGTTGACCCGGATGACCGCCTGGTAGCCGCGGCCCACGTCGGCCGGGTCGATCGGCAGGTACGGCACCTCCCACGGCGCCTGCTCCGGCGGCACGCCCAGCTCGGCGGCGCGCTTGGCGTGGTGGGCCAGGCCCTTGCCGATGGCGTCCTGGTGGGTGCCGGAGAAGGCGGTGTGGACGAGGTCGCCCGCGTACGGGTGGCGGTCGGGCACCGGCAGGCGGTTGCAGTGCTCGACCACGCGCCTGATCCCGTCGAGGTCGGAGAAGTCGATCATCGGGTCGACGCCCTGAGTGTGCAGGTTGAGCGCGAGCGTGACCAGGTCGACGTTGCCGGTGCGCTCGCCGTTGCCGAACAGGCAGCCCTCCACCCGCTGCGCCCCCGCCAGCATGGCCAGCTCGGCGCAGGCCACGCCGGTGCCGCGGTCGTTGTGCGGGTGCACGGAGAGGATCACCGCGTCCCTGCGGTCGAGGTGGCGGTGCATGTGCTCGATCTGGTCGGCGTACACGTTCGGGGTGGAGATCTCGACCGTGGCCGGCAGGTTGTGGATCACCGGGCGGTCCGGCGAGGCGTCCCACAGGGCGGTCAGGTCGTTGCACACCTCCAGCGCGTAGTCCGGCTCGGTGAGGTTGAAGACCTCCGGCGAGAACTCGAAGCGCACGCCGGGCAGGCCGTCGGCGAGCCGGGCGATCTGCCCGGCGGCCTCCATGATCAGGGCGCGCAGCTCGCGCCGGTCGTGGCCGAGCACGACCTCGCGCCAGGTGGGCGCGGTGGCGGTGTAGAGGTGCACGACCGCGCGCGGCAGGCCCTCCATGGCGGCGAAGGTTCGCTCGATGAGGTCCGCGCGGGCCGCGGTGAACACCACGGGCGTCACGTCCTCGGGCAGCGCGCCCGGCGCGGCCAGCTCGCGGACGAAGTCGAAGTCGAGCCGGCTGGAGGACGGGTAGCCGACCTCGATCTCCTTGAACCCCATGCGCGTCAGCAGCGCGAACATCGTGCGCTTGCGGGCCGGGTCCATCGGCTCGGCCAGGGCCTGGTTGCCGTCGCGCAGGTCGACGGGCACCCAGAGCGGGGCGTGCGTGAGGCGGCGGGCGGGCCAGGAGCGGTCGGCGGCGAGGGGGACCTCGACGCGCTCGTGGGCGGGACGGTAGCGGTGGGAGGGCATGCCGCTGGGGCGCTGCCGGTTCCATGGGTACATGGCGGTCGGGGTTCCTTGTCGTCCGTCTTCGGTGGGGGAAGACCGGCACGATCGGGCCACCGCGACGGGGTGCCGGTCCGGTCAGGCCCCGCCGCGGCGGCCGAGGAGGAGACCGTACGACGTCATGGGCGCTAGACTAACCACACCACAGGTCCTCAGACAACCTGAGAGGTTCTTTCCGATGCCCCTCGGCTCGCTCCGCCCCAGCCCGCTCGTCGAACAGGCCACCGAGCACCTGCGGGAGCAGATCACCCAGGGCGAATGGCCGGTCGGCACCCGCCTGCCCGGCGAGAACGCCCTCGCCAAGGCGCTCGGTGTCGGCCGCTCCACGGTCAGGGAGGCGCTGCGGGCGCTCGCCGGCGCCGGCCTCGTGCAGGCCCGGCAGGGCTCCGGGGTCTACGTCATCGCCACCGAGCCGGCCGAGGACTGGCCGGCCCGGCTGCGCCGCGCCGCCATCACCGACGTGTACGAGGTCCGCGTCATGGTCGAGACCCGCGCGGCGCGCCTGGCCGCCGAGCGGCGCACCGAGGAGGACGTGGCGGCGCTGGAGGCCGCGCTCGCGGCCCGGCACGCCGCCGCCACCGGGAGTGACGCCGGGTTCGTGGACGCCGACATCGCGTTGCACGCGGCGGTCGTGGCGGCGGCGGGGAACCCGGTGCTGACGGACCTGTTCGCGGAGTTCGCCCCGGCGCTGCGGGAGCGGCTGATCGATCTGGTGGAGCTGCTCGGCCTGCGCGAGCACGACCCCGACCCCGGGCACGACTCGCACGCCGCCCTGGTGGACGCCGTCCGGCGCGGCGACGGGCCCGCCGCCGAGGCCGTCCTGCAGGCCGAGCTGGAGCGGACGCTCGCCCACCTGCGCGCCCGCGCCTGAGCCCGCTGGGAGCGGGTCAGCCGGTGGGGCCGATGTCGGGCCGGGTGACGTCCTCCTCGTTCTCCTCCGGCTCCTCGTACGGATGCGGCGGATCGAGGTCCTGGGGCATGTCGGCGGAGACCGGACGGCGGTTGTGCCGGGTGACGCAGCCGGAGCGTTCGGCCACCACGTCGCTCTCCCCGTCAACGCCGCCGACGGCTTCCGGCAGCTCATAGGGCATCTCGCTCATGCCCTTCCTCTTCCCCCGTATCGCCGCTCCACCGCTTCGCGGCGGCGCGTCGTCAGGCCAGGAAGTCCTCGATCTCGTGCCGGTGCGGCATCGAGGTGCTGGCGCCCTCGCGCAGCACCGACAGCGCCGCCGCCGCCGTGGCGAAGCGGAGGGCGTCGGCCATGGGCCGGCCTTCGGCGCGGGCCACCGCCAGCGCCCCCACGAAGGTGTCACCTGCCGCCGTGGTGTCCACCGCCTTGACCTCGGCGGCCGGCACCCGCAGCCGCTCCCCCGAGCGCGACCCGTAGAGCGCGCCCGCGCCGCCGAGCGTGATGACGGCCTCCTCGACCCGCTCCAGCAGGGCGTCCAGGGCGGCGTCCGGGCCGCTCGCGCCGGTGATGGCGGCGGCCTCGTGCTCGTTCGGGACGATCAGCGTGACCGCGTCGAGCAGCTCGCCGGGCAGCGGCTGCGCGGGCGCGGGCGTGAGGACGACCGGGACGCCGGCGGCCCGCCCGGCCTCGGCGGCGGCCACGACGGCGGGCAGCGGCAGTTCGAGCTGGAGCAGCAGCGCCCGCGACCCGGCGATGGCCGCGAGGTCGGTCTCCGAGGGGCCGGTGACGGTGCCGTTCGCGCCCGGGACCACGATGATGGAGTTGCCGCCGTCGTCGTCCACGACGATGTGCGCGATGCCGCTCGGTCCCGGCACCTGGCGCAGGCCGCGCACGTCCACCCCGGCGGCGGCCAGCGCGGCGCGCATCTCGGCACCGAACCCGTCGTCGCCAACCGCCCCGAGGAAGGCCACCTCCGCCCCGGCCCGCGCGGCGGCGACGGCCTGGTTGGCGCCCTTGCCGCCGGGCACGGTGCGGAAGCGGTGGCCGGTGACCGTCTCGCCGCGGGCGGGGGCCTGGGCGACGTAGGCGACGAGGTCCATGTTGGCGCTGCCGAAAACCGAGATCATGCCTGCATCATCTCCTGAGTACGCCGGGCCAGCTCACCGAGGCTCACTCCGTCGAACCCGGTCAGGCTGCTGGCCAGGCTGTCGCGGATGCGCCACCGCTCCGGGACGTCCCCGGCGAGCGCGCCGCAGATCGAGCCGGCGGTGGCGCCCGCCGAGTCGGTGTCCCAGCCGCCGGCGACGGCTCCGGCGATCGTGGCGGTGAAGTCGCCCCGCCCGTGGACGAGGGTCGCGGCGACCAGGGCCGCGTTGTGGATGGTGTGCACCCAGTGGAGCGCGCCGTGCCGCTCGTGCAGCCGGTCCACGACGCGCTCGAAGTCCGGCTCACGGACGGCGTCCGCGACGGCCTCGCGCACGGCGCGGTGCAGGCGCGAGCCCGGCGGCACGACGGACAGGCCCGCCTCGACGACCTCCTCCGGCGAACCGGCGGTCAGCGAGGCCGCGCACATCGCGGCGGCGAACATCGCCCCGTAGATCCCGTTCGCGGTGTGGGTGAGTCGGGCGTCGCGCCAGGCGTACTCGGCGGCCGTGGCCGGATCACCCGGGTTGACCCATCCGTAGACGTCCGTCCTGATGAACGCGCCGATCCACTCGCGGAACGGGTTGCGCCGGGTGGCCGTCGCGGGCGGCTCGACGCCGTCCAGCAGGTTGCGGTACGCCACCCGCTCAGCCGTGAACGTGCGCCCGGCCGGCAGCTCGTCCAGCCACAGCCGGGCCACGTCCTCGGTGGTGAAGCCGCGGCCGTGGCGCTCCAGCACCGACAGCGCGAGCAGCGGGTAGTTGAGGTCGTCGTCCTCGGGGATGCCGTCGATGTTCTCGGCGAGGGAGTTGACGGCGCTGCGGCGGTTCCACGGCCAGCGGCGCGCGACGTCCTCCGGCAGGCCGCGGGCGGTGAACCAGCCGCGGATCGGCCAGTTGCCGGTGGCCTCGGCGATCTCCCTGATGCCCGCGCGCGGGATCTTCTCCACGGGCTTGCCGAGCACGCACCCGGCCGCCCGGCCCTGCCAGGCCGCCAGCACCCGCCGGGGGTCGGCCGTGCCGCCAGGGCGGGCGTCCGGCCAGGCGGGGCAGGCGGCGGCGATGTCCGCCAGCTCCGACGGCTCCTCCAGCGGCGACGGGAGCGCGGCCAGCTCGTCCAGCAGCTCCTCGGCCAGGCCGCGCAGCCGCGCCGCGCCCGCCTCGGACGCGCCGGCGCGCGGCGGGGCGTCGTGACCGCCCGCCGCGTGCCAGCGTTCCGCGACGGCGCGCACCCGGGCGGGGTCGCGGCCGTCCTCGGCGGCCTGGCGCAGCTCGTGCCCGACCAGGTCCTCCGGCTGCACCCAGGTGAGGCGGATCACGGGTGGTCCAGCTCGGCGAAGGCGGCCTCGGCGGCCCGCCGCCGCTCCTGGTCGCCCGCGCGCACCCGGCGCGCGACCGCCGCGATGGCGCGGCCGGGAGCCACCAGGTCCGTACGGCTCGCCGCCCCCACCTGCTCCACCCACTCCGCCGGCACCGCCGCGAGCCCGCCGAGCGCGCCCGCGATGGCGCCGCCCATGGAGGCGATGGAGTCGGCGTCGCGCCCGTAGTTGACGCCGCCCAGCACGGTCTCGCGGTAGTCGCCCTTGGCGATCACCAGCATGCCGAGCGCCAGCGGCAGCTCCTCGATGCTGTGCACGCGGCTCGGCCGCCGCGCGCCGAGGCCCTGGTCGCGGTAGGTGTCGGCGACCGTGTCGTAGGGGCGCACGGCGGCCCGCAGCGTCTCGAACGAGCCCTCCCAGTGCCCGAGCCCGGCGGCGGCCTCGCAGACCGCCTCGATGGCGGCCCTGGTGCCGTCCTTGGCCAGGCGCAGGCAGGCGGACACCACGGAGTCGGCGGTGGCGCCGGGCCGCATGGCCTCGGCCACGGCGGCGGCCATGACGCCCGCGGCCTCGCGGCCGTAGCTGGACTGGTGGGCGCCGGTGAGGTCGATCGCCTCGGCGTAGGCGGCGTCGGGGTCGGCGGCGTTGACGATGCCGACGGGGGCGACGTACATGGCGGCGCCGCAGTTGACGATGTTGCCGACGCCGGCCTCGCGCGGGTCGGCGTGGCCGTAGTGCAGCCGGGCCACGATCCACTTCTCGGCCAGGAAGATCCGCTGCAGCGGCAGCGCCTCGGCCTCCAGCTCGGGGATCCAGCGCCGCTCGCCCATCAGCTCGGGCACCAGGTGCTCGGCCATCGCGTAGGCGTCGAGGTGGCGGCCGGCCTTCTCGTAGACGCGGATCAGCGCGTGCGTCATGAGGGTGTCGTCGGTGATGTGGCCGTCGCCCTTGTGGTACGGCGCGATCGGCCGGGCGTTGCGCCAGTCGTCGTTGTACGGCGGCACGATCCCCTCCACGCGCCCGCCGTAACGCTCGACGATCTGCTCGGGGGTCCAGCCCTCGGTGGCGCCGCCCAGCGCGTCGCCGACCGCCGCCCCCGCCACGCAGCCGGTCGCCCTGTCCTCAAGCGGCGTCATGCGAGTCCTTTCGTCAGTTCCATCAGATCCTGGCCCGCCAGTTCCGGCAGGCAACAGCCTGCCAGCGTACGGGCCGAGGCGGTCCACCCCTCCGGGATCGCCTCGAAGCCGCCGCAGGCCCCCGTGAGCGCGCCGGTCAGCGCCGGCGCCGAGTCGGCCAGCGCGGCCAGGCACGCCGCCGCGGGCACGGCCCTGGTCAGGTCGCCCCCGGAGGCCGCGGCCAGCGCCAGCGCCGCGGGCACCGTCTGCGCGGCGCCCACGCCGTAGCTGTAGACGTGGTCGAGCAGCGCCGCGTCCAGTGCGGGCACGGCGGCGAACGCCTCGCCCGCCCGCTCGGCGGCGCCCAGCGCGAGGCGGGCGTTGTGCCCGATCGCGGTGCCCTCGGGCAGCACGTCCAGCGCCGCCCGCACCGCCCGCGCCACGTCGCCGGTGGCCACGGCCGCGGTCATGGCGGCGGCCATCGCCCGCGCGCCGAGCACGCCGTCCCCGGCGTTGGTGACCTGGGCGTCGTCGGACGGGTCCCTCCCCAGGACCCCGAACGCGACGGCCCGGACCGCGGCGGCGTCGTCGAAGTGGTGCGGGTTGTCGTGCCCGGACGCGGGCGGCTCGACGCCCCGCTCCAGGTTGTCGAGCGCGGTCCGCACCGAGACGCGCGCCCGCAGGTCCTTGCCGATCAGCTCGCGGAAGGCCGCGGCGCGCGGCCGGTCGGCGGTGAGCAGCGTCCAGGCGAGCCATTCGGCGTCGTCGGACGGGCCGACGGCGAGCGGCGCGGTCGGCTGGTTGAGCGCGAACGGCACCGGCAGCGTCGTGACCCGGTGCTCCTCGGCGAAGGCGTCGAGCTCCCGGTGGAGCCGCCTGCTCCAGGGCGCGTGCAGGGCCGCGCGGTGCCGGCTCGCGGGCCAGCCCGCGGCGTCACCGACGGCGAGCCCGGCGACGGCTCCTCTGATCCTGTCCCCCGACATGTCGGTCACCGTCCTTCCGCGCATTCGCCGGTCAGCAGACCGGCGAGTTCGTCGGCGGTGTCCAGCACGTGCCGTCCCGCCACGACGGGCAGGCACTTGCCGGTCACCGGCCCGATCCTGGCCGCCCAGCGGGCGGGCACGCCGCTCTCGCCCTGCCGCGCGCCGCTGACGGCCCCGGCGATGGCCCCGATGGTGTCGGCGTCCCGTCCGAGGCTCACCCCGAACGTCACCGCCGCCTCCACCTCGCCGCCGCCCGCCAGGAAGGCGGCCAGCGCGAGCGCGACGGCCTCCGGGGCGAGGTCGGTCCACGGGTAGTGCCGGACGACGACGGCCTCGTGCAGCGCCGTTTCGAGATCATCGGGCGCCGCGTCGCGAAGGACCGCGCGGACGCGGCGGATGTTCCTGGCGGTCCACGAGTCACCGGGGATCACCGCGAGCGCGGCGTCCACGACGTCCTCGGGCCCGGCGCCGCTCATCGCGGCGGCCACGGCCCCCGCGACCGCGCGGCCGCCGATGATGCCCTCGCCTGACCCGCTCACCAGCCCGTCCTGCTCCACCAGCCGGGCCGCCTCGGCCGGGTCGCCGGGGCAGAAGATCCCGTACGGGGCCGCGCGCATGGCCAGCCCGTCGGACCAGCCGTGCGAGTGGACCAGCCCGGTGAGCGGCGGCTCCAGCCCGCGTCGAAGCGCTTCGACGGTGCCCAGCTCCGAGAACCCGGCGCCGCGCATCGGCCCGTCCACCCTGGGGATGATCTCTTCCCGGTACGCCCGCGCGACCAGCTCGGGGGTCAGCCCGTGGCCGTGCCGCCCGAGCAGCGAGGCGGCGAAGATGGCGTACTCGGTGTCGTCGGTGCCGCCGCCCTCGATCTCGGTGAGCCGGCCCCACCGCCGCCGGATCTCGGCCGGCGTCAGGTTCTCGGCGGGGGCCCCGAGGGCGTCGCCGGCCGCGAGGCCGAGCAGACACCCCCGGGCCCGTTCCCGGTAGGAGGTCACCGCTGGTACCGCTCCAGGACCTTGTTGCCCTCGTCCACGAGCCGCTTGGCCGCGTCGTCGAGGGTGATCTTGCCGGCGAAGTACTCCTGCAGCACCGGCGTGGCGACCTTGCTCTTCCACTCGTCGAAGCCGTTCACCTTGAGGAACGGCGCGACGACGAGGTTCTTGACGGAGGCGGTGGCCACGTCCCAGCCGTTCTCCTCGGTGGTGATCGCCGGGTCGGAGGCGGCCGCCTGGGAGGTCGGCAGCAGCCAGT
This sequence comes from Nonomuraea bangladeshensis, assembly GCF_039529455.1. Lineage (NCBI taxonomy): Bacteria > Bacillati > Actinomycetota > Actinomycetes > Streptosporangiales > Streptosporangiaceae > Nonomuraea > Nonomuraea bangladeshensis. Next base: position 40,672 of record NZ_BAAAMV010000017.1, read on the forward strand.
CCCCCTTGGCGAGCTTGGCCTGGTTGGGGCCGTTGAGGAAGAAGGCCATGAACTTCATCGCCTCCTCGGGGTGCTTGCTGTCCTGGGCGATGGACAGCGTCTGCGAGACCGCGCCCTGCTGGGCGGTGGTGCCCTTCGGGCCGGGCAGGGTGACCCACTCGAAGCCGTCGGGCGCCTGCTCGGCCACTTGCTGGCGCAGGAACACGCCGGCCGGCAGCAGCGCGAACTTGCCCTTGTAGAAGGCGGGCAGCGGGTCGGCGGTGCCCTGGCCGAGCGCGGCGGGGTCGGCGGACTTGTCCTTGTGGAGCTGGTCGTGGATGCGCTGGAGCACCTCGCGCTCCTCGGGGCCGACCTTGACCGTGGTCTTGCCGTCGGCGGTCTGGAAGAACGTGCCGCCGAAGTTCAGCGCCAGGTTGAGCGTCTTGTTGACCGGCGACTTCATGGCCCAGGCGACGCCGAAGGTGCCGTCCTTGGTCATCTTCTTGGCGGCCTCGGAGAACTCGTCCCACGTCCACGGGTTGTCGGCGGTGGGGACGCGCACCTTGGCCGCGTCGAGCAGCTTCTTGTTGGCGATGATGACCTGCGACTCCTGCAGGAACGGCACGCCGTACACGCCCTGGCCGCCCTTGCCGTCGTCGAAGGTGACGGTGTCCCAGGCGGACTGCGGGATGTCGCTCTTCAGCTCGGCGGGCACCTTGTCCTTGAGGTCGAGCAGGTAGCCGTCGGCGGCGAACCCGGACAGCGCGGGCGAGTCGTTGTGGATGACGTCGGGCGCGGTGCCGCCGGCGAACTGGGTGACGAGCTGGTCGTTGACGTTGTCCCAGCTGCCCTGGACGTAGGTGACCTGGATGTTGGGGTTGGCCTTGTTCCACTCGTCCACGATCTGCTTGTTCGCGGCGACGGATTCCTTCTGCCAGGCCAGGCTGAGGAAATTGATCTTGACCGGCTCGCCGGAGGAGGACGACGACGAGGAACTGCCGCCGTCGCCGCCTCCGCTGCCGCACGCGCCGGCGAGCGCCACGATGGCGGCCGCCGCCAGAGCGGACCTGATACGCATGTGAGCCTCCTAGCCCTTCACGGCGCCGGCCATCAGGCCGGACTTCAGTCGCCGCTGGATGATTGAGAAGAAGATCAAGCTCGGGATCGTCGCCATGAGCGACGCCGCGGCCAGCGGGCCGAGCCTGGCCACCCCCTCGGGGCCGGTGAAGCGCACCAGCGTGAGGGGAAGCGTCATGACGTCGGGGTTCTGCAGGATGACGAGGGCGAACATGAACTCGTTCCATGACGAGATGAACGCGAACAGCAGCGTGGCCACCACGCCCGGCGCGAGCAGCGGCGCGACGACCGAGGCGATCGAGCGCAGCCGGCTCGCGCCGTCCACGGCCGCGGCCTCCTCCAGCTCACGCGGCACCGCGCGGACGTAGCCCTGCAGCATCCACAACGCGAACGGCAGCGTGAACGTCACGTGCACGACCACCAGGCCGGGCAGCGTGTTCACCAGGTCCAGGTCCCGCAGGATCATGAAGAGCGGGATGATGATCAGGATGAACGGGAACACCTGGCTGACCAGCACCCAGCCGATCGCGATCTTGTTGACCAGACCGCGGTAACGGGCCATCGCGTAGGCGGCCGGCAGCGAGATCAGCACCGTGACGACGCTGGCGGCCAGCGCCACGCCGAGGCTGCGCACCGCCGCGCCCACCAGGTCCTGCTCACCGAAGGCGTCGGTGAAGTTGGACAGCGTCGGCTCGCGCGGGATCCACGTGGGATCGGCCAGCGCCATCTCCTGCGGCGTCTTCAGCGCCGTCGACAGCAGCCAGAGCAGCGGGAAGGCCAGGAAGACGACGTACGCGGCGAGCGCGGCGTACTGCGAGAAGCGTCTCATCGGGTCTCCCTCATCTGGCGCCACAGGTACAGCCCGAGCACCGCGAGCACCACGATCGCCATGGCCAGGCCGAGCATCGAGGCGTAGCCGGCGAAGCGGTAACGGAACGCCTCCTCGTAGGCGAACAGCATGGGCAGCCGCGTCTGGCCGCCCGGCCCGCCCTGGGTGAGCACGTAGACCAGGCCGAACTGGTTGATGTTCCACACGAAGTCGAGCGAGGTGATCGCCACGATCACCGGGCGGAGCTGCGGCAGCGTGATGTTCCAGAAGCGCCGCCAGCGGCTCGCGCCGTCCACCTCGCCGGCCTCGTACAGCTCGCGCGGGATGCCCTGGAGGCCGGCCAGCAGCACGACCGTGGTCTGCGGCATGCCGGTCCAGACGCCGACCACGATGATCGCCGGCAGCGCGAGCGAGAAGTCGGCCAGCCAGTTGACGTGCGTGCCGAGCAGGGCGTTGAGCATGCCGGCGTCCGGGTGGTAGACGAGCTTCCACATCAGGCCGATGACGACCGGGGGCATCGCCCACGGCACCACGGCCAGCACCCTGGCCACGCCGCGGAAGCGCAGGTTCTCGTTGAGCAGCAGCGCCAGGCCGAGCGCGGCCAGGAACTGCAGCACGGTCACCGAGACGGACCAGATCGCGCCGATCCTGAAGGAGGACCAGAAGTCCTCGGCGGTCAGCAGCTCGAACAGGTTCTCCAGGCCGACGAAGCTCGTCTCGTGGTTGCGGGTGTTGCGGGCGTCGGTGAAGGCGAGCGCGATGCCGTACAGCAGCGGGCCGACGCTGAACAGCAGCACCGGCACCAGCGCGGGCAGCATGAGCAGCCACATCTCGCGGGTCTGGCGGGACAGGCCGCGGGGGCGGGCGTGCGGCCGGCGCGGCGGCGCGGGCCTGGTCGCGGTGGCGGTCACGCGCCGCTCCCCTCAGTGCCGTGTCCCTCGGTGCCGTGTCCCTCGCCGCTGTGTCCGTCGCCGCTGTGTCCTTCGCCGCAGTGTCCTTCGCCCGCCGTGGAGGCACGCACCACGAGCCGGGGCGGCACGGTGACCCGCCGGGGCTCGCGCTCGCCGCCGTTCAGCCGTTCCAGCAGCAGCTCGGCGGCGACCCGGCCGCGTTCGGCCGAGCCGAGAGAGACGCTGGTGAGCGAGGGCCAGGAGGCGGCGGCGAGGTCGGTGTCGTCCATGCCGGCCACGGCCACGTCCTCCGGCACCCGGCGGCCCGCGTCGCGCAGCACGTCGAGCGCGCCGAGCGCGATGAGGTCGTTGGCGCACATGAGCGCGTCCACGTCGGGGCGGCGGGCCAGCAGCTCGGCGACCGCGCGCCGCCCCTCGGGCCGGTAGAAGTCGGCGATCTGCACCAAGTCCTCGTCGTACGGCAGGCCGACCGCCTCCAGCGCCTCCCGGTAGCCGGCCCCGCGGGCGGCGCCGGGCACGGTGTCGAGCGGGCCGTTGACCATGGCGACGCGGCGGCGGCCGAGCGCGTGCAGGTGGTCGATCGCGAGCCGGACGCCGGTGCGGGAGTCGGCCCGTACGTTGTCCACGGGCGTGCCGTCGGGCACCTGGCCGATGATCACGACCGGCGCGCGGGCGGCGGCCAGCGTCTCCAGGTGGGCGTCGGTGACCCGCAGGGGGCTCATGATGAGGCCGTCCACGTACCGCTCGCCGAGGCTGCGCAGCACGTCGATCTCGTCGGCGGCGACGGCGTCGGTGGAGTGCAGCACGAGCCGGTAGCCCGCGGCCTTCAGCACGGGCTGGATCTCGCGCAGCATCGCCAGGTAGGCGGGGTTGCCGACGTCGGCCATGGCGAAGGCGACCTGATGGGTGCGGCGGGACTTGAGCGACCTGGCCACGGCGTTGCGCACGTAGCCCAGCTCGTCGGCGGCCGCCATCACCTTGCGCACCGTCTCCTGCCTGGTCGGCAGGCCGTTCAGCACCCGCGAGACGGAGGCGATCGAGACACCGGCGCGCGCGGCGATCGTGTTGATCGTGGGTCCGTCGGCCAAGGTAGTCCTTCCATCGGTGTAAACGTTTACGATCTTGCTTCTGTAAACGTTTACGGCGTGGGGGACATGAAACCCGTACGTAACTCGCAGGTCAAGTCACGATCGAATAACACCAGGTCAGAGGGGTGGAACGCAAACCGAGCGGCGGCTCAGCGACCGGCCCCTCTCCTCAGGGCCAGGGCGGCCGTGGCGGCGAAGGCCAGGGCCGCGCACCCGATCTGGGCGAGCGCCGTGGCGGCGGGCACCGACGGCAGGTCCCCGAGGTCCCCCAGGGCCGCCGCCGGCAGGAACAGCACCAGCGCCGCCCGCCGCCCCACGGCCGACCCGCACGCCCACCCCGCCGCCAGCCCCACCACGACCAGCCAGGGCACGGGCTTCCAGGTCACCAGGTCGTGATGGGCGATCACGTCCACCCAGCGCACGATCGCCTTGCTCATGGCCAGCCCCGCCACGGCGAGCGGCCCCCACAGCAGGAACGCGCGCCAGGGGACGACCGCGATCGCGCGGTGCGCGGCGGGCACGAACGCGATGGCGACGGCCGCGAGCTGGGCCAGCAGGACCGGGCCGTGGTTCGGGAACAGCAGCGCGTCCAGCTCCAGGAGGTAGGGGTGGCGGGCCTGGTACAGCACGAACGCGACCACGCCGAGCACCGCGATCCACCGCCGGCCGAGCAGCACGGCCAGGGCCGGCAGCGCCGCGGCGACGATCGGCTCGGCCAGGAGCAGGACCCAGGACGGCCGCGCCACCGCGGCGACCCCCACGTTGCCCACACTCTCGGCCGTCTGGAGCAACCTGGTCGCCAGCGCGCCGGCCAGCATCAGGAACGGCCACAGCGCCACGGCGAGCGCCGGCCCGCCGCGCCAGGCCGGCGCGGAGGCCGGGCCGAAGGCCCGCCGCGCGTGGACGCGCAGCGCACCCCAGAGCAGGTCGGCCACGTCGGCCGGACGGGGACGGGTCTGGCCGGGCCGCGCCCCCGCGAGGAGCACGCCGAGCATCTCCTCCTCGTGCCGCGCCTGGTGGTCGCGGGGGTAGGCGGCGAGGAGGCGGCGGTAGCGGCTTTCGAGGGAGCTCATGCCGTTCCTCCCGCCCCGAGCGCGCGCAGGCGCGCCGTTGCCGCCCTGGCGTGCCTGCGCATCCGCTCGGCCTCGGCCGCCAGCCTCGTGGCGCCGTCGCCGGTCAGCCGGTAGTAGCGGCGCACCCGGCCGTCGACGATCTCCTCCCGGTCCTCGGCGATCAAGCCCTCCTCCTGGAGGCGGTCGAAGGCGGCGTACAGGGTGCCGGCGCGGAGCCGGACCTGGCCTTCCGAGATGCGTTCCACGTCGGTGATGACGCCGTACCCGTGCTGGGGGCCGGCGGCCAACGCGGTGAGGATCAGGAAGGTCGGCTCCTGCATCTGTCGCATGTGATCAATATATACCGATCATCTACATATCCGAGGCGTCAGTCCCGGGCGGGCTCCGGGACGGGGGCGGTGGACGCCGGGGGCGAGACGCGCAGGAGGGAGCGGATGGCCGGGGCGCCGGCGAGGGTGACGACGGCGGCCAGCGCCGCCGGGATGATCAGCGCGACCGGCAGCGAGGCCGCGTCCGCCACGTAGCCCAGCACGGCGGGCCCGAGCAGCAGGCCGCTGTAGCCGAAGGCGGTGACCATGGCGAGCGCCCGCCCGACCCGCTCCCCGGCCGCGCCGACGGCGCTGAACAGCACCGGCACCACGGTCGCCAGCCCGACGCCGGCCAGCGCCCAGCCGGTCCACGCGCACGCCACCCGCAGGCCCTCCGGGACGAGCGGGGAGAGCAGGACGAGCGCGTACCCGGCGGTGGCGAGGAGCCCCGCGAGCTGGATCGTACGCACCGAGCCGAGCCTGGCCCGGATCGGGTCGCCCAGCAGCCGCACAGTGGTCATCGCGACGGAGAAGATCGTGTACGCCAGCGGCGCCGCCGCCGGGTCGGTGCCGAGGACCCAGCGGGCGTGCAGCGCGGCCCAGTCGATGGCCGCCCCCTCGCTCAGGTGGCCGGCGAAGGCGGCGAGACCGAGCAGCGCGATGAGCCCCCACGTGAGCGAGCCGCCGGTCCCGCCCTTCGCCTCGCCGGGAGCCGCCGGTTCGGGGCTCGCCGGGGCGGACGGCAGCAGCAGCCGCGCCGCCGGCAGGTACAGCAGCGCCACGACCACGGCCGCGACCACCAGCACGAGCTGCGGGTCCACCCCGGCCCGCAGGAACAGCGCGGTCAGCGCGCCTCCGGCGGCCCCGCCGAGGCTCCACGTGCCGTGGAAGGCCGAGATGATCGGCCGCCCGTAGGCGCGCTCGACCTCGACGGAATGGGCGTTCATGGCGACCTCGCAGGCGCCGAGCCCGATCCCGAACACCACGGCGAGCGCCGCCAGGGTCGCGTACGACGGGGCCAGCGCGGGGCCGAGCAGCGCCAGGGCGGACAGGGGGCCGGCGATCCAGCAGACGCGGCGGCTGCCGTACCGGTCGACGAGCGGCCCGGCGGCCAGCATCGACACCAGCGCGCCGCCCGAGATCAGCAGCAGGACGGTGCCGAGCAGGCGCGGGCCGAGATCGAGCCGGTCGTTGAGCGAGGGCAGCCCGGCCGCCCACAGGCCCATCACAAATCCAGCGAAAACGAAGAATCCGAAGACTCCGATACGAGCACGCCTGGCATCAATGAGGCTTTTGTTCACGCCTAGAGCATAAACTGTCCCCGTCAACGAAGCCACAGCCGAACGGAGCCACGCCATGAACGCCGCCACAAGACGACCGAAGCCAGGGTCGAACCAAGCCACGGCGCCAACGGGCGACGACACGAACGGGGCCAGGGCGTGACGGGCGGCGGCATGACGGGCGACCGCAGCATGACGGGCGACCGCAGCATGACGGGCGACCGCGTGAACGGAGCCAGGGCGTGAACGGGGCGACGGCATGAACGGGGCGACGACGAGCGGTGAGCTGCGCGCCCACAACCGGGCCCGGCTGCTGCGGGCCGTGCACGAGGGCGGGGCCGCCCTGACCCGCTCCCAGCTCACCCGCGACCTGGGCCTGGCCCGGGGAACCGCGTCCGTGCTGGTCGCCGGCCTGCTGGAGGACGAGCTGCTGCACGAGGAGCCCGCCAGGGAACACGCCAGGGGCCGCCCCACCCAGGTGCCGGGCCCCCATCCGCGCGGCCCCGTGGCGCTGGCCGCCGACGTACGCGAGGACGCCTGGGAACTGGCGGCCTGCGAACTGGGCGGCCGAGTCACGGTCCTCGCCGTACGGCCCCACGACGGCACCCCGGAGGGCGCACTCGGCACCCTCGGCGAGGCCCTGGCCGCCGAACGCCAGCGCCTCGGCCACCGCGTGGTCGGAGTAGGCGTGGCCCTGGCCGGCCCCGTCCGCCACGGCGGCCTCGTCGACATCGCCCACCTGTCCTGGCACGCCGTCGACGTCCCCCACCTCCTCGCCCGTAGCCACGACCCCACGGGGGGCGGGGGGCGGGGGATGCCGTTGTTCGTGGGGAATGACACCGCGTTCGCGGCGTTGGCGGAGGCACGGCGGGGGCGGTTGCGGGGGGTGCGGGTGGGGCTGCACCTGCATGTGGACTTCGACCTGGGCGGCGTGCTGGTCGTGGACGGGCGTCCGCTGGGCGGTGCCGCGGGCTCCGGCGCGGAGTTCGGCCACATGCCGCTCACGGGCGGCGAGCGGCCCTGCCCGTGCGGCGCGCTCGGCTGCTGGAGCACGGAGGTCGGCGCGAACGCGCTCCTGCGCCACGCCGGCCTGGCCCACGGCGGCGGACGGGGCCGCGAGCAGGCCGAGCGGGTGCTGGCGACGAGCAGCAAGGCGGTGGCCGCCAACGCCCGTGCCCTGGGCCGCGGCATCGCCGCCCTGGTGAACGCGCACGACCCCGAGGCCGTCACGCTCTCGGGCCACGGCGTCGAGCTGTACGAGCGGGCGGGCGAGACGCTGCGGGCGGCGGCGGAGCCGTACCTGATGGCGATCCGCCGCGAGGCCCCGCCCCGCATCGAGAGCTCGGCCCTGGGCTGGCGCGGCGCGCTCCTCGGCGCGATGGAGTCGGCCTTCGACGCCTTCCTGACGCCGGAAGGACTCGGCGGGTGGCGCGCGAGCCCAGCCTGACCAGCCCTGCGACACGCCCGATCCGCCGAATGTGATGAATTCCACGTCAAAGGCGGAAAAGACACCGTAGGGCCCGTCTTCCAGCCCCCATCAGGTGATCTTGCGGGAAGCGGGCGCGGCCCGGAGAAGGCCGGGGAGCGGAACAATCATGGTCCGGGCTCCGGCCGCCGCCGATCGCGCCACCGCTCCCCCGCCACCGGGCCGGAGGCCGCGCCCAACCCAGCCGCTCGCCGCCGAGCCGGACCAGCCGACCGAGCGGCCACGTCTTCGCAGGTCATCGGGGTCATACGGGCCCACGGCCAGATCCCGGGAGACGGACGAGGCCCCCCGCTTCGCCGCCCCGTTCCGCGACTTCTCCGCCCCCGCACCGGCGGGCGAGCCCGGCAGCCCCGCGAGAGGCCGCCACCGGCCGGGCACGGGCGGCGGCGAGCAAGATCGCGCGGCGGGCGGCCGGGCGGCCGGAGCGGACGCCCAGCGCCCCCTCCTGAGCGACGACACAGCCCGAAGATGGCGCTGAGCGGGAGCTTTCCGCAAACAAGAACCCCCGGCATCCGCAATGATTAGCCACTGCACCACGGGTAACAAAGACCCGAACCCAAACTCCCCGAGGAGAGAACAGAGATGGCACTTCCCACTCTCACCCCCGAGCAGCGGCAGGCGGCTCTGGCGAAGGCCGCCGAGGCCCGCGCCGCCCGTACGGCCCTGCTGGCCAAGGTCAAGGCCGGCGAGCTGACCTTCTCCCAGCTCCTGGAGCGTGACGACGACATCGCGAAGAAGATCAAGGTGTCCCAGGCCCTGCGGGCCGTCAAGGGCGTCGGCCCGGCCAAGGCCACCGCGCTCATGGAGGAGGCGGGCGTCGACGAGAAGCGCCGCCTCGGCGGTCTGGGCGCCCAGCAGCGCAAGAAGCTGGTCGAGGCGCTCGGCTAGGTAGGGCGGCCAGGTCCGCGCGGGGCGTCGCGCGGACCGGCCAACGACCCTTCGACCAGGCCGCGGAGGGGCCGGAAGAGCGGCGAGCCGCCCCGCTCTTCACCGGCGGGCCGGCCGAGGGGCCGGAGACGGGCGGCACGCCTGTCAGGAGCGCAGGTAAGCCAGGACGGCGAGCACCCGGCGGTGCTGGTCGGCGTCCTCCGCGTAGAGGCCGAGCTTGCTGAAGATGCTCCTGATGTGCTTCTCCACCGCCCCGTCGCTGATGACGAGCTGCCGCCCGATGGCCGGATTCGACTTCCCCTCGGCCATCAGCCCGAGCACCTCCCGCTCGCGGGGCGTGAGCTGCGCCAGCGGGTCGTCCTTGCGTCTGCGTACCATCAACTGGGACACCACCTGTGGATCGAACACGGTCCCGCCCGCGGCGACCCGCCGCAGGCCCTCCAGAAACTCGTCCACGTCGACGACCCGGTCCTTCAGCAGATAGCCGACGGCGCCACGGGCGTCGGCGAGCAGGTCGTCCGCGTAGGAGACCTCGACGTACTGCGACAGGATGAGCACGGGAGCGCCCGGCACCCTGCGTCGTGCCTCGACCGCCGCGCGCAGCCCCTCGTCGGTGAACGACGGCGGCATCCGCACGTCGACCACCGACACGTCGGGCTTGTGCTCGGCGATCGCCTCGACCAGCGTGTCACCGTCACCGACGGTGGCGACCACCTCGAAGCCGAACTCCTCCAGCAGCCTGACCAGGCCCTCCCTGATCAGAACCGCGTCATCGGCCACGACTACCCGCACGGCACCTCCGCCACGATCAACGTCGGCCCGCCGTCCGGCGACTGTACGGTCAGCTCCCCGTCTACGGCGCGGAGCCGGTCGGCCAGCCCGGCGAGACCGTGTCCCTTGGCGACGTTCGCGCCGCCGACCCCATCATCCCCGATCGTGAGCATGAGGGCGTCGCCGAGGCGCTGGAGCTGGATCGTGCAGACGGTGGCGCGGCTGTGCTTGGCCACGTTGGTGAGGCTCTCCGCGCAGACGAAGTAGAGGGCGTTCTCGATGGCCGCCGGGTAGCGCTCGACCACCTGCACGTCGAGGTCCACGGGCAGGGTGGCGCGCCCGGCGAGGGCGGCGAGCGCGGGCGCGAGGCCCCGGTCGGACAGGATGGGCGGGGCGATGCCGCGCGAGAGCGCGCGCAGCTCGTCCAGCGTCTCGCGGGTGGCGGAGATCGCGGACGTGATGGTGGCCGAGGCCGCCTCCGGGTCCCTGGCGAGCTGGCGCTGGGCCCGCGACAGCTCCATGGCCAGCGAGACCAGCCGCTGCTGCGGCCCGTCGTGGATGTCGCGCTCCAGCTTGCGCAGGGCGTTCGCCTCGGCGGAGACGGCGGCGGCGCGGCCCTCGGTGAGGTCGCTGATGCGCTCCTGCAGCTCGGCCACGCCGGTCAGCAGCGCCCGGCCGAGCGAGGCCCGCAGCAGCGCGGCGCCGCGCACGAGGACGGGCGTGAGCATCGCGAAGGCCAGGCCGAGCACGACGTAGAAGGCCGAGTTGACGAGGTAGCCGTCGCCGAGGCCGAGCAGCTCGGGCAGCTCGACGTTGCCGGGGATGCGCGAGGTGACGACCCCGTAGATCGGGTACGTCAGCGCGGCCAGCGGCACCGCCCAGGCCACCAGGGTCAGCACGAACGACACGATCGCGATCGGAAAGTTGATCACGCCGTGCAGCAGGTCCAGCCAGGACTGCCCGCTGGTGAGCGGGTTGACCAGGCGGCGGAAGCTGCCCGCGCCGGCCGGGGCGGGCTTGTACCGGGGCCGCACCGGCGGGCGGTCGAGCACGTCGGACAGCCAGCCGCGCTCCGCGTCGGCGAAACCCCGCGCCATCAGCAGCGTGCCGGCCAGCAGCGGCACGCCGACCCACACGACCGCGGTGCCGACGCCGGCCGAGAAGCCGGCGATCAGGAGGCAGAAGCCGATGACGGCCGTGGGGAAGCCGACAAACGTGTAGCGGGTGTCCAGAAGGACACGCCTCATCAGGGAGCGCATGTCCATCACGCTAGAACCTCGGGCACGGGCGTGACGAGCAGGCGGTCCGGTGTGAGGGGGTAGGGCTGCCCCTACCCCCGGCAGTGGTGTGATCGCGACCCGGGAACGGCGGCTCGCGGCAATGTGCCGGACCGGTCCGCGGCGGGAGCCTTGAGCCAACGGCTCCCCCCTGAATCGAGGCTCCCCATGACCGTCCTGCTGGACCGCCCGGCCGCCCCCGCCGCGCCACCGCGCCCGTCCGCGGGCGCTCCCGCGAGCCCTCCGAAGGGGCGGGACCCGTTCGTCGATCTGCTGCGGGTGCTCGGCATGGCGCTGATCGTGTTCCAGCACTGGACGATCCCTGTGCTGTCGTACGACGGCGCGCGGCTGACCACGGGCAACGCGCTGGCCACGCCCGGGGTGTGGGTGGTGACGTGGCTCAGCCAGGTGATGCCGCTGGTGTTCTTCGCGGGCGGGGCGGCGAACGCGATCGGCTTCGCCCGCTCCCGTGAGGGGACGCCGCGCTGGCTGGCGGTGCGGCTGCGGCGGCTGGCCTGGCCGCTGCTGCCGCTGGCGGCGGTGTGGATCCCGCTCCCCCAGGTGCTGCTCACGCTCGGCGTGCCCGAGCAGCCGCTCCGGGTCGGGGCGCAGCTCACGGGACAGCTCCTGTGGTTCCTCGCGGTCTACCTCATCGCGGTGGTGGTCACCCCGTACGCGCTGCGCCTGCACGCCCGCTTCGGCGTGGCGGTGCCGGCGGCGCTGGCGGCCGGGGCGGTGCTCACGGACCTCGTACGCTTCACGACCGGCATCGACGCCCTCGGCTACCTCAACGTGGTGTTCGTCTGGCTGGCGGTGCACCAGCTCGGCTTCTTCTACGCCGAGGGGCGGCTGCGCCGGCCGTGGGCGCTCGCGGCGGCCGGGTTCGGCGCGGCGGCGCTGCTGGTGGCCTTCGGCCCCTACCCGGGCAGCATGATCGGCCTGCCCGGCGCCGAGGTGTCGAACATGGCCCCGCCCACGCTCGCCATGCTGGCCGTGGGCCTCGGGCAGATCGGGCTGGCGGTGCTGCTGCGCCCGGCGCTGGTCCGGCTGCCGCTCGGCCGGGTGCTGGCGTGGGCGAGCCCGCGGATCATGACGGTGTACCTGTGGCACATGCCGGCGCTGTTCGCGGTCACCGGCGTGGTCGTGGTGCTGCTGCGGGTGGACACGCCGGCGCCGGGTGGCGCGTTCTGGCTGGCGGGCTGGCCGCTCTGGTTCGGGCTGCTGTGCCTGGTGATGTGGCCGCTGACGCGGATCTTCGCCCGGTTCGAGACGCCGCCCGCGCTGCCGTACGGCACGGCCGGCATGCGCGCGATGACGGCCGCGGCGGCGCTGATCGGGGCCGGGGTTCTCACGCTGACCTGCGTCGGGTTCGCGCCCGGCCCGTGGGCGTTCCTGGCGATGCTGGCGATCCTCGGCGGGCTGCTCGTGACCGTGCCGCGGACCCGCTCCTAGGCCGGGGTCGACCCCGGATGGCGGGGGGCGGTTCGAGCACCGGGCAAACTTCGGCAGGATAGATGCTGTGAGCCTACTCGTGGACCGCCTGCCAGAAGAGATCGACGCCGAGCCGGACGCCATCTTCGACGCGTTCGCCGCCTGGAACACCGAACGTGGGCTCACCCTCTATCCGGCCCAGGAAGAGGCGCTCATCGAGGTCGTCTCGGGCAGCAACCTCATCCTGGCCACGCCGACGGGCTCGGGCAAGTCGCTCGTGGCCGCCGGGGCCCACTTCACGGCCCTGACCCGCGACCAGCGCACCTTCTACACCGCGCCGATCAAGGCGCTGGTGTCGGAGAAGTTCTTCGACCTGTGCGCCGTCTTCGGCACCGAGAACGTCGGCATGATGACCGGCGACGCCAGCGTCAACCCGGGCGCCCCGATCATCTGCTGCACCGCCGAGATCCTGGCCAACGTGGCGCTGCGCGACGGCGCTCAGGCCGACATCGGCCAGGTCGTCATGGACGAGTTCCACTTCTACGCCGAGCCCGACCGCGGCTGGGCCTGGCAGGTGCCGCTGCTGGAGCTGCCGCACGTGCAGTTCGTGCTGATGTCGGCGACGCTCGGTGACGTCACGATGTTCGAGCGCGACCTCACCCGGCGCACCGGCCGGCCGACGGCCGTGGTCAAGCACGCCGAGCGGCCGGTCCCGCTGATCTACTCCTACCGGATGACGCCGCTGCACGAGACGCTGGAGGAGATGCTCTCGACCGGCCAGGCGCCGGTCTACGTCGTGCACTTCACGCAGGCCGCGGCCATGGAGCGGGCGCAGTCGCTGATGTCGATCAACATGGCGACGAAGGCCGAGAAAGAGGCCATCGCCGCGATGATCGGCGGCTTCCGCTTCACCACCCGCTTCGGCCGGGCGCTGTCGCGGCTGGTGCGCCACGGCATCGGCGTGCACCACGCGGGCATGCTGCCGAAATACCGCCGCCTGGTCGAGCGCCTGGCGCAGGCGGGCCTGCTCAAGGTCATCTGCGGCACCGACACGCTCGGCGTCGGCGTCAACGTCCCGATCCGCACGGTGCTGTTCACCGCGCTGTCGAAGTACGACGGCAACAAGGTCCGCAGGCTGCGCGCCCGCGAGTTCCACCAGATCGCCGGCCGCGCCGGCCGGGCGGGCTTCGACACCATCGGCTACGTCGCCTGCCAGGCCCCCGAGCACGAGATCGACAACGCCCGCGCGCTCGCCAAGATCGGCGACGATCCCAAGCGGCGGCGCGGCTACGCCCGCAAGAAGCCGCCGGAGGGCTTCGTCGGCTGGAGCGAGGAGACCTTCCAGAAGCTGCAGGAGGCCGAGCCCGAGCCGCTCCAGTCGCGTTTCAAGGTCACCAACGCGATGCTGCTGGCCGTCATCAACCGGCCGGGCGACTGCTTCCAGGCGATGAAGCACCTGCTGACCGACAACCACGAGGACCGCAAGTGGCAGCGCCGGCACATCAGCCAGGCCATCGCCATCTACCGCTCGCTGCTCGCGGGCGGCATCGTCGAGCAGTTCGCCGAGCCGGACGAGCAGGGCCGCCGGGCCCGGCTCACCATCGAGCTGCAGGAGGACTTCGCGCTCAACCAGGCGCTGTCGACGTTCGCGCTGGCGGCCTTCGACCTGCTGGACCGCGAGTCGCCGTCGTACGCGCTGGACCTGGTCTCGATCGTCGAGTCGATCCTCGACGACCCGCGCCAGATCCTGTCGGCGCAGCTCAAGAAGGCGAAGGGCGAGGCCGTCGCGCAGATGAAGGCCGACGGCATCGAGTACGAAGAGCGCATGGAGCGCCTCACCGAGGTCATGTACCCGATGCCGCTGGAGGACCTGCTGCTCGGCGCGTACGAGACCTACCGGCGCGGCCATCCGTGGGTCGCCGACCACACGGTGAGCCCGAAGTCGGTGGTGCGCGACATGTTCGAGCGCGCGATGACCTTCGGCGACTACATCCAGTTCTACGAGCTGTCCCGCTCCGAGGGCACGGTGCTGCGTTACCTCGCCGACGCCTACCGCACGCTGTCGCGCACGGTGCCCGAGCACCTCAAGACCGACGACCTGGTCGACCTCATCGAGTGGCTGGGCGAGCTGGTCCGGCAGGTCGACTCCTCGCTCATCGACGAGTGGGAGAAGCTGGCCAACCCGGCCGAGGCGCTGGAGCGGCAGCAGGAGCTGGAGGCGCGGGTGCGGCCGGTCACCGGCAACCCGAGGGCCTTCAGGGTGCTGGTCCGCAACGCCATGTTCCGGCTGGTCGAGCTGTGCGCGCTGGAGAAGGAGGAGGAGCTGGCGGAGCTGGCTCCCGACGTCGACTGGGGCGCGGCGCTGGACGCCTACTACGCCGACCACGAGGAGATCGGCACCGACGCCGACGCGCGCGGGCCCGCGCTGCTGCGCATCGAGGAGGAGCAGGGGCTCTGGAAGGTGCGCCAGACGATCAAGGATCCGGCGGGCGACGGCGACTGGGGCATCGACGCCCAGGTGGACCTCGCCGCCTCCGACGAGGAGGGCCGGGCCGTGCTGCACGTGCAGGGGCTCAACCGGCTGTAGGGAGATGACAAGCCGTGTGCCGGAACGGACTGGCAAGGGCGTCCCGGCACACGCCTGTCGATTCAGTGTCTGACGGAGGACGTAGGGGTCGTGTCATGACACTGTCTTAAGATCGTGACATTCCACCCGACACAATGATCAGATGAGTGACGAAGAGATCAGACGCGTCCTCGGGCTGCTCTCCCAGGACGACACCTTGCGCGCCTTCGCCTCCCTGGTGCTCGGCGAGAGCGACGGGCTGCCGCCGAAGACGCTGCACAGGCTGGAGGCGGGCGGGCTGGCCGCGCGCGACGAGAGCGGGAAGTGGCGGGCGGCGCCCGAGCGGTTCAGGGAGCTGCTGCGGGACCGGGCCGCGCCCGCCGAGGCGCTGAGCGACGAGGAGCGGGTGCTGCGCACGTTCCTGGTCGACGGGCGGCTGACGACCCTGGCGATGCGCCGCGACAAGAGGCTGGTCGTGCTGCGGTACATCGCCATGGTCTTCGAGCCGGGCAGGCGTTACACGGAGAAGGACGTCAACGTCGCGCTGCGGGCCTTCCACGACGACTACGCGGCCCTGCGCCGCTACCTGGTGGACGAGGGGCTGCTGTCGCGGGAGGACAACGTCTACTGGCGCAGCGGCGGTCACGTCGAGATCTGAGGCAGATTCGCGGTCCACGCGGCGAGCTTGGCCCGCCACCGCTCGGCGTCCTCGGGGCGGCCGGGCACGCCGGGCCGCCGCTGCCAGGGCAACGGCCCGTCCGCCCGCCGGTACTCCACGCCGATCGCGTCCAGCCGCGGCAGGTGGGCGGCCAGCCGTTCACTGAAGTCGGCGAGGTCGCGCCCCTCCGGGCTCCACACGGTCTCGGCGAAGGCCGCGAGCCGCGGGAAGGCCATGTAGTCCACGCGGCGGGCGGAGTCGATCAGCTCGGTCCACACCCCGCACTGCGCGCCGAGCACGCGGTCGGCGGCGGGCCGGCCGCGCAGCGCCTCGGGCACGGGCTCGAAGGCGTAGACGTCCTCCAGCGTCAGCACGGGGCCGAACGGGGCCGGCTCCTCCTCCCCCTCCGCCTGCCGGTAGTCCAGGTAGAGGCTGGTGTTGGCGCAGTTGACGACGTCGTGGCCGCGTTCGGCGGCGATCACCGCGCCGAGGTCGCCCCGCCAGGACGCGACCACCGCGCCGGAGGGCGGTCCGCCCTCCAGGATCTCGTCCCAGCCGACCAGGCGGCGGCCGCGGGCGCTCAGCCACTCGT
Organism: Nonomuraea bangladeshensis; assembly: GCF_039529455.1. Classification (NCBI taxonomy): domain Bacteria; kingdom Bacillati; phylum Actinomycetota; class Actinomycetes; order Streptosporangiales; family Streptosporangiaceae; genus Nonomuraea; species Nonomuraea bangladeshensis. The sequence goes on from NZ_BAAAMV010000017.1 coordinate 56,886, forward strand.
CGAAGCGGTGGACGATCCAGCTCTGCAGCTCCTCCTCGTCGCGCAGCCCCAGCTCCTCCATGCGGCGGCGGGCCGACGGGCTCTCCCGCCACTGGTCCTTGCGGCACTCGTCGCCGCCGATGGACACGTACGGGCCGGGGAACAGCTCCAGCACCTCCTCCAGCACCTCCTGGAAGAAGGCGATGGTGGACTCCTCGGCGTTGAGCACGTTCACGCCGACGCCCCAGGTGGTGCGCACCTCCAGCGGCGTGCCGAGGTTGCCCAGCTCCGGGTAGGCGGCGATGGCGGCCTGGGTGTGGCCGGGCAGGTCGATCTCGGGGACGACCATGATGTGCCGCCGGGCGGCGTAGGCGACGATCTCCCTGATGTCGTCCTGGGTGTAGTAGCCGCCGTGCGGGCGGCCGTCCATGGCGCCGTTCCAGCCGCTCTGGCTCTCCCTGCGCCAGGAGCCGGTCTCGGTGAGCCGGGGGTGGCGGCGGATCTCGACGCGCCAGCCCTGGTCGTCGGTGAGGTGCAGGTGGAGCACGTTCAGCTTGTGCAGGGCCAGCAGGTCGATGAAGCGCAGCACCTCGTGCTTGGTCATGAAGTGCCGGGCGACGTCCAGCAGGCAGCCGCGCCAGGCGAAGCGGGGGGCGTCCTCGACGTACGCGCCGGGCGCCTCGAAGGGACCGGCGGCGGCCCGGCGGAAGACGGCGGGCGGCAGGAGCTGCCGGAAGGTCTGCGCCCCGTAGAAGGCCCCGGCGGGGCCGCCCGCCACGATCTCGGCCTCACCCGGGCCGACGGTCAGCCGGTAGCCCTCCGCCGGCAGGTCGCCGAGGCCGAGCCTGATCGTTCCCGAGCCCGGCCCCGGCAGCAGCTCGCCGCCCGTGACGGGGGCGAGCTCGCCGCGCAGCCAGGCGGCCGGCCCGGACAGCGCCGGATCGGCGGTGAGCGAGGTCCGGCCGTCGAGGATGAACGGGCCCGGCCTGGGCTCGTACGTGACGGGCTTGGGAACGATCATGAACAGCTGACTCCCTACTCGCAGGTGATGACGGCGTCGGCGAAGTCGACGTGGTCGGAGGTGGCGTTGTCGCCGCCGTTGGTCGCGACCAGCCGGACGTGGCGGGCGCCGGTGACGTCCGCGGTGACCGCGCGGGCCGGCATGGCGCCGGTCAGCAGGCCGGAAGAGGCGACCCGGCCGCCGTCGGCCCAGACCTCGAACCCGGCGGAGCCGGCCGCGCCCACCTCGTCGTCGATCCCGGCCTGGAACGAGACGGACGTGCAGCGCCCGCCGGCGTAGAACTCGATGTCGGCGGGCGCGTGCGCGCCGAGGCCCTTGGCGAAGCGCACGCCCTCGATGGTGAGCGGGCGGCCGTCGCCCGCGGCGCGCTCGCCGTTGCTCATGTCCTTCTCGACCGGCCCGAAGTGGTTGGCCGCCCGGGTCCAGGTGAGGTCGCTGAGATAGCTGCGGCCCGCGCCGGGGCCGGTGGCGACGGCCACGACGGCGGTCGCGCGCTGCCCGGCCGCCTCGAAGGCCAGCTCGTACGTGCCCGGCGCGGTCCCCTCCGGCGGGGTGACCGCCCAGGTGACGGCGAAGGCGTCGCCGCCGTCGAGCCGGCCGGTCCTGACCGGGGTGCGGGCGGCGACCTTCCAGCCCTGCGGCCCGGAGGCGGTCACCTCGACGTCGCGCAGCCGCGCGGTGGCCCCGGTGTTGGTGACGCGGGTGACGATCTCGCCCGTCCTGCCGGGCTCCAGCGTGGTGGGCCGGTCCTCGCCGAGGACCTTCGCCGGGTCCGCCTCGAACGTCACCAGCGGCGGCGCGGGATCGTTGCGCGCGCTGACCCGGTAGAGCAGCGCGGCGTGCGCGGGCACCTGGGCCGACAGCGCGCCCGTCGTGGTCGCGACCGCGCCGGTCCACAGCTCCTCGACGCGGAAGCGGCCGGAGCCGAGCGACCAGGAGATCGTGGCGGCCCGGTCGCTCTCGTTGAACAACGCCACCGCCCGGTCGCCGCCCGCGAGCGGCTTGGCCAGCACGTGGTACCAGCCGTCGCTCTTGACGAGCCGGCCGTGCGCGCCCAGCTCGTCCTGGTCCACGGCGATCACCTCGGGGTCGGCGACGATCGCGGGCGGCGCGGCGGCCGGGTCGGCCTGGAGGACGAGCGGGGCCGCGCCCATGGCCCAGAGCGTGAACTGGGCGCGGTACTCGGTGTCGGTCATGCCGCCGCGGCCGGCCTGGATGAGGTCGGGGTCGGCGTAGCTGCCGCCGCCCGCGTACTCGGCCCTGAGCTGGTTGGTCTCCCAGATGTCGACCATGTTCGGGTAGGCGTCCGGGATGGGGCGGTTGTAGACGTTGGTGCGCCAGGTGGTGGCCTTGGCCTCCTTGCCCCACAGCCACGGGACGGTGCTGCCGTCCTCGTTGTTCATGGCGAACACGACGCCGTCGCCCAGGGCCTCGCGCATGCGCGGGTAGAGGGTCTGGGCGATCTGCTGGACGTTCTGGCCGGGGAAGTCGGCGGTGGGAATGTTGCACCAGGCGTACGTGACGTGGTCCACCCCCCACTCCTTGAGCCTGGCCGCGTCGGCGGCCTCGCTCTTGTACGAGCCGGGGCCCCCGCCGGCGCACGCCTTGGTGCCCGCCGACAGGGAGAGGCCCAGCTTCAGCCCCTTGGCGTGCAGGCCGTCGGCCAGGGCCGCGATGCCGCCGGGGAAGCGGGCCGGGTCGGGGACGAGGGCGCCGCCGGACCGCTGCGGGGCGAGCCAGCAGTCGTCGATGATGACGTACCGGTAGCCGAGCGGGGCGAGCGGCGCGAGGGCGTCGGCCGCCTTGAGCACCGCCGCCTCGGTGACCGCGCAGCCGAGCGTCCGGCTGCTCCAGCCCATCGGCGGGCGTACCACGTCGGCTGCGCCGGCGGACGATAACGGGACGAGGGGCAGGGCGAGGAGGGCCGCCGCGGCGACGGCCGTGAAGGTGCGCATGGGAGGTTCCTGTCAGGCGGGGTTGAGCTGGGGGCGGCCCGGCTCGATGACGAAGGAGCCGGAGGTGTAGGCCGGGGCGTAGGGCTCGGTGACCCGGGACAGGGAACGGAAGTCGACCTTCATCTCCTGCTGGGTGATCCGGGTGCGGACGTAGCCGCGGCGGCCGTTGAAGAACTTCACGTGCGGGTTCTCCGCCAGCAGGTTCTGCGTGTCGGGGTACTCGTCCAGGCCGTTGCCCGCGCTGGTGACCGAGGTGGTGACCAGCTCGACGGCGACGGACTTCGACTCGGGGTCGGCGTAGTCACGCTTGACCTCGCCCGCCCAGTGGGAGTGCACGTCGCCGGTGAGGACGACGGCGTTGCGCCGGTAGGCGTCGATGGCGGCGGTCAGCCGGTTGCGGGAGGCGACGTAGCCGTCCCAGCCCTCGTTGGAGTAGCCCTTGCCCGCGCCGTTCGTCCAGTCCATCTCCATGAAGAAGACCTGCTGGCCGAGCAGGTCCCAGGTGGCGCGCGAGCCCTTGAGCCGCGCGTCGAGCCACGCCTCCTGCTCCTGGCCGAGCATGGTCCTGTTGGGCTCGAACCGCTCCAGGCAGTCGGCGCCGACGGTGCCGCTCCTGCCGGTGCAGGCGTACAGGTCGCGGTACTGCCGGGTGTCGAGCAGGTGCAGGTTGGCCACCTCGCCCCAGCGGATGCTGCGGTGCAGGCGCAGCGAGGACCCGTCAGGCTTCTGGGCGCGGCGCAGCGGCATGTTCTCGTAGTACGCCTGGAAGGCGTCGGCCCGGCGCTTCATGAACGGCGGGTCCGGCTGCTCGGGCACGTCGCCGGCCCAGGCGTTCTCGATGTCGTGGTCGTCCCACACCACGACCCAGGGCGCGATGGCGTGGGCGAGCTGCGACTCGGGGTCGGCCTTGTGCTGGGCGTGGCGCAGCCGGTAGCCGGCCAGGTCGAGGCATTCGCCGCCGGCCTGGTCGCGTACGGGGTACTTGTAGTCGCCGTACTCGTAGATGTAGTCGCCGAGGAAGGCGATGAGGTCGGGCTGGTCCTCGGCCATCCGCCGGTACGGCGTGAACCAGCCGGCCTGGTAGTCGGCGCACGAGGTGAACGACAGGTTGAGCGCGCGGCTCCGGCTGCCGGCGGCGGGGGCGGTCAGCGTGCGGCCGGCCGGGCTGATCTCGCCCTCGGCGCGGAAGCGGTAGAAGTACTCCGCGCCGGGGTCGAGGCCGTCGAGCTCGACGTGCACGCTGTGGGCCGCCTCGGGGCGGGCGACCTCGGTGCCGCGGCGCACGACGCGGCGGAAGCCCTCGTCCTTGGCCAGCTCCCACTGGACGGGCACGGCCCGGTTCGGCATACCGCCGAGCCCGTCGAGCGCCACCGGGTCCATGGCGAGGCGCGTCCACAGGACCACGCCGTCGGAGGCGGGCTCGCCGGAGGCGATCCCGAGCTGGAAGGGGTCGGAGAGAGGGGCGCGGCGGGCCGCCGCGCGCACGGGTTGGACGCCCAGTGCGGCGGTCAGGCCCAGGCTCGCGCCCCCGGCGAACAGAGAACGCCGGGTGATCATGGGGGATCCTTACTTGACGGTGGCGTTGCCTTCTGCGACAGCCTGGTCGGCGGCCTCTTGCGGAGAGAGTTTTCCGAGGTACATCTCGTTGAAGAGCTGGTTAAGCTTCGTCTCGAAGCCGGTGAAGCCGGTCGTGATCGGCAGCGGGAAGGTGGTGCCGGCCGCCTCCTCGACGAACGGCGAGACGTCCACGTTCTTCGACTTCCAGTAGTCCACGTAGCCCTGCGACAGGCCGTCGAGCGCGGGGAAGGCGTAGCCCCCGTCGGCCATGATCTTCTGCGCCTCCGCCGTGCCGAGATACCGCGCCAGCTTCATGGCCTCCTCGGGGTGCTCGCTCTTGGCGTAGACGGCCTCGGCCAGGCCGTTGAGGTTGACCGCGCGCCCGGCCGGGCCCTCGGGCATGAGGGCGACGCCGACCTCGAACGTCGACTCGGGCGCCACGAACGGCAGCAGCGCGTTGTTGGCGGGGAACATCGCGACCTCGCCGGCCTTGAACATGTCGGTGACCTTGCCGGTGGGCGGGTTGGTCCGGGTCGCGGGCGGCGAGACGTGGTGCTTGTTGACCAGGTCCACGCCGAACTGCAGGGCCTGGACGGCGGCGGGCTCGTTGAAGGCGTACTTGCCGAAGGGCTGGTCGACGAGCTTGCCGCCGTTGGAGACGACCCAGTTCATCCACTGGGTCTGGTAGTGGTTCCAGGAGGCGAAGCCGTACGTCTTGACCTTGGCGGGGTCGAAGCCGGACTCGCCGGGGTGCTTGCCGGCCTCGTCCACGGTGAGCTTGCGCGCCGTGTCGAGCAGCGTGCCGCTGCCGTCGGCGGCCCAGGTGAGCTTGTCCGGCATCTCCACGCCCGCCTTGGCGAACAGGTCCTTGTTGTAGAGCAGGCCGACGACGCCCCAGTCCTTCGGCACGCCGTACAGCTTGTCCTTGTAGGTGAAGGAGCCGACGACGGTCTTGTGGTATTTCGCGGCGTCCACCTGCACGGGGGCGAGCACGCCCTTGGTGACGAACTCCGGGAACTGGGTGGGCGTCATCCAGAACACGTCCGGGGCGGTGCCGGCGACCGCGTCGGCGGTGAGCTTGGTCCAGTACTGGTCGTAGGGCAGGAGCTCGACGGTGACGTCGATGCCGGGATTGGCCTTCTCGAAGGCCGCCATGACCTGGTCGTAGCCGGCCTTCTGCTGCTCGTCCCAGAGCCGGTAGGTCAGGGTGACCTTGCCGGAGTCCCCTGAGGAGGAGCAGGCGGGCAGGACGAGCATGGCGGCGCCGAGCAGCGCCCCGGCCCAGCGAATCCGGGGGGTTGGCATCATTCGCTGACCTCTTCTGTTCGGGTTCTCATTTGAGGCCGGTGAGGACCACCGACCTGACGATGTGTTTCTGGAAGAAGATGAAGACGGCCACCATCGGCACCAGGGCGATCAGGCTGCCGGCCATCATGAGGTGGTAGTCGACGCCGATGCCGGACTTGAGCGTGGCGATGGCGACGGTGATCACGCGGGTGTCGTCGCCGCTGGTGATGATCAGCGGCCACAGGAAGCTGTTCCACGACGAGATGACGGTGATGATGGCGAGCGTGCCGAGCGCGGGCCGGCACAGCGGCAGCAGCACGCGCAGCAGGATCGTCAGCTGCCCGGCCCCGTCGATGCGGGCCGCCTCCTCCAGCCCGGCGGGCAGGCTCTTGAAGAACTGCCGCATCAGGAAGATCCCGTACGGCGTGCCGAGGATGTAGGGGGCGAGCAGGCCGTACCAGGTGTTGACCAGGCCCAGCTCCCGCATGATGAGGAAGAGCGGGATCATGGTGACGGCGCTCGGCACCATCATGGTGGCCACGTACAGCCAGAACAGCACGTCCCTGCCGCGGAAGCGCAGCCGGGCGAAGGCGTAGGCGGCGAACGTGGTGAACACCAGCTGCCCGGCCGTCATCAGCGCCGTCATCAGCGCCGTGTTGAGCACGTAGCGGGGAAAGTCGCCGGCCAGCATCGTGGCGAGGTTGCCCGCCGTCGGCGGCAGCCCCGGCAGCCACGGCTCGGTCGAGCTGAGCTGCGCCTGCGTCTTGAACGCGGTCAGCACCACCAGCAGGTACGGGAACACCGACACGAAAGCGCCGATCGTGAGCACGGCGTACAGGAGGACGCGCTTGGCCATGGCTCCTCAGCTCAGGTCGTAGGTGGTGCGCTTGCCGAAGAACCGGACCTGCGCCAGCGTCACCGCGAAGATGACCGCGAACAGCAGCGTCGACAGCGTGGCCGCGTAGCCGAAGTCGAACTCCTTGAACGCGGTCTGGAAGATGCGGAAGTTCAGCACCTCGGTGCTGTGGCTCGGCCCGCCGTCCGTCATCGCGTACACCGTGTCGAACACCTGGAAGGCGCCGATCAGGTTGGTGACCGTGACGAAGAACATCGTGGGGTTGAGCAGCGGCAGCGTCACCCGCCAGAAGCGCTCGCGCGGCCCCGCGCCGTCCACGGCGGCGGCGTCGTGCAGCTCGCGCGGGATGCCCTGCAGCCCCGCCAGGAAGAACAGCATGTTGTAGCCGGTGTGCTGCCAGACGCTGACCAGCGCGACGGCCGGCAGCGCCCAGGACGGGTCGGACAGCCAGTCGGGGCCGGTCACGCCGACGAGGGCCAGCGCGCTGTTCAAAGCGCCGTCGCGCGGATCGAAGATCCACTGCCAGACGAGGCCGAGGACGATCGGCGTCGCCATCCACGGCACCACGAACAGCGAGCGGTAGAGCCGCAGGCCCTTCACCCGACGGTCGAGCAGCACCGCCAGCGCGAGGGCGAGGACGGTCTGCAGCGGGATCGACAGCAGGACGTAGCCGACGGTGACGAGGAGGGAGTGCCAGGTGCCGCCGTCGGCGGCCAGGCGGCGGTAGTTGTCCAGGCCGGCGAACTCGGGTGCGGACAGCAGCTCCCAGTCGAACAGGCTCAGCACGAGCACGATGACCATCGGCAGCAGCAGGAACGCCACCACGCCGAAGAGGCTGGGCCCGATGAAGAGGTAGGCGTGCCAGCCGCCCCTGCGGCCTCGGCTCACGACGGTTCCGTCGCGGTGGGGACCAGCAGCCGCCGGGTCGTCTCCATGCCCCAGGCGTCCAGGGCGGCGATCGGGTCGCTGGAGCCGCGCAGCCCGCCGGTCGCGCCGACGTGCGCCGCCCACTCCTCCCGCGCCTCCATCTCGGGGCGGACGACGATGCAGTCCGGGTCGTTGACCCACCACCGGGCGTGCAGGAACTCCCGGGCCGCGCCGGTGAGGCGGGCGCCGAGCTGCGAGGGCTGGCTGATGTCCCCGGACCTCGGCCGCAGGGTGAGCGCGATGTCGGGGCTGACCCGCATGACGTCCACCAGGCCGATGCTGGGCAGCATCGGGGCGCCGCAGCCGTGCAGCGTGGCCTCCTCGCCGGCGCCCCGTCGGACGATCTCCAGGCCGCGCCGGTAGGCGGCGATCGGGTCGAGGTCCTCGTGGCGGCGGCCGGCGAGCGCGCCGGCGTACAGGTAGTCGAGCTTGAAGTGGGTGATCCCCATGCCGGCGAACGTGCGGAAGACGTTCGTCAGGTGCTCGGCGGCGTCCGGGTGGGTGACGTCGAGGACGGCGAGGTCCTGATCCCACATGCGGCCCGCGTACGCGCCGCCGACCAGCCACTCGGGGTGCTCCCGGTACAGGCGACTGTCGTGGCCGACCAGGAAGGGGGCGGTCCAGATGCCGGCGCGGCGGCCGGTGCCGGTGACGGCGTCCACGGCGCGGGCGAGCGAGCCGAAGCCGGGACGGGGGTCCAGCCAGTCGCCGATGCCGGCCTCGTAGCCGTCGTCGATGAGGAACATGTCGGCGGGCAGGCCGTGGCGGGTGGCCAGCTCCAGGTTCTCCAGGACGTCGGCCTCGACGACCTTGTCCCAGTAGCCGTACCAGGTGCACCACATGGGCGGGACGGCGGGGAAGGTGCGCGGCGCTGACGCGGCGTCGGCCATCGTCTCCGCCCACCGGCGCAGTGCCGTGCCGAGGTCGCCCTCGGCGCGGTGGTGGCGGGCCGAGGCGTCGGCCGAGATCACCAGGCGGCCGCCCTCCTCGCGGGCCCGGATCGAGGGCACCTCGTGGGGGCCGGCGGCGGACCACAGCTCCACGGAGCCCTCGCCCGTCTCGACGGCGAGCAGGCCCTCCCCCTGGAACGCGCGCTCGGGGACCGGCGTGCCGGGGCGGTAGCAGAGGATCTGTATCGTCCCGCTCGCGGGGCGGGGCGGGGTCTCGTCCAGGCGATAGGCGCCCGTGGGGCTCCACGACTGCCAGCCGTGCTCGAACACCCGGGCCGAGCCGGGGACGTACGCGACCTCGCCGATGTCAACGAACGACATCAGTCCTCTTTCCTGTCTACTTACGAAGGAGCGCTTCATTAGTAGCACGGGTGAGTCGCGCTCGTACACCCCCTCATCCCTGGCATAATGCGAGACATAAACAGGAGACCTACCTAAGGACACGGCGAATGGCGGACCTACGCGGCGGCGACCTGTCCCGGCTGCGCCAGCTCAACTCGCTGACCGCCATCCGCGCGCTGCGCCGGGCGGGCCCGCTCACCCTGTCGGCGCTCGCCGAGCGTACGGGCCTGTCGCGGCCGTCCATGAAGGAGGTCGCCGACGAGCTGATGGGGCTCGGCTGGGTGGAGGAGGTGCCGCCGAGCCCCGGCACGATGGGCCGGCCCGCCCGCCGCTACCGCTTCCGCGCCGACAGCGGCTACCTGGTGGGCGTCGACATAGGGGGTCACAACATCCGCGCCGCCCTGTCCGACCTGGACGGGGAGATCCTGGCCGAGACCCGGCAGCCGGTGCTGCCCGACGCCCCGCTGGAGGAGCGCCTCGCCGCGATCGAGCGGGCCGTCGAGGGGTGCCTGACGCTGAGCCGCACCTCCGTCTCCGACCTCTGGATGGTCGCCGTCGGCACCATCGGCGTCATCGACGTGGAGGGCCGGGTCATCTACTCGGCGGCCGTCCCCGCCTGGCGCGACCTCGACCTCGCGGGACGGCTGCGCGAGATGTTCCCCTGCCCGGTGCTCATCGAGAACGACAGCCGCCTGGCCGCCATGGCCGAGACCAGGCGCGGCGTGGCCCAGGGCGCCAGGGACGTGGTGTTCCTGCACGTCGGGCGGCGCATGGGCGCGGGCCTGGTGATCGACGGCAAGGTGCACCGGGGGTTCGGCGCGGCGGCCGGGGAGGTCGCGATGCTGCCCGAGTCCCGCTGGTTCGACGCGCCCGAGCATCTCAACACCTGCGCGTGCGTGCCCGAGGGCGTCGCGCCGGAGGACGCGGCCGGCCACACCCTCGCCGCCGCCCGCAACGGCGACCCGGTCGCGATGGAGTGCGTCGAGCGCTATGTCGACGACCTCGCCGTGGGCACCGCCGCCATGGTGCTCATCCTGGACCCGCAGATGGTGGTGCTCGGCGGCGGGTTCTCGCGCTCGTCCGACGTGCTCCTGGAGCCGCTGCGGCGGCGGCTGGAGACCCGCTGCATGCGGATGCCGGAGGTGCGGGCCTCGACGCTCGGGGACGAGTGCGTGGTGGTGGGCGCCATCGAGTACGCCGTCGCCCACCTCGACGACCAGCTCTTCCCCCCGGACCGCGGCCCGCTCCCGGTCGCCCGCTGACCTCCCCGCGGGCTCAGCCGCCGGACACCTCGGACTCGGCGTCCTGCGGCACCGCCACGTCCCACGGGTCGTCCAGCCAGCCGTCCGGCAGGAGCACCTTGTCCCGCTCGCCCGACTTGCCGCGCGGGGTGTCGGTGTGGGGCGGCCACGGCTGGTCGTGCTCCAGCTTGGCGAGGCCGGCCCGCAGCCCGTCGAGCGACTCGGCGGTGGCCAGCTCGCGCCGCAGTTCGGCGCCGACCGTGAAGCCCTTCAGGTACCAGCCGACGTGCTTGCGGAAGTCGGCGACGGCGTAGCGCTCGATGTCGAAGCAGCCGGCCAGCCCCTCGGCGTGCCGCATCATCATCCCGGCCACCTCGCCGAGCGTGGGGCGGACCCGCTCGGGGCTGCCGTTGAAGGCGTTCTCCAGGTCCTTGAACAACCACGGGCGGCCCAGGCAGCCGCGCCCCACCACCACGCCGTCGCAGCCGGTCTCGGCCACCATGCGCAGCGCGTCGTCGGCGCACCAGATGTCGCCGTTGCCCAGCACGGGGATCTCCGGCACGGCCTCCTTCAGCCGGGCGATGGCCGCCCAGTCGGCGACCCCGCCGTAGTGCTGCCGGGCCGTGCGGGCGTGCAGCGCGATCGCCGCGACGCCCTCCTCGGCCGCGATGCGCCCCGCGTCGAGGTAGGTCAGGTGGTCGTCGTCGATGCCCTTGCGCATCTTCATCGTCACGGGCAGCGCACCGGCGTTCGCGACCGCGGCCCGCAGGATGCGGCGCAGCAGGCCCCGTTTGTACGGCAGCGCCGACCCGCCCCCGCGCCTGGTCACCTTGGGCACCGGGCAGCCGAAGTTGAGATCGACGTGATCGGCGAGATCCTCCTCGGCGATCATGCGGACCGCCCGGCCCACGATGTCGGGGTCCACCCCGTAGAGCTGGATGCTCCGCGGCCGCTCGGAGTCGTCGAACCGGATCATCCGCATGGTCTTGGGGTTGCGCTCCACCAGCCCGCGCGTGGTGATCATCTCGCACACGAACAGCCCGGCGCCCTGCTCCCTGCACAGCACCCGGAACGGCGCGTTCGTGATGCCCGCCATCGGCGCCAGCACCACCGGCGGCCACACTCCGAGAGGCCCAATCTTCATCCGCCCAGTTGTAGCGCAGGTCAGCCTGTGACCGGTATTCGGCCGATAGGCTGTGATCGGCATCTCGGTGAGGGGGGATGGATGCTTCTTCGCGTACGCGTGCGGCTGCCCGACAAGCCGGGCTCCCTGGCGCAGGTCACCAAGGTCCTGGGTGCGGCGGGGGCCGACATCACCCAGGTGATCGTCCTCGACCGGGGCGAGGGCAGCGCACTCGACGACCTGACGATCTTCTGCCCGGAGAGCACGTCCCGCCAGGACCTCGTCACCAGCCTGGAGGGCGTCGAAGGCGTCGCCGTCGAGGCGATCTGGACCACCCGCGAGGCGCCCGGCACCTACCCGGAGCTGGAGATTCTCAAATACATCACCACGGCGGGCGACCGCGCGCTGACCACGCTCGTCGACTCGCTGCCGGTGCTGTTCAGCGCCGACTGGGCGGCCACGGCCGCGGCCGGCCGGGTGGTCTACGCGAGCTGGCGGGCCCCGCAGGAGCTCGACCTCCCGGCCGAGGCGCCGTCCCGCCCGGCCGCCACGACCCTGGCCGACGGGCTGCACATCATCCACGCCCCGCTGCCGCCGCTGGCGCTGACCCTCGTCCTGGCCCGCTCCGAGGGCCCGGCCTTCCACCGCATCGAGGTCCACCGCCTCACCCGCATCCTGGAGATCTTCCTCAGCCTGCCCGCGACCGAGCGGAGCGTGGCCCGGCAGCTCCGCAAGTAAGCATCAACGCCGAAAACCCGCTAGAGTTGTGAAAGCAGCAACGCGGAAGTGGCTCAGTGGTAGAGCATCACCTTGCCAAGGTGAGGGTCGCGGGTTCGAATCCCGTCTTCCGCTCGGAGTGGGATGTTGACGCGGTGGCGTGGCCGAGAGGCGAGGCAGCGGCCTGCAAAGCCGTCCACACGGGTTCAAATCCCGTCGCCACCTCACAAGGACGATTAGCTCAGCGGGAGAGCGCTTCCCTGACACGGAAGAGGTCACTGGTTCAATCCCAGTATCGTCCACCACCACCCCGCCGAGAGCCCCGGTCGCCCAGGCCGGGGCTTTTTCGCGTCCTCCGGCCCCTGCCCGTGCTGAACATCTGCCCTGAAATGATGCGCGCGTCTGCCCCTTTCGCCTGTTAGCGTTTACCTGGCAGGGGGTGAGCTGTGGTCAAAGCCAAGACGGGGCGGCCTGCGGTGCTCATGGACGTGGCCGTTCTCGCGGGGGTTTCCACGATGACCGTCTCGCGGGTGCTCAACGCGCCCGAGCGAGTCAGGGCCGAGACCAGGGAACGGGTGCTCGCCGCCGTCAAAGAGCTCGACTACCGGCCCAATCACGCCGCGCGCCAGCTCGTGACCGGGCGGTCCGGGGTGCTCGGCGTGGTCAGTATCGACACCACGCTCTACGGTCCCGCCTCCACGCTCTACAGCGTCGAGCAGGCCGCCAGGCACGCCGGCTACAACGTCAGCATCGCCAGCCTGAGCTCGCTGCACCGCACCTCCATCCGCGAGGGCGTCGAGCGGCTGCGCGCGCAGGCGGTGGACGGGGTGATCATCGTGGCGCCGCACGAGTCGGCCGCCGACGGGCTGCGTCACCTGCCGCCGGAGATGCCGGTGGTCGCGGTGGACGCCGGTGACGACATCCCCGTGCCGGTGGCCAAGGTCGACCAGCGCGCCGGGGCCATCAGGGCCACCCGCCACCTGCTCAGCCTCGGCCATCAGAGCGTCTGGCACGTCGGCGGCCCGGCCGACTGGCTCGACGCCAACGGCCGCATCCAGGGCTGGCGCGGGGTGCTGGAGGCCGCCGGGCGGCCGGTGCCCGACGTGCTGCGCGGTGACTGGAGCTCGCGCTCGGGATACCAGCTCGGCCGCCGGCTGGCCGCCGATCCCGAGGTCAGCGCGGTGTTCGTGGCCAACGACCAGATGGCGCTCGGGGTGCTGCGGGCGCTGCGCGAAGCGGGGCGGCGGGTGCCCGAGGACGTCAGCGTGGTCGGGTTCGACGACATCCCCGAGGCCGCGTACTTCTGGCCGCCGCTCACCACCGTCAGGCAGGACTTCGGCGAGGTGGGCCGGCACGCCTTCCACATGCTGCTCGACCGCATGGCGGGCACCGAGCCCGAGGCCCGGCGCCTGGTGGAGCCGGAGCTGGTCGTCCGCGAGAGCACCGGCGCCGCGCCGGGGCTCAACCGAGCCTGATGACGTTCCAGGAGACCGGGGGCAGCACCACGGTCTCCGGGTCGTGCCGCACGTCCGGGTTGGGTCGGGGCGCGACGCGGCCGGGGTCGTCGGCGGTGTTGCGGGCGTAGACGTCCGGGCCGCTCAGCGTGCTCGCCTCCACGACGCGCGCCCCGCCGAGGGCGCGGGCGTCGATGCGCAGCTCCATCGGCCGGTCGGTGGCGCGGTTGATGGCGAAGACGGTGGTGGAGCGCTCGTCGTGGGTGGCGACCGCGTGCAGCAGCGGCACCTGTCCGTACGCGGCCGTCTCGTAGCTCGGGCAGACCGGCTCCACGCGCAGCACGTCGCCGCTCGCGTACCTGCTGGCCTGGGCGAACGGGTGGAACGTGGTCTGCTTCCAGGCCCGCCCGCCCGGCTCGGTCATGATCGGGGCGATGACGTTGACCAGTTGCGCCAGCGACGCGGCGCGCACCCGGTCGCTGTGCCGCAGCAGCGTGATCAGCAGGCCGCCCACGGCGACCGCGTCGGCCAGGTGGTAGTGGTCCTCCAGCAGGCGCGGCGCGACCGGCCAGTCCGACGGGGGGTCGGCGTTCTGGAAGCGGGACAGGTACCACACGTTCCACTCGTCGAAGGAGATGTCGATCCGCTTGCGCGACTTCAGCTTCGCGCCGACGTGGTCGGCGGTGGCGGCCACCGAGCGGATGAAGAACTCCATGTCGGTGGCGCAGGCGAGGAAGCTGCCGAGGTCGCCGTCCTTCTCCTCGTAGTAGGCGTGGCAGGAGATGTAGTCGATGACGTCGTAGGTGTGGGCGAGCACCTCGGCCTCCCACGCGCCGAAGGTCGGCATCGACGAGCTGGAGCTGCCGCAGGCGACCAGTTCCAGCTTGGGGTCGATCATCCGCATGGCGCGGGCGGTCTCGGCGGCCAGCCGGCCGTACTCGGCGGCGGTCTTGTGGCCGGTCTGCCAGGGGCCGTCCATCTCGTTGCCCAGGCACCACATCCGTACGTCGTGCGGCTCCTTGGCCCCGCCCGCGATCCGCCGGTCGGAGAGCGCGGTGCCGGAGGGGTGGTTGCAGTACTCCAGCAGGTCCAGCGCGGCCTCGATGCCACGGGTGCCGAGGTTGACCGCCATCATCGGCTCCACCCCGGCCTTGCGGCACCAGCGGACGAACTCGTCCACCCCGACCTCGTTGGTCTCGGTGCTGTGCCAGGCCAGGTCGAGCCGGCGCGGCCGGAGCTCCTTCGGGCCGACGCCGTCCTCCCAGCGGTAGCCGGAGACGAAGTTGCCGCCGGGGTAGCGCACCGTGGAGACGCCGAGCTCGCGGGTCAGCTCCAGGACGTCGGCCCGGAAGCCGTCCTCGTCGGCGGTGGGATGGCCGGGTTCGTAGATGCCGGTGTAGACGCAGCGGCCCAGGTGTTCGACGAACGTGCCGAAGGTGCGCCGCTGGACCGGGGCCACGCGGAAGGCGGGATCGAGCGTGAGTGCGGCCTGGTGCACGAAGGGGGCTCCTCAGGTTTCGCGGGCGTTACGTCACGGAGGCATTGTTAGCGCTATCAGGGTGGCCGGTCAAGGGCTCGGAGCGAGCGGGCCCGGCCGTGGAAAACGGTTGCTACATGGGCCTTGACACGCTTTGTTGTTACCGCTAACACTCGGGTAACTCCGCCGTAACACCTAGAACGACCTCGATCAACCGCCGGGCGGCAGCCCGGTGAAGGAAGAGGCCACCGTGCAAGGTCCTCCCTCCCCCCTCACCCGCCGGAGCCTGCTCGGCGGCAGCCTCGCGCTCGCCGGCGCCGCCGCCGCGAGCTGTGCCCTCCCCGTGGGGCTCGGCTCGTCCCGCACCCGCGTCCAGTACTGGCACTTCCTCGGTGCCAGTGACGGCATCATCATGAACCGGATGGTCCAGGCGTTCGGCCAGGCCAACCCGGACGTCTTCGTCGAGGAGAACGTGCTGGCCTGGGGCGAGCCGTACTACACGAAGGTCGCGATGGCCGGCTCGGGCGGCCGCTCCCCCGACCTCGCCACCTTCCACCTGGCCCGGCTGGCCGGCATCGGCGCGGGCGCCATCCTCGACCCGATCAACGTGCGACTGCTGGAGGAGGCGGGCCTGCGCGGCGCGGACTTCTCCCCGCCGATCTGGGAGCGCGCCCACCTCGACGGCGTGCTGTACGCGATCCCGTTCGACGCCCACCCCATGGTGCAGTACTACAACACCGACATCTGCGCCAAGGCCGGCCTGCTCGACTCGGCCGGCAAGCTGCGGCCCACCCAGGGCGAGGACGGCCTGATCGCCATGCTGCGCAAGGCCAAGGACGCGATGGGCGGCCGGCCGCCGCTCGCCTTCGACGCGCTCGGCCTCGGCACGGTCGGCCCCTGGCGGGTGTGGGGGTCGCTCTACCCGCAGTCGGGCGGCACGCTGCTGTCGCCCGACGGCTCCGCCATCGCCATCGACGACGCCAAGGCCCTCGCCGCGCTGCGCCTCATGGCCCGGCTCGGCAAGGAAGGGCTGTGCGACTGGCGCACCGACTACGGCGCCTCGGTCGCGAAGTTCACCAACGGCGAGGCCGCGTTCCTCTGGAACGGCGACTGGGAGGTGACCGGGCTCAAGGAGCGCGGGACGCCGTTCAGCATGTCCCGCTTCCCCAGCGTCTTCGGCACCGGCGCGGCGCAGGCCGACTGTCACTCGTTCGTGCTGCCGCACCAGCGTGACCGCGATCCCGAGGTGGAGCGGGCCACCTACCGCTTCATCGCCCACATCGTGAAGAACAGCGCCCAGTGGGCGGTGGCGGGTCACGTGCCCGCGTACCTGCCGGCGCTGGAGCAGCCCGACTACCTCGCGCTGCAGCCGCAGTCGGAGTACCGCTCCGTCGTCACCGAGGTCGCGCTCGACCCGCAGGTGTGGTTCGCCGGCTCGGCATCGCGGATGTGGATCGAGTTCGGCGAGGCGTTCTCGCCGGTGATCAGCGGGGAGCGTTCGCCGGAGGACGGCCTGGCCGCCGCCAAGGCGTCGCTGACCCGGCTGCTCGCCGCCCCGAACCCCTTCCCCAGGCAGGAGCGCTGATGACGACCGTCGTCGCGGCCCCCGCGGCCGCCCCGCCCGCCGCCAAGGCCAAGGTCAGGCACGCCTGGACGCAGCACGGGCTGCTGTTCGTCCTGCCCTTCCTGGCCGTCTATGTGGCGTTCCTGGTCTGGCCCGTGGTGCTGGGCGTGCGGATGAGCCTGTCCAGCGTCAACATCGCCGGCACCAACGACACCTTCGTCGGCTTCGCCAACTACGCCGAGGCGTTCGGCGACCCGCGCATGTGGCGCTCGCTGTGGAACACCCTCGTCTTCACCGCGCTCAGCACGGTGCCGCTGGTGCTGCTCGGGCTGGTCCTCGCGCTGCTGGTGCACCACCTGCGGTTCGTGCAGTGGCTGTGGCGGCTGTCGTTCTTCGGGCCGTTCCTGCTGCCGTCGGCCGTGGTGTCGCTGCTGTGGCTGCAGATGATCTACCCGCCGGACTACGGCCTGATCAACGGCACGCTCGGCCTCGACGTGCTGTGGCTGGGCGATCCGTCCGTCGCCATGTGGTCCATGGTGCTGACCACGGTCTGGTGGACGGTCGGCTTCAACTTCCTGCTCTACCTGGCCGCGCTCCAGTCGATCCCCCACCATCTGTACGAGGCCGCCGCCCTCGACGGCGCCGGCGCCTGGGCCCGGCTGCGCTCGATCACACTGCCGATGCTCGGCCGCACCACCGCGCTCATCGTGGTGCTGCAGCTGCTGGCCTCGCTGAAGGTCTTCGACCAGATCTACCTCATGACCGCCGGCGGCCCCCAGGACGCCACCCGGCCCATCATCGAGTACGCCTACGACGTCGGCTTCACCGGCTACCGGATCGGCTACGCCTCGGCGGTCTCGTACATCCTGTTCGCCATCATCGTCGTCGTCTCCCTGGCACAGCTGCGGCTGTTCCGCAAGCGCGCGGAGGACTCATGACCAAGCGGTTCCGCCCCGGTCAGCTCGTGCTGCTGCTGGTGGCGCTGGTGCTGGCGGCCTTGTGGCTCGCGCCCATCGCCTGGGCGGTGGCGACCTCGCTCAAGCCGGAGACGGAGACGACCAAGCTGCCGCTCCAGTGGTTCGGCAGCGAGCTCACGCTGGACGCCTACCGGCTGGTGCTCGGCACCGGCGACATCCTCACCTGGGCGATCAACTCCACGGTCACGGCGGTGCTCGTCACGTTCCTGACCGTGCTGCTGTCGGCGATGGCCGCCTACGGCTTCGCGCGCACGCACTTCCGCGGCCGGCGGGCGCTGCTGGCGCTGATCCTGGCCGGGATCATGGTGCCGCCGCAGGTGCTGATGGCGCCGCTGTTCGCCGAGATGGTGGCGCTCGGCCTGGTGGACACCTGGTGGGCGATCATCCTGCCGCAGGTGGCCGCGCCGCTCATCGTGTACGTCCTGTTCAAGTTCTTCCAGGACGTGCCGCCGGAGCTGGAGCAGGCCGCGTTCGTGGACGGGGCGGGGCGCTGGCGGGTGTTCTTCACGATCGTGCTGCCGCTGTCGCGGCCGGTGCTCGCCGCGGTGTCGATCTTCACCTTCATCACGACGTGGAACAACTTCCTGTGGCCCTTCCTGGTCTCCACCGACCCGAACACCATGACGCTGCCCGTGGGGCTCGCCAACGTGGTGCAGGGCACCTTCGGCCTCCGGTACGCGCAGATCATGGCGTCGGTGGTGCTCGCGGGGCTGCCGCTGCTGGTGGTGTTCGTGCTGTTCCAGCGGCAGATCGTGCGCGGCGTCGCGCACACCGGCCTCGCCGGGCAGTGACCGGGAGAAAGATCTACCCGTACGGAAACGCCGACGCTGTCGGCGGTTCCGGACTGCGTGTCCGAATCGTTGTCAAATTCACCTCAAAGCAGGCGGCAACCTGGGGTAATGCGTAACCGGAAAGCCCGCCTGGCCGCCGTGGCCGGCGCCCTGGCCCTGGCCACGGGGGTCGTGGCGCCCGCGCACGCGGCCGTCCCCGCCCCTCTCACCGCCGCGCACGCGGCACTCGACGCTCCCGTGCTGTACGGGCGCGCGGCGTACCTGCTCGACGCCGCCACCGGCAAGCCGCTCCTCGACGACCACGGCGGGGAGCGGATGCCGGTCGCCAGCCTCACCAAGACGATGACCGCCTACGTGGTGCTGAAGCTCGCCAAGCCGACGGACGTGGTCGAGATCACGCGTGCCGACGTCGCGTACGCGGAGGACGGCGGCGGCACCACCGCCGACCTGCGGGCCGGCGACCGCCTCACCGTGGGCGAGCTGCTCTACGGCCTCATGCTGCCGTCCGGGGCCGACGCGGCGCACGCGCTGGCGCGTACGTACGGGCCGGGCGTGCGCGGCTTCGTCGCCAGGATGAACGCGACCGCCCGCGAGCTCGGCATGAACGACACCGAGTACGTCAACGCCGACGGCCTGCCCAGCCCCCGGGGCAACGGTTACTCCACGGCCCGCGACCAGGCCGTCCTGGCCGCCGAGGCGCTGCGCAACCCGCTGATCAAGCAGGCCGCCGGCACCCGCTACCACGAGCTGGACGCCACCGCCGAGCACCGCGCGTACGGCTGGCGCAACACCAACCGGCTGCTGGGCACGCCGGGCGCGATCGGGCTGAAGACGGGCTTCACCCGCGCCGCCGGGTACTGCCTGGCCTTCGCGGGCGAGCGGGACGGGCGTACGCTCGTGGGCGTGATCCTCGGCGAATCCGTCTCCTCCCGGCGCTTCTCGACCGCGGAATCCCTGCTCTCCTGGGGGCACTCTTGGGGGGCTGACCGTACCGCGGCCTGACCTGTAGGCCGCATGGACTGGATGATCCTTTTGGATTAGTTTTCCCGACATGATGCTTCACATCGCGTTGGGCATGCTGTCAGCGGCCACCGTCATCACGACGGGCTTCCCCTCCTTCTCCCCCGCGGCCGACGAGATGCCGCGGCTCGGCTGGGAGCTGAAGGAGACCGGGGTGAGCGCGCGCCTGCGCGGCCTGTCCCCCGTCAGCCGCCACGTGGCCTGGGCGTCCGGCTCGGAAGGCACCGTGCTGCGCACCACGGACGGCGGCCGGAGCTGGCAGAACGTCCCCCCGCCCGGCACGTCCGAGCTGCAGTTCCGCGACATCGAGGCGTTCGACGCCCGCCAGGCGGTGGCGTTGTCCATCGGCGAGGGCACGGACTCGCGCGTCTACCGCACCGAGGACGGCGGACGTACGTGGGCGGAGACGTTCAGGAACGACGAGCCGCGCGCCTTCTACGACTGCCTGGCCTTCTTCGACGACCGGCACGGCCTGGCGATGAGCGACCCCGTGGACGGCAGGTTCCGCATTCTGGCCACCCAGGACGGCGGCCGGAGCTGGCGGGTGCTGCCCGCCGAGGGCATGCCGGAGGCGCTGCCGGGCGAGGCCGGGTTCGCGGCGAGCGGGCAGTGCCTGGTGACGGCGGGCGGCCGGGACGCCTGGCTGGCCGCCGGCGGGGCCGAACGGGCGCGGGTGTTCCACTCGGCCGACCGCGGCCGTACGTGGACCGTCGCCAACACGCCCCTGCCGGCCGGGGACCCGGCGCGGGGCGTGTTCGGGCTCGCCTTCCGTGATCCGCGGCACGGCCTCGCGGTCGGCGGCGACTACCGGCCGGACCAGCGGTCGCCCAGCGCCGCCGCGGTCACCAGGGACGGCGGCGTCACCTGGCGGCCGGCCGCGACGCCGCCGCCGGGCTACCGGTCAGGGGTGACGTGGCTGCCGTTCCCGTCGCTCGCGGCGGTCGCGGTGGGGCCGGGCGGCAGTGACGTGACGTGGAACGGCGGGCGGACGTGGCGGACGTTCGACGACGGCTCGTTCGACACGGTGTCGTGCGCGCGGGACGGCTCCTGCTGGGCCTCAGGCGAGCAGGGCCGCCTCGCCCGCCTGCGCCTGGAGTGATGAACAGGGGTCAGCGGACGCCGCGCGGGCGGAACTGGACGCTGATGCGCGGCCCCGCGGGCCGGGACGTCTTGGGGATGGCGTGCTCCCAGGTGCGCTGGCAGCTTCCGCCCATGACGATGAGGTCGCCGTGCCCGAGCTCGTGGCGGATCGACGGCCCGCCGCCCCTGGGGCGGAGCAGCAGCGGGCGCGGGTCGCCGACCGAGAGGATGGCGACCATGGTGTCCTCGGTGGAGCCCCTGCCGATGGTGTCGCCGTGCCAGGCCACGCTGTCGCGCCCGTCGCGGTAGAAGCACAGGCCCGCCGTGCGGAACGGCTCGCCCAGCTCGGCGCCGTAGTGGGCGTCGAGCGCGCGCCGGGCCTCGTCGAGGATCGGGTCGGGCAGCGGCTCGTCCTCGCCGTAGAACTTCAGCAGGCGGGGGACGTCCACGAACCGGTCGTACATGCGCCGCCGCTCGGCGCGCCACGGCACCTCGGCGGCCAGGCGCTCGAACAGCGTGTCTGCGCCCGTCAGCCAGCCGGGCAGGAGGTCGATCCAGGCGCCGTGGTCGAGGTGCGTGCGGCGCACCGACGCGCCGAGCGGCCCGAGCCCCAGCTCCTCGTCGAGGCCCAGCAAAGATGCTTGGAACGCGACTGTCATGCTGTCCAGTCTACGCGATCCTTCAAACACGTTTTCGAGTGATCTTGCGGGTGCGGTTTCCGGTGTAACGTCTCCTTCGTGTTATGGCGTTACCTGGCGGGGGCGGCGACGGCCCGCACCGCGGACGAGATGTCGGGCCCCGCGCTGCTGATCGCCGGGCTGGCCGTGACCGGGTCGCCGGTGGTGGCGTCCTGGCTGCTGGCCGGGCTGACGGTGTCCGCCGCGGCGGGCGGGCCGCTGCTCGGGGTGCTGCTGGACCGGGCGCGGCGGCCGGGGCGGCTGCTCGCCGGGTGCCTCGTGGCGTACGCGGGCGGGCTGCTGGTCATCGTCTCCGGGCTGGGACGGCTGCCGGAGGCCGCGCTGGTCGCGGTGGCGGTCGCGGCCGGGCTCGTGGGGCCCGCCCTGACCGGCGGCTGGACGTCCCAGATCCCCGCCGTCGCCGGCCCGGACCGGCTGGGGCGGGCCAACGCGCTGGACGCGATGACGTACAACGTGGCGGGGTTGGCGGGGCCGGCGCTGGCGGGAGTGATCGCCGGGGGGCCGGTCGCCGTCCTCGTCTGCGTCGTCCTGCTGGTCGCCGCACTGCCCGCCGCCTGGACTCTGCCCGCCTCGGCGGGGGTGAAGGCGCGGCGCGGCGTCGGCGAGGAGTTGCGGGAGGGGTTCGGCGCGATCCTGGGCAACCCGGTGCTGCTGCGGGCCACGGCCGGGTCGATGGTCTCGTGCGCGGGGACGGCGATGCTGGTCGTGTCGGCCCCGGTCCTCGGCGAACGGCTCACCGGCTCGACCGGCCCCGGCGCGCTGCTGCTCGCCGTCACCGCCGCGTGCGGCCTGGCCGCGAACGCGCTCGTCGCCAGGGCGCGCGGGCCGCGACACTGGGACGCCCTGCTGGTATGGGGGACGGCGGTGGCGGGCGTGGGGATGATGCTGGCCGCCGCAGCGGGGGTGTCCGGGGCCTACTGGGTCGCGGTGGTGGCGGCGGGCGTCGTGGGCCTGGGCGAAGGGCCGCAGCTCACCGCCCTGTTCTCGGTACGCCACCGCGAAGCGCCCGCGCGGCTGCGCGCCCAGGTGTTCACCACGGGCGCCAGCCTGAAGATCACCTCGTTCGCGGTCGGGTCCGCGGTGGCCGGGCCGCTGGCCGCGTACTCGGTGGTGGCGGCCCTTCTGGCGGGCGCGGCGGCCCAGGCGGTGGCGGTGGCCGTGCTGACGGCAGGCCGCCGGCGGTCAGTCCGGGACGTCTGAGGTTTCTGAGGAGGCCGCGCGCGAGCGGTGGGCGGCGACGCGCTCGCGGGTCGCGCAGCGGGCGCTGCAGAAGCGGCGCGGGCTGCCCCCGCCCAGGTCGAGGTACGGCCGCCGGCAGCCCGCCGACGCGCACAGCCCGCCCGGCACCCGCTGATGATCGGCCAGGAGCACGGCGAACGCCATCGCCGACGACGCCAGGAACCACTCGGCCCAGGGCGCGTCGTCGGCGTCGTCCACGTGCACGTGCCAGCTCGTCGAGCCCCCGTGGTCGGTCAGCCGGGGCGCGCGGGCCGCGTCGGCGAGCAGCCGGTTGAGCAGCGCGGCCGCCCGGCCGGTGTCGGGGGCGGCCAGCACCTCGCGCAGGCGGGCCGCCGCCGCGCGCATGGCGGCGACGTCCGCCTCGCCGAGGTCGAGGTCTCCGGTCTCGCCGTGCTCGCGCAGGACGCGCGACACGGACTCGACCGACGCCTGCCGGTGCAGCAGCGCCACGCAGAGGTCGACGGCCCGCGCGGCCATCGCCCTGGTCGAGTGAACCACGGTCGAGTGAACCTTGGCCGAGTGAACCTTGGTCGAGTCAGCCCGCACAGCAGCAGCGTAGACCCACCCGCCCGTCCGGCTCAGCCGGTCAACCGCCGCACGCGGCGAAGACGAAGCTGTCCTTCAGCACGGTGTAGCGATCCCTGACGGTGACCGCGCCCGTCTCGGTGTCGATCCTGACGATGGTCATCGTGGTGCCCTTGGAGCCTGAGGCGGCCAGGTGTGCCGTCACCTGGGCGGCGCCCGTCCAGTCCACCATCTGGACGGGCGCCCGGGGCAGGCCGATCCGCCTGCGCTCGACGACCTGGTCGGTCTCCATGTCGTACGTCACCAGCTCCGGCTTGCCGCCCTGCACCACGGCGGCGACGGTCCGCCCGTCGGCGGCCAGCGCCTGCGGCCCGTTCGCGGCGACGAGCTGGGGCGGCGTGGCGCGCAGCAGCTCCTCGCCGGTCTCGTCGTGGACGACCAGGTCGGTGGCGTTGTCCTCGCCGTCGGCGGTCGCGAGCAGCTCGTCGCCGTCGTAGCTGAAGCCGAGCACGTTCCGGCCGGCGGGGACGGTTCCGACGCGGGCGCCGGTGGCGGTGTCGAAGACACGGGTGCTCCGCGGCTTGTCGCCGTCGATGGAGACGGCCAGCCGGGCGCCGTCGTCCGAGAGCCGCAGCAGCAGCGCGTCCTGGCGCACGCGGGGCAGCGCCGTGGCGGGCAGCAGCCGGACGCCGCCGCCCAGGGTGCGTATGGCGAGCCGGTTCGCCTTGGTGAAGTACGCGACCTTCCGGCCGTCGCCGCTCACCGCGATCGGGGCGGGGAAGTAGGTCAGCTCCCTGCCCTTGGCGTCGCGGGCGACCCCCTGGGCGTCCGGCAGGGTGGTGACCTTGCCGCTGTGCAGGACGAGCCGCCAGTCGCCGCACGGCCGGGCCTCCCCGTCGCGGGTGGCGCAGCTCTTGATGGAGGCGTACCTGATGCTGTCGGCCCCGTGGTGGGGAGCCGCGTGGGCAGGGAGGGCGGCGGGCCAGGCGAGGACCGCCGCCGTGAGGGCCGCGAGGATCGTCGTTCTCATGCCGGTCACTCCCCCGCCGCGAAGTAGGCGTACGCGTTCTTGCTGATGGTGTAGCGGTCGATCTGCCGGGCCTCGCCGGCGCGCGGGTCGGCGGTCAGCACCCGTATCACCGCCGGTTTCCCGTCGTCGCCGCGCTGGGTGAGCACGCGCAGCGTCCCGTCGGGGACGTAGTGGAGCGCGTACGGCGACTCGCCGCGCGCCAGCGGCAGGTCCAGGGCCGGGGAGACGTCGCCGGTGTCGAGGTCGTACAGGCGTACCCGGTCGGGCCGCTTCGCGGTCTCGTCGCCGGTCACGAGGTAGGCGACCGTCCTGCCGTCCGGGGCGAGGGCGTGGAGCATGGCGTTGGCGACGGCCTGGGGCGGGGTGCCGGCGACCGGGGACCCGCCGCCGAGCGAATACGCCCGCAGCGCCGTGGTGTGGTCGGCGCGGTAGCGGAAGGCCAGCACCGCGCCGCCGTCGCCGCTGAAGCCGAGCGCGTCGTCGCGGGCGGGCAGCTCGGCGACCGCGCCGGTCGCGACGGTGACCACCTTGGTGGGCAGGCGTGAAGGCTGGTCCTCGTAGTCGATGAGCAGCTTGTCGCCGGTGGGCGACAGCTCGATTTGCAGGTCGTCGGTGCCGACGCCCTTGGGCCGCAGCCCTGCGGGCAGCACCGTGGCCGGGCCGCCGACGCGGCGGACGACGAGGCGGTGGTCGCGGGCGCGTTCGTAGGCGATCACGCGGCCGTCGGCGCTGACGACGAACGTGCTCTGGACGCGGCTCTCGACGCCCGCGGCGTCGATCTTGCCGATGGCGGCGTCGCGGACGGTCAGCCGCCTGCCGTCGCGCAGGAGCAGCCGCCAGGGGCCGCAGGGATCTCCGTCGTTGTCGTGTTTTCGATCGACGCAGGACGGGAGCCAGGCGGCGCGCACGGGCGCCGGCCCGGCACCGGCGTGGGCGGCGGCGGGCGCGAGACCCGCTCCGCCGAGGACCGCCGCGGTCAGGAGGGCGGCGGTGGCCGAAGGGTGCCTCATAGGGTGGTCCTTTCGCTCACCCGCTTAGACAGTGCGGGAGGGCGGCGGGTTCGTCACGGATCGGCCACGGCACCAGGCCGTTCACAGGAGGGCGGACAGGAGCTCGGCGAGGCGGTCCATGGACTCGCGCCCGCCCCGCGCGGCGTCGGCGCGCACGACGGCGTCGCGGGCCTCGACGGACTGGTGCACGGACTGGGCGACGTAGCGGGTGCCGCCGTCCGCCTCCGTCAGCGTGACCGTCTCCAGGGCGACGTCCTCAGGCGTGCCCTCGTACTGCCAGGTCCGTACGTACCGCTCGGGCGTCACCACGTCGTGGTAGACGCCGCGGAAGGCGTACTCGCGGCCCTCGGCGTCGATGTTGACGTAGCGCCAGTGGCCGCCGGGCCGGACCTCCATGCGGTCCACCCGCGTGGCCAGGGAGTGCGGCCCCCACCACCGGGGCACCAGCTCCGGATCGGTGACGGCGCGGAAGACGACCTCCCTGGGCGCGGCGAAGTGGCGGATCATGACGATGTCGTGCCGTCCGGGCTCGATGACGAACGCGGTCTCACCCATCGGTGTCACTCCCTGGTCGCATGCGCCGGATCTCGCGGTCGAGGCGGTCGAAGCGGTCGTCCCACCGGTCGCGGTAGCGGCGGATCCATTCCGATGCGCCGTCCAGCGGCGCGGTCTCCAGCCGGCACGGACGCCACTGGGCGTCGCGGCCCCGGCTGATCAGCCCGGCCCGCTCCAGCACCTTGAGGTGCTTGGAGACGGCCTGGAGGCTCATGTCGAACGGCTCGGCGAGCTCGTTGACCGTCGCCTCCCCCTCGGCCAGGCGGGCGAGGATGGCGCGCCGGGTCGGGTCGGCCAGGGCGGCGAAGGTCAGGCTGAGCGGGTCGTCGGGCACGAGTCAATGATCCACGGTGTCGATGGTCCCCGGTGTCGGTGATCCCCGGCGTCAGTGGTCCACGATCGCGCCGCAGGAGATGTTCACGGTGGCCGAGGTCATGGTCCTGGCGCGGTCGGAGGCGACGAACGCGGCCACGTCCCCCACGTCGGCGAGCGTCGCCGCCCGCCCGAGCAGGGTGGCCTCGACGAGGGACGCGGTGATCTCCCCCTTGGGGTCGAAGCCGTCCGGGATGCTCTCGGGCACGCCGCCGGTCACCATCGTGACCACGCGGACGCCGTGCGGGCCGGCCTCGCACGCCCACTGCCTCCGTACGCCCTCCATGGCGTCGAGCGCGACCTTGAACCCGCCGAGCCCCGGCAGCGTCTGCGGCCCGCCCCCGCCGAACATGAGGATCACCCCGGACCTCTGCGGGATCATGTGCCGGACGGCCGCCCTGATGGTGAGGAACTGCGTCCGTACGGCGGTGACGATCGGGCGGGCGAACTCCTCGGCGGTGATCTCCAGCAGCGGCTTCTGCACATCCCCGACGCCGATGGCGTTGAACGAGACGTCGACGCGGCCGTGCCGGGCGGCGACCCCGTCCACGAGCGCGTCCACGGCGGCCTCGTCGAGCGCGTCCACCTCGGCGACCTCCGCCGTGCCGCCGGCTGCGCCGATGGCGGCGGCCACCGGGTCGAGCGCGGCCCGGGTGCGGCCGGCCAGCACGACCCTCGCGCCCTCGCGGGCGAAGGCGCGGGCGGCGGCGCCGCCGATCGGTCCGCCGCTGCCGTACACGATCGCGGTCTTGTCCTGAAGGAGCATGGTATTCAACCTTTCGGTTAATCAACCGTCAGGTTGACTATAGGCACGCGCACGGCGCCGCCGTCAAGACGGGCAGGAGATCAGAGCGGGCGGCGGCCGGCGAACCCCAGGTCGGTGCGGTGGTACCAGGCCAGCTCGGGCTCGCCCTCGATCCAGCAGAGGCGTACGGACACGCCGTCGAGCACCGCGGGGAAGTCCACCAGGACGGGCGCGACGCCCTTCACCTCGATGCCCCGCTCGGCCCATCCGCCGAGGACGTCCTCGATGCGGGCCTCCAGCGCCTTGATCTCGGGGATGCCGCCGAGCGCGGAGTGGCCGAGCGTCTGCCGGTCGTGGGCGATCTCGGCGAGGTCGGCGCGGGCGGCGACGATCAGCCCGGCGTCGTCGATGATCTCCGGCAGCAGGGCGCGGGCCTCGTCGACGGTGAAGAGGCGGTTCATCGCGCCCACGTTACCGGTTGGGCTCGTAGGCGTGGACGAGCAGCTTCTCCGCGTGGTCGAGGTAGTCGTCGAGATAGGCGGCGGCCTCCTCGCGCCGCCCGGACTCGACGAGCCCGAGCAGCACCCGGTTGCGCTCGACGAACGGCTCGTGGAAGGCCCGCGGGTTGTCCATCACGTGGAAGACCAGCCGCAGCTCGGCCAGGAGCTGGCGCATGAGCTCGTCGATCCTGGGGCTGTCGTTGAGCGAGACGAGGGCCTGGTGGAAGCGGATGTTGGCGGTGCCGACCCGCTGCCAGTCGTCCTCGGCGGCGGCCCGCTCGGCGTCGCGCACGGCCTCCTTGACCAGCCCGAGGGTCTGCGGCGACGGCGGCCGGCGCACGGCCGAGCCCTCCAGCACGCGCCGCACCCGGTAGAGGTCGAGCACGTCCTCGACGGACGGGAGGCGGACGAACACGCCGCGGTTGAGCTGGTGGTCGAGCAGCCGCTCGTGCCCGAGCAGCCGGAACGCCTCGCGCAGCGTGTTGCGCGAGACCCGCAGGGCCTCGGAGATGGCCTCCTCGGAGAGCCGCTGGCCCGGCTGGAAGAAGCCCTCGCTGATGCGCTCGCGCAGGATGTCGGCCACCCGCTCGGCCGTGCTGCTGCGCCCGAGGCGCGGCCGGTCCTGGGAGAGATCGGCGACGAGGTCGTCCACCTTCACAGGAAATCATGGGACAAAACTCTTGTCGAATTGTTGAACGATCCTTACGTTGAAATCATCCCCCTGATGAAGGAGCAACGGATGGCAGGCTCCACGCAACAGACCCGGCGGGTGATCCTCGCCAGCCTCATCGGCACCTCGCTGGAGTGGTACGACTTCTTCCTCTACACCACGGCCGCGACGCTGGTCTTCCCGCAGCTGTTCTTCCCGTCCCTCGATCCGTTCAACGCGACGCTGGCCTCGCTGACCACCAACGCGGTGGCCTTCGTGGCCCGGCCGCTCGGCGGGGTCGTCTTCGGTCACTTCGGCGACCGGGTGGGCCGCAAGACCGTGCTGGTCGTGACGTTGCTGGTGATGGGCGTCTCGACGTTCCTCATCGGCGTGCTCCCCGGGTACGCGAGCGTGGGGATCGCGGCGCCGATCCTGCTGGCGCTGCTGCGCTTCGTCCAGGGCCTCGGGCTCGGCGGCGAGTGGGGCGGCGCGGTGATCATGTCGCTGGAGCACGGCGACGGGCGGCGGCGCGGCTTCAACGCGAGCTGGCCGCAGGTCGGCGTCCCCGCCGGGTACGTCCTCGCCACCGGCCTGCTGACGCTGCTGTCCTTCGTCCAGTCGGACGCGGCGTTCCTGTCGTGGGGGTGGCGGGTGCCGTTCCTGCTGTCAGGGGCGCTGGTGTTCGTCGGCCTGTGGGTGCGGCTGAAGGTCACCGAGTCGCCGCTGTTCGCCGAGGTCGAGCAGAGCGGGGCCAAGGCGCGGATGCCGCTGGTCGAGGTGCTGCGCACGCACCCGCGCGCGCTGCTGTCGGCCTTCACCGCCCGCATCGGGGTGGACGTGGCGTTCTACACCTTCACCGCGTACATCATCGTCTACCTGACCGGGCAGCTCGGCCTGCCGCGCTCGTACGCGCTGAACGCCGTGCTCATCGGCTCGGCGCTGCAGCTCGCGCTGATCCCGCTGTTCGGCGCGCTGTCGGACCGGCTGGGGCGGCGGCCGGTGTACCTCGCGGGCGTCGTCGCGGCGGCGGTGTGGGCCTTCGCGTTCTTCCCGCTGCTGGACACGAAATCGTTCCCGCTGATCGCGCTGGCCGCGGTGGTGGCGCTGGTGACGCACGCCGCCATGTACGGGCCGCAGGCGGCCTTCATCGCCGAGCTGTTCAGCACCCGGCTGCGCTACAGCGGTGCGTCCATGGGCTACCAGGTGGCCGGGATCGTCGGCGGCGCGCTGGCGCCGATCATCGCGCTGCAGCTCTTCGAGGCGTACGGGAGCACGGTGGCGGTGTCGCTGTACGTGGTCGCCGCCCTGGCGGTCACCGCCGTGGGCCTGGCCATCGCGCCGGAGACCCGCGACCTGGACCTCGCCGCCGCGCCGGAGCCCGGCTCCCGGCCGGTGGGACCGCTCGCCTGACCTTCCTTCTTCCTTCTGTCTTCTGCCTTCTGCCGCGAGAGCGCGGGCGGCGGCTGCCAACGCCGCCCGCGCGGGCGGCCAGGGCGGAGCCCTTACGGGGGCGGGACGGCGGGCACGTCCACCGGCCGGCGGGCCCGCCACCGTCCCTTGAACGCCGCCATCGACGCCAGGAACAGCACCTGCCCGGCGAGCGCCGCCCCGAGCCAGGTCTGCCAGCCGGACGCCTCGACCACCATCGGCGAGACCACCAGCAACGCCACGATCATGACGCGGACGACCATGCCCCAGATGCCGAGCGCGGAGCCCTGCAGCCGGGACTCGACGTCCTCGGCGTTCTCGGAGAAGTTGGCCATCCACGGCACGTACGCGATGCCCATGAACAGGTAGAGCAGCGCGTAGACGGCGGTGACCTGGCCGGCGGGGACGCCGGGCCCGATCAGCGCGATGAAGTAGCCGAGCGCCGCCACGGTCAGCACGGTCCCGGCGGCGATGAACGGCTTACGCAGCTGCAGCCGGTCGGACAGCCGGCCGACGACGACCACCGCGACGGCGTTGAGCACGATGCCGAACGCGACGACACGGTTGGCGGCGGCCGGGTCCATGCCGAAGCCGCCGCTGAGTATCGTCTGCCCGAAGATCGCGAACGTCCAGTAGAGGACCTGCCAGCCGGTGCTGCCGAGGACGTGCGCCCACAGGTGCGGATGGCGGAACAACTCGGCGAGGCGGGCGCGGTAGGCGGGGTCCCCCTCCTCGGCCTGGGTTCTGACCTGGGCCTCGTGGTGCATCACCTCGGCCCGCAGCGCCGCCGACGGCTCGGCGATCTTCCAGATGATGACCGCGCACAGGCTCAGCGACACGACGCCCATGATGATGGCCTGCGAGCGCCAGGAGTTGCCGAACAGCGGGAGCGTGAACCCCGCGATGGCGGAGGCCAGGAAGGACGCCCCGACCGGTCCCCACGTCCAGAACGCGAACGCCTGGGCCCGTCCCATGCGGGGCGAGAAGTCGCGTACCAGGGAGGCGGTGATCGTGATGCCCGCGCCCTCGATGAACAGCATGAGGCAGCGCACCCAGAACAGCCCGGCGACGCTGTCAACGGTGGCGAGCAGGAAGTTGCACGCGGCCGTGATCGTCAGCGTGGGCACCAGGATCGTGACCCGGCCCCACCGGTCGGACAGGATGCCGCCGAACCCCGCCGACAGTCCGCCCACCAGCACCGACAGCGCGGCGATCTGGCCGTAGACGGTCAGCGACATGTCCAGGTCCTGCATGAGCAGCGGCAGGATGGTGGCGATCGTCGTCTCGAAGTTGGCGACCAGGCTCGCCAGCACCGCGACGGACAGCAGGAAGACCCGGCGGCGGCCCACCGGATAGACACTCAGCTCGCGGACGTAGAACGGCTTGTGACGGACACGGAACGGCTTCATTCCCGGCCTCCGGCGGTGGTTTCCAGCCTTCCGTTTCGCCCGCCCAAGTCAACGAGCGGCGCGATCACGATGTGATCTCGATCACTGCCCCGGCGTCGTGACGGAATCGCCATCTATTCACGGAACACGGCGCATGGAATAGGCATAAACTGCGCGCCTGTGAGCCTGCCTGTACGTGAACGTTCCCCTCGCCCGGGCGGCGGTCGCCACCGCCGTCCCGTGCCCACGTCCCTGCCGCCGGACGCGCCCATGCTCGTGCTCGCCACCCCCGGCGACACCTCCGGCGTGGCGGAGGAGATCGCCGCCGTCGTGCGCGTCGACAACCCGCAGATCGAGGTACGGCTGACGAGCGTCGCCGACCTGGCGGACGCGCTACCCGGCGGACGCGAGGCCGTCGTGGTGCCGCTGCTCACCTGGGAAGACCCCGTCGTCATGGCCGAGATCGGCAAGGCCGTCGCCGCCACCGGCAGCGGCGCCGTGGTGACCGACGCGCTCGGCCCCCACCCGCTGCTGGCCGAGGCCCTGCACATCCGGCTGGCCGAGCGCGGGCTCGCCCGCGCCGACCGGGTGCGCCTGCTCAACATCTCCAGCCCCGTCGACGCCGTCATCCTCGGCACCGTCGGCGGCGAGCGCGCGGTGCGGGCCGTGCAGGCCACCGCGGTGCTGCTGGCCTCCCGGCTCACCCTCCCGGTCGTCGCCGCCTCGCTCGACACCGAGCCCGGCGTGAGCGTGGCCGCCCAGCGGCTGCGCGCGGCCGGCGCCGAGCGGCTGGCGATCGCCCCCTGCATGATCGGCCACGAGGCGCCCGCCGGGATCGTCGAACGCGCCGCCGAGCAGATCGACGCCGGGCACGCCCAGCCGCTCGGCGCGCACGGCGCGGTCGCCGAACTTGTCGCCCGAGCTTACGGTAGTCAACTCGCCACTTGACAAGGGCTTGTGAAGATCGCGGGAATCGCGTTACCGTCTGCGCATGCGGCGCGTGGTATGCAACGGTTTGCGACTCGGCCTTCGTGATGTCACGGAGGCCGACGTCCCCGCCTTGCACGCCGTCTACGGCGACCCCGCCGCCACCCAGCACATGCCGTTCGCGCCCCGTTCGCCGCGGGAGGTCGCCGATCTCGTCGGGCAGGCGATGGAGGCCGCCCGCGCCGAGCCACGCCTGCTGTACGTGCTCGCCGTGGTGGACGCCGAGCACCGCGACGTGATCGGCGTGGCCCGGCTGCGCATCGAGCCCGAGCACCCGCACAGCGCCGAGATCGGCTTCGGCCTCCACCCGCACCAGTGGGGGCGCGGCATCGGCACCGACCTGGTGCGGCTGCTGCTGTCGTTCGGGTTCAAGCAGCTCGGGCTGCACCGCATCTGGGGCGCCCGCTCCCCCTCGAACCTGCCCGCGCAGCTCGCCATGCTGACCGCCGGCATGGTCGAGGAGGGCCGCATCCGGCACCATATGCGTACGCCCGCCGGGTGGCGGGATTCCGTCGTGCACTCGGTGCTGGAAGACGAATGGACCGAACGCTAGCGGCTTTTCGAGAGCGGCCTGTTGTTTCGCGTTCTGTCAAGGAAGGCCCGTCCATTCCCTGGCCCTTTCCCGGCACCGGTCAAGTCCCCGCGGAATTGTCGGTGCGGCATCCTACGATGAGCCTCCTCACGGAGGGATGGCCTGATGCTCGACTCGCTGATCGTGCCGTTGTTCGTCACCACGGACCTGCCGCCTGACGCCGACCTGGCCGGGTTCGGCGAGCTGCTCGCCGAGACGGTGCGTGAGCTGGGCGACGGCTACCCGGGATCCCTCGCCGGCCGGGTGTTCTGGCTCGACCGCCCCGTGCTGCCCGAGCAGCGGCCCGCCGCCGAGGGCGAGCTCCGCTTCGCCGGCATGCTGGGCCACCTCACCGCCACCGGGCCCGGCCACACCGTGCGCGAGGTGGTCGGCGACGTCCGGCGCGCGGTCGGCGCCGCCGTGACCGCCCGCTACGGTGACGTGGGCGTCGCACCGGCCGTCTTCGCCATCCGCGACCAGGACGTCCGCGAACGCACCCCCGACACCGCCCTCCCACTCCACACTGCGACCTCGACGCTTTCCCACCTGTAGGTGAGCCGGGCAACGCGCCCACGGGTCAGCCCAGGCTGAGCCACGCATGCGCGTCGACACCGGCTGAGTCGTGCCGAGGCGTCTGCGGGAAGGTCACGCAGCCCGCTGTCGCATGCGGGCCGGCAACAGGCCGACTGCGCGCGTCATGGCAGCCAGGAGCAGGTGCGTGCGCGTCAGTGGGGCAGACCGAGCAGCACGTACGGCGCCCACAGCTCGGGCTCGGCGGCCCCGTACAGTTCGCGTAGCGCCAGCACCCCATCACGCAGCGCCTGGGCCGGGTCGGCGCCCGCTCGCGTACGGGCGTGCAGGTCGCGTAGGAGCGCTCGCGTGATCTCGGCGGCGGGCGGCCACAGAGTGAGGAGCACGGCGCGGGCGCCCGCGTGCAGGAACGCCTGCCCGAGCACCGCAAGCCCGTCGCCCGCGCCGGGGCCGCCCGCGCAGCCGGTGAGGACGACGAGGCGGGCCCGTACACGCAGGCTCATGAGCCGCCTGGCGGTCAGCACCCCGTCGGCCAGCCGCACACCAGCGCCCAGCGGGTCGCGCGGATCGCTCACCACGGCGGCGGCCAGGTCCACGACGTCCCAGCTTCCGGCAAGGTGAGCGGAGGTGGCGGCGCGGCCGGTGCGCGGCTCGGCGCCGAGCAGGGCGGCGGTCCCGGCGTCCGCGTCCGTGCCGTGAGCCATCACCAACGACGGACCGCCCGCGCGGACCGGGACGTCGCGGGCCAGCCGGGCCAGGACGGCGGCGGAAGGGGCGTACGTCACCGGGCAGCGCTCGATCAGCGGCGGGCCGCCGCCGGGGGCGAGGGCGTGCAGCGGCACGCGGTGCAGCTCGCGGTGCGGCAGCAGGTGCAGCATCGACAGGTCGTCGCCGAGCTCCCGGAGCGCGTCCCCCAGCAGCAGATCCGCCAGGCGGCGCCACAGGTCGAGCCGGCGCCTGCGGGCGGCGAGGTCGAGCAGCCCGGGACGCCCGCCGTCGATCCCGGCCACGAACTCGGCCAGCAGCGACGCCTCGACGGCGGACCCGAACGCGCGCGGCTCGGCCCAGCCGGTGCGGTGCGCGAGCACGGTGACGCCGCCCGCGCCCACGTGGAACCCGAGAAGCCCGGCCGGCTCGCCCCGCGCGACCAGCGCGTCCAGCTCGGCCCCCGTCAGCGGGGCGGCCAGCCGCGCGGCCACGTGCCCGGGAGCGAGGGGCTCCAGGTGCCGCCACGACGTCGTCTCCAGCTCCTCACGTACGGCGTGGGCGCGACGCACGAGCGCGGCGGCCCGGACGGGGTCCCGGACACGCCCGGCCGCCGCCATCAGGGCGCGGGCCCGGCCGAGGTCACGCTCCTCGCGCTCCAGCGACTCCGGGGGGACGCCGGGCGGCGCCGGCCACCGCCCGTCGCCCAGTTGCACGGCCAGCGACCGGGCCTTGACCTGCTCGGCCCGCGCCCACGCCGCCCCGCCACGACCCAGGCGTACGGCGAGGGAGACGGCACGGTCGAGCACGCCCCTCTGCCCGTCCCGACCAGAACGCGGTGAGCCGCCGAAGGGGGTGGAGTGGGTCGCGGCGGGGGCGGGGTGGGGCGTGGCAGGCACCGAGCCACTGAAGGGGAGCAGGTCGGGCGTGCCAGGGACTGGGCCGGCGGAAGGGGCGAGGTGAGTGCTGACGGGCGTCAGGGTGGCGAGGTCGGAGGCGTGTTCGGCGTCCGTGAGGGCGGCGGCGAGGTCGCCGAGCCGGGTGGCCGCGTCCGCTCGGCGTTCGAGGGCGAACACCAACGCCGGGTCGTGCCCCCGGTCCTCCAGCAGTCCGACGGACCGGGACAGCCGCTCGTGCGCCCGGCCCGGGTCGCCGGCGGCGAGGTCCAGCGCGCCGAGAGCGGCCAGCGCGAGCCCCTCCCCGCCGCCGAACCCGATCCGTCGCGCCAGCTCGGCCGCCTCCTCCAGCTGGTCGGCGGCAGCCGGTGAGGACGCCGCAGCGGGACCAGAGGACGACGCCGACGCCGACGGCAGGGTGCCGAGGGCGATCAGGGTCAGGACCTTGCCCCGGTCGTCGCCCGTCTCGCGGTGGACGGCCAGCGCGCGTTCCAGCAGAGGACCGGCCTGGGCCGGCTCGCCGCACAGGACGTGTACGAGGGCCAGGTCGGCGCAGTCGTCCCCGAGGCCCGTCCGCTCGGTCAGCTCCTCGCGGAGCGTGATGGCGTCCCGGTAGCGGGCGGCTGCGGCGTCCAGCTCGCCGAGCTCGAGGTGCAGGGAGGCGCGGCCGGACAACAGAGGAGCGCGAAGGGCGCGCCAGACCGGAGCCGTCGTGAGCGTCAGACCCTCGTCGTACGCGCGGGCGGCGTCCGTCCAGCGGGCCTGGTCGGCGAGGGCGCGGGCCAGCGCGGTCAGGGCGTGGACCAGGGGCGCGGGGAGGGCCGGGCCGGCGTCGTCGCGGGCCAGTTGTACGGCGCGGGTCAGATGGCCGATGGCCTCGTCGGGACGGCCGAGGGCGTGCGCGGCGGCCCCCAGGTTGCGCAGGTGCTCGATCCTACGGGCGTCGCGCAGCTCGCAGCCCTCGGCGGCGTAACTGTAGGCGGCGGTGAGGTCGCCGAGAGCCAGGCAGTACGGGGACAGCTTGGCGAGAAGGTGGGAACGATCCTGCGGAAGGAGCGGGGCGGCGGCACCGTAGTCGTCGTCGCCCCAGCCGGGCGGGCGGCCCAGCCTGCCCTCATGCCGCCGGAGGTCCTCGGCGGGAGCTTCGGGGCGGGCCTGGGCCAGGGCCTGCTCGGCCATGGCGCGGGCCAGCGGGAGATCGCCCGTGGACTCGGCCTCCTCCAGGCGCAGCCACGTCTCCAGGCGTTCGGCGGCGGCCGGGCCGATCGCCTGCACGCGGTCGCGGCCGGCCCGGAGCGTGGTGACGGCCTCGGCCAGGGTGGCCCGGCCGTGCGCGAGGTCGCCGAGAGCGAGCTGGACGGCGGCCACCCGGGCGAGGACGTCCGCGTCCAGTCCGCCCGACGCCGCCAGGGCCGCCACGATCTCGAACGGCGCCGCCCCCGCCCACCGGGCCTCCTGTCCCGAGGGCGATGAGGCAGACGGCTGGGAGGTGGGCTCCTGTCTGGGCAGCGATGGAGGGAGAGGCGGTGGCGCGGGAGGCGACGGGTCGAAAGGCGATCCGGTGAAAGGCGCCCCGGTGGAGGACGACCCAGTGGACGACGGCCAAATGGGAGACGACCCGACGGAGGACGCCCCGGTGGTAGGCGGCCAGGTGGCCGGCAACCCGACGGGAGACGACCCGGAGGAGGACGACCGGGAGGAGGGTTGGAGAGAGGGGGTGAGAGCGGTGAGGCCGGATTCCAAGGCCGTGCGGGCGCGGCGGTGTTCGCCGCGTTCCTCCAAGGCGAAGCCGAGCCGGAGGGAGGCGAGGGCGGCGAGGCGGGGCTGGGCGGCGGTGCGGAAGCCGGTGACCGCCTGTTCCAGGGCGTCGATCTGGGCGGGCAGGTCGCCGAGGCGGGCGGCGAGCGAGGCCAGGCGGTCCCGTACGACGGCTTCCTTCAGCGGGTCGGCGGCCGCCAGGCCGAGGGCGGCGCGCAGGCGTTCCCCGGCGGCCAGGAACTCCCCCAGGCGTTCGTCCAGGACCGCCCGGTGCAGGGTGGCGAGGAAGAGGGCGCCCAGGTCGCCGTCGGCGGCGGCCAGGTCGAGGGCGCGGTCCAGCTCCGTGGCCGCGTCCTCGGGCAGGTCGAGGGCGGACAGGGCGGCGGCGCGCATGGTCAGGGCGGTGGCTTCCTTGCCGGGGGCGCGCAGCCGGGCGAACGCCTCGGCCGCCGCCCCGAACTCCTCCAGCGCCCGCCCGGCCTCCCCCTGCCCGTAGGCGAGCGCGCCGAGGTTGTAGCGGACGGCGGCCGAGCCGTCGAGGTGCCCGATCGCCTGGTACTCCTGCTCGGCCAGCTCGAACGCCGCCCGCGCCGCCGCCGGGTCGCCGGTGGCGCGGCGGCGCTGGGCGATGCGGTACCACTCGTCGGCGGGCTCGCGCCGACTGCCCCGGCGTCGTACGACCTCGACCAGGCGGGCCTCGCACGCGGCGGCCCGCTCGTGGTGGCCGCGTACGGACAGCAGGACGGCGTGCGCGTCCAGCGCGCGGCAGGCGTCCTCCCAAGCGCCGGCCGCCTCCAGCTCGATGGCGCAGGCGGCGATGCGTTCCCCGGCGGCGGTGAGGTCGCCCTGGTCGACGGCGGCGCGGGCGGCCGGGACCAGCACCAGGGCCGCCTCCCTCGGCTCCCCCAACGCCAGGTACAGCTCCCGGGCGCGGGCCGCGCAGGCCAGGGCGGCGGCGGGGTCCGCGGCGGCCAGGTACGCCTCGGCGGCGCGCAGCTGGTGGGCCGCCTCGCCGGCGCTCAGCCCGGCTCCCGCGCACAGGGCGATCGCCCGCAGGTGCTGCTCGACGGCCCCCTCGGGGTCGCCCGCGCGCAGCAGGACGTCGCCCAGGTGGCCCAGTTGCTCCGCCTCGGCCGGGAGGTCGCCGAGCGTGCGGTGGACGGCGGCGGCGCGGTCGAACGCCTCGGCGGCGCGGGCGGGGTCGTTCAGGTGGTCGTGGTTGACGCCCTGGAGGGAGAGGGCATGCGCGGTACGGGCCCGGTCGCCCTCCTCGTCGAAGGCGGCGGCGGCGCGGGCGAGCACGGCGCCGGCGGTGCGGCGGCGGCCGGCGTCGGCCAGCCGGAGCCCGGTCTCCAGGAGGAACGCGCCACGGCCGGCGTCCCCGTGCGGGCCGGGGGCACTCGCCGTGGGGTGGCGTTCGGCGTACGCGAGGAGTTTGAGCGTCAGGGACTCGTCGGACGTCTGAACGGCGAGGTCGGCGGCGGCCCTGGCGAGGTGTTCGTCGACGGGCAGCCGGGCGGGGTCGGTGAGCAGGACGTCGAGCTGCGCCAGCAGGTCGGGGTCGCCGTCCCTGGCGAGGGCCAGTGCCTCGCCGAGGTCGCGCGGGTCGCCGCCGTGGGAGAAGCGGGCGAGCAGGGCTCGGGAGAGCAGGCGGTGGGCGGGGGTCTGGTCGCGGGAGCTCTTCACGGCCAGCTCGGCGGCCTGGCGGGCGGTCAGCACCGCGCCGTCGAGGTCCTCGGCACGGTGCGGCGCGGTGTCCTGGTGGGTGGCGCGCCAGCGGAGCAGCTCGGAGAGCAGCGTGTACGCCTCCAGCCGCGCCGTCAGCCGGTCGCCGGTGGCCAGGGACTCGCGCAGGGCGGCGATCGCCTCGGCGGCGGTGGACGGGGTGAGCCGGAGGCGCAGGGCGCGGGCGAGCAGGAGCAGCGCGTCGGGGCGGGCCGGGTCGTCCACGGCGTGGGCGGCCAGGGCGGTACGGGCGGCGGTGACCGGGGCGGCGGGGTCGCCGCCTGTGGTCAGGGTGCGTTCGAGGATGGTGGCGGCGAGGTCGGTGAGGAGCCTCGGGCGGTCGGGGTGGCCGGGCGGGACCTCCCGGGTGGCCTCGCGGAGGGTTTCGACGGCGACGTCGAGGTCCTGCTGCGCGCCGGTCGCCTCGTAGCGGCGCCGGCGCCGCTCACCGAGCAGGGCGAGGCGGGCGAGCGGGTCCGCGGAGAGCCGCCGGGCCAGCTCGAAGGTGGCGCGGTAGGCGACCCGCTCGCCGGTGAGGGGTAGGGGGGTCGCGGGAGAAGCGTTCGATGAGGGGACGGGCGGCAAGGCTCCGCCCTGGCCGGCGTCCCGGATGACAGGCTGCGGGGCCTCCCCTCGGTGGACGTCCCCGGCGACGGGCGGCAGGCCCCCGTCCTGGTCGGCTTCCCTGACAATGGGCGGCAGCGCCCCGCCCTGGCCGGCCTCCCGTTTGGCGGGAGTACCGGGTGCGGCGGGCACGCCTGTGGTGTCGGGGCCGACCGTGGCGTCGGGATCGGCCGAGGAGGTGGGGCCGTCCCAGGTCGCGGTGCCGGGTGGGAAGTCCGCAGCGGGAGCGGGGAGCCCGAGGGCCTGGAACATCTCGTGGCCGGCCTCCAGCGACCGTTCGTCCCCCGTCACCACGTACCACTCGACCAGCCCCACCGCGTACGGCCCCAGCACCCCGGGATGCGCCCACCGCTCGTGCCAGAAGTCGAGCGCGCACTGCCCCACCCGGATGAAGGCGAGCAGGTCGTCGTCCAGGCAGGAGCGGGCGGCGCGGGCCTGGGCGAGGCCGACGAGGCTGAGCAGCGCGCGGGAGCGTTCGCGGGTGCCGGGCTCGGACTCGGCGGCCGACAGGTACGCCCGTACCAGGTCCTCGTCGTCGGGCACGGCCAGGGCGAGCGCGGCGGCCAGCTCCGCCAGGTGGGCGGCCTCGCCGGGGGCGGCGAGCGCGGCCCGGAACAGCACGTGCACGGCGTCGTCGAGCAGCTCCCGCTCCCCCGTCCGCCCGTGCAGCCGGACGAGCCCGCCGCC
Organism: Nonomuraea bangladeshensis; assembly: GCF_039529455.1. NCBI lineage: Bacteria > Bacillati > Actinomycetota > Actinomycetes > Streptosporangiales > Streptosporangiaceae > Nonomuraea > Nonomuraea bangladeshensis. Next base: position 95,827 of record NZ_BAAAMV010000017.1, read on the forward strand.
GAGCAGGGCCAGCGCGCCGGGCGCCCAGGACGGGTCGGCGGAGCGCATGGCCTGCTGGAGCAGCAGCTCGCCGAGCCGGTCGGCGGCGTCGGCGGTGAGCTGGGCGGCGGCCCGCCCGACGAGGGCGTGCACGAGCAGCCCGACGTGCCGGTACGCCGCCGGGTCCACGTGCCTGAACACCTCCTCGACCAGCCCCGCCCAGGTGCCGGCCGCGTCGGCGGACGGCACGTGGGCCCCGCGCAGCTTCTCCGGCAGCCGCGCGGGGTCGAGCACGGCCACGGCGGCGAAGAAGGCGCCCGCGACGGCGGCGTCCTGGTTGGTACGCGGGTCGAGGCGGTACCGGGCGAGGTGGAGCACGCCGATCAGCCGCCAGGTGGCGGCGTCGGAGCGGTCGCCGGCGCAGGCCAGCATCGCCTGCTCGGCCTCGATCAGCGCCGCGGGATCCCAGATCAGCTCGGGATCCGCGGCCTGCTCGAACCGCTCGATGCGGGCGGCCAGCGTCTCGGCCGGATCGGTCATGGGCACAGGCTCTCACCGGCGCGCCCGTGCGTACAGTTCGGGGCGGGGCCCGCGCTGTGCGGGGGCAACTCTTCGTACAGACGCCGGGGGCGGCGGTGCAGGGTTCTTCCTGGTGGGTAGGTCGCGGGCATGCTCTATGGCAAGGAACATGTCCGGCGTTATCAGGAGACCGACGGCGCGGAGGGGCACGACTGGAACAACACCACCGTCCTGCTGCTGACCACGAAGGGCCGCAACTCGGGCCGGCCGTACACCACACCGCTGATCTACCAGCGCCACGGCGACGTCTACCTCGTCGTGGCCTCCTACGGCGGCGCGCCCGACGACCCGCAGTGGTTCAAGAACCTGCGGGCGGACCCCGAGGTCGAGGTGCAGGTGAAGGGCGAGAGGTTCGCGGCGCGGGCCCGCCCGGCCCGGCCCGAGGAGAGGCCGGAGATGTGGCGGGTCATGACGGCGACGTGGCCGCAGTACGACGAGTACCAGGAGAAGACCGACCGGGAGATCCCGATCGTCGTCCTGGAACGCGCCTGAGGTGACCTCGCGGGCGGGAGCGGACCGCCCCGCCCGCGACGCGCGTCACAGCGTGGCGTAGAGCTCCATGGTGCGGTGGGCGATGCGCTCCCACGAGAAGTGCTCGACCGCCCGCGCCCGCCCCGCGAGACCCATGGCACGGGCCCGTACGGGGTCGCGCAGCAGCGTGTTGACCCGCTCGGCCAGGTCGGCGGCGAAGCGGTCGGGGTCGTGCGGGGTGCCGTCGCGCTCCTGGGAGATGGGCACGAGCAGGCCGGTCTCGCCGTCGGCCACGACCTCGGGAATGCCGCCGGTGGCCGTCGCGACGACGGCGGTCTCGCAGGCCATCGCCTCCAGGTTGACGATGCCCATGGGCTCGTAGACCGACGGGCACACGAACACCGCGGCGTGCGTGAGGAGCTGGATGACCTGCGGCTTCGGCAGCATCTCCTGGATCCAGTGGACGCCGTCGCGGTCGAGGTCGCGGACGAGCCCGCTCACCTCGGCGGCGATCTCGGGGGTGTCGGGCGCGCCGGCGCAGAGCACGAGCTGGGCGTCGGGGTCGAACGAGCGCGCCGCGTGCAGCAGGTGGACCAGGCCCTTCTGGCGGGTGATGCGGCCGACGAAGATCACGTACGGGCGGTCGGGGTCGATGCCGTGCCGGGCGAGGACGTCGGTGCCGGGGTCGGGGGCGTACTCGGCGGTGTCGATGCCGTTGTGGATGACGGTGACCTTCTCCGGCGCGATCTCGGGGTAGGCGGCCAGCACGTCGCGGCGCATGCCGGCCGAGACCGCGATGACGGCGTCCGCGGCGGCCAGGGCGGTGCGCTCGGCCCAGGAGGAGATCGTGTAGCCGCCGCCGAGCTGCTCGGCCTTCCACGGCCGCAGCGGCTCCAGGCTGTGCGTGGTGATGACGTGGGGGACGCCGTGCAGGAGTTTCGCGACATGCCCGGCGAAGTTGGCGTACCAGGTATGAGAGTGGACGATGTCGGCTCCCTCGCAGGCCGCGGCCATCTCCAGGTCGACGCCGAGCACCTGCAGGGCCGCGTTGGCCTTCTCCAGCCCGCCCGGCACCCGGTACGCCGAGACGCCCGGTTCGGCACGGTCCGCGCCGAAACAGCGCACCCGTACGTCGGCCAGCGGACGCAGCTCCCGGGCGAGGTATTCCATGTGCACCCCGGCGCCGCCGTACACCTCGGGCGGATACTCCCGGCTGAGTAGATCAACACGCATAGAGACGACCTTACGATCAACGCGACCATGGGGACACAACCGGCGAGCCCGGGCTCGGCGACCCCCGCCGGGCCCGCAAACGGCAAATCGGGACACGAGGGAAGTTAGCCGCGCCGGGATTCGTCGATAGAACGGCCATTTGAGGGTAGCGTCTCGGGCATGAGGTCCCGGAGGGTGCTTGCGGTCGTGCTGGCAGGTGGAGAGGGTAAGAGGCTCATGCCGCTCACGGCGGATCGGGCCAAACCGGCGGTGCCGTTCGGGGGGATATATCGGCTCGTAGACTTCGTGCTGTCGAATCTGGCGAACGGCGGCTTCCTGAAGATCGTCGTGTTGACCCAGTACAAGAACCACAGCCTCGACCGGCACGTCTCGCGCACCTGGCGGCTGTCGGCGATGCTCGGCAACTACGTGACGCCCGTGCCCGCGCAGCAGCGGCTCGGCCCGCGGTGGTTCTCCGGCTCGGCCGACGCGCTGTTCCAGAACCTCAATCTCATCTACGACGAGATGCCCGAGCACGTGATCGTGTTCGGCGCGGACCACATCTACCGGATGGATCCGCGGCAGATGGTCGAGCAGCACGAGGACTCCGGCGCGGACGTGACCGTGGCCGCGATCCGGCAGCCGCTGGCACTGGCCGACCAGTTCGGCGTCATCGAGACCGACCCCGAGGGGCGCAGGATCGTCGCGTTCAGGGAGAAGCCGAAGGACGCGGTGGGGCTCGCCGACTCCCCCGACGAGGTCTACGCCTCGATGGGCAACTACGTGTTCAAGACGCAGTCGATGATCGACGCGCTGCGCGAGGACGCGCTCGACCCGACCAGCAAGCACGACCTGGGCGGCAACATCATCCCGATGCTGGTCAAGTCGGGCGGCGCCGACGTCTACGACTTCAAGAACAACATCGTCCCCGGCTCGACCGAGCGCGACCGCGGCTACTGGCGCGACGTGGGGACGCTGGACGCCTACTACGAGGCCCACATGGACCTCATCTCGGCGCATCCGGTGTTCAACCTGTACAACGACAAGTGGCCGATCTTCACCGGCCACGACCCGCTGCCGCCGGCCAAGTTCGTCCACAACGAGGGCGACCGGGTGGGGCGGGCCATCGACTCGCTGGTCTCGCCCGGCGTGATCGTCTCGGGCGGCACCGCCGTACGGTCGGTCCTGTCGCCGAAGGTGGTGCTCCACTCGCACTCGCTGGTGGAGGACTCCGTGCTGATGGAGAACGTCAAGATCGGGCGGGGCGCGATCGTGCGCAAGGCGATCATCGACAAGAACGTGGTGATCCCCGACGGCGCGCGGATCGGGTTCGACCTCGACTACGACCGTACGCGTTTCGCCCTCACGCGCGGCGGCGTCGTGGTCATCGGCAAGAACGAGATCGTGGACCGCTGAGCGGCGGGTCGCACAGGGAGAGGTCCCGGGGGCGCTGATACGGCCCCGGGACCGGCCCGCTCCAGAAAGTCTCTAGTGACGGTCGTGCTTGGCGGCCTCGTAGCGGTAACCGTTGGCGCCCCAGGTGCGGCCGTGGTCGTCGGGCTCGATCCAGCCCCAGCCGCGGCCCCGGTCGTGGCCGTCCTTGTCGTCCCCGTAGGACGCCTTGTTGAAGTCGCCGTCGAACCCGCGGTCGTCGGCGTCGCCCTCGGACCCGCCCTTGAACCCACGGTGGAACCCGCGGTCGGACTTGTCGTCGAACCCGCCGTCGAACCTGCCCTTGAACCCGCGGTCGAACCCGCGGTCGGACTTGTCGTCGAACCCGCCGTCGAACCGGTCCTTGAACCCGCGGTGGAACCCGTCATCGGAGTCGCGGCCGGACTCACGGTCGGATTCGTGCTCGGACCTGCGGTCGGACCCACGGTCGGATTCGTGGCGGGACCCACGGTCGGACCGGTCGTCGGCCTCGTCGTCGTCAGAGTCGGAATCGTCGTCGGACCTGCCCCAGCCGTCGTGGTGGTGCCGGTCGTCGTGGTTCTGGCAGGACTTGGACTCCCGGCTCGTGAACCAGATGCGCTCAGCTTCGGCGTCGATGCCGAACGAGTGGGTCTTGTCGCTGGAGCCGAGGTCGCAGCGCTCGTCGTCGGCGTTCGCCGGGCCGGCCATGCCGACGAGCGCGACGGCGGCGGCGAGTACGCCGCCGGCGGCTATGAGGTTACCTTTCACCATTTCTCCCTGTGATCACGATGTGACATCGCTTGTTCACTCTAAGTAGTCAAGGGTGATACGGCGGGTAACGCCACGCGGTGACCTGTGATCACCCATTTGGGCCAGGTTCGCGCCGCCGGTCGAGCCCGCGTCATAGGAGAGGGACCAGAAACGCCCGCCCCACGTGCGGACGTGAGAGTCGTACTCCTTGTGCCACGGCCGGTGCGGACCCGGCCGTGGCACTACGTCGTCCTGGTGCTCAACTGTCTCTTTCTAGGACGGCAGGCCGGTCTCCGGGGCGACCGTGGCGAGGAAGACGTCCCCGTTGCCGGGACCGGCGGCGCCGTAGGTGAGGCCGGAGACCGCTACCTGGCCGGACGGTGTCGGCGCGGCGTACAGGTTCGGCTCGGCGAACGGGTCCACGGCGTCGTCCCTGGCCGAGCCGAACTGGGCGGCGGCGCGCTGCCCGCCCTTGGCGTCGAGCCGGAGGGTCAGCACGTCGGCGCCGCCCGCCTGGACGCCCACCCGGCCCCGCGTGTGGCCCACGACCTCGACCTCGCCGCCGGGCAGCGCGGCCACGGCGGCCCCCTCGTCGGCGGACGGGGTGGCGAGGGTGTGGGTCCAGCGCCGCTTGCCGCGGGCGTCGTAGGCCGCAGTGTGGGCGTCCCCGTTCACGGCGCCCGTCGCGACGGCCAGGCCGCCGGTGGTGACGGTCACCGCGTTCAGCCGGTCGTCGCCGTCGCCGCCCGCGGTCGTGGCCCACTTACGGGTCCCGTCGGCGGTCCCGAACGCGGCCAGCCAGCCGTCGAGGCCGCCGAGCGCGCTCGTGCCGGGCAGGGCGGCGGTGGCGCTGCCCGTGACGTACAGATTCGCGGCGTCCGCGGCCACCCCGTACGCCTTGTCCTCGCCGGGGCCGCCATACTGGCGCAGCCAGGCCAGCTCGCCCGACGGGGTGAGCCGGGCCACGAGGGCGTCCTTGTCGCCGGCGTTGCGGCCGTCGAGGTCGCCCTTGGTGTAGCCGGCCACGTACGCGCCGCCGTCGGGCGCGGCGGCCAGGCCGTAGAGCCGGTCGGCGGCGTCCGGCGCGCCGAACTGGGTGATCCAGCGGACCGCGCCGTCCGGGCCGAGCCGGACCACGAACGCGTCGTCGGCCGCGTTGCCGGGATGCCGGCCGTCGAGGTCGCCCTTGGTGTAGCCGGCGGCCAGCACGCCGCCGTCGGGCAGCGCCGCGACCCCGTACAGGCGCTCGTCGGCGGCCGTGCCGAGCTGCCGGGTCCAGCCGTTCGCGCCGGTGCGGGTGATGACCGCGTCGAAGCGGCCGGCGTGCGGCTGGCCGGCGACGGGCCCGCCGGCCGCGTACCCGACCGTGAGTGAGCCGTCGGCGTGGGCGGCGACGCCGCCGGCCCAGTCGGTGGCGGCGGTGCCGTGCAGCGGGGCGGGCAGCCCGGCGGGCGGCGTCACGCTGAGACCCGGGCCCAGCTCGGCCATGGCCTGCTCGAAGGCGGGCGTCCAGACGGTCCAGTCGTGGCCGCCGTCCAGGACGCGAAGCTGGGCGGAGACGGCGGGCGAGCGGCGGGCGGCGTTGTAGAGCGCGGCGGACTCGAAGTCGAGGTCGTGGCGGGCGTCGGCGGGGTCGGGGTTGGCGTACTCGTCGTCGCCGACGGCCACGAACATCCGTACCGGCAGGTCGGGGTCCAGCTTCGGCAGCAGGGCCGGGTAGTTGAGCTCGCGGTAGACGTCGTCGGAGAACTTCGCCGCGCCCTCGCCGAACGCGCCGTAGTCCCGGGCGGAGGAGTCGCCGGGCGGCAGCGGGGTGTAGACGGCGGGGCTGAGGACGGCGGCGGCGCTGAAGACGTCCTGGTGGGCGAGGGCGAAGCGGAGCGCGCCCGCGCCGCCCATCGAGTAGCCGCCGACCAGCCGGGCCTCGCGGATCGGCGCGGTGCGGTAGGTGGCGTCCACGTGCGCGACCAGGTCGTGCGCGAGCGCGGTCTCCACCTTGCGCCCGGGCAGGTCGGAGCCGGTGTAGCGGGAGTCGGTGTACCAGCTTCCGCGTTCGCTCCACGGGGCGTCCGGCATGACGGCGATGACCGGCGGGATGCGCTTGGTCCTGATCAGGTCGTCGAGCACGGTCTTGACGCGGGTCCACGCCTGCATGGTGTCGCCGCGGCCGTGGAGCAGGTAGAGGACGGGGTGGCGGGCGCCGCCCCGGTCGTAACCGGCGGGCAGGTAGGCGGTGTAGGCGACGGCCTCCCCGCCGAGGGCCGGCGAGGGGGCCGAGCCGGTGGTGAGCGTGCCGCCCGCCCGCGTCTCCGTCTCGCCCGGCGGGGCGAGGAGGGTGAACGTGGTGAGGGCGGCCAGCGCGGCGGCGCCGATCCAGCGAGGCAGGGGCATGGAGCACTTCCGAGGGGAGCCGTAAACGTTTACAGTAGGCACCTTGCGGTGTGTTGGGAGAGTTTCCTGGGGTGGGGGGTGCCGTGTCAACAGCTCCCGGGCGGACGGGGCGCGGTGGCGGGCACCCGGAGCGCCGGCTCGTTCGTTGTCGGGATGGCCGTCGATCGTCGTCTCTTCTGGAGTCGCACCATGGAAATCACCGGCATCATCTCCGGCCTGATCATCGGCATCGTCATCGGCGCTCTCGGGCGGCTCGTCGTGCCCGGACGCCAGCGCATCCCGATCTGGCTCACCATCCTCATCGGCGTGGTGGCGGCCCTCATCGGGACCGCCATCGCCGCCGCGCTCGGCGTCGCCGACACCAGCGGCATCGACTGGATCGAGCTGCTGATCCAGGTGGCGCTGGCGGCGCTCGGCGTCTCGCTCACCGCCGGCCTGTACGTCAAGCGCCGCCGCGAGTGAGCCGACGGGCGGCCGCGGGACACATCCCCCCGCGGCCGCCCGTCCCACTCCGCTCAGACCTCGGCCTGGCCTAGGCCCGGCGCGGGATCACCACTCGTCGTCGCCGCCCTCGTCGTCGTCCTCGAAGACCTCTTCGATGATCTCGCCGGCCACCAGTCCGCCCACGACGCCGGCCGCGCCGGCGGCGACCACCGCGCCGACGCCCGGCCCGCTCCTGTGCTGGTGGTGGTGGTCGTCGTGGTACGGCTGGTGGTGCGGGTCGTGGTAGCCGTGCGGGTCGTGGTAGCCGTGCGGGGCGCCGTGGTGGCCGCCGTACTCGGAGAGGCGCTGGAGCCAGCGCCCGATCTCGCCGGGCCAGTCGGTGCGCAGGGCGTCGTCGTGGCTGACGGTGAAGTGGTCGATGGCGTCGCCGGAGGAGTAGCGGCCGGACCGCTTGTCGGCCTCCAGGACGACGGTCAGCCCCTCGGGAGTGGCGACGAAGGTCACCTCGACCTCGTTGATCAGGCCCTGGTACTGCGGCGGCGGGTAGAACTCGATCTCCTGGTAGAACGGCAGCCGCTGGTCCACGCCGACCAGCCGCCCGGCCTCCAGGTCCGCGGACTTGAACGAGAAGCCGAGGCCGAGGAACGCGTCCAGGATGCGCAGCTGCGACGGCAGCGGCTCGACCGCGAACGGGTCGAGGTCGCCCTTGTCGACGGCCTTGGCGATGGCGAGCTCGGTGCGCACGCCGAGCACCATGCCGCGCAGCGGCTGCCCGCCGATCTCGCTGACGGGCGCCTCCCACGGCACGGGCATGGTGAAGCCGAGCGTGCGGTCCTCGCCCTTGCGCAGCGTGAACGGCCCGGAGACCTGGAGGCGGCCGAACTCGGTGACGCCGGCGCCCTCGGAGTCGCCGTACTCGATTTCCACGCGCGCCACCAGGCCGAGCGTGACGTGCTCGATCTCGGCGTCGAAGTCGCCGCCCTTGAGCCGGACCTCGCCCTCCAGCGTGCCGCCCGGCCGCGTGCGCGACGTGGCGAGGACGGTGTCCACCGAAGGCGCGCCGACGCCGAACGCGCCCAGCATGCGTTTGAAGACCACGGCTGTTGCTCTCCCTGTCGAAGATCGGTTGATGATCACTACTTGCGCCCGCACAACGAGCGGCGTACCGGCCGAGTTCCTGAAACCCCTGCGTGCAGGGGGTTTTTGGGGGTATGGGGTGGTTCGGGATGCGGAAGAGGGCGAAGGTCCCTGGTCGGTGAGGCTTACGACACTCCCCGTACGGGCAGTTGGAGCCCACCCTTGTGGTGTCGAGGAGGTGCGCGGTGAGAGCTGCACTGGATTCCCTGAGGATGTTGACGCGCAGGTACCGATGGGATCGCAACCCGCTGCGCCGCCGTACCGATCGTCTGGAGTCCGCGCTGGTGGTGGCGGCGGTGCTGCTGGTCCTCGTGAGCGTCTGGCCGGCGGTGCTGGCGGGGAGGGCCACGTACGGGGCCGGGATGGCCGAGACCCGCGTCGGGCCCGGCGGGCGGCAGCAGGTGACGGCCACCCTGCTGCGGGACGCGCCGCCGGCCAGGGCGACGTACGGCGAGATGCCGCCGCAGTTGCCGCGCACGCCGGCGCGGTGGACGGGGCCGGACGGAGCGGCGCGCACCGGTGAGGTGGCGGCTCCGGGGCTGGCGAGGAGCGGCACGGCGGTGCGGATCTGGATCGACGCCGAGGGGCGGCCGGCGACCGCGCCGAAGAAGCCGCTGGAGATCGTCATCCGGGGCGCGGGCATGGCGGTCTTCGTGGTGCTGGTGGCCGTGCTGATCGCCGTCACGGGCTTCGCGGCCGCGCGCTGGGCGCTGGACCGGCGCCGCTACCGCTCGTGGGACGCCGCCTGGGCCATCGCCGACAAGCGCGGCCACGGCCACCGGCGCGGCTTGAGCCGACCCGCCGGCCCTCGGCCCCGGACCGGCCCTCGGCCCCAACGGGCCTCGGCTACGGACGGCCCACCGACCCGGCCCCAGCGGCCCTCGGCTACGGACGGCCCACCGACCCGGCCCCAGCGGCCCTCGGCTACGGACGGCCCTCGGCTCCGGACGGCCCACAGACCCGGGCCGGGCGGATCAGCGGCCGAGGCGGACCACTTCGCGCAGGTCGCCGTTCCAGGCCGGGCCGTGCACGGACGCCAGGTCGGCCGCCATTCGCGCGGCCGTCTCCCGCAGCTCGGGCAGGACGTCGCGCACCAGGTCGGCGGGGGTGGCGCGGCTGGCGTGCGTGGCGACGTTGACGGCCGCGACCACCCGCCCCGAGCCGTCCCTGATGGGCACCGCCAGCGACCGCACCCCCTCCTCCAGCTCCTGGTCCACCAGGGCGTACCCGTCGGCGGCGACCTGGCGCACCACCGCCTTCAGCTCGGCGGTGGTCGCGATGGTGTGGCTGGACAGCGGCTTGACCGCGATGGCGTCCAGCCGCTCCTCCGGCAGGTCGGCGAGCAGGACCCGGCCCATGGACGTGGCGTAGGCGGGGAAGCGGGTGCCGACCGTGATGTCCACGCTCATGATCCGCCGGGTCGGGCGGCGGGCCAGGTAGACGATGTCCTCGCCGGACAGCACGGCGACCGACGCCGACTCGTGCACCCGGGCGACCAGGTCGTTGAGGTGCGGCTGCACGACGGCGCGGAAGGGCAGGCCGGACAGGTGCGCGTAGCCCAGCTCCAGCACCTTCGGCAGCAGGACGAAGCGGGTGCCGCGGGCGGCGGCGTAGCCGAGCCGTTCCAGGGTCTGGACCGCGCGGCGTACGGTCGCGCGGGGCTGGCCGGTCGTGCGGGAGGCGTCGGCGAGGGTGGCGCCGCCGGGCCGGCCGAGCGCGACCATGACGGCCAGGCCGCGGGCCAGCGACTGCAGGTAGCCGGCGCCGAGCTCCTGCTTGACCGCCCGCGACCGATCCACGCCCCCTGCCGCCGAGCCCCCACCCGAGCCCCCACCCGAGCCCCCACCCGAGCCTCCGCCCAAGCCTCCGTCCGAGCCCCCACCCGAGCCTCCGTCCGAGGCCCCGCCCAAAACGCCCGAGCCCCCGTCCCGGTCACCGTTCGCGGGCGGGCGGGTGAGGGCCGTCTCCATCTCGGTCACCGTCGCGCGCAGCCGGGGCAGGGCGTGCGCGCGCAGCCCGTCCGCCGTGTGCCTGCTGGTGTGGCTGACCACGCTGAGCGCGCCCACGGCCCGCCCGTCCGGGTCACGTACCGGCACCGCGACGGCCACCAGCCCCGGCTCCACGAGCTGGTCGTCCACGGCCCACGGCGCGGCCGGGTCGAGCAGCGCGAGCCCGGCCGCGCACCGGTCGGCGGGCAGCAGGTCGCCGACCCGGAAGGCCACGGACATGGTGCGCCGCCGGGTGAACTGCGCGATGAAGCGCACCCCTTCCCCGTCCGGCACGGCCAGCGACACCGACTCGTCGAGCTCCTCGGCCAGCCGCCGGGCCGCCGGCGACAGGGCGTCGCGGAGCCCGCCGCCCACGAGGTACGCCTCCCCCAGCTCCATCAGCGGCGGCGCGAGCCGTACCTCCCGCCCGTCGAGCCGCAGGTAGCCGAGGTGGGTGAGGGTGGCGAGCACCCGGTCCACCGCGCTTCTCGCGAGCCCGGTCGCGCGGACGAGGTCGGTCGCGGCCATGGGCCGTCCCGGCTCGTCCGCCAGCACGCGCAGCACGGCGAGGCCGCGTTCCAAGGTTCCGGGTTCCGGGGTTCCGGGTTCCGGACTTCCGGGCGCTTCCATCCGGTCACTCCTCCGGTCGAGTGAGCTCCTTTGACAGGCCACCCCTCTTTACGGATACTCGACAGCACAATAGTGGACAAAAGTTCACTATGCGAACACTCCCGGTGAATTGGAGCGTCGTGCGGAGAGACAAGGTGGTGGCCTCGGCCGAGGAGGCGCTGGCCGACGTGCGGGACGGCGCGTCGTTCGCGGTCGGCGGGTTCGGGCTGAGCGGCATCCCGAACGTGCTGATCCAGGCCCTCTACAACACCGGCGTGACCGGCATTTCCGTCGTGTCGAACAACTGCGGCGTGGACGGCGGCGGCCTCGGCGTGCTGCTGGCCGCCGGCCGCATCGCGCGGGTGACCGCCTCCTACATCGGCGACAACAAGGAGTTCGCCCGCCAGTACCTCGGCGGCGAGCTGGAGGTCGAGCTGACCCCGCAGGGCAGCCTCGCCGAGCGGCTGCGCGCGGGCGGCGCCGGCATCCCCGCCTTCTACACCCCGGCCGGGGTCGGCACGCCGGTCGCCGACGGCGGGCTGCCGCTGCGCCACAACCCGGACGGCTCCGTCGCCGTGGCCTCGCCGCCCAAGGAGGTACGCGAGTTCGACGGCCGCCCGTACGTGCTGGAGCACGGCATTACGACGGACTTCGCGCTGGTGCGCGCGGCCAAGGGCGACCGCCACGGCAACCTCGTCTTCAACAAGTCCGCGCGCAACTTCAACCCGCTGGCCGCGATGGCCGGGCGCGTCACGATCGCCGAGGTCGAGGAGCTGACCGAGCTGGACCCCGACGAGGTCCACCTGCCGGGCGTCTTCGTCCAGCGCGTCGTCGCGCTGACCCCCGAGCAGGCCGCCGACAAGGGCATCGAGAAGAGGACCACCCGATCATGAGCTGGACGCGGGACGAGATGGTGGCGCGCGCGGCGGCCGAGCTGCGCGACGGCGACTACGTCAACCTGGGCATCGGCCTGCCGACCCGCATCCCGTCGTTCCTGCCCGACGACGTGGACGTGATCCTCCACTCGGAGAACGGCCTGCTCGGCGTCGGCCCCTACCCGTACGAGCACGAGGTCGACCCCGACCTGATCAACGCGGGCAAGGAGACGGTGACCGTACGGGAGGGGGCGTCGTTCTTCGACTCCTCGCTGTCGTTCGGGATGATCCGCGGCGGGCACATCGACGTGGCGGTGCTGGGCGCGATGCAGGTGTCGGCCACGGGCGACCTGGCCAACTGGATGGTGCCCGGCAAGCTGGTCAAGGGCATGGGCGGGGCGATGGACCTCGTGCACGGCGCGCGCAAGGTCATCGTGATCATGGATCACACGGCCAAGGACGGCTCGCCGAAGATCGTCACCAGGTGTTCGCTGCCGCTCACCGGGCAGGCGTGCGTCCACCGCGTCATCACCGACCTCGGCGTGCTCGACGTCACCGGGGACGGGCTGCGGCTGGTCGAGACCGCGCCGGGCGTGAGCGTCGAGGAGCTGCGCGAGCGTACGGAAGCCGAGGTCCTGGCATGAAGACCGTCTACGTCGTGGACGCCGTCCGCACCCCGTTCGGCCGCCACAACGGCGCGCTGGCCGGGATCCGCCCCGACGACCTGGCCGCGCACGTGGTCAGGGCGGTCGCCGAGCGCAACGGCGTCGAGGCCCCCGACGAGGTGATCCTCGGCAACGCCAACGGCGCCGGCGAGGAGAACCGCAACGTCGCCCGCATGGCCGCGCTGCTCGCCGGGCTGCCGGTGAGCACGCCGGGCGCGACCGTGAACCGGCTGTGCGGATCCGGCATGGAGGCGGTCATCCAGGCTTACCGGATGATCGCGCTCGGCGACGCCTCCACCGTGATCGCGGGCGGCGTCGAGTCGATGACCCGTGCCCCCTGGGTGCTGCCCAAGCCCGAGCGGGCCTTCCCCGCGGGCGGCACGGAGCTGGTCTCCACGACGCTCGGCTGGCGCCTGGTCAACCCGAACATGCCCGCCGAGCACACGGTGCCGCTCGGCGAGGGCGCCGAGCTGATCGCCGACAAGCACGGCATCACCCGCGAGCAGCAGGACGCCTACGCCCTGGCCAGCCACCAGAAGGCGGCCAAGGCGTCCTTCGAGCGCGAGATCGTCCCCGTCGGGGACGTGAGCAGGGACGAGGGCATCCGCGAGGACAGCTCGCTGGACAAGCTCGCCCGGCTCAAGCCGGTCTTCCGCAAGGAGGGCACGGTCACCGCGGGGAACTCCTCCCCGCTCAACGACGGCGCGGCGGCGCTGCTGCTCACCGACGAGGACGGGCTGGGCGGCCGCGAACCCCTGGCGCGGATCACCGCCGGCGCCGCCAGCGCTCTCGAACCCCGCTACTTCGGCCTCGGCCCGGTCGAGGCCGCGAAGCGGGCGCTCGCCAAGGCCGGCCGCACCTTCGCCGACCTCACCACGGCCGAGCTGAACGAGGCGTTCGCCGCCCAGACGCTCGGCTGCCTGGCCGAGCTGCCCGATCTCGACCCCGCCCTGGTCAACCCCGAGGGCGGCGCGATCGCGCTCGGGCACCCGCTCGGCGCGTCCGGCGCCCGCGTCACCGGCGCCGTGGCGCACCGCCTCGCGGCGGCCGGCTCCGGCGTCGGCCTGGCCTGTCTCTGCATCGGCGTCGGCCAGGGCCTGGCCGTCGTACTGGAAAGGTAGCCCCGCATGATCCCACCCCCCTCGCAGGCCGACATCGACCGCGAGATCGCCGAGCTGCACGAGGCGCACGCCGGCGAGGAGCAGCACCAGCCGCTGCGCGACTTCGCCCCCTACCGCAGCAGCATCCTCCGCCACCCGAAGCTGCCGGCGCTCGCGGTCAAGGACCCCGAGGCGGCCGAGCTGGCCGGGCCCGTGTTCGGCGTCTCCGACGTGACCGCGCTCGACTCCGACCTGACCAAGCAGCACCTCGGCGAGCCGCTCGGCGAGCGGATCACCGTGCAGGGCCGGGTGCTCGACCGCGACGGCCGGCCAGTACGCGGCCAGCTCGTCGAGGTGTGGCAGGCCAACGCCGCCGGCCGCTACCCGCACCAGCGGGACGACCACCCCGCCCCGCTCGACCCCAACTTCTCCGGAGTCGGGCGCTGCCTGACCGACGACGAGGGCCGATACCACTTCACCACGATCAAGCCGGGGCCGTACCCGTGGCGCAACCACGTCAACGCCTGGCGGCCGGCGCACATCCACTTCTCAGTGTTCGGCACGGCGTTCACGCAGCGGCTGGTCACCCAGATGTACTTCCCGGGCGATCCGCTGTTCCCGTTCGACCCGGTGCTGCAGTCGGTGACGGACGAGCGGGCCCGGCAGCGGCTCGTGTCCGCCTACGACCACGACCTGTCCGTGCCCGAGTTCTCGCTGGGCTACCGCTGGGACATCGTCCTCGACGGCCCGGCCGCGACCTGGATGGAGGAGGGACGATGACGAAGCCGACCCCTTCGCAGACGATCGGTCCGTTCTACGGCTACGCGCTGCCGTTCCCCGGCGGCGGCGACCTCGCCACCGGCGGGATCACCGTCCAGGGGTACGTCTACGACGGCGCCGGCGCGCCGGTGCCGGACGCGCTGCTGGAGTTCTGGCAGGCCGACCCGTCGGGCGACCTGCGCGGCCGGCCGGGCTCGCTGCGCCGCGACCCGGTCACCGGGGCCGTCATCGGACGGCACGGGCTCGACTTCACCGGCTTCGGCCGGGTGCCGACCGACGCCGACGGCCGCTACGGGTTGCGTACGCTCATGCCGGGTAACGGCTACATCAGCGTGTGCGTCTTCGCCCGCGGCCTGCTGGACCACCTGTTCACCCGCGTCTACTTCGACCGCGACGCGGCCTTCCTGGACACGGTGCCGGCCGAGCGGCGGGAGACGCTGCTGGCCGTGCCGGAGCGCGAGGACTTCTACCGCTTCGACATCCATCTGCAGGGCGAGAAGGAGACGGTCTTCCTTGACTTCGGCTGACCCGGGGACTTCGGCTGACCCGGACGCCGATCTCGGCCTGCTGTCCCCCATGCGGGGCGCGGCCGAGGAGACCGGTGACGTCGCCGTGCTGCGCGCCCTGCTGGACGCCGAGGTCGCGCTGACCCGCGCCCAGGCGGCGCTCGGCCGGGCGCCGCGGGAGGCGGCCGAGGCGGTGGCGGGGGCGGCACGGGTGGCCGCGTTCGACCTGCCGGGGCTCGTGGCGCGGGCGCGTTCCGGCGGCAACCCGGTGATCCCGCTCGTGGAGGACCTGCGCGCGGCGGCCGGGCCGTACGGCGCGCACGTGCACCGGGGCGCGACCAGCCAGGACATCATGGACACCGCGCTCATGCTGGTGGCCCATCGGACGCTGGGCCCGGTGCTGGCGGACCTCGGCCGGGTGGCCGGGGACCTCGCCGGGCTGGCCGCCGCGCACCGCGACACCGTGATGGCCGCGCGGACGCTCACCCAGCAGGCGGTGCCGACGACGTTCGGGCTGAAGGCGGCGGGCTGGCGCAAGCTGGTCCTGGACGCCCGCGACCGGCTGCGCGCCGTTCGCGGCGCCCTGCCGGCGCAGCTCGGCGGGGCCGCGGGCACGCTGGCCGCCTTCCACCCTGAGGCCGCCGAGGCCGCCGAGGCCGCCGAGGCCGCCTTCCACCCCGAGGCCGCCGAGGCCGCCTTCCACCCCGAGCAACCGGAGCCGGAGCCGGAGCCGGGCGGGGACCCCGGGCTGCGGCTCGCCACCCTGTTCGCCGCCGAGCTGGGGCTGGCCGAGCCGGTGCTGCCGTGGCACGTGCTGCGCACGCCGGTGGCCGACCTCGGCGGGGCGCTGGCGTTCGCGTCGGGCGCGCTCGGCAAGCTCGCGGCCGACGTGCTCGTGCTCTCGCGCACCGAGGTGGGCGAGCTGTCCGAGGGCGTCGGCGGCGGCTCGTCGTCCATGCCGCACAAGCACAACCCGGTCCGCGCCACCATGATCGCCGCAGCGGCGCGGCAGGTCCCGGCGCAGGCCGCCGTCCTGTACGGCTCGCTCGCCGCCGAGGACGAACGCCCCTCCGGCGCCTGGCACGCCGAGTGGCAGCCGCTGCGCGAGTGCCTGCGCCTGGTCGCCGGGGCGGCCCGCGACGCGGCCGAGCTGGTCGCCGGGCTGCGGGTGCACCCCGAGCGCATGCGCGCCAACCTGACCCTGTCCGGCTCCACGGGCTCCGCCCGCGCCCTGGTGGAGCGGGCTCTCAAGGAGGACTGACGATGTTGCACCACCGGCTGGACGGCCCGGCGGACGGCGAGCCGCTGATCCTCGGCCCGTCGCTCGGCACGTCCCTGCGGCTGTGGGAGCCGCAGCTCGCCGCGCTGGCGCGGACGTTCCGGGTGCTGAGGTTCGACCTGCCGGGCCACGGCGGCTCCCCTGCGACCCCGGTGGCCACGGTCGAGGACCTGGCCGCCCTGGTGCTGGAGACGGCCGGCGCGGCCGGCTTCGCCACCTTCCACTACGCGGGCGTGTCCATCGGCGGCGCGATCGGCGCGACCCTGGCACTGCGCCACCCCGGCCGGGTGCGCTCGCTCGCGATGGTCTGCTCCTCCGCCCGCTTCGGCGAGCCCGCGTCGTGGCACGAGCGGGCCCGGCTGGTGCGCGCCGAGGGCACCGGCCCGCTGCTGGAGAGCACGGCCGCCCGCTGGTTCGCCGGGCCGCCGCAGCAGGCGCTGCTGGACGACCTGGCCGCCGCCGACCCCGAGGGGTACGCCGCCTGCTGCGACGCCCTGGCGACCTACGACGTGCGCGCCGAGCTGGCCGCGATCAAGGCTCCCACCCTGGTCGTGGCGGGCCGGGACGATCCGGCCACGCCGCCCGCGCACGCCAGGGAGCTTGCCGACGGCATCCCCGGCGCGACGCTCGTGGAGCTGGCCGGCGCCGCCCACCTGGCCCCCGCCGACCAGCCGGAACGCCTGACCGCCGCGCTGCTCGCCCACCTGCCCGCCCACCTGACCGCCACGCCCGGCATGCGGGTGCGGCGCGAGGTGCTGGGCGACGCGCACGTGGACCGGGCGGTGGCCCGTACCACGTCGTTCACCAGGGACTTCCAGGACTTCATCACCCGCTACGCCTGGGGCGAGATCTGGACCAGGCCCGGCCTCGACCGGCGCACCCGCAGTTGCGTCACGCTGACCGCGCTCGTCGCCCACGGCCACCTGGACGAGCTGGCCATGCACGTACGGGCGGCGCTCCGCAACGGGCTGACCCCGGACGAGATCGGCGAGGTGCTGCTGCAGAGCGCCGTCTACTGCGGCGTCCCGGCCGCCAACGCCGCCTTCGCCGTCGCCCAGCGCGTCCTGTCCGAGGAGGAGTGACCCCAACCTTGTACGGCAATCGGTGACGGCGGGGTCACGCTACGGTCGTCAGATGCCTCCGAGGAGACCCCCGCCTTCAGGCGGGGGAGGAATCGGACTCCTGCGCAGCAGGGCAGGAGCAGGCGTTACGCCGCCAGGCGAACCGTCGTCTTTCCTGATCGGCCGGTGCGCGAGTGATCTCGCACATAGAATCGAAAGGTGGCGCAGCTCGTGAAGCGGGCCTACAAGTACCGCTTCTACCCGACCCCGGAACAGGCCGAACAGCTTGTCCGGACGTTCGGCTGCGTGCGCCTGGTCTACAACAAAGCGCTCGAAGAGCGAACCCGCGCCTACACCCAGGACGGGCGCGGTGTCTCCTACACCGAATCGTCCGCGACGCTGACCGCATGGAAGAAGACACCCGAGCTGGCGTTTCTGAACGAGGTGTCATCGGTGCCGCTCCAGCAGGCACTCAGGCACCTGCAAGCGGCGTTCGCGAACTTCTTCGCCCGCCGCGCGAAGTATCCGACGTTCAAGAGCAAGAAGAGAGCGCGGGCGTCGGCCGAATACACCCGTTCGGCGTTTCGCTGGCGCGAGGGCCGGCTCACCCTGGCCAAGATGGGCGCGCCGCTGGACATCGTGTGGTCGCGCCCACTGCCTGAGGGAGCTGAGCCGTCCACGGTCACCGTGTCCAGGGACGCCGCTGGTCGGTGGTTCGTGTCCCTCCTGGTCGAGGAGAAGATCGCGCCCTTGCCGCCCGTCGAGCAGTCCGCGGGCCTGGACGCTGGCCTGACCGCGCTGCTCACGCTGTCGTGCGGCGAGCAGATCGCCAACCCGCGTCACGAGCGTCGTGAGCGGCGCAGGCTGGCCAAGGCGCAGCGGGCCCTGGCCCGTAAGGAGAAGGGGTCGAACAACCGGGCCAAGGCCCGGCTGAAGGTGGCGCGGGTGCACGCCCGGATCGCCGACCGCAGGCGCGACTACCTGCACAAGGTCTCCACACGGCTGGTTCGCGAGAATCAAGTGATCGCCGTGGAGGACCTGGCCGTCCGCAACCTGCTCAAGAACCACGCGCTGGCCCGCGCCATCTCCGATGCCGGCTGGCGAACGCTGCGCAGCATGCTGGAGTACAAATCCGACTGGTACCGCCGCACGCTGGCGGTCGTGGACCGCTTCTTTCCCTCCTCCAAGTTGTGCTCGGTCTGCGGGACGCTGCAGGAGGAGATGCCGTTGAGCGTCCGGGTGTGGGTCTGTGCGTGTGGCGCGGTCCATGACCGGGAGGTGAACGCGGCCCAGAACATGCTGCTCGCCGCCGGGCTGGCGGAGAGCTGAAACGCCTGTGGAGCTGATGTAAGACCTCAACGAGAGTCGCCCTCTCGGGCGGGCGACCGGCGGTGAGGCAGGAAAACCGACCGGCGACGGTCGGAATCCCCCTCATTCATGGGGGGAGGATGTCAAACTGCTGTGCGTATTCAGGCGTGGTCCGCACCCCACCCTTACTGATTGCCTCGCCTCAGCGCGAGCGACTGCGAAGGGGTTACGCATGTCAGAACGCACCATGCTCGACGGCAGCTGGTTAACCGGCGCTCCCGGCGAGTGGGACGGGCTCAGGAACAAGGTCACCTATCCGTCCCGGGCGCAGGTCCTGGAGCTGTCGGTGCAGCTCTCGCGGCCGGTGCCCGGCCACATCGTCGAGTTCGGCGTCTGGAAGGGCTACTCCACCCGGGTCATCAGGGACGAGCTGTGGCGGGCCCGGCTGTGGGAGCGCCGGCAGCGGCGCAAGCGCATCTACGCCTGCGACTCGTTCGAGGGGCTGCCGGAGGGCTACGAGAACCTGCCGGCCGGTACGTTCGCGACGCCGGTGCCGCGGCTGAACGGGGTGCGGGTCGTCAAGGGGTTCTTCGCCGAGTCGCTGACGCCCGCGCTCGCCGCCGAGGTGGGCCTGGTCAGCCTGGCGCACCTGGACGCCGACCTCGAATCGGCCACGGCGTGCGCGCTGGACTGGCTGACGCCGCTGCTCGCCGACGGCGCCCTGCTGCTGTTCGACGAGTTCTACGGCGAGGACCCGGCCGAGTGCCGGGCCTTCGTGGACTGGAGCGCGCGCTCCGGCGTGCGGACGGCGCTGCTCGCGCTGTTCGGCAGGGAGCCGAGCGGCAAGGGCGGCATGACCGACCGGCGGGCGCTGTTCCAGGTGATCGGCAGGCGGCAGCTCAGCAAGGCTCCGCCGCTGCCGCCGGTCCGGCTGCGGCGTCGCCTGGCGTCCCGCTGGTGAGCCAGCCGGCGTAACGGGAGGCGAGCAGGCCGGGCAGCCCGCCGGTGTGCACGAACACCACCCGTGTGCCCCTGGGCGCCTCGCGTGCGGCGGCGAACAGGCCCGCCATGGCCTTGGCCGTGTAGACCGGGTCGAGCAGGAGGGCCTCCGTCCGTGCGGCCGCCCGCAGCGCGTCCAGGCCGGCGTCGGTCGGCTCGCCGTACGCCTCGCCTGCCTGCTCGGTGTCCAGGCGGCAGCGGCCCCGCGGCGCGGGCAGCCCGGCGAGGGCGGCGGCCTCGGCCGCCAGCTCCTGGACGGCGTCCGCGAGGCCGGGCCGGGCGCCGACGTCCACGCCGAGCACCTTGCCGTGGTCGCCGAGCCCGGCCGCCAGCCCGGCCTGCGTGCCGCCCGAGCCCGCGGCGACCACGACCAGGCCGGGGTCCAGGCGTTCGGCGAGCTCGCGGCCCACGTCCGCGTACGCGGCGGCGCCGAGCGGTGAGGAGCCGCCGATCGGGATGGCGTACGGCCGCCGGCCCCGCGCCGCCAGGGCCCTGGCGTGCTCCTCGATGGCGGCCTCGGTCTCGGCGTACGGCAGCGGCCCGCCGTCCAGCCAGTGGATGCCGGCGCCGAGCACGCGGTCGAGCAGCAGGTTGCCGCTGTCGTCGCCGGGCGTGAGCAGCAGGTCGCAGCCCATTCCGGCGAGGTTGGCGGCGGCGGCCGTCATCCTGGCGTGGTTGCTCTGCGCTCCCCCGCCGGTGACCAGGTGGTCGCAGCCCTTGGCCGCCGCGTCGGCGACGATGGCGGCGAGCTTGCGCGCCTTGTTGCCGCCGCCCGCCAGGCCGGTCAGGTCGTCCCGTTTGACCCACAGGTCGTCGGGGCCGAGGCCGAGGCGGCGGGCCAGGCGGGGCAGCGGGTGCAGCGGGGTCGCGGGAACCGGAAGGATCACCGGCCCATCGTGTCCGGGTGGCGGCGGATCGGGCAAGCGGATGGGGGATGTTGAGCGGAAGGTGAGCAGTTCGCTACCTGTTTGCGGGGTATCCTGCCCATGTGGGGGGTTTTACGCTGCTTTGCTGCTCACCATGCGTGAGTGGAGAAGCGGACGGCTGAGCCGGTGCGGGAGCACGCCGCGCCCCGGCCGGGCCGGGCCGGCCTGGACGACCTGCTGATCCAGGCCATCACCGGCGCGGGGGCGCACATCGGCACCGTCTACCTCCTGGCCGACGACGGCCGGGTGCTGCTGATGGACGTCCAGCTCGGCATGCCCGAGCCGATCGCCATGTCCTGGGCCAGGCTGCGGGTCGGCGATCCCATACTGGTCTCCAGGGCCGTACGCGAGGACCGCCTGGTCTGGGTCTCCGGGCGGGAGGACCTCGCGCGGCAGTTCCCCTCGGCGGCGCTCTCGCTGCCCTACCACTTCGCGGCCGCCGTCTCCCCCATCCGCGGCGGCGGGCGCGTCTGGGGCGCGCTGCTGCTGGTCTGGCCCGCGGGATACTCGCACACGCTGTCACGGGAGCAGCGCGACGTGCTCGACGCGAGCTCCGCCGCCCTCGCCCGCCTGCTCCAGCGGGAGGCCGACCGGGGCGAGCCGATCACGCCGGGGCCGCGCCCGCGCACACTCAACCCGCGTCCCGCCCGCGCCGCCGACACCGCCTCCCAGCTCATCGCGCTCCAGGCGTTCAACCGGCTGCCGGAGGGCTACTGCTCGATCGACGTCGAGGGCCGCATCTCGCTCATCACCGCGCCGGCCGCCGAGATGCTGTCCGTCTACACCTCCGAGCTCCAGGGCGAACGCCTCGGCGAGGCGCTGCCCTGGCTCGACGACCCGCTCTACGAGGACCTCTACCGGTCGGCCGTGGTCAGCGGCCGGGTCACCGCGTTCACCGCCCGCCACCCGTCGGGGCGGCTGGTCACCTTCCGGCTCTTCCCCGGCCTGACCGGCGTCACCCTGCGCATCACGCCCGGCGGGCAGGACCACGACCCCGCGGAGCGGCCGCCGCCGCACGAGATCGGGCAGCCGACCCGCATCATCGCCCTGCACGAGATGCTGCACCTCGCGACGACGCTCGCGCGGGCCGTCACCGCGCAGGAGGTGGTCGACCTGGTCGCCGATCACGTCATGCCCGTCTACGACGTGCAGGCGCTGGCCATCCTCACCTCCAAGGGCGGGCGGATGCGGGTGGCCGCCTCGCGCGGCTACACCCGGCAGGCCGTCGCCGAGTTCGACGGCCGGCCGGCGATCCCGCCGGCGCCCGGGCGGCGGCCGTACGACGCCGCCCGGCCGGCCTTCTTCGAGAGCTGGGACGAGCTGCGGGGGACGTACCCGGACGCCGTCGCCTCCGACGACATGAAAGCGTGGGCGTTCCTGCCGCTGGTGACCTCGGGGCGGCCCATCGGCACCTGCGTCCTCGCCTACGACCGGCCGCACCGCTTCGACTCCGACGAGCGGGCCACGCTGACCGCGCTGGCGGGGCTGATCGCGCAGGCGTTCGAACGGGCCCGGCTCTACGACGTCAAGCACCAGCTCGCCCAGTGCCTGCAGTCGAGCCTGCTGCCGCGTACGCTGCCGGAGATCCCCGGGCTCGACCTCGCCGCCCGGTACGTCCCCGCCACCCCCGGCATGGACATCGGCGGCGACTTCTACGACCTGATCCGGCTCAGCGACACCCAGGCCGCGGCCGTCATCGGCGACGTCCAGGGCCACGACGTGACCGCCGCCGCCCTCATGGGGCAGGTGCGCACCGCCGTCCGCGCGCACGCCACCGCCGGCGCCTCCCCCGGCGAGGTGCTGGCGCACACCAACCGGCTGCTCATCGAACTCGCCCCCGACCGCTTCACGAGCTGCCTGTACGTGAGCGTCGACCTGGAGCGGCACACCGCCTGCCTGGCGAGCGCCGGTCACCTGCCGCCGCTGCTCGGCCGGCCCGGCGCGCCCACGCGGGTCGTCGACAGCACCCCGGGCCTGCTGCTGGGCATCGACCCGGAGGCCGAGTACGCCGTCCTCGACGTCGACCTGCCGCCCGGCAGCGTGCTGGTCCTCTACACCGACGGCCTCATCGAGCAGCCGGGCCTGGACCTCGGCGACGCCATCCGCCACCTGGCCGAACGCTTCAACCCCACCGAGGACGGGCCGCTGCCGGCCCTGGCGGACTCGCTCATCGAGCCGGAGGCGCAGGAGCAGCGCATCGACGACTGCGCCGTCCTGCTGCTCCGCCCCGCCGCCACCGGCCCCTGACCCCGGCCGCATGGGGGCGGAGCGGGAGGGGAATGCCCTTCTACGCCCCTGCACCCGCCTGCCGCCGGGAGGCTGACCCGTGGCCACGACCCTGACGTCCGCGGAGGAGGCGGGGCGCTGCCTCGCCACGCCGGCCGCGTACACCGACGAGGCACGCCTGCACGAAGCCCTGGCGCTGCTGCGCCGCGAGTCGCCCGTGCGGCGGGTGGAGGCCGACGGCTACCGGCCCTTCTGGGCCGTGACGCGGCACGCCGACGTGCTGGAGATCGAGCGGGACAACGCGCTGTGGCTGAGCGCGCCGCGGCCGGTGCTGCGCCGCGCGGAGGTGGACGCCGTCCTGGAGGCGCAGCGGGCGCGCGGCGACGGGCTGAAGACGCTCGTCCACACCGACGACCCCGAGCACCGGGCGCTGCGCGCGATCGGCGCGGACTGGTTCAGCCCGAAGGCGATGCGCGAGCTCCGGGCGCCGGTGCGGGAGCTGGCCAGACGGTACGTGGACCTGCTGGCCGAGCACGGCGGCCGGTGCGACTTCGTACGGGAGGTCGCCGCGCACTACCCGCTGCGCGTCATCCTGTCGCTGCTCGGGCTGCCGGAGTCGGACTTCCCGCTGATGCTGCGGCTGACGCAGGACCTGTTCGGCCAGGACGACGACAGCCGGCGGCGCGGCGAGGGGGCGGCGGCCCACACGTCGGTGCTGGCGGACCTGCTCGGCTACTTCCGCGAGCTGACCGCGGCCCGCCGCGCCCGTCCGACCGGCGACCTGGCCTCGGCCATCGCCAACGCCCGGGTGGACGGCCGGCCGCTGAGCGACGCCGACGCGGCCTCGTACTACGTCATCATCGCCACGGCCGGGCACGACACGACCACCTCCACCAT
Source organism: Nonomuraea bangladeshensis (assembly GCF_039529455.1). Taxonomy (NCBI): domain Bacteria; kingdom Bacillati; phylum Actinomycetota; class Actinomycetes; order Streptosporangiales; family Streptosporangiaceae; genus Nonomuraea; species Nonomuraea bangladeshensis. The sequence continues at coordinate 119,422 of NZ_BAAAMV010000017.1, forward strand.
CGCGGGCGGGCTGGAGGCGCTCGTCCGGCATCCGGGCGAGCTGCGGCGGCTGCGGGAGGACCCCGGGCTGCTGGCCCCGGCCGCCGAGGAGATGATCCGCTGGGTGAGCCCGGTGAAGGCGTTCATGCGGACGGCGGCGGCCGACACGGTCGTGCGGGGGACGCCGATCAGGGCCGGTGAGTCGGTGCTGCTGTCGTACCCGTCGGCGAACAGGGACGAGGAGGTGTTCGACGGCCCGTTCCGCTTCGACGTGGGCCGGACGCCGAACCGGCACCTGGCGTTCGGGGCAGGGGTGCACTACTGCCTGGGGGCGGGGCTGGCGCGGATGGAGATCCAGGCGCTGTTCGCCGAGCTCGTCCCCCGGCTGGCGGAGGTCGGGCTGGACGGCGAGCCGGCCTGGCTGGCGACGACGTTCGTGGGCGGGCTGAAGAGCCTGCCCATCCGGTACGCGCTGCGCTGACGGGGCCGTCGTTCAGCGTTGGTCGCGGCGCAGCGGGTGGTCGGGCGGCACCTCCACCAGGACGAGACGGTGGCCGTCGGGGTCGGCGATCCACAGCTCGACCAGCCCCCACGGCTCGCGGCGGGCCTCGCGCAGCACCTCCACGCCGGCCTGACGCAGGCGGGCCTCCTCGGCGGCCACGTCGCGCACCTGGAGCCACAGCGACACGCCGCCGATCTCACCCTCGTCCGACCGGCCGGACAGCTCCAGGAAGCCCTGTCCGAGGAAGAACACCGTGCCGGGGTGCTCGGGCGGGCCGAACTCGCGGTAGACGGCCAGGCCCAGGGTCTCGGCGTAGAAGCGGCGGCTGCGCGCGGGGTCCCGGGGGCGCAGCAGCATCCGGCTGCTCAGCACGTCCATGCCGCACCCCTTCCCGCCGGGAGGGAGCCCCAAGCCCCGCGCTCAGGCGAGCACGGCGGCGAACCGCCAGTCCAGCACGTCACGGGGCGCGCCGTCCGGCCCTGTCGCGGCGACGAGCGAGCGCAGGTGCGCGAGGCCGCCGCCGCCGGGCAGCGGCTCGCACCGCTCGACGATCACCTCGCTGGTCAGCGTGTCGCCCTCGTGGACCGGCCCGAGGTGGTCGCAGCCGTGCCAGCCGGCCACGGTGACCAGGTTGGGCAGCGCGCGGACGGCCTGGGAGAGCGCGAGCCCGATCGTGTGCCCGCCGTAGACCAGCCGCGGGCCGCCGCGGCCGTCGTGGTGCGCCTGGGCGATGTTGAGGGTGAGGCGGGCCAGCTCGGGGGCGGCCGACACCACGTCGCCGCCGCTGACCCGCCGCCGCTCGCCCGCGCGCAGGCCGTCGAGGTGCGGGCCGGGCACCAGGGCGGCGTACCGGTCGAGCCGCCAGCCGGCCACCGCCGCCGCGAGGCCGCCGTCGTCCTCGATCGGGTCGCCGATCCGGTCGAGGTCGGCGTCGTGACCGGTGTCCGCCTTCTGGTCGCGCAGCGGCAGCATGGCGCAGCGCCAGAAGTCGAGCACGGGGCGGCCGTCCTGGTCCTCGGTGGTGATCCGCAGCGCCGCGAGGCCCGTCGGGCGGCGGCCGGGGCGGGGCCGGTTCTGGCGCAGCGCGACGACCTCCGTACGGGTGCGCAGCGTGTCGCCGAGCACCGGGAAGCGGCGGAAGACCAGCCCACGGTAGAACAGGTTGGCCTTGACGTGGTGGGTGACCAGCGTGGACTGGCCGATCGCGACGTCCCACACGAGCGCGGGATGCGCCAGGGGCGGCCCGCCGGTGACCTCGCGGCACAGGTGGGCGTCGAGCGGCAGCCGCAGCCGGTCGCCGCAGATCGCCTGGTGGGCGGCGGCGTGGCCGGCGGTGAGCGTGAGCCCAGGGGCGCCGTCGAAGACCTGTCCCGGCTCCAGCTCGTCGAAGAAGGGGCCCTCGGCCACCAGGGCGTCCGCCGCGCTCATCGTCCGGGTCCTTCCGTGGTGAGGGGCGGTCTGGCCCGCAGGATGCGGACGAGCAGCCCGGTCAGTTGCTCGCGCTCGGCGGGCCCGAGCGTCGCGAACCACTCGCGTTCCCTGCCGGTCTGCTCGGCGAACGCCTCCCGCACCGCCGTCTCGCCCGCCGGGGTCAGCGCGACGACGACCGCGCGGGCGTCGCCCGGCACGGGGCGGCGTTCGGTCAGGCCGGCGCGTACGAGGGTGTTGACGGCGTTGGTGACCGCCGAGCGGGACATCGCGGAGATCTCCGCCAGCCGGACCGGCTGCGTGGGGCCGAGCAGCCAGAGCTTGAACATCAGCCGGAAGCCGGGCAGCGTCCAGCCGCGCGGGCGGTGGATGCGCGTCTCCAGGTCGGTGACCAGCAGGTAGGCGAGCTGGAGCAGGTGGTAGGCCAGCGCGAACGCCTCGGCGTCGGCGGGCGGCGGCATCCCGGCCAGGCGCTCGCGCGCGTAGGCGGCGTAGCGCAGATCGGGCGGCGCGTCAGCGGCGTGCAGATCCGGCGCGTCCGCGGCGTGCAGATCCGGCGCATCCGCGCCGCGCGGATCCGGGGGCGCGTCCGTGGCGCGCATGTCCGGTGGCGCGTCCGTGGCCTGCCTGCCGAGGTCTCCGGCCCCTGTGTCGCTCACCGGTCAAGTCTTGCGCAGGCGCGGACCACTCCGACATATTGTTTCGGCCATAACAATCCACGAGGAGGGCCTGTGCGCATCGTCATCGCCGGAGCCGGCATCGGCGGGCTCGCCGCCGCGCTCAGCCTGCACGCGGCCGGGTTCACGGACGTGACGGTGCACGAGGCCGCCCGCGAGATCCGGCCCCTGGGCGTCGGCATCAACCTGCTCCCCCACGCCGTGCGCGAGCTGACCGAGCTGGGCCTCGCCGACCGTCTAGCCGCGATCGGCGTCGCCACCGCGGAGCTGGCCTACTTCAACCGGTACGGGACCCTCATCTGGTCCGAGCCCCGGGGCGTCGCGGCCGGCTACTCCTGGCCGCAGTACTCGGTGCACCGCGGCCGGCTGCAGCGGCTGCTGCTGGAGGCGGTCGTCGAACGCCTGGGCCCGGACGCCGTACGCACCGGCAGCCGGATCACCGGCCCCGGCGAGGAGGACCTGCTCGTCGGCGCCGACGGGATCAACTCGGCCGTGCGCGCCCACCTCTACCCGGACGAGGGCCCGCCGCCGTGGAACGGCCTGGTCCTGTGGCGCGGCATGACGTACGGCGAGCCGTTCCGCACCGGCCGATCCATGATCATGGCCGGGGACGGCACCGCCAAGTTCGTCGCCTACCCCATCGAGACCGGCGGGCGCACGCTCGTCAACTGGATCGCCGAACGCCCCCTCGACGGCGAGCCGCCCGAGCGCGGCAACTGGAACCGTCCCGCCAACCTCGCCGAGATCGGCCGGCACTTCGCGGACTGGCGCTTCGACTGGCTGGACGTCCCGGGCATCATCGCCGGGGCCGAGGCGGCCTACGAGTACCCGATGGTGGACCGTGACCCCCTCCCCCGCTGGACCTCCGGCAGGGTCACGCTGCTCGGCGACGCGGCGCACGCGATGTACCCGATCGGCTCCAACGGCGCCTCGCAGGCGATCATCGACGCCCGCGTGCTGGCGTACTGCCTGGCCAGGGGCGACCTCGCCGGGTACGAGGCGGAGCGCCGCCCCGCCACCACCGCCCTGCAACTGTCCAACCGGCGGATGGGCCCCGAGATCGTCATGAAGCTCGCCCACGAGCGCGCGCCCGGCGGCTTCGACGACGTCGAGCGGGTCATCCCGCACGCCGAGCTGGCCGAGATCGCCGCCTCCTACAAGCGCACCGCCGGCTTCGACCCGCGCGCTCTCGACGAGCGCCCCTCCTGGAGCGTGACCCGGTGAACCTCGAACCGCTCGCCCGCTTCCACGTGGAGCTCGACCCGATGCTCGACCTGGGCGCGACGCACTGGGGCAACCGCCGGGTGGTCGCCATCGCGGGCGGCTCGTTCGACGGGCCCCGTCTGTCCGGGCGGGTGCTGCCCGGCGGCGCGGACTGGCAGGTCGTGCACGCCGACGGCACCATCAGCATCGACACCCGGTACACGCTGCGCACCCACGACGGCGCGCACCTCTACATCACCACCAGCGGCGTCCGGCACGGCCCGCCCGAGGTGCTCGACCGGCTGGCGCGCGGCGAGGACGTCGATCCCGCGGACTACTACTTCAGGCTGTTCTGCCGCTTCGAGACGGGCGACGAGCGGTATCACTGGCTCAACAGGACGCTGGCCGTGGCCTCCGCGGCCCGCGCGGCGTCCGCCGTCCGTTACGACGCCTACGTCCTCACCTGACCGTCCTCCCGGGAGCCGCCATGCCGAAGCTCGACCGCCCCCCGCTGTCCGTCGCCGTCGAGCACGACGCGCCCATGCCGATGCGCGACGGGACCGTCCTGCGCGGCTCCGTCCACCGTCCCGCCGAGGGCGGGCCGTTCCCGGCGCTGCTGGTGCGCACGCCGTACGGGGAGCAGACGTTCCGGTCGGCGCCGGTGATCCCGGCGCTCCAGGCGGGCTTCGCGGTGGTGCTGCAGCACTGCCGGGGGCGCGGCAGCAGCGACGGCGAGTTCCGGCCGTGGCGGGACGAGGGCGCCGACGGCCACGACACGATCGCCTGGATCACCGGGCAGCCGTGGTCGAACGGCGAGGTGGTGATGAGCGGGATGTCCTACCTGGCGGGCTGCGCGCTCCAGGCCGCCGCCACCCGGCCGCCGGGGCTGAAGGCGGTCGTCGCGCAGATGACGCCGCACGACTTCCACGACGGGCTGAAGTACCACGGCGGCGCGTTCGCGCTCGGCTCGGCGCTGAACTGGGGGGCGCTGCAGGCGATGCTCGGGCTGCTCCATGCCATGGAGGCAGGCGGGGAGGCGGGCGAGGACGCGGGCCCGGCGTTCGGCGCGCTGCTGCCGGTGCTGGGCGACCTGGGGGCGGCGGCGCGTACGCTGCCGGTGCGCGACATCCCGGGCATCCCGTGGTGGCGGGACTGGACGGGGCATCCGGAGCGGGACGCGTACTGGGAGGAGCTGGCCGAGACCCTGCGGCACGACCGGATCGAGGTGCCGGTCATGCACGTGGCGGGCTGGTTCGACCTGTTCCTGGCCGGGACGCTGGAGAACCACCGCCGCCTCGGCGGGCCGCTGGTCATCGGGCCGTGGACGCACCTCGCGCCGGGCGCGTCGGGCGCCGGGCGGCTGGACTTCGGGTTCGGGGCGCAGGCCGGGACCATCCGGCTCGAACAGCGCCAGCTCGCCTTCCTCAAGGGCGAGGACACCGGCCCGGCCGTGCAGATCTTCGTCATGGGCGACGACGTGTGGCGGGAGGAGGAGTCCTGGCCCCTGGCCCGCGCCGTGGAGACCCGCTACCACCTGCACCCCGACGGCCTGCTGTCGCCCGCTCCCCCCGCGTCGGGCGAGCCGCGCACGTTCGTCTTCGACCCGCGCGACCCGGTGCCGACGACCGGCGGGCCGCTGCTGCTGGCCGACCCCACCAACGTCGGCCCGCAGGACCAGCGGGACGTGGAGCGCCGGCCCGACGTGCTCTGCTACACGAGCGAGGAGCTGGCGGCCGACGTCGAGGTGACCGGTCCGGTGACGGTGACCCTGCGCGCCGCGACCTCGGCGGCGTCCACCGACTGGACGGCGAAGCTGGTGGACGTGTACCCGGACGGGCGGGCGATGAGCGTCATCGACGGCATCACGCGCACCTCGACCTCGTCGGGGACGTACCTGATCGATCTGGTGGCGACCAGCCAGGTCTTCAAGGCCGGGCACCGGATCCGGGTGGAGATCTCCAGCTCGAACTTCCCGCGCTTCGACCGCAACCCGGGCACCGGGCGGCCCGCGGCCGAGGCCGGGGACGCCGACCTGGTGGTGCAGCGCCAGCGGGTGTTCCCCGACTCCTACCTCACTCTTCCTGTCGTCCCCCGCTGAGCGGGAACCCCTCCAGCTCGGCGACGGCCTGGTCGAGGTCGTCGGCGACGCCCTGGCGCAGCAGCCGGGCGTGCAGCGGCTCGCCGGCCGCGCCGAGGCGGCGGATGCGCGCGGCCCGCTCGGCCAGGCGGCCGCGGATGTCGGCGATGACCGCCGCCGGGTCGCCCGCCCATCCGTACGCGTTCAGGAACAGCCGCAGCCGGGCGGGCCGCGCGGCGAAGTCGGCGAAGCCCTCGGCGGCGGCGACGCGCCGGGCGTGCAACGGCACCCAGGCCAGCGCGACCCAGGCCACGTCGGAGTCGCGGGTGACGGGACCGGCGAAGTCCCAGTCGAAGAAGCCGGCCAGCCGGCCGTCATGCCAGGCGGCGTTGAACGGGCTCGCGTCGTTGTGCGCGATGATCAGGCCGGGCGCCCAGCGTCCGCCGGTGCGCCAGCGCGCGTCCGGCGACGGCGCGAAGTCGGCCACGGCCTCGTGGTAGGCGCGCAGCCAGCGGGCCACCTGGCGCAGGGTGTCCTCGGCCCGCGTCCACTCCGGCCAGACGCGGCGCCCGCCGATCGTGTCGCCCTCCAGGTAGGTGAGGATCTCCCTGCCGTCGGCGTCGACGCCGAGCACGCGCGGCGCGCCCTCGAATTCCTTGGTCTCCAGGTGCCGCAGCAGCTCGTGGACGGAGGCCGTCCACGCGCGTACGGGCCGCCTGACCGTACGGCCGATGCGGATCGCACCCGAGTCGTTGCCGCCTTCCATCGCCCACCGCCAGCACGCGTCGCCGTACCCCGCTACGGGCACTATCGCCCATCCGGGCGCGCTCGCCTATGCCCCCCGGGCAGCGGACGGGGCGGGCCCGTCACAGCGGGCCCGCCCCGACGGGCGTCACTACTTCTTGAACGCGTCCTTGACCTTCTTGCCCGCGTCCTTGACCTTCTCGCCCGCCTGCTTGAGGCCGCCCTCGGTCTGGTCGGCACGGCCCTCGGCGCGCAGCTCCTCGTCGCCGGTGGCGTCCCCCAGGTTCTCCTTGGCCCGGCCCTTGAGCTCCTGGGCCTTGTTCGAGATCTTGTCCTCGGTGCTCATATGTGCCTCCCTTGTCGCGCTGGGCTGTCGTTCTCAGCGAGCACTTCCTCTTTCCCGGCAGCGCGAGGGGAAACCCCGCGCCACTCAGTCCACGTCCACGTCGTCGAGGAGGCGGGTTGGGGACGAACACCACCAGGCCGCGCCTGGCCGCCGAGGTCCCCGACGGCCGGGAGGCCACGGTCGAGGGCGCCGCGCACTATCCCCACCTGGAACGCCCCGGCGTCTACGACGAGATCGTCGGCGCGTTCCTGGACGACGTGATCGTGTAGGCCGTGCCGGCGCGGGCGGTCCAGGTCAGCGTGTCGCCGTCGCGGCGCACGCCGGCCTCGTGGCCCCGCTCGTCGTGGACGCGGCAGCCGCCGGCGATGAAGGAGGAGCGGACCGTGATCGGGCCGGTCCTCCCCTTGCGTACGGTCACGGAGCCGGCGGCGCCGTTCCGCCAGACGGCGTCCACGGTGACGTCGCCGCGGGCGCGCAGGCCGCGTACCGAGCCGTCCTTCCAGGCCGAGGGCAGGGCGGGCAGCACGTGGACCACGTCGTGATGGCTCTGCACCAGCAGCTCCGCGATGCCGGAGGCGGCCCCGAAGTTGCCGTCGATCTGGAACGGCGGGTGGGTGTCCCACAGGTTGTCCAGGGTGCTGCCCTTGAGCTGCTCGGCGAGCATCCTGTGGGCGTGGTCGCCGTCCAGCAGCCGCGCCCAGAAGTTGATCTTCCAGGCCTTGGACCAGCCGGTGCCGCCGTCGCCGCGCGCGGCCAGCGACACCTTGGCCGCCTCCGCCTCCGGCGTGCCGGGCCGGATCCGGTCGCCGGGGTGGAGGGCGTACAGGTGGGAGACGTGCCGGTGGGTGTCGTCCCGCGCGTCCCGGTCGCTCTTCCACTCCTGGAGCTGGCCCCACGAGCCGACGCGCAGGCCGTGGTCCAGCCGGGCCAGCGCCGCGACCGCCTCGGCCTGGAGATCGGCGTCCACGCCGAGCGTCCGCGCCGCGGCCACGGCGTTGGCCAGCACCTCCCTGACGATCTGCTGCGACATCGCCGCGCCCGCCGAGAAGTCGCCGTGCTCGGGCGAGTAGCTGGGGCTGACGACGAGCGTGCCGTCGCGCGGGTCGGTGTGCAGGAAGTCCAGCCAGAACTCCGCCGCGCCCTTGAGCACCGGGTACGCGGTCTCGCGCAGGTACGTCTCGTCGCCGGTGAAGCGGTAGGTGTCGTAGAGGTGCTGGGTGAGCCAGGCGGCGGCCTCGGGGAACCAGAAGGCGGTGGGCCAGTCGTGCACGCCGGTGAAGCCGAACGGGGTGGTCTCGTCGTTTACGACCCAGCCGCGGGCGCCGTACATGTCCCTCGCGGTCCTGCGGCCCGGCTCGACCAGGGCCGCGACGTAGCGGATGTACGGCTTCGCGGTCTCGTGCAGGTTGGTCTGCTCGGCGAGCCAGTAGTTCATCTGGAGGTTGATGTTGACGTGGTAGTCGGCCGACCAGGGCGGGGCGGTGGAGGTGTTCCAGACGCCCTGGAGGTTGGCCGGGAGCAGGTCGTTCTCCCGGGAGGAGGCGATGAGCAGGTAGCGGCCGTAGGCGAAGAACAGCGACTCCAGCGCGCGGTCGGCGGCCGAGGCGCCGCCGGTGTAGCTCGCGCGCAGCCGGTCCGTGGGGACCCCGGCCGGGGCGGCGCCGCCGAGGTCGAGCGCCACCCGGTCGAACAGCTCGCGGTGGTCGGCGACGTGCGCCCGCCTGAGCTCGTCGTAGGGCGTGGCCGCGGCGGCGTCCACGGCGGCGGTGACCCTGGCGTGCGGGTCCTCGCCGCGGTAGGCCGGGTAGGTGTCGGCGTAGTCGGTGCCGGCCGACAGCACGAGCACGGCGCTGTCGGCGCCGGTGACGGTGATCCGGTCCCCCGCGTCCGTACGGGTGCCGCCCTGCGCGATCACCTGCACCTGCGCCTCGAAGACCATCCCGTTGTCGCTCAGCCGGCCCCGGACGGTGAGCCGGCCGCCGGCGGCGGTGACCGTCTCGTCCTCGTGCGGGGAGGTGTGGCGCAGCGTGAAGGAGACCGTGCCTGGCCGGTCGGCGGACAGGCGGCCGACGATGACGCCGCCGGGGTTGCCGGCGAAGTACTCGCGCGAGTGGCGGACGCCGCCCGCGCTGTAGCCCACGCGGGCGACGGCCTCGCGCAGGCTCAGCTCGCGCCGGTAGCCCTCCGGCGTCGCGGGCGCGCCGGTGAGATCGAGGAACAGGTCCCCGAAGGTCTGGTACGCGCCGTAGCCGGACCTGGCCCGGCCCAGCACGGCGGCCACCGCCTCGGGCGCCATGCTGCCGTCGCGGTCGATCTGCCGCCTGACCTCGGCGATCACGCCGGGGCGGGGGCTGGTCCAGTTGCCGAAGTCGTAGCCGGGGGAGCCGGGGCCGCCGGTCCAGAGGGTCTTCTCGTTGAACTGGAGCCGCTCACCGGCCACGCCGCCGAAGACCATCGCGCCCAGGGGGCCGTTGCCGATGGGCAGGGCCTGGGTCTCCCAGTCGGTGGCGGGCTCGTCGTACCAGAGGGTCAAGTCATCGGGTGTATCGGCGGGCGGTAAACCGGCGGGAAGCATGAGAGCGATGATAAGCGGCACCCCGCCGTGCGGGCGAGGGGCCTTCTGCTAGGCCCGGAGGTCGGATGACTGGTCGTCGGCGCTCGTGAAGAGGGTCCGGCGGGCCAGGATTCCGATGAGCAGGGCGGTCGTCACCAGGACGACGGCGGCCCACGCGGGCGAACGGTGGCCGAGGCCGGCGGCGAGGGCCAGGCCGCCCAGCGCGGGCCCCACGGCGGCTCCCACGTTGAGCGCGGCCGTGGCGAACGAGCCGCCGAGCGACGGCGCGCCGGACGCCGCGTACAACGCCCGCGCGATGAGGGCCGAGCCGACGGCGAACGCGAGCGCCCCCTGGACGAAGGCGAGCAGGACGGCGGCGACCGGGCTGCCGGCCGTGCCGGCGAGCAGCGCCCACCCGGCGAGCAGCGCGATCCCGCCCCCGGCGAGTAGCGGCGCCGGGCGCGTGTCCGACAGCCGGCCCGCGACGCTCACCCCCGCGAACGAGCCGAGCCCGAACAGCGCCAGCACCGCCGGCACCCATCCCGCCGCCAGCCCGGCGACCTCCGTCACGAGCGGGGCGAGGTAGGTGAAGACGCAGAAGGTGGCGGCGTTCACGAGCGCGGCCAGGACGAGCACCACGACCACGCGCGCCTCTCTCAACACCCGCGCCTCCCCCCTGACACTCCGCGGCGCGCCCTCTTCCGAGGTCGCGGGGATCCTGCGGAGGACGGCGTACAGGGCCGGGAGGCAGGCGAGGGCCACCGCCCAGAAGGCCGCGCGCCAGCCGAACGTCTGTCCGAGCACCGCCCCTCCGGGCACCCCCGCGACGCAGGCCAGCGTGACGCCGCCGAGCAGGACCGACGTGGCCCGCCCCTTGGCGTCCGGCGGCACCATGGCGACGGCCGCCGCCAGCCCCACCGCGAGGAACCCGGCGTTGGCGACCGCGGCCAGGACCCGGGTCACCAGCAGCACGCCGAAGTCGTCGGTGACCGCGCCGACGACGTGCACGAGCACGAACACGACCAGGAACGCCGTCAGCGCCCGCCGGCGCGGCCAGCGCAGGCCGGCGACCGCCATCAGCGGCGCCCCGACGATCATCCCGGCGGCGAAGGCCGACGTCAGCGCCCCAGCGGCGGAGACGGAGACGCCGAGGTCGCGGGCGAGGTCCGGGACGAGGCCGGACAACATGAATTCCGAGGTCCCCTGCGCGAACACGGCCAGCGCGAGGACATAAAGGGCCAAAGGCATGAGTTGCGACTCCACAGCCACGTCGAAGAACGACCCCGGCAGATGGGCACGGGGTTCCGGTCCGTACGACGGCGATCCGGTGGCTGGGGAAGGCGCAGCCCACTGACGGCCCGGGCGGCGGAGAGCGGACGCGGGCACGACGGCATGCTGCGGGGCGCCACCGGATGACCGGTGGCTAGAGTCTTGACGCCTCAGGGCCGGACGACATGATCCACACCCTACCGGGTTCGCCCGGCCCGGGGCTCAGGGGTAGTCCTCGGTCGCGTGCGAGGAGCCGTAACCGCCGGAGGCGGCGAAGGACGCCCGCCACTGTCCGTTGCTGCGCGGCGTGATGACGGTGAACCTGCCGGAGAGGTTGCCGGTGCTGTGGTCGGTGACCGAGCGGCGATCCGGAGGGCGGCGGCCTCGTCCCGCTGTCTGGAGCCGGCCCGGTCCTGGGCGACGGCGACGGCGGCGACGGCGAGGACCAGCGCCACGAGCGCGGCCATGACGCCCGCCGTCCGCCTGCGCCGCCGCGCCCGGTTGCGGGTGCGGGCGGCCGACTCCTCCAGGAACGCGTGCTCCAGCGAGTTCGGCCGGAGCAGCCCGCCGCCGCTCTCGGCCCAGGCCAGGGCGTCGCGCAGGGCCGTACCCCGGTACAGGTCGTCGGGTTCGCGGCCGCGGTCGTCCCACAGGCGGGCCGCCGCGCCGAGCGGGCCGTGCACCGCCAGGCCCGGCCGCTCGGCCTCGATCCAGCCGCGCAGCCGGGGCCAGGCGCGCAGCAGGCCGGCGGCGGCCAGGGTCACGGCGTCGTCGCGGCGTACCAGCAGGCCCTCGCCGGCGAAGCCGTCCAGCACGCGGGCCATCGCCCGCGGGTCGGTGGCAGGGTCGGACAGCTCGTGCACGTACGCGCTCCGCAGCGCGCCGTCGGCCCCGTCGGCCCCGTCGGCCCCGTCGCCCGGGAGGACGAGGCGCAGCAGGACGCGCGGCACGACCTCCCTGTCCTCGGGGCCCAGCTCGCTGTAGACCCGCTCGGCCAGCTCGGCGGGCGAGGGCTCGACGGCCGCCGCCGGGCGGAGCAGCCCGGCGGCGGCCCTGCTCCCCTGCCGGAGCAGCCGGTCCGTGTCGTCCCGCCGATCACGCGTATCGGGCGAGGTGGGCGGGGGTGGTCCGGAGGGCTGGGGCGTGAACTCCTGCGGGAGGCTCGCGTCGCCGTCCCGGCTTCCGGGCGGTCCGGGGCGGGCGAGGAGTTCAGGGTGGGTGAGGACCTCCGGCTTGGCGAGGCCGTCCGGGGTCAGCAGGGCCTCCGGGAGCAGCCGTTTCGGGGCCCAGCCGCCGACCAGGCGGAGCAGCAGCGTCGCGGCGTCCGGCCGGGCGTCGGCGTACAGCGACATCGCCGCCTCCACCAGCTCCCGCAGCCCCGGCGGCGGCACGACGGAGAAGTCCGGCCGGTGGTTCAGCACCCGGTAGCGCACCAGGGTCACGTCGCCGCCGCTGTCGCCGGCGAACGGCGAGCGCCCGCTGGCCGCGTACAGCAGCACCGCTCCCCATGCCCACACGTCCACGCCGGTCCCGCCGCGCTGGCCGGCCAGGCGTTCCGGGGCCATGTACGCGGGAGTACCGGCGGCGGCGCGGCCCTCGTTCGTGAGTGTCATGCCTTCGGCGTGGGCGATGCCGAAGTCGATCAGTCGCGGGCCGTCGGGCCCGAGCAGCACGTTGTCCGGTTTGAGGTCGCGGTGCACGATGCCCGCCCGGTGGATGCCGGTGAGCGCGGTGGCCATGCCGACCGCCAGCCGGTGCAGCGAGTCGTCGTCGAGCGGCCCGCCGGTCTCGACCGCCCGCCGCAGGTCGGGGCCGTCGACGTACTCGCTGACGATGTACGGCGGCCGCGCGTCGAGGTCGGCCTCCAGGACGCGCGCCGTGCAGAACGACGCCGCCCGCCGCGCCGCCACGACCTCCTTGGCGCAGCGGGAGCGCATGTCCCCCTGGTCGAGGTACTCCTCACGGAGCGCCTTGATCGCGACCCGGCGCCCGGCGCGGTCGTACCCCTCGTAGACAACCCCCTGCCCGCCCGCTCCGAGACGTCTGACCAGCCAGTAGTCCCCGAGCTGTCGCGGGTCTCCCGGGAGAAGGAGCCCCATGTCCCCTGCAGAGAGCGCGAGGGGCCCCGGTGATACCGGAGGGTGTCGTCACGAGTAGAAGTGCATGACGACCGCCAGGCCGACGAAGTGCATGAGCACCACGGACACGATGAGGGCGATGAACACGAACTTGGCCGGGCCGTGCTCGAAGTGCTTGCCCTCCTTCAGCGGCGGCAGCTTGGCCTGGCGCTCGGCGATGCGCTCCTCAAGCGGCTTGCGGTGAAACACGGCGGTCCTTCCCGGCGGTTGGTTTGCGTACTCACGTTTGGCAGGCTAATAGTTGGTACACAAAGAAAGCTACCAGAGGCCGGCGGAGGTCCCCATATGGAGGACGCGACAGACGTGAAGGACGTGACAGAGATCACGGACCCGCTGGCGCTGGAACGGCAGGTGTGCTTCGCCCTCAGCATCGCCTCGCGCAGTGTGATCGGCCTCTACCGGCCGCTGCTGCAGCCCATGGGCCTCACCCACCCGCAGTATCTCGCGATGCTCGCGCTCTGGCAGCACGAGCCGCTGTCGGTGAAGGAGCTCGGCGAGCTGCTCCAGCTCGACCCGGGAACGATGTCGCCGCTGCTGAAGCGCCTGGAGGCCCTGGGCTACGTGCGCCGCGAGCGCAACAGCAGGGACGAGCGCGCCCTGTCGGTCACCCTCACGCCCGAGGGCAGGGCGCTGCGGGCGGAGGCGGAGAAGATCCCGCCCGCCATCGTCTCCCGCCTCGGCATGGGCCTCGACGAGCTGCAGGACCTGCACCAGGCGCTGACCCGCCTCACGGCCGCCGCCCGGCGCCACCCGCCGGCATGAACGACGGCGTCTCGCTGGAGCGGCTGACCCGCCGCCTGGAGGAGGTCGTGGGCGAGCTGCGCGGCCTCCCCGTGGACGTCGAGCGGGTGGACGACGACGCCGTCGTACGGGCCCGGATCCTCCAGGCCGCCCGCGCCGCCCGCGCGCTGCGCGCCATGCACCCGGTGGGCTCGAAGGACACGGGCCGGCAGGAGCAGCGCAGCCGGCGCGACGTGCTCGACGTCCTGGAGGGCGGCGTGTCGATGCGGACGATCGTGCACGCGAGCGTGCTCGACGACCCGCTCAAGGCGGCCCGGATCCGGCAGCTCCACGCGGCCGGCGACCTGCACCGGGTGGTGGACGAGCCGATCCAGCAGGTGCTGATCTTCGACCGGGCGGTGGCGTTCGTCCGGCTCACCCCCGTCGCGGAGGCCCCCGGCGCGCTGGTGATCCGGCAGCAGAGCCTCATCGCCGCGCTCGTCGACCTGTTCGAGCTGACCTGGGCCAAGGGGCGGGAGGTCACCGAGCCGGCGCACCGGCTGACCGCGCGCGAACGCGAGGTGCTGGCGCTGATCGCCGAAGGACGCTCCAACGGCGCGGTCGCGCGGACGCTGTCGATCACCGAGGCGGCCGTCGGCAAGCACGTGGCCAGCCTGTTCGCCAAGCTGGAGATCCCGGCGGGCGCCGACGACAACCGGCGGGTGCTGGCGGTGCTCGCCTATCTCCGGGGCGCCGTTCAATAGGGGTGGCCCTACCTTCTCTTCGCCCTGTCCCCCGTGTGGGCGGGGCGGGCGGGGCCGTTCAATGGGCGGCATGCAACGGATGACTGGATTGCTCATCGGCGCCGTCTTCGGCGCCGTTTTCGTCGTCGTGAACGCGCACGAGCCGCTGAACGGCGTGGTGGCGACGTTCCTGAGAGTGGCGGCCTGCCTGGCCGCCGTCGCGGTCGCCGCGATGTGGTTCAGCGCCGCGCGCGGGCAGCGGACCGGCGAGGGCGGCAGCGGGGGGCCGATGTTCGGCCGCGGCTATCTGGCGGTGGTGGCGGCAGAGGCGCTGCTGCTGTTCGGCGGGCTGCGGGTGCTCGCCGCGTGGGAACGTCCCGTACAGGCCAACGTGGCGTGGATCGCCGTGGTGGTGGGCGTGCACTTCGTGGCGCTGGCGCCGATCTGGCGGACCTGGGACATCGCCGTGCCGGGGGCGCTGCTGGCCGCGCTCGGGGTCGCGGGCCTGGTCATGACCGGGACGGCGGCGATCGCGTGGGTGCCGTTCGTCAGCGGCGTGCTGTCGGGGGTGACGCTGCTCGCGGGGGCGGTCACCGCCGGGTGGCGCACGCTGGCCTCGGCGGCCTCGGCGGCCTCGGCGGCTTCGGCGGCCAGGACGGCCGCCTGACCGCCGCCCGCGACCCCCGCCGAAGACACCCATATACCCCCTCCCCCTATAATTCCTGACGCCACCCCCTCAAGGAGGGTCATGGAACACGGCGATCATCATCACCCGGCCCCCGAACCTCCCGCTGCCACCTGGGCCGCGGCGGCGCAGGCGACCCTGCACTGCCTGACCGGCTGCGCCATCGGCGAGGTGCTCGGCATGGTCATCGGCACCTGGCGCGGCCTGTCCGGCCTGGCCACGGTCGTGCTGTCCGTGGCGCTCGCCTTCCTCTTCGGCTACGCGCTCACCATGCGCGGCGTGCTGCGGGCCGGCGTCGACCTTCGCACCGCGCTGAAGGTCGCGCTGGCCGCCGACACCGTCTCCATCGCGGTGATGGAGGTCCTCGACAACGCGGTCATGCTGCTCGTGCCGGGCGCTATGGACGCGGGCCTGGACAGCGGCCTGTTCTGGGCGGCGCTGGCGGGCTCGCTGGTGACCGCCTTCGTGCTGACCACACCCGTGAACAAGTGGCTGATCGGGCGCGGCAAGGGGCACGCGGTCGTCCACCGCTACCACCACTGACTCCTCCGGCTCCTCGTTGAACGCGCCCGCCGCCGCGGGCGTACCTCCCTATGGGCCGCCCACCGGACAGGGAGACCACGAGGAGGCTGAGTGGCCGTGCCAACAAGGCTCGCGCGCGCGGCGGCGGTCGCGGCGGCGCTGGCCGTCGCCGGGGCGGCCGTCCACCCCGGCGCCGCGCTCGCCGAGCCGACCCCCGCCCAGGCCAGGGCGAAGCTGGTGAAGCTCAACGAGCAGGCGGACCAGCTCGTCGAGCAGTACAACCAGGCGAACGAGACCTACCGCAAGGCCCGCGCGAAGTACGCGGCGCTCGACGCCGAGATCGGCCGCAAGGACGCCGCTGCCGCCGCCCTGCGCCGCGACCTCATGGCGGCCGTGGTCAGCGACTACCAGATCGGCTCCGCGGACGGCTGGGCCAGGCTGGTGGGGCAGGGCAGCCCGGAGGCGCTGCTCGGCGGCGTGGCCTCGCTCGACGAGATCGCGCGGGCGCGGGCGGCGAAGCTGCGCGCGTACGAGGCCGCCGACGCGGACCTGCGCCGACGGCACGCCCAGGCCAGAACCGTCCTGGCGGAGGCGGAGGAGGCCCGCGACCAGGTACGCGGCCGGCGCGACAAGGTGGACGAGATGGTCGATGAGCAGACCAAGCTGCTGCGCCGGCTGGGCACCTTCCGCACCGGCGACCCGGCGAGCCGCGGCATCCCGTACACGGGCCCGGCCTCCGGCAGCGCCCGCGCGGCGCTCCGCTTCGCCTTCGCCCAGGTCGGCAAGCCCTACCGGTACGGCGGCACGGGGCCGGGCTCCTACGACTGCTCGGGCCTCGTCCAGGCCGCGTGGCGGGCGGCCGGGGTCACGCTGCCGCGTACGACGTACACGCAGTGGAGCTGGGGCGCCTCCCGCCGCGTCCCCCTGACCGCCCTCCAGCCCGGCGACCTGCTGTTCAGCAAGGGCCTCGGCCACATGGGGATGTACGCGGGCAACGGCAAGATGGTGCACGCCCCGCAGACCGGCGACGTCGTCAAGGTGGTCGACCTCGACGCCTACTGGCGAGGCCGCCTCGCCGGCGCCGTCCGCCCCTGACCGCGATCCACCCGGCGGCCCCCGCCGTTGAGCCGGGCGGTCAGGGGCTCAGGGAGCGCCAGATGCGGTCGGGCAGGATGCGTGCCGCCTCGGCCAGGTCGATGCCCGGCGCCCCGGCCAGCCATCGCCTGGTCACCTCGGCGACCGGCCCGATGAGCAGCATCTCCACCTGCGCCGCCGGCAGCGGCGCGACCGTTCCCGCCGCCATGTGGCGGCCGATCCAGTCGTTCAGCCGCGCCAGCCGCTCCGCCTTGCCGGCCGCGATGCGCTCGGCGTGCGGCCCGAGGTCGATCGCGTACGGCCCCGCGTGGATGAAGCGCGCCTTGTCCGGATGGCTACCGGTGAAGTCCAGGTACGCCCGCACCGCCCGGCACACGCCGTCACGGGCGTCCGCGGCGCTCTCCACGGCGGCGATCAGCGCGTCGAGCAGCTCGGCCATGCACCGGCTGTACAGCGCGGCCGCCAGCCCCTCCAGGCTGCCGAAGTGGTGGTACAGGCTGCCCATGCTGACGCCGCTGCGCTCGGTCACGGCCCTCAGGGTGAAGTCGCCGGGAGGCAGCTCCAGGGCCGTGTCGAGGAGCTTCGTGATCGTCTCGGCGCTGCGCCTGTGCGGGGTCACCGGGCCTCCGTCAGCTCCTCGGCCTCGTCCCAGATGCGCCGGGCGAGGTCGCGATCGGCGGCCGGTCCCTCCAGCGGGACCTCCCTGGTCTGGTCGAAGTAGCGGCCGGTGCCGGTGTCGCGGGCGAGGGCGGCGACCGGGGCGGCGCCCTCCTCGGGCGTGGCCCACTTGCGTTTGGCGGCCTTGAGCAGCCAGCCGAGCGGGCCGCCGCGGTCGCCCAGCCCGGTGCGGATCACGCCGGGGTGCACGGCGTCGATGGTGATCCCCCGGTCGCGCCAGCGTTCGGCGAACAGCGGCACGGTCAGCAGGTTGCACAGCTTGGTGTCGGCGTAGGTGCGCAGGGAGGAGAAGTCCGCGCCGACGGACGTGCGGCCGGGCTCGGCCCGGCCCTTGACGTAGATTCCCGCGCTGACCTGCACCACCCGTTCGAGCCGGTCCTCCAGCAGGTGGTTGAGCAGGAACGGCGCCAGGTGGTTGACCGCGAACGACTCCTCCAGCCCGTCGCCGGTCAGGACGCGGCGGCTCGGCCAGAGCCCGGCGTTGTGCACGAGCACCTCGACGCGCGGGCACCGCGTACGCAGGTCCTCGGCCAGCCTCCGGACGGACGCCACGGTGGTGAGGTCGCCGGGCACGCACTCGACGTCGCCCGCGAGCGCCGCGGCGGCCCGCCGGCCCCGTACGGGATCGCGGGCGACCAGCAGCACCTTGTAGCCGTCGGCCGCCAGGCGGGCGCACACCGCGTACCCGATGCCGCGATTGCCGCCGGTCACCACCGCGAGAGAGGTCATGCCAGAGCATTTTTCTGGAGAAATGCTCTAATTTCAAGACAGACGACCTCTACGGCCCCCGTGACGGGCGCGATGCGGGATCATGGAGGGGTGGCCGGGGCGTCGCAGCCGGCCGTCAGGACGAGCCGTTGCCGAGGGGTCCCCCGTGACGAGAGTTTCCCTGATCGTGCCCTGCTACAACGCCGCGCGGACCCTGCGCCTGTGCCTGGAGTCGGTGCTGGCGCAGACCCGCGTGCCCGACGAGATCGTGGTGGTGGACGACGCCAGCTCCGACGGCTCCCCCGCCCTGGCCGAGGAGCTGGGCTGCCGGGTCGTACGCCTGCCGGACAACCGCGGCGTGTCCGCGGCCAGGAACGCCGGCGTCGCGAGCACCACCGGCGACGTGATCTTCTTCCTGGACAGCGACGTGGCGCTGCGCCCCGACGCCGTGGCGGGCGCCCTGGCGATCCTGGAGTCGGATCCGGGCGTGGGCTGCGTGCACGGCGTGTACGACACCGAGCCGCTCATCGACGACGGCCCCGTCGAGTGGTACCGCCTGCTGCACCAGGTGCACTGGCGCAGCAGGCACGTGGGCGAGGTCAACAGCGTGGTGTTCGCGCTGGCCGCGGTGCGGCGCGAGGTCCTGGCGGCGGCCGGCGCGCTGGACGAGAGCCTGCGCGACTGCGAGGACGTCGAGTACAGCAGCCGCCTCGCGGTCCGCACCAGGATCGTGCTGTCCGACGCCGTGGTGGGCCGGCACGACGAGGGGCACCGGCTGCTGCCGGTACTCGGCGAGCAGTGGCGGCGGGCGCTGCCGCTGATCCCGCTGGCGCTGGCCACCGCCCGGCGCGGCGCGGCCAAGCCGGAGAACGCCAACAGCCGGGCCGGGATCCTCGCCTGCGCGCTCGCCCTGGCCTGCCTGCCGCTGGCGCTGCTGTCACCGGCGCTGCTGGCCGTGCCGGTGGCGCTGGTGGGGTGGTTCGTGGTGGCGGATCCGGGATTGCTGCGGTTCGTGCACCGGGAGCGGGGGGCGGGGTTCACCGCCTACTTCATGGCCGTGCACCTGGCCGTGCACGTGGTGCTCGTGGCCGGGCTGGCGGTGGGCTCCCTGCGCGTGCTCCGCCCGGCCAGAGCCTGATGGCGGGTCTTCAGGGCTTGAGCGCCGCGTCGTAGACGGCGAGCGTCTCGGCGGCGGCGCGTTCCCAGCTCAGCCCCTCCCTGACCAGCCGCTCCCCGCGTCCGGCCAGCGCCCGCCGCAGCGCCGCGTCCGACATGACCTCGACGACGCCGCGCGCGATGTCGGCGGGCTCGCTCGCCCGGACGAACCGGACCGCCGGCCGCGCCGGGTCCGGCCCGATGAAGATCCGCGAGAAGCCGTCGCCGAGCACCACGGCCCGCCCGAGCGCCATCGCCTCGGTCGCCACCAGCCCGAACGGCTCGAACAGCGACGGGAACACGCACACCTCGGCCAGCTCGTAGTACGCCATCAGCTCCCGAGCCGGTACGAACCGCCCGGAGCACACCACCTTCCCGCGCAGCCCGGTCGCCGCCACGATGCGCCGCACGCCCGTCTCGTCGCCCTCGCCGGCGATCACCAGCCGCACCCCCGGCACCGCCTTCACCACCTCCCGCATCGCCTCCAGGAGCTGGTAGACGCCCTTCTGCCGTTCGATCCTGCCGACGAACAGCAGCACCCGGTCCCGCTCGGCGAGCCCCAGCGACCGGCGCAGCTCGGCCGCCTCCTCCCGCAGCGCCTCCCGGTCGAAGGCGGGGCCGGCCAGCGCCGCCTCGTACGTGCCGCCGAGCGGCACCACGTCGATGGGCGTCCGCCGCCACCCGGCGGCGAGCAGCTGCTCGCGCACCTCGGGCGTGGCCACCACCACCCGCCGCGAGACGCGCGCCAGCCACCGCTCCAGCGCGGCGAACAGGTTGAGCGGGTCGGCGATGCTGCGCTGCGGCGCGACGCCGTACTCGGTGGTGTGGACGTGGAAGACGACCGGCAGCCGCAGCAGGTAGTGGCAGAGCAGGCCGGCCAGGAAGTTCGTGGAGTCGTGCACGGCGACCAGGTCGGGCCGGGGGCCGCGGCGCAGCCGCCGCACGTAGCGCCAGTTGCTGGCCACCACGCGCGCCGCGAGCAGCAGGAACTCCGCCCGCCTGGTGCGGTTCAGCCGCCTGCCGCCGCCGGGCAGGCGGACGCGCGGGCGGTGCACGGCGACCCCGTCCACCCGCTCGTCCACGGGCAGGGCGCCGTCGTTCGGCGTGTGGACGGTCAGGTCGTGGTCGCGGGCCAGGTGCGGGGTGATCAGCTCGACGTACCGGCCGAGTCCCGCGGTCACGTTGGGCGGGAACTGGTTGACGATGCAGGCGATTCTCATGACGTCCTTCACGAGCGGTATCTCCGGGCGGCCGTCGTCCCCACGACGGCCAGCAGGACCAGGTTGACCAGCGCGAAGCCCACCAGCCCGCCGGTGAGCCCGTCCCTGCGCACGCAGACGGCGAGCACGGCGAGCGCGGGCGGCGCGCTCACCAGCAGGCAGCCGGCCAGCACCTTCGCGCCGCGCACCCCGTCCATGGACAGCGCCACCGAGTACAGGTTGAAGGCGGTGTGCAGGCCGATGCCGAGCGCGGACAGCGCCATCAGCTCCGGCGCGTACGGGTAGGCGCCGCGCATCAGCAGGAAGAACACCAGGCTCGCGGCGAAGGAGAGCACGGCAGTCGCGACGGCCACGGCGGGCGCCAGCCGGGCGATCCGCCGCATCAGCAGGGGTTTGTCGGTGGTGGCCATGAGCGGCAGCAGCGCCAGCCCGATCCCGTCGGTGAACACCACGCCCATCAGCCGCTTGGGGAAGCCGTTGTAGACGGAGTAGACGCCCACGTCGGCCGCCGGCGCCCAGTGGTTGAGGAAGATCACGTCCACCCCGAACAGCACGCCGCTCAGCGCGGCGATCGCGGTCACCCAGCCGCCGTGCCGGTACAGCGTCACGGCCAGCCGCGCCGACCAGGCCCCGAGCCGCGGCCGGGCCGCCGCCACCGCCACCACGGCGAACCCGGCGTTCGTGACGATCAGCGCCGCCAGGTACGGCTCCGCCTCCCGCACGCCCAGCACCAGCAGGCAGAAGCAGGCGGCCCCCAGGTAGCAGAGCGCGACGGCCAGCTTCAGCCACGCCACGAACGCGAAGCGCTTCAGCCCCCGCAGGAAGCTCTCCGCGAGCTGGTTGACCGTCATGGACGCGGCCAGCGCCAGCCCGGCGGCCAGCGTCCCGGTGTCCACGTTGAGCGCGGCGGTGAGCAGCGGCGCCGCCAGCAGGGCGAGCCCGGCGAGGGCCGCGCTCACGGCCAGGGTGGCGAGCAGCGCCGTCGTCAGCAGCGCCGGCCGCTCCTCGGGGGCGGCGCGCGGCAACTCCTGCAGCATGACGTAGTGGAGGCTGGTCAGCATGCCGACGGTGACGATCAGCGCGATCGACAGCACCACCGTGAAGTCGCCGAACGCCGCCGCCCCCGCTCCGCGCGCGATCACCAGCGTGGTGGCCGCGGCGATCCCGCTGGCCAGCGTGCTGACCAGGGTCGGCCCGGCCGCCCACCGGTGCGCGGCCAGCCAGCCGCGCGTGCTGCGGCGCTCGGGGGCGCTCAGTCCGGGCACCGCAGGTACGTCCGGCGGGCGAACTCCAGGTCATCGGGCGTGTTCACGCCGCGCGCCTCAGCCGGGTCGGCGACCGGCACGACGGTCACCGGCCGGCGCTCCACCCGGGACAGATGCGTCAGGAACGGCAGGAAGTTCACCTCTCCGGTGGCCGCGCCCCGCCCGGCCCCTGCCACGTAGCGGGCCCAGGCGGCCTCCAGCCCGTCCGTGGCCAGGCAGAACACGCCCACGTCGCTGAGCCCGCCGGGCCGGCACTCCTCGCCCTCCCTGGACTGCCGGACGCGGACCAGCTCGCCGCCGGCCAGCTCGTACTCCACGTACGGGTCGGCCATCGCGACCAGCGGCAGCGTGACGCCCTCGCCGGGGTGCGCGGCGAGCACCGCGCGCACGGTCTCCGCCGACAGGTTCGCCTGGTCGCCCCAGACCACCAGGATCGTCTCGTACGCCGCCCAGTGCCGGGCCGCCGCGCCGAAGATCGCGTCCCCCATGCCCGTGGGCCGCTCCTGGACGCTCACCGACACCCCGCCGCCGGCCAGGTCCCCGGCGGCCAGCTCGCGGAACGGGCCCTCCCCGTCGGGCGAGACGACGACGTGGACGTGCCCGGCGGCCGGCCGCAGCCGCCTGCGCAGCAGGTGCCAGAGCGTCACGCCGTCCGCGACCTCGATCATGATCTTGGGTACGCCGGAGCCCAGCCGGGTCCCCCGCCCCGCCGCCGGGACGACGGCGCACACCCCCCGCTCACTCACTGCCGTTCATCTCTTCTCCTACCAGGGACACCACGTCGTGCAGGTCGCCCGCCCCGATCGCGCCGGGCATCGGCTCGGCCGTGTGGACGTGCAGCGTCGCGAGGCCCGCGCCGAGCGCCGCCGCCACCCCGTGCGCGGAGTCCTCCAGCACGACCGCCTCCGCCGGGTCCACGTCCCAGCGGCGGCAGGCCAGGCGGTAGACCTCCGGGTCGGGCTTGCTGACCGGGATGTCGTCGGCGGTCAGCACGTCGCGGAAGGCGTCCGCCAGCCCGGTGCCGGCCAGCGCCCGCGCGACGGACGCGCGGCTGCCGCCGGTCACCGCGTACGCCGTCCGCCCGCCGGCGGCGAGCCGGTCGAGCAGGAGACGCGTGCCGGGGAAGGGCCGGACCCGCCCGGCGCGTACGTGCTCGCGGTAGAGCTCCTGCTTGCGCCGGGCCAGCCGATCGGCCACATCGGGGTCCCCCGCCAGGCGGGCGGCGACGGCGGCCGTGCTCGCCCCGGCGTGCTCGGCGTACCTGAACCCGGTCAGCCGGGACGGGACCAGCTCGGCGATCGCCTGTCGGAAGGCGGCCTCGTGCGCGGGGAAGGAGTCCAGAAGCGTCCCGTCGAGGTCACACAGCCACACGCGCCAGGACCGCTCCCCGCTCATCCGGCCCGCGCCAGGGGCGTCTCGCCGAGCAGCGCCCGCAGCGCCGCCACGGTGCGGGGGCCGTGGTGCTTGCCGGGACGGCACGGGTCCTCCAGGTCGGCGGCGATCCAGCGGGCGCCGGCCCACGTCCCCCGCTCGGCGACGGCGCGCGGCACCGCCGGCCCGCCCGCGGCACCGTCGTGGCTGAGGATGTGGGTGATCAGGCGCTGTTCGTTGCCGGGGTCGCCCAGGTACGCCAGCGCCCGGTCCACCAGGTCGGTCGCGCTCAGCCCTTGGACGTCGTGGTCGCTGCCCACGTTGACCACGAACACCCGCGCCGCCGACCGTCCACCGGCGACGGCCTCGGCCACGCCCTGGGTGAGGTAGCTGGGCAGCAGCGAGGAGTGCGGGGTCCCGGGGCCGTACACGACGAGGTCGCTGTCGGCGAGCGCCCGCAGCGCCTCGGGGTCGGGCGCGGCGGGGACGGCGCGGCGGGACAGCAGCTCGCGCACCCGCTCGGCGGGCAGCCCCGCGAGCCCGGCCAGCTCGGGCCCGGTGAGCGGCGCGGGCAGCAGGAACAGATCGGTGATGGCGGCGGCGTCCTGCGGGCCGACGATGTCGGCCTCGTCGGCCAGCACCCGTCCGTCCTGCTTGAGCGCGACGAGGTAGGCGTTCGTGCCGTCGGTGACGTTCAGCAGCCGCGCCGGGGTGGCGAACGTGCGGGCGCAGGCCCGTACGGCGGCGTTGAAGTCCTCCCCGAGCCGCAGGTACGCCCCCGCGAACACCAGGTTGCCGAGCGCGCAGTCCGTCAGGTCGAACCCGCCGGGGCCGGCGGCCAGCCGCGCCGCGAAGATCCGCAGGTCGCGCGCCACCGGCTCGGGGGCGGCCCCGGCGATCCTGTGCAGGTCGGCGAGGGTGCTGCCGGGCGGCAGCCGGTGTTCGAGCAGCGCCCGGCGCGGGTCGTCGCGGCCCAGGTGGAGCAGGAGGTTCTTGCGGAAGTCGGACGGGCCGAGCATGCCGGGCAGGTAGCGGCGCAGCGCGCCGGTGGACAGGCCGTTGTCGTAGCCGTTGACGAGCAGGGCGAGGTCGAGGCCCGGCGTGCGCAGCAGGGCCCGCGCGATGCCGGCCGCGCCCCGGCCGCCGCTGAACATGGCCACCCTCATCGGGCCTCCCGTACGGGCACGCCGACGTGCTCGCCCGGCTCAGACAGGCGCGGCTCGGGCGGGCCCGGCTCAGGCAGGCGCGGCTCAGGCAGACCCCGCTCAGGCACGCGCAGCACGCCGCGGCGCAGCAGCCAGTGCCGCAGCCCGAGGTAGCCCACGAACAGCGCCCGGTCGCGCGCGCCGCGCCAGAACCGCCAGCCGCGGCTGCCGCCGCCCCGCTCGCGGTGCTCGATGGGCAGCTCCGTCCAGGTGTGGCCGAGCTCGGCGACGCGGGCGGTGATCTCGGTGGAGCAGTTCATGCCCGCCGACTCCAGCGGCAGCGCCCGGAACAGCGGCCCGTGCACGACCTTGAAGATGGAGTTGAAGTCGCGGTAGCGGGTGCGGTGCAGCAGGTTGCTGACCGCGCCGCTGGCGGCCGACCCCCACCGGTACGGCAGGCTGTCGGCCTTCCTGATCCGCGCCCCTGACAGCGCGAGCAC
Source organism: Nonomuraea bangladeshensis (assembly GCF_039529455.1). Lineage (NCBI taxonomy): Bacteria > Bacillati > Actinomycetota > Actinomycetes > Streptosporangiales > Streptosporangiaceae > Nonomuraea > Nonomuraea bangladeshensis. The sequence continues at coordinate 144,146 of NZ_BAAAMV010000017.1, forward strand.
GCCGCCGGCCTGGATGCGCCCGATGAAGGCGTCCAGGTTGGCGATCGGGAACTGGCCGTCGGAGTCGAGCAGGACCACCCATTCCAGACGGGTGGCCGCGATGGCGGCGGCGATGGCCGCGCCCGCGCCCCGGTTGCTGGCGAAGGTGACGACCGTGAGCCGCGGGCAGCCGGCCTGGAGCTCGCGCAGGATCCGGCCGGTGCCGTCCGAGCTGCCGTCGTCGCAGACGACGATCTCCCACGCGGCGACCTCGGGGTGGCGCTCCAGGTAGTCGCGCCACTCGGTGACGGCCGCCGCGATGTTGGCCGCCTCGTTGTAGGCGGGGGCCGCGACCGAGATCTCGATGGGCATCGGTCACCTCCTCGGGGCGGCGCCGGTCAGGCGCTCGATCCAGCGGTCGAGGGGCAGCAGGTTGATCCCGGCGATGATCGGGACGTGCGCGAGCGTGAACCAGATCGCCGCGCCGAACGAGATCGGCCCGCCGGTGAACAGGTTGATGTGCGGGGCGTCGATGGTCTCGGGGATCGTGACCGGGTTGACCACCTGCCACATGACGTCGAGGAAGCCGGAGAAGACGATCAGCACGCCGGTGGCCATGATCTTCAGGCAGCGGCCTGGCGAGCCGCCGCCGATGCGGTAGGCGGCGGCGACGGAGAGCACGATGCCCGGATAGAGCAGCAGATAGAGGTGGGTGTAGAAGGAGTCGCCGTGGGCGCGGGCGCCGTCGCCGTAGTAGAACCAGCTGATGCGCGGGACGAGATAGCCGGTCAGGACGACGAACGGGACGTACAGCAGCCAGTGCAGCCGCGGCGACACCCACGGGAAGAACGCGATCGCGCAGCACAGGCAGGCGAAGGCGAGCAGTTTGGCGGCCAGTTGCCAGGCGGCCTCGATGTCGCGGGTGTGCGGGGTGGCCAGCCAGACGAAGGCGAAGCCGGCGGCGCCGGCGGCCAGGGCGATCCACCAGATGTGCGCGGCCCATGGGCGGCGGGTGTCGAGCGGGGGGTCGGGATGATTCACGTACCGGGCCCTCGGAGGTCGGGGACGGGTCGGCGGGAGCGCTCCCAGCGCAGTATGACATCCCTCTCCACGGAGCCGGTCTCAATATGAAATTAGGGACTCGCCGGAATTTGCATCGATACTGACTGCTTGTGAGACAACAGCAAAAGACCAGCTCAAAGCCTGCTGGGCGGTACGTCCAAAAGGGTGGTCAAACTTTTGAGTAAATCGTCTGCCTGCGATGTCAAGACCCCGCACGAAAAGGCCGTCGATGGGCGTCCGTCGCCTTCCAGACAGGCGTCCGGAGGCCGAAGACTACGTAAGCGCAGGTGAAGCGGAGCACCTAAGCTTTGGGAGCGCTCCCGAAATCTTCGGCCGATCGGACCCGAAACCGTCGTTACGGCGGACCGCAATCAGGTCAGGGCGGGCTCGCCGTCGTACCCGGGGAACATCGGCGGCAGCTCGCCGGGCGTGAGCGCCGTCGGCCCGAAGAGCCAGTCGACGTACGCGTAGTCGTGGACGTCGCGCTCGCGGAGCACCGCGTTGCGCCACTCCCGCCGCTCCCCGTCGTGGTGCCAGAGCCTGCCCCAGGCGCGGGCCGTGGTCAGCACCCGGCGGCAGTGCAGGGGACGGACGGCGTTGTAGGCCGCCAGCGCGGCGTCCCAGTCCACGCCGGCCGTGCCACCGGTCGTGCCACCGGCCGGGCCACCGGTCGGGCCGGTCAGGCGGGCCACGTGCTCGGACAGCACCCACGCGTCCTCGATGGCCATGACCGCGCCCTGCGCGAGGTACTGCAGCGGCGGGTGCGCGGCGTCGCCGGTGAGGGCGACGCGGCCCCGTACCCAGTCGTCGATCGGATCGCGGTCGAACATCCGCCACCAGCGGTCGCGCCACATCAGCGGCAGCCCGGCCCGCACCTGCTCGCTGGTCGCCGTGAACGCCGCGTCCAGCTCGTCGGGCGTGCCCCAGTCCTCCTCGCCGGCCAGCGCCTTCGGCGACTCGAAGACCGCGACCTGGTTGAACATCTCGCCGTGGCGCAGTGCGTACTGGACGAAGTGGCAGCGCGGGCCGACGTGCACGACCACGTCCTTCGGCTGCACGTCGAGCCGGGCGACCTGCTCGAACGGCACCGCGCCCCGGTAGGCGACGTAGGCGGAGCTGACCGGCTCGTCGTCGCTCAGCAGGCGGCGGGCCACGGAGCGGAGCCCGTCGGCGGCGAGGACGACCGCGCCCCGCTCGCGCCCTCCCGCGTGCACGGCGACCGCTCCGTCCGCGGCCTGCTCGTACCCGGTGACCGTGACGTCGTTGACGAGGTCCACCCCGGCCCGGCGGCAGGCCCGCAGCAGCGTGCCGTGCAGGTCGCTGCGGTGGATCACCAGGTAGGGGAAGCCGTAGCGCCGCTCCACGTCCCGCAGGTCGAGCCGGGTGAGGACCTCGCCGTCGATGGCGTCGCGCATGACGATGCTCTCGGGGAGCACGCCGAGCGACGTGACCTCGTCGAGCAGCCCCCACCGGTCGAGGATGCGCGTGCAGTTGGGCGCGATCTGCAGGCCCGCGCCCACCTCGCCGAACTCGTGGGCCTGTTCGAGCACCCGGACCCGCAGGCCCTTGCGCGTCAGCGCCAGGGCGTTGGCCAGGCCGCCGATGCCCCCGCCCACCACGACGACGTCGACGTCGCGGCCGTTTCCGACCATGTCCGTTCCTTTCCTCTTCAGGTTCGCGGCTAGAGCCAGCGCGGCAGCTCGGGCGGCGGGCCGCCCGCCTCGCCGGTCACGCCGCCCGAGCCCCGGCCGGAGAGACAGGCGGCCAGGCCCGCGAGGGTCCCGGTGAGCGGGACGGCCGGCCCGGAGCCGGGGATCGACCACGTTCCGCCGCCGGTGACCGTGAGCGTGAGCGCCGGGCCGGGGGCGGCGGCGCGCTTGGCGGCGATGTCGCCGACCAACGCCGCGAGGAAGTCCGCGGGCAGGTCGTCGAACGTCACCCCCGCGCCGAGGTCCACGGCGTGCACCATGACCTCGCGGGCGCGCATCCAGGGGATCTCCTCGGCGGTGACCGTACGGCCCTGCGCGGTGCGGACGTGCTCCTTCCACTGCCGCTCGTCCAGCTCGGCGAGGCGCGCGCCGAGGTCGTCGGCGGCCCGCGCCGCCCATTCCCGCAGCTCGGCGACGGGCCTGGCCGCGCCCGCCGCGATGTCGGCGTCACGCTGCTCCGGCGAGGAGTACATGGGGCGCTCCTCGCCGGTGCGCGCCCAGTGCACCAGGTTGGCCAGGGCGTCGGCGTTCGCGGCCACGTGCGCGAGCAGGTGCCTGCCGCTCCAGCCCGGCAGGGCGGTCGGCGCGTCCAGGCGCTCGTCCGGCAGCCCGGCCAGGGCGTCGAAGAAGATCGCGCTGCCCTCGGCCGTCCAGCGGAGGCCGTCGGCGCGGCCGCGGTCGCCGGTCATCGCGCGACCGCCTCGGCGACGGCCTTGACCTCCGAGCGGCCGAGGCCGGTGATCTCGGTGGCGAGGACGCTGCCGTCGGCGAGGTAGCGGGCGGGCTTGCGGGCGTGGCCGACGCCGCCCGGCGTGCCGGAGGCGATGACGTCGCCGGGGTTGAGCGTGAGGATCGTGGAGACGTAGCGGACCAGGTCCACCGGGTCGAACACGAGGTCGGCGGTGTCGGCCTGCTGCACCTGCTCGCCGTCCACCCAGCCGGTCAGCGTGAGCGAGGGCCGTACGCCGCCCTCCAGCTCGTCCGGCGTGACCAGATAAGGACCGAAGGGCGTGCTGGCCTCCCAGGTCTTGCCCTGGAGCCACATCGGCGAGCGGTACTGCCAGTCGCGCATCGTGACGTCGTTGAGCACGGCGAACCCGGCGATGGCGGCGGCGGCCTCGGCCTCGTCCGCGCGCCGCACCCGCGTCCCGATGACGACCGCCAGCTCGGCCTCCCAGTCCACCTGGTCCGACTCCGGCGGGAGCCTGATCTCGTCGTACGCGCCGACCAGCGCCTCGGGATACTTGGCGAACAACGTCGGGTGCCGCGGCAGCTCCCGGCCCATCTCCAGGATGTGGTTGCGGTAGTTGAGCCCCACGCAGACGATCTTGCCGGGGTTCGGCACGACGGGCGCGAACCCGGACGCCGCCACCGGCTCGCCCGACCGGGCGGCGCGCTCCGCCCGGTCGGGCCGGGCCAGCAGCTCGCCGACGTCGGCGAGGCCCAGGTCGACCAGGGTCTCCCCCTCGACCCGCACGGCGCGGGTGCCCCCCTGGGAGGTACGGATGGTGGCGAGCCTCATGCCTGCGGCCTTTCCACGTCGGAGCGGTCGAGGCGCAGCGCCTCGAAGATCGGGCTGTCGCTGAACCGGAAGAGGTCGAGCGAGCCGGAGTCGGAGTCGGACGCCGACGCCTCGGAGCGCGCCGAGAACGGCGTCCAGGACGGCACGACGAACAGGTCGCCACGGGTCACCGACCACGACCGGTCGCCGACGGTGATCCGGCCGCTGCCGTCGAAGACCTGGTAGACCGAGGATCCGGTCTCCCGGCGGGGCGCGGTCTCTGCGCCGGCGCGCACGCGGTGCATCTCGACCCGGATGGTGGGCAGCACGTCGCCGCCGGTCGTGGGGTTGGTGTAACGGACGGCGGCGTGGCCGGGCTCGACCGTGCCGGCGTAACCCTCGGCCTCCAGCGCGAGCTGGTCGGCGAGGGCGCGGTCGGTGTCGGCCCACCGGTAGGCCAGCAGCGGGGAGGAGGTCCGCGCACCGGGCGCGGACACCGGCCGCAGGCCCGGATGCCCCCACAGCCGCTCGGAACGGGACCGCTCGGGCGTGGTGCGCTCGGCGTCGCTGATCCGGTCGCGGCCGAACTCGAAGAACTGGGACTCGGTGACGTACTGGAACGGGATGTCCAGGCCGTCGATCCAGGCCATGGGCCGGTCGGCGGCGTTGTGGTGGGCGTGCCAGTTCCAGCCGCCCTGGGGCAGGAAGTCGCCGCGGCGCATCGGCACCGGGTCGCCGCCGACGACCGTCCAGACGCCCTCGCCCTCGACCACGAAACGGAAGGCGTGCTGGGTGTGACGGTGCTCGGGGGCGTCCTCGCCCGGCATCAGGTACTGGATCGCCGCCCACAGCGTCGGCGTCGCGAACGGCCGGCCGCCGAGCGCCGGGTTGGCGAGCGCGATCGCCCGCCGCTCCCCTCCCCTGCCGACCGGCACCAGGTGCCCGGCCTCGCCGGCCAGCGCCACCAGGTTCTCCCACCGCCACAGGTGCGGGACCGCCTTGCTCCTCGGGTGCACCGGCATCAGGTCGCCGATCTCGGTCCACAGCGGGACCAGCAGCTCCTTCTCGAAGCCGCGGTACAGCTCCTCCAGGGCCGCCGACGGCGTCGGCTGATCCGGCGAGTCGACCGCGGTGAGGCGAACCGGGGAGTTCGCGATCTCGGTCATGTCCACTCCTAGCGTCCTCGACGCGGGACGGCGCGACGGCACGCCGCCGCTCCCGCGGGTCTCCAGCTTGTATCGTGGGGAGCGGAAAAGAATAGGAGATTCTGCTGTGAAGAATCCTCCCAACTATCTGGTCCGCAGCGTCGATCACGCGCTGCAGCTCGCGGTCATGCTCCAGGTCGAGGGCCCGTTCGGGGTGGGCGAGGCGGCGCGGCGGCTCGGGGTGGCGCCCTCCACCGCGCACCGGCTGCTCGCCATGCTCGTCTACCGCGACTTCGCGGTCCGCCGCGAGGACCACCAGTACGCCGCCGGGCCGGTGCTCTCGCTGGGCGGCCGCTCCCAGTCGCACACCGCGCTGCTCCGCGCGGTCGCCATGCCGCACCTCGCCGCCCTGGTCGAACGGGTCCAGGAGAGCGCGAACCTGCAGATACTCTCCGGCGACCACGTACGCTTCATCGGCTCCGTCGAGTGCACGCAGGCGCTGCGGGTCGGCAACCGCGAGGGCATGGTCTTCCCCGCCCACCTGGCCTCGGGCGGCAAGGTCCTGCTCGCCGACCTGCCGCAGGAGCGGCTCGACGGGCTCTACGACGAGGACAAGTGGGCCGACCGGCTCGACCAGCGGCCCAACCTGACGGCGCTCCGCCGCGAGCTGCGCAACGTCCGCGAGCGGGGCTTCGCCATCAACGCCGGCAAGACCGAGTCGGGCGTCACCGCCGTCGGCCGTGCCGTACGCGGCCCCGACGGCCACGCCCAGGCGGCCCTGTCGGTGTCGATGCCCACCAGCCGCTTCTCCCGCACCCGGCTACCGGAGCTGGTGGGCGCCCTGTCAGTGACCGCCCGGGACATCGAACACGAGATGCGCGTGAGCCACCCCACCCCCTGACGCCCTTGCGCTGCCCGGCGCCGGGGCAGCTCGCGCGGGGCGGGGGCGGCCCCGGCGCGCGGGGCAGCCCGGCGCGCGGGGCG